>NZ_LQPC01000049.1 GCF_002101705.1 Mycolicibacterium iranicum | reverse complement strand
TTGCTGCTTCTCCGCCCCCGGCACCCGGTTACGTGCCTCCGCCCGCGCCGGGTGTCGCCGGCGCCATTCCGGGTGGTCCTGGTGGTGTGGCTGGTCCGGGTGGTGCGGCGGGTGCGATTCCGGGTGGTCCTGGTGGTGTGGCTGGTCCGGGTGGTGCCGCGGGTGCGATTCCGGGTGGTCCTGGTGGTGTGGCTGGTCCGGGTGGTGCCGCGGGTGCGATTCCGGGTGGTCCCGGTGGTGTGGCCGGCCCCGGTGGTGCCGCGGGCTGCATCCCCGGCGTAGGTTGCGGCAGCGTTCCCGCGCCCTGAGGCAGCGGGCGCGATGCGCAGGAACTGACGAATCGCCTACGGGTCTGCCGGCGGGCGAGCGCTCAAGAGGCACCGCACGCCAAAGTGATCCGACGGGAAAACTCGAGGGTGCTCAGGTGAAATCGGTTCGGTACCAAGCAGTGTGATGCTCTCGGGTCGCCACTGCTGGCCTTTGAGCAGGACGCGGTCGAAGCGGACATGGCGATTCTTGCCGGTGTTGTCGTACCGCATGTCGTTTATCGAGGTGTCCTCGGTGTAGCCGTCCTCGCCGGGCCGCAGAGTCGGCCAGACGTCGCGAAAAGGCCTTTCGATGAGGTGGTTTTCTCGGTCGCGCATGTTGAAGTCGCCGAGCACGACCGCATCGGAGTCCGCATCGAGTGCTCGGAAGATCCGGCCGAGCTGCCGTTCACGAAGCGGAGCCGACCGTTTGCCGCTGTCAAGGTGAACCGAGCACACCACGGTGCGGGCGTTGTTGACGAGGAGTGCAGCGCGCAAGAAGCCGCGGCGGGCATCGCTCGGCAGGCCTGTGTATCTCACTGCCGACACCGGCACCCGTGACAGCAGCAGCATGCCGTAGGTCCCAACTCCTGCACCGATGACCGACGCGCTCAGGTAGTGCTCGCGAATCCAGCGCTGAGCCAAAAAATTTTCGTGCGCGACGTCGGTGACCTCTTGGAACACCATGACATCCGGCGGATCCGCGGCCAGCAGGTCGGCAATTGCCTGGTACCTGCGATCGCTGAAAAACGGGTCGAACCAGACGTTGAACGTCGAGATGGACAGGTGGGACCGACGTACGTGGCGCGTCGGAGTTGCCGCCACCCACCCTGCGCTGGCGTCAAATCTGCGCACACGGATCCGACTGCTGCGCCGCCACGCACCGAGCTCTCGGATCAACTGCACGATCGCACGATGGTATCCGGCGTCCGTGTCTTGACGTGGTCCATGCTCAATCGCTTTGTCGTCGAGCGCATCTCGTCGCTGGGGGCGCTCAGGGAAGCGCGACGCGAAACCGTCGTTGCAAGGAAAACATCGGTCAAAGCGCGTGACGTCGATTACCGTGCTGCTGTGCCCGAATTCGACCGCCGTAGTGCATTGCTGATGATGGGGCTGGGTGTGGCCGCCGTGGCGACACCGCCCGCTGCCCACGCTCAGCCACCCGTCGTGCCCGTCGAGCCCGCGCCGGAACTCGCTCAACCAGCACCGGTGATGCTGTTTCAGGATGAGTTCAACGGACCAGCGGGGTCTCCGCCCGACCCGGCTCGGTGGTTCATCGTTCCCGCCCGCGAGACGATCCGGAACCCCGTCGAATGGGACAAGCCGTTCAATATGGGCCGCTACGTCACCGACCAGGAACACGTGTTTCAGGACGGCAACGGAAATCTCGTCATCCGTGCCACGCGTGGCGAGGGTGCCAACATCCAGGAGAAGTACGCCAGCGCGAAGATCATGGGGCTGTGGCGAGGCGGTATCGGCACGACGTGGGAGGCGCGGGTCAAACTGGACTGCCTAACCGACGGTGCGTGGCCGGCGTTCTGGCTCGTCAACGAGAATCCCGTCCGCGGTGGCGAAGTCGACCTCGTGGAGTGGTATGGCAACAACGATTGGCCGTCGGGGACGACGGTGCACGCACGGCTTGACGGCACGGCGTTCGCGACCAACCGCCATCCGGTCGACAGCGCGTGGCACACCTGGCGGATGACCTGGCAGCCCACCGGCATGTACTTCTGGAAGGACTATGAGCCGGGCATGGAGCCGTTTTTCACGGTCCCGGCCAACTCCCTCCCGGACTGGCCGTTCAACGACCCCGGTTTCACGATGGTCCCCGTCTTCAATATCGCAGTCGGCGGTTCCGGTGGACGCGAGCCCGCCGGGGGCACCTACCCCGCCGAGATGCGGGTCGATTGGATTCGGGTGTTCGCCAGCTAGCTCCGAGGCCGTCTTTCACATCGCAGATGGTGTGCGTCGGAAGGGTGCGGATGAGATCCATGCCCGATCAGAGGGGGATCCAGATTCCGTAAAACCAGAACCCCCAGGCGTTGAAGCCGGGATCGAAGACCGGCGTGACCCACTGCCCGAAGTAGTCGAACGGTGGCGGGGGCGGCCCCCAGGGTGGCGGCAGCGGTCCATGCGGCGGCGGTGGGGGAGGTGGTCCCCACCCCCACGGCGCCGGGCCCCCATCCCAGGGCGGCGGATGGCCTCGCCACCCCGGCCCGCCGGGTGGCCCAAGGTTCGGGGGCGGCCCTTGCCTGCCGGGACCGCCAGGACCGTCGGGCCCGCCAGGCGGAGGTGGGGGCGACCCGTTTCGACCAGGTCCACCGGGGCCGTCAGGGCCCGGACCACCGGGCGGCGGCGATTGCCACACGTGGCCAGGTCCGTGGCCGCCAGGCTGGGCGAGAGCCGGTGCTATTCCGATGCCGAGCGCGGCGGCGCCCACGCCCGCCGTGACGGCTGCGCCTGCGATCAACGATGTCAGCTTCATCAAGTGCTCCTAGTCTCGAGCTCCCCGACGCCTCCGCGACGGTAGTGGCCGAGATTGGCCAGGTGCTGCGGGATTGCTGCCGACCCGCTGGCATCCGCGGCGGACGGCCGCGAGCACTAGCTCACGCGGTGAGCCATTCGCGGATCTTGACGTAGATCTCGGGATGGTTGAGCAGATCGAAATGGTGCAGCCCGGTGAGCGTGAGTCCCGCGTCGTCGTCGAACGGGAGACGCCGACGACGGCCGCGTCCGGCGGCGCTGGACGGGCGTACGAGGTGGTCACCGAGTAGCACTCCCAACGCCGCCGGAGCCGCGGACGTCGCCACGAAGTGGTATGTGGCGGCGGGGAGGAAAGGAACCTCCGTGCAGCGGTCCCGCAGAAACTCGTCGGGGTCGATCGCGTCCCAGTCGTCGTCGAGGAGCGACCCGTACCGGAGGTCCTTGATCCCGTCGCTGCGGAGATTGAGCAGCTCGGCAACGGCACGGCTTTCGCCGAACTTGGCCATGACCCAGGTCGCGACGTTCACACCTTTTTCCAGGTCGGCGCCCAAGTGTGGAGATCCGAGACAGATGACCTGCCGTGTACTTCTGGTCCAGCGGCGGTTCTGCTCGTGGCCGTAATGACAGGCGCTGCGCACCACCAGACCGCCCATCGAGTGACCAATCAACGCGATCCGGCGCACGGGCACGGGCCATACCTCCACCAGCCGCGTCAGAATGGCATCGAGGCTGCGGCCATTGGTGGAGATGTGCAGGCCCGTGTTGTACCGGATGTCGATGGGGGTGAATCCGAGGTCCTCCGCGAGACGCTCACCGTAGTGACGCTCGTCGAAGTCGGCGGTCATCCGGGGTGGGCGGCGCCATGACGATTCCGTCTGGCACAGCCCGTGGACGAAGACTGCCAGCGCTTCAGTCGGTCTCGGGTAGGCCGCGGCGATCCCGTCGGGCGTGAGCGGGACCGGTCGTCCGTCTATCCGGATGGCCATCGGGGTCGCCAGGGGGCTGTCGCGCTCGGCGAGTTCGTCGCCGTAGATGCCGGTGAGTGCGGCGATGGCTTCGGCTACGCCTGGCCGTTCGTCCAATGCGGGGTCGTCGTCGAACGCCAGACCTGCGGCGGCCCACGTGCTGAGGGCAGGTGGGAGGTGGTGCCCAGCAAAATCGAGGGCGTCGTACACCGCGCCCGCGATCGCGTCGTGGACGAACTCGACGGGGCGCGCGGCCGGGCCGATCGACGTGAAGACGCGCCCCGCGATGCCGCGATGAGTGCCGCGGACCAGCGTGTTGAGGACGGTCAGGCCCTCGGCGGCAACATTCCCGAGCGCCTGCATGTCGGAGGTTCGCATGGCCATATCCCGGTTTCGGTGAACAAGTGTTCTCTGGAATATAGCCCGTAAGCGAGGTTTCCAATCTGGGCATTCTGTGACGTAGTGAACGGCGGGCCCGGCCGGCTTGTGCTCACGCTTGCGATGGTGGATCGCAGCGCTGGACCCAGCCCACCGATCATGCGGGCGCAGCCTCGACGGAGTCAGCGCCGGCGTCACCCCGGATCAACGCATCCACCTCGGCGCGCTGCTTGGGACCCCATGTCTCCTTGGTGGCCATCACACCCGCCAGCCCGATGAAGCCGACCGTGACGTAGAACAGCGCCGGCCCGATCCAGCCGAACTTGTCTGCCAACAGTACGGCGAGGAACGGGGCGAAGCCGGCGATGGAAGCGGCGACCTGATAGCCGATGGAAGCGCCGGAGGTGCGCGTACTGGTGTTGAACAGCTCGGCGAACCACGCGCCCTGGGTGCCGGTGAGCACCGCATGGATGAGACCGATGCCGATGATGAAGAGCAACACGATCAAGAACGGCTCGCCGGTGTTGGCCATCAGATACATCGGTATGCCGAATGCGATCGCCATGAGACACCCTCCCAGGTAGACCCGTCGCCGACCGATCCTGTCGGTGAGGCGACCTGCATAGAGCGTCGTGCCGACGGCGATGACGCTGGCGATGACGACGCCGGTGATGGCGATGGTTCGCGTCCCTTCGTTCTGTTTCGTGATGTACGACAGCAGGTACGTGGCGGTGAGGTAGTAGGCGCAGGATTCGACCACGCGAAGCGCAATGACACGCAGGATGTTTCGCCAATCGCGGCGCAGTGTGGTCAGGAACGGGTTCTTCACCACGTTGCCTTGAGCCTTGACCTGCTCGAACTCCGGCGACTCTGTGACCCGCAGCCGCACGTACAGACCGACGACGATGAGCAGGGCGCTGGCCAGGAACGGGACTCGCCAGGCCCAGTCACCGTCTAACGACACCGAAGCCAGGAAAGCTATGTTGGCCAACGCAATTCCGAGGGGGTTGCCGGCCTGTGGTATCGCGGCGAACCTTCCTCGCTGACGCCACGGTGCGTGTTCGAACGCCATCAGGACCGCGCCGCCCCACTCGGCGCCGAAGGCGAGACCTTGAATGACACGGATCGTCACCAGCAGGATCGGGGCGAGGATGCCGACCTGCGCGTAGGTCGGTAGACAACCGATCAGCACGGTGGCGATGCCCATCATGAGGAGGGCGCCGACGAGGACGGGTTTGCGGCCGTATCGGTCGGCGAGAAAGCCGCCAACGCTGCCGCCAATCGGGCGCATTAGGAAGCCCACTCCGAGCGTGGCGAACGACAACAGAGTTCCGGTCGTCGGGTCGGACTCGGGAAAGAAGACATCGCCGAAATAGAGCGCGGACGCAGTTCCATAGGCGACGAAGTCGTAGTTCTCCACGCACGTGCCGGCGGCAGAGCCCAGGGCGGTCTTGAGCTTTCCCGGTGATCCGTGTTCGGCTTGCCGCCGACGATCGTCCATAGCGGTGGTCATTGCGTTATCTCCTTTGATAATTCGCCGGCAAGTTGTCGCGCCGCGTTGCGTTCGAGTTCATGCAACTTGCGGACCCGGCGGACGGTGTCCTCGTCGTCGTCGAAGCGGGCGCCGAGAAACGACTCGATGACCTCGCCTGCAGTTGCCCGGCCAATCACCCACGCGCCCATCGCGAGTGCGTTGGCGTCGTCGTGCTCGACCGCCTGGTGCGCCGAATAGACATCGTGGGCGAGTGCGCACCTGATGCCGGGAATCTTGTTGGCCGCCATCACGGCACCCTGTCCCGTGCCGCACACCAACACTGCTCGGTCGGCGTCGCCTCTGAGAACCGGTTCGCAGGTGTCCCACGTGACGTCGGGGAAGTCGACGGGGTTGTCGTCCTGCGCGCCGGTATCGATCATTTCGTGCCCGAGATTTTCGAGTACCGCGCGGACATGTGCTTTCAGTGAGTAGCCCGCGTGGTCGTTTCCAAGTGCGATCCTCATCGCTCGTCTTCTCCTGTCGTTGCGCTGCATGTGAGTTCGCCGCCGTAGGGGATCGAGGAGATGGCTCCGCGGCGTGTCACGGCAACACCTGCAGCGAGCACCGCGGCGTCGACGGCATCAAGGAGGTCGTCGGTTCGAACCGCAAGCCAGGCCGCAAGATAACCGATGAAGGTGTCGCCGGCGGCGGTGGTGTCGATGGCATCCACATCGCACGCCGCGACGTGTTTGACACCTCCGCGGTGGGTAACGTCGACGCCGTCGGCGCCGAGAGTGCATATGACGGTGGAATTGGACTGTCGGGCAAGCGAAGTGATGTCGCCAGCGAGGTGACCGAGCTCGTGCTCGTTGACGACGAGGATATCGACGTCCTCAAACAGGCTGCCCGCGCTCTCGGGTACTGGCGTCGGGTTCATGATCACCGTGGCGCCGGCGTGTCCCGCGGCGCGAGCGGCGTGTCGAACGACGGATTCCGGCGTCTCGAGTTGGAGCAGTAGCAGATCGCCGGGCCCGATGTCGCTCAGTCCCTGGTCGATGTCGGTGTTCATCAGCTGGTTGTTGGCGCCGGCGACGACCACGATGGTGTTCTCGCCGTCATCGTCGACGGTGATGAGCGCGCGGCCGGTCGCCGCGTCCGGAACCAGCCGGACGCGCTGCGCATCGATGTCCTGTTCGGTGAGCGCGCGCTGGAGCAGCCTGCCGTCGGCATCATCTCCGACAGTTCCGATGATGGTTGTCGGTGCGCCTGCCCGTGCCGCCGCGACGGCCTGGTTGGCGCCCTTGCCTCCCGCGGTGACCGCCGCGTCTGTGGCCAGCACCGTTTCCCCCGCCGCCGGCAGACGGGTGACGTGGACTCGGTGGTCGGCGTTGAGGCTCCCGACGACGAACACCCGCGAACGGCGAGACTCCGTCACTGCACTACTCCCGCTGAGCGATCGATGAATGTGGTCGGCAGCACCACTGACTCGGGTTTGTCTCCGTTGATCACGCCTATCAGCAGTTCGACGGCGCACCTCCCGACCGCGGTTGCATCCTGTGCGATGACCGAGATGGGCGGGTCGAAATGTGCGAGCCACTCGATATCGTCGAAGGCGATCACCTCGATGTCGGCCCCCAGTCGTAAGCCGTGCATCCTGACTGCGGCGAGGGCGCCCAAAGCCATGAGGTTGTCCGCGGCGATGATGGCGGTCGGGCGGCTCGACATCGACAGAAGCTGATTGCCTGCCCGAACGCCGCTCTCCTCTTGGAAATCGCCGAAGGTGATCAGCGACGCGTCGTTGACAAGGCCATACCTGGGAAGCGCTTCGACGAAATCGTCATAGCGCTGCCTTCCGGTCGAGATCGACTGGGGGCCGCCGATATACGCGATTCTGGAATGCCCCGCGGCGACCAGATGTCGGATCGCCCCGTCGAGACCCGCCCGGCTGTCTGTGGTCACACTCGGCACGTCGATGCCCTCGACGGTGCGGTCGACGAAAACGAGGGGCATCCGGCTCTCGATGAGCGCGTCGAGGCTGCCCGAACCTCGACCCTGCGGTGCGAGCACTACTCCGTCGACGCGCTGGCTGAGGAACGTCTCGAGGTATCGATCCTGCTGTTCGACGTTCTCGTTGGCGTTGCCCAGAAGCGTGACGTAATCAGCTCCGAGTGCGGCCTGCTCGGCTGCGTGCGCGACATCGGCGAAGAAGGGGTTGCGGACATCCGAGAGGAGGAGGCCGACCGCTTGGGTGCGGGTGAGGCGCAATGAGCGCGCCTGCGCGTTCGGGCGGTAACCGAGCGCACTGACCGCCTCCCGGACTCGATCCCGGGCTTGCGGCGAGGTGGCCGGATGGCCAGAAAGGACCCTGGACGCCGTGCCGAGGGACACCCCCGCATACGCGGCGACGTCCCGGATCGTCACTCCTCGACCTGCCATTTCGCTCCTAGACCCCGTGGGAACGTTTCCATGGGAACGTTTCCAGGTAACCTAGGTCACAGTGAAGCGAGAGTCAACAGCCCGTACCCATCCATGACTCAGCCGGATCTCTCGAGCGGCGGTCGTTTATGGCCGGACTCGGTGACCGATGTCGCCGATCGCATCGCCCACTTAGCTGACCGGCACGATGTCGGCGGCGCCGAGGCGTGCGGCGTCGGCCGTCTCGTCGTCGGGCATCTCCTGGCTCTCCCGCTCGGCGGACACCCGTGCCTGGTAGTGCGCGATCTCGCGGGCCCGCTGCTCGTCAGACCACCCCAGCACCGGCGACATCAGATCCGCGACCTCCGGACAGGATTCGGTGCCCCGGTCGAATGTCTCGATCGAGATCCGGGTCCGGCGGCAGAGCACGTCGTCGAGATGCAGCGCTCCTTCGTGGGTCACCGCGTAGACGATCTCCGCCCGCAGGTAGTCGTCGGCCTCGGCCACGGGCGCGCCGAGCGTCGGATCGTCACCGATCAACTGCAGGATCTCGCCGATCATCGAGCCGTAGCGGTTCAACAGTGTCGAGATCCGCGCCTCGCTGAGGCCGGAGTCGGAGGCGAGCTGGCCGCGCGCATTCCACAGTGCGCGATAGCCCTCGGCGCCCAGCAGCGGGACATCGTCGGTGATACAGCCGGCGATCTTGCGGTCGAAGGTCTCGCCGAGACCGTGGACGGCCTCGTCGACGGCGTCCTTGGCCATCACCCGGTAGGTGGTGTACTTGCCACCCGCGATCACCACCAGACCCGGAACAGTATGTGCCACAGCATGTTCACGTGACAACGCCGAGGTGTCGGCGTTCTCCCCGGCCAGCAGCGGCCGCAGTCCGGCGAACACACCTTCGACGTCGGCCTCGGTGAGGGGGACGCGCAGCACCGTGTTCACCTGGTCGAGCAGGTAGGCGATGTCCTTGCGGCTGGCGGCGGGATGGGACTTGTCCAGTGACCAGTCCGTGTCGGTGGTACCGATGATCCAGTGTCGGCCCCAGGGGATGATGAAGAGCACGGATTTTTCGGTGCGCAGGATGATCCCGGTCGACGACCTGATCCTGTCGCGCGGGACGACGAGGTGGATCCCCTTGCTGGAGCGGACCTGAAACTGGCCGCGTTCGTTGGCCAGGCCCTGCGTGTCGTCGGTCCACACGCCGGTGGCGTTGATGACCTGGCGCGCGCGGATCGTGTGCTCGCGGCCGCTTTCCAGGTCGACGACGCGGGCACCGGTCACGCGCTCACCCTCGCGCAGCAGGTCGACGACGCGGGCGCGCGTGGCGACCCGTGCGCCGTACGCGGCTGCCGTGCGAGCGATCGTCATGGTGTGGCGGGCATCGTCGACCTGGGCGTCGTAATACTGCAGAGCCCCGACGAGTGCCTCCTTCTTCAGCGACGGCGCGGCCCGCAGCGCGCCGCGGCGCGTCAGGTGCCGGTGCAGCGGGACGCCGGCGCCGTGACCGGAGGCCTTCGACATCGCGTCGTACAGCGTGAGGCCGGCGCCGAGGTACAGGCGTTCCCAGCCGCGGTGCTTGAGCGGGTAGAGGAACTTCACCGGCCTGACAAGATGTGGCGCAAGCTTTTCCAGCATCAGTCCGCGCTCGGACAGCGCCTCGGCCACGAGACCGAAGTCCAGCATCTCCAGATACCGCAGTCCGCCGTGAATCAGCTTGCTGGAGCGACTTGAGGTGCCGGAAGCGAGGTCGCGGGCTTCGACCAGTCCCGTTCGCAGACCCCGTGTTGCGGCGTCGAGTGCCGCACCGGCACCGACCACACCCCCGCCGATGATCAAAATGTCCAGCGGTGCGTCGGCCATATCGGTGAGCGCGTCGTTGCGGGCTGCCGGGGAAAGGGGTTGAGCTCTCATGGTTTTCGCCTTTCGCGAATCGTGTTGTGGGTGAGCGCTTGTCAGCTGACATTGACCCAGTCGAGGGTGCGGGACACCGCCTTGGTCCATTGGGCGTGCCCGGTCTCGCGCTGCTCGTCGGTCCAGGCCGGTGTCCAGCGCCGGTCTTCCCGCCAGTTCTTGCGCAGTTCGTCGGTGTCCTTCCAGAAGCCGACGGCCAGACCAGCGGCGTAGGCAGCGCCGAGCGCAGTGGTCTCGGCGACCACGGGCTTGATCACGTCGACGCCGAGCACGTCGGCCTGGATCTGCATGCACAGTGCGTTGGCGGTGATTCCGCCGTCGACTTTCAAGACCTCCAAGTGCACACCGGAATCGGCTTCCATCGCATCGACGACGTCGCGGCTCTGGTAACAGATCGCCTCCAGCGTCGCCCGAGCGACGTGGGCATTGGTGTTGAACCGGGACAGGCCGACGATGGCGCCGCGGGCATCCGAGCGCCAGTGTGGGGCAAAGAGTCCGGAGAAGGCCGGCACGAAGTAGACCCCGCCGTTGTCCTCTACCTGTCGGGCGAGAACCTCTGATTGTGCTGCACCGCTGATGATTCCGAGCTGATCGCGCAGCCACTGGACCGCTGAGCCGGTGACGGCGATCGACCCCTCGAGCGCGTAGACGGCGTCGGCGTCACCCAGCTTGTAGGCGACCGTCGTGAGCAGTCCGGACTTCGAGCGGACGATGTCGGTTCCGGTGTTGATCAGCATGAAATTGCCCGTGCCGTAGGTGTTCTTGGCCTCTCCCGGGGAAAAACACACCTGCCCGACGGTCGCGGCTTGCTGGTCGCCGAGTGCACCGGTGAGCGGAACCTCGCCGCCGAGGGGACCGTCGGCGAGCGTCAGGCCGTAGGGCTCGGGGGAGGACGAGGGCACGATTTCGGGCAACATCTGCCGGGGGACCCCGAACAGGGCGAGCAGTTCGTCGTCCCAGTCCAGTGTCTCCAGGTTCATCAGCATGGTGCGGCTGGCGTTGGTGACGTCGGTGACGTGCACGCCGCCGTGGCTTCCGCCGGTGAGGCGCCACAGCAGCCAGCTGTCGGTGGTGCCGAAGAGCGCGTCACCGCGTTCGGCGGCTTCCCGGACACCGTCGACGTTGTCGAGGATCCATTTGATCTTGCCGCCGGCGAAGTACGTCGCGGGCGGCAGACCCGCCTTGTGTCTGATGGTCTCGCCGTGGCCCTGAGCTTCGAGTGCGCTGGCTATCCGGTCGGTGCGGGTGTCCTGCCAGACGATCGCGTTGTAATAGGGGCGGCCGGTGCGCTTGTTCCAAACCACAGTGGTCTCACGCTGGTTGGTGATGCCCAGCGCTGCGAGGTCGCTGCTGACGAGCCCGGCTTTCCCGAGAGCGGTCTGGATGACTGAGGAGGTGCGTTCCCAGATCTCCACGGGATTGTGCTCGACCCAGCCGGCGCGAGGCAGGATCTGCTCGTGTTCGAGTTGGTGTGCGGCGATGACGTTGCCGCCGTGGTCGAAGACCATGAAGCGGGTGCTGGTTGTTCCCTGGTCGACGGATCCGACGAAATCGGACATGGTTTCACTCCTTACGAGATGGTGGTGATGAATCGTCTGGTGGTGGAATGGCTCATCGGTCCTGAAGGGCGGCGCTCTCGGACACTCCGATCTCCTCGGGGGCGTCGGCCGGGGGCAGCAGCCGCTCGATGCCGTAGACGAAGAGCGCACCGCCGATCAGGCCGCCGACGATCGGCGCGACGATCGGTAGCCAGAAGTACAGTTCCGGGCCGTTTGCCGAGAACATGGCGTCGTGGTAGCCGGTCAGGTACGACGCCAGTCGCGGGCCGAAATCGCGGGCCGGATTGATCGCATACCCCGCATTGGTACCCCAGGCCATGCCGATCGCGACGACGAGAAGTCCGATCATCAGCGGTGCGGTGTTGGCCAGTGGTGGGTTGTTGATCGCGCTGGTGACGGCGAATATCACCATGACCAGCAGCGCCGTGCCGACGACCTGGTCGGCGAAGGCGGTGGCGATCGAGACGCCCTCGCCCGGTGAGGTCGAGAAGATGCCCTGTGTCGCCTTGCTGTGACCGGGATCGACGGCGGCGATCTGGTCCGCGTAGACCAGTCGGACGATGAACGCTCCCAGCATCGCTCCGACCATCTGAGCGCCTATGAACGGCAACACTTTCCGTCGATCGAAGCCGCGGAACGCCGCCAGCGCTATGGTGACCGCCGGGTTCAGGTGGGCGCCGCTGAGCCGGCCGGCGACGAATACGGCCATGGTCACGCCGAGGCCCCAGCCGAACGCGATCGAGTTGTGGTCGCCGGCGGAGACGGAGTCCGGGAACCCGCCGGTGATGACCTGGGCGACGACGCCGCACCCGAACAGGATCAGGACGGCGGTACCCAGCAGCTCGCCGGACAGTTCACCGAGTAGTGGATGTCTGGTCTTCATCGTTGGCCTTTCCGTGTCGTTGCGTCCCGCCGAACGGGCACTCGATTCCGATTGGTGACGTGTTGCGAACGTAAAGACCGAATGTGATCCACATCAATCGCCTACGTTCGACAATGTCGAACGGTGCGGAAAAGCTCTTGTCGGCGCCACAGTGAGGAGCACCATGCCGGGTTCCATTCAGGCGATCGTGCGCGCCACCGCGATCGTCGACCTGATCGCACGCAGTGATCGACCGATGCAGCTACGGGAAATCGCGGCGGACGTCGGCCTGTCCAAGACGACAGCACACGGTATTCTGCGCACCCTCGTCGATCTGGAGTACCTCGACCAGGACGACGAGGCCGGTAGGTACTCGCCGGGTGCGCGGCTCATGTCGCAGGAGGTGGTCGAACTCGATGGAAACGATCTGAGGTCGGCGGCCATGCCGTGGGCGGATGCGCTGGCGTCGGCCACGGGCTTGTCCGTGCTGATGACCACCCTCGAAGGGCAGGAAGCGCGGATCGTCCACCATGTCTTCCGTCCCGATGACACCCCGCAAACCCTGCGCGTCGGAGAACTGCTGCCGTTGCATGCCACCGGATGCGGAAAGTTGGTTCTGGCGTATTCGCCTCTGCGCGAACGACTTCTGCGGAACCTCACGCTGGAGCGCTTTACCCGTGGCACGTCGACCGACCGCGCCGGCCTGGCCGCCGCGATCGAACGGATCAGGGCTGAGGGGATCGCCACGGCCAATGCCGAGTGCGACCCCGATCTCGCCGACGTCGCCGTCCCCGTGCACGGAGGTCGCGCCAACGTCACAGCACTGGCCGTTCAGGGGCCGCCCGAAGAACTGCTGACCCGCCAGGGAGCGCCACCTGCCGATCTGCTCGCCGAATTGCGGCGCACCGCAGATGCCGTGCAGCAGTCGCTGGACGCGATCCGGTGAGCGATCAACGAGCCGTTGCCGCAATCGATCTCGGGACCACCTCGGCCCGATGCATGCTGTTCGACCAGCGTGGGCGGATGCTGTCGATCGCCCAGCGCGAGCAACGCCAGTCTTTTCCGCAGCCCGGGTGGGCAGAGCAAGATGCCCTCGAGCTGTGGCGCACGGTGGGCCGTGTGATCCCCGAGGCGCTGGCGAGCGCCGGACTCGACCCCTCCAACGTCGTCGCCCTGGGTATCGCCAACCAGCGGGAGACGACCGTGGTCTGGGATCGGCGTACGGGGCGCCCGGTGGCACCGGCCATCACCTGGCAGGACACCAGAACCGGGCCCATCGTGGAGCAGATCGGCGACCACGCCCAGGACTTCGACCGGATCGCGGGACTCTATCCCGGAACGTATTTCGCGGCCCCGCGCCTGCGCTGGCTTCTCGACAACGTGCGCGGTCTGGAGTCGAGAGCCCAGCGCGGCGAAGTCCTCTTCGGCACTCTGGAGTCCTGGCTGATCTGGAATCTCACCGGCGGACCCCGCGGCGGCGTCCACGTCAGCGATGTCACCAACGCCAGCAGGACGCTGCTGATGGATCTGCACTCGCTGCAATGGAGTTCGAAGCTGACGGGTGTCTTCGACATCCCGGAGGTGATGCTGCCCCGGATCGTGTCCAATGCGGAGGTGTACGGCCGGTGCACTACGGTGCTGCCCGGAGTGCCCATCGCCGCAGCACTCGGGGATCAGCAGGCGGCGCTGTTCGGGCAGATGTGCTTTGAGCCGCGAGAAGCCAAGTGCACGTATGGAACTGGAGCTTTTCTCCTGATGAATGTCGGGACGTCGATCGTGCGGTCGCGTCGCGGCCTGCTGTCCACGGTGGCCTACGCAGCACCGGGTGAAGAACCGATGTACGCGCTCGAGGGCCCGATCGCCGTCGCCGGTTCCCTGGTTCAGTGGTTCCGCGACACGCTCGGTGTCATCGGCACGGCTCCGCAGATCGAGACGCTTGCGAGCACCGTCGACGACAACGGCGGCTGCTACATCGTGCCCGCCTTCTCCGGAATGTTCTCTCCGCACTGGGATCCCGATGCTCGCGGCATCGTGGTCGGGCTGACGTCTTACATTACGAAAGGTCATCTGGCGCGGGCCGTGCTGGAGGCGACCGCCTGGCAGACCTGGGAGGTCGTCAACGCCATGACCGACGACTCCGGGGTGCCGCCGGCGCGACTGGCGGTTGACGGCGGTATGACCTCCAATCATCTGCTGATGCAGTTCCTCGCCGACGTGCTCGATATCCCGGTGGTGCGCCCGTTCGTCTCGGAGACGGTGTCACTGGGAGCCGCGTACGCCGCCGGCCTCGCGGTGGGCTACTGGCCGGATCGAGCCGCGCTGCGCGCCAATCGTCACGTCGCCGCGGCGTGGTACCCGAACATGGATGCCCGCGTCCGGCGCCGGGAGGCGGCCGGGTGGCGGTCCGCGGTCGCCCAGGCGTTGACCATCGAACCCGCCGGTGACCACTGAGGGTCCCGGTGGCTGCGGTTAGTTGAGCCTTGCGCCGAAGCGATCAGAGTTGTTGTGCCACAGAGGAGCTGAATCGGGAGACCAACTTGGATCGCTGAGTTGCCCCGAGGGGAGGATGGCGCGATGAACATAAGCGTCTGTCGAGCAACGGTTTCGGAATAGTCGGCACCAGGCGACAGACTCCCTTTCCGATTCTGCGTGTAATTGTTGACTGCGCAAGTTATTGTTGCGTCGTCAAATGAACGGACTCAGAGGGCGGGGATGACATGAAGAAGGCGATCGCGGCCGTTGCACTGGCGTTTGCGGGCTTGATGGGCGCAGCGGGAACGGCCAATGCCGTTGACTACCTGGAGACCGACTCCGACGGAACGCCCTGGTTCTGGCCCACCGAAGCCCAGTGCCAGTCGGACGCGCCACTGGTGTGGAACGATCCGAACTTCGATCGGGCCTACCCCTACTGGTACTGCGCCCCGGGTGACGGCGGCTTCTACCTGTTCAGCACCGACGGTCGGTAGGCGGGGACAGGTTTACCGCGGGGCGATCGTCTGGGTCGCGAAGGTCTCGGCAACAGTCGCCGAGACCACCCGCCGGGTTGAGTTGACGCCGTCGAACCTGCTGGCTCCACCTGGCTGGTTTCGATCAAACCGTCCGCGAATCTCGAACTACGCATGTCGATATCGGTAGTCGGCAATACTTGAGCGATGCACCGGCCGGAGTTGGCGAGCTTGCGCGAACGCAAAAAGATCAAAACGCGGGCAGCGATCCGTGAGGCCGCGTTGCAGTTGTTTCTCGCGCAGGGTTATGCCAGAACGACCATCGACCAGATCGTCGAGAAAGCCGACGTCTCCGCGCGCACGTTCTATCGCTATTTCGGCGTGAAAGAGGCGTTGCTGATCTGCGACCAGTTCGGGCCGATCGTCTCGGCGTTCATCGACGCACCGAGAGACCTGTCGCCGGCGGCCGCATACAGGCACGCTGTGAACGCGTACTTCGCCGACCTCACCGATGAAGAACGTCACGACGCGATCGTCACGCAGCACTTGCTCTACACCGTGCCAGAGGCTCGCGGATTGCTGTACTCGGCCTACGTCGATCTGATCGAGCGGCTCGCCGATGCCCTCGTGCGCCGCCTCGATCGGCCGTCCGACCTTGCCGAACGTCGGGTCATCTCCGGTGCGATCGTCGGAGTGTTGATTGCCGCATCGGACGGGGAGCCGCTCCCAGAGGAGGAGCTCGTACGCAGCTTCGAGATTCTGGAAGCCAAGATGGGTTGGTGACAACGGTATTCAGCCGTCCATGACGCCGGTCCTCGCGTCGTTGCCATCGCTGGTCGAGCGGCAAAACCTCAGTGCAGAAGCGGCAATTCGAGGACCTGGGCCTTCAGGAGATCGCGGCTCATCTCCCACGTAGCGGCCAGCTCGTCAAGCTGAGCATCGGCGCCCTCGCGGGTTCGGTGCGCGGTGACGATCTGGTTGCCGGCGTTGGGGTTGACAACGATCGCCACGTAGACGTGCTCGGGGCTTCCGATCGCGGTGGTGGGTTCGACGGATTCCGGTTCGGTGCTGCTCGTGACGTCGGTCATCTCCCCGATGGTATCGGCGGCCGGCGGGTCAAAGGCACCGGCTTTCCCGATCGCACTGACGGATCACCTGCGTCTGGGGTGGCTCTTCGCGAAATCCCATGCGATGGAGCTGGAGTCGGGTCCAGCCCGATCGGTGAACAATCCCTGACCAGCCGGGCCGGGGTGCGCGTGTCCCATCCCGTCGACGATGTAGGACTCGATAAGCGACTGACCCCGCGGGGTCACCAGAGCGGTCCTGGTGTAGGCGTGACGGCCTGAGTTCGCAGGCACGGTCTCGGTTTTCTCGACCAGTTCCGGACTGCCGTTCAGCAGTCCGTCGTCCACGAAGTCGATCACCGCCGCCCAGTGCGTCACCAGGCGCGTGGCGACGATGGGCGGCACCACGTCGTCCCCCTTGTTACCCCTGCTGGGGGTCCTTGTCGCCCACCAATCCTCGCTGTACTTGACTGCTACGCGCTCGCAGCGGCCGCAACACGTCGCGGCGACGGCAAGACACTCGGCATTGACGCGGTGTTCGGCGGCTACCCGCTCAACAAGATCACCCGCGAGTACATCCAGGCGTGGGTCAATCGTCTAACAAAGGCGGGCAAGAAGCCGTCCACCGTGCGGCACGCGTTCTGGACCGCCCGCATGGTCCTGGAGCAGGCCGTCGTGGATGGCCGGCTGGCGAAGAGCCCCGCCGAGTACATCAAGTTCCCCCACCGAGACCGGTACCAACGGCGGTCAGGTCGGGGTAGTGGTGGACCGGGCCATGTTCCTCACTCCCGCAAAGGTTTCTGCGCTCGTACATGCGACGCCCTGGCCCTACAACGTCCTGATCCACGTCGCGGCGTGGGCGGGGTTGCGCGCCGCGGAACTCGGCGGGCTCACCATCGCCAACGTCGAAGTGCCTGAGCGGTCGTTGAATCCGGACGCCGCGTGGCAATGAGCCCGACGCCCCGCTGTGGCCCGGTACGTCGCTGACGCGACCTCGGCCTACCGGAACGCGGACCGACAACGGCGCACCAGGAGCGGCGACTACGGGTGTGGAAGAAGCAGCACCGAGCGCGACGGCGAAGGACCGGGCGCGGCGGCAGGCCGACGCCCTCGCCGAATCTCACCGTGGAGGACGCGGAGAAGCGGTTGGTGCTCGACTGGACAACGCCATTACGCCACGCGACCTTCTACAAGGCGGTGTACCGACCGGCGGTGTTGCGCGCCAACAGGCTCACTCCGACCGCGAAGCTGGACCCCGAGCAGTCGTTCCACTCGCTCCGCCACACCTGCGCGAGCCTTTGCCTCGCGGCGGGTAATCGGCCCATCGACATCGCGGCGCTCATGGGGCACCGGGACGCAAAAGTTGATGCTGACCGTCTACGCCCACCTGATCAGCACTGACGACCACACGGGCAACATAGCCGCGATCGGCGTGTTGTCTGCCCCGGCGGCGAAGCCAAGCTATGGCTCGAATGTGATCCCGCTGCACGGATAGGTCACGGCGGGGCACCCGCCTCGCGGAGTGCATCGCAGACTGTGGACACCGCATCGCCGATGGCGACGTGCTCCCAAAGGCGAACGACAGTCCACCCCGCCTCGGTCAAGATCTGTGTCTGCTCAATATCTCTTTGAGCGTTCTTAGCCAGCTTCGGTAGCCAGTAGGAGTTGTTGGACTTCGGCGGGCGTCCGTGTTCGGGGCACCCGTGCCAGAAGCAGCCGTCGAGAAAGACGGCCACCCGGTACCGCGTGAACGCAACATCGGGTCTGATGATGCGACCCTCGGCGCGAACCGCGTAGTCCTTTCGGAACCTCAGCCCGCGCGCGTGGAGCGCGCTTCGCAGGAGTAGTTCGGGCCGGGTATCGGTGCGCCGGATCGCAGCCATATTCCGAGACCGTGCTGGTGACGGCGTTGCGAACTCCGGTTCAGCGCTCGGTCCCGGCGCGTCATTATCGGCTCCAACCGGCACAAGCCGTACGGTACTGCTTTAGAACTTGTCCCCGGTGTCGGCCACCTCACGTATCATCGAACACATGTTCGAAGGATGGGATTCAGCAGCGGGGTATGGAAGGAGCAAGTCGACCAATGGGACGTCGCAAGGCCACCGTGGGCAACGACGCGATCGAGGGCGCTCGACCGTACCGAGTCGCCAGCTTCTTCGCCGGTATCGGCGGATTCGATTTGGGTTTCGAGATGGCGGGGGTCGAGACCGTATGGCAATGCGAGAAGAAGTCGTTCTGCCTCGATATCCTCGCCAAGCATTGGCCCGACGTTCCTCGGACCGACGACATCACGAAGGTGGTTGCTGATGACATCCCCGAAGCGGAAATCTGGGCGGGCGGCTTCCCTTGCCAAGACGTCAGCCTCGCCCGAATGGGCCCTCGCAGTGGACTTCGAGGAAAGCAATCAGGGCTCTTCTACGACTTTGCGCAACTTATTGGCGCGCGTCGCCCCGAAATTGTCATCCTCGAAAACGTTGCGGCACTCTTGTCTTCCCACGACGGAAGAGATTTCGCAATCATCATTCGGACGTTGGCCGACTTCGGGTATGGCGTGGCGTGGCGAGTACTTGACAGTCGCTACTTCGGCATCCCCCAAAGTCGCTCTAGAGTCTTCATTGTCGGATCTCTTGGAAACCCGGAGACCGCCGGCTCGATACTTTTTGAGCCCGAATGCGGCGACCGGGATGATGAGGCGCGCCGACCGGATGGGACGAAACCTGTTTCCCCCTTTGCGGTCCGCGTTGGAAATCCTGAGCAAGGGTACGTAAAGAAGCTGGCGCATTGCCTGTACGCGGAGTCAGCCCGACACACCGGAACGGACTGGTCACGCAACTACGTGTCGTACCCTGAGGGCGCAGTCAGACGACTAACACCTTTGGAAACCGAACGGCTGCAGGGCTTCCCGGACAACTGGACGATGCCGACTCATGAGATGCCCAACCAAGACACGCTTGAGTCTGCGCGGTACCATGCCTGCGGAAACGCAGTTTCGGTGCCAGTTGCGGAGTGGCTCGGTCACCGAATCGTCGCCGCGCTGCGTGCTCAGCGTGCGGAATCTCAGACGTCCGACCTAAAGGTGACGCCGAGGTCTGCGTAAAGGCGCTGTAGGTAGGCAGCGCTGGGGCGGTGTTTCGGGTCGTCAGGCAACCACTCGTCGGGAATCCGTTCTCCATCAGCACCCAGGCGGGTCATGCTCATGGGATCAACTAAGTCGGCCAAGCTGGTAAATCGGACGTAGTAATCTTCGCCTTCCTTTGTGGGCATGAGAATTCCAGCGTCGAAGGCCCAATGATGGAGCTTGCAAAGTGCAATGCCGTTCTGCACTACGTCTAGATCGTGCTGGCTCCAAGCAAGGATATGAGCTGCGTCGATGCCTGACCGAACGCCGTGAATTCCTCCAAACAGCGCTCCGCAGAAGGCGCATCGATTCCGGTAAGCGGCGCGAACTTCGGCGCTGAATCTGCGACCCGACGCGCCCCGGATTTTGGCAAGGCGGTACTGGTGTGCGGATCGTGCGCTGACTTCTGGTGCGTCCTCACCTAGCTCGTCGGGCGGTGGAAGTGTTGGGCCTGATGGCGGCGCGATGCCAAGAAGGCTCTCCAGCGCTGGCAAAGGATCGAGACCCGCCTGATACGACGAGCCGGGAGAGGCGGCCAGGGTACTCATAAGGTTGTTGACCGTCGTCGTGAGTTGGCGTCCGATACCTTCGCCACTGGCGATGAAGTCCTTATGGCTTGTCACGAGGGGCGGAAGGCCGGAAGGCAGCAAGGCCGCTTGTTCGTAGACCGCCTCTATGCGACTCCACCGCGCGGCCACGCCGATGTCGTCAGCGTGTCCTTGATTCGCGACCGTGATGAAGGACGGGTCGAACGTCACGAGGTCGGCCACGCCACTGAACTCGCTCTCGGTGCCGAACCCGACGTCAGTGATGGTGTATTCCTTCGCCCGGATTATGGGCAGCGTGTCAGGAGTGCTGCGGAACGCTCGGGTGGGGTCCGGCAGGAGCAGCATGGGCGCGACGATGCGGGATATTTGAATCGGACTGTCGAGCATCGACCGGAGTCGCGGCTTGCCGCTCTCGGCGGGGTCGAGCCACAGACCGGTGTCCCGGACGATCCCATCGGGCCACCGCATGTTGAAGGTCCAGCCCTCCAGGCCGAGAGCGTTGAACCCTGAATGGTTCCCCACAACCTCGTACTCGCCTCGGCCCCCCGAGGTGCGGAAGCCAATGTGCAAGCCAACAGTCCTTGTGCCAGGTCCCGAACCGCTGCGCGTTCGCGATGAGATGCCAGTGTCTCACCTTGCATCGGCGTGACCAGGGATGTGCGTCGGCCGTGTCGACGTACGGGACCGTTGAGGGACCGAGCGGAAAGCCACTCTGCCGCCTTAAGGCGAATGCGCTGGTCAAACTGGAGCCGATGACGGGAATCGAACCCGCGTATTCAGCTTGGGAAGCTGATGTTCTGCCATTGAACTACATCGGCGGTGTGGCTAGAGAGACTAGCAGGGCCGGCCACGGCCCGAAGCGAGAGCCACCGGACGTAGCCCACTTTTTAGCGTGAGCGTCGGCTAGCCTTTGCTGCGATCACCTTCCCAGCAAGTTCACAGGAGCCGAGTATTCATGGCGCACAGGGTTTTTCGTCAGTCGCTCACCGCAGGAGTCGCACTGGCCGGCGCCGGCGCCATTGCCTTCTCGACCTTGCCCGTGCTGCCCACCCATGAGGCTGCCGTCGCACAGGCCGCGACGGTCGTCCAGCCCGTCGTCCCTCCTCGCGTGGTCACCGCTGAGGTCGAGTACGCCTCGCTGGTCCAGTCGCTGGAGATCCTTCTGGGCGGCGCTGCCGGCGCCGTCGGCCAGAGCTTCGCGGCCTTCAGCACGCAGATGCCCGCCATCTTCCGTCAGGTCCAGGAGCAGTGGGCCGACCCCGATCTCACGCCGTGGAACCACTCCCTGATCGCGTCGGCGTTCTTCACCCCGATCGCCCCGCTCGTTGTCGGACCTTTCACCGACGCCGTCGCCGAAGTGCTCGCGCAGACCTTCCCCTCCCGCGGCGATGAGATCCGCGAAAAGCTGCCCGCAGCAGTCGAATACGCCTTCGCGCGGCTCATCGGTCCGGTGATCAGCGCCATCGGCGCCACCGGGGCCGTGCACCAGCAGATCTACGCCGCCGGCATGGCTGGCGACCCGCCCGGGCAGTGGCTGGCGCTCCTACGCGCACCCGGCACCATCATCGACGGCTTCCTCAACGGCGGTTACGGCGACATCAGCGCGCTGCTCACCGGAGAGGTCGGCGGCGACCGCGTCGCCGCACCGGGCCTGCTCACGCCGTGGGGCGAATATCCGGAGGACCGCAGCGTCACCGACGACTGGGACGGCATCCCCTCCGAGCAGGCCGTGCAGCTGAGTGTGACGGCCGAGGTCGAGACGGTCGAGACGACGGACGAGATCGCCGACCCTTCTGAGGACGCGGCGGTGGCGCCGGTGTCCACCGACGAGGAAACCGACGAGACCGAGACCGCGGTGACCGACGACGCCGGGATCTCCGACGACGTCCAGACTTCCGACGACGCCGAGACCTCCGAAAAGGCCGACGCGACCGAGACCGCGGAGACAACCGAGCGGGAAGAACGGAAGACCTCCAAAGCCGACAGTGGCGAGAAGGTCGAGAAGGCCGAGAGCTCCGACAAGGACTCCAGGGGCGACAGGGCGCAGTAGCGCCGGGATACCCTCGTGCCGTGCTGCTCTCCGACCGCGACATCCGGGCCGAAATCCACAACGGCAGGCTCGGCGTCGACCCGTTCGACGACAGTATGGTCCAGCCGTCCAGCGTCGACGTCCGCCTCGACAACCTGTTCCGGGTCTTCAACAACACCCGCTATACGCACATCGACCCCGCGCAGCGCCAGGATGACCTGACCACGCTGGTCGAGCCCAAGGAGGGCGAGCCGTTCGTCCTGCATCCAGGCGAGTTCGTGCTCGGGGCGACGCTGGAACGCTGCACGCTTCCCGACGACCTCGCGGGCAGGCTCGAAGGCAAGTCGTCCCTGGGACGCCTCGGCCTGCTCACGCACTCGACGGCGGGCTTCATCGACCCCGGCTTCTCCGGACACATCACCCTCGAGCTGTCCAATGTCGCGAATCTTCCGATCACGCTGTGGCCCGGCATGAAGATCGGCCAGCTGTGCCTGCTACGGCTCACCAGCCCCGCACAGCACCCCTACGGCAGCGACAAGGTCGGCTCGAAGTATCAGAACCAGCGGGGGCCGACACCATCGAAGTCGTACCAGAATTTCCTCAGGTCCAGCTGACGGAAATTGACCACAGCGCAGGCCTAGGTCCGGCTTGTAATGTCATAAGAACCGGTGTCACCGGCGGTTCGTGCCGCGTGTTCCGGCCAGATCTTCGTCAACGCTCAGCTAACGGCGTGAGGTGTAACGCAGCAGCTGATCCCGCCGATGAAGTATCTAGTTGTCGGCTCGCCTTGCGCGTCCCAGCGGTGCCGACCACCAGGCTGCAGCAAATGTTTTGGAGGGGACAGTGGACATCGTATTAGGTGTGTCGATGACACCTACGACGGTGCGCATGGTGCTGGTTGAAGGCGAAAAGGCCGACGGGGTCACCGTCGACCACGACACCTTCGACGTGGGCTCCGCAGAGGGGTCGGCAAACGCCGCAGAGCACGTCGTCTCGGCGGTGCTCGGCACCAGGGAAAGCGCCGAGACCGGAGGACACCACCTCAAGGCGATCGGTGTCGCATGGAGTGATCACACCGAGGCCACCGCGCTGCGTGACGCCCTCGCCGCCCACGGCATCAGTGACGTCATGCTCGTTTCCGAAGGGCACGCGGCCGCGTCGCTGGCCCAGGCCGTCGGCCGCGCCGTCGACTACGACACCACCGCGCTGCTGTTCGTCGACCGCGACACCGCGACCCTGTCGGTTGTGCAAACCGACGACGGTTCGGTGGTCAAGGTGCTCAGCCGTTCGCTGCACAGCACCGACGCGATGGCCGTACTGACCGAGATGGCCGAGGCTGTCGCGGCCCAGGCATCGCCGCCCCAGGGCATCTTCGTCGTGGGCTCCGGCGTCGACATCAGCTCGGTCAAATCCCACCTCGAGCACCTCGTTTCGCTGCCGGTCCACGCGCCCGATGACGCCGAGCTCGCGCTCGCCCGTGGCGCCGCACTGGCATCGGCGTCGGCGCCCGCCTTCGAGGCGACGACTGTCGGGCTGGCCTACTCCCAGGACCCCGATGGCCCCACAGCCGGTTCGGTGCTGGCGGGGCTCGCCGCCGCCGACACCCAACTGGCTCCCGCGGGCGCCGATGACGTGGTCGACGAGTTCGCGCCGACGGAGATGCGGCCGGCCGACGAGGAGCGCAAGCCATTCCTGCTCGTCGGCAGTGCATTGACGTCGCTGTTCGTGGTCGGCGTCGTCGCACTGGTCATCTCGCTGGCCATCAGCATCCGCCCGACGGCCGACCAGCGGCCGAGTCCCGCCCAGGCGGTGATCGTGCCCAGCAGCCAGGTGCCCGCGCCCGACCCGGCACCCGCGCAGCAGGAAGCCGCCGTCGTTCCGCCCGCGCCGCAGACGGCCGAGACGATCAAGCCGCCGGTGCCCGTCGTCCAGGAAGCTCCGCAGCAGGCCCCCAGGACCGTATACGTCGAGCAGGCGCCCGCACCCGCTGCGCCGGCCCCCGCGCCGGCCCCTGCGGCTCCTCCGCCGGCTCCGGCCCCCGCCGCGCCACCCCCGGTGGTCGCACCGGTGGTGGTCCCGCCGCCCGTGATCGTCCTGCCGCGTCAGCCGCAGTGGACACCGCCCCGGTGGCAGTGGCCCAATCAGCAGCCCGACGAGCCAGACAACAACCCCTGGGACCCGCCGTGGGAGGACGATGATCCGCCCACTACGAGGCCCCCACAGACGACGAAGACGCCGCAGGTGCCGACGGTCCCGCCGGTGCCCCAGGTCCCTCAGCAGCCGCAATGGCCCGGCAGCGGATCGGGATCCGGGTCAGGTTCAGGATCCGGGTCGGGCTCGGGTTCCGGTTCCGGCCGCGGTGACAGCGGCGGCCGCGGTGACAGCGGCGGCTCGCGAGGCGGCTCTGGTACCGGTGTTCCCGGCGACATCAACGGCGACGGCTGTTTCCTGATCTTCTGCGGTACCGGGCGCAACTAGAGTTCGTCACCTTCCGTTGTCCTGACGCTTGGTGTCGCGTTGGCTTCAGCTCATCGTGGGTGGGTACTGAGGGCGGTATGCGCTGCACCGTCTTCGGCACCGGCTATCTGGGTGCGACCCACGCTGCGGGTATGGCCGAGATCGGCCACGAAGTCATTGGCGTCGACGTCGACGCCGGCAAGGTCGCGAAACTGTCCGGGGGTGAAGTCCCGTTCTACGAGCCCGGGTTGCGGGAGATGTTGCAGCGCAACATCGAAGCGGGACGACTGCGCTTCACCACCGACTATGCCGAGGCGGCCGACTTCGCCGATGTGCACTTCCTCGGGGTCGGAACACCGCAGAAGAAGGGCGAATACGCGGCGGATTTGCGCCACGTCTACGCCGTGATCGACACCCTGGTGCCAATGCTCACCCGTCCAGCGGTGATCATCGGCAAGTCGACGGTGCCGGTCGGCACCGCGGCGGAACTCGTCGAGCGTGCCGCAGGCCTCGCTCCGGAAGGCGTCACCGTCGAGGTGGCGTGGAACCCGGAGTTCCTGCGGGAAGGATTCGCCGTCGCCGACACCCTGCACCCCGACCGCATTGTGCTTGGGGTGCAAAAAGATTCACAGTCCGCGGAGAAGGTGGTGCGGGAGATGTACGCGCCGCTGCTCGCCGACGGCGTCCCGTTCCTGGTCGCCGATCTGCAGACCGCCGAACTGGTCAAGGTGTCCGCCAACGCTTTTCTGGCCACCAAGATCTCGTTCATCAACGCGATCTCGGAGGTCTGTGAGGCCGTTGACGCCGACGTCACGCTGCTGGCCGATGCGCTCGGCTACGACGCCCGCATCGGTCGCCGATTCCTGAACGCGGGCCTCGGATTCGGCGGAGGCTGCCTGCCCAAGGACATTCGGGCATTCATGGCCCGCGCAGGCGAGCTCGGCGCCAACCATGCGCTGACGTTCTTGCGTGAAGTCGACAGCATCAACATGCGCCGCCGCACCCGAATGGTCGAATTGGCCACCAGGGCATGCGGAGGGTCGCTGCTCGGCGCCAACGCTGCCGTCCTCGGCGCCGCGTTCAAGCCTGAGTCCGACGACGTCCGCGACTCTCCCGCACTCAACGTCGCCGGCATGCTGCAACTGCACGGTGCGACCGTCAACGTGTACGACCCGCAGGCGATCGAGAACTCCCGGCGGCTCTTTCCCACGCTGAACTACTCCACGTCGGTGCTGGAGGCGTGCGAGCGCGCCGACGCCGTGCTGGTCCTGACCGAGTGGCGCGAGTTCGTCGATATGGATCCCGACGCTCTGGCCGCGGTGGTCCGCGCGAAAGTGATTGTCGACGGCCGCAATTGCCTCGATGTCGGTAAGTGGCAGGCCGCGGGCTGGCGGGTGCACGCACTCGGTCGCAACCTCGAGCGAGCCATCCCGGCGTAACGTCGGTGCATGCCCGTCTACGCGCTGAACCTGTTCGACATCGCCGATCGCGACGAATACCTGGCCTATTCGAAGCGCTCTCCCGCCGAGGTCGCCAAGCACGGCGGTCGCGTCGTGGCACTCGGACAATTCCGGGAGTCCGTCTCCGGTGACATCGAGCCCCGCTCGGTGCTCATCCTGGTCGAGTGGGAATCGAAGGAGGCGTTCGACGGCTACTGCAACGATCCTGACCTGGCCGATCTGCACGCCCACCGCGAAGATGGGTCGTCCTCCTACATCTGGCACCTGTTCGACCGGTTGGACGACCTGCGACCCCTGCTTAAGGTGAACTGATGGCGGCCGAGCTTATGCGACAACGAATCCGGTGGATGGCGCTGCACGGGGTCATCCGTGGGTTGTCGAAAATCGGGGCACGCCGTGGCCGAGATCCGCAGGCCAGGCTGATCGCCGATCCCGAGGCGCGCGCCGATCCGGCCCGGTTCGCCGACGAACTGCGCGGTGACGCGGCGGTGATCCGGTGCCGTGCCGTGCTGTTGACGGTCGACCACCAGGCCGCCAACGAGATTCTGCGGTCCGACGACTTCCGGGTGACCTCCCTCGGCGCCGGATTGCCCAAGCCGCTGCAGTGGATCAACCGAAAAACCCATCCCGGCCTGCTGCACCCGATCGAACCGCCGTCGCTGCTGTCGATCGAGCCGCCCGACCACACGCGATGCCGCAAGCTCGTCTCGTCGGTGTTCACCACCCGCGCCGTCGCCGCGCTGCGTGACCGCGTGCAGCAGACCGCGGACGCCCTTCTCGACGAGCTGGACAGCGAAACCAGCGTCATCGACGTCGTTGAGCGGTACTGCTCCCAGCTGCCCGTCGCGGTGATCAGCGACATCCTCGGCGTCCCGGAGAGCGACCGGAAGCACATCCTGCACTTTGGCGAGCTCGGTGCGCCCAGCCTCGACATCGGGTTGTCCTGGCAGCAGTTCCAGCAGGTGCACGAGGGCCTCGTCGGCTTCAACGCATGGCTCAGCGGCCATCTGGAGGAGCTGCGCCGCAATCCTGGCGACGACCTGATGAGCCAGCTGATCCTGGCCAGCCAGGCCTCCGAGGAAGCCAATCGGTTGTCCGACCGCGAGTTGCAGGCGACGGCGGGCCTCGTGCTGGCCGCAGGCTTCGAGACCACCGTGAATCTGCTGGGCAACGGCATCCGGATGCTGCTGGACACTCCGGAGCACCTGCAGACGCTGGCGGCCCGCCCCGAGCTGTGGCCCAACACGGTCGAGGAGATCCTGCGGCTCGACTCGCCCGTGCAGCTGAGCGCCCGCTTCGCGCGCAGCGATGTCACCATCGCCGGAACGCCGATGCAGCGCGGCGAACTCGTCATCGTCCACCTGGCAGGCGCTAATCGCGACCCCAAGGTGTTCACTGATCCGCACCGCTTCGACATCGAACGCGACAACGCGGGCAAGCACCTGTCCTTTTCCGGCGGCAGACACTTCTGCCTCGGAGCGGCGCTGGCGCGCGCCGAAGGCGAAGTCGGGCTGCGCACATTCTTCGAGCGCTATCCGGGTGCCCGGCTGGCGGGCGAGGGCAGCCGTCGCGACACCCGCGTCCTACGGGGGTGGTCAACCTTGCCGATCACGCTTGGGAAGGCGCCCGCCGCGCTAAGTTCGTAGGGGTGGACTTCCGAGCAGCCCTGCTCGAGCAGACTCGAGCATTCGGTGAACTGATCCGATCGGGAGACCCGGCGACGCCGGTTCCCACGTGCGGCGAATGGACGCTCAAGCAGTTGTTCCGTCACGTGGGTCGCGGAAATCGTTGGGCCGCACAGATCATCAGTGAGCGACGCAACCAGCCTCTCGACCCGCGGGAGGTGCGCGACGGCAGACCGCCGGAGGACCTCGACGCTTCCATCGACTGGCTCAACGCCGGGGCGCAGGCGGTCATCGACGCCGTCAACCGTGTCGGCTCGGACGCTCGGGTGTGGACGTTCGTCGGGCCCAGACCGGCGGGCTGGTGGACCCGGCGGCGCGTCCACGAGGTCGCGGTGCACCGACTCGACGCGGCGCTGGCGCTCGGCGCCGAGCTGGAACTGCCCGCCGACCTTGCCGCCGACAGCCTCAGCGAGTGGATCGAGCTCACCACCGTCGACAAGAGTCGCCCCCCGGCGCTGGAGCGCGGGCAGTCGGTTCACCTGCACGCGACCGAGGAAAAGTTGGGTCCCACGGGGGAGTGGACCATCGTCCACGACGAAGACGGGCTGTCCTGGTCACACAGTCACGGCAAGGGCGCTGTGGCCTTGCGGGGGCCCGTCAACGCCCTGCTGCTGGCCACCGTGCGGCGCAAGACCGCGGCCGACGCCGGGGTCGAGGTTCTCGGCGACGCGGCGGTCTGGGAAGCATGGCTGGAGCGCACTCCGTTCTAGGCTCGAGGTATGACCACTTCGGAGCTGGCCACCGTTCTCGCCTGGCACGACGCGCTCAACGCCGCCGACCTCGACACGCTGCTGGCGCTGTCCAGCGATGACATCGAGATCGGTGACGCAGGTGGGGCGGCCCAGGGACACGCCGCGCTGCGGGACTGGGCCCAGGCGCTCGACGTCAAAGTCGAACCCGGCCGCATCTACGTCAACGACGGGGTCGTCGTCGTCGAACAGCAGACCGTGTCCGTCACCGGCGAACGGGGATCGGGTGCGTCGGCGTTCCGCGTCGTGCATGACCGCGTCACCTCGGTGTTCCGGCACGACTCGCTGGAGGCGGCGCTGGCCGCCACCGAGCTGACCGAAGCGGACCTGACGGGCTGATGCGCGGAATCATCCTGGCCGGCGGATCGGGATCCCGACTCCATCCGATCACTTTGGGCGTCAGCAAGCAGCTGGTGCCCGTCTACGACAAACCGCTGATCTACTACCCGCTGTCCACGCTCATTCTGGCCGGTATCCGCGACATCCTCGTGATCACCACCGCGGTGGACGCGCCCGACTTCCACCGATTGCTGGGCGACGGTTCGCATTTCGGAGTCAACCTGACCTACGCCGTGCAGGACGAACCGGAAGGACTCGCGCAGGCCTTCGTGATCGGAGCCTCACACATCGGGACCGAGCCGGTGGCATTGGTCTTGGGGGACAACATCTTCTACGGCCCCGGCCTCGGCACCAGCCTGCAACGCTTCCAGAAAGTCTCCGGCGGAGCCATTTTCGCGTACTGGGTGGCCGATCCGTCCGCCTACGGGGTGATCGAGCTCGACGCCGACGGCAGGGCGGTCTCTTTGGAGGAGAAGCCGTCGATACCCAAGTCGCACTATGCGGTGCCCGGGCTGTACTTCTACGACAACGATGTCATCGACATCGCGCGAGGGCTCGCCAAGTCCGACCGCGGCGAGTACGAGATCACCGAGATCAACCACACCTACCTCAAGCAGGGCAGGCTCAGCGTCGAAGTGCTGGCGCGCGGAACGGCATGGCTGGATGCCGGGACATTCGACTCGCTGCTCGACGCCGGCGATTACGTCCGGACCATCGAGCAGCGCCAGGGACTCAAGATCAGCGTGCCGGAGGAAGTGGCCTGGCGCGTCGGGTTTATCGACGACGACGCGCTGGAGAAACGGGCCCGCACCCTGCTGAAGTCCGGCTACGGCACATATCTGCTGGAGTTGCTGGGCCGCCAGAGCTCTGAGTGATGGCCACGAAACGCCGGTGTCAGTGGCGGTCGGCCTGCGGCGTCGCCAGCAGTGCGGCGATCCCCGTCGTCAGCGGTACCGACAGCGCCAACGCGATTCCGCCGACCGCGGAGCGCGCCACCTCGATGGCCACGCTCTCGCTGGTCAGCACATCACCGAGGGATCGATTGGCGACGCTGAACAGCAACAGCAGAGGCAGTGCGCTGCCCGCGTATGCCAGCACCAGCGTGTAGACGGTTGAGGCGATGTGGTCGCGGCCAACCCTCATGGCCCCGACGAAGACCTGGCGGCGGGTTGCGCCGTCGCCGAGGGCAGCCAATTCGAACGCGGTCGACGCCTGGGTGACGGTGACGTCGTTGAGCACACCCAGTGAGCCGATGATGAACCCCGCCAGCAGCATGCCGGTGATCGACACATTGCCCAGGTAGGCGGCCACCTCGTTGTTCTGGTCCTCCGACAGTCCGGTGAGGTGGGTGAGTTCGATTGCGGCCCAGGACAACACCGCCGCCAGCAGCAGCGACGCCAACGTGCCCAGCAGTGCGGCACTGGTCCGCAGGCTTACGCCGTGGGCCAGATAGATCACCGCGTACAGGATGGCTGCCGAGGCCACGAGTGCCACAGGAACCGCTGGACCGCCGTCTCGCAAAGCGGGGAGCAGGAACACGACGAGGACGCCGAACGCGACGACGATGCCGATCAGCGCTCGCAGGCCGCGCCAGCGGGCCACCGCGACGATCACGATCGCGAAAACCAGCGCGAAGGCGACCAGCGGCCACGACCGCTCGAAGTCGTAGAAGGCGTAGGTGGTGGTCCCGGCGTCGTCGACCTGTCGGCTGAGACGGATGTCGTCGCCGACCGCGAGGCTCGGCTGGCCGGGTCCGACACCGATCTCCAGCAGAGTGTTGGCGCCCTGGTTCGGTCCGGAGTCGATCGAGACGAGAGACTGCACACACGGCGCTCCTGCACCCTCGGCAGGTAGCGGCGCCGAGGTGAGGACCGATCCGGCCGACGGGCTGCCGCAGGAGGCCTCGGTACTGGACAGCACGTGCCCTGACTCGGTGGTGACGGCTCCGCCTGCGGCGTTCTGGAATGGCAGGGGAATGTCGGCCTTCTCCCCGCTGGGCCACAGCAGCGCCGCGCCGATCAGGACCGCCACCCCGATGGCGACGAGCAGGCCGACGACGACCTTGGCGGCCAGCGGGCCCAGCGGAGACGGACCGCTCAGCGAGTGCGAGTGTGCGTGCGCCACCCGGACAGGGTAGTGGTCGCCGCTTCGCGACTGGTGTCGCCCGGGCAGGTCGTCGGCGGGCCCGCCGCGAACGGAAACGACGAATCTGAAGTCGTGGTCGCGGATCGGTCCGAAAACGGGACATAAGCTCAAATTCGGCGGGAGGTGATTTTTGGTGCGCGGACACCCGTCACGCCCGACTTAGCCTGAGGACATGGTCACAAGAGCCGAGCGATCGGCATTGAAGCGAGCATACGAATCGGTTCTGTCAGACGCGGTCCGTCCGGCGCTCGGTGAGCACGGGTTCACCAGGTCCCACAACACCTTTCGCAGATCCCGGGGACCGCTGTACGACGTCATCAACTTCCAGCCCAACTGGAACAACAGCGTCACACCCTGGTACGGGTTCTTCGTCAATGTCGGAGTCGGATCCGTGGAGATCGACAGGGCGTGTCCAGGCCACGATCCGCAGCTGCACGCTCGCGAAGGATTTCTGTTGGACCGCCGCTGGGAGCATCTCGTGCCCGGTGCGCCGTATGAATTGCGATTCGACCTGACCACAAACCTCTCTGCGTTCTCCGCGCTGTTGTGCGACAACCTGCGACGGGTGCTCGTGGCGGTCGAAGAGCTGCACTCGACGCGCGATCTCGTCGAGTATGCCGTCGCCAACAACCTGTTGATCGCCTATGAGAAGACGTGCTGCTACCTGGCGGCGACCGAAGACACCGACACCCTGAACGGCTACGTCGCGAGGCTGCACGAAAACTTCGGACACCAGGAGCGCTGGGCGATCTTCATCAGCAGGATCACCGCAGCGGCGGGAACCGCGGTTATTGGCGGTAGCTGACCAGGAAGTTGCCGAGCCGCTCAATCGCGTTGGCCAAGTCCCGCGCCCACGGCAGGGTCACGATGCGAAGGTGATCCGGTGTGGGCCAATTGAATCCGGTGCCCTGTGTGACGAGGATCTTCTCCTGCAACAGCAGATCGAGCACCAATTGCTCGTCATCGGCGACGTCGTAGACCTCGGGGTCCAGGCGCGGGAACGCATACAGGGCGCCCTCGGGTTTCACGCAGGACACCCCGGGGATCTCGTTGAGCTTCTCCCACGCGACATCGCGCTGCTCGAGCAACCGGCCGCCGGGCAGGACCAGGTCGTCGATACTCTGGTGCCCTCCGAGAGCCACCTGAATCGCATGCTGGGCAGGCACGTTCGGGCACAACCGCATATTGGCCAGCAGGCTGATGCCCTCGATGAAGCTGGTGGCGTGTTCCTTGGGGCCGGTGATCACGAGCCAGCCGGATCGGTAGCCGGCCACGCGATACGCCTTGGAGAGCCCATTGAAGGTCAGTGTCAACAGATCCGGCGCCAGGGATGCCAGGGCGATGTGCTTGGCATCGTCGTAGAGGATCTTGTCGTAGATCTCGTCGGCCAGCAGGAGCAGCTGATGCTTGCGCGCCAATTCGACGATCTGCGTGAGGTTTTCGCGGGTGTACACCGCGCCGGTTGGGTTGTTCGGGTTGATCACGACGATCGCTTTGGTGCGGTCGGTGATCTTGGACTCCAAGTCCGCGATATCCGGCTGCCAACCCTGCGTTTCATCACACAGGTAGTGCACGGGGGTGCCGCCCGCCAGCGACGTCGAGGCGGTCCACAGCGGATAGTCCGGCGCGGGGATCAGCACCTGGTCGCCGTTGTCCAGCAGCGCCTGCAGCGTCATCGTGATCAACTCGGACACGCCGTTGCCGAGGAAGACGTCGTCGATGTCGAAGCGGGGGAACCCGTCGACGAGTTCGTAGCGGGTGAACACCGCACGCCGGGCACTGACGATGCCCTTCGAATCCGAGTAGCCCTGGGCGTACGGGAGCGCCTGGATGATGTCACGCATGATGACGTCGGGCGCCTCGAAGCCGAACGGCGCAGGATTGCCGATGTTGAGCTTGAGGATTCGGTGACCCTCGGCTTCCAAGCGCGAGGCGTGCTCGTGTACGGGACCGCGGATCTCGTACAGGACGTCCTGCAGCTTGCTGGACTGCGCGAATTCGCGCTGGCGCCCGTGCTGGCCACTGCTCGTGTGCCACGGCGCCTGGTGCGTGCTCATGACGAGAATTCTCCCACGATTGTCGAGGTGTTTTTTCGCCCCTGGTGACGACCGTTACGCATACGTCGCCGAAAGGTTCGTCAATTCGACCCATCTGCGCTGAAAATCGGCAGGAGTCAACACCGTTTCGAGGTGCCCACCGACCGTCCGGAACGCGGTGGGATCGATCAGCGCGAGGGCTGCCGACTGATCCCAGAACAGCGAGCGTCCGCCGTAACCCGAGCGCTCCCAGGTGTCGAGAGCCCACGACTGCGGGTGGTTGAGCATGATCTGCTTCAGCGTGTACGGGAGCCCGGCGGGCCCCAGCGCCTCGGCCATCGCCAGCGTCGGGCCGTAAACCGTTCCGGCGCAACCGGCTTTGTTCGGCGTCAGGTCGCATTCGGTGTGCGGTACGTCGACGAAGCTCGGGTTCAAGCCCGAAAGTTGTTGGTGGAAGGCAGTTTCGCAGGCGGGCCGGTCGAATCCGCAGTTGAAGGATTCGACGGCTTCGAGCTCGGTGTCGCCGACCGGAGAACGACCCTGAACGACAACCCTGCCGATCTTCGACCGGAGCGCAGGACTGTAGCCGATGAAGGAGGTCAATGGCCCGATGACGAGCACGTCCACCTGTTGGCAGCCGTCCACGGCGTCGAGAACCCGGTGTACGAAATCACCCGCGGGTGCGGTCGGCGGCAGGGCAGTGGGGAAGAAGTTGTTCAATCGGGACATCAGCTCGCGGAAGACCGGCACGAAGTCCCCGAAGGTCGCCGCGACCTCTGCCTCGGACCGACCGGGTCCCGCGCCGACGACAACCGGAATGGTGCGCTGCTCCGGCTCGGCCAGCAGTCGGCTGACCGCCGAGGCACCCGGTCCTGGAAGCGTGAAACCCTCTGTCGTCACCACCGCCGCGACGTGGCGAGAACCGACAACCATCGGGATCGACATCATGTCGTCGATGTCGACGTCGGTGTCGATCACGACGCATGAACCGTTCGGCGAAGCGCCGGCGGTACCGTGCGAAAGCAGCACCGCCGCAACCAGAACCGTGGCGGCCAGCAGCAGCTTCGGCAGGCGCGCCACGGCTGGAGGTTGGGCTTACTTCCGGCCGGGGCGACGAGCGCCCTTGGCGATGCCTAGGCCCTTCACCGGCGGTTCGTCACCGACGACGCGAGCGTCACCGTTGCTCGAGCCGTTGGACGAGGACGCGGATTCGGCTTCGGCTGCCGGTTCGGGCTCCGGGGCCGAATCGGCCGCCGATTCTGCCGCGGGCTCCGGTTCGGCCTTCGGCGCGGCGGGCGCGGCCGCCTTCTTGGCGCCCGGCCTGCGCGCACCCGGCGCGATACCGAGGCCCCTGACCTCAGGTTCGGGCTTGGGCGCCTCGTCGAGACCGCGGTCGGAGTCAGCGGTGTCTTCCTTGGCTCCAGGCTCGGCCTTGTCGGGGTCGACGTTCGGCGGCTGCGTGACCGTCGACTCGCCCTCGTTCGGAGCCGCCTTGGGCGCCGCGGCCTTCTTCGCACCGGGTCGGCGAGCCCCGGACGCGATGCCGAGGCCCTTGACCTCCGGCTCGGGCTTGGCAGGCGCTTCGGCAGCAGGTGCTTCGGCCGCGGGTGCGGGCTCAGCAGCGGGCGCGGCCTTTTTGGCTCCCGGACGCTTGGCGCCGCCGGCGATACCCAGCCCCTTGACCTCGGGCTCGGCCTTGGCGGGTGCTTCGGCCGCAGGTGCCGACTCTGCTGCGGGCGCGGCCTTCTTGGCTCCGGGACGCTTGGCGCCGCCGGCAATTCCGAGCCCCTTCGCCGGGGCGGCTGCCGCGGGCTTGTCCGCCGGCTCGGCCGCCGCGGTCTTCTTGCCCGGCTTCTTCGCCCCGCCTGCCACTCCGAGCCCCGTGACGGGCTTGGTCTCTGTTGCCGTCGATGCCTTGGCTTCGGCCGGCGCGGCTTCTGCTTCGACCTCTTCGACCGTTTCGGTCTCTTCGGCCTCGGCGGGAGCCTCGGCCGCGATCTTGGCCGCGCGCTCCTCGGCTTCCTTTGCCGCCGTGCCCTTTTCGGGCAGCGCGAACGAGCTCTTGTCGAGCGAACCGAGCAGCAGCTGAGCCACGTCGAGGACCTCGGGGGCCTTCTCCAGGCTGCGGGTGGACGTGACGTCGTCGACGCCGTCGGTCATCATCACGCGGCAGAACGGGCAGCCCGTCGCGATCGCCGAAGCGCCCGTGTCGACGGCCTCTTCGGACCGTTCGACGTTGACGCGCTTGCCGATGTGCTCTTCCATCCACATCCGCGCGCCACCGGCACCGCAGCACAGGCCGCGGTCGGCGTGGCGCGGCATCTCGGTCAGCTTGGCGCCCGAAGCGCCGATCAGCTCGCGAGGAGCGGAGTATTCCTTGTTGTGCCGGCCCAGGTAGCACGGGTCGTGGTAGGTGATGTCCATCCCGGACTCCGACGCCGACTTGACCGGGATCAGCTTCTTGTCGCGGACCAGCCGGTTCAGCAGCTGGGTGTGGTGGAGCACCGTGTAGTTGCCGCCGAGCTGCGGATACTCGCGACCCAGGGTGTTGAAGCAATGCGGGCAGGTGACGACGACCTTGCGGTCGACTCGCTCGACACCTTCGAACAGGTCGTTGAGGGTCTCGACGTTCTGTGAGGCGAGCTGCTGGAACAGGAACTCGTTGCCCGAGCGGCGAGCCGAGTCGCCGTTGCAGGTCTCGCCCTCGCCCAGCACGAGGTACTTCACCCCCGCGGCGGCAAGCAGTTCCGCGACGGCCTTGGTCGTCTTCTTCGCACGGTCTTCGAACGCACCGGCGCAGCCGACCCAGAACAGGTACTCGTAGCCCTCGAACGAGTCGACGTCCTTGCCGAAGACCGGCACGTCGAAGTCGACCTCGTCGATCCAGTTGGTGCGGTCCTTGGCGTTCTGGCCCCAGGGATTGCCCTTGTTCTCCAGGTTCTTGTAGAGCACACCGAGCTCACCGGGGAACTCGGATTCCATCATCACCTGGTAGCGGCGCATGTCGACGATGTGGTCGATGTGCTCGATGTCGACCGGGCACTGCTCGACGCAGGCACCGCAGGTGGTGCAGGACCACAGCACGTCGGGGTCGATGACGCCGCCCTGTTCGAGAGTGCCAACCAGCGGGCGTAAGGCCTGGTCTGGGCCTGAGCCCATGATGCGCTCGAACCCGGACTCGGGGACGTGCTCGTGCGCGTGCTCTTCGCTCTTCTTCTCGCCGCGCAGTTCTTCGCCGAGACCGCCTTCGGGGGTGTTCTCCAGCGGGGTTTCCTTGTCACCAAGGATGTACGGCGCCTTCGCGAACATGTGGTCGCGCAGGTTCATGATCACGAGCTTCGGCGACAGCGGCTTGCCGGTGTTCCATGCCGGGCACTGCGACTGACAACGCCCGCACTCGGTGCAGGTCGTCATGTCGAGGTAGCCCTTCCAGGTGAAGTCCTCGATCTTGCCTCGGCCGAGCACTGCGTCCTCGGCGGGATCTTCGAAGTCGACCAGCTCGCCCTTCGACTCGACGGGGAGCAGCGGACCCAGGCCGTTGGGCATGCGCTTGAAGGTGACGTTGATCGGTGCCAGACCGATGTGCAGGTGCTTGGAGTGCAGCACGATCAGCAGGAAGACCAACATGATCGCAATGTGTGCGAGCAGCGCCAGTGTCTCGATCCACTCGTTGGCGGGCTCGCCGAGCGGGTGCAGGATCGCGCCCATGAGCTGCGAGAAGAACGCCCCGTTGCCGTACGGAAGGGCGCCGGTGTTGACGGCAGCGCCACGCACCAGCGCGTAGGTCCAGATGACGTTGAAGATCATGAAGAGGATCAGCCAGGCGCCACCGGTATGCGATCCGTAGAACCGGGAGTCACGGCCGTGCTTCTTGGGCTCGCGGACGATGCGGATGATCGCGAAGGTGATGATGCCGAGCAGCACCGCGACGGCGAAGAAGTCCTGCAGGAAGCCGAGCGCGTCCCAGCGACCGACGATCGGGATGTGGAAGTCGTGGTCGACGAGCTGTCCGAAAGCCTCGACATAGACCGAGCCGAGGATGAAGAAGCCCCACATCGTGAAAAAGTGCGCGATGCCCGGCACAGACCAGCGCAGAAGCCTGGTTTGCCCGAAGACCTCTTCGAATTGCGTGGTGATCCGCTTGCCGAGGTTGTCCTTGCGGTTGTTGCCCTCGCTCAACGGTTGCCCGGAGCGAATGAGCTTGGTCAGCCAGAGCACGCGTTTGACGGCCAGTGCGCCGACGACGGCGATCATCAGGACCCCAACGACGATCCTGATCAGCATCTGCGTATCCACGCGGGCCTCCGGATTTCTTGTTACCCAAGGGTAACTTAGTCGATGTTACTTGAGAGTAACTTAAGCGCGGTGCCTGCTCATAGTTACATCAGCCGGAGAATGAGCGCTACGAAGGCTGACCTAACTAACTCGGTGAGACGTGTCAGTTCCCCGTCGAGGGCTCAAGTTGGGCGCGCAGCATCGACAGCATTTCCGACCTGGATTCCGCACCCAGTCGCCGCCGGATGCGTGCGACGTGATGCTCCACGGTCTTTGCCGAGATGAAGAGTTGGGAGCCGATCTCGCGATACGGCATGCCCTGCAGAAGGAGCTCGGCGACCTCGCGCTCGCGATCCGACAGGTGTGCCGCACCGCGCTGCCCGACCGCGCGTGACGGTGCCGCGTCGGGTCGTTCCGGAACGGGAGCCGTGAGTGCCGGTTCCGGCGCCACCGCCGCCTGCTTGAGGTCACGCGCGAGCTGCAGCATCGCCTGCGACACCCGCGGATCCGTGGTCTGCAGCGCGGCCTGACCCGCCAGCCGGGTCGCGTCCCAGGTATGCCCGTACTGCGCGAGGCCCCGCGCCGCGAGCGTGACGTCGGCGACGTCGACGTGGTTGGCCAGCACTCGCAACCACGTCCGACCGGCCGTGGCCAGGGCTTTCGCGAACGGACTGCCGACGGCTGCGGCCGTCAACGCCTGGCCGTGCGGCGCGACGGCGTCGGGTGCGTTGGCGAGGATGCCGGCGTGCACGCCTGCCCAGTGCAGCGGCACCGCCCACAGCACGGGATCGCCCAGCGCGGCCAGCAGCGCGAATGCGCTGTCGAGCGAATGGCGCAGCTGATCGACCTGCCGCATCCGGGCCGCAGCGACCCACAGTTCACTCAGCGGAAGGAGCGCGAAAGTATCGAGAGACGTCTCGGCCAGGACTTCCATCGCCGAATACCAGTGCTTCTGCATGGCGCCGCTGTCGCCCGCCCGGCGGGCGATGCCTGTGTGCAACGCCGCGGCCCACAGCGCGTCCCGCCCGTGCAACTCGGCGGCGTCCTCTACCGGTGCCGTCGCCGCAGCGGCGGTCAGCTGCCCGTCCTGCATGTGCGCCCATGCCAGCAGGAGACGGTGCCGGTGCGTGACGAAGATCGCATCGACCCGGTCGGGTTGCCCGTCGGTCTGCACGGAGCGTGCGATCACGCTTCTCGCCCGCAACGGGTCGCCGCTGTGCAGCGCGGCGAGGGTGACCAGCGCAGCCGGCGTATCGGGAAGGACGCCGCTGTAAACACCTTCGGCGGATAGCGATTGGCTCAGCCGTGTCACCGCCACCGGATAGGGCTGCTCCAGCGTCATCACCAGTCCCTCGGTGACGCTACGGGCGGCCCGAGCGACGGATGTCGGCGGTCCGGCGGGCCGGTCCTCGGCGGTGGCCCGGGCAGCGGCGGCATCACCTGTGGCCAGCGCGGTGATCGTCGCGGCAGCGGCGACGACCGCATCGGAGGTCGGACCGAGCCAGCGGAACAGGTCCGCGGCTTGGGAAGCGCTGCCGTCGTGCATCGCGATGCTCGCCGCGATTCGTACTGCGGCGGCGCGCTCGTCGGGATCCTGCGAGGTGAGCAGATCGTCGCAGAGCCGACCGGCCGTCGCGCAGTCGCCGGTCAGTGCCAGTGCGTCCGCGAGTTGCGCACTCAGCGTTGTGGCGCCGGCGTCCGCGGCGGCGCGGTACAGGCGCGCGACACGAGCCGGGTCCCCGCGGGAATCGCCGGCCAGGTCGGTCAGCGCAACGGCGAGCCGGTCGTCGCGCAGGCCGTGCTCGGCCAATCGGAGGGCGAGCTCTGCGGTCAGCGTCGAAAGCTCGAGCTGCGAATGTAGGACCGAAAGTTCGATCTCGTGATGCCTTGCTGCACCGGCAATTTGGGCGATCCCGTCATGGACGGTGCGCAGGAAATGGGGCGGATGCGAAGGCTCGATCAGTGCGCTCGCACGCGCCCTGTCGACCGCCGCGAGGGCGGCATCCGAGGGCATCCGCAGCGCCGCGGCGACGTCGTCGGGCCCGAGGCTGGTGCTCAGCGACGTGACGAGCAGGGTGTCGAGCAGTTCTCCGTCCATGCGACGCAGTCGTTCGATCAGAGCGAACCGCGCGGTCTGCCGCACCGCTGCCGCGCCGTCGGCGACCGCCGAAAGCGCGGAGCTCAGCAGAAAGGGCAGGCCGCCCGTCGCGGAATGGAGGATTCGCACCAACTCGGGCCCGACGGGAGTGCCGAGAACCGACGCGGCGACGCGACCGATCTCTGCCGGGGGGAGCGGCGCGAGTGTGACGGCGGAATTCTCCCGCTCCAGTGCCGTGACGAGACGTCGCAGGCTGAGCCGGTGCGCGAGCGGTTGGGCGGCGACGATCACTGTCGCCCCCGGCTCGGCGACAAGCGTTGCGAGGCCGTCCAATTCGGCGTCGTCGAGCAGGTCGGCATCATCGACGACGATGGCGGCCCGTGCCGAGGTGTCCGGGCGGGTGGCGACGGGACGGCCTGCCGCCCGCAGCGATGCCCGCAGCGCCGTCAGCACTGTCGACTTGCCCGTGCCGACGCCGCCGGTCACCACCAGCTTGGTCGGTGCGTCCGGATCGTTGTCGACGGCCGCGAGCGCCTCACGGGCGGCCGGCAGCACATCCATCGCGGGAGGGTCAGGCGCCGGCGTCGGGGATGACGGTGGTGACGACCGGATCCGGGGCTTCGGTGGGCTCGGGCTCGGGCTCCGGTGCGGCTGTGGTCGTCGGCGGCTGCGTCGTGGTGGGCGGTTGCGTCGTCGTCGGCTGTGTGGTCGTGGTCCGCGTCGTCGTGGTCGTCGGCGTGGTGGTCGTCGTGGTGGTGGTGGTGGTCGTCGTCGACGTGGCAGACGACGTGGTCGACGGGGTGGTCGTCGTCGACGAGGGTGGAGGAGGCGGCGGCTGGCTGACGGTGGTGGTCGCGATGCCGTCGGGTCCCACGGTGACGGTCGTGACCGGCGGCGGCAATTCGACCGGCGTCGTCTCTGCCGGCGTGGTGGAGGCCGTTTCCGTGACGGTCTCCGAGCTTCCGTCTGAACTCGTGAGCGTGATCGCGAGACCGCCCACGGCGAGCAGCGCCGCCGCCGCGGCCAGGCCGAACAGCAGCGGCGGCCGCTTGTACCAGGGCAGTGGAGCGAACTCGTCGCGGTAGTTGTCGTCCTCCGGCGCGAACGCGACAGGGGGCCGCGCGGCGGTCGAGCTCGGATCCGTGTACGCGGCAGAGGCCGTGTAGTCGGCTCCGGTGTAGGGCGTCGGGTCCGCGGCGGCGTCGTCGTCCTGGGACCAGGCCAGCGCTCCGCCCGCGACCGGTGCCGCAGGGCCCAGCGCGGTCGGGGCATCCGCCGCGGGTCCCATCGCGGTGGGCACGTCGGCCGCGGCCGCCATCCCGGTCGGGGCCATGCCCGTCGGAGCGTCGCCCTCAAGGCTCTGGTTGGCGACCAGCGCGGCGCCCGCGGCGATGTTCAGCAGCGCCTGGGGGGTGGTGACGACGGGTGCGCGCAGCTGCTCGGACAGCCGCTGCGTCACCAGTGGAATCGCCGCTCCGCCGCCGACCGTGGCGATCGCTGAAATATGTTGTGCGGCAACACCGTTGCTCTCCAACGTGTCGCCGATGAGGTTGAGCAAGCCGTCGAGAGGTTCGGAGATGAGCTGCTCCAACTCGGGCCGCGTCACCCGGACGTCGGAGCGGAATCCGGGCAGGTCGACCGGAATCGCCGTGGCGGTCTCGGCCGACAGTCGTTCCTTGGCGGCGCGGCACTCGTCCCGCAACCTCGCGAGCGGACCGACCGCCGCCGTCCCCGAGGTGTCGGCGGCGTTGCTGTCCGAAACCCCGGCCAATACATGATCGAGCAGTGCGCGGTCGATGCCGTCGCCGGAGAACTCGGCATAGCGCACCGTCTGACCGACCGTGACGAGGTTGGCGCCCGCGTCGGCCAAGGTGACGCTGGATCCCCCTGCGCCGAGATCGACGAGGACGACCACGCCGCTGCTGGGCAGCCCCGGTGCGATCTTCAGGGACGCGAGCGCCGCGGTGGAGTCGGGGATCAGCGTGGCGGGAACACCGTTGGGCGACAGGCTCGGCACGCTGCGCAGGGCTCCGCGCAGGGCGCCGACCGTGCCGGGACCCCAGTGTGACGGCACGGCGACGGTCACCGGCGAGCCGCCGTCGACCAGGCGAGCCATCGCGTCGAGGGCCGCGGCGAGCACCTGCTCGCCGCGGTGCGACGTCCCGTCGGCCGCGACGAGCGGTACCGGGTCTCCGACCCGTTCGACGAAGCCGCTGAGCACAATCCCGGCCCCGCTGTGGTCGGGGATCTCACCGGGTCCGCCGACCTCCGGAGCCTGGCCAGGGACCAGGGTGAGGATGGATCGGCGCGTCACGGGCGGGCGGCCGACGCGGGCTGCGACGAGATTGGTCGTCCCGATCGACAACCCCAGGGGTTCGGTCATGGCGGCGTCTCCTGTCTGGACCGCCACAACCTTAGTGGCTAGCGGCTCGCGGTCCAGGAATTCCCCCTAGCGTGGCGAAGCCCCTAACGTCTGATCCCCTAATGCCGGTGTGCGATGACTGGGCTGAGCACCGATCCCCCCTGCTGTCCGCGTCGATAGCATCGTGGCCAAGAGGGCAGGACGCGAGAGCCCGGGAAAGGTTTGGCCGTGGCGAATTCGCTTTTGGACTTCGTGATGTCGCTGCTGCGCGATCCCGACGCCGCCGCGCGCTACGAGGCCGACCCCGCCCAGGCGATCGCCGACGCCGGCCTCGACAACCTGACCAGCGCTGACGTCGAGAATCTGGTACCGCTGGTGTCTGATTCCATGTCGATGTCCGGGCCCACCCCGCAGGCCGACAACATCTGGGCGAGCGGCGCCGCGACGTCGGCCTTCGATGCCTTCGATGCGGTCGGCCCGCTTGACGAGTCCACCGCCGACCCGACGGTCTCTCACCCGTCGTTGATCGACACGGGCGTCGCAGAGCCGATCAGCGACGGCTTCGACGAAGCCTTCAGCAGCGGCTTCGGCACCGTCGATCTCAATAACGGTGCTCTTATGATCGACAGCGCGGCGGATGCCCCGGGCGCGCCGCCTGCCGGCCTCGACGGTCTGGCGGAGGCCGATGTCGAAGCCGTGGTCGATGCGGATCCGACCGACGACAGCTTCGACATCTTCAGCTGATTCCGTGTGGGTGTAGGGAATCACCCGATTTATTGGCGACCATCCTCGTCATAGCGTGTATGCGTGCGCGTCCATCGCAGGTCAGCATGCATCGAGGTGTGAAACTCGTTCCCAGTTCGTGCCTGTTCGAGAAGAGGTGACGTCTACCCAGCGAGACCCCCTAATCCCCTAATGGGGCTGACCTGGGACCCCCCAAAGACGCCCGACAGGGAGGGGTTTGCGCCCCGTTTCGTGCAGCACCGAATCCTCATAGCGTTGCCACCAGTTCACCGGAACAACCCGGGAGACCGAATTCAACCCAGACACTTCGCACAGAAGGACACGACCATGGCGAACCTCATCGACTACATCCTGGATCTTTTCCGTAACCCGGAGGCGGCGGCAGCCTACGTCGCCGACCCCGAAGGCGCGATGCGCGACGCAGGCGTGCCACCGGTGAGCCCGGCACAGTTCCAGGCAGTCGCGGCGGCTGCCGCACCTGCCGGGGTGGTGATGGGCGGCGGTGACCCGGTCGTCGGCCTGCAGCGCGCGGTCGCCGATCACCATCAGGTGGCGCAGAACTTTGCCTCTCCCTTCTCTCCGCAGACCAACTTCGCGCCCGCCACGGAGGTTGCCAGTCGCAACAACACCGATGTGGCCAGCCATAACCCCATCGCGAGCAACAACGACACGTCCTTCATGAGCCCCCCGCAGTCGTCGGGCGCGAATTCACAACAGGGCGGGTTCAACCTCGGCTTGGGCGACATCACCTTCGGTGACAAGACGACACAGACCGCCACCGACGGCGGCGTCGTGGTCGGCGGCGACACCACCGGCGGGATCGCCAGTGGTGAGGGAGCGGTGGCCTCCGGGGCCGGCAGCGTCACCGGCGACGTGCTGACGGGAGACCGGTCGGTGCAGGGCGACAACAACTCTGGCACCAGCACCGGTGACGTCAGTACCGGCGCGGGCTCTAACGTCAACATCGGCGAGGGCGACATCGATGATCGCGGGACCACCGTCACCGGTGGCGGCGACAACATCCAGGGCAACGAGGGTCCGGTCATCAATGACAACGACATGAGCGGCGGCGGTGGCGGCAACGCCAGCGGCGGCGACGGCGGTGGCGGCGGCCTGCTTGGCATCGGCAACGGTGGTGGCTCCGGCGGTAACGCCGGTGGAGGCTCCGGTGGCAGCATCATCTTGACCGACAACTCCGATAACTCGGTCGGCGGCAACCAGAACACCACCACGGTTGAGGGGAGCGTTTCCGGTAGCGGGGGCATCGACAACTCGGACAACTCGGGCCAGGACAACTCGGACAACCGGGACATGTCGGACAACCGGGACATGTCGGACAACCGGGACATGTCGGACAACCGGGACATGTCCGAGCACGATCAAGTTCAGGTCGATACCGAGGTCGATGCAAGCCTGCTCTTCTGATCGACGACGGGAATCGATGAAGCTGCTGGCGGGGACCGGAGGAGTCGGGTCCCCGCCAGGTGGCTATTGAAAACAGGACAAGGAAGGCGCGATGACACAGCCAACGGCGAGCGACCCCCGTAAGGTCAAGGTCATCGTCGAACTCATCGACCACACCAGCAAGATCGCGGAAGCCTACGAGCGGGGCGACCTGGTGGATCGGATGGCCAGGGCTAAGGCGCGCATCACCGACCCCCAGATCCGGGTTGTCATCGCCGGCCAGCTCAAACAGGGGAAGAGTCAGCTGCTCAATTCGTTGCTCAATGTCCCTGTCGCCCGGGTCGGCGACGACGAATCGACCGTGCTGCCGACCGTTGTCAGCTACGGGGAACAGGCGGCGGCGACCCTGATCGTCGCAAGGCCAGACGGCGGCGAACCGGAGAAGGTCGACATCCCACCGTCGGACGTAACGAAGGACCTGCGCCGCGCGCCCCAGGCTGGCGGCAGGCCGGTGCTTCGACTCGAGATCAACGCGCCCAGTCCGCTGCTCAAGGGTGGACTCGCCTTCGTCGACACTCCGGGTGTCGGCGGCCACGGCCAGCCACACCTGTCGGCGACGCTCGGTTTGCTGCCCGACGCAGACGCCATGCTGATGGTGAGCGACCTCAGTCAGGAGTTCACCGCGCCTGAAATGACGTTCATGCGCCAGGCTCTCGAGATCTGCCCTGTCGCACGAATCGTCGTCACCAAGACCGACCTATACCGGCACTGGCGACAGGTCGTCGAGGCTGACGAAGCGCACCTGCGACGCGCAGGTATCGCCACGCCGATGGTGCCTGTGTCGTCCTTCCTTCGTAGCCAGGCCATCGCACTCAACGACAAAGAACTCAACGAGGAATCCAATTTCCCGGCGATCGTCGATTTCCTCAGGGAGAAAGTGCTCTCCCGGGAGAACGACCGGGTGCGTGATGCTGTTGTGGCCGAAATTCGTTCTGCAGCAGAGCATCTAACCCTTTCGGTCAGTGCTGAGCTGGCAGCTCTGACCGATCCGGATGCCCGGGCGCGCCTGACCGCAGATCTGGAAGCGCGAAAGCAGGAGGCCCAGGATGCGTTGCAGCACACCGCGTTGTGGCAGCAGGTGCTCAATGACGGCATCTCCGACCTGACCGCCGACGTCGAACACGACCTGCGCGGCCGCTTCCGGGCGATCACCCAACACAACGAGAAGGTGATCGACTCGTGCGATCCGACGAGAACGTGGGCCGAGATCGGCAACGAATTGGAGGAGGCGGTCGCGACTGCGGTGGGGGACAACTTCGTCTGGGCATATCAGCGTGCCGAGGCGCTCGCCCAAGAGGTCGCACGGACCTTCGTCGAGGCGGGCCTGAAAGCGGTGGAGATGCCCATGATCGATGCCAGGGACATGGGTGCGGCGTTTGAGAACATCAAGTCCTTGGACAAGCTGGAGGCCAAGCCCGTCAGCAAGGGTCGCAAGGCCAGCATCGGCCTGCAGGGCTCCTACGGCGGGGTGCTGATGTTCGGCATGCTGACGTCGGTGGCCGGGCTGGGCATGTTCAACCCTCTCTCGTTGGGTGCCGGTGCACTGATGGGGCGGGCGGCATACAAGGAAAACATGGAAAATCGCATGTTGCGGGCCCGCAACGAAGCCAAGATGAACATGCGGCGATTCGTCGACGAGGTGTCGTTCGTCGTCGGGAAGGAATCCCGCGACCGGCTCAAGGGAATTCAGCGCCAGTTGCGCGACCACTACCGCGCGATCGCGAACCAGACGACCCGCTCGCTCAACGAATCGCTACAGGCGTCGATCGCTGCGGCGAAGCTTGAGGAGAGCGAATCGAACGCCCGGATCAAGGAACTCGAGCGTCAGCTCAACATCCTCAAACAGGTCACCCAGCACGCCTCAAGCCTCGCGCCGATCGAATCAGCCAACGCGAGGTAGGACGCCATGCCCGCCGTCGATTCCACCACCGTCCCCGAAGGTGGCTCTCGCATTCGCCGGCAGCCCGGAGCGGCGGCAGCCCGGGATTCCTCGCACGTGGGGGTGCTATTCGAGCAAACGGTCGGCATCGCTCCGCGCGACTCCGATGCGTACTACATTCACAAATTGATGGGGGAGTCGCGTAGTCGACTACGCGGGCATCGACACCGCCGGTCAAGCACAATTTGATGACATCGGTAGAGAGAAGCGAGCGATGACAGAGTCACTGGGGATCTCGGTCGGATCGGCCAATCTGGTCGCGTCGGCGGCAAGCGGGCCGCCGACGGTCCGCCGGTCGGTGGTGACGTTGTTCCGGCACCGTCCGCCCGAAGTCGGGGTGCCGTCGGAGAATCCTCGCCTCGATGAGCGCGGTCTCGTGCTCGGCGACTTCGTCGCGCGGGTCGGAGACCCGGTACCGATAGTGGCGTCGGACGGTTCGACACACCGGGGTGACCGGGTGCTCGCCGAAGCGCTGAAAGCATTGGCACGCTCGGTGAGCGTTGCCGCACCTGCCACAACCACCATCGCGGTGCCGGCGTACTGGCCCTCCCACATCGTCGATGCGCTGCGCCCGCTGGTCGACGGCACGGTGGTGTCGGACGCCGTCGCGGCACTCACCGCCCTGCAGGCTCACCCGGGGCTACCCGCGGCCCGCGGCATCGTGCTGCTGTGCGATCTCGGTGCCGCCGGAACCTCGATCACGCTCGCCGACGCGGGCAAAGGTTTCAGCACTGTCTGCCCGACGTTGCGCTACGAGGATTTCTCCGGCGACCTCATCGACCAGGCCGTCCTGCGGCATGTGCTGACCGACCTCGAAATGGACCCGTACGGCACGTCGGCGATGACAGCGCTGGGCCAATTGCGTGATCAATGCCAGCGGGCCAAGGAACGGCTCTCGGCCGAAACGGCGACGGGTCTGACAGGTCCGCTGCCCGGAGCGAAGACGACCGTCCGCCTGACCCGTCCCGAACTCGAGGCGCTCCTGCAGGAACCCCTCGAGGGCCTGCTTGCCGCTGCGGACGACATGTTGATGCACCAGGGCATCGCACACACCGATCTGGTGGCCGCAGCGGTCGTCGGCGGCGGTGCCCGGATGCCGTATGTCATCCAGCGGCTGTCCGAGGCATTGCGCATACCGGTGACCACGACGCACGAGCCGCAGATCGTCTCCGCGCGCGGGGCAGCGCTGATGGGAACCTGCCGGCGTGATGACCACACCAGGACCGCGATGGCGCTGCCTGCGGCGTCAGCGGCCGCCCCGGTCGGCGAGGCCGACGTAACGCTCGCGGCCTCGGCCGAACCGGCGCCGCAGCTCGCCTGGTCGGAAGCCGCCCCCGAGGTCGACATGACGCCGTACGCCGACACCGACGTGCTCGGCGAAGCGAGGCCTGCGGTGCAGTTCCAGCACGATGACTCCTCCTACGACGCACCCGGTCGGCTGAAGTGGTACCGACGACCTGGAGTGTTGTTCGGCGCCGCGGCTGCGGCGTTCCTGGCCGCCTGCGGCGGGTTGGCGCTGACCTCGCAGCTGACCGGCCTGGACCTGATCCCCATCGGCACGTCGGGGACGCCGAGCACGAGCGCTGTCGTCCCCCCGGCCGAAGCGCCGGCATCCAAGGCAGAGGCGCCGGTGCCGGCGGCGCCGGCGCCTGTTTCGCCGGTGGCTGAGCTACCCGCGCCGGCCCCGCGCCAGGTGCCCGCCCCGGCCCGCAACCAGGTGTCGTCGCCGCCGGTCTGGCGGCAGGCGCCCGCGTCGGCAGCACCGGCACCAGCTCCGGCGGCACCCGCGCCGGTCCCAGCGGCACCCGCGCCCGCCCCGGAAGCGCCGGTGCCGGAACATGGGGAGATTGCGCCGGTAGCAGAAGAGCCGCCGTCCGCCCCGCAAGAGCCGACGTCGCTGATCCCGGAGTTCCTCGAGCCGTTCCTGCCGGGCGCTCAGCAGCCCGAAGGCGCGACGACCGGTGGGGGTGCCGCAACCGGCGGAGCCGCGACCCCTGAAACGGGCGGGGGTGCTCCCGCCACCGGAGGGACTGACGCCGGGGCCGCCACCGGGGACGGAGGAGTTCTGCCGCCGGGCGCCGTGTGTGTGACTGCCCCGTGCGAGTGACTGTCCAGATCCGCTGACTCCGTCGGCGGGCTTCGGCAGCAGTGCCTAAGCTGGTTGACCGGTCCACACAGGCCGGGGAGGGCAGCCAGGTAAGCGCCGATGAGCACCAGTGATCAAGTGCGCGCGATCCTGGGCGGCACCATGCGGGCCTACCAAGCCGATCCGTCCTATCGCCACAGGCCTGACATTCACAACGAATTGCGGCGCATTGGTGCCCGGTTGAATCAGCCAATTCGAATCGCACTTGCCGGGACTCTCAAAGCCGGGAAGTCCACGCTGGTGAATGCGCTCGTCGGAGAGGACATCGCTCCGACCGACGCCACTGAAGCCACCCGTATCGTCACATGGTTCCGACATGGGGCGGCCCCGAAAGTCACCGCCAACCACCGGGGGGGCCGGCGATCACACGTCCCGATCGACCGTGACGGCGGACTGAGTTTCGACTTCGCGCACCTGGACCCCGAGGATGTCCTCGACCTCGACGTGGAATGGCCCGCGGCCGAACTGGTGAACTGCACGATCATCGACACCCCGGGCACTTCGTCGCTGTCACGCGAGGTCTCCGAGCGGACCCTGCGCCTGCTGGTGCCCGAGGACGGGGTACCACGGGTCGACGCGGTAGTTTTCTTGCTGCGCACACTCAATGCCGCCGACATTGCACTGCTGCGCCAGATCGGAGAACTCGTCGGTGGATCGGCGGGTGCGCTCGGCGTCATCGGCGTCGCGTCGCGGGCCGACGAGATCGGTGCGGGGCGCATCGACGCGATGATGTCGGCCAAGGACGTCGCGCAGCGGTTCACCCGCGAGATGGAAAAAACCGGCATCTGCCAGGCGGTGGTGCCGGTGTCGGGTCTGCTCGCGCTCACCGCGAGAACACTGCGGCAAAGTGAATTCGTCGCCCTGGAGAAGTTGGCCGCAGTCGATGCTGCCGAGTTGACTAAGACAATGCTGTCCGCCGATCGGTTCACCCGCGAAGACAGCACACTCCCCGTGGACGCAGCCACCCGTGCCGCCCTGCTGGACAGGTTCGGGATGTTCGGCATCCGGATCTCCGTGGCAATTCTGCGCGCCGGCGTCGGTGATTCGGTGGCGTTGGCCGACGAGTTGCTGACCCGCAGCGGCCTGGTCGCGCTGCGCGACGTCATCGACCAGCAGTTCGCGCAGCGCTCCGATCTGCTCAAGGCGCACACCGCACTGTTGTCGCTGAGGCGCTTCGTGGAGCTCAACCCGATCCACGCCACGCGCTACATCGTCGCCGACATCGATCCGCTTCTGGCGGACACGCACGCTTTCGAGGAATTGCGCTTGCTGAGCCAATTACGTTCGCGCGAAACAACACTCAGCGAAGACGAAATCGTTTCATTGCGACGCGTACTCGGCGCGACGGGCACCGACGCCGCCAGCCGCCTCGGGCTGACTTCCGGGGACGACATTGACGGGCCGCGCGCCGCCTTCGCTGCAGCTCAGCGGTGGCGCCGGCGCGCCGAGCACCCCCTGAACGACCCGTTCACCGCCCGCGCCTGCCGGGCCGCGGTACGCAGCGCCGAGGCGATCGTCGCGGAGTACGCGCGTCTGGGGCGGTGACGCTTAACGTTTCGGGGTCGCCGAGCGACATAAAGGCATGCGCAGTTCACTAGGCATCTCGCTGGGCACAGCGAATCTGATTGCGGTCGCCGATGGGCGGCCCACGGCGCGGCCGTCGGTCGTGACCACGATGTCCGGTCTGACGGTGACCGGCTTCGTCGAGCGCATCGGCGACCCCGTCCCGTTGGTGCTCGCCGACCACTCGGTGCATCGCGCCGAAACGCTGGCCGCGGCGGCGATCGAGGACCTGACTCGAACGGCCCGCCCGCAGCGGCGGCCCGATGTCTGTGCCGTCGCCGTTCCCGCGTACTGGCCGGATCCGGTCGTAGCGGCGCTGCGCGCCGCCGTTCCGCATCTGACCGTGGTCTCGGATGCGGCTGCGGCGCTGACTGCGTTGCACGCCAATCCCGGACTGCCCGCGCACGGGGTGGTAGCACTGTGCGACTTCGGTGCGGCGGCAAGCAGTATCACCCTCGTCGATGCCTCGGCCGGCTTCGCCGCCATCGGGGAAACGATCCGGGTGGAGGGCTTCTCCGGAGATCTCGCCGACCGCGCCGTGCTGCAGCATGTGCTCGCCGGTATCGATGCTGAGCCCGCGGGCACGGCGGAGGTCGCGGCGCTGCATGATCTTCGCGATCAGTCCCGGGCGGCCAAGGAGCGGTTGTCGTTCGATACCGCAACCAGTTTCGTCAGTGGCGGTACCACCGTGCGGCTCACACGACCCGAGATCGTCGAACTGATCGCCGGTCCGCTCGACCACTTCATCGAGGTGTTGGTGAGCACGCTCTACCGCCACGGAGTAGCCCCCGCGCAGCTCTCGGCGATCGCGACGGTCGGCGGAGGTGCTCGCATACCGCTTGTCACGCAACGGCTTTCCGAGGCGCTGCGGCGTCCGGTCGTCACCGTTCCGCATGCTGCGGCCGTGGCGGCGATCGGTGCGGAGTTGATGGCGGCGCGCGCTGGCGAGCACGAGGCACACACTATGTTGGCCCCTGCTGGTGCTCCGCTCACGACGGCTCAGGCGACGATGGCGGCGGCTGTGCCGCAGCTCGCGTGGTCGCAGGAGACTGTCGACCTGGCGGCGCCCGAGGCGGACCTCGTGTACGACACGTCGTACGCGCGACCCGATGTCCACTTCGAACCCGAGGCCGATGCCGTCGACCTGGAGCCCTTGGCGTGGTATCGGCGGCCTGGCGTATTGTTCGGCATTGCAGCATGTTTCGCCGCGTTGGCGACAACTGGACTGGTTTTGACGTCTCATGTCGGGCCGGCAGGACCGGCGGAAGCGGGCGCGTCGAATCTGGCGACGCCGGTCGTGACCAAGCCGGTGGAGGCGCCGGTCGAGGTGTCTACGCCGCCGCCCGCGGTCGTCACCGAGACTGTCGTCGCGGATGCCCCGGCACCGCGCGTGGTCCAGGCGGCTCCCCAGGCGCCGCCGCCGCAGCGGGTGGTGACAAAGCAGGCCGCGCCGCAGCCCGTTCCGTTGCCGGCAGCACCGCCGCCCGCCGCTCCGTCGCCCTCGCCGACTCCGACGCCTTCGCCGACTCCGAGCCCCTCGCCGTCGCCGAGCCCGTCGCCCACTCCAGAACCCGAGCCCGAACCGGAACCTCAGCCCGAACCGGAACCCGAGCCCGAGCCTCAGCCCGAGCCCCAGCCGGATCCGGAGCCGCAACCTCAACCGGAACCCGAGCCGCAACCTCAGCCCGAGCCCGAACCGCAGCCGGAACCGCAGCCCGAGCCGTCTGAAGCGCAGCAGCCGAACCCGGCGCCCGAAGATGCGCCTCAGCCCGAGGTGGTCGAGCCTGCCGCTCCTGTCGAGGAGTGTGTGCCGACGCCCGACGTCACCTGCTGATCAGGGCGTCTGATCAGGGCGTCGCCTCGGCCGGCGGCGGCTCTGTGACCGTTTCGGTCTGAGTCTCCGTCTGCGTCACGGTGCTCGTACTGGTGCTGACCGAGGTACTCGGCGTCGTGGTTGTGGTCGTCGTTGTCGTCGTGGTGGTCGTCGGCGGCGGCGTTGTGGTGGTGGTCGTGGTGGTCGGTTCCGTCGTCGACGGGGTGGTCTCGCTCGCTGTTTCGGTGTCGGTCACCGGCGCCGGAGGCACCGCCGACGCGGATGTCGTCGTCAGCGGGGTCAGCGGGGTTGTCGACGTGGTCTCGGAGCCCGAGTCGCCGGTGATGGCCTTGGCCAGTCCGAACACCACGAGCGCTATCAGGACCGCGCCGATGGCGCCGAACGCCACCAGCGAGGCGGGTTTGCGGAACCAGGGTGTCTCCGGCTCGGCCGCCGGCGGCTCGTCGTACCCGTAGTTGCTGAGCTGAGTCGGCTCGTCTTCGGAGTAATAGTTCTGGTCGTCGGAATCGCCGTATCGCGCCACGGGGACCGAGACTACGCGCCCTGTTGCTACGTTCCGGGGTACAGCGTGCGTGTCACGTTGGTGCGCGGCCGGCTGCGCGTCGTCGTCTCATCCTCGTCGTCACCCTCATCGCCCTCGTTGGCGTCCGTCTCACGAGTGCGCGGCGGACGCGTGCTGGGCCTCGTCGTCGACTCCGACGTCGTCGTGGTCTCGCCGGGGTTGATGTCGCTGGTCATCGGCGGGCTGGTGCTGGTGATGGTCCCGGTCGTCGTCGACGTCGCGGACCGCGTCCCGCCGGCCGACGACGCCGGCGGCGGGATGTAGTTCAGCGGGGCCTGTTCGGGTTCGCTGAACTGCCGTGCCACATAGGAGATCAGCATGACGACCAACGCGATCGCCAGAAGTCCAGCCACACTCGCCCCGAGCAGGGTCGACGTCTTGTTGTGCCACTCGACGGGTGGCTCTTCCCGAGCCTCATCGTCGTCCCGTCGGTTCACGGGCACCGATAGTAGCCGCGACCTGGGCCGGCGCGCCCGATCAGTTGACCTGCGGGACGATCTGCTCGGCGAAGAACTCGACGTGGTCCAGGTCGGACTGGTCCAGAACCTGCAGGTAGATGCGCTGAACACCGGCTTGCAGGAACGGGCCGAGCTTGTCGACGACCTCGGCGGGGGTGCCGACTGCCGGGGAATTGGACCGCAGCTCCTCGACCTCTCGGCCGATGGCCTCGGCACGCCGCGCGATCTCGCTGTCGTTGCGGCCGACGCACACGACGAACGCGGCCGAGTAGGTCATTGAGTCCCTCGCGCGGCCCGCCTTCTCGACCGCTGCGGCCACCCGGGTGTACTGCTCGGTGAGCGTGTCCAGCGGCACGAACGGGATGTTGAACTCGTCGGCGAATCGGGCTGCCAGCGCCGGTGTCCGCTTGGCGCCGCCGCCGCCGATGATGATGGGTGGGTGCGGGTGTTGTGCCGGCTTCGGCAACGCGGGCGAGTCGGTGATCTCGTAGTGCTTGCCGGAATAGTCGAACGTCTTGCCCGCAGGGGTGGTCCACAGCCCGGTCAGAATCTCCAGCTGCTCGGTGAGCCGGTCGAAGCGTTCACCCAGCGGCGGGAACGGGATCGCGTACGCCTTGTGCTCGGCTTCGAACCATCCGGCACCCAGGCCGAATTCGACTCGGCCACAACTCATTTCATCCACCTGTGCCACCGAGATGGCAAGTGGTCCCGGGTAGCGGAACGTCGCCGACGTCACCATCGTGCCGAGCCGGATCGACGACGTCTCGCGCGCCAGACCGGCCAGCGTCACCCACGAGTCGGTGGGGCCTGGCAGGCCGTCACCGGCCATCGCGACGTAGTGGTCCGAGCGGAAGAACGCCGAATAGCCCGCCCTTTCCGCCGTCTGCGCGACGGCGAGCTGGTCGGCGTACGAAGCGCCCTGCTGGGGTTCGACGAAGACGCGGAAATCTGTCGGTGATGTAGCAGCCACGTCCGCCAACTCTAAGCTCACAGCCCGCCGCGGGCGTTTTTGAGACGCTCGACGACATCCGGGGATCCGTCCAACGACACCCACGCCTTGTCGCGACCTGCGGCGTACATCAGTAGCTCGCCGACGTCGCCGGTGATCACCACCTCGGGACCTTTGCCGGCGGTGGCCAGCGTTTCGCCCTGCGGCGTGCGGAAGACGGCCTTCACCGGCGCCTTGCGAAGCGTCAGACGCGCCATCATCGCGATCGGCCGGCGCAGCGCGGAGGCGGTCTGATCGTCGAGCGGCCGCGGTTCCCAGTCGCCGACGGCCCGACGAACGTCCTCGTGGTGGATGAACATCTCTGCCGGATTGGCGACCGGATCCAAGATCTTGAACGGCGAATAGATCGGCGGGCCCTCGGCCACCTGATCGAGCAGGACGTCCCAATCGGTTGACGCGGCGACGTGGTTCTGAACTCGCTCGGTGTAACCGGCGAATGCGGGAATGAGGATTCCCGGGCCCGTGTCGAGCCGCCGCTCTCGCACGACGAGGTGCGCCGCGAGGTCCCGCGCGTCCCAGCCCTCGCACAGGGTCGGGGCGTCCGGTGAGGTGTCGCGTAGCGTCGCGACCAAGGCGGCTCGCTCGCGCTGTGCAACGGTCATGGTGTGCCTTTCGATTCAGCCGAGCGCACGGTCCAGGTTGATGGCGGCGCTGATCAGGGACAGGTGGGTGAACGCCTGGGGGAAGTTGCCCACTTGATCACCGGTCGCGCTGACCTGCTCAGCGTAAAGGCCGACGTGGTTGGCATAGGTGAACATCTTTTCCAGCGCCAGTTGAGCGTCACGCAAGCGGCCCGTGCGTGTCAGTGCCTCGACGTACCAGAACGTGCACAGCGAGAACGTGCCCTCGTCGCCGTCGAGGCCATCGGTGGCCGGTTCGTACCGGAACACCAGGCTGTCGGTGACGAGCTCCCGTTCGATCGCGTCCAGCGTCGACAGGAATCGCGGGTCGGCCGGAGAGATGAACTTGACCATGGGCATCAGCAGCACGCCGGCGTCCAGTTGATCGCCGCCCTCGACCTGGGTGAATGCCTGAAGGTCTGTATTCCAGGATTTGCTCATGATGCGGTGGTAGATGTCGTCGCGCGCGCCGGTCCAGGTGACCAGATCCGCGGGCAATCCGCGGCGGCGAGCGATGCGGATGGCGCGTTCGATCGCCACCCAGCACATCAGCCGGGACGTGGTGTAAGGCCTCGACTCGCCTCGGACCTCCCACATGCCGGCATCGTCGCGGTCCCAGTTGTCCACCAGCCAGTCGATCACGTAGACGACGTCGGACCACGCGTCGTGGCTGATGCCTGCACCGTATTTGTCGAACAGATAGACCGAGTCGATCAGGTCGCCGTAGATGTCGAGCTGTAACTGCTGCACCGCCGCGTTGCCGACCCGTACCGGCTTGGAGTCCAGATGTCCACGGAGATGGTCGAGTTCGTACTCCTGGACGGGTTCGTCGCCGTCGATGTTGTAGAGCACGCGCAGTGGGCCGAGACCGTCGTGCTCGCGTTCGCCACGGCCGAGCCGCTTGGACAGCCACTCGATGAACGCGTTGGCTTCGGCGTTGAATCCCAGGCGTAGCAGGGCGTAGAGGCTGAATCCGGCGTCGCGCATCCAGACATAGCGGTAATCCCAGTTGCGTTCGCCACCAATGTGTTCCGGCAGGCTGGTGGTTGCCGCGGCGACGACCGCGCCCGACGGTTCATGGGTCAGCAGCTTGAGCGTGATGGCCGAGCGTTCCACCATCTCGCGCCAACGTCCGCGGTAACGGGACTGGGCCAGCCAGTTGCGCCAGAACCCGGCGGTCGACTCGAAGAGTTCGTCGACGTCGCACGTCTCTGGTTCCGGGTGCGCAGGGTCGAGCACCTCCAGCACGAACTCGGCGGTCTGCCCGGTTTTCAGCGTGAGCTCGGAGCTGACGACACCGTTGTCGACAGACAGATCCGCTGACGAGGTCAACCGCATCGCGAGGATGTCGGCACGGAAATCGACGGTGCGTCCACGCTGTGTCGTCTCGAAACGTGCTCGGCCGTAATCGGGTCGGGCGTCGAGCCGCATCCCGACCGTGACCTGGCCCCGGACCGCGATGAGCCGACGGACCAGCCGCTGCCGATGTCCGGCGTCAGCTGATCCGGTGATCGGCATGAAGTCGTGCATCTCGACCACGCCGTCGTTGGTCAGGAAGCGCGTGATCAGTGTCGCCGACTCGGGGAAGTAGAACTGGTGGGTGTGGCTGCTGTCGCACACGGTCGAAATGCGCCAGCTGCCGGCATTGTCGGGGTCGAGAATCGCCCCGAACACGCTGGGCGAGTCGAAGCGTGGCGCGCAGAACCAGTCGATCGTTCCGTCGGTTCCGACAAGGGCGCAGGTCCGAAGATCTCCGATCAGGCCGTGGTCGGCGATGGCGGGGCCACTAGTCATCCGGCAACCGCCAGCCCACGGCGCCGGGCAGCTGTACCGCCGATTCCGGCCCCCACGAACCTTTTTCGTAACTCTGCACCGAGGGCGGCGTGTCGAGCACGGGCTGGCACACCTGCCACAGCCGATCTACCTCGTCAGCGCGTGCGAACAGTGTCTGGTCGCCCCGCATGACGTCGAGCAGGAGCCGCTCGTAGGCGTCGAGCCCGTCCTGCTCGTGCTCGCCGGGGGCCAGACGCAGGTCCGAATCGACCCGCTCAGCAGCCAACTGGGGGCCCGGCTTCTTGACGTTGAGCTCGAGGGTCGCCGTCGGCGTGCCGGTCAGGTCGAGCACCAGCTGGTCGCGGGAGGCCTCGCCGAACAGTGCCGGGGTCGGCGTCCGGAACGTCAGGGTGACCGTGCGCCGGTTGTCGCCCATGGCTTTTCCGGTGCGCAGGTAGAACGGAACACCGCGCCACCTGTCGTTGTCGACGAACGCCTCCAGTGCCACCAGCGTCTCGACGTCCGACTCGTCGTCGACGCCGTCTTCGCCCCGATACCCGTCGTACTGTCCGAACACCACCCGCGCCGGGTCGAGGGGGCGCATGTCGTCGAAGACCCGGGCCTTGGCGTCGCGGAGACCGCTCGCATCCAACGTCACCGGAGTCTCCATCGCGACGAATCCCAGCACCTGACACAGGTGGGTGGACACCATGTCGCGGAAGCATCCGGTGGACTCGTAGAAACTGCCGCGGCCCTCCAGGGCGATGTCCTCCGGAACATCGATCTGAACCGACTCGATGTGGCTTCTGTTCCACGAGGGTTCGAGGAGTCCGTTGGCGAAACGCAACGCAAGGATGTTCTGGACGGCTTCCTTGCCGAGGAAGTGATCGATCCGGTAGACGTGCTCCTCATCGGCGACGGCTTCGGTGGCCGCGGCCAGGTCCCGTGAGCTGTTCAGGTCTGTGCCGAACGGCTTCTCGACGATGAGCCTCGCTCCGTCGGCAAGGCCTTCCCGGCCCAGCATCTCGACCATCGGTTTCATCGCCGCGGGCGGCACGGACAGGTAGATCAGGGTCTGTGTGCCGTCGCCGAGATCATCTTTGGCCTGGCGGACTTTCGCGGCGAGCTCGGCGCCGTCTTCGTCGTTGGCAGACTGGAACGTCAACCTGCCCAGCAACTCGTCGGCGACAGCAGCGTCGAGCTGGTCGAACGATTCCGCCAGTCCGTCGCGCACTGAATCGCGGAACGCGTCGAGGCTGTCCGGCGATGACCGGCCGGAACCGATGATCCGGTAGTCCTCGGGCAGTCTGCCCGCGCGGGCGAGACGGTACAGGCTCGGGAAGAGCATGCGACGCGCGAGATCACCGCGGGCACCGAAGAGCACCAGGACGACGGGGTCGGTGGCATCGGCGGTCATGAGTCGGACTTCCCGAGATTCAGGAGAGCGTTCTCGACGACCTCGGTCAGTGCGGGGTGGGTCCAGTACGGTTCGGCTGCCAGATCGTGGGCTTTGATTCCGAAGTTCATTGCGACGACGAAGATCTGGATCAGTGACGCGGCCTGTGCGCCGATGATGTGGGCGCCGAGGATGGTCCCGTCACGGTCGGCGAGGACCTTGCACATTCCCGAGCTGTCCTGCATCGCCCATCCGTAGGCCACGTCGGCGAACTCGGTGATGCCGACGCGGTAGTCGAGATTGCCCTCGCGGCAGTCCTTTTCGGTACGACCGATGGATGCGATCTGCGGATTCGTGAACACCGCGGACGGCACGAGATCGTGGCTGATGACGTGCAGGTCATCGGGATGCAACAGGTTGTGCTTGACGACCCGGGCCTCCCGATTGGCGACGTGCTTGAGCGGGACGGCGGTGCTGACGTCGCCGAGCGCGAAGACGCCGTCGGCAGTGGTGCGGCAGTGTTTGTCGACGACGATGCGTCCGTCGTCGTGTGTCTCGATGCCGCCCTTCTCGACGTCGAGGCGGTCACTGTTGGAGCGTCGGCCCGCCGCGATCAGCAGGGTGTCCGCGCGCACCGTAGAGCCGTCGTCCAGAGCGAGCACGAGATCGCCTGGTGCGCCGGATAACTCAACCAACTCGGTGCCGCACCGCAGGTCGTATTTCGAACGCATGAGCTCGGTGTAGACCGTGCGAACCGCCTCATCCTGGGGACCGCCGAGCAGTTGTCCGGATTTTTCGATGATGGTGATGCGGCTGCCCGCGCTGGCGAAGACGTGGGCGAGTTCAGCGGCGATGTACCCGCCGCCCAGCACCGCCAGATGCTCGGGCGGGGTATCGCGCCTCATGATGGTGTCCGAGGTTTCGAAAGGCAGCCCGGAGTCGGCTACGACCTCCGGCACGATGGGGCGCCCGCCTGCCGCGACGACGATACGGTCGGCGGCGATGTCGACGGTGTCGCCTCCGGCGTCGACGTGCATTTGCTTGGGACCTGTGAAGCGCGCGTGTCCGTTGTAGACGGTGACGAATCCGCTGTCCCGCCGGCTCTGTTCACCGTCGGCGGCCACCTGGTCGGTGCGCCCGAACACGCGATCGCGAACCTGCTGCCAGCGCAGGCCGCGGTAATCGCTGTCGATGTCGAAGTTCGCCGCCTCGGCGACGGTGTCGGCGATCTGGGCGGTGTAGGAGAGCAACTTCGACGGGATGCATCCGTAGTTGACGCAGGTGCCGCCGAATTTGCGGTCGTCGACGATCGCGACGTCCACATCGGAAAAGCGGTCGTCGATGACCATGTTCCCCGAGCCCGCGCCGATGACGACCAGATCGTGTCTTCGCACCCTGGCGCTGTTCCCGCAGAACGATCGGCGCCAAACCCTCAGCCGCTGACTGATCGGTGACGGCGGGTCAGAAGCTCTCGACACCCTCCACGCTGATGACCATGCCGCGGCCGGTGCCGTCGTTGGTGAAACGGGTGCCGTTCTCGTCAGCGACGATCGTCCAGCCCACTGCAGAATAGGTTCGGTAATCCAGCGTCACCGCCGGGATCGCGCCCAGGTTGCCCAACACCCAGCTGAGCTCACCGTCGGCGCTCAGACGCACCCCGTTCGCCGGCAGGCCGTCGACCTCCGGAGCGTTGGTGAAGGCGGACTCGCAGCCGACCTCCTGCTCGTCGAGCTGGCAGCGCGTCTTGCCGGTTTTCGTCTGGATGAAGACGTATCCGTTCTGCGGCTCCAGCACCTCCCCGTTCGACGGGGCGGGGCGGGTGGTCGGCGCATCCGGTGTGGACGGCGGCGGCGCCGGGGTCGGCCGGGTCGGCCGCGGGGTCGGGAACTCCGGCTCGGTGAACGCGGTGTCGGGCTCGCGGGTGGCCGTTCCGTCGATTGACGACTGGCATCCGGCGAGCGCGGCCACGCTCAGGAGCGCGCCCGCCATGACCTGCCTCGTCCTCATCGTGCTCCAGCGTACGCAGCTGTGGCGTGAGTGACGGGAGTGGCGCGCGGGGGAATGCCTTCTCGCGAGAGCGCCACCACGGTCGTCGTTGGTGCCTCGCAGCTACCGTCTTGGCCGTTTCGCGAGACCGCGCAAGTGGTGGGGACACCGTCGTCGGCTTACGGTTGCTCGATGCGTCGACGTTCGTCCCTGATCGCCAGCCTGGTGGTCGACGCGCCCGGCCGCCCGCAGCAGGCCATCCTCGACGAGTTGCGCAGAGTGATTCTCGACGGTGCCGTGTCGCCGGGCACGCCGATCCCGTTGGGCGAAGTCGCCGATCTATTCGGGGTGAGCCAGATCCCGGTGCGCGAGGCGCTCAAGACGCTGATCGGAGAGGGACTCGTCGCGCACCGCAGCAATTTCGGCTATACGGTCGCCCTGCTGACGCCGCAGGAACTGCGGGAGATGTACATCGTGCGGGAGACGCTGGAATCAGCGGCGCTGGCGGCCGCGGTCGGCAACGCGAACGACCAGGATCATGCAGCCGCGATCGCCGCCAATAATATTCTGCTGCAAGCGATTAACGATGACGACTCCGCTGCCTTCCATCGGCACAGCCGCGACTTCCATCTGGCCCTGACCGGGCCGTCACGCATGTACCGGCTGTTGCACATGCTCGAATCGGCCTGGAATGTCACCGAACCTGTGCAGTCGATGGTGCACGTCGCCGCCGAGGATCGCCGCGACCTGCACGCCGATCACACCGAGATGCTCGACGGCTTCCTCGCTCGGGACGTCGAACGCCTGCTCACCGCGGCCGAGGTGCACGCCCAACGACTCAATGCAGTGATCGCGACGCTGCCGACCGACACCGGCCTGTTCGCGCCGCCTGATATATCTTCCACGCAATAGGGCGGTAGTTCGCAGGCAATATCGGTGAAACGATCCGTCGTTAGCGTCCGCGCATGACCGACATCGACTCACCTCACGCCAGCAAGGACATGCCGCCCGGCGCGGTGGTCGGTGCGGGCGACATGGTCGAGGCCTCCGGCCATCCCGTCGGGGGTGGCGTCATCAAGCCCGGCTACGACCCGCGTCTGACCAACGAAGACCTTGCGCCGCTGGGCAAACAAACCTGGACCTCCTACAACATCTTCGCGTTCTGGATGTCCGACGTGCACAGCGTCGGCGGCTATGTGACAGCGGGCAGCCTGTTCGCTCTCGGCCTGGCCAGTTGGCAAGTGCTGGTTGCGCTGCTGATCGGCATCGTGATCGTCAACGTCTTCTGCAATCTGGTGGCCAAACCGAGTCAGGCCACCGGTGTGCCGTATCCGGTGATCTGCCGCAGCGTCTTCGGGGTGCTGGGCGCCAACATCCCGGCGATCATCCGCGGCCTGATCGCAGTGGCGTGGTACGGCATCCAGACCTATCTGGCGTCGGCCGCGCTCGACGTGGTGCTGCTGAAACTCTTCCCTGGGCTGGCGCCGTACGCCGACGTCGACGAATACGGTTTCCTGGGCCTGCCGTTGCTGGGCTGGGGTAGCTTCATCCTGCTGTGGATCCTGCAGGCCTGCGTGTTCTGGCGCGGTATGGAGGCCATCCGCAAGTTCATCGACTTCTGCGGTCCCGCGGTGTACGTCGTGATGTTCCTGCTGTGTGGTTACCTGATCTATCAGGCCGGCTGGGGTGCCATCGACCTGAACCTCGGCGAGGTGACTTACACGGGCTTGGAGTCCATCCCCGTCATGCTGGGCGCCATCGCGCTTGTGGTGTCGTACTTTTCGGGTCCGATGCTGAATTTCGGTGACTTCTCCCGCTATGGCAAGTCGTTCAACGCGGTGAAGCGGGGCAACTTCCTCGGGCTCCCGGTCAACTTCCTCGTGTTCTCGATCCTGGTGGTCGTCACCGCTTCGTTGACCGTGCCGGTGTTCGGCGAGCTGATCACCGATCCCGTCGAGACGGTCGCGCGCATCGACTCTACCTTCGCAATCGTGTTGGGCGCGTTGACGTTCACGATCGCCACCATCGGTATCAACATCGTCGCCAACTTCATCTCGCCGGCGTTCGACTTCTCCAATGTCAGCCCGCAACGCATCAGCTGGCGTGCCGGCGGCATGATCGCCGCGGTCGGTTCGGTGCTGATCACGCCGTGGAACCTCTACAACAACCCGGAGGTCATCCACTACACGCTGGAGACGCTGGGTGCGTTCATCGGTCCGCTGTTCGGCGTCCTGATCGCCCATTACTACCTGGTGCACAAGCAGAAGGTCGACGTCGACGCCATGTTCACCATGTCCGAGGACGGAACCTACTGGTACAGCAAGGGTTACAACCCTGCGGCGGTGATAGCGACCGCGGTGGGCGCCGTGGTCGCGATGGTGCCGGTGCTGCTCGGTGGCTACGTCGTCGGCATGTACACCGCCGCGCAGTACAGCTGGTTCATCGGCTGCGGTCTCGGATTCGCCCTGTACTGGGTGATGGCCAGCCGGGGGCGCTTTGCCGTGCCCGCGCTGCCGTGACCGTGCCCGCCGAGACCGCGCCATCAACAACGATCTGGGTCATCAACCCGAACACCACCGAGGCGATGACGGCCGGCATTGCCGAGTGCGCACGCGCCGTCGTCGCACCGGGTACCGAGGTCGTCGGGGTCACCTCGGAGTTCGGACCGGCGTCGATCGAAAGTCATTACGACGAGGCTCTTTCCGTTCCGGGTGTGCTGCGGGCGATCGAGCGCGGTGAACACGAGGGCGTCAGCGGATATGTCATCGCATGCTTCGGGGATCCCGGCCTCGACGCGGCGCGGGAGCTGGCGTCGGGACCGGTCGTGGGCATCGCAGAGGCCGCGATGCACACGGCGAGTTTCCTGGGCCGCGGCTTCAGCGTGGTCACGACGCTTGGTCGCACCATGGGTCGGGCCGTCGACCTCGCCGAACACTATGGGATGCAGCGCTTCTGCCGCGGCATTCACGCCTGCGAGATCGCGGTTTTGGACCTCCACGATGATCCGGACGTCCGCAAGGTCGTCACGGAGGCGTGCCGGGACGCGTTGGAGGCCGACGGCTCCGACGTCATCGTGCTCGGCTGCGCCGGGATGGCCGACATGGGCGCGTTGATCTCCACCGAGCTCGAGGTGCCGGTCGTCGACGGCGTCACCGCCGCCACGTTGACGGTGCAGTCGTTGGTCGCGATGGGGTTGCGGACCTCGCAGCGCGGCGAGTTCGCGCCCCCGCCGCCGAAGGATTACCTGACCGGGTGATTGATATGCCAGTGCTCGGCGATCTCGATGCGGCGCGCCAGCCAGACGCCCTCGTGGGACTGCACGTGGTCGAGAAACCGTTCGAGTGACCTCGCGCGGGCTGGACGCCCCGCCAGCCGGCAGTGCAGCCCTACCGACAGCATCTTCGGCTGCCCCTCACCGCCTTCTGCGTAGAGCACGTCGAATGCGTCGCGCAGGTGGGCGTAGAACTGCTCGCCGTTGGAGAACCCGGCAGGGGAGGCGAACCGCATGTCGTTGGTGTCCAGGGTGTACGGCACCACCAGATGATCGCGGCCGGCGACAGTGACCCAGTAGGGCAGATCGTCGGCATAGGAGTCGGAGTCGTAGGTGAACCCGCCGTGCTCGACGACCAGCTCACGGGTGTTGGGCGAGTCGCGTCCGGTGTACCAGCCGCGCGGGGCGGTGCCGGTCAGCTCGGTGAGGATGCGCACCGCCTCCTGTAAGTGCGCCCTCTCGGTGTCGCGGTCGATCAGCTGATACGACGTCCAGCGCAGGCCATGGCAGGCGATTTCGTGGCCGAGTTCGGTGAACGCCGCCGCAGCTTCGGGGTTTCGCTGCAGAGCGCGGGCGACGGCGAAGATCGTCAGCGGCACGCCGCGCCGTTCGAAGATGCGCAGCAAGCGCCACAGCCCGGCGCGTGAGCCGTACTCGTACAGCGACTCCATGCTCATGTGCCGGTTCGGGAAAGCCTCGGCCGGAGTGATCTCCGACAGGAATGTCTCCGACGCCGGATCGCCGTCGAGAACCGAGTTCTCCGCGCCCTCTTCGTAATTCAGGACGAACTGCACGGCGATGCGTGCATCGCGGGGCCACCGCGGATCCGGCGGTGTGCGGCCGTAGCCGACCATGTCCCGCGGATACGGGCTCATACCAGCTCCCCGAAGAGGCGCAGCCGCGCCAGACCGCCGTCGGGAAAGATGTCGAGGCGCACCTGATCGACGACATCGTCACCAGCGACGGGAAACCGGTGCCGGGTGTCGGGCAGCAGGTCGGTGCGGGGCAGCAGCTGCACCCACTCGGATCCGTCGCGGCGGCCCCACAGCGCCGCGGCGCCGGGGCTGTTGCCGATGAAGTACGAGGTGTCGACCTCGGCAAGGCGAATGTGTCCGGCGCCGGCCAACCGGATGTGCACCCAGTCATTGCCGTCGTCGCGCCGCCGGGCGGTCTCCCAACCGTCACCCATCACCTGCGCCAACCCCGGGAAGATGATGTTCTGCGGGGAGCTGTAGAACCGGTTGGAGCAGTCCAGCACCAACCCGCCGTTCTCCAGGGCGGCCAGGTCGGTCGGCCCGAAGCCGACGAGTTTCGAATCGGGCAGGCCTTCACCGTGCACCCGCAGGCGCGCGACACCGCCGTCGGGATAGATGGTCAGGCGAACATGGGTCCACCGGCGTGACGAATCGATCTCGAAGGGGTTGCGGGTGTCGCCGTAGATCTTCGACCGCTCGACCAAGGTCAACCAATCCGGATGTGTGGCAAGCGATTCCGCGCTCGGGTAGCCATCGATCTCGATGGCTTCGATCGAGGCCTCCGGCGGGAAGTTGCCCTTGAACCATGCGGTGTCGACCACGACGCCGCGGATCAGGCCGGGCACCCCCAGTCGGACGATCGCCTGGTCGTGCCCGGGTTCGCGTCGCCGGCGGGTCTCCCAGCCGTCGTAGACCTGGCCTTTGTGACCGAATGAGGCCGGCCGGTAGGTCGCCGGCCCCGGGTTGATGAGGTTCTCCTTCTCCGCGAACGTCTCGTCGTTGGCCCAGACGACCGCGCCGCCTAACGGGCGTAGAGCGAGGTCGGGCAACCACGTGAAGTCGGGGAGGGTATCGGCCATCGGTCAATCGTCACAGAGATCGGCCGTCGCGTCGCCTTGAGCGGAGCCGGGAACAAATCGGCTCGAGCCTCCGTTGACCACTTCGACAGTTGAGTCTCACAGGCTCAAGTTTGGCTTGACACGGAACCACTGTGGGGAGCAGGCTTGAGTGCGGTGCACTCAGACCACATCGAAAGTCTATTCAGGAGGCAGTAACTATGGCTCGTGCGGTCGGTATCGACCTCGGGACCACCAACTCCGTCGTCGCAGTACTGGAGGGTGGCGACCCCGTCGTCGTCGCCAACTCCGAGGGCTCCCGGACCACCCCGTCGGTCGTCGCGTTCGCGCGCAACGGCGAGGTGCTGGTCGGCCAGCCCGCCAAGAACCAAGCGGTGACCAACGTCGACAGGACCATCCGTTCGGTCAAGCGTGAAATCGGCACCGACTGGTCCGTGGAGATCGACGGCAAGAAGTACACGCCGCAGGAAATCAGCGCCCGCGTGCTGATGAAGCTCAAGCGGGACGCCGAAAGCTACCTCGGCGAGGACATCACCGACGCGGTGATCACCGTCCCCGCGTACTTCAACGACGCCCAGCGTCAGGCCACCAAGGATGCCGGCCAGATCGCCGGCCTCAACGTGCTGCGCATCGTCAACGAGCCGACCGCGGCCGCGCTGGCCTACGGGCTGGACAAGGGTGAGAAGGAACAGACCATCCTCGTCTTCGACCTTGGCGGCGGCACGTTCGACGTGTCCCTGCTGGAGATCGGCGAGGGTGTCGTCGAGGTTCGCGCCACCTCCGGTGACAACCACCTCGGTGGCGACGACTGGGACGACCGCATCGTCGAATGGCTCGTCGACAAGTTCAAGGGCACGTCGGGTATCGACCTGACCAAGGACAAGATGGCCATGCAGCGGCTTCGCGAAGCCGCCGAGAAGGCCAAGATCGAACTGTCGAGCTCGCAGAGCACATCGATCAACCTGCCCTACATCACCGTCGACGCCGACAAGAACCCGCTGTTCCTCGACGAGCAGCTGACCCGGTCGGAGTTCCAGAAGATCACCCAGGATCTGCTGGACCGCACCCGCAAGCCGTTCCAGTCCGTGATCAAGGATGCCGGCATCTCGGTCGGCGAGATCGACCACGTCGTGCTGGTGGGTGGCTCCACTCGTATGCCCGCGGTCTCCGAACTGGTCAAGGAGATGACCGGCGGCAAGGAGCCCAACAAGGGCGTGAACCCGGACGAGGTTGTCGCCGTCGGCGCCGCGCTGCAGGCCGGTGTGCTCAAGGGCGAGGTGAAAGACGTTCTGCTGCTCGATGTCACGCCGCTGTCCCTCGGTATCGAAACCAAGGGTGGCGTCATGACCAAGCTGATCGAACGCAACACCACGATCCCGACGAAGCGCTCGGAAACCTTCACCACGGCCGACGACAATCAGCCGTCGGTGCAGATCCAGGTGTTCCAGGGTGAGCGCGAGATCGCCTCGCACAACAAGCTGCTCGGCTCTTTCGAGTTGACCGGTATCCCGCCGGCCCCGCGCGGTGTCCCGCAGATCGAGGTCACCTTCGACATCGACGCCAACGGCATCGTGCACGTCACCGCCAAGGACAAGGGCACCGGCAAGGAGAACACGATCAAGATCCAGGAAGGCTCCGGCCTGTCCAAGGAAGAGATCGACCGGATGATCAAGGATGCCGAGGCGCACGCCGACGAGGACCGCAAGCGTCGCGAAGAGGCCGACGTCCGCAACCAGGCCGAGTCGCTGGTCTACCAGACGGAGAAGTTCGTCAAGGAGCAGAGGGAGGCCGAAGGTGGCTCCAAGGTTCCCGAGGACACCTTGAGCAAGGTCGACGCCGCCATCGCGACGGCCAAGACTGCACTCGAAGGCACCGACATCGGCGCCATCAAGTCCGCCATGGAGAAGCTCGGCGAGGAGAGCCAGGCTCTCGGCCAGGCGATCTACGAGGCCACCCAGGCCGAGCAGGCTGCGGGCGGCCCGGCGGGCGGCGAGCCCACGGGCAACTCGGCCTCAAATGATGACGTGGTGGACGCCGAGGTGGTGGAGGACGACAACCCGAACGGCGGCGAGCGCAAGTGAGCGACGCCGATCGAGTAGAGGAGCCGATCACCGTCACCGACAAGCGTCGCATTGATCCAGAGACCGGACATGTGCGCGAGACCCCGGCCGCCGGGCCGGCCCCCAGCGGGCCGGCACCGGAGGAGTTCGCCGGGGAGTCGCCCGAGGAAGCGGGCAAGGCCGCCGAGTTGCTCGGTGACCTGCAGCGGGTTCAAGCCGACTTCGCCAACTACCGGAAGCGGGCTCTGCGTGATCAGCAGATGATGGCCGACCGGGCCAAAGCCTCGGTGATCACGCAGTTGCTGCCGGTGCTCGACGATCTGGACCGGGCCCGCAGCCACGGTGACCTGGATTCCGGGCCGCTGAAGTCTGTCGCCGAGAAGCTCGTCAGTGTGCTTGAAGGACTGGGCCTTTCAGGGTTCGGTGCGGAAGGTGACGAGTTCGACCCCGCATTGCACGAGGCTGTGCAGCATGAGGGTGAGGGCACGCATCCCGTCGTCGGGTCCGTGATGCGGCGCGGCTACCGGGTCGGAGAGCAGGTCGTCCGGCACGCCATGGTCGGTGTCGTCGACACCGTTCCCGACGCGTCGGGAGACGGCAATGCCGACGCCGAGGGCCAACAGCCCTCAGAATCAGAGAACTGATTGAACATCAATCCAACTAGCAGGTGAGGAGGTGACGCGATATGGCCCAACGCGAATGGGTTGAGAAGGACTTCTACAAAGTGCTCGGCGTCGCCTCCGATGCCGACGAGAAAGAGATCAAGCGGGCCGCCCGCAAGATCCTCGCCGACAACCACCCCGACCGGAATCCGGGTAACGCCGAGGCCGAGGAGCGGTACAAGGCTGCCTCCGAAGCCAAAGAAGTGCTGACCGATTCCGCGAAGCGCAAGGAGTACGACGAGACCCGCCGTCTGTTCGCAGGCGGCGGTTTCGGCCGCGGCCGCTACAGCGGCGGCGGTGGATTCGGCGGATTCGGTGCCGGCGACGGAGGCCAGGAGTTCAATCTCAACGACCTGTTCGACGCCGCCGGGCAGGCCGGCGGTGCGAACATCGGTGATCTCTTCGGCGGGCTTTTCGGTCGCGGCGCACAGCAGCCGCGGCCGTCCCGGCCCCGGCGCGGGAACGACCTGGAGACCGAGACCGAGCTGAGTTTCCTGGAAGCCACCAAGGGCGTGGCGATGCCGCTTCGGCTCACCAGCCCGGCGCCGTGTACTAACTGCCACGGCAGTGGTGCGCGCCCGGGGACCAGCCCGAAGGTGTGCCCCAACTGCAACGGGGCGGGCGTGGTCAGCCGCAACCAGGGAGCGTTCGGGTTCTCCGAGCCGTGCACGGAATGCCGTGGCAGCGGGTCGATCATCGAGAATCCCTGCGACGAGTGCAAAGGCACCGGCGTCACGACACGGACCCGCACGATCAACGTGCGGATCCCGCCGGGCGTCGAGGACGGGCAGCGCATCAGGCTGGCCGGCCAGGGCGAAGCCGGGTTGCGCGGTGCGCCCTCGGGCGACCTGTACGTGACCGTCCATGTCAGGCCGGACAAGGTGTTCGGACGCAACGGTGACGACCTCACGGTCTCGGTTCCGGTGAGCTTCCACGAACTAGCCTTAGGGACAACGCTTTCCGTACCTACGCTGGAGGGCAAGGTCGGAGTCCGGGTGCCCAAAGGTACGTCCGACGGTCGCATCCTGCGGGTCCGGGGCCGAGGGGTTCCGAAACGTTCAGGCGGACACGGCGATCTGCTGGTGACGGTCAAGGTGGCGGTGCCGCCGAACCTCGAAGGTGAAGCCGCCGAGGCGCTGGAAGCCTATGCGAAGGCCGAGCGCGCCAGCGGGTTCGACCCGAGGGCGGGATGGGCAGGTTCGCTGTGATGAGCGCCTGCGCGAAGAACCGAGGGCCTGTGATGAGCGCTGGCGCGAAGAACCGAGGGTCGAAGTGAGTGCGAGTCGCAGGGACCGGCAGGAAGAGGCCAGGACATTCCTGATCTCGGTGGCCGCCGAGCTGGCCGGTATGCACGCACAGACCCTGCGCACGTACGACCGGCTCGGCCTGGTCAGCCCGCAGCGCAGTTCCGGTGGGGGACGACGCTATTCGCAACGTGACGTCGATCTGCTGCGCGAAGTTCAGCGGCTCTCGCAGGACGAGGGCGTCAACCTGGCCGGGATCAAACGGATCATCGAGTTGACCAACCAGGTCGAGGCGCTGCAGGCTCGGGTGCGCGAGCTGAGCAACGAGGTCGAGCACCTGCGTGCGCAGCCCCGGCCCAAGAGTACGGCGCTGGTGGTCTGGCAGCCCCGCAACAAGCGCTGACCCTCCGCCGAAACTGCATTCCACGCGGTCTCTTGTCGAAAAGTGCCGCGCGGAATGCAGTTTCGGCGTTGGCGGGGGATAACCCCACCCCGGTGACGGGGGTCGGCACGGTTGTTTTCCGCATCGGCTCCTGTGACGATGGTCGCCGTGACAAAGCCGTGGCACCTCCTGACCCGGGTCGCATTCCGTTTCTGCTTCGTCTACCTGGGGTTGTTCTGCCTGCTGTTCGCGCAGATCGTTTTCGTCTACGCCGGGATCCTGACGCGGTGGCTGCCGCAGGATGCGGTGATCTGGCAGATGACGGTGACCGAACCGATCTTCTCGTGGGTGGGGCACCACGTCTTCGGTGTCGAGGCTGTGCTGCACCGCGACTCGAACAGTGGTGACCAGACTGTCGTCTGGGTCATGGTGTTAGTCCTGTTCGTGGTCGCCGCCGGGGCGGCGCTGATCTGGTCGGTGCTGGACCGCCGACGTCTTGATTACGACCGCTTATACGCGTGGTTTGCAATGTTCCTTCGGCTGAGTCTCGCCGGGCAGATGCTTTTCTACGGCGTCGCCAAGGTGATTCCGACGCAGATGCCGTCGCCACCGCTGGCCGCGCTGCTTCAGCCGTTCGGCGAGTTGACCCCCATGGCGGTGCTGTGGCTGCAGGTGGGGACCTCTCACCCGTACGAGATCGCGCTCGGTGCTGTCGAGGTGGCCGGTGGGCTGCTGCTGTTCTGGAATCGCACCGCGCTGCTCGGCGCGCTGATCTCTGCGATGGCGATGGCTCAGGTCTTCCTGTTGAACATGACCTATGACGTGCCGGTGAAGGTGCTGTCCTTTCATCTTCTCCTGGTGAGCCTGTTCCTTGTGGCGCCGCATATCGGCAGATTGGCCAATGTCCTTGTGCTGCAGCGTCCCGCAGAGCCGGTGATTGCACCCGCCCTGTTCCAGAACACCCGAGCCAATCGGGCCACGTCGGCGGTGGTGACGCTGCTGGCGGTGTGGGTGACCACCGGGATCGTCGTCGAAGGTTGGAGCGCCTGGCGTGAATACGGGGACGGCCGCCCCAAGCCGGAGCTTTACGGGATCTGGGCGGTCACCGAGTTCACCGCCGACGGCGCCACCCGCCCTCCCCTGACGACCGATGAGACCCGGTGGCAGCGTGTGGTTTTCGATGAGCCCGGCGTGATCACCTACCAGCGGATGAACGGCGAGCTGGTCCAGGCGTCCACCGACGAGATGGCCGTGCGCTTCGAGCGCCTGGGTCCTGACCGACTGCGGGCCGTCGGGGACCTCGACGGGTCGCACGTCACGATGTCATTGCAGCAGGTGGACCTCGACACCTTCACGCTGCGCAGCCGCGGCTTCCACTGGGTGCAGGACTACCCGCACTTCGCCTGAGTCGGCGAAACTGCATTCCGTGCGGAGATTCCGCGATTTTGAGCGCGTGGAATGCAGTTTCGGCGAGATCAGGAGATTTTGATGCGGAACTGCGCCACCGCGGACTCGCCCGGCTGCACCTCGCGGTACCCGCCGCGGCGCAGGGCGTCCGTCGGGGCCGCCATCGGTTCGAAGCAGACGACGTCGTCGTCGCCGGGTGCGAAGACCTGCGCAGCGGTGTAGCCCTCGTCGAAGTGGACCTCGATACGTCGGTCGCCACCGGAGAGCGCGAACACCGACCCGTCAGCGACCTCGTCGTACCCGTCGTCGATGAACTTGTCGCCCAGCACTTCTGAGGCGGCGGGACGCGATTCCACCCGGCCCGTCGGGATACCCCACGCGTTCACCGGCTGGTACCGCATCGCGGGCGTCTCGATCCGCCACTGCGCACGCGGGACACCCGGCAGCTGAAGATACGGATGGAATCCAAAGCACAGCGGCACCCGCGAACCTGTCGTCGCCGTCACCGTCGTCTTCACCGTCAGCGTCCGGTCCGACAGCGTGATGTCCAGTGTCAGGAGGTGGGGGAACGGGAACGTCGCGAGCAGTGCGGGACGTGCCGCGAAGTCGAGTTCGGCGGTCAGCTGCGATTCCAGCAGCGTGGTGACCGTCCAATCCTTGAAGGCGGCCAAGGTGCCGTGGATCGGTACCCCGTGCTGGTCGGTGCGCACACCGCCGGTGCCCGGGGTCAGTGTCACCACGGCGCCGTCGACGCCGTAGCCCATGCTCGACAGCCGGTTGGCCCACGGGTAGAGGATCGGGATCCCCATCGTCTTGTGGTTGGACACGTAGGCCTGCAGCCCGCGACGCTGGCCGAGAAGTTCGACGCCGTCGTCGGACAGGGACGTGCCGACCATCCCCGCGATCGGGACGTAGGTCGCGGTCAGCGGTGACGACGGATCGCGCAGCGTGACGGTTTCGAACTCCTCCATGGCAGCGATCCTGCCATGTGGCATTCAGCCGGCCAGGGGATCGTGCTGGATCCGTTCGGCAGGTGCGCCTTTGGCTATCAGCGCGGTCTTGGTCGCCTGCACCATCTCAGGTCGCCCGCACAGCAGGATCTGGCGATCGCTCCAGTTGCCGTATTGCGTGACAACCTCGGGGAGCAGCCCGGTCTGGCGCACGTGGAGGCCGCGCGGCGGGGTGTTGTCGGGGTAGTTCGTAGCCCACGGCGGGTCGAAGTTCAGCTCGGAGACCGGCGTGACCGACAGCCACGGATTGGTCGACGCGATCTCCCACAGGGTGCGCAGGTCATACAGGTCGCAGGGGTACTTCGCACCGAAGAACAGGTGCACCCGCGGGTTCTGGCCGTACCGGCACAGGTCCATGATCAGCGCGCGCAGCGGAGCCAGCCCGGTGCTGCCCGCGACCATGAGCACGTCGCCGGCGTCTCGATCGATCTCCATGGCGCCGTGGGGGCTGGACACGCGCCACCGGTCACCGGGGCGGGCCTCGCCGACGATCGCGGTGCTGACCATGCCGCCGGCGACCGAGCGGATGTGGAACTCGATGTAGCCGTGAGGATCGGGTGGGATCGCGGGGCTCAGGTAGCGCCATCGGCGCGGCCATTGCGGCACCTGTACGCCGACGTACTGACCGGGGTGATAGTCCAGCGCGCGGTCCAGCTTGAGCCGGATCACCGCGATGTCGCGGGTCGGCCGCAGGTATTCCAGCACCGTGCCGTCGCAGAACGCGGGCCCCTTCTCGGCGTCGGCGGCCCCGCTCATGACGCCGACGGCGAGCCCGACGGTGTCGTTGACGGCTTCGGACAACCGCTGGTCCCACGAGTCGGCCAGGGTCCTGCGCAGCGTGGCGAGGAGGGCTTTCTGCAGCGAGGCGTAGTGCGCGCTGGTGACGCCGTACTTGCGGTGGTCGCGGCCGAGCTGGGCCAGGAAGGCGACAGGCTCTTCGGCGTGATGGGCGATGAGCTCTTCGCACAACCAGCACATGGCCTGTGCGAAGACCTGACGCTGCTTCTCCATGTCAGGCGGAAAAAGATCGCGCGCCGAGAGGTCGGTGGCGAACCAGTGTGTGTAGAAGTCGCCGATCATCGACTCGGACCCGAGATCGAGATCGAATGCATCGCGGAGGATGCGCATCGATTCACGGTCTTCGAGTCCCACGCCGCACGATCCTAAGTCACTGCAGCGGAAGTGTTCTGCTGGCGAAGTGCGGCGGCGACGATCATCGCCGCACCTGCCAGCGCCCAGCACATCAGGACGAGGATCGCGGTGGAGGCTCCGGCCCCGGCGAAAAAGGCCGTCGACCGCAGCAGAGTGGCGGTGGCGCCCTGCGGCAGGAACTGTCCCAGCGCGCCCCAGCCGGCGGGCAGCAATTCCGGCGCACTCGCGAGCCCCGACAGTGGATTGCCGACCAACAGTGCCAAAGCAGCGCCGACGGCGAGCCCGGCGCGGCCGAACAATGAGCCGAGACCGAGCATGAACAGCAGCGCCGCCGCGACCCCCAGGGTGAGACCTGCAGAGACGCCCCAGAAGTTGTGTTCGATCGAGCCGAGGACGTATCGGAGTAGCGCCGCGATGGTGACACCGGCGACCACCGAAAAGACGATCGCGGTTGTCAGACGCGTCCAGATCTCGGTGCGCAGGGCGAGCACCAGGGCGATGGCGGGCAGGATGCCCGCGAGCGTGATGGGCAGCGCTGACGCGGCCACTCCGGCACCCCGGGGGTCGCGCGTGGTGGGCGGGGCGAGGTCTTCGGTGCGCAGCGGTGTCCCAATCTGCTGGCCGAACTGCGCGCCGAGTTGGCTCAGCACCTGCGCCACCATCGGGCTGGCCCCGGTCGCGATCAGAATCGCCGGCGCTGTCCCCGGTTGCGCGGGGAGTGCGATACCGCCGTAGACGTCGCGGTTGCTGATCGCCTCGCGCAGCGCGGTCTCGCTGGGGTAGTAGGTCACCGCGAACGCGCCGGGCGCCTTCTGGTCGAGCATCTCGGCGATCTGTCCACCGGCGGCCTGCGGGCCCGCGGCACCGATCGGCACGTCGTGTGGGCCGGAGCGGGCGGCGGGCAGGGCGAACGCGATCGCGACGAGCGTCAACAGGGTGGTCACGGCGACGACGATGCCGGCGGCCCGGGCAACGACGGGGGGTTCGTGGGTGATGGCGTGGTGGGTGCTGGTCGACGTCATGACGGCTCTTTTCATTAGCTGTTGAATTAATGCGTCGTCACAGCGTAAGGCTGAGCCGGTACGATTTCAACAGCTATTGAAATGTTAGTCTCGGAAGGTGCCGCGAGCAGCTGAAACTCCCCGGCGCCGCGGGCGGCGACAGGGTGAGCCCGTGTCGAGAGACGCCGTGCTGTCCGCCGCGAAAGCCCGCTTCGCCAGGGACGGTTACGAGAAGACGACGCTGCGTTCGATCGCCGATGACGCCCGCGTGGACGCCTCGATGGTGCTGTACCTCTTCGGCTCCAAGGAGCAGTTGTTCCGTGAGTCACTGCGGTTGATCCTCGATCCCGACGTGCTCGTGGCCGCCCTCACCGGGGATGAGGGGGACATCGGCACGCGGATGGTCCGGACGTATCTGAAAGTGTGGGAAGCGTCCGACAGCTCGGGAAGTATGCGGGCGATGCTAGCTTCGGCGACCTCGAACTCCGACGCCCATCAGGCGTTCCGGGAGTTCATGCAGAACTACGTGCTGACCGCAGTCTCGGGGGCTCTCGGCGGTGGCGAGCAGGCCCGGCTGCGGGCCATGCTGGCGGCGAGCAGCCTGGTGGGCACTGCGATGCTGCGTTACGTGATGGAGGTGCCCCCGCTGTCGGAACTGGATTCCGAGGACGTGGTCAGGCTGGTGGCGCCGACCGTGACGCGCTACCTCACCGGCGACGCCGACGAGCTCGGGTTACCCGGCTAGCGCGTGAATGCCCTTGTACAGCACCAGAAGTCCGATCACAACCAGGATCACCGCGACCAGCACCGCATGCTGACGCTCCATCCAGGACCGCACATTGTTGAGTGTCGGTTCCAGGCGTCTGCCCATCAGGACGTACGCGAGGATCGGCACGGCGACCGTAGACGCCGCGAACGCCGTGAACCAGAGATCTGCCGCCCACACAGCAGGGGCGTTCAATCCTGCGGAACCGATCGCCAAACCCGCTGCGGCGCAGATGAAAAGCACCTTCGGATTGACTACCGTCAGAGCCGCGCCGGTGACGGCGGCCTTGGCGGGTGTCAGGGAACTCATGCGGGTAATCCATGCGGGCATGTGCTCGGAGGTCTTGCGCTTGGCAAACCGGTATGCGCCGAACACGATCAGCGCCGAGCCCACCACGATGCGTAACCACGACGCCCAGCTCGGCGGCTTGGACCCGATGCCGCCGACCAGGTCCGAGAGCTGGAGGAAGATCCCGGTCAGTACGGCCAGCCCGAGCAACCAGCCCGCGAGGAACGCCAGCCCCGTCGGTTTCGGTCTCGGTGTTCCGAGCACCAGCACCGCCGGAATGACCGAGAACGGAGACAGCGCGATCACGAGGGAGAGCGGGATGAGCTCGGTGAGAACCGACCCCCAGGTACCTGGCACCCGAAAAACCTAGCAAGGCAGCGTTGCGGGTGCTGCCCGATTGGCGCCGCGTCGTATCGTCGCCGCATGGACCAGGTCACGGCTGTGACGGTGTTTCACCGCTGCGGCGACGGAAGCGGCTTCGTCGCGTGGGCCCGACAACTGCTGGACTCGGCGCGGCTGGCGGAAGGGCATCTGTCCGGCCGGGTGTCGATGATCGACCATCCACGTCTCGATTGCGCTGTCGCCGTGACGTTTTCCGATGCGACTGCGATGCACGGGTGGCTGGACAGCCCGCAGCGGGCCGAGGTACTGGCCGCCGGGCAGCAGCGGGGATTCTGGCGCAGCTCTGGTGACCTCGTCGTATCGGCGGAGGGGCCCGCGTCCCCCGGAGTCGGGGTGTTCCGCCACACCGTCACCGCCGGCAAGGAACCCGAATTTCTGTCCACGCAGGCGCGGTTGTCGGCGGCGGCGGTGGGGCTTGCCGGGCACGAAGGCACCGCGCTATTGCCGGCGGACGCGCCCGGCGAGTGGATCTCGGTGGTGCGATACCGGACGGCGCCGCAGCTCGCGGCATGGATGCGATCGGCTGAACGTGCGCAGGCTCTGCAGGGCTTGCGGTCGACACTCTCCAGTGACTTCTCGGTAGTTTCCAACACCACGCCGTTCGCTACCACGGTGCGGATGGAGAACGGCCGAACACTCATGACGCCGAACTGGAAGTCGGCGATGCTCGTACTCCTCGTGCTCTACCCCACGGTGATGTTGTTGTCGCGATTCCTCGGACCCGTGCTCAATGACGTCGGAGCGCAACCGTGGCTGTCGCTGTGGGTCAGTCAGATCGTCAGTGTCATCGCGATGCAGTGGTGGCTGATGCCCTTGGCATCCAAGCCATTTCGCCGCTGGCTCGACCCGGTCGACGGGGTGAGCGCACGCGTCACCGCCGTCGGAGCCGCCGTCATCGTCGCGGCCTACGCGGTGACGCTCACGCTGTTCGCGTCTGTGCATGATCTCCAGTTCTGGGACTACATGGACTGAGCGATGAGTTCCGGTGGCGGTTCGGGTCGGCATTCGCAGATGCCCACAACGGAAGGAGAAGTGCATGGCGCTTGCGCATGTGCTCGCCGTCGTCCATGTGTCCGACGTCGAGGCCGGCCGGCGGTGGTACGCCCAGCTGTTCGGCAGGCCCGAGGACAACAATCCGATGCCCTCGCTGGTCGAGTGGCAGGTGTTGCCGGGGGCCTGGGTGCAGGTGTTCCACGACCCGGACAGGGCGGGAACCGATGAAGTGAACTTCGCCGTCGACGATCTGGAGGCCCACATTGCCCAGTTGAAGGGACGCGGACTGGAACCCGGCGACATCGTCGACGCGAGCAAGGGTGTGCGACTGTCACGGTTCAGCGATCCCGACGGGAACGTCGTCAGCCTGATCGGCGGATTCCGAGTCGAATACTGACCGCGACCACGATCTCGTGGCCTGACGTTCGCCCGTCGCTCACGGTCGCGACACCTGACGACGCCACAGTGAACGCGTGCCCGTCCTTGCGCCTGAACGGTTTCACCGCTGGTGCGAACAGGTCGTCGCGCTCCTTCCGTTCGGGCTGGCGAAGATCGTCCCGCCGACGCTGCTCGGCTTCTGCCTCATCAACAGCTTCACCTTCGGCGTCGACTTGGTCCTGCTGACCGTGCTGCGGGGCGGGTTCGGTGCGCCGTACCCCGTCGCGGTGACGGTGGCCTACGCGTGTGCGTTCGGGTTGAGCTATGCACTCAACCGGTACTTCAACTTCCGGTCGCACGCGCCCGTGGGCCCGCAGCTCACCATCTACATCGTCGTGGTCGTCATCAACTACCTCGCGTTCATCCTGGCGCTGTCGACCATGCTGACCGATGTGGGTATCGACTACCGGATCTCGCGGTTGATGGCCGGTGGCTGCGAGGCCGTCTACATGTACTGCGCGTTGCGCTGGGTGGTGTTCGGGAAAACCTAGCTGACGTCGAACTGGTTCTGCCCCAGGCTGTTTAAGAATCTCGGGCCGAGAACGTCGAGTTCGCGCAGGTAGTCGTCCACCCACGTCCCGAACGGATGGTGGGCCAGGTACTCGTTTCGGAAGCGATCGTCTTCCGACACCTCGGTGGTGCAGAACGACGGGATGGCCAGGTCGACCACCGGTCCGTCGCGTTCCACCTCGGCGAGCAACAGCGGAGCGTCGCCCCCCAGGAACCGGTCGATGACCCAGCCGTCCTCGCCCAGCCATACCGAGGAGCGGACCTTGAAGATGACATGCGCGGCCCGCGACACGATCTGGCCGGCCACCAATGGATCGAGCTCGCGCTCCGCCTCATAGCGCGTGCCGCCCGCCGCCGGCCCCTTGGCCGTCATCGTGCCCATCGCTTCGTCACCGAGTGCGGCCACCAGCTCGGGCGGTGTGGCGTCCAACTCCGCAGGCGCCGGCCCCTGAAGCCGAACGCGCACCGCGTAGCCGTCGGCGGCGAACAGGTAGGCCTGTGCGATCAGCAGGGGAGTCGGATCGGACGCGGCGACGGCGGGCATCTCGCGGAGGAAGAATTTCCGCTCGAACTCGAAGTCGCCGGCGTCGGACATGTGCCGACCGTAACCCCGATCACCGAAGCCCCCTGGCATGCGGCGTCCGTGTCTGTTGACGATTGCGGAAAAAAGCCTAGAGTTGAGCGGAACAGACTCAACCTTGACGGCGTTGTGTAACAGGACAAGCATTTCAAGGGCGCCTCACGCGGCCCTTGCGTACATGAAAGGGAGGTGTCGTGGACTCGTTCAACCCGACGACCAAAACCCAGGCGGCCCTGACTTCGGCGCTGCAAGCGGCTACCGCCGCCGGCAACCCGCAGATCACTCCCGCCCATCTGTTGATGGCACTGCTGACTCAGAACGACGGCATTGCCGCACCGCTCCTGGAGGCCGTCGGCGTCGAACCCGCGACTGTCCGCGCCGAGACGCAGCGTCTACTCGACCGGCTCCCCTCGGCGACCGGCTCCAGCTCGCAGCCCCAGCTCAACACCGCGGCGATCGCTGCCATTACCGGGGCGCAACACCTCGCCACCGAGATGGACGACGAATACGTCTCTACCGAGCACCTGCTCGTCGGCTTGGCGACCGGTTCCGACGACGTCGCCAAGCTGCTCACCGGACACGGCGCCTCACCGCAGACCCTGCGCGACGCGTTCACGAAGGTGCGTGGCAGCGCGCGTGTCACCAACCCGGATCCGGAGGGCAGCTATCAGGCGCTGGAGAAGTACTCCACCGACCTGACGGCGCGCGCCAAGGAAGGCAAGCTCGATCCTGTAATTGGCCGCGACCACGAGATCCGTCGCGTGGTCCAGGTTCTGAGCCGTCGCACCAAAAACAATCCGGTGCTCATCGGCGAACCCGGTGTCGGAAAGACGGCGATCGTCGAGGGCCTGGCCCAGCGCATCGTCGCAGGCGATGTCCCGGAGTCATTGCGGGACAAGACCGTTGTGTCTCTCGACTTGGGTTCCATGGTGGCGGGCGCCAAGTACCGCGGTGAGTTCGAGGAGCGCCTCAAGGCCGTCCTCGACGACATCAAGAATTCGGCCGGGCAGATCATCACGTTCATCGACGAGCTGCACACCATCGTCGGTGCCGGTGCCACCGGGGAATCCGCGATGGATGCGGGCAACATGATCAAACCCATGCTGGCCCGCGGTGAGCTGCGGCTGGTGGGTGCGACGACGCTCGACGAGTACCGCAAGTACATCGAAAAGGACGCCGCGCTGGAGCGCCGCTTCCAACAGGTGTTCGTCGGCGAACCCTCCGTCGAGGACACCGTCGGCATCCTGCGCGGCCTCAAGGACCGCTACGAGGTGCACCACGGCGTGCGCATCACCGACTCCGCACTGGTGGCAGCGGCCGCCCTCAGTGACCGCTACATCACGTCGCGCTTCCTGCCCGACAAGGCGATCGACCTGGTCGACGAGTCTGCGTCGCGGCTGCGCATGGAGATCGATTCCCGGCCCGTCGAAATCGACGAGGTCGAGCGGCTGGTCCGTCGCCTCGAGATCGAGGAGATGGCGCTGGCCAAGGAGGAAGACGCCGCGTCGAAGGACCGCTTGGAGAAGCTGCGCGCGGAATTGGCCGACAAGAAGGAACAGCTCTCCGAGCTGACCGCCCGGTGGCAGAACGAGAAGAGCGCCATCGACGTGGTGCGCGAGCTCAAGGAGCAGCTGGAGACGTTGCGCGGCGAGGCCGACAGGGCTGAGCGCGACGGTGACCTGGCCAAGGCCGCGGAGCTGCGCTACGGACGCATCCCCGAGGTCGAGAAGAAGCTCGACGCCGCGCTGCCCCACGCCGAGGCTCGCGAGAACGTGATGCTCAAGGAGGAAGTCGGACCCGACGACATCGCCGAAGTGGTGGAGGCGTGGACCGGCATCCCGGCAGGCCGGATGCTCGAAGGTGAGACGGCCAAGCTGCTCCGTATGGAGGAGGAGCTGGGCAAGCGTGTGGTCGGCCAGAAGAAGGCGGTGCAAGCCGTTTCCGATGCGGTACGGCGTTCGCGCGCCGGCGTTGCCGACCCCAACCGGCCGACGGGCTCGTTCATGTTCCTCGGACCCACCGGTGTGGGTAAGACCGAGCTCGCCAAAGCCTTGGCGGAGTTCCTGTTCGACGACGAACGCGCGATGGTGCGCATCGACATGAGCGAGTACGGCGAGAAGCACTCGGTGGCTCGCCTGGTCGGTGCACCTCCCGGATACGTCGGCTACGACCAGGGCGGCCAGCTGACCGAGGCGGTCCGGCGGCGTCCGTACACGGTGATCCTGTTCGACGAGATCGAAAAGGCCCACCCGGACGTGTTCGACGTGCTGCTGCAGGTGCTCGACGAGGGCAGGCTGACCGACGGCCAGGGTCGGACCGTGGACTTCCGCAACACGATCCTGATCCTGACGTCAAACCTGGGTGCCGGCGGTTCCGAGGAACAGGTGATGGCCGCGGTGCGCTCGGCGTTCAAGCCGGAGTTCATCAACCGCCTCGACGACGTGATCATGTTCGACGCGCTGGACCCCGAGCAGCTGGTGTCGATCGTGGACATCCAGTTGGAGCAGCTGGCCAGGCGGCTGGCGCAGCGCAGGCTGACGCTCGAGGTGTCGCTGCCCGCGAAGAAGTGGCTGGCCGAGCGCGGGTTCGACCCGCTCTACGGCGCGCGGCCGCTGCGCAGGCTGGTGCAGCAGGCCATCGGCGATCAGCTCGCCAAGATGCTGCTGGCCGGCGAGGTGCACGACGGCGACGTGGTTCCGGTCAACGTCAGTGCGGATGGCGAGAAGCTGGTTCTGGGATGAGCGCTTGCGCCAAGACCCGACAGCTGGGCTGAGTCTCGCCGCCACCACACACAAACTCGCGTGTTTTCCGTCGAAAGCACGCGAGTTTGTGTCTGTTCGGCCTTTTGCTCGGCCTAGGTAAAGGCGGTGCTCGCGAGCTCGGTCTCGTCGCCCAGCAGTGCGGCGATGATCCGCTCGGCGACGGCGTCGGGATCCAGGCCCGCGGGGAGTTTGGGTGCCTGTCCGGCGATGGCCCGGTCGGCCAGCCCGGTCTCGGTGTGCGGCGGCCGGACGTCGACGACGCGGATTTTGCGTCGGCGCGCCTCGGTGCGGGCCGCGGTGAACAGCGCCGCGGTGGCGGCCTTGACCGCCGAGTAGACCGCCATGTTCGGCAGCGGCTTCTCGGCGACGACGGCACTGATGCCCAGGATGACGCCGCCGGCGTCGAGCACGGGAAGCGCCGCGCGCATCACACGCAGTGGCGCCAGGAAGTCGATCAGGACGAGGTCGTCGACGGTGTCGTCGTCGATGTCGGCCAACGGACCGAAGGCCACCACACCTGCGGCGATGACAACCCCGTCGAGACGGCCGTGCGCCTTGACGGCGGCCGCCACCACGGCGCGGCCGGCGTCGGGTTCGCGCAGGTCGGCAGTCACGACGTGCGCGCCATCGAAAGCGGCCAGCGCCTCGGCGGACCTCCCGGTCACGGTCAGTGCCGCCCCGCGCTCGTGCAGGCCACGGGCGATACGGGAGCCGAGGGCTCCGCTGGCGCCGACGACGAGGTAGGACTTTCCCGAGAGATCGCTCACCGGGCCAGTATGCGTTCGGCGCACCCTCGCGGCGATGGCTCAGCCTGAGACGAGGTTGTGACAAATTCGGATTCGGAGAGCGCGCCCCAGAGCGGATACTCTTGAGGCAATGGTCCCGCTTTGGTTCACCCTGTCCGCACTCTGTTTCGTGGGTGCGGCCGTTTTGCTGTACGTCGACCTCGACCGTCGGCGCGGTTTGGGCCGTCGGCGCAAGTCCTGGGCCAAATCGCACGGCTTCGACTACGAGCACGAGTCCGGCGACATCCTCAAGCGGTGGAAGCGCGGCGTGATGTCCACCGTCGGCGATGTCACCGCCCGCAACGTGGTCCTCGGGCAGATCCGCGGCGAAGCCGTCTTCATCTTCGATCTCGAAGACGTTGCCACCGTGATCGCCCTGCACCGCAAGGTTGGCACCAACGTGACCGTCGACATGCGTCTCAAAGGCATCAAGGAACCACGCGAGAGCGACATCTGGCTGCTCGGGGCGATCGGCCCGCGGATGGTGTACTCGACGAACCTCGACGCCGCCCGCCGCGCCTGCGACCGCCGGATGGTGACGTTCGCCCACACCGCCCCGGACTGTGCCGAGATCATGTGGAACGAAGGCAACTGGACGCTGATCAGCATGCCGGTGACCAGCACCCGCGCCCAGTGGGATGAGGGGCTGCGCACCGTGCGCCAGTTCAACGACCTGCTGCGCGTGCTGCCGCCGATGCCGACCGCGTCCACCGGACAGCCCGTCGCCCGTCGCAGCGGCTCGCCCAGCCGACCGATCACCCCCGCGCCCGCGGGTCGCGAGCTGCCCCCGGGTTACGCGGGCCAGCCCCGGCCAGACCCGCTGCGGCGTCCCGCGGCGCCGGTTCAGCAGCCGGCACAGCACAACGGGCGGCAGTCGCCCAACTATCAGCGATAAGTATCCTCTGGGGCATGCCACGCCCCGTCGCCTTGATCACCGGACCGACAGCCGGGATCGGGGAGGGGTTCGCCCGCCGCTACGCCATGGACGGCTACGACCTGGTTCTGGTCGCTCGCGACGCCGGGCGTCTCAACACCCTGGCCGCCGAATTGCATGACGAGGCGGGGGCGAATGTCGAAGTCCTCCGCGCCGACCTCGCCGAGGCCGACGACCGCGCGGCGGTCGCGGAGCGGCTGCGCGCCGGCGTGCGAGTGCTGGTGAACAACGCCGGCTTCGGAACTTCGGGAGAGTTCTGGACCGTCGACTACGACGTCCTGAAGGCACAGCTGGATGTCAACGTCACGGCGGTCATGCAGCTGACGCACGCCGCACTGCCATCCATGCTGGCCGCCGGTGAGGGCACCGTGCTCAACGTCGCGAGCGTCGCCGGACTCCTGCCCGGCCGCGGGTCGACCTACTCGGCATCCAAGGCATGGGTGGTGTCGTTCTCCGAGGGACTGGCCAACGGCCTCGGCGGCACCGGCGTCGGAGTGCACGCGTTGTGTCCCGGCTTCGTGCGCACCGAGTTTCACGAGCGGGCCGGAATCGACATGGCCGGCACCGCGGGCTTCCTGTGGCTCGAGGTGGACGACGTGGTCCGGGAGACGATGGCCGACATCGCGAAGAACAAGGTCGTCATCATTCCGGGCCTGCAGTACAAGGCGCTGACCACCGGCGGGCGCATCGTGCCGCGAAATGTGGTGCGCGCCTTGTCCAAAGTGGTGGGTAAGGGCCGTGGCAGGACCTGAGAACCTGTGCGGGTAATCGCCGTCCTGACAGCGATCGTGCTCGCTGTCGCATCGTGCTCCGGTGACTCGGGCGATCGCGAGGACGTCTTCTCCGCTGCGACAGCGTCGATGGGTGAGTCCCTGGAGCTTCTCGGCTGGAACATGTCAGTGGCCAACCTGCGCTTCGACGCCGACTACGTCCTCGTCGACGTCGATGCGGCCCCCGCGAAGGAGGGGGTGACGCCGGCGGACCCGGAGGACCTCCGCTTCGGTCTCTACGGTGCACTCGCCCACCCCATCGAGGCCAACGGCATCGGCGGGTGCGGTGACGTGACAAACCTTGGCATTCAACCGTTGTCGGTGACTCCGGACCGCCTGACGGGAACGGTATGCCTGGGTCCGCAACGGGATCAGTCCCAGGTGCGCGGCGTCTACGCCTACTCGCCGCGCGACCGCATCGCCGCATCCACGGTGGCCTATCCGGCGGCGTTTCCCGTCGGCGTGCTGCCCACCAACTCCAACGACACCGGTCTGACGCTGAAGACCAGCAGCGTGGATGCCTTCTCCGAAGACGGCGCTCAACTGGCCCCGACCGCGCTCGGCGAACCGAAAGCCTTTGAGGGCAAGGGTTACATGCTGCTAGGCCTCGAGGTCGACGGCCTCGCGCAGCGCTACCGCGAGGACTCGGCGAAGCGGGGCGGGCCGATGATGGTGTTGGCCGCACCGACCCTGCCCGGCAAGGGGCTCAGCCATGCCTGCGGGATCTACGGTGCCTCTGTGCTGGTGCTGCCGGAAGCCTCACGCGAGGGTGTCCAGCTGCGGGCCTCGCTGTGCACGCAGGGCGAGATCAACCAAGCGCTGCTGTATGCGACGGTGTCGCTGGCGGGAACGCACGCGGCGCTGTGGGAACAGGACGTCTCGCGGTGACGGAGCCGCCCGGCCCCACCGAGTGGGGTGGGGGTCCCGGCGTCGGACCCTGGGACGGACAGCTGCCCGACGACCCGCGTTACGACACCGAGCTGTTGCGTACCGGCGACACCCGCAATGTCGTTGATGCCTACCGGTATTGGACGCGCGACGCGATCATCGCCGACATCGACCGACGTCGGCATCCGCTGCACATCGCGATCGAGAACTTCGGCAACGACGCCAACATCGGCGGGGTGGTGCGGACCGCGAACGCCTTCGCGGTGGACACGGTGCACATCGTGGGCCGCCGTCGCTGGAACCGGCGCGGTGCGATGGTCACCGACCGCTATCAGCGCCTGCGTCATCACGAGACGACCGCCGACCTGCTCGACTTCGCGGCCTCCCACGGCCTGGCGGTCGTGGCCGTCGACAACGTCCCCGGGGCGTCCCGTCTGGAAGAGACGCAGCTGCCCCGTGATTGCCTGCTGGTCTTCGGGCAGGAGGGCCCCGGTATCACCGAAGATGCGAAAACCGGTGCCCTGCTAACAGTCTCGATCGCACAGTTCGGATCGACGCGCAGCATCAACGCCGCCGTCGCTGCCGGCATCGCCATGCACGCCTGGATCAGGCAGCACGCCGACCTCAGCCGAGCTTGGTGAGGTTCGCGGAGCCGGGCTGCCGGCGGCATCTGGCCGCGGCCGCAGCAGCCACCACACCGCGACCGCGGCGGTGAGCAGCAGCGCCGCGCCGACGCCGGAAGCCACCGTAAGGCCCTGTGTGAACGATTCTTTCGCGGCGTCGAGCAGTACTGCCTGCTGATCGGCAGGTAGGGTCTGCGCGGCATGAATCGCGTTGGGCAGCGAGTCACGTGCTTGCGCGGCAACGTCGGCCGGAACGTCCGGTGCGAAGCTGACGCCGCGATAAACCGCGGTCACGATCGACCCGAGCGTAGCGATCCCCAGCGCCATGCCCAGTTCGTAGGCCGTCTCAGACACTGCAGCCGCCGCGCCTGCGCGTTCCTTCGGCACGCTCGCCAAGATCACGTCACTGGCCACCGTGAACGCCAGCCCCAGCCCCACGCCGACGACGAACAGCGAAATGCCCAGCGGCAGATACGGAGCCATCGGGGTGAAGACGACCAGCGATGCCATCAGAGCCGCCATCGCAATGCCGACCATCGCCAGCCCTGCGGTGAGCACCGACCGGTGTGAGAAGTAGCGCACCGCCACACCGGCGAGCACGCCGAACACGGTCGCGGTCATGGCGGCGGGCAGCTCGGCCAGACCTGCCTTGAGCGGGCCGTAACCGTGGACGAGCTGGAAGTACTGGGACAGGAAGAACACCAGTCCGGCGAGACCTAGCACCGAAAGCAGGTTGGCCGACACCACACCGGAGAACCGGGGATTCGCGAAGAGTCGCACGTCGATCAGCGGCGTCGGAAGGCGCAGCTGACGGCGGACGAACAAGGTGAGTGCCACCGCCCCGACGACGCCGGTCACCACGATGTCGGCGCCGATACCGTGGGCCAGTCCGGTGAAGCCCTCCTTGATCGCATAGACCAGGCCCAGCATGCCCACCATGGACAGACCGACGCTGGGCAGATCCCACGGACCCGGGTCAGGGTTGCGGTGCTCGGGCAGCAGCACAAGGCCGCCGACAAGCAGCACCACCTTCACGGGGATGTTGATCAGGAACACCGAACCCCACCAGAAGTGTTCCAGCAGAACGCCTCCCACCACGGGGCCCAGTGCTGCGCCTGCAGAGAAGGCTGACGCCCAGATGCCGACGGCGATGCTGCGCTCACGCTGGTCGGGGAACAGTCCGCGGATCAGCGCCAGCGTCGCAGGGGCGAGCGTCGCGCCCGCCACACCGAGAAGCGCGCGCGTCGCGATCAACATCTCCGGACTCGTCGCGTAGGCGGAGACCACCGATGCGACAGCGAAACCTGTTGCACCCCAGAGCAGCAACTTCTTGTGGCCGATGCGGTCGCCGAGACTGCCCATACTGATCAGCAGTGCGGCGAGCACGAACGAGTAGATGTCGCCGATCCAGAGGATCTGCGTACCGGTGGATCCGAGATCGGCGGTGATGAACGGGGTCGCCAGCGCGAGGACGGTGCCGTCGATGCCGATGAGCAGCACGGCCATGGTCAGGACGCCGAGAGCGAACCAGCGTCTGTTCATTTCTTCACTCCGTTGAGTAGAAGGTCGGTGATCAGTCGGTCGAAGTCGCGGGCGGCGGCGCGGCCGGCGCGGATGGACCATGCGGTGCCGGCGATCAAGCTGTAGAACGCCTCGGTGAGCCAGGCCGCGGTCAGCTCGGGCCGGAATGCTCCCTCGCGCTGACCGCGCAGGAACAGCTCCGTGATGGCGGAGTCGACCTCGTCCCAGATCTCGATCGTGGTTTCGAGGTCGGCTTCCTGGCTCTGGCTGTACAACAGGACGAAGTAGGGGGAGATCGGCTCACAGGCGGTGACGAGCCGGCGCAGCGCGTCCGTCGCCGAACCTTCGTCGAGCCGCACCGTCTTGAGGACCTCGCGCAACTCGGCGACGGCGAGTTCTTCCAGCGCCCCCATCAGTGCGGCGCGGCCCGAGAAGTGCCTATGCAGCGTCGCGCGACTCACGCCGACGGCGGTGGCGATCTCGTCCTGCGTCGCGTTGGGGCGCCGGCCGAGGAAGTCGGCAGCAGCCCGCAGCAACTGGTCGCGGGTCGAGGACATGCGACAAGAATAGCTCATATGAGACAGATTTGTCTCATAGCCTCTGGGCTGTCGGTAGGGCAGGATCAACGGCATGGATCAGATGTGGGCCAACCGCGCCGCCAGCGCCGAAGCCGCCATCGCCACGCGGCATCTCCGAAAACTGTGGGGGCTGCCGGGTACCCAGCTGGGCGTGGTCGCCTGGCCGGCCGCGGCTAAGCAACGCCGCTTCGGGACCTGGCACTACTGGTGGCAGGCGCACCTGCTGGACAACCTCGTCGACGCCCAACTGCGCGACCCGAAGCCGGAGCGCCTCACCTCGATAAACCGTCAGATCCGCGGGCATCGGCTGCGCAACATCGGGAGGTGGACGAACGACTACTACGACGACATGGCGTGGCTGGCACTCGCGCTCGAGCGCGCCGGCCGTCTGACCGGGGTGGCCCGCCCGAAAGCACTGCACAAGCTCGCCGACCAGTTCCTCAGCTCGTGGGTGCCCGAGGACGGCGGCGGCATTCCATGGCGCAAGCAGGACCAGTTCTTCAACGCCCCGGCCAACGGGCCCGCCGCGATCTTCCTCGCCCGCTACGAAGGCAGGCTGCGCAGAGCGCAGCAGATGGCCGACTGGATCGACGAGACCCTTATCGATCCGGACACGCATCTGGTGTTCGACGGCATCAAGGGCGGCTCGCTGGTACGCGCCCAGTACACCTACTGCCAAGGCGTGGTGCTGGGCGCGGAGACCGAGCTCGCGGCGCGCACCGAGGATCCACGCCACGCCGAGCGGGTCCACCGGCTCGTCGCGGCCGTCGCCGAGCACATGGCGCCCGACGGCGTCATCAAAGGCGCGGGTGGCGGTGACGGCGGATTGTTCAACGGCATCCTGGCCCGTTATTTGGCGCTGGTCGCCACCGATCTACCCGGTGACGGCGAGGCTGATGTCTCGGCCCGCGAGACCGCCGCGAAGCTGGTGCTGACCTCCGGACGCGCCGCGTGGGAGAACCGTCAGACCGCCGAGGGCCTTCCCCTGTTCGCGGCGTTCTGGGACCGCCCAGCCGAATTGCCCACGGCCGGAACGAAAGACGCGCAATTCGTCGAAGGCGCCGTCAACTCCTCCGAGATCCCCGAACGCGACCTGTCGGTGCAGTTGGCCGGCTGGATGCTGATGGAAGCGGCCCACTCGGTTGCGGGCGGCGCATCGGACACGGTCTCGGAGAACACAGCCGGGTGAGCGAACCGACCACCGGGCGGGGTTTCCCGCTGCTGCCTTCGCGGCGTACCCGTGGCAGCAACGCGACGAGAACCACCGACAACACCGCCGCGGCACTGCTGCTGACGTTTACCGTCATCGCGATCCTGTGGGCGAATTCGCCGTGGGCCGACAGCTATTCCGCGTTGCTCGACACGCACGTCGGCGTCAGCTTCGGCAGCCATCACGTGGAGATGACTGTCAAGCACATCGTCAACGACGCCCTGATGACGTTCTTCTTCTTCATCGTCGGGCTCGAGGTGACCCGCGAGTTCACCATCGGCGAGCTGACCGACCGGTCGCGCGCCGCGGTGCCGGTGGTCGCCGCCGCCGCAGGCCTGGTGCTGCCCGCCGTGGTGTTCCTGGCGTTCAACCCCTCCGGCGAGAACGCGCACGCGTGGGGCGTGGTGATCTCCACCGACACGGCCTTCCTGGTCGGGGCGCTGGCGATCATCAAGCCGATGTTCCCGGCCCGGGTGCGACTGTTCCTGCTGACACTGGCCGTGGTCGACGACGTCGGGGCGCTGATCGCGATCGCGCTGTTCTACTCCGACAGCATCCAGGTCGGGCCGCTGGTGGTGTCGGTGCTGCTGATCGTCGCGCTGGCGCTGGTGCGGTTCCTGCCCAAGGAGCGAGGCCCGGCCTACGCGGTGCTCGGCGTCGCGCTGTGGATCGCGCTCTTCATGGCAGGTATCCACCCCACGCTGGCCGGTGTCGCCGTCGCGCTGCTCATCCCCGTCTTCACCCCGGCCCGGCGCCCGGTCGAGGAAGCCGTCACGCAGATCCGGGCGTTCCGGCAATCCCCGAACTCCGAGTACGCGCGTGCCGCGAGCCGTTCGCTGCGCGAGTCGATCTCCATCAACGAGCGGCTGCAGACGGCCGTCGGCCCTACCGTGTCGTTCGTCATCCTGCCGTTGTTCGCGCTCGTCAACGCCGGGGTGCGGCTGGACAGCCAGAGCGTGATGACGGCCCTGCGGTCGCCGCTCACGTGGGGCATCGTCGCCGGTCTGGTGATCGGCAAGTTCGTCGGCATCACTGGCGCGACCTGGCTGATCCGCAGAACCGGGATCGGCGTGCTGGCGCCGGGTCTGACGTTGCGCCGCATCGCCGGCGGCGCGGCGCTGTCGGGTATCGGCTTCACGATCTCGCTGTTCATCGTCGACATCGCGATCTCGGATCCCAGCAGGCAGGACCAGGCGAGGATCGGCGTGCTCGCGGCATCGGTGATCGCGTTCGTGTTCGGCTGGGCGATCTTCCGGATCACCGATTGGATCAGTCCGCCCGAGCCGGTGGGGCTCAAGCTGCTCCGGCCCGTCGACCCCGAGCGCGACCATGTCCGTGGGCGGCCCGACGCACCGCTGACGCTGGTCGAGTACGGCGACTTCGAGTGCCCGTTCTGCAGCCGCGCCACCGGCTCGATCGACGAGGTACGGGCACACTTCGGGGAAGACCTGCTCTACGTCTGGCGGCACTTTCCGCTCGAGCGAGCACATCCGCGGGCGTTTGACGCAGCCCGGGCCAGTGAGGCTGCTGCGCTGCAGGGCAAATTCTGGGAGATGGCGCGCCAGCTGTTCGCTCACCAGGACGACCTCGAGTGGTCCGACATCTACCGCTACGCCGTGGCGGCCGGCTGCGACATCGAGCAGTTCGACCAGGATGTCCGGGTGCACTCGAAGAATGTGCTGCACCGCGTGGAGGACGACGCCGAGGACGCCGACGCGATGGACCTCAACGCGACACCGACGCTGTTCGTCAACGGCAAGCGGCACAAGGGTCCGTGGGACGCCGCGAGTCTCATCCGCGCGCTTGAAGACTCACGTCCCTGAGCGACCGCGCACGATCCCGAAGACGACCAATGCCCCCGCGAGGACGGTCAGCGTCAGGCCCGCGACCGTCACGGCCCGGTCGAACTGTGCAGTCTGCTGCGCCGTCCACTGCGACGAGGCGATGGCGCCGGTGAACAGTCCGGCGAGGATCGTGCCCGCCACCGCGACCCCGGCGCCCGACGTCACCTGGGACGCGGTGTCGGTGAGCGCCGTACCGATGGCGGTGCGGTTCTCGGGCAGGCCGCGCAGGACGTTCACTGCGGCGACGACGCCGACCACCCGCATGCCCGCCGCGACCAGTACCAGTGCCAGGGCGACCCACGCATATCCGAAACGGCCGAGCAGCCCGTAGACCGCAAGCCCGGCCACGACGGCCGACGCGCTGATCCAGGCGGCACGCTCCGGTCCGACGCGCTGGACGAATGGGTTGACGACGAAGCTGCCCGCGATGAGCACGACGACCTGCGGCAACATCCCGCGTCATCGCCGGTTATGTGACGGTGCTGACGGCAACCGCGCGCCGCGTCATCGAGGAAGGCGCGCCCGACCCGGTGATCGAGGACCACCGTGCGCGCCTCACCCGGTTGTTCGACGCGTTGCGTGACGGTCTCTAGGTCGTCTGCTCGCCCGCGTCCATGGGCGGTGTCGGGATACCGGCCTGCTTGGCGGCCTTACGGCGCTTGTACCACTCGAAGGCGATCGGCAGCACCGAGAGGATGACGATGCCGATGACGATCGGCTCCAGCAGCTTCTGGATGATCTCGATGCGGCCGAGCCAGTACCCGAGCAGGGTCAGGCCGGCACCCCAGACGATGGCGCCGACGGCGTTGTACAGCGTGAACACCGCGTAGTTCATCTTCGCCGCACCGGCAGTGATCGGGGCGAGCGTACGCACGATGGGCACGAAGCGGGCGATGACGATGGCGAACGGGCCGCGCTGCTCGAAGAACAGGTGTGCCTCGTCGAGGTACTTCTGCTTGAGGAATCGCGCGTTCGGCTTGAACATCGCGGTGCCGACGTTGCGGCCGATCCAATAGCCCACCTGGGCGCCCAGGATCGCCGCGATCGGAATGAACAGCAGCAGCTGCCACAGCTGGAAGTTCACTTGGGCGACGTTGCCCTCGGCCGACGCCGTCTGGATGCCGGCCGCGAGCATGCCCGCGACGAACAGCAGGGAGTCGCCCGGAAGGATCGGGAACAGCACCCCCGACTCGACGAACACCACGACGAGCAACCCGATCAGCGCCCAGGTGCCGAAGTAGCTCAGGAGGTTGATGGGGTCCAGAAAGTCGGGCATCAGCGCGAGATTGTCGACGACCACGGCCCCAAGGGTACCGGCGGCATAGGCTGAGTCATGCCCACCCACAAGGCCGTGCAGGTCGCCTCAGCCAACGAAGCACTCACCCTCGTCGACGTGGAGACCCAGCCCCCTCCCGCCGGTCACGTCCGTATCGCCGTCGCCGCGTGCGGGGTCTGCGGCACCGACCGCGAATTCCACGCCGGTCACTTCCCCGGATTGGAATGGCCCATCACGATGGGTCACGAGATCGCGGGCACGGTTGCCGACGTCGGTGACGGTGTCGAGGACTTTGCCGCCGGTGACCGAGTGGCGGTCGGCTGGTTCGGCGGCAACTGCAACCGTTGCATCCCGTGCCGCAAGGGCCAGTTCATGCAGTGCGTGCGCATGCAGGTGCCGAGCTGGCAGTACCCGGGCGGCTATGCGGAGTCGGTGACGGCTCCGTGGACTGCGCTCGCCCGAATCCCCGACGGTCTGTCGTTCGCGGAGGCGGCGCCGATGGGTTGTGCGGGGGTGACCACGTTCAACGGGCTGCGGCAGACCCGCGCCAAGGCCGGCGACGTGGTCGCAATCCTCGGTGTCGGAGGGCTCGGGCACCTCGGCGTGCAGTGGTCGCGGGCGATGGGCTTCGAGACGGTCGCGATCGCGCGCGGTACGGGCAAGGAAGAGGAAGCCAGGCAGTTCGGGGCGCACCACTACATCGATTCCACGGCACAGGACGTCGCCGAGGAGTTGCAGAAGCTGGGCGGCGCGGTCGTTGTGCTGGCCACCGCGAACAACGCTGCCGCGATGGCCGCGACTGTCGGCGGTCTCGCACCCCAGGGCGAGCTGGTCACCGTCGGCGTTACCCCTGAGAACCTGCCGATCAGCCCGCTGCAGCTGATCAACGCAGGGCTTTCGGTGACGGGCCATCCGTCCGGCACCGCGCGCGACGTGGAGGAGACGATGCACTTCGCGCTGCTGACCGGGGTGCGAGCCATGGTTGAGGAGCAGCCGCTGGCCGAGGCTGCCGAAGCGTTCGAGGCGATGGACTCCGGCCGCGCCCGGTACCGTCGGGTGCTGACTGTGTAAGCGCCGCGAATGCACGCTTGTTGACGGAATCCGGCCGGATTTCATCACCAAGCGTGCACTCGGCGCGACGGAGGACGACGGTGCCCAAGTGTGGTGTAGGGAAACACCCGATTTCTTCTGCGGCATGCCGGTCTTATCGTCGGCGAAATGACCAATTACTCCCTTGCAGCAGGCACTTTCGTGATGGTCGCAGCGTGTCTCAGCGCGGCGGGCTGTAGTTCGCCGGGCAATGTCAGTGAACAGAACACCGAGGCCGGCGACACAGCTTCGAGCGCATCTGCGACCAGCCCGACCGTGATCGACGCCTGTGCGCTGCTGTCGGCGGACGATGTGTCGGCATTGCTCGGTGCGCCTATCGAGGGACGCTCCACCTCCACCGACCCGGCCATGCCGGCATGCCTCTGGGAGAACCCGGACAACTACGAATCCATCGCGATCGAGATCGGGAACCCTGGTTCGGCTGTGAACAACACGCTGGCGCCACCCGAACCCGGATTCCCCGATGTCGGGACGCCGGGTCCGGATGGCATGCGATTCCTGGTGCCCGGGCAGGTGGAGTTCGCGGCGGGCGGGCGCAACAACATGGTTCAGGTCGCGGTGCTGTCGATGTCGGGGGACGAGGCCAACGCCGCCGCCGTCGACCTCGCCCGCAAGATCGGCCCCCAGATCCCCCGATGATGTTCCTAGAAGCTCGAAAAGTCCTGCTGCACGCGACCAATCTCGACGGTCTTGCCCTGGAAGTCGGCCTGACACGTGACCACGACCGTATAGGTCTGCCCGGGAAGCGGAGCGGCGAACTCCAGTGGGGTGGTGCCCTTGGGGTTGACTTGGAAATCACGGCTGACCGGAATGCCCAGCCCGTTGACTTCCGCGGCGTTGTACGTGCACTGCGCCTGGAGGTTCGACGTGTTGCCCACAGTTACTTTGGCGCGCAGGCCTTCTCGCACGATGTTCAGGGTGACGGCATTCGTCGGCGCTGCTTCGACGGGAGGTGGCTTGGGCGGGCAGGTTTGGCCGGCCGGGATGGTTGGGCCGCCGGTGCACTTGATCGGCCTCCCCGCGGGTTCCGGGACCGGCGCCGGAACGGGGGCCGCTGCGGGCGGCTCGCCGAGCGCAAGACTCACGACGCTGTATTCGCGATCGTCATTGCGGACCATCCCGACGCCGAAGTCCTTGTAATTGCAGTTGGTGATCAAGGGTCGCATCTTGTCAATCAGAACCCGGATCGCCTCTGAGGTGGGATCTTCCTGCGAGTCACCCTCGGCCGTCTTGCCGTTATAACGGCCAGCTGGGGGTACGCCCGGCGCCCTGTTCCCTATCATCGCTTGCGCATTGCCCTCAAGGTCGATGTTGTAGTTCAGCGGGCCGCACGGTGAGCCGCTGCGCGCGGCGTTGACGGCGGCGCGGATCCCGTCGAGCGGACTGGCCTGCGCAACGGGCGCGAAGACCACCCCCGATACCGCACAGGTGGCCGCGAAAAGCGCTGAAGATGCTACGGATACGTACGATCGCGTCGTGGTCACGGTTGTTCCCCCTCGGAATCTTTGGCGGATCGACCGTAAGCCGGTACCGCCGACGACTAAATAGGGTGTTCCCCTACATCTGTCGGGGAGCGATCGAGGTTCGGCGATGGGGAAGCCCATACCGTCGTCGTGGCACGCTGCTCGTCAGCGCCGCATCACTAGGGGTCCTTCAGGTTTTCAGACATCAGCCGCCCAAGGGCAGCCCGTGATTTGATACCGAGCTTGCGGTAGATGCGAGACAGGTTGGCCTCCACCGTCTTCGGGCTGATGAACAGGGCGGCGGCGACGTCGCGGTTGGTCATACCGGATGCTGCGAGTTCGGCAACCAGTTGCTCGGACGGGGTCAAGGTCGTGTCGCGGTGCGGGCCGACGTTGGCGCGCCCCAACTCGGCGCGGGCGCGTTCGGCCCACAGTGGTGTCCCGAGTTGCTCGAAGGTGTGCAGCGCTTCGGTGAGTGCCGCGGAGGCAGCCTGGTTGCGACGTTGTCGTCGTTCGAGTTGGCCGACGAGTAGCTGAGTTCTGGCCTGTTCGAACGGCATGGGCAGCCGTTGGTGTTCGGTCATCGCGAGTTGGGCAGCGTCGGCTGCGGCGTCCACATCACCGCGCGCCGCGAGCAGCATGGCACGGCAGCGTCCACCGCAGGCCAGCATCCATGCCCGGTCCAACCGTCGGCCGTCGTCGAGGAACCGTTCGATCAGCCGTTCGGCATCGTCGAGCCGTCCCATGGCGACCATCGCCTCGGCGGCGTCGGGTACGAACAGGCCGATCATGATCTCCAAAGGCATTGGAGTCGAGTCGATCAGCGCCAGCGCCGGTTCCAACGCGCTCAGCGCGGCGGCGTAGTTGCCCAGGGACACCTCCAGAAAGGCCAGCATCGCCAGCGGGTAGCGAGTCATCGGGGGTGTGCCGAGGAGTTGCAGATGCGTCAACGCCTCCGCGACATCCTCCTTGGCACGCTGTTCATGGCCTGCGTAGGCGGCAAGGGCCGCCCGCGTCGTCAGACCGATGCACACGGGCTCCGGGTCGCCCAGGGCGTTTGCCCGTTCGATCGCGTCCTCGGCCAGCAAGCCGGCGTCGGCCATATCACCGCGCCAGAGAGCCATCAAAAAGCTGTGGAAGTCAAGGATGGCCAGTTGGTGCTCCTCGCCTCGATCCAGGGAACGCCTCCGCACCGCCATCATCGCGTCGTGTCCGCGGTCGAGCTGGCCCGTCCAGGCCAGGAGCAGCGCATTGTTGAGCGAGGCGCTCAGTACCGACGGAATGTCGGACGCAGGGTCTTCGAGCTCCAGCGCGCGCGTCATCGTCTCTTCGTCGAAACCACGCCCGGCGGCGAAGCGCTGCATCGTCCGCATGGCCAGAGCCGTACTCAGTAGGTCGGTTCGGTCCAGTTCGGTGGCGAGTGTGACCGCTTCGTCGATACTGCGGGCAGATGCGTCGAACTGGGCCGTGTTGAGTTGCGCGTGGGACAGCATTATCAGCGCATACGCGCGTCGGCCGGGGTCGTCCGCGGATTCGGCCAGCACGCGGGTGAGAACAGCGATCACTTCCGCGAGCTTCTCTTCGGCGGTGCGGACCTTGGCGAGCAGTGTCAGCGCTTCTGCCCGCACCTGACCCGATGGCAGCGTATCGATGATCTGTTCCAGCCGCGTCGCTGCTTCGTTGAAGTTCGCGGCATGTAGATGATGTCCCGCTGCTCGAATATGACGCGCGGGGGTGTCGCCACCGAGGCTGATGGCCAAGTCGAGCAACTCTGCTGCGGCGCCGGGCGCTCCTCGGTTGGCCGCCGACTGCGCGGCTGCGTCCAGAGAGTGCAGCGTCTGATCGTCTGCGACGGTGGCCGAGAGCGCGAGATGTCGGGCTTGCAGCTCTGGCTCGGTGACGATACCGGCGAGCGTGGCATGCATCCGTCGGCGCCGGGGCGCAGGGGCTTCGGCGTGAATACCGGCGGCCAGCAGGGGATGCGAAAACCGAATCCGCTGGCCCTCGTAGTGGATGAGCTTGTGGTCTTCGGCCTCGTCGAGGATCTCCGCAACGCGCGAGTGCGTGACGTTCATCGCCCGCGCGATGAGGTCGATGGTCGGCGATCCGGCACAGGCGGCGGCGAGCAACGCTTCCTGCGTTTCCGTTCCCACTTCGCTGATCCTGGCCCGAACCAGATCGGAAAGTGTTGTCCGCATCGATATTTCATCATGAGCGGATGCATATGCCAGTTGCAGGGCGTAGAACGGGTTGCCGCGGGAGATGTCATGAATGCGGACCATTGTCGGTCGCGGCAATGACAAGCCCAGCCGTTGCGAAACGATGGTCCGCAGTGCGCCCAGGCTGAGGGGTCCGACCACCAGACGACTGCTGGACTCCGTTCTGGGCAACCGATTCCGGAAGAGGTCAAGCGCGGGGCTCGCGTCGCTGCGCATCGCGGTGATCACCCCGACCGCACCCGAAAGCCGGCGCGCGGCGAACGCGACGGCGGCAGCGCTGGAGTGGTCGAGCCACTGCAGGTCGTCGATGCAGATCAACACCGGTCTGACCTCTGCCAGCGTGTCGATGACCGACAGGAACGCCGCGGCCACCGCCCGCGGATCGGTCGGGGTGTCACCGGGATCCCCCCGGAGCAAGACCCGGTCCAGCGCAAAACGTTGCGGTTCAGGCAGGCTGTCCAGCACCGTCGTGTCGACGCGGCTCAGGAGGTCTGCCAGCGCAACGTAGGACAGCACCGATTCTGTGTGCGCCGGCCGTGCGGTAAGCACGTGAAAGCCGCGCTCGCGGGCCTGCTCCACGCCGGCGAGCCAGATGGTGGTCTTGCCAATTCCCGCTTCGCCTTCGATCAGCAGGCTGCTGGGTTCGTGGGTCGTGGCGTCGAGAAACCCAGCGACTGCCGCGGATTCGGCATCGCGGCTCACTACCCCCGCAGCCACCTCAGGATCATGTCACAGCCGTCGCCGGGTCGGATCGAAGCTTCGATAGGGATTCGCCCGATTTAACTGGCTGCGCGACGCCGATAGCCTCCGACGTGTGGGGCCCCCAGAAGAGTGCTATCTGGTCGAGTGGTATCAACCCGCCGTCGTGCGCGAATCACTCGAACGGACTTCGGCTGTCCTGCAATCAAGTGCCGCGGCAGCATCGGCGCTCGGTCCCACGATCCAGCTGATGTCCATGATCGTGGTTCCCACCGACGAGATGGTCTTCGGGATCTTCTGTGCCGCGTCAGCCGACTTGGTGTCGAAGGTATGTCGGCATGCCGGTTTGCCCGCCGACCGTCTCACCGCGGCAACCGACATTCGTCTCGAGCCCAGAGGGCCGGTATGACGCATCGTGCTGTGACGAGCGGGGATGGTCGGGCCGCCGGAGCGCCCGCGAAAACCACTGCAGGCACTGCACATTTGGATGCTCGGGCAGGGGTTACGGCTCGACCGTGGGGCACCTGTGTCCCACCCGCAGCAATAGGGAAACACCCGATTTAACGGCCGAATGACCACGGATAACGTCGGCGTGGCATCAGCTCTCACGCGGTCACAACTGGAGAAAGCGGAACGTCCATGAAGCCGAATATTCTTACCCCGATGCCTGCTGCGATCGTCCTGGCGGCGGGTGCGCTGTTGTGCGCTCCGGCGGCCGCAGCCGATACGGGGACCTTCCTCGACGAACTACAGACGAACGGCGTCTGGCTGCCGGACAAGAACGCGGATCAGGTGATCGACGCGGGTTACGGTGTGTGCGGGGAGCTGCGCGACGGTGTGTCGGTACTCGACGAGATGAGCCGGGTGGAGTCGCTGTACAGGTTCGGTCAGGGCACGCTGTTTGTCAGCGCGGCCACGACACATCTGTGCCCCGACTTCGCCGGTTAGTTAGCGCCGCACTGGGTTCGGTCGCCGACGAGTTGTTTACTCCCGCTTCCCCATTCAGTTGTTGGTGAGCTCTCTTCCCCCGGCTGGGCCCTTGGGCTCGGGCAAGAAGCGCCCAAGGGTTGGGTGAGCGCGCGCTCTCCACCTTCACCACCTGTCCGACCGTCAGCTCGTCGATGACCACGGCGTAGGGTTCGTTCCTACTTCGCCGACTGTGACGTGCCGATGGCGCCGTCGCCACTGCCGGGGCGGCAGGGTCGCGAGAACTACTCGCCATCGACCGAGGCGAGTACGTCAACCAGGTCGCAGTGGGTGCCTAGCCGATGCCGCGCTGCCAATGATGACCAGGCCCGCGGGTGCGAGCGCGACGAGGATCTCGGCGGACCAGCGCGCCGGAATCGCATTCCTGAAATACTCGGCTGCAAGCCCGTCTCTGAAAGGACCGCTCATGCCCATCGCCACGCCCGAGGTCTACGCGGAGATGCTCAGCCGCGCCAAGGAGCATTCGTTCGCGTTTCCTGCGATCAACTGCGTCGGCTCGGAGAGCGTCAACGCCGCGATCAAGGGATTCGCGGATGCAGGCTCTGACGGCATCATCCAGTTCTCCACCGGAGGTGCCGAATTCGCGTCCGGCCTCGGTGTCAAGGACATGGTCACCGGCGCTGTCGCGCTCGCCGAGTTCGCGCATGTCATCGCCGCCAAGTACGACATCACCGTCGCGCTGCACACCGACCACTGCCCGAAGGACAAGCTCGACACCTACGTCCGCCCGCTGCTGGCAATCTCCGCGGAGAGAGTTGCCAAGGGTCAGAACCCGCTGTTCCAGTCGCACATGTGGGACGGTTCGGCGGTCCCGATCGACGAGAATCTGTCCATCGCGCAGGAACTGCTCAAGCAGGCGGCCGCGGCCAAGATCATCCTGGAAATCGAGATCGGCGTGGTCGGCGGCGAGGAGGACGGCGTCGAGGCCGAGATCAACGACAAGCTCTACACCACCCCGGAAGATTTCGAGAAGACCATCGATGCCCTCGGCGTCGGCGAGCACGGCAAGTACCTGCTCGCCGCGACGTTCGGCAATGTGCACGGCGTCTACAAGCCGGGCAACGTGAAACTCAAGCCCGAGGTGCTGGCCGAGGGGCAGAAAGTGGCGTCGGCCAAGCTGGGTCTGGAGGCCGGTTCCAAGCCGTTCGATTTCGTATTCCACGGTGGCTCAGGCTCTTTGAAGTCCGAGATCGAGGACTCGCTGCGCTACGGCGTGGTGAAGATGAACGTCGACACCGACACCCAGTACGCGTTCACCCGCCCCATCGTCGGCCACATGTTCACCAACTACGACGGTGTGCTGAAGGTCGACGGCGAGGTCGGCAACAAGAAGGTCTACGACCCACGCAGCTACTTCAAGAAGGCCGAGGCCTCGATGAGTGAGCGTGTGGTCGAGGCGTGCAACGACCTGCACAGCGCAGGCCGCAGCGTCTCAGCGGGCTAGTAGCGCAACGGTCCGACGTTTTCAGTGAAAGTGCGAGTAAGTCGCTGCAAAACGTTGGAGTGTCGGTCTCGGCTGTGAGGCGCGCAGTCTCGCGCAGGCCGCCTGCTACTGCGGGGCCTGGCAGATCTTCCACTGGTCGTCGCGGAACTGCAGATCGAAGCTGCGGGTGGAGCGGGTCTGCGGCGCGAACGCCATGAATGTGGTGACGTTGGCTTCGGCGTGATCGCCGTTGACGACGATCTGGTCGATGCTGGCGACGACGGGGTAGCGGCCCGCCTCGGCGACCCGGCGGTGCGTCTCGGCCCACTTCTTGTCATCGATGCTGTTGTAGCCCTCCGCCGTCGTGCCGCAGGTGATGCTGCGCAGCGTCGCCAGGTCACCCTTCTCGATGGCCGCGTCGTAGTTCTGGATGGTGGTGCGGACGTTGTCCTCCTGCGACACCGACGGCGACGAGCCGCGGGTCAGCAGGATGGTGCCCACCACCGCGACGGCGGCCAGCGCCGCGATCACCAGCACGATGGCGATCACCCACCCCCACTTGCGCTTCGCCTTCGGCGGCTTGGGAGTCTCGCCGCGCGGCGGAATCATCTGCGGCGCGGCAGGTTTCTGTGCGGAAAAGCCCTCGGTCGGCGTACCGGGGTCGCGCACGGAGAACTGCTCGGTCGCCGGATCGGTCGACCGGTTGATGATCTGCGTGGAGCCGGCGTCGAATCCCGACGGCGCGGTGAAACGCCGCTCGTTCGGGTCCACCGTCAGCTCGTCGCCGTGCGGTTCGGCGGGGGCGAACACCTCGGTGGCCGGTTCGGCGTCGGCGGCCGCGGCCACCTGCTCGGTGGGCTCGTCCGAGTTGTCAGGCCCTTGGGGGTTCGACATACCGCGGAAGCTTAGCTATCCGCGGTGACGGTTGCCTGCACCCACACGGCACAATGGGGCGCATGACTCGGATGGGTGATCTCCTCGGACCGGAACCTGTGTTGCTGCCCGGCGATCCCGCCGCAGAAGCCGAACTCGACGCCTCGGAAAACCCCTCGCTTGTGGCTGCCGCACACCCCGCGGCATCCATCGCGTGGGCGGTGCTGGCCGAACAGGCCCTCGACGCCGATCAGGCCGTCGCCGCATACGCCTATGCACGCACCGGCTATCACCGCGGGCTTGACGCGTTGCGGCGCAACGGGTGGAAGGGCTTCGGGCCCGTGCCGTTCGCCCATGAGCCCAACCGGGGTTTCCTGCGCTGCGTCGCGGCCCTGGCCCGTGCCGCCGAGGCGATCGGTGAGACCCCCGAGTATCAGCGCTGCCTCGACCTGCTCGACGACTGCGATCCGCGAGCGCGCGGCGAACTCGGCCTTTAGCGGTTCTGCGACTCGCACTCGCAGTCGGCTGCGCTGTCCGGCGGTTCGACCTGAACCGTGGCGTGGTCGAGTCCGCGCGCGGTGAGGACGGCTCGCGCATCATCGAGCACCTGCGCGGAATCTCGGCTGCTGGTCAGGTGAGCGGTGACCATGTCCTTGCCCGGCACCAGCGTCCACACGTGCAGGTCGTGCACCTCGGTGACCCCGTCGACAGCGCAGAGCGCGTCCCGCAGTTCCTCGACGTCGACGTGGGCGGGGGACGACTCGGACAGGATCCGCAGCGCCGCCCGGGCCAACGCGATCGCCCGGGGTAGCACCCAGAGCGCGACAAGCACGGCGACGACGACGTCGGCGTAGGGCCACCCGGTGGTGACCGTGACGATGCCCGCGATCAGCACCCCGATGCTGCCGACGGTGTCGGCGACGACCTCCATGTAGGCGCCTTTGACGGCGAGGCTCTCCTGGGAGTGCGTTCTCAGCAGGAACACGACGACCGCGTTGGCGATCAGACCGGCCAGCGCCACCACGATCATCGGAACGCCCGGGACGTCGGGCGCGTCGCCGAGTCGCTCGAACGCCTCGTAGAGGATGAAGCCGGCCACGCCGAGCAGGAGCACGGCGTTGGCGACGGCGGTGAACACCTCGGCGCGGTGCCAGCCGTACGTCCGCGACGGTGAGGTACTGCCGCGTTTGGCCAGCAGTACCGCGGTCAGCCCCATGAACATGGCGACGAGATCGGTGAGCATGTGGCCGGCATCGGCCAGCAGGGCAATCGAGTTGATCGCCAGCGCGGTGGTCAGTTCGATCACGAAGAAGACGGTGAGGATGCCCGCAGCGATCACCATGCGCGAGACCTTGGTGTCACCACCATGGCCGTGATCATGTCCTGCTCCCATGCCGAGCAATATATGCGTATTAGCGCATATGTCGCAAGGGTCAGAGCCAGGCCGACCAGAACCTCGTGAGCTCCCCGCCGATCTGTGACAGCACGCGCGGCACACCGGACAACTCGAAAAGCCAGTACACCGCGCCGAAGAACCACTGGTTCAGGCCCGGCGCCAGCAGCACGAGGAGCAGGATCAGCAGTCCCCACTGCTTGGCCGGCGCGACCGCACGCTGAGTCTCCGGGCTCAGGTGCGGCTCCAGCGCCCCGTAACCGTCCGTCCCCGGCACGGGCAGGATGTTCAGCAGGAAAGCGGTGATCTGCAGGAAGCCCAGGAATGCCACACCCGCCCAGAACACCGCGTGGTCGGGATCGTAGAACAGCCGGGTCAACGCGAGCAGTAGCACCGCGAACACGACGTTGACCGCCGGTCCGGCGAGGCTCACCAGCGTCTTCTGCCGCTTTGTCATGTACGCCGTCTGCACATACACCGCCCCGCCGGGCAACCCGATCCCGCCGAGCGCGATGAACAGCACGGGCAGGCCGAGGGACAGCAGCGGGTGCGAGTACTTGAGCGGGTTCAACGTCAGATAGCCGCGGACCTCGACGTCGCGGTCACCGAACCGGTAGGCCGAGTACGCGTGACCGAACTCGTGTACGCACAAGGTCACCAGCCAGCCGAAGATGACGAAGACGAACACCCCGACATAGGCCAGCGGATCCCGCGGATCCGTCGTCGTCCACGCAAGCGCGCCGCCGGCGGCGGTGACTGCGATCAGCGCCAGGAAGATCGGGCTCGGCCGCACCGATTGGCGCAGCGGGCGAATGCTCACAGCGTCGAGGCTAGACGCGCAGCCAACCTTCGGTGTGGCGGTAGAACGTGGACCGGCGAACCGGCCGGGACGCCGTGTCACCGTCTCGTACCACCAGCGCGCCGGTGGTGCCGAGCTGGGCCGCCCGTCCGCTGATCCAGCGTTTCGGCCGCATCGGTCCGGACAGGACTGCGGCGCGCAGCCCCGGCATCGTCGCGATCGGCTCGATCCGCACGCCGGTTGCCTCGCCGTCGAACAGGTGCTCGTCGTCGACGATCGCCTCACCGCGGATCGTGCGCTGGCCGGCCGGGGGCAGCCAGTACGCCGCCCCGGCGATGACGGTGCCCGTTTCGTCGCGGACCAGGGGCACTCGCGTGGCGGTGCCGCCACATGCCTGCCTGGCCTGCCACGGACGCTGCACATGGGCGACCTCGATGTCGAGCCGGTCGGCGCGCAACAGCCGGGTGAGCACCGCCGATAGGTCTCGGTGCGAGCCGACGACGACGAGGCGTCGGTGATCGGTGAGTCCGTCGCTCGTGCCGTCGAGAACGGGAAGGCCGCGCAGCGCGCGGGGAATTCGACGGTCGCCCGGCCGCACGACGGCGAGTTCGGACGTCTTCACCGCACTCCTTTGATCGAGCTGCTGATCAGGCCTGATGTCAATCCGATAGGGTGGGTCACCGGCTGCACACAGTAGCGAAGCGCTGCAATGCGCGGAAAGACGCGAGAGGGTCTGCGATGCCGGCAATCGTCCTCATCGGCGCCCAGTGGGGCGACGAGGGCAAGGGAAAAGCGACCGACCTTCTGGGTGGGCGCGTCCAATGGGTGGTGCGTTACCAGGGTGGGAACAACGCGGGGCACACGGTTGTGCTGCCGACGGGGGAGAACTTCGCTTTGCACCTGATCCCGTCTGGGATCCTCACCCCGGGTGTGACGAACGTGATCGGCAACGGTGTCGTCGTCGACCCCGGCGTGCTGCTCACCGAGCTCAAGGGGCTTGAGGACCGCGGGGTGGATACCGACCGACTGCTCATCTCCGCCGACGCGCACCTGTTGATGCCCTACCACGTAGCGATGGACAAGGTCGTCGAGCGGTACGCGGGCAGCAAGAAGATCGGCACCACCGGCCGTGGCATCGGGCCCTGCTATCAGGACAAGATCGCGCGCCAGGGCATCCGGGTCGCCGACGTGCTCGACGAAACGCTGCTAGCCGAAAAGATCAGCGGCGCATTGGAATTCAAGAACCAGGTGCTGGTCAAGATCTACAACCGCAAGGCGCTGGACCCGGACGAGGTGGTCGAGAACCTGCTTGCTCAGGCCGAAGGGTTCAAGCACCGCATCGCCGACGCCCGACTGCTGCTCAACCAGGCCCTCGAAAAGGGGGAGACGGTGCTGCTGGAGGGCTCCCAGGGCACGCTGCTCGATGTCGACCACGGCACTTACCCCTTTGTGACGTCGTCGAATCCGACCGCCGGCGGCGCCTCCGTCGGGTCCGGGATCGGCCCCACCCGCATCACCACGGTGCTCGGAATCCTCAAGGCCTACACCACCCGCGTCGGTTCCGGACCGTTCCCGACGGAGCTTTTCGACCAGCACGGCGAGTATCTGGCCAAGACCGGTGGCGAGGTCGGTGTGACCACCGGAAGGCCACGCCGGTGCGGCTGGTTCGATGCCGTCATCGCCCGCTACGCGACCCGCGTCAACGGCATCACCGACTATTTCCTCACCAAGCTCGACGTGCTGTCGAGCCTGGAGACGGTCCCCATCTGCGTGGGCTACACCGTGGACGGCAAACGCACCGACGAGATGCCGATGACCCAGAGCGACATCGCGCGCGCCGAACCCGTCTACGAGGAACTCCCCGGCTGGTGGGAGGACATCAGTGGCGCCCGCGCCTTTGAAGACCTTCCCGCCAAGGCGCGCGACTACGTGCTGCGGCTGGAAGAGCTTGCCGGAGCCCATGTTTCGTGCATCGGGGTCGGACCGGGCCGCGAGCAGACGATCGTGCGCCGAGACATTCTCGCGTGACCACCGAGGATCCCAGGGCGCTCGACCCCGACTACGACAGCCACGGCGGCTTCCCCAACTTCACCCCGGCCGACCCCGGGCCCGGCTTCGGCAGGTTCCTGACCGCCATGCGGCGCGCCCAGGACCTGGCCGTATCGGCTGACGCCGACGCCGAAACCTGGGAACGGGCGGCAGGCCTAGCCGAGGAACTCGCCGGGCTCCTCGGCCCGTTCGAGGCGCCCGAAGGCGTCGGCCCGGCCAATCGCGTCCCTTCGCTTCCCGGCGCAGGCAGTTTGCTGATGCCGCCTTACAAGGTGACCAGATTCGAACCCGACGGGGTAGAGCTGGAGGTACAGTTCAGCCGGTTCTCGGTGGGCGGGAACCACGCCGTTCACGGAGGAGTGTTGCCACTGCTGTTCGATTCGGTGTTCGGCATGGTGATCCACGCAGCGGGTCGTCCCATCAGCCGGACAGCCTTCCTGCACGTGGATTACCGGAAGGTGACACCGATCGACACGGTGCTGACCGCGCGAGGCTGGGTGCGAGAGGCCCAGGGACGCAAAGCGTTCGTCAATGCCGAACTTCGAACCCCCGACGGAAACCTGCTCGCCGAGGCAAACGGATTGATGATCAGGCTGCTGGCCGGGCAGCCCTAACGGGATTCAGCAGGGGGCGGATGGAGAAGGGGTTACGGGAGTTCCTTCTCAGCTGGTGGCGTCAGGCCAACGACTTCGAATGGCTTGTCAGGCACTTCCGCTCTCGCGGCTTGCTCAGGCTGCATCAGGTGTTCATCGGCGGTTTCTCGCTGCTGTACGGGCTGATCGCGTTGCTGACGGTGGTATGGGCCTACTTCGACGACGGAGCGGTCACCGCGCGTTACGTCGTCATCGCGGTGGCAGCGAGCTCGACGCTCCTGGGGCTGTGGTGGATCGTGGGGCGGTGGCCGACGGAACGCCAGTCCATCGCGTTCGCGGTGTACGCCGACCTGGCCGTCGTCGCCGTGATGGCCTGCTACCAGGATGCGTTCACAGCCATGCCCGGGCTTGCGCTGCTGGCGACCAACGGCATCTACATCGTCGTCGTGCACGGACCCCGCGCGTTGCTCGTGCACCTGGCTTTCACCCTCGTCGTCATGGCGACGTGGTTTCTGTGGGCGATCTACCAGGGAAACTGGGCGTTGTCGGTGATCACCGTGCGCGCTCTGGTGTTGTTGCCGCTGTCCGCGGTTCCGGTCCTTGTGCAGTCCTATCTGCTCGTTCTGCGGATGGGCGCCGTCGACTCCATGCACGACCCCCTGACGAGGTTGTATAACCGGCGCGGGCTGGAGAGCCACGTCCAGGAATTGGTCGCGCGTCGCGGGATGGACGTGGGCGTGCTCGCCGTCGACATCGACAAGTTCAAAGCGATCAACGACGGATACGGGCACGACGCCGGTGATCGGGTTCTGGTCGCGGTGGCCGACGCGGCCCGTGATGCGGTCGGCAGTCTGGGCGTCCGGTCGGTGACGGCGCGCACCGGCGGCGAAGAGTTCGTCATCGTCGTCGACGGCGGCACGGAAAGCCTGCGCCGCCTCGCGAAACTCATGCATCTGATGGTGTCGCGGTGCCAGGCTCCGGCGGTCCCGACCATCAGCATCGGCACAGCGACGGCGGAAGCGGCGGGCGGTGATGTCGACGGCCTGATCCGGAGATTGATGGAGCGCGCCGACGCGGCCATGTATCGCGCCAAAAACGCCGGCGGCAATCAGACCGTGACGGACGACGATCCCGTGCCACGATGAGGCCATGACGCATTCGGCTGACCGCCACCTGCGTAACCTCACCACCCCGAAAGCCGCCGCCTTCGCGGGCGTGCTGTTCGCGCTGCTGTTCGGGGCGGCGCTCATACTCATCCGCAGCTCGCTGCCCGAAGGCGGGGTGCTGGGTTCGCAGTGGGCGGACGGAACGAGCCACCGGTTGCGTATTGCCGTGGTCCTGATGCCCTTCTCCGGCATCGCGTTCCTGTGGTTCATCGGGGTGGTGCGCGACGGCCTGGGCAAGCTTGAGGACAAGTTCTTCGCGACCGTCTTCCTGGGCAGCGGTTTGTTGTTCCTCGCCATGATCTTCAGCTCGACCGCGGTCGGTGCGGGGCTGCTCTCCGCCAGCAAGGTCGGTCGCCCCGGCGACAGCGAGGTCACTGCCTTCGGTCAGGGGCTGCTCGTCGCGTTGTCCAACACCTACGCGCTGCGCATGGCCGCGGTGTTCATGATCTCGCTCGCGACCATCTGGCTGCGAACGCGGCTGATGCCCACCTGGTTGGTGGTCGTGACCTATCTGGTGGCGCTGTGCGTGATGGTGGCCAGCGACGTCAGCCGGTGGATGGTGATCGCGTTTCCGATCTGGGTGCTGATCGTGAGCCTGTTGATGCTGGTGCGGTCCGGCGTTATCGATCTTCCAGACGAAGAGCACTCGCGGGACACAGCTTGACCGCCTCTGCGGCGTGCTCGGCGTCCTCGCCGCTGACGTCCTCTCGCAGGATCTCGACGATGCCGTCGTCGTCCTGGTCGAAGACCTCTCCGGCCACCATTACGCAGTTGCCCGCCTGAATACACAGTTCGCGGTCCGCGACAACCCTGCTCACCAGCGCACCTCCAACGACTTCAGACCGTAGATGAAGTGGAACGACCGGAACTGCACATCGGCGAAGTCTTCGGCCAGCTCCAGCGCCGGGAACCGACGCAGCAGCGCGGGGAATGCGATCTGCATCTCCATCCGAGCCAGCGGCGCACCGAGGCAGTGGTGGACGCCGTGTCCGAACGCCAGGTGACCGGGAGCTCCTCTGGCGATGTCGAGAGTGTCTGGGACTTCGATGAATTCACCGTCGCGGTTGCCGCAGGGAAGCGAAGCGAACACCAGATGCCCGGCGGGGATCGTGACGCCGGCGATCTCGACGTCAGTGGTGGTGATCCGCGGGATCGCGGTCTGGACGATCGACAGCCATCTCAGCAGCTCTTCCACCGCCGGGGCCACGGCGCCGGGTTCGTCCCGCACGGTGGCGAGCTGATCGGGATGGCGCAGCAGCGCAAGGGTGCCCAGCGCCAACATGTTCGATGTCGTCTCGTGGCCGGCGAGCAGCAGCAGCCCGGCGATGCCGATCAGCTCGTCATCGCTGAGATCGGAGCCGTGCTCGCGAATCAGCATGCCGAGGATGTCGTCGCCCGGTTCGGTTCTGGCACGCTCGACGAGGCCGGCCATGTAGGCCCGGCCCTGGCGCTGCAGCTCGAATCGATCGGGAATCGGGATCGAGAGATCCAATTGGCGCGCGCTGCGCTTCTGAAAGCCGTCGCGGTCGGCGTAGGGCACGCCGAGCAGTTCACAGATGACGAGCGACGGAATCGGCAGCGCGAAATGCTCGACCAGGTCTGCACCCGGTCCCGCCGCTTCCAGCGCGTCCAGTTGGGCATCGACGATCTCGACGATGCGGGGCTGCAGGCGCTTCATCCTCCGGTGGGTGAACTCGGGGGTCAGCATGCGGCGCAACCGCTGATGTTCGGGCGGGTCCAGGCCGAGCAGGTTGCCCGCCCGGGCGCGGGCCTGGGCTTCGTCGTCGACCGGCGGTGCGCCGGGGACGGTGAAGCCGGGCGGCCTGTCGTTGGAGAACCGGGTGTAGTCCGAGAGCACGGTCTTGATGTCGTCGTAGCGGGTGACGAGGTAGACCTGCATACCGAACGCGCCGGTGACGGTGCGGACGCCTTCGTTCTCCCGGATCTCGCGTAGCTGCGGGACCGGGTCGAAGGCGTCGCGCCGCATGTGCAGCGGCGGCAACTCGGGTGCAGCCTGGGTCATGTCTCGACGCTACCCGCGGGAGACGAAGTGCCCGATCAACGCGTTGGCGGACCCGCGGCCGTCCTGGCGCGGTGTCGGCCGACCGGCTCTGCGCCTGCGGAACCGTCATCTGTGTCACGCAGCGCCGGCCACCAGATCTTCGGCCCGATCAACGTGAACAGCGCTGGGATTATCACGGTGCGCACCAGGAAGGTGTCCAGCAGGATGCCCAGCCCGACGATGATGCCGACCTGGGTGAGCACGATGAGCGGCAGCACCCCGAGTACGCAGAACACGGCGGCAAGGACGACGCCCGCGCTGCTGATCACCGCGCCGGTGGCCGAGACGGCCCGCACGATGCCGTCGCGGGTGCCGTGTTCCGGTGTCTCCTCCCGCGCGCGGGTGACGAGGAAGATCGTGTAGTCCACGCCGAGCGCGACAAGGAAGAGGAATGCGAACAACGGGGCGGTGTTGTCGAGGCCCGGGAACCCGAAGACGTGCACGCTGGCCCAGCCGCCGAGACCCAGGGCCGCAAGGGCACTGAGCACGGTGACCCCGACGAGGACGAGCGGGGCCAGAGCCGCGCGCAGCAGCACGTAGAGCACCAGCAGGACGACGATGAGGATCGCGGGGATCACGACCGCCCGGTCGTGGCCGGCCGCCCCGGCGGCGTCGCGGGCGGTGGCGTCCGACCCGCCCACGAGCGCGTCCGGGTCCACGGCGTGCACGGAATCCCGAAGTGCGTCAACGGTTTCGAAGGCTTCATCCGACGCGGGGGCCGCCGCGAGCACGACCGACCACTGGCTGAGCCCATTCGGCGACGTACCAGCCGGGTTCACAGCCACGACGCCGGGGGTTTCGGCGATGGCGCGCTGCACCTCGGCAGAGCGATCGGTGGCGGCGATGACCCTGGCGGGATCGGTCAGGCCGCTGGGGAAGTGGGCGGCCAGCGTGTCGTAGCCGCTAACCGATTCGGCCTGGACTCTGAACTGCTCGGTTTGCGACAGACCCACCGGCGTCCCGAGCAGGCCGGTGCACAGCAGCGCCAGCGCGCCGATCGAGACCACGGCGACCCTCGCGGGGCGTCGTGCGACGGCCGCCGCGACGCGGTGCCACACGCCGCCGTCGGTGAGCGGGGTCGCACCGACGGCGGGGATGAACGGCCAGAACAGCTTTCGGCCGCAGAGCCCGAGGGCGGGCGGCAGCACCAGCAGGACGAACACCGCTGCGACGACGAGACCCGCCGCGGCCTGCACCCCGAGGCTGCGGGTGCTCGGTGACGATGCGAAGAGCAGGGTCAACAGCGCCAGCACCACCGTCGCGTTGCTGGCGATGATCGCAGGACCAGCCCGCCGCACCGCGGTGTCGAGTGCTTCGTGATGAGAGGTGCTGCGGCCCAACTCTTCCCGATAGCGGGAGATCAGCAGTAGTGCGTAATTGGTGCCGGCGCCGAACACCAGGACGCTGGTGATCCCGCCGGTGGATCCGTCGGGGCTCATGCCGAGCCCGTCGGCGGCGGCCGCCCCGACCACGGCGGCGACGCGGTCGGCGAAGCCGATCACCAGCAACGGCACCAGCCACAGCACCGGTGAGCGGTAGGTGATGATGAGAAGCAGGGCCACCACGGCCGCCGTGACAGCAAGCAGCGTGAAGTTGGCGCCCGAGAACGAGTCGGCGATGTCGGCGCCGAACGCCGGACCGCCGGTCACCTGAGCGCGCAGGTCGTCGGGCAAGCTGTCGGCCGCTTTGGTGCGCAACTCTTTGACCTTGTCGGTGAGCTCGAATCCGGACAGCTCCGCTGACAGCGGGACGACCACGATGGCGGCCTCGCCGTCCTCGGAGACCTGCGGTGGCGGGCCGGACACATTTCCCGTCGCTTCGCTCGCCCCGGAGAAAGTCTGGGTCACCGCGGTGAGATCGGCCGGTGTGAGGGGTGTTTCGTCGTCGCGGGTGACGACGAGGATTGCGGGGACCTGATCCCCGCCGGGGAATTGGGTGCGCGTGGCGTCGGCACGGGCGGACTCCGACGTAGGCGGTACGGCCACAGGTGACCGGCCGGCTGAGTCGTCGCTGCCGAGGAAGCCCATCAGGGCACCGGAGACGAGGACGACGAGTATCGCGATCACCCAGGAGTAGCGGTGCTTCATGGCCACCAATATTTCAGATGTTTAATCATTAAGCAACTGAAACTTCGGTTATGCTGTCGAGGTGCACAGAGATGATCGGGCTGCGCTGGAGGCGCAGATGGCCTCCGACATGCGCGCACTGACCGCCGCCTCCGACGCTGTCGGACAGAGATTCGCCGCGCTGCACGACGTGACGGCCAACGACTTCCGCGCCCTGTTGCACGTGATGGTCGCCGAAGGGGCCGGTGAACCGCTGACAGCGGGGGAGCTCCGGACACGGATGGGGGTGTCGGCCGCCGCGATCACCTACCTCGTCGAGCGGATGGTCGAGTCCGGGCATCTGTTGCGCGAAGCCGACCCCGCGGACCGCCGCAGAGTGCGGCTGCGGATGTCCGACCACGGCATGGGGGTCGCGCGCGGTTTCTTCACTCCGCTCGCCGAACACGCCCACGACAGCATGGCCGGGTTGGCCGACGCCGATCTCGTCGCCGCCCACCGGGTCTTCACTGCGCTCGGTGCGGCGATGCAGACGTTCCTGGAAGAACTCGGACCCCGGTGAGGAGAGATGACGGAAACCGCTGGACCATAGTGCTTTCCACCCTGGGCGGCAAGCCGCTCGGCCAGCTCCGGGCCGACTCCGTCGCTTCCTCCGGTCACGACGGTCAGTCGGCCGGTCAAATCGGGTACTTCCACTGTCGTTCTGCGGGTCATGCCCCCTGCTGCCTGCGGCGTCAGCGTGGATTCAAGGGGCGTGTCATCCACGGATCGTCAGTCCCGGTTCCGATTCTCTCGATGCGTCTGGCAGGCTGAAATCGATGAGTGAGACAACGGTGATGCTGCTGGGTGCGGGCGACCGAACCCGTGAGCTCGCGCTGGCGTTCGGCCACCTCGGTGCGGACGTCGTGACGGTCGACGACCACACCGACGTGCAGGCGCTGATCGACGAGAAGAAGCCGCACTTCGTGGTCGCCGACACCGAAACCGTCGCGACGGACGTGCTGGTCGAGGTTGCCGGCCGCGGCGACGTCGAGGTGTTTCCGACACCGCGCGCCGCCCGTCTGTCCTTGGACGGAGAAGGCCTGCGCCGGCTGGCCGCCGACGAGTTGGGGCTGCCGACCGCGCCGTTCTGGTTCGCGGGTTCGGCCGACGAGCTCACCGCAATAGCCCAGCACGCGGGATTCCCGCTGGTGGTCAAGCCGGTCGCCGCTGCTCCCGGCGAGGGGGAGTCGGTGCTCCTTCGGCCCGAGGACGTGGAGCCGGCCTGGCGCAGCGCGGTCGCGGGCGGGAAGCTCAGCCTGCAGAGGGTGATCGCCGAAACCGTGGTTGAGGTCGACGTCGAGGTGACGCTGTTGACGGTGCGCACCACCGGCCCCTCCGGCCCGACGGTGTCGTTCTGCGAGCCGATCGGCCACCACCAGACCACCAGCGATGCTTTGGAATCGTGGCAGCCGCAACATCTTTCGCCCGCGGCGCTGGACTCGGCGAAGTCGATTGCGGCACGTATCGTCAACTCCCTCGGCGGGCGCGGCGTTTTCGCGGTGGAATTGCTGGTTCGCGGCGACGAGGTCTACTTCTCCGATGTCCGGCCGCGACTGCATGACAGCGGGCTGGTCACGCTGCGCTCGCAGCGGCTGTCCCAGTTCGAGCTGCATGCAAGAGCGGTTCTGGGGTTGCCGGTCGACACAATCATGATCTCGCCGGGTGCAGTCGAGGTGACCTACGCGGGCGACGTGGGAGCTGCCGCCGATACCGGCGCCCTGCGCTCGGTGGTGGCCGAGGCGCTCGCCGTTGCCGAGAGTGACATCCGGGTCTTTCCCGGCGGGACGCCGTGGCTGGGGCTTTCGCTGGCGACCGCACCCGATCCGATCGTCGCGCGTGACCGCGCGCGCCGCGTGGCTACGGTTCTGCGCAGGCTCCGGGTGGCGGAATGACCGAGCCGACCGAACCTGCTGACTCCACCGGTCGGTCCGCCATCGCCCCCTTTCTCGGGGCGCTGGCCATCATTGTGGCCGTCGTGATCGGAATCTGGTTGATGAACGTGTTCTCCGGTGACGACCTGACCGACGCGCAGCAGATCGCGCGCGCCGCGTCCGGGCAGAACGATGCGCTGCAGCGCGAGAGCTACCAGGATTTCCGGGCGTTCACCTGTGCCGCGCAGCAGAGCGAAGAATCCAAAGTGCTCGATGCTCAACGTGATTCGGTCGCTGAGCGCGGTGACCGTTACGTGGATCGGGTCGACGCCGTCGTTGTCGACGGGGATACCGCGACCGCTGACATCACCTACTACTTCGACAACGACAAAGAGGCCAAGGAAACCGTCGAGATGTCCTTCGCGCGCGAGGACGGAGCCTGGAAGGTCTGTTCGACCGGTCCCAGTTAGCTGTGGGAGACTCACGCTCGTGAGCTATGCCGGAGACATCACGCCCGAGGAGGCTTGGAAGCTGCTGAGCGACACACCCGATGCGGTGCTCGTCGACTGCCGCACCCAGGCCGAATGGCGCTTCGTCGGGGTGGCCGACACGTCGAGCCTGGGGCGCGAGGTCGTCTACATCGAGTGGAACCGCACCGACGGCAGCCATAATGATCGCTTCGTCGACGAGTTGAAAGCGGCCGGGGTGACGCCCGGCGAGCGTCCTGTGGTCTTCCTGTGTCGCTCCGGCAACCGGTCCATCGGGGCTGCCGAGGCTGCGACCGAAGCGGGCATCGGACCGTCCTACAACATCCTCGACGGCTTCGAGGGCAACCTCGACGAGAACAAGCATCGCGGCGGCACCGGGTGGAAAGCCGTCGGACTTCCGTGGGTGCAGTCATGACCGGCGAGGTGCCCTCGGTGCGGATTCCCGCGAAGCTCCCCGACGGCGTCAGCCAGGCCACCATCGGCGTCCGCGGCGGGCTTCTGCGGTCCGGCTTCGAGGAGACCGCCGAGGCCATGTACCTGACGTCCGGATACGTCTACGAGACCGCCGCTGACGCCGAAAAGGCGTTCACCGGCGAGATCGACCGCTACGTCTACTCGCGCTACGGCAACCCGACGATCTCGATGTTCGAGGAGCGGTTGCGTCTGTTGGAGGGGGCGCCCGCGTGCTTCGCGACGTCGACCGGCATGTCCGCAGTGTTCACCTCGCTGGGCGCCCTGCTCGGAGCGGGCGACCGACTGGTGGCGGCGCGCAGCCTGTTCGGTTCGTGCTTCGTGGTGTGCAGCGAGATCCTGCCGCGCTGGGGCGTCGAGACCGTCTTCGTCGACGGTGAGGACCTCTCCCAGTGGGAGGAGGCACTCTCGGTCCCCACTCAGGCGGTGTTCTTCGAGACACCGTCGAACCCGATGCAGTCGCTGGTCGACATCGCCGCGGTGTGCGACCTCGCGCATGCGGCCGGCGCAAAGGTGGTGCTCGACAACGTCTTTGCCACGCCGATCCTGCAGCAGGGCTTCCCGCTGGGCGTCGACGTCGCCGTGTACTCGGGCACCAAGCACATCGACGGGCAGGGCCGCGTGCTGGGCGGAGCCATCCTCGGCAGCAAAGAGTACATCGACGGGCCCGTGCAGAAGCTGATGCGGCACACCGGCCCCGCGCTGAGCCCGTTCAACGCCTGGACGCTGCTCAAGGGCCTCGAGACGCTCGCTCTTCGTGTGCAGCACCAGAATTCGTCGGCGCACCGGATCGCCGAGTTTCTGGAAGGTCATTCGGCGGTGAGCTGGGTGAAGTACCCGTTCCTGGAGTCGCATCCGCAGTACGACCTCGCGAAGCGTCAAATGACCGGCGGCGGAACCGTGGTCACCTTCGAGCTCGCGGGCTCCTCGAAGGAGCGCGCGTTCGAGGTGCTCGACAAGCTGCAGATCGTCGACATCTCCAACAACCTCGGCGATGCGAAGTCGCTCATCACCCATCCCGCGACCACCACCCACCGGGCGATGGGACCGGAAGGACGTGCCGCGATCGGGCTCGGCGACGGCGTGGTCCGGATCTCGGTCGGGCTGGAGGGCACCGAAGATCTGATCTCGGATCTGGACCAGGCGCTGAGCTGAATGTCACGCGCGTCGGAGAAGAAGAAAGCGCGCCGCAAGAAGCGGCAGTCCGCCCGCAATGAGGCCTGGTTGCCGGCGGACGTGGTCGACCAACTCGAACTCGTCGCGGAGCTTGAGGAATTCGACGCCAAGCTGACCGACCGCGGCTGGCTGTACGGCGATGAGACCGACGACGGGGCTGGTGTGTACTGGATCTGGCCGGACTCATCCGCCGACGTCGACCATGATGCGGGAACGGCCGACGCCACCGTCATCATGCTGAGCCCAGAAGATGACGGCCAGATCGCCCACGTCGTCTTCGTCGGCAGTGACGCCGATTACCAGTTCAACCTCGACGAGCTGTTCGTGCACATCGAGGCGATCGAGGGCTATCGGATCGGCGATCCCATCCCGGCGTTCGGCTAGCTGTACTGACCACGGACGTTGGTGACGGCGTGGTGAGGTGACAAGACGAAGACCTCCGAGTGGAGTGCGAGCTGTCTA
>NZ_LQPC01000048.1 GCF_002101705.1 Mycolicibacterium iranicum | reverse complement strand
GGCGACAGCCGGACCTACGTTTGTAGGTTCGGCTGTTGTCGTTTCGGGGGTTGTCGGGTGGGTCCTTTGGGTGCTCCGGTGGGTTGGTAGTCGCGGTTTGGGTCGAGGGTCAGTTCGCGGAGCAGCTCTCCGGTGGCGGCGTTGACGACCCGTATCTGGAGGTCGTGGACGAGCAGGATGACGCAGGTTCCGGCGTGGATTCGTCCGATGCCGATGTGGTGTAGACGGCTGTTGTGGCGCAGGGTCACCGACCCTGCTTTGTCGACGGTGTCGTGTCGGATGCGGTCGTGGGCGTCGGGGTGAGACGGTGGTCCGGGGGTGGCTTTGGGCATCGTGTTGTAGAGGGCGGCCGGGGTGGCTCGGTGTGGCAGGGACCGGTGTGGTCGGCGGTGGTTGTATTCGTCGCAGAAGCTATCGATGAGGGTTTGGAGCTCGGCGATCGTGTGCGGTTGGCCGGGTTGGGCGTGTAGCCATTTCTTCATGGTCTGTTGGAATCTTTCGACTTTGCCGCAGGTGGTGGGGTGGCTGGGGCGGGAGTTCTTTTGGACGATGTGATGTCGACGCAGTTCGGCTTCAAAGCTGTTGCGTCCGCCTTTGCCGCCGGCCAATCGCACGGTGTAGACCATGCCGTTGTCGGTCAGTGTGGAGGCTGGGATTCCCTGGCGGGCAATGGTTGTGCGGAATGTGGCAACAACGATCGGCGTGGTGATGCGGGGGTGGGCGCTGACGTGCAGGGCGTAGCGGGTGCAGTCGTCGAGCCAGCTGATGATTTCCACGCTGGCGCCGGGTCGGCCGTCAGGGCGGGTGAGTCGGTAGTGGGTGAAGTCTGATTGCCAAGTCTGGTTGGGCATTACGGCCTGGAACCGGACGTAGGAGGACTTGGGTCGCTTCTTGGGCTGCGGGGTGATGAGGCCGGCGGCCACCAGATGTCGGCTGATCGTCGAGCGGGAGAGTCGGTGTCCGTGGCGGTGGTGAAGGTGCCAGGCGATGGTGTCGGGTCCGGCATCGAGGCCGGCGGCGGTCAGCTCGCTGCGTAGACGCACGATCAGCTCGACAACGTGCGGTGCGGTGGCGCCCGGGCAGGTTTTCGGTCGCCGCGAGCGGGGCTCGAGGGCAGCATGGCCCTCAGCCTCGTAGCGGGCCTTGAGCTTGTACACCCAGCTGCGGTGCACACCGTAACGCGCCGAGACTTCGGCTGGGCTCTGGTGGTCGACGAACAACGCGGTCAGGACCAGACGGGCCTTTGACGTGGGTTGCGGCATCCCCGAGCATCACGCCGAGCCG
>NZ_LQPC01000047.1 GCF_002101705.1 Mycolicibacterium iranicum | reverse complement strand
CAATCACCACCGCGGCCACACCGCACTCGGCGGTCAACCACCAGCCAGCCGCGTACCTAACCTCTCAGGTCAGTACAACTAGTCCGCCATATCGGCGCGGGCCATCGCGTCCTGGAAGTCGTCGACGTTGATGTCTTGCGCCGTCACGGTCTTGGTGCCGTTGTAGACGTCGCGGTCGATCTCGTCGTCGGCGTTGGCCACGAGCATCGCCACGAACGTGTCGCCGTTGACGTTGAGAAATGTCCGGAAGATGCCGGAGAACCAGTCGACGGCGATCAGCAAACCGACCGCCTCGAACGGCAGACCCAGCGACGTCGCAAGGAACATGGCGACCACAGGGAAGCCGCCGGGCACGGTGATGGTGCCCATGTTCAGCAGTATCGCCAACGCCATGCCGAGCACGATTTGGCCGAAGCCCAACTCGACGTCGCCCGCCTGAGCCAGGAACATCACGACGATCATGTAGTTGAGGACGGCGCCGTAGGAACCCATCGTCAACCCGATGGACAGCGTGAAGTTGGCGACCTTCTGGCTCACGCCGACTTTCTCCACCGTGTTCTTCAGCACCGTGGGGAAGGTGACCGCCGAACTCGTCGTCGTGATCGCGATCGCCGTCTGCTCGGCCAACTTGCCCGGAAGCAACAGCGGGTTGAGCCTCGTTCGCACAGTGACCACCACGACGAACGCGGCGAAAAGGATCAGCACACCGAGCAGCGTCGCGCCGAGGTACTTCAGCGCAGTGGTGACCACCGCGAAACCGACGTCGCCGGCGAGTGCGGCCAACAGGCAGAACACGCCGATGGGTGCGATGTACATGACGAGCCGAATCATGGTCAGCACGATCTGCTGAATCTGGTCGATGAACGTCAACACCCTGGTGTCGCCGGTCTTGTTGATCTGGGTGCGCAGAGCGATCCCGAACAGCAGCGAGAACACGATGATCGGCACCATCGTCGCCGTCGACATCGCGTCGAAGATGTTGGTGGACACGAAGTTCAGCACCGTGTCCTGCCAACCGAGTGCCTCTTGCGCCGACTCCTGCAGGCTGGGATCGACCTCCTCATCGAACACGATGCCGGAACCCGGCTTGATCACCGCGCTCAGCGCCCACGCGAGAACGGCGGCCACCACGGAGAAGCCGAGCATCCACTTGAAGGTGCGCACGGCGATCTTTCCGGTGCCGGTTCCCGTCATCGAACCGGTGGCGACGATCACCGACGCCATCACCAACGGGACGATCGACATCTGAATCAACCGAATGAACATGTCGCCGACGAACTTCAGGTTCGTCGCCCACTCGCCGGCCACCAGGCCGAAAACAATGCCACCGATTGCGGCGACGCCGATCTGGACTGCCGGGTGCCTGAGGGTCCTCATAGGTTGAGCACCGTATGGCCGGAGGGCTACCGGGAGGTGCCCTCGGGGTTGCGCCCCTGTTACGCAGGCCGTGCTTGCGGAAACGTCCACGTCCCGTCGAGGATCTCGGGCCGGGGCCGGTAGAGCCGCACCAGGTAGTTCCAGCCCGGCGTGATGGGCAGGCAGTTCCGCGCGGATCCATCGCAGCCCCCGAACTGCACCGTGACCGAGCCGTCGTCGTCCTTGACCGCCGTGACGTCGTTGATGCAGTACGCGTTCTGGGAGTTCGGGGTGAAGTAGCCGTCGGCGTTGTAGACGGTGATCGACCAGAATCCGTCGACGGGTACGTCGCGCACGGTCAGGCGGTGCACCGTCTGGCCATCGTTGGCCGGCGGGTTCACGGTCAAGTACAGCGCCTCCCGCTCGGGGTTGCCGCCCCAAGCCGCCGCGGAACCGATCAGCCGGCGCACCGGATCCACCTCGCCCTCGGCACCGAACATCCCGCGGCTGTCGGGCAGCGTGGAAAACAGCGCGACCAAGGCGTCGCGCACCGTCTTCTGACTGGCGGGATCCCAGTCGGGAATCTCGAATGTGCCCTTGCCCGCCTGCTCGACGACGACGCCGTCCTGCAGCGCGTGGACAGCAGCCAGATCAGTTGGGTCGTTCGGATTCACCAGCGTGCGCAGCGCCACCATCACGTACCGGGTACCGATGCGCTCCCGGTCGAAGGTGTGGGTGCCCGCGGTGTAGCTGACCTCGGGGACGTAGTGATCCTGCGTGATCACCTGCAGCGAACGGAACCGACCTCCGGCGTCGGGCAGCGTGATGCTGACGGGCCCGGCATCGAGGTCGAACACCGCCGCCGAGTACAGGGTGTCCCGGTTCTGCCGGACGACGAGCTGGTCGTCGAGGGGGCCGAAATCGCGGAAATGGAGAAATTCGCCGAGCCCCGAGCGGGAGATGTTGGCGAAGTACTGGTCGGTCTCGGCACGGATGAAGTTGTCCGGCGAGACGTGCGTGGCCACGGTCAGACGTGCAGCAGGGTCGGCAGCGCGAGCGCGGAGTCGACGGCGAGTGCGCAGAACACGACGGCGAGGTAGTTGTTGGACTGCAGGAAAAGGCGCAGCGGTTTCACCGGCTCACCGCGGCGCACTCCGGCGTAGAGCTGGTGGGCCATCACGAGGAACCAGGTGCCCGCCAGGATCGCGACCGAGGTGTAGAGCCAGCCGGTGGTCAGAGCGAGCGCGAGCGTGGCGGCGACGGTCAGCCAGGTGTAGATGAGGATCTGCTTGGTCACCTGCTGCTCGGTGGCGACCACGGGAAGCATCGGCACTCCGGCGGCCTCGTAGTCCTCTTTGTAACGCATGGCCAGCGCCCAGGTGTGCGGCGGTGTCCAGAAGAAGATGATCAGGAACATCACCAGGGCGGGCCACTGGATCGTGCCGGTCACCGCCGACCATCCGATCATCACGGGCATGCAGCCCGCTGCCCCGCCCCACACGACGTTCTGCGAGGTCCTGCGCTTGAGCAGCAGGGTGTAGACGAGCACGTAGAAGGCGATGGTCGCGCCGGCCAGGTGCGCCGACAGCAAGTTGGTGGTCCACCACAGCCAGAAGAACGAAGCGACCGACAGTGTCAGGCCGAAGATCAGCGCGTGGCTGCGGGGCACCGTGGCGCGGGCCAGCGCCCGCCGCTCGGTGCGCTTCATCTTCTTGTCGATATCCGCGTCGGCGACGCAGTTGAGCGTGTTGGCGCCTGCCGCGGCCAGCAGGCCGCCCACCAGTGTGTTGAGGATCAGCAGAGGGTCGACGGTGCCGCGGTCGGCCAGCAGCATCGCCGGGATCGTGGTGACGAGGAGAAGTTCGATGACGCGGGGCTTGGTGAGCCCGATGTAGCCAAGCAGCCGGGTGCGGAATCGGATCGGCCCCTCGGCGGCATCGTCGATGAGGTGGCCTTCGCGAATCCTCACGCAACCAACTCCTCAGCGACAACGGCAACGACCCCGGAAGGCGTCTACTACAGAGGATGGTAGACCGCGGAGGCCGGTGTCTGAAAATGCAGGGTCGGTTCACCTGGAAGGAGGGATGACCTCTGCGACGTCCAAGCGTTCACCACTAGGGTGGATGAAGCGGATTCACACCGCCCGTCGAGCTTTAGGAGCGCGCTTCGTGACCACGATCGAAGAGATCAATTCCCTGACCCGCCCTAACCATCCCGACGACTGGACCGACCTCGATTCGCGTGCGGTCGACACCGTTCGGGTGCTGGCTGCCGACGCCGTGCAGAAGGTCGGGAACGGTCACCCGGGCACCGCGATGAGCCTCGCCCCGCTTGCCTACACGCTGTTCCAGCGGCAGATGCGCCACGACCCCAACGACGTGCACTGGCTAGGCCGCGACCGTTTTGTGCTGTCCTGCGGACACTCCAGCCTGACGCTCTACATCCAGCTCTACCTCGGCGGGTTCGGGCTCGAGCTCCCCGACATCGAGTCGCTGCGGACGTTCAAGTCCAAGACACCGGGCCATCCCGAATTCCGCCATACGGCCGGTGTGGAGATCACCACCGGTCCACTCGGTCAGGGCCTGGCCTCGGCGGTCGGCATGGCGATGGCCGCCCGCTACGAGCGCGGCCTGTTCGACCCCGACGCCGCGCCCGGCACAAGCCCGTTCGATCACTACATCTACGTCATCGCCTCCGACGGCGACATCGAGGAAGGGGTGACCAGCGAGGCGTCCTCGCTGGCGGGCACCCAGCAGCTCGGCAACCTGATCGTGTTCTACGACAAGAACCAGATCTCCATCGAGCACGACACCAACATCGCGCTGTCCGAGGACGTCGCCGCCCGGTACCGCGCCTACGGCTGGCACGTCCAGGAGATCGAGGGCGGCGAGAACGTCGTCGGAATCGAACAGGCGATCGCGGAGGCGAAGAAGGTCACAGACAAGCCGTCGTTCATCGCGCTGCGCACCATCATCGGCTATCCCGCGCCGAACAAGATGAACACCGGCGGCGTCCACGGTTCGGCGCTCGGCGATGACGAGGTCGCGGCCACCAAGAAGATCCTCGGCTTCGATCCGGAGAAGACCTTCGAGGTCACCGATGAGGTCATCGCCCACACCCGCGGGCTGCAGGCGCGTGGCAAGGAAGCCCATGAGAAGTGGCAGCCGGAGTTCGACGCGTGGGCCCAGCGCGAGCCCGAGCGCAAGAAGCTGCTGGACCGCCTGCTGGCCCAAGAACTCCCCGACGGCTGGGATGCCGACCTCACCTACTGGGAGCCGGGGTCCAAGGCCGTCGCCACCCGCGCCGCATTCGGTCAGGTGCTCAACGACGTCGCCCCCAAGCTGCCCGAGCTGTGGGGCGGCTCCGCGGACCTCGCCGGCTCCAACAACACGACGATCAAGGGCGTGAAATCCTTTGGCCCGCCGTCGATCTCCACCGACGACTTCAGCGCGGACTGGTACGGCCGGGTACTGCACTTCGGTATCCGCGAACACGCGATGGGATCGATTCTGTCGGGCATCGTGCTGCACGGGCCCACCCGCGCCTTCGGCGGCACGTTCCTGCAGTTCTCCGACTACATGCGTCCCGCGGTGCGGCTGGCATCCCTGATGGACATCGACACCATCTACATCTGGACCCACGATTCGATCGGCCTCGGCGAGGACGGACCGACACACCAGCCGATCGAGCACCTCGCGGCGTTGCGCGCGATCCCGAACCTGTCGGTGGTCCGGCCGGGTGATCCGAACGAGACGGCATACGCGTGGCGCAGCATCCTCGCCCGGGGCAACGGCAGCGGTCCGGTCGGTTTCATCCTCACTCGGCAGGGCATCCCGGTTCTGGAGGGCACCGACGCCGACGGTGTCGGCCGCGGCGGGTACGTGCTCGGCGGCGACGACGCCACGACCGCCGATGTGATCCTGATCGGCACGGGCTCGGAACTGCAATTGGCGGTCGAAGCGAAGAAGCTGCTGGCGGAGAAGGACATCACCGCGGCGGTGGTGTCGATGCCGTGTGTCGAATGGTTCGAGTCCCAGCCCAAGGAGTACCGCGACAGCGTCCTCCCGCCCGGGGTGTCGGCCAGGGTCGCTGTGGAAGCAGCGGTCGCACAGAGTTGGTACAAGCTCGTCGGCGACACCGGCGAAATCATCTCGATCGAGCACTACGGCGAATCCGCCGACGACAAGACGCTGTTCCGCGAGTTCGGCTTCACCCCCGAGGCAGTGGCAGCCGCGGCAGAACGCTCCATCGACAACTAACCAGAAGGAACCGAAATGACCCAGAACGAGAATCTGGCCGCATTGTCTGAAGCCGGCGTGTCCGTCTGGCTCGACGACCTCTCGCGGGACCGACTGCAGACCGGCAATCTGCAGGAGCTCATCGACACCAAGAGCATCGTCGGGGTCACCACGAACCCTTCGATCTTCCAGGCTGCCCTGTCCAAGGGCGATGCCTACGACGCTCAGATCAAAGAACTGGCCGAACGCGGCGCCGATGTGGACGCGACCATCCGCACCGTCACCACCGACGACGTCCGCAACGCCTGCGACGTCTTCGCCAAGATCTACGAGCAGTCCGGCGGTGTCGACGGTCGGGTGTCGATCGAGGTCGACCCGCGCCTGGCGCATGACACCGACAAGACGATCCTCCAGGCCATCGAGCTCTGGAAGATCGTCGACCGCCCCAACCTGCTGATCAAGATCCCGGCCACCGAGGCCGGGATTCCGGCCATCGCGTCGGTTCTCGCCGAGGGCATCTCGGTCAACGTCACTCTGATCTTCTCCGTCGAGCGGCACCGCCTGGTGATGGATGCCTACCTGCAGGGTCTGGAGAAGGCCAAGGAGGCCGGCCACGACGTCTCCACCATCCACTCCGTGGCGTCGTTCTTCGTCTCCCGCGTGGACACCGAAATCGACAAGCGGCTTGAAGAGATCGGATCCGACGAGGCGCTGGCGCTGCGCGGTCAGGCCGGCGTCGCCAACGCCCGCCTGGCCTACGCCGCCTACGAGGAGATCTTCTCGGGCGGAGAGCGTTTCGAGAAGCTCAAGGCAGCCGGCGCACGCGTTCAGCGCCCGCTGTGGGCGTCGACCGGCGTGAAGAACCCCGATTACGCCGACACGCTCTACGTCACCGAACTGGTCGCCCCGAACACGGTGAACACCATGCCGGAGAAGACGATCGACGCGGTCGCCGACCACGGCGTCATCACCGGTGACACGGTGACCGGACGCGCCGCCGAGGCACAGGAAGTCTTCGACAAGCTCGCCTCGATCGGCATCGATCTGCCGGACGTGTTCAGGGTGCTCGAGGACGAGGGCGTGGACAAGTTCGAAAAGTCCTGGCACGAGCTTCTCGAAGCCACCCAGGGTCAGCTCGACGACAAGAAGTGACTGGCCGATGAGCGCTTGCGCGAAGAGCGATCGACGATGACCCAGCCCTGGTCTAACCCGTTGCGGGACAAGCGCGACAAGCGCATGCCCCGCATCGCCGGACCGTGCAGTGTGGTGATCTTCGGCGTGACAGGCGACCTGGCGCGCAAGAAGCTGATGCCGGCAATCTACGACCTGGCCAACCGGGGCCTTCTGCCGCCGTCGTTCGCACTCGTCGGTTTCGCCCGGCGGGACTGGGCCGACGAGGATTTCGGGCAGGTCGTCTACGAGGCGGTCAAGCAGCACGCGCGCACACCGTTCCGCCAGGAGGTGTGGGACCGCCTCGCCGAGGGTTTCCGGTTCGTCCAGGGCACTTTCGACGACGAGGCCGGGTTCGCACGGCTGGCCGAAACACTGAACAAGCTCGATGCCGAGCGAGGCACCGGCGGCAATCACGCGTTCTATCTGTCGATTCCGCCCAAGGCGTTTCCGCAGGTGCTCGAACAGCTTTCGCGAACAGGGCTGGCCAAGAAGTCCGACGGCCACTGGAGCAGGGTGGTGATCGAGAAGCCGTTCGGTCACGACTTGAAGAGTGCCGAGGAGCTCAACAAGATCGTCAACGACGTCTTCCCCGAGTCGTCGGTCTTCCGGATCGACCACTACCTGGGCAAGGAGACGGTGCAGAACATCCTGGCGCTGCGCTTCGCCAACGAGATGTTCGAGCCGGTGTGGAATGCGCACTATGTCGACAGCGTGCAGATCACCATGGCCGAGGACATCGGGCTCGGCGGACGAGGTGGCTACTACGACGGTGTCGGCGCGGCGCGCGACGTCATCCAGAACCATCTGCTGCAGCTGCTGGCGCTGACGGCCATGGAGGAACCGGTCAACTTCTCCCCCGCCGAGCTGCAGGCCGAAAAGATCAAGGTGCTCTCGGCGAGCACTCTTGCCGAGCCGCTCGACGAGACCACCGCGCGTGGTCAGTACACCGCAGGCTGGCAGGGTGGGGAACGCGTGGTCGGGCTACTTGAAGAAGAGGGCTTCTCGACGACGTCGACGACGGAGACGTTCGCGGCGATCACCGTCGACGTCGACACCCGCCGCTGGGCCGGTGTCCCGTTCTACCTGCGCACCGGAAAACGCCTCGGCCGCAGGGTGACCGAGATCGCGCTGATCTTCAAACGGGCCCCGCATCTGCCGTTCGACGCGACCATGACCGAGGAACTTGGGCAGAACGCGCTGGTGATCCGAGTGCAGCCCGACGAGGGCATCACGATGCGCTTCGGCTCCAAGGTGCCCGGAAACAAGATGGAAGTCCGTGACGTCAGCATGGACTTCTCCTACGGTTCGGCTTTTGCCGAGGAGTCGCCGGAGGCGTACGAACGCCTGATCCTCGACGTTCTGCTCGGCGAGCCCTCGCTGTTCCCGGTGAACGAGGAAGTCGAGCTGGCCTGGAAGATTCTCGATCCCGCGCTGGAGTTCTGGGCGGCCCAGGATGAGGCCCAAGGACACCCCGAGCCCTACGAGTCGGGCGGCTGGGGACCGGATTCGGCGTTCGAGATGCTCAAGCGGTCTGGCCGCGAATGGAGGCGGCCGTGATCATCGACATGCCCAACACCGATACCGGTGCCATCAACAAGCGGATCCAGGCCTTGCGGGAGGAGGGCGGCGCCATCACATTGGGCCGTGTTCTCACCCTGGTCATCGCACCGGACACCGAAGCAGTGCTCGAGGAGTCCATCGACGCTGCCAATGCGGCGAGCCGCGAGCATCCTTGCCGCGTCATCGTCGTGGCGCCGGGTGATCGACGTGCGGATAAGGCCCGGTTGGATGCCCAGCTGCGTGTCGGCAGTGATGCGGGCGCCAACGAGGTTGTCGTTCTTCGGCTTTCGGGTCCGCTGGCCAACCACGCCAGCAGTGTGGTGATGCCGTTCCTGCTTCCTGACACCCCGGTCGTTACGTGGTGGCCCGACGTCGCTCCGCCGGTGCCCGCCCAGGATCCGCTGGGCCGGCTTGCACTGCGCCGAATCACCGATGCCACAAACGGCACCGACCCGCTGCAGTCCATCAAAGGTCGGCTCGAGGGCTATACGCCGGGCGACACCGATCTGGCCTGGAGCCGGATCACCTATTGGCGGGCACTGCTTGCCGCTGCCGTCGACGAACCGCCTCATGAACCGATCAATTCCGCCCTGGTGTCCGGCCTGGCCACCGAACCCGCGCTCGACGTGCTGGCGGGCTGGCTGGCTAGCCGGATCGACGGACCCGTTCAGCGCGCGGTCGGCGAGCTCAAGGTCGAGCTCGTTCGCGACAGCGAGACGATCGTCCTGAGCCGCCCGCAGGAGGGAGTCACCGCGAGGATCACCCGTACCTCCAAGCCCGAGGCGCTGGTGCCGTTGGCTCGCAGGGAAACTCGCGAGTGTCTGGCCGAGGACATGCGTCGCCTCGATGCCGACGAAATCTATTTCGAAGCGCTGAAGGGGATCGAGAAGGTGCAATACGTATGACGGTGACGATCGAGAAGTACGCCGACACCGACGCGTTGGTCGCCGCGGCCGGTGACAGGCTCGTGGAGGCGATCAATGCGGCTATCTCGGCGCGCAACGAGGCCACGATTGTGCTCACCGGCGGTGGCACCGGAATCGGCCTGCTGAAACGCGTCGGCGAACGCAGCGGCGACATCGACTGGTCGAAGGTTCACATCTATTGGGGCGATGAGCGATTCGTTGCGGCGGACCACGACGAGCGCAACGACAAGCAGGCCCGTGAGGCGCTCCTGGACCACGTCGAGATCCCCGAGACCAACGTGCACGCGATGGCCGCGACCGACGGCGAGTTCGGCGACGATCTGGACGCGGCCGCAGCGGGTTACGAGCAGGTCGTCATCGGCAACTTCGAGGCCACCGGCCCCCGATTCGACGTGCACCTGCTCGGCATGGGGCCCGAAGGACATGTCAACTCGCTGTTCCCGGACACGGCCGCCGTCAAGGAGACCGATCGGTTCGTCGTCGGCGTGACCGATTCCCCGAAGCCTCCGCCGCGGCGAATCACGTTGACGCTTCCCGCGATCGCACGGTCGCGCGAGGTCTGGCTGGTGGTGTCCGGCGAGGGCAAAGCGGATGCGGTGGCCGCCGCGGTCGGCGGCGCCGAGCCGGTCGACATCCCCGCGGCCGGAGCCGTCGGCAGTGAAGCCACCGTGTGGCTTCTCGACGAGGGAGCCGCCTCCAAGCTGCCGTGACTACGCGCGGTCGCCGCCGGGTGAAACTCCGGAGGTCTTGAGCAGCACGGCAAGGACAAGCGCGGCGAGGAGCAACGCCGGAACGTCCCCTACGAGGTGTCCGCGTTGATGGGCGCTGGTGAACGACTGAACGGCCATGATCGCCGCGTGGACGACGCTGGACCACACCGTGAACCAGATCAGGCTCACATGGGCCTCAGGCCGCCGGGCCGCGTTGCACAGAAACGCGCCCAGTACGGCGTAGAGCCCAACGATCATGATGAAGTAGTCGGATTCGTACGGTGCGCCGTGGTGCCAGGCCCAGCCGGAGGGCCACACCACCGCCAGCGGATACAGCAGCATCATCACCACGCCGAAGACCGCGAGGGCGAGGCGAAGCAGCCGGTAGCGGGTTGTGGATGCCATAGCGCCTCCAAAGACGGCGGACCCCAACACAGTAAAGCCACCTCCCTGTGGGAGGTGGCTTTACTGCCCTCTCGGGACGTGCGATTACTTCACGGCGACGTCGTCGACGTGGCCGATGACGGTCTTCCGGTGGCAGAGATCATGCGGCGTCAGGGTTGAGCAGGTACAACCCGGCGATGGTGCGGTCGTCACGGAACGTGATGCGGGCGACAAAATCACCGGCCTCGAAGTTCAGGAGCGTGTTGGTGGTGGTGAAGTCAGCCGCGCGCACCACCTCGGTGTCTCCATGCCCCTCATAGGCTCCGGCCAGCCCCGCAAGGTAGGCCCACGCCTCAGCGAGCCCCTGTTCGGTGAGCCGGTCGCGCATCGTCTCGTCGAAGCGGTCAGCGACATCAGACCACCGTCCGTGTGCCAGCGCGTCGATGACGGTCCGTGCCAACTCACTTGCTTCTGGAATTGCCTTGGTATTCATGACTTCTCCTGTTCGTGGATCGATGGGTTTGCCGTACCGCTGAAAGACGGCTTGACGTGTCACGCCGAGCACGTCGCCGATCTGCTGCCACGTTCGGCCCGCGTCTCGCGCCTGACGAACTGCCGCAGCCATCAGCGCCTCGGACTGGTCCTGGACCTCACGCGCTGCCCGCACCAAATCGAGGGGATCGTGCTCGCCGCGCAGAACCGGGGCCGCGAGGATCTGGCCGAGCCGGCGATGCAGATGCTGACCCGTTTCAGCGAACGACATGCGTCAATCATTGCTTAACAAGGCCGCGTATGTCAACAAATCATTGACAGACCTTACGTCACGATGCCGCGCAGGTGGGCCATACTGGCCGGATGGCAGACAAAGGGGGCAGACCTGTCCGGACCGGCCCCGAGCGCATCCGCAAGCTCGCCCAAGCGGCGCTGAACGCCGACGTCACCGTTGAGCAGGTCGACACCATCCTGGAAGGCCTGAGCGAAACCCTGGAGGACCTGAACCATTCGACGGAGAAGCTGGACGCCACCCTGGAACGGTTCAACGGCACCATCAGTCAAATCAACGAGCTGGCACCTCGCCTGATTGCCGTCGTCGACCGGATGGAAGGCATCGTCTCGCGCGTGGAACGCATCGTCGGCCTCGGTGAGTCGGTCATACTGCCGTTGGCGGCTACTGAACAGGCAATTCGCGGAGCCGTGGACAGGGTCCGCCGCACCACCGGCCTCTGACCCGGTCGCCGGCCCCTGCCCTATCCGCTGTTGCGCAGGGCCGTCGCCAGACCGCTCATGGTCAGCAGGATGCCGCGCTGCACGAGTTCGTCCTCGTCCCCGGATCGGTAGCGGCGCAACAACTCCACCTGCAGGTGGTTCAGCGGCTCCAGATACGGGAACCGGTTGAAGACCGATCGGGCCAGCGCGGGATTGTCGGCGAGTAGGTCGTCGTGGCCGGTGATCAACTTGTGCATGCGAATCGTGCGCGCGTGTTCGTCGACGATCTTGTCGAACACCCTGCGCCGCAGGGCTTCATCTTCGACCAGCTCGGAGTACCGAGCAGCCAGACCGAGATCCGACTTCGCGAGGACCTGCGCCATGTTGGACAGCACTGTGGCGAAGAAGGGCCACCGCCGGTAGAGGTCCTGCAGGACCTCCAGCCTGGCTTCCTTGTCCGGACCTTCGCCTACCCATTCCTCGAACGCCGTCCCGGTGCCGTACCAGCCAGGCAGCATCACACGGGACTGGCTCCAGGCCAGCACCCACGGGATCGCGCGCAGATCCGAGATCGACGTCGTCGGCTTTCGGGAGGTGGGCCGGCTACCGATGTTGAGGGCGCCGATCTCACTGACCGGCGTCGAAGCCTTGAAGTATTCGACGAAACCCGGTGTGTTGTGGACGAGTTCGGCGTAGGCGCGCTGGGCACGCGCCGCGAGGTCGTCGAGCACCTCATAGGCCGTGTCGGCAGACTCCCCGAGTCCTTCGATGTCGAGCAGCGTCGCCTCCAGTGTGGCGGCCAGCAGCGTCTCCAGGTTGCGGTGCGCGATCCGCGGCTCGGCATACTTCGCGGCGATCACCTCGCCCTGCTCGGTGATCCGCAGCGACCCCTGCACCGCGCCCGGTGGCTGAGCCAGGATCGCGTCGTAGCTCGGGCCCCCACCTCGGCCGACGGTCCCGCCGCGACCGTGAAAGAGCCGCAGGCGGATTCCGGTTTTGCGCGACGATTCGACCAGGTCCAGTTCGGCTCGGTAGAGCGCCCAGTTCGCGGCCAGATAGCCGCCGTCCTTGTTGGAATCGGAGTACCCGAGCATGACCTCCTGGCTGTCGCCGCGGGCGGCGACGACCGCGCGGTACAGCGGAAGGTCCAGCGCCGCTTCAAGAATGGACGACCCGCGTTGCAGGTCGTCAATGGTCTCGAACAGCGGCACGATTCCGACAGGCGCGTACGGATGCTCCGAGGACACGTCGAGAAGCCCGGCTTCCTTGAGCAGGATCGCGGCTTCGAGCATGTCGGAGACGGACTTGCACATCGAGATGATGTAGTTCGGTACGGCCTGCGGCCCCAAGACGTGCACTGCGCGCGCAGCCGCGAAGACGATGTCGAGCTCTTTGCGGGCGAGCTCGGACAGGTCGGCGCCCGGCCCGATCAGAGGCCTGCGGGTGGTCAGTTCGGCCGCCAGCACCGCGACCCGTTCGTCCTCGCTCAGGGAAGCGTAGTCGGAATGCACCCCGGCCCACGCCAGAAGCTCGGCGATGACCTCTTCGTGCACGTCGGAGTTCTGCCGCATGTCCAGTCCGGACAGGTGAAAACCGAAGGCACGGATGGCCTCTCGCAGCCTCGCGAGACGGTCGTCGGCAAGTGCCGCACTGCCGTGGGCGCGCAGCGAATCGTCGACGGTGTCGAGGTCGGCGAGCAACTCGCCCGGGGCGAGGTAGGGATCCATGCCGAGGTCGAGTTCGTGCTCGGGCTGACGGTCGAGCACCTGCTGCGCGGTGGCCGTCAGCCGCGCGTGCACGACACGCAAGGCCCGGCGATACGGTTCGTCGGCGCGGGCGGGCTCGGCGCACGCGTCGGCGAGCGCGGCCAAACCGTCGCTGACGTGCACCAGGCGCACCGACATCGACAACTCCTGCTCGAGCGCGGTCAGCTCGGAGAAGTAGTGGGCGAAAGCCGTGTAGGCGGCGCGACCGGTGGCGAGCCTGACGACCTCCGCGGTGACGTTGGGGTTCCCGTCACGGTCGCCGCCGATCCAGGAACCGGGGCGCAGGATCGGCTCCTGGAAGAGGTTCGCGTCGGGCCAGCGCTGCTGAAGCGCCGCGCGCACTTCGGCGTTGACCTGAGGGATCACCTCGAACAGCGCTGCCGGGTAGTAACGCAGCCCGGTTTCGATCTCGTCCTGGATCTTCAAGCGTGACAACCGGATCAGCGCGGTCTGCCACAGCGTGAGGATGTGGCGGCGTAGCTCACTTTCGATGTCGCGGCCGTCGGCGGTCTCGCTCTGACCGTGCAGGCGCAGCCGCATCAGCTCGGTGATGCGATGCTGGGTGTCGAACACGGTACGCCGGCGCGTCTCGGTCGGGTGGGCCGTGATCACCGGGGACACCAGCGCGCCGCTCAGCGCAGCGGTCACGGTGACGGCGTCGAGGTCGGCGCCGTCGAGTTTGAGGTAGGTGGCGGCCAGCCGGCTGTCCTGGGGCGGCTCCCCCGCCGCCTCGTGGATTCTGCGGCGTCGTTCGCGGTGGATGTCCTCGGCCACATTGGCGAGCAGCGCGAAATGGGTGAATGCCCGGATAACCGGGATCGCCGCATGGACGTCGATACCGTCGAACAGCTTGGCCATGTCGGCACGGTCGATCTCGGAGCGCCGCACCCGGAACGCCTCGACGCGGGCCCGCTCGACGAGGTCGAAGACGTCGTCTCCGTTCTGCTCACGCACTGTGTCGCCCAGGATGGCGCCGAGCATCCGGATGTCCTCGCGCATCGGTTCGGTGGCTTCGCGGCCCACCTGGGTGCGCTGTACGGCTCCAATCGGCTCCAGGGACAGGTCGGGTATGGCCGAAGGGGAAGACATTGGTCAAGTATCCGGGTTGCCCGCCTCGATCGCAGAATGAGCAATGCCGAGTAGAACTACCTACGCCCTGGTGGGGTGCTCCGACTTCATGCTTGAGGACATGACAACACTTTTGGGCCCGTCGCGGATCACCGCGGCATACTTCGTCCAGGCAGCGATCGCCTTCGGCCTGAGCTTGTTCGGCGTTCTCGGCGGGATCCTGTTCCTACCGCTGGACCTGTGGCAGCGCCTGTTTCTGTTGATGTCGGCGCTGTTCCTGGTCACCAGCTCGTTCACGCTGGCCAAGGTCATCCGCGATCAGCACGAAGCGGCAACGGTGCGGGGTCGACTCGACGAGGCGCGGCTGGAGAAACTGATGTCCGAGCACGACCCGTTCAACAGTTGAGCTAGAAGCCCGAATGTGATCAGACGCCGTATTTGATGGACAGAGCCATGCCGACGATGGCGACGATCCAGATGCCGGTGACGAAGAGCGTCAGCCGGTCGAGGTTCTTCTCGACCACGGTGGAGCCGGACAGGCTGGATTGCACACCGCCACCGAACAGGCTGGACAGGCCGCCGCCCTTGGCGCGGTGCAGCAGGACCAGGAGCACGACCAGAACACTGGTCACGACCAGGGTGATCTGCAGAGCCAATTGCATGGTGGCCAGGTTATCAGGCTCGCGGCAGCGGCTGATGTGCCGCTCGCGGCAGCGGCTGATGTGCCGCTCGCGGCAGTGGCTGATGTGCCGCTCAGGGCAGTGGCCCGCCCGCGGCGATCGCGGACAGCATCGCGAACTGCTCACCGTCCAGCGACGCGCCACCGACCAGCGCGCCGTCGACGTCGCCCTGCCCGACGATCTCGCCGACGTTCTTGGCGTTGACCGAGCCGCCGTAGAGCACACGAACGCCGGCAGCGATCTCGGAGGACGCGAGTGTCTCGATCTCTTTGCGGATGGCGTTGCACACTTCCTGCGCGTCCGCTGCGCTCGCGACGCGGCCGGTGCCGATCGCCCAGACCGGCTCGTAGGCGATCACCGACTTGCCGATCTGCTCGGCCGACAACCCGGCCAGCGATCCGCGCAGCGAGTTCACGTTGAACTCGACGTGGTTGCCTGCCTCGCGCACTTCGAGCGCTTCGCCGATGCAGATGATCGGCGAGAGCCCGTGCCGCAGCGCCGCGAGCGCCTTCGCGGCGACCAGCGCGTCGTCCTCGTGGTGATACGTGCGGCGCTCGGAATGGCCGACGACGGCGAACGTGCAGCCCAGCTTGGCCAGGAAGGCACCGCTGATCTCACCGGTGTACGCCCCGGAGTCGTGCTGCGACACGTCCTGCGCGCCATAGGTGAGTCGCAGCTTGTCACCGTCGACCAGTGTCTGCACACTGCGCAGATCGGTGAACGGCGGGATGACCGTCACGTCGACCTTGTCGAAGTACTTGTCCGGCAACGAGAAAGCGATCTTCTGAACCAGCGCGATCGCCTCGAAGTGGTTCAGATTCATCTTCCAGTTGCCGGCGATCAGCGGCTTGCGGGACACGAGGACTCCTAATTTCTATTAACGTCCGAGCACGTCGATGCCGGGTAGCGTCTTGCCCTCAAGGTATTCCAGGGAGGCGCCGCCACCGGTCGAAATGTGCGAGAAACCGTCCTCGGGCAGGCCCAGCTGGCGTACGGCGGCGGCCGAATCGCCACCGCCGACGACACTGAACGCCCCCTTGGCCGTTGCCCCGATGATCGCCTCGGCCACACCCTTGGTGCCCGCGGCGAAGGACGGGAACTCGAATACGCCCATAGGGCCGTTCCAGAAGATCGTCTTGGCGTTGGACAGCAGCGCCGTGAACCGCTTGACCGACTCGGGGCCGATGTCCAGGCCCATCTTGTCGGACGGGATCTTGTCGGCCGCGACGGTCTCGGCGGGCGAGTCGGCGGCGAACTTCTCGGCGACAACAATGTCGACGGGCAGGTGCAGCACGTCGCCGTAGTCGTCGAGGAGCTTGCGACAGGTCTCGATCATGCCCTCTTCGAGCAGTGAGCTGCCGACCGAAAGACCCTGTGCGGCAAGGAAGGTGAAGCACATCCCGCCGCCGATGACGAGGCTGTCGGCCTTGGTGGCGAGGTTCTCGATGACGGCGAGTTTGTCCGACACCTTGGATCCGCCGAGTACCACCGCGTACGGGCGCTCGGTCGACTCGGTGAGCTGCGCGAGCACCTTCACCTCGGTGTCGACCAGTGTGCCTGCATAGTGCGGTAGCAGCGTCGCCACATCGAATACCGATGCCTGCTTGCGATGCACCACGCCGAAGCCGTCGGAGACGAACGCGCCGTCATCGCCGACGAGCTCGACGAGCGCCTTGGCCAGCTTCAGCCGCTCAGCGTCGTCCTTGCTGGTCTCACGTGCATCGAAGCGGATGTTCTCCAGCAACAGGATGTCACCGTCGGTCAGGCCTTCGGCGCGGGCGAGTGCATCGGACCCGACGACATCGCCGGCGAGTTGCACGTGCCTACCGAGCCTGTCCCCCAACGCTTTTGCGACCGGAGCCAGTGAGAATTTCGGGTCCGGCTCACCTTTGGGCCTGCCCAGGTGCGCGGTCACGACGACCTTGGCGCCGGCGTCGCTGAGCGCCTTCAGCGTCGGAACGGAGGCGATGATGCGACCCGGATCAGAGATCTGGCGATCGTCATCGAGCGGGACGTTCAGGTCGGAGCGCACGAGCACGCCTCGGCCCGAAACGCCTTCGGACAGGAGGTCGTCGAGTGACTTGATCGCCATCGTCTGCTTGTCGGCTACAGGGACTTGCCGACCAGGCCGACCAGGTCGACCAGGCGGTTGGAGTAGCCCCACTCGTTGTCGTACCAGGAGACGACCTTGGCCTGATTGTCGATGACCTTGGTCAGGCCCGAGTCGAACAGCGAGCTGTGCGGATCGGTGACGATGTCGCTGGACACGATCGGGGCGTCGTAGTACTTGAGGATGCCCTTCAGGGGCCCGTCTGCGGCGGCCTTCATTGCCGCGTTGATCTCGTCGGCCGACGCGGCCTTCGACAGCTCGGCGGTCAGGTCGGTGCACGAACCCGTGGGGATCGGCACGCGCAGCGCGTACCCGTCGAGCTTGCCTTTCAGTTCAGGCAAGACGAGGCCAATCGCTTTGGCCGCGCCGGTCGAGGTCGGCACAATGTTCAGCGCGGCGGCGCGGGCACGACGCAGATCCTTGTGCGGGCCGTCCTGCAGGTTCTGATCCTGGGTGTAGGCGTGCACGGTCGTCATCAGACCCTTGACAATGCCGAACTCGTCGTTGAGCACCTTGGCCAGCGGCCCGAGGCAGTTCGTGGTGCACGACGCGTTGGAAATGATGTTCTGGCTGCCGTCGTACTTGTCGTCGTTGACGCCGAGCACGATCGTGATGTCCTCGTCGCTGGCCGGCGCGGAGATGATGACCTTCTTGGCGCCGGCGTCGAGGTGGCCCTGCGCCTTGGCTCGGGCGGTGAAGATGCCCGTCGACTCGACGACAACGTCGACGCCGAGGTCACCCCAGGGCAGAGCTGACGGACCTTCCTTGACCTCAAGGGCCTTGATTTTGTGGTCGCCGACCACGATGGTGTCGTCGCCTTCGAGGCTGACGTCGTAGGGCAGGCGGCCCAGGATGGAATCGAACTTCAGAAGGTGCGCCAGCGTGGCGTTATCGGTGAGGTCGTTGACCGCGATGATCTCGATATCGGTGTTCTTGCCTTCGGCCTTCTGCGCGTCCAGTGCGCGGAAGAAGTTGCGCCCGATGCGGCCGAAGCCGTTCACGCCTACCCGGATCGTCACGTGTCTCTCCTCTTGAATTCGATGCTCGTCACAGCTCGGCACTTAGCCTAGTAGTTGGCCCGTCTGCCGCGCGCGCTCGCCCCGGACCGCGGCTAGAGCATCCCTGAACTTTGATCGACGTAGGGGTTGCCGAGCCACCCGCGGCGGATCCGCTGGAACTCGCCACTGGCTTCTAGTTCGGCTTGGGCGACCCGCAGGCGAGCGAGGAGCTGCTGATCGGCGGGGTTGACCGCGAGGGCGATCTCCTCGATCGACAGCCCGCGTTGCACGACCTCGACCCCGGGTACCGCTTTGACGAGTTCGGTCAGCACCGGGGCGAGCTTCATGACGGCATCACAGCCGCCGGTGACCAGGTCGGCGACCGCAGTGCTGATCGCGCCGTAGTCGTAGATGCGGACACGGGCGGCCTTGCCGTCTGCCACCAACTGGTGGGCGACGGATTCGCTCGTGTTGCCGCGCTGCACGCCGATCGTCAAACCCGCCAGGTCGTCGACGGAACGGACAGCGGGCAGCCGGGATGTATCCACGGCCAGGCCCTGCCCGGAGATCACGTAAGGCGGTAAGAACGCCGCCCGGCGCTGCCGTTCGGAGGTGACGGTGATGCCCGAGATGACGCAGTCGTAGTCACCTGCCGCCAGCCGGTCGAAGATCCCGTCGAAATCTGCGCCGTCGTAGGCGACGAACTCGACCTCGACGCCGATGGCCCTCGCGAGGGCGGTCATCACGTCGATGTCGAGGCCGCCGTGGTTGGGCATGGCGTTGAAGGGCGGATCCGGATAGGCCACACCGACCCGCAAATCACTCATGGGCCCACGGTAGAGGTCTACTGTCCGGCCCGTGGAGGACGTACCGGAGGTTGACCCGCGGCCACTGGCGGCACACACCAAGCCGATGGCGTTTCTGGCCAGACTCGGCGCGGCGATGATCGCGGCCGGCTATCCCATCGGGATGGTGCGGCGGGCACTGAGCTCGGCGGCTGACGGTTACGGGGTGTCGCAAGAGATGCTGATCCTGCCCAACTACATCCAGCTCGGGGGCGGTGGCGAACATCCCGACGGCACCACGATGCGGGTGGAGAGCGCCGAGAAGAACCTTCGCTTCGACCAGACCTTTCCGCTCGCCGTGCTCGTCGAACAGGCAGAGCGCGGCCAGGTCAGCCCGGAGGACGGGCTGGCCGAGCTCGACCGCATCGATGCCATGCGGCCGCGGTTCTCGGCATGGGCGTTCGTCGTGGGTTACATCTTGCAGAGCGCGGCATTCGCCCTGATCCTGCAACCCAATGTGATCGCCCTGCTGGCCGCCGTCACCTTCGGCTCCGGGGTGGGGCTGTTGGGTTTGTTCGCCAGGCGCAGCGAGCCGCTGACCCAGCTGCTGCCCGTCGTCGCGGCGTTCCTGGTTGCGCTGTCCTCATTCGTTCTCGGCAGGTTGCTGAATCTCGGAGAGGGAAGTCTGCGCGCATTGGCGCCCGCGCTGGTGATGTTCCTGCCTGGCACCGCAATCACGCTGGCCGTCATCGAACTCAGCGGACGCGACGTGATCGCCGGGTCGGCGCGTCTGATCGCAGGCGGGATTCGGTTGGCGCAGTTGGCTTTCGGGATTCTCATCGCGGCGCAGGTCGTCGGCTTGTCCACCGACGAACTCAGCGTCGCATCGGTGGACCGCTTCGGTCCATGGTCGCCGTGGCTGGGGGTCGCCCTGTACGCGGTGGGACTTTTCCTCTACCACGGGCCCCCGACCCGCTTCATGGGATGGATGCTGCTGATCCTGTTCGTCTCCTACACCGGCCAGGTTCTCGCGAACGCCGGCCTGGGCAGCTACGCCAGCGGCTTCGGTGGCGGGCTCGCGCTGACCGTGTGCGCGCTGCTGGTCGCGCACCGGCCCGACACCCCGCCCGCGGCGACACTGCTGCTCCCCGGGTTCTGGCTGCTGGTGCCGGGATCACTGGGATTTATCGGCGTCACCGAACTCGTCGCCGGGAGCAGCGGTGGCGCCGTCGCCGTCACGCTGATCTCGATGATCTCGATCGCGCTGGGGATCCAGGCCGGTTTGCTGCTCTGGGAAGCGTTCCGCCAGCTGAGGACAAGGTCGCGGCGGATACTCAACCCATGACCGACTGGGTGATTCCCGCGATCACGGCCTCGGCGAGCCTGCTGGGCACGATCGTCGGCGGGCTCGCGACCTACTGGACGGCGAAGCGCACCCACGAACGCCAGAGCATCGCCGAGGAAGAACGGCTGAAGTTCGATCTGCTCCGCGATGCCACCATCCGGTTCGTGGCGGCGATGACGGAGGTCTCCGTCGTGAGCACGGGCCTCAAGGAGATCTCCAAGGAGTGGGCGGAGGTGACGCATCGCCTCGCTCATACCGAAGACCACGAGGAATTTCTCGCCAGGGCGCGCGAAGTCGATCCGGGGATCCCCGACAACCTGAATCGTCTCGCCGTGATGTTCCGGGTGATCCGGGTGACCGGCGTGCTCGAAGACGACATCAAACGCGCCATCACCCTGCTCACCGAGCTGAGGCTGGTGGCCCCCAGCGACATCGCCGACAGCGCCCAGCGCGTGATCTACACGGCGTTCGCCCAGGAGCTCACGTCGGCGCTCTCGCCGGAGAAGCGCAACATGGCGACCGAGGCGTTCAACACAGCGATCAACGATTTCGTCAACCGGGTGCGGCACTACATGAAGGTCGAGGACCACGACTTCACAGTGGTGGACCACAAAGCGCTGGACGCGCTGCTGGGACCCTAGGCGTCTTCGAGCAGATCCGGCGTGACCGCCGACTCGGTGTCGGGGATGCCGTCCTGTTTGGCCTTGCGGTCGGCCATCGACAGCAGACGCCGGATACGGCCTGCCACAGCATCTTTCGTCATGGGCGGGTCGGCGAGGCGGCCAAGCTCCTCCAGCGAGGCCTGCCGGTGGGCGACGCGCAGCTGACCCGCGGCGGCGAGGTGGTCGGGCACGGTGTCGCCGAGGATTTCCAGCGCACGTTCCACCCGGGCGGCCGCCGCCACAGCAGCGCGCGCCGATCGTCGCAGATTCGCGTCGTCGAAGTTGGCCAGCCGGTTCGCGGTGGCACGCACCTCGCGGCGCATGCGGCGCTCCTCCCAGGTGAGCCGCGTGTCCTGCGCGCCCATCCGAGTCAGCAGCGCACCAATGGCTTCGCCGTCGCGGACGACCACGCGATCGCTGCCCCGCACCTCACGCGCCTTGGCGCTCACCCCCAGCCGGCGAGCCGCGCCCACGAGCGCCAAGGCGGCCTCGGGCCCAGGGCAGCTCACTTCGAGTGCCGACGATCGACCGGGCTCGGTCAGCGATCCGTGCGCCAAAAATGCTCCGCGCCAGGCGGCTTCGGCATCCGCGACGCTGCCGCCGACGACCTGGGCCGGCAGTCCGCGCACCGGGCGGCCACGCAGATCCAGCAGACCCGTCTGCCGCGCCAACGCCTCCCCGTCTTTGGCGACCCGAACCACGTAGCGCGTGCTCTTGCGGATGCCGCTGGCCGACAGCACATGCACCACCGCGTTGTAGCCGTACAGGTCGTAGATGTCCTTGCGCAAGCGGCGCGCGATGATGCCCAGATCGACCTCGGCTTCGACGACGACGCGCCCCGACACGATGTGCAATCCGCCGGCGAAGCGCAGCAGCGACGCCACCTCGGCGCGGCGCGCACTCACCGAGTTGACCACCAACCGGCTCAGTTCATCTTTGACCTCGGCTGTCATCGCCACGGGTCGTCACCTCTCGGTCCGTTCACTGTCGGGGTGGGCTTCGCTCTCGGGGTGGGTCGCGTCTGCTGAGCCGTCGCGCTCGGCGGCGCGCCGCGCTTGCGGACCCCCTCCAAAGCCGCGGCCAACCTCGCCGGGTCATGTAAAGGTGTACCAGGTCTGGACACATCAGCGAACTGAACGTGAGCATCGAGGATCGCGGCGGTCCGGCGCAGCTGCTCGCGCTCGCGGTCGCTGGGAACACGCGCCGAATCGACGACGATGTCATCCACGGTGAAACCCGGCGCGTGCTGGGCCAGCACGTGAATGTGACGCTCCACCGAGAAGCCCGCCGTCTCGCCGGGCTCCGCGACCAGATTGAGCACAAGGGCGCGCCGCGCGGTCGTCGTCTGCAACGCGGTCAACAGCTGCGGCACCAGCACATGCGGGATGACGCTGGTGAACCACGAGCCGGGACCGAGCACGATCAGATCGGCGTTCATGATCGCGTCGATCGCCTGGTGCGTGGCGGGCGGATCGGCGGGCAGCAGCCGGACCCTGCGCACCTTGCCCACGGTGGTCGCGATTGCGACCTGACCGCGGATCGAGCGGCTCACCCGGGGATCGGATTCGAGACCGACGACGTCGGCTTCGATGCCGAGCCCGACCGGGCACATCGGCAACACCCGGCCCTTGACGCCCAGAATCCTGCCGAGCTCGTCGAGTGCCGCCACCGGATCGGCGAGCACCTCGTTGAGGCCTGCGAGCATCAGGTTGCCGATAGGGTGGCCCGCCAGCGCACCGCTGCCACCGAAGCGATGCTGGATGATGGTGGCCCACAACCTGCCATGAGGACTGTCGGAAGCCAACGCGGCCAACGCCATTCGCAGATCTCCGGGCGGAACCACGTCGAGTTCGCTACGCAGCCGACCCGAAGATCCGCCGTCGTCGGCGACGGTGACGATCGCTGTGACGTGCGGGGTCAGGCGCCGTGCCGCCGACAGCGTGGCGTACAGGCCGTGCCCACCGCCCAGCGCAACGATGCGGGCACTCATTCGCGCCCGAGATCCCGGTGCAGCACCCGCACCGTCAGCGCGGCGTCCTGAAGCCGCTCGGCCAGCGCCTCGGCCATCGCGACGCTGCGGTGCTTGCCGCCCGTACAGCCGATGGCAACGGTCATGTAGCGCTTCCCCTCCCGGCGGTAACCGTCGATCACGACGTCCAACAGCTGATGGTAGGAGTCGAGAAACTCCAGGGCGCCCGGTTGGCCGAGCACATAATCACGGACGTCGGCGTGCTGGCCCGTGTGTGGGCGCAGCTCGTCCACCCAGTGCGGGTTTGGCAGGAAGCGGACGTCCATCACCGTGTCTGCATCCATCGGCAGACCGTATTTGTACCCGAAAGATTCCACGGTCACATTGGTGTGCGCGACGGTCTCCGCGGCGAAAGCGCGCTCGATGCTCTCCCGCAGTCCGTGCACCGACAGCGACGACGTGTCGATCACCAAGTCGGCCGATGCCCGTACCGGCGCCAGCAGCGCCCGCTCGGCGGCGATGCCTTCGGCCAGCGTCTGATTGCCCTGCAGAGGATGGCTGCGCCGGTTCTGCTCGTAGCGCCGCACCAGGATGTCGTCGGAGGCCTCCAGAAACAGCACGCGGGGCACGATGCCCCGGGTGGCCAATTCGCTGCGCACCCAATCGAGGTCGCCGGTGAAGCCCCGCGACCGCACGTCCATCACGGCCGCGAGCTGGGTGATGCGCGAACCGGCCGCCAAACCGAGGTCGACCATGCGCGCGATAAGCTCCGGCGGCAGATTGTCGGCGACATACCAGCCGAGGTCTTCGAGCACCTTGGCGGCGGTGCCGCGGCCCGCGCCGGACAGGCCCGTCACCAGGACCACGTCTATCCCGTCGTTTTCGCCGCTTTCGCCGATGCTGCCTGCTCCCCCTTGCAGTTCCTCGTGCATGCCCTGCTCTGTCATCCCGATGCCCTGCTCTGATCATTGCCGATAACCGCGTCGGGCGCGCCCGAATCAGTCGGCGTCTCCACGCCGAGGGCGTCGAGCACCGCCCGGGCCGTCGCGACCCCGATACCCGGAACGGCCGTGATCTCCTCCACGGAGGCCTGCTTCAACCGTGCCAGCGACCCGAAATGGGTGACCAAGGCTTTGCGGCGGTGCTCGCCGAGACCGCGCACCGAGTCCAGTGCCGAGGCCGTCATCCGCTTCGAGCGCTTGCTGCGGTGATAGGAGATCGCGAACCGGTGCGCTTCGTCGCGCACCCGCTGCAGCAGATAGAGGCCATCGCTGTTGCGCGGCATGATCACCGGGTCGGGTTCGGCCGCAACCCACACTTCCTCGAGTCTCTTGGCCAACCCGATCACTGCGACGTCGGTGACCCCCAGGTCGTCGAGTACCGCCTGCGCCGCGTTCACCTGCGGAGCGCCACCGTCGACGACGAACAGGTTCGGCGGGTAGGCGAATCGGCGCGGGCGGCCTTCCGCGGCCGACTCGGCGGCGACATCGGTGTCGGTAATCATCTCGCCGGGCTGGGGTCCCTGCGAGTCGCGCAGATGGCGGTAGAACCGGCGCCGCGTCACCTCCGCGATCGACGCGACGTCGTCAGAACGCCCGTCGCCCGCGGCTTCGCGGATCGCGTAGTGGCGGTAGTCCGACTTGCGCGGCAAGCCGTCTTCGAACACAACCAGCGAGGCGACCACATCGGTGCCCTGGACGTGGCTGATGTCGACGCACTCGATTCGCAACGGCGCGTCCTCGAGCCCGAGCGCATCCTGAATACTCTGCAGCGCGGCACTTCTCGCGTTGAAATCACCAGCTCGCTTCAGCTTGTGCTGATTGAGCGCCTGCTCGGCGTTGCGCTTGACGGTCTCCGCGAGCGCCCGCTTGTCCCCCCGCTGGGGCACCCTCAGCGCCACCCGGGACCCGCGCAGCTGGCACAACCAGGTCTCCAGCTCGTGCGCGGTGTCTGGCAGCACCGGGACGAGTACCTGTTTCGGCACGGGGTTGGTCGCCTCGTCCCCGCCATCTCCAGAACTGGAGCCGGCGTCCTCTCTCAGCGCCGCCTGGTCGCCGTAGAACTGCGTCAAGAACTGCTCGACCAGATACTCCAGCGTGGATTCCCCTGGCTCACCGGACTTTTCGATGACCCAGCCACGCTGGCCGCGCACCCGGCCACCGCGGACGTGGAACACCTGCACGGCCGCCTCGAGTTGGTCGTCGGCGAAGGCCACCACGTCGGCGTCGGTGCCGTCCCCGAACACCACCGTCTGCTTCTCCATCGCGCGCCGCATCGCGCCGATGTTGTCGCGAAGGCGGGCGGCCCTTTCGAAGTCCAGGTCCTCTGCGGCAGCGTTCATCTGCTGTTCCATTTCGCGGATCAGCCGATCGGTCTTGCCTGCCAGGAAGTCGCAGAAATCACCCACGATCCGCCGATGCTCGTCGGCGCTGACGCGCCCGACGCACGGAGCGGAGCACTTGTCGATGTAGCCGAGCAGGCAGGGCCGGTCAATCTGGCTGTGCCGCTTGAACACTCCGTTGGAGCAGGTGCGGGCAGGGAACACCCGGGTGAGCAGATCCAGGGTCTCCCGGATCGCCCACGCGTGGGAGTACGGGCCGAAGTAGCGCACACCCTTGCGGCGCGGGCCACGGTAGACCTTGAGTCGCGGGTACTCCTCGTTGAGCGTGACCGCCAGCACCGGATAGGACTTGTCGTCGCGGTAGCGGATGTTGAACCGCGGATCGAATTCCTTGATCCAGTTGTATTCGAGCTGCAGAGCCTCGACCTCGGTGGTGACGACCGTCCACTCGACGCTGGCGGCGGTCATCACCATCTGACGGGTGCGCGGCGCCAGACCCGAGAGGTCGGCGAAGTACGAGTTGAGCCGGCTGCGCAGACTCTTCGCCTTACCGACATAGATGACACGACCGTGCGGGTCGCGGAAACGGTAGACGCCCGGTTCGACGGGGATGGACCCGGGAGCGGGTCGGTACGTCGCTGGATCGGGCACGGCACCAGGTTACTGCCGGACCCCGACGGGGTAGAGCGACTACCGTGGCAGTGATGCGGGCCACCCGTCGAACGATCGCCCCAGTACTGGGCCTCATGTTGGTCCTCGCCGCGTGCTCGGCCGGACCCGACAACCTGGTGTCACGGTCCGGGCCGTGCGAAATCGTGACGAACGGCACGCCCGAGGCCAAGGAGCAGACGCGCGACGACGAGTCCGCGCCGGAGACGGCAACCGGCTACCGCAGCGACATGACTGCGGTCCGCACCAACACTTTCGCCGTCGTCACCGCGAACCCACTGGCCACGAAAGCCGCCTGCGAGGTCCTCCGCGACGGCGGTAGCGCCGCGGACGCGATCGTCACCGCTCAGGCTGTGCTCGGTCTCGTCGAACCGCAGTCCTCGGGTATCGGGGGCGGCGGGTTCCTGCTGTACTACGACGCAGCCGCCGACACCGTGCAGGCCTTTGACGGCCGCGAGACCGCCCCGGCGGCCGCGACGGAAAACTACCTGCGCTGGATCTCGGACACCGACCGCACCGGGCCCACACCCGACGCCCGTTCGTCCGGGCGCTCGATCGGGGTACCGGGGATCGTGCGGATGCTGGCCGACGTGCACGCCGAGCACGGGACGGCGCCGTGGCGCGATCTGTTCGCACCGGCCGTCACGCTCGCCGACGACGGATTCGACATCAGCGCGCGGCTGGCAGCCGCCATCTCCGACGCCGCCCAGAAGCTTCGAATCGACGAGGAGGCGGCCGCCTACTTCCTCAACGCCGACGGAACCCCGAAGAGCACCGACACCGAACTCACCAACTCCGCCTACGCGAAAACGTTGGGCGCCATCGCATCCGACCCCAACGCCTTCTACACCGGCGAGACCGCCCGCAACATCGTGGCCGAAGCGGCCGACACCTCAGGCGGGCGCACCCCCAGCTTGATGACCCTGGAGGATCTCGCGGGCTACACCGCCAAGCAGCGGGAACCGCTGTGCACGCCCTACCGCGGCAAGGAGATCTGCGGCATGCCGCCGCCGTCATCCGGCGGTATCGCGGTGGCCGCCACCCTCGGCATGCTCGAACGGTTCCCGATGAACCAGCACAAGCCCACCGATGTCGACCTCAACGGCGGTCGTCCGACAGTCATGGGCGTACACCTGGTCTCCGAAGCCGAACGATTGGCCTATGCCGACCGTGACCGCTACGTCGCCGACACCGACTTCGTGGCATTGCCGGGTGGATCACCCGAAACATTGCTCGGCAGCGACTATCTCGCCGGGCGCGCGGCGCTGATCTCGCCGGACCGCTCGATGGGCACCGCTGAGCCCGGCGAATTCGGACCGCCCGCCGCGCCTGTTCCACCGATACCCGAACATGGCACCAGCCACGTCAGCGTGGTCGACAAGCAGGGCAACGCCGCCTCGCTGACGACCACCATCGAATCCGCGTTCGGCTCCTTCCACATGGTCGACGGATTCCTGCTCAACAACGAGCTGACCGACTTCTCGGCCGAACCTGCGGGCCCCGACGGTGTGCCGCTGGCCAACCGGGTGCAGCCGGGCAAGCGACCGCGCAGCACGATGGCGCCCACGCTGATCTTCGACCGGGCCGCGCCCGGCGCTCCCCGCACCCTGCACGCCGTCGCGGGCTCCCCCGGCGGCGGCACCATCATTCAGTTCGTCGTCAAGACGATCGTCGGCATGCTGGACTGGGATCTGGACCCGCAACAGGCGGTGTCCATGGTGGACTTCGGCGCCGACAATTCACCGGAAACCAATGTCGGCGGCGAACATCCGGTGATCGACACCTCCGATGACGGCAACAACGACCCTCTGGTCCAGGGGCTTCGCGAACTCGGCCACAAGGTCGATCTGGCGGATCAGTCGAGCGGGCTGTCAGCCATCGTGCGCACCGCCCCGGGGTGGACCGGCGGCGCCGACCCGCGCCGGGAAGGCGCGGTCATGGGCGATGTGAATTGACGTCTTTCTTGTAGCGCTGCAGCAGCGCACGCACCCTGTCCATCGATTCGACGGCACGTGCCTTGTCGACCGCCTGAATCGCCATGACGGCGACGTACTCGTCGTCGGGCAGGTCCAGCCGCGCCCACCGCGCTCCCTCGTGGAAGGACACATCGACGACGTCGTCCCACGGGAACAACCGATACGCGAACAGGTTTCGCACCGCAACACCGGACGGGCCCACCCGCAGCCGGGGCCGAGCGAACAGCGACACGAAGCAGGCGATGACAATGCCGACCATCGCGATCGCAACCTGATCGTAGGTGCGGAACACCACGCCCGTCGAGCCGATTTTGAGCAGCGCACCGACGACGACATGCGCCGCCACGATCAATACCGCTGCGCCCCAGGCGAAATACGGCGTCAGATGCGGCTTGACCTCAAGATCCCACTGTTGCTTGCTCATGACGGCGAGTTCAGCGCACGCAGCGTCAGCGCGGTCGAGAGCGCCGCAGCCGCCGCCTGAGCTCCCTTGTCCTCACCGGAGTGCGGAAGTCCGGCGCGATCGAACGCCTGGTGTTCGGTGTTGACGGTGAGCACACCGTTGGCGATCGGCTTGGACTCATCCAGCGACACCCGGGTCAGGCCCTGGGTGACGGCATCGCAGACATAGTCGAAATGCGGTGTCTCACCCCGGATCACCACACCGAGGGCGACCACCGCGTCATGGGTGCGGGCGAGAGCCTGGGCAACAACCGGGATTTCTATCGCACCGAGCACCCGGACGACCGTCGGATCGGTCACCCCGGCCTCCGCGGCGACCTTGCGCGCCCCCTCGAGGAGGGCGTCGCAGATCGTCTCGTGCCACGTGCTGGCGACGATCGCCAGCTTCAGCTCTCCGGCATCGAGCGCGGGCAGATCGGGAACGCCGGTGCCACTCATACGGCCCCCCCGAACTCGCCGGGGACCGCCTCGTCGAAATCCTCCAGGCCCACCAGGTCGTGGCCCATCCGGTCGCGCTTGGTCATCAGATAGCGGATGTTCTCGGCGTTGGCCCGCACCGGGAGCGGCACCCGCTCGATGATGTGCAGACCGTAGCCGTCGAGTCCGACCCGCTTGGCCGGGTTGTTCGTCAGCAAGCGCATCGACCGCACACCCAGATCGACGAGGATCTGCGCGCCGGTGCCGTAGTCCCGCGCGTCGGCCGGCAGCCCCAATTTCAAGTTCGCGTCCACGGTGTCGTCGCCGGCGTCCTGGAGCTGGTAGGCCTGCAACTTGTGCATCAGGCCGATACCGCGGCCCTCGTGCCCCCGCATGTAGAGAACGACGCCGCGGCCTTCCCTGGCCACCATCGCCAGGGCGGCGTCGAGCTGGGGACCGCAGTCGCAGCGGCGGGAGCCGAACACATCGCCGGTGAGACATTCCGAGTGCACCCGGACGAGCACGTCGTGGCCGTCACCGTGCGGGCCGGCGATGTCACCCTTGACCAGCGCGACATGTTCGACGTCCTCGTAGATGCTCGTGTAGCCGACCGCGCGGAACTCGCCGTGGCGGGTGGGGATGCGGGCTTCGGCGACACGGGCGATGTGCTTCTCGTGCTTGCGGCGCCACTCGATCAGATCGGCGATGGAGATCAGCGCGAGGTCGTGTTCGTCGGCGAAGATCCGCAGCTCGTCGGTCTGGGCCATCGCGCCTTCGTCCTTCTGGCTGACGATCTCGCAGATCGCGCCCGCGGGCTGCAGCCCGGCCAGCCGGGCCAGGTCGACGGCCGCCTCGGTGTGGCCGGGACGCCGCAGCACCCCGCCGTCCTTGGCGCGCAGCGGAACGACGTGGCCGGGTTTGGTGAAATCGTCGGCGACCGCGTCGGGATCTGCCAGCAGACGCATCGTCGTCGCCCGGTCCATCGCCGAGATGCCAGTTCCCACACCCTTTTTCGCGTCCACGGTGACGGTGTAGGCGGTGCCGTGCTTGTCCTGATTGACCGCGTACATCGGCAGCAGGCCGAGCCTGTCGCAGATCTCGCCGTCCAGTGGAACGCACAGGTATCCCGACGTGTAGCGCACCATGAACGCCACCAGCTCGGGCGTCGCGTTCTCGGCGGCGAAGATCAGGTCGCCTTCGTTCTCACGGTCCTCGTCGTCGATGACGACGACGGCCTTGCCTGCGGCGATGTCGGCCACCGCGCGCTCGACCGAATCCAGCCTCGTCATCCTCACCACCCTTGCCGGCCCCGGCCAGGCCGGAACCACGTGTCAACACCCTTCAGTATGAACCACGAAGGGTTGGCGCTTATTGCCCGCCGGTCGGCGGGTAAAGAGGCGGCTCGGGCCCGGTTGCGTGACGCCACGGCGGAGAAGGGGTCGCAGAATCGCCGCCGCGTCACGCAACTGCCTCATCCACCGCAGTCCGCCGGGCTACTTGTCTGCCGGCGTGTCCTTTTTCTCCAGGAGCCGCTCGACATATTTCGCGATGACGTCGACTTCGAGATTGACCGGCGTTCCGACGTCGGCGCGTCCCAGCGTGGTCAACTGCAGGGTCGTCGGGATCAGCGACACCTCGAACCAGTCGGGCCCCAGACCCGACACCGTCAGGGAGATGCCGTCGACGGTGATGGAGCCCTTCTCGACGACGTAGCGCGCGAGCGCGATCGGCAGTGAGATTCGCACCACATCCCAGTTCTCCGACGGTGCGCGCGAGATCACGAAACCGGTGTCGTCGACATGGCCCTGCACGATGTGCCCGCCGAGCCTGCTGTTGAGGGCGGCCGCTCGCTCCAGGTTGACCACCGACCCGACGTCGACCTTGGCCAGACTCGACCGGTCGAGCGTCTCGGCCATCACGTCAGCGGAAAACGATCCATCAGCGAGCACATCGACCACCGTCAGGCACACCCCGTTGACGGCAATCGAATCCCCGTGGCGCGCATCGGCAGTCACCACCGGTCCGCGGATGACGAACCGCGCAGCGTCGGCGAGCTCCTCCTTGCTGACGACCTCGCCCAGCTCTTCGACGATCCCGGTGAACATGCAGGCCAGCCTAGACCGGCCAGGAACGGGTATGGGGTGTGCATGGCGGTCATCGGATTCCACTGCTCGCACGAACAAATCGCGCCGGGGCAACTGCTCCGCGACGTCCAGCACGCCGAACGTGCCGGCTTCACAGCCGGGATGTCATCGGACCATTTCAGCCCGTGGAGTGAACGCCAGAACGAGTCGGGGTTCGCCTGGTCGTTCCTCGGTGCGGCGCTGGCCACGACCAACCTTCCGTTCGGCGTCGTCAACGCCCCGGGTCAGCGCTACCACCCCGCGATCATCGCGCAGGCGATCGCGACGCTGGCCGAGATGTTCCCCGGCCGGATCTGGGCTGCCCTGGGTTCCGGCGAGGCATCCAACGAACGCATCACCGGCGAGGTCTGGCCCCGCAAGGAGATCCGCGACCAGCGGCTTCTCGAGTGCGTCGACGTGATCCGCCGCCTCCTACAGGGCGAGGAGGTCAGCGTCGACGGCCTCATCCATGTCAATCGCGCGAAGTTGTGGACGCTGCCCGACCGGGTGCCCGATCTGGTCGGTCCAGCCGTGACGCCGGCGACCGCCGCCCGCCACGCGGCCTGGGCGGACGCGCTGATCACCGTGAATCAGCCCGCCGACACGCTGCGCCAGGTCCTGGACGCGTATCGGTCCGCGGGCGGGCGCGGCCCGGCACGCCTGCAGATCCACCTCAGCTGGGCACCCACCGCGGACGACGCGGCGGCCATCGCGCACGACCAGTGGCGCACCAACGTCTTCTCACCGCCTGTCTGCTGGGACCTCGAGAACGTGGACGCGTTCGACGTCGTCGGCGCGAACGTCACGGCCGAGCAGGTTGCCGGGTCGGTACGGATCTCCAGTGACCTCGGCAGGCACGCCGCGTGGCTCAACGAGTACCTCGAGCAGGGCTGGGACGAGCTATATCTGCACTTCGTCGGACAGCACCAGCAGCCGTTCATCGACGCCTTCGGCGAGCACGTCCTGCCGCAACTGTCTCCGACGGCGCCGGCGGTTCCGGCATGAGGAAGATCGAGACCGGCGACCTGTGGTGGAAGAACGCCGTCTTCTACTGCGCCGACATCGAGACGTTCTACGACTGGAACGGCGACGGCTGCGGCGACATCCGCGGCATGACCGAACGCATCGAGTACCTCGCCGACCTCGGCATCACCTGCCTGTGGCTGATGCCGTTCTATCCGACTTCCCGCAGAGACGACGGCTACGACATCACCGACTTCTTTGGCGTGGAAACCCGGCTGGGCACCCTCGGCGACTTCGTCGAACTGGTCCGGACCGCCAGGTCCAACGGCATCAGGGTGATCATCGATTTCGTCATGAACCACACCTCCGATGCCCACCCGTGGTTCAAATCAGCCCGCCGCAGCGTCGACGACCCCTACCGCGACTACTACGTGTGGACCGACACCGAGCCGCCCGACACCTCCGCCGATGTCGTCTTCCCCGACCAGGAGGACAGCCTGTGGGAGCACGACCCCAAGACGGGCCAGTGGTACCTGCATCATTTCTACAAACATCAACCAGACCTGAACATCGCCAATCCTGCCGTGCAGGAGGAGATCTCACGAACCCTGGGCTTCTGGTTGCAGCTCGGAATCTCGGGCTTCCGCGTCGACGCGGTGCCGTTCCTGTTCGCCCGCGACGGCGCACCGGGCGATCCCGGGGCATTCGATCCGTACGAATACCTCGGCGATGTCCGCAATTTCGTGACCCGTCGCCTCGGTGATGCGGTGCTGCTGGGCGAGGTCAACGTCGAGTACGAGGACCAGAAGTCGTTTTTCGGCGGTCCCGACGGCGACGGCCTGAACATGCAGTTCGATTTCATCGGCATGCAGCGCATGTATCTGTCGCTGGCGCGCGGCGACGCGGGCCCGCTCGCCGACGCTCTTCGCGAGCGGCCCGCACTCGACATCACCAGCCAGTGGGCCACCTTCGTCCGCAACCACGACGAACTCACCCTCGACAAACTCAGCGACGCCGAACGCCAGGAGGTGTTCGACGCCTTCGGTCCCGATTCCGAGATGCAGCTGTACGGGCGCGGTCTGCGACGGCGGCTCCCTGCCATGCTCGGCGGCGACGAGCGCCGAATGCGCATGGTCTACTCGCTCGCGTTCTCGCTGCCGGGTACACCGGTCCTGTTCTATGGCGAAGAGATCGGGATGGCCGAGAACCTCGACATTGCGGGGCGGCTGTCGGTGCGCTCACCGATGCAGTGGACAGCAGGGGCCAACGGCGGATTCTCGACCGCCCCCGCCCGTCGGCTGACGCGCCCGCTGCCCGCCGGACTCTACGGCCCGGAGCGGGTCAACGCCGCCGACCAGCGCCACGACCACCAGTCGTTCTGGTGGTTCATCCGCGACCTCATCTACACCTACCGACAGCAACCGGAGATCGGTTGGTCCACCCCGGAGATCCTGGACCAGCCCCACGCTGCCGTGCTCGCCCACGTGTGCCGCGAATCGTCCGGGTGGGCCATGGTCGGACTGCACAACTTCGGCGCGGAGGGACGCCTCGTGCCGCTGGAACTACCCGACGTGGCGCCCGGCTCGGTGCTCGTTGATCTGCTCGACGGGCGCGGCGAGTTTCCCCTCGACGACCGCGGGCGCATCGAAATGCAACTCGACGCCTACGGCTACCGGTGGCTGCGAGTGCTGCGGCCCGACGAACCTCCGATCATTTGAGGTGCGGCCACACATGCTGAACCCGCAGGTCAAACGCAGTTAACCGGGGCGTCGTCGGGCACCGGACCGCACGGCCATCAGTCCCCACCCTCTACGATGCAGGCATGCAGACCCGCCTATTGGCGATCTTCGCCGCCCTCTTCGCTGTCGCCGCCCTCATCGCAGGGTGCTCCGGATCCTCTTCGGAGAACTCCGGCAAGGACCTGCCCGATCCCGCGACCTTGCTGAAGGAGTCCAGCGAGACCACCAAAGGCCAGACCAGTGCGCATCTCAAACTTTCGGTGCAGGGGCAGATCCCCGAGCTGCCGGTCGAGACACTCGAAGGCGACCTGACCCAGGCGCCGGCCGTCGCCGCGAAGGGCACCGCGAACATCATCTTCCTCGGCCAGCGCCTCAACGACGTCGAGTTCGTCGTCTCCGACGGCGATCTGTGGGCCACGATCACCGCCGGCGGCGGACTGTCGAACTTCGGGCCTGCCGCCGACGTCTACGACGTCGCCGCGATCCTCAACCCCGACGTCGGCCTGGCCAACGTGCTGGCGAACTTCTCCAACCCGAGCGCCGACGGCCGCGAGACGGTCGAAGGCACTCAGACGGTGCGGATCACCGGAGACGTCAGCGCCGACGCGGTCAACAAGATCGCACCGCAGATCGGCGCGACGGGACCTGTGCCCGGCACGGCGTGGGTCACCGAAGACGGTGACCACGAACTCATGCAGGTTCGATTGGAGCCCAGCCCCGGCAACAGCGTCACGATGACGCTGTCGAAGTGGGGCGAACCGGTTACCGTCGACAAACCTGCGGCGTGATGCACCAGGCTCCCCCGGTCGCTCAGGGAGCGACCAACCGGTGGATGGCGATCGGCGCGGGCAGCCTCGCGGTGATGCTCGGCGCGCTCGACACCTACGTCGTGATCTCGGTGATCCGCGACATCATGAACGACGTCGGCATCGGCATCAACGAGATCCAGCGGGTCACGCCGATCATCACGAGCTATCTGCTGGGCTACATCGCGGCGATGCCGCTGCTGGGTCGCGCGTCGGACAGGTTCGGGCGCAAAACCCTGATCCAGGTCAGCCTCGCGACGTTCGCCGTCGGATCGGTGATCACCGCACTGTCCACCGATCTGGTCACGATGGTGATCGGACGCACGGTTCAGGGAGCCGCCAGCGGCGCTCTGCTACCCGTCACGTTGGCGCTCGCGGCCGATTTGTGGGCCAAACGCAACCGTGCCGCCGTCCTCGGCGGGGTCGGTGCCGCCCAGGAACTCGGCAGCGTGCTCGGCCCGCTCTACGGCGTCGGCCTGGTCGCGCTGTTCAGCCACTGGCAGGCGGTGTTCTGGGTCAACGTCCCGTTGGCCGCTGTCGCGATGGTGATGATCCACTTCAGCCTCCCGGCGCGGGACAGGGACGCGCCGAAAGAGAAGGTCGACGTGATCGGCGGGCTGTTGCTGGCATTGGCATTGGGCCTCGCCGTCATCGGCCTGTACAACCAGACACCCGACGGCAAGCAGGTGCTGCCCAGCTACGGTCTGCCGGTGTTGATCGCCGCGGCGGCCGCCGCGATCGCCTTCTTCGTGTGGGAAAAGTTCGCCACCACCAGGCTCATCGAACCGGCCGGGGTGCGGTTCCGTCCGTTCCTGGCGGCGCTGGGCGCGTCCCTGACCGCCGGTGCCGCGCTGATGGTCACGCTGGTCAACATCGAGTTGTTCGCCCAGGGTGTGCTCGGCAAGGAGCAGAACGAAGCGGTCTTCATGCTCACCTGGTTCCTCGGCGCGCTCCCGATCGGTGCGCTGCTGGGTGGCTGGCTGGCCACCAGGATCGGCGACCGGATCATCGCCTGCACCGGCCTGCTCATCGCCGCGGGCGGCTACTGGCTGATCTCCCACTGGACCATCGACGTGCTGGCCGACCGTCACGATCTGGGGTTCGTGGCGCTCCCGACCTTCGACACCGACCTCGCGATCGCAGGGCTGGGCCTGGGCTTGGTCATCGGCCCCCTCACGTCCGCGACGCTGCGGGTGGTCCCCTCCGCACAGCACGGGATCGCCTCGGCCGCCGTCGTGGTGGCCCGCATGATCGGCATGCTGATCGGTATCGCGTCGCTGTCGGCGTGGGGCCTGTACCGCTTCAACCAGTACCTAGCCAACGCGTCGACCGGCCAGAACTGCCCCACCGGGGATTCCCTGGCACAGCGACTGGCGTTCCAAGCGTGTCGGGTGCGGGAGGCCTATGTGCTGCAGTACGGCGAGATCTTCACGATCACCGCGATCGTATGCGTGGTCGGCGCCGTGTTGGGGCTGGTGATCGCAGGCAAGAACGAACATGCCGACACACCCGAGCCTGCTGAGGTGGATCAGCAGCGCTCGAGCCCGCGGCCCATCAGCTGAGGTTTTTCGGCCGGCTCTGCCTCGTCCGAGGTCAGTCCCCGCCACGCATCGCGGATCACACCTGTGATGGTGCGGGGGTCGACCGGGCTGAAACTGAGCCAGTCCTGCAGTGCAGTCATGCTCGTTGTCCTTTGCTCGTGCTCACCATGCGCAACTCGTCGGTGAAGGCGCGAATTCCCGACCGAGTCTATCGGCCGGAAAGTGCCGGGTGGGAGCGCGCCGCGCGGCGTAGGGGTGTGAGACAGAGCACCCCTCAAAGGGCGGTGAAACAGCCGATGAACAGATGAAAACGATTGGATTACAAGCACATATGCCCTAGGCGGGGACGAGGCTCAGCAAGACGTCCGGTCCCACCGTCTGCACGCCGTCGAACCGCCACCGCTGCGCCTGCGCGATGCTGAGCACCCCGACGTCGTCGACCGCCGTGACGGGTCCGCCCAACAGGATCGGGGCGACATAGGCCAGGATCCTGTCGACCACCCCGGCCCGCAGGAACGCACCGGCGAGCGTCGGCCCGCCCTCAAGCAGCACGTCGGTGCGATCAGAAAGCGCCTTGATGACCTCGTGCGGGTGACGGGTGCGGATCACCATGGTGCGCGAATCGTCATTGAGAACCGTTGCATCAGGCGAGATTTCGCGCATGCCGACCACGACGCGCAGCGGTTGGCGATCGGCCAGGCTCCCATCGGATCGGCGTGCGGTCAGCGCCGGATCGTCGACGAACACTGTGCCGGTGCCGACAATGATCGCGTCGGCTGTTGACCGCCTGCGATGCACGTCGGCGCGGGCCGCCTCGCTGGTGATCCATTGGCTCGTCCCGTCGGCGGCCGCACTGCGGCCGTCCACGCTGCTCGCGAATTTCCATGTCACATGCGGCATTCCGGTGCGCTGCTTGTGCAGCCACTCCCGCAGCGGCCCGCAGGCGACCGCGTCGGAGCGCACACCCGCATGGACGCGGACGCCAGACTCGGCCAACCGGGCAGCGCCGCCTGCGGCCACCGGATTCGGATCAGCGACAGCGAACGCGACTTCGGCGACCCCTGCCGCCACCAGCGCGTCGACGCACGGCGGGGTGCGCCCGAAGTGGTTGCACGGTTCGAGGGTGACCACCGCGGTCCCGCCGATCGCCCGCTCACCCGCGCGCCGCAGCGCCAGGATCTCTGCGTGCGGTCCCCCGGGTGGATCGGTGGCGCCCACCCCGGCGATCTCACCGTCGCGGTCCAGAATTACTGCTCCCACAGGCGGATTGGGATAGGTGCGCCCCTTCACTGCCTCGGACTGCTCGACGGCCGCAGCCATCGCGGCGTCGAGGTTCATAACGCCAGATGCTTGGATGCCGCGGCAGCCTGCTTGCGCAGCGCCTCCACCGCGACGGCAGGATCGTCGGCGCTGTACACCGCCGACCCCGCGACGAAACAGTCCACACCGGCCTCGGCGGCAGCTTCGATCGTGTCGGCGTTGATGCCGCCGTCGATCTCGATCACGATGGTCAACTCCCCCGCGTCGACGAGGCGGCGCACGGTGCCCACCTTCGGCAGCACTTCGGCGATGAACTTCTGACCGCCGAACCCGGGTTCCACCGACATCACCAGCAAGGTGTCGAACTCCCGCAGAATCTCCAGATAGGGCTCGATCGGCGTCCCCGGTTTCACCGAGAGCCCCGCCTTCGCGCCCGCGGCGCGGATGTCGCGGGCCACCGAGACCGGGTCGTCGGTGGCCTCGGCGTGGAACGTCACGTTGTAGGCGCCCGCTTCGGCATACGGCGGGGCCCACCGCTGCGGGTTCTCGATCATCAGATGGCAGTCCATCGGGATGTCGGTCACCTTGAGCAGCGATTCCACCACCGGCAGCCCGATCGTCAGGTTGGGCACGAAGTGGTTGTCCATGACGTCGACGTGCAACCAGTCGGCGCCCTCGACCGCGGCGGACTCGTCGGCCAGCCGGGCGAAATCAGCGGCCAGAATCGAGGGTGCGATGAGGGGTTTAGCCATTCGCCCAGCCTAACGGGGCCCATCCACCCGCAGTGCGGCGGCGAACATCGCGTCGGTGCCGTGGCGGTGCGGCCACAGCTGAGCAGACGGACCCTCACCGGTGTCCTCGGCGGGCGCGAACAGCTCACGCGTGTCCAGCGGGGTCACCGGATACCTGCGCACCGCATCGGCGACGACGCCGGTCGTCTCGGCCAGGTGGGGCGAACACGTCGCGTACAGCACGACGCCGCCCGGCCGGGTCAGCGTGATGGCCGAGGCCAGCAGCGCGCGCTGCAGCTTGGCCAGCTGCGGCACGTCACCGGGCCTGCGCCGCCAGCGTGCCTCCGGCCTGCGGCGCAAGGCGCCCAGCCCGGTGCACGGGGCGTCGACGAGGACCCGGTCGAATCCTGGCGTCAGCCCTGACTCGCGACCGTCGACACGGAGTACCTCGACAGGAAGTCCGGCGGTGTTGCGTTCGACCAGTTCGGCGCGGCGCGCCGCAGGTTCCACCGCGGTGACCGAGGCCCCCGCGGGCTGGCCGAGCGCGGCGAGCAGGGCGGTTTTGCCGCCGGGACCGGCACACAGGTCGAGCCACCGCCCGCCGTCGGCGCCGTCCAGTGGGGCCAGGGTGAGCGCCCGCGCGACCAACTGGCTCCCCTCGTCCTGCACGAGTGCTCTGCCGTCGCGCACGGCGGCCAGCTCCCCGGGGTCGCCCTCGCGCAGATATACCGCGTACGGCGAGTACCTGCCCTCGGTTCCGCCGACCTGCGCCGCGAGCTCGGCGGCCGTCAGGGCGCCGGGACGCGCTGCCAGGTGCACCTCGGGTCGGGCGTCGTCGCTGGCGAGCAGCTCCCTGAGCTCGCCGGCGCGGGCGCCCAACGCATCGGCGAACGCCTGCGCGATCCACCGCGGGTGGGCATGCACAAAGGCCAGATGCCCGACGGGGTCTGTTTGTGCGCCGGGGGCCAGTTCCTCGACCCAGGACCCTTCGTCGCGGCGAGCGATGGTGCGCAGTACACCGTTGACGAATCCTGCTCGGGCCGTGTCGAATTCGATGCCGGCCTGCTCAACGGTCGTCGATACCGCGGCATGGTCTTCGACTCGCGTACGCAGGATCTGGTAGGCACCGAGCCGCAGCAGGTCCAGCAGCACCGCGTCGATCCTGTCCACCGGGCGGCCCGCGGCCGCGGCAATAACGGCGTCCAGCAGACCCTGGCTGCGGCACGTACCGTAGGTGAGCTCGGTGGCGAAAGCCGCGTCGAGACCTGTGATTCCGCGCTCTCGAAGGATCGCGGGCAGGGCCAGGTTGGCGTAGGCGTCGCGCTCGGACACCGCACGCAGGACGTCGAAAGCTGCCTGCCGCGCGGGGTCGAGCGGCTTGCGCCTCGGGCGGCGCTTCTTGTCGGGCCGGGTCATCGGGCCGGCCCCTGCGGGTGGGCTCCCCTGGCCCAGTCCGCCGCGCCCATCGGTTTCTTGCCGGGTGGCTGCACCGTGCCGAGCAACACCGCGGCCGAACCGGTGCCGACGTGGACTGACCTCTTGTCCACCAGAATCTCGCCGGGGGCAAGCCCTTTCGGCCCTTCACCCGGCACGCTGACGGGCCCGACCTTGACTCGCTGCTCGTCGATCATCGTCCAGGCCCCCGGGTTCGGGGTGACCGCGCGAATCCGCCGGTCGACCACATGCGCGGGCAGCTCCCAGCGGATTCGCGCATCGTCGACCGTGACCTTCGGTGCGACGCTCACTCCTTCGGTCGGCTGAGGCACCGCGGTCAGCGTTCCGTCCTCGATGCCATCCATGGTCACCTCCAGCAAGCCGGCTCCTGACACCGAAAGGCGGTCGAGGAGCTCGCCCGCGGTGTCCGACGGCCTGATGGTCTCGGTCACGACGCCGTAGACCGGCCCGGAATCGAGATCAAGTTCGATCTGGAACGTCGTGGCGCCCGTCACCTCGTCGCCGGCGGCCAGCGCCGCCTGTACCGGCGCGGCTCCCCGCCAGGCGGGCAGCACCGAAAAGTGCAGGTTCACCCAGCCTTGGGTGGGCACGTCGAGCAACGCCTCCTTGAGCAGTGCTCCGTAGGCGACGACGGCGCAGCAATCCGGCGACAGAGCGGCCAGCTCGGCGACGAACTCATCGGAGTTCGGCTTCTCGGGCTTGAGCACGGGGATGCCGTGCTCGGCAGCCAGTTGCGCGACCGGCGACGGAGACGGCTTTCCACGTCGACCTGCGGCAGCATCCGGACGCGTCAGGACCGCGACGACATCGTGGCGTGACGAGTCGATCAACCGCTTCAGCGAGGGCAGGGCCGGCTCCGGGGTGCCGGCGAAGACGAGACGCACCGCGTCAGTCTAGGGACGGCTAGCGCGGCGTCTGGTAGTACTCCTTCTCGGTCACTCCGGCCAGCGGAGCGACGAACATCCACGGAATCGTGGTGAGCTGCCGGTTCAGCGTGGCCACCGCGTCGTTGTAGTACTGCCGGGCGAACGCCAGCTTGTCCTCGGTGTCGGCGAGGTTGCGCTGCAGGTCGAGGAAGTTGTTGGACGAGTTCAGCTGCGGGTAGCTCTGCCCCAGGGCCAGCAGCGGAGCCAACGCCGTGTCGAGCTGCTTCTCCGCCGCACTGCGTTGCGCCACCGACGCGCCGCCGGTGGCCGATGTCAGCGCCGCGCGCGCGTCGGTGACGTGATCGAGGATCCCCTTCTCGTGCGCGGCGAAAGTCTGCACGGTGTGCACGAGGCTCGGGATCAGCGACGCGCGGCGGGTCAACTCGACGTCGATGCCCGAGAGTGCTTCGGCGACCCGCACGTCGGCGGAGCGGATCTTGTTGTAGCCCATCACGAATCCGATAAGCATCAGGACCGCCAGCACCAGAATGACGATGAGCAGGAAACTCACCATGATCCGCCTCCTCCTCCACCGCCGCCACCGCCGCCACCACCGCTGAAGCTGCTGCCGCCGCTGCTGCCCGAGGACGAGGACGACGATTGCGAGGCGGTGTACGCGCCGATCGACGACGACAACGCCGATTCGAAGCTGTCGAAGTCGGCACCGCCGGATCCGCCGACGATGCCCGATCCGGTCGATGATGCCGCCGACGTGGTGTACCAGTCCGGTTGCGGTGCAACGGTACCGGTGTAGGTCTCATACTTCTTGGCCCACAGCGCTGCAACACCGGCCGCGACGGCGAACGGCACGTAGGCGATGTAGAGGTCTTTGCGCGCCGAGAAGTCGAACCTTGTCTCCGCCGAATCGGTGGACAGCATGCGGTGGAAACCACCTGCGCGCGACCATAATTCGCGCCCCGCGGCGGTGCGGCGGGTGCCGACGCCGTCGCGCCACGAGCCGACGGACAAGAGGAAGAACGCGGCGAACGGCAACGCCCACATCGTGGTCGGGAAACCCCAGCGGAAGAATCCGCAGACCATCAGGATGAAGGCGCCCGCATTGGCGGCACGCAGCCACAGTTCCTTCTTGCGCGGCACTATCAGGCCTTCTTCAGTGGCCCACTTCTGCACCGCCTTGGCCATGTCCTCTTTGGCCTTGTTGAGTTTCTCGCCCGACTTCACGGTCTTCTTGGCTTCGAATTCGGAGCCCTTGTTCAGCACCTTCAGCCGGGAGGCCACCGCGATGCTGACCGGGTCGACGTCGGCCCAGGCGCCGGGTTCGGCGATGCCCTGGATCTTCCAGTGTTTGTCGTTGACCTGCGCAAGCGTGATCAGGTCGCGGTCGGCGAGATAGAACAGCGTGGCCGTGAGCCCGTGCTTGGGGACGGACTCGGTGCGGATGTACTCGGCCTGCACCGGCCCCAGTCCGGGCGGCGGTGCGTACTGCAGCGGAAAGCCCGGCGAGCGCTCCAGCACGCCGCGGAACCACAGCACCGCGATCACGCCGAAGAGCACGGTCAGCCCGCCCACCACCATCACGCCGGTGAGCGACTGACCGAGCACCCTGTCCCAGGTGTAGGGCCACGGCAGGCGCACCTGGGGTGGCGTCGCGACATCCACGCCCGCGCGGACCGTGACGGGGGTGCGCGGCGGCAGGTCCTCGGCACTCAACCGCACCCGGTTGCCGGCCACCGAAAGGTCGTCGCACGCCGTCCCCACGCCGAATCCGACCGAACACTGTGCAGTTCCGACGTTCCCGGGCAAGGTCACGGTGATGTCGGCGCGCTCGATGCGGTTGTTCCAGGCGGGAGCGATGACATTCCAGAAGAAGACGCTCGGCGACACGCCTTGACCCGTCGATGCGGCAAATCGGCGGTCGGCCCCGACGTCCCCCGGATCGAGGACACCGGGGATCGTGTACCGGATCTCGAAAACGTGGGTGCCGTCACTGAGGTACACATCGGGGTCGCCGATCTTGGCCACCCGGAATCGCCCGCCGTCCTCCCAGAGCATCTGATACGACACCGGATCGCCGTCGAGGGTGATCGATTCGATGTCGGGCTTCTGCCTCAGCCGCGGATCGTTCTGGTTCGCGACATCCCAGTAGCGGAAGATGCCGTGGCGACTGGTGGTGTAGAAGGCCGTGGTGATCGTTTCCACCGCGCTCATCTGCCCCTGGTCGTCGACGACCATGTCGACGTCGTAATCGGTGATCACCACGGGGTCGTCCACCTCGGTGGCGGCGCTGTCCGAGCCGACCGAGAACAGGACCGGCCACAGCACACCGAGCGCGATCAAGATCAACGGAATCAGCGCCTTGAGCACCCGCCCCGCCGTCATGGGCATCACCCTATGTGCAACGGGTCGATCTGGACGCGAACCGGCTCCTGGTCGTGGCGCGCGCTCTGGACTGCTGTCGCGCGGCGCAACGCCGCTGCCAGCTCCAGGCCTCCGTGACGCGGTACGCGGACCAGCATTCTGCTGACGGGCGCCTCGGGTGCCATGCCCGCAGGTCTGCGCACTCCGAGCGGGAGGTCGACGGGGCCGAGCACGTCGGCATTTTCGGGCAGCGTGGCAGCGCCGAGTAGTGCGTTCACTGCGGCGGGTGCACCGTCGATCGCCGCGATGTGCACCGCGGGTGGTAGTCCGACCTCTGCCCGGGCGGCCAGTTCGGAGTCGGCATGACCGACCGGATCCCAGCGGATCAGTGCCTGCACCGTGGGAATCGCGGACTCCGCGACCACGGCGACCACCCCACCCTCGGCGCGGCTGCGGACCAGAGCGGCTGCCGCCATCCAGCGCCGCAGTGTGTCCTCCGCGGCGCGGAGGTCCTGCCGACCCAGAAGTGCCCAGCTGTCCAGCAGCAGCGCGGCCCCGTAGCCGCCCGCAGCGGCAGGCTCCACCCCCGGCGTCGCCACGACAACCGCCGCGCGCCCGGGCACCGAGGCCACGACGTCGTCGCCTCCGGAGGTGACGACCTGCGCCCCGGGGAAGGCACGTCCGAGTTCCTCGGCCGTGCGGCGGGCTCCGACGACGACGGCGCGGACGGCGTCGGACCCGCATCGGGAACAGCGCAGTGCCAGCTCCTCGCGGCCGCACCATCGGCACACCGCGCCGGGGGCGTCGCGGCCGGGTAGGGACAGCGGACCGGTGCAATGCCTGCAGCGGGCGACGGTTCGGCATTTCGCGCAGGACAGGGCAGGCACGTAGCCGCGCCGAGGCACCTGCACAAGGACCGGCGCATCGGCGGCCAGCGCCGCGCGGGCCGCGTCCAGCGCGACGGTCGGCAGACGCGCGGTGCGGGCCGCTGCGTCGCGCTCATGTGCAAATGCGCTGTCCTCCAACGCAACCACGCGGGGCGCGTGCGCCCTGACCGTGTGCCTGGTGGCGGTCAAGTCATGCGCCCACCCGCTGCGCACGAGCGCCTGCGCTTCGGCCGTACGCGCGTAGCCACCGATCATCGCCGCGCACCGCAGCTGATGGGCGCGCAGCATCGCGACCTCGCGGGCGTGTGGATACGGGGCACGTGGCTCGGTCAGCGAGTCGTCGCCGTCGTCCCACAGCATCACCAGGCCCAGGTCTGCCACTGGCGCGAAACCTGCACTGCGCGTACCGATCACCAATCGAGCCTGACCGCGAAGGACCGATAGCCAGCGCCGGTACCGCTCTGCAGGCCCGAGCCCGGCGGACAGCGCCACCACCCTCGCGCCGTCGACGTGGTCGACGGCGGCGGCGTGGAGTAGGTCGACGTCGCGCTGATCGGGCACCACGGCGAGCACCCCGCGGCCCGCGTTCACTGTGACCGCCGCCGCCTCGGCCAGTCTCTTCGGCCAGGATTCACCGGGAAGCGCCTGCCAGACCGCGCGTGCGGCACGCGCGTCCTTCAGCGCCGCGATGAACTGCGCTCCCCCGCTGTAGGCGTCCCATGCAGAGGTGTCGATGTCTCTGGGAGACAACGGTTCCAGTGGTTCGGGGACCCGTTTCTCGACGGTGGCATGCCGCGGAGGGACGGCCAAACGCAGGACGTCGGCACGGGTCCCCGCATAGCGGGCCGTCACCGCGTCGACGAGCCTGCGCACGTCGTGGGTCAGCACGGATTCGGCCGAAACGACCTTCTCCAGCCAGCCGAGCTTGCCGACATGGTCGGTTTCCGAACGCCTTTCGAGCACGAACGCATCTACGAGCCTGCCGTGGAACCGGACCTTGACGCGAACCCCGGGCTGCGCGTCGTCGGATTGCTCCGCAGACACCTGGTAGTCGAACTCCCGGTCGAGGTGGGGAACCGTCAGCATCGGCAGCACACGGGCGATCGGCTCGTGTTCGGCAGGCTGCAGGATGCTCGTCACAGCGCAGGTGTAGCAGACGGCACAGACGCCCTGCCGAACAGCAAACCTGCTGTGATCAGCAGCAGCGAAGCCGCGTAGGCCCACCAGATCGGCACGGCCAGCACCTCTGATCCGAGGACGAATTTGCTGATGCCGATCATCGCGTCCGACACAGCGAAGCACACCGCCCCGAGTGCAGTCCACGGAGTCGGCAGGTCTGCCAACAGTGCCACGCTGACCATCGCACCCAACACAGCGATGTAGACGGTCACCGGTAGCGCCATTCCCTGCTCGAGCAAGCGCGGCCAGAACCACACCAGCAGTGCCGCGCACGCCGCCAACACCGTGGCGACCGCGGCAAGCCGCCCCGGAGAACGGGTGGCCAACGGCAGCAGGGCAGCCAGGAAACACACATGGGCGATGAGGAACGCGGAGAGCCCCAACACGAACGACGGCTCCCACCACGGCATCGCCAGCAGGTAGTCACCCGCAGCCGAGAACAGCAGCGCCGCGACCAGCCAGATTCGCTCGCGTGCGATGTGGTGGGTGAGTGCCGCACCGGCGAGCAGAAGGGCGGCGGTGGCCTTGACGGCCGGCTGCAGCACGAACTGTCCGGTGAGCTCGGCGCCTGCGGGTACCCGGGTCGCGGTTACGATGAGGAACGCGCCGTAGCCGGCCGCAAGGATCGCCGCGGCCACCCACAGCGTGCGTGTCATGGGGAGCAACTTACTAAATTCATCAGATCTGGCTGGGGGGCTGCTCTGATAGGTTCACGAACAATGCCGACATCTGGACGGAGCCCGCAATCGGGCACCGTTCGGGTCGCGACACTCGATGTGCAGCACAGCTACCGGCGATCGGCGGTCGTTCTCGGCCCTGTGGACGTCCCGCCGCTCGACGTGCTCACCGCCCGCTTCGCGGCAATGACAGCAGCGGGCCCCGAGGCACGGATCGGTCTGCAGCCGTCCACCACCAGCACCCGTTGGCAGCACACGCCCGGGCTGATCGGTGAGGTGTTCGCCACCACGACCCGTCCTCCTGGCTTCAGCCGCGGCCTCGGAGATATATCGCCGAATTCCATGACACCTTGTTCGACACCGAAAAGGTGGGCGCCGCACTGGATTCAGTCGCCGAACAGGCGTCTCTGCTGCTTCGCTAGGGCCCGCCGCTATCTTGCGGCGCCAGGTTCTCGTTGACGCTGCGCCACACTTTCGTTTCGCCGTTCTGATAGATCAGCGTCCACTGCGGCTTTCGGCTCAGGTACTTCTCGATGTCTTCGACGGCGTCGGCCCGGAAGTCACCGTAATACCAGATCGCCTTGTTGGATTGCTCACTGAAGACCATGTAGACGACGGAGGCATCCTCGGTGATCTCGGCGTCCAGTGTCATCAGATCGTCTTCGTCGGGGAATGTCGCCTTGCGCTCGGCCACCGTCGGATCCGACGGATTCCACCGGGCATAGTCGAGGGGTTCGTCGAAGTACGAGTTGAACAGGGTGAGGTCGACGTAGCTGGCGTTGAGCCGCGTCGGCATGCCCCCAAGGCGCACCATGACGACGCGGGTACGCAGGTCGGCGTCCCTTGTGAGAGTCTCCATCAGGTCGATCTGAGGTCGGGTCTCGAAAACCATGGGCCACAGCGCGACGTAACCGTGCAGCCCCGCCACCGACGCACCGGTGACGCCGAGAACCGCTGCCGTTCGGGCGGGCAGGCGGGCCCGGCCCCTCACCCCGTCGATCGCCGCCACCACCGCAGGGGCTATCAGCAGCGCACATCCGAGGATCGAGTACAGATACACCCGAAAGATCGCTTCGCCACCGTAGCTCTGTCCCAGCAGCAGCCCGAACGAGCTGAACGCCAGGATCGCCAGGGTCAGAACCGGTCGTTTACGACGCCACATCCACACGGCGCACGCGAAGGCGCTGACCACCACCACCACTGTCAGCCCGCGCACCACCGCCGCGGTGAAATCCCTCGCGGGCAACCCCGACGCGACGACGTTGGTGGACGCGTTTTCTATCGGACTCCCACCGGAGAAGAGCCCGTACGGCGCCACCGCCTCCAGGTTGAGCAGCAGGTAGCACACGGCGATCAGCACCATCACCAAGGCCACCCACCAGGGCTTGGCCCGTTTGAACAAGCACAGCGCACACGTCGCGCCGATCGCCCAGAACGGCGTGAGCTGATGCGTCGGCACCGTCGCTGCGAACACAGGGATGGCGAGGACACCGCACGCCCGGCTGCGGGGTGATGCGAGCAGCAGCGCGAACATGCCGAACACCAGCACGATGGTCCACGCCTGTGGCGAGAAATAGTCCTGCCCAACCCAGTTCACGATCTCCGCGATGAACGCCGCCGTCAGCGCCGTGCGGCGGGACCGGCCGATGACGCGGGCGGCGGTGTAGACGGTCAGCGCCATCAACACGTGCATCGCCGGCGCGAACACGTGCGCGACAGTCATCGCGGTGATGCCGGTGACATCGCAGAACCACGCCCAGGTCGTGAAGAACGCGGCCCACTGCGCGTAGATGTCGGTGCCGTCGGGCTGGATCCGTCCGTACACCATGATGTAGTCGACGACGGCCAGATGCTTGTACGTCCAGTCGTAGAGCGGAACTTCGGTGGCCACCACAACCGTTACCCGAGCGACGACGATCGCCGCCGCCACCGCCACCGCAGCGGGCACCAGCTGCCGCTGTCGAACCGCGATCAGCAGCGCCCACGTGCACAGCACGATGGACACGGCCAGCAGCGGCCCGGTCTTCGAGAACAAGAGCCCGTAGTAGCCGGCATCCGTGCCGGGAAGGTCAGGAACGGCCACCGCCCAGACGACTACGGCGAGCGCGCTCAACACCAGCGACAGATGGCTGCGTACAAAGCTTTTCGACATCCAGCGCGGCTGGCCGACGCGACGCCAGTGCCAGCGGCGGGCGGCATTCATGATGCTGTCGCGGTGCTGGTAATACCAGTAGACGCTGCTGCCCCCGACGCCGACCATCTGTGCCCAGAGGATCAGGACGGGATTCCACCGATAGGACCACATTGCGGTGATTGCCACCAGCGTGACGATCGCCATGCCCAGCACCGGGACCGTCGAGAGTAGGACCCGTCGCGGAATGCGTACCCAGGTCAGCACCGCGGCACCCGGCCCGATTGCAATGAACACCACAAGCGCGATGGCGCGAACGGCGCTCGGTAGCGACATCAGAGCGACGGCGCCCGCGGCCGCGCCGACCGCTGCCAGGTCGACCATTCGGACGGGCATGACGGGAATTCGCGGTCTCGGCGGAGGTTTTCGGTGTGCCGCCGGTTTGCGATGCGCGGGGGGCGCGGAGCGTGCCGAGGAGGACGCTCGATGATGCGTGTGCGGCTGTGGCGCCACATCTGTGTGTCGTTCGACCGATGCTGTCATCGGTGACCCGACAGCGCGACGTTGGGATCCGCCGATGGCTGGGCGTCATCGGACAGTCGCAGCTGAGCGTCGCCGACGGCTGAGGGGACGCCGCACCACGTGGCAGCGAGGTGGCACATAATCAGCGCGCCGGGCCGCAGCCGGATCTGTCATCGACGGTGCGTCGTCGCGCCGCTCCTGCACGTTCCCCCGTGGCTGCATGTCTCCCTGCGGGCGGCCGGTGCCGCATCTGGGCTGTACCGAGCGCAGTCACAGCAACCAAGATGCCGTACACGGCCGTGCGCTGCGCGCCTCCAGGTCCAAACAGGTTCGTTCCGCCCACGAACGCCAGGAAGCCCAGGATGCTAACGCTGCCGGCGGTCACGGCTACGCCGCGTCGCTCCAGGGTCATCTTGGTGTTCGACCCCATCGCGACAAACAGCACGCTCACAGACCCGAGCGACATGAACGTCAGGATCGCGGTCATGTTAATGGAAGGGTCCACGTCGTTTGTAAACAAGCCGGAGAAGTACATGCCGATGCCTGCAGCCATCAGCAGGATCGCGTGGCCGCGATCGGTGACCCGCTGCACGAGAAAGCTCGCTGCGACGACGGTGACGGCGAACCCTGTTGCCAGCAGGCTTACGTTGAACAACGGGTAAAGCCGACTGCACGGCCAGTTCCCGAGGGGGCCACAGAACGCGACCCCAAGCGGACCCAACAGGTTCTGGACGTAGCTGTAGTTCCCTCGCCAGGTTGCCGAGACGATCCATTCTGCGGTGAAGAAGAAGAGCGTCGTCATTGAGATCCACCCAGTGACACGCGGGTTGACTAGCCAGCCTGACGCACCGAGCATTATCGACTCGAAGGCGTTCGTCCCGAATGAACGGGACTGACGGGGTAACCGATGGCGGTGACGAGCACTCCCGCTACGGCTGCTGGCGCGCGAAGGTGGTGCCTGAGGATGTGCCTCATACCGGAAGGCAGCATCCTGGTCGTGAAGACGCGTTCGATCTCTATCAAGGATCGCCGGCCGCGCAGCCGGCTGAGGATGGCCTTGCTTCGACCCTCGTAGTAGCACCGATGAGAAAAGTACGACACGGCCACTCGATTCCATGGGACTTGGCGCGCGGCTCTGAAACGTGTCCGGCGCATCATCCGGTCCTGCGCATTTCGGCGAGCGAGCTCAATGCCCGTCATAGGGTCGTCGTCATCTGACGCGTGGGCTCCGCCCGGATTCACCGATCGCGGCAAGTCTGGCTCGGAATGCGGTTACTGAAATTGCGGCGAAGAACGCCCGGTCGGGCGTCGCGGGCCGCGAGGGTCCCCGGACAATTCCCGCCACGCAGCAGCTCTCCTAGTCAGTTGCTATTGACTGGGGTCACGGTGTGCGCGCAGACCTCGGGTGCCTGACGACTTCGCGGTAACCCTCGCCGTAGCTCAGATGAATGTCCGCGAACATGAGACCGTTGTGATCCCGTGTCGGTGACCCTATAGCAAGCATCGCTAGTTTGATAGACGTGCGCCGTTCTGGCCTGCCTACTGAAGGTTGGCACGTCGCTGCCTACCGCCAGTTGCACACCGTCGATCGACACGATACGCGCATTTCTAGCAACTAGTTCTGTCGTTAGCCTTTGCCGCAAAAAGACAACGAGTTTGCCCCACGGAGAACGTCTCAGCGCGCATCGAGTCGGCCCCGTTCAAAAAGATGGCGACGCATGGAATCCGCGCTACCGTGAGCGGAGGACGCGAGCGGTTACCTCCGAGTTGGCCTGAGTAGCGCGGTGTCAGGCCATCCGTCACGCAGACAATTGTGGCCGACCCGCGTCGGCCCGTGCGACGACGACGCGGGCGGCCCGCAGGGCGGCACGGGCCCGCACCCCAGGCGGGGCCTTCCACTCGATCGGCGCCTCGACACTCGCAGGCACGGTGGGCAGCGCCTGGAGCATTGCCACCAGACCGATGCAGCCCTCGCCGGGAAAGAGCCGGGCGTTGCGGCCCTGATGGCGCAACTCGTCGATCGCCTTCGGCCGCGGCAGCACCGCGTCGCAGATCTGCACGTACCGCATCCACTCGGCCGGCAGCGCTCGCAGATCCTCGGGCGTGGCCAGCGCACGGTCGTAATGGAGCGCGTCGACCAGCACGCCGACGGCGCTACCGTGGCAGCGGCGAACGATCACGGCGGCCTCATCGAGATCGCGGACATCGGTCCACGGCATCGGTTCAAGGTTCGGTGTCATACCGAATTCCTCTGCAAAGTGCCCGAGTTCGGCCAGATTGTCAGCGAGACGCCTGTGGTCCGGATCGTTGCCGGTGACCAGGATCTGCTGGGCGCCCAGATAGGCGCCGGTCTCCAGGAACGCACCAAACTCATCGCGCACGTTGGTGTCCGGGCGGAGCCGCAACACCTCGATGTCGAGAAGGAACAGCCCGGTGTCGTCGAGTCGCTTTCGCGTTTCGCGGATCATCGGTGTCGACCCGATCGTCGGGCGCAGCGGCTCGTCCTCGGTGGCCCGGATCAGTCTCAGGCCGACAGCGTCGTAGCCGGCCTCGGCGGCGCATGCCACCAGTTCTGGAGGGCTGAGTTCCAAGACGGTCAACGGGGCCAGCGAGATGGGCCGATGGCCGGACGGAGCCCTCACGACGATCCTCTCTTCCTTCGGATTCGTCGATTGTCGAGGAAACGCCGCCGCCATAGGGGGCTACGTCCGGCGGCTGGGGGGCGAGGGCGGGAGTGCGTACGGTGTGTGCCATGGCCCCCCTTGATCCCGTGCTACAGCAGGTCCTTGAGGTCGTTCCGTTCCAGCTCACGACGGACGGCGGCCCCGAGCAGGCCCGGCAGCGTTTCAACGAACTTCCGCGCAGCCCGATCCTTCCCGAGGTCGAAACGCAGGACCGCCTCATCGACGGTCCAGGAGGCCCGCTCGCCGTGCGCATCTACCGTCCTGCATCGGACGCGCCGACGCTGCCAGCAGTGGTCTTCATCCACGGCGGCGGGTGGACCGTCGGGGACCTCGACACCTACGACGGCCAGGCGCGCATGCACGCCGCCGGCGCCGACGCCGTCGTGATCGCGGTCGACTACCGGCTCGCCCCGGAACACCCCTTCCCCGCTGCGGTCGAGGACGTGTGGGCAGCCGCGCAATGGCTGACGGCGAGCGCGGCGGAGATCGGCGTGGACGCGAGCCGCATTGCGGTCGCCGGTGATTCCGCGGGCGGAAATCTCGCTGCCGTCGTCGCCCAGTCGGCCCGCGACGCCGGGATACCGTTGCGGTTCCAGCTGCTGTGGTATCCCTCGACGACCTTCGACACCTCGCTGCCGTCCTTCGCCGAGAACGCCAACGCGCCGATCCTGGACCTCGCGTCATGCAAGGGCTTCAGCCGTTGGTACGTCGGCGACCTGGACCTGACGGACCCGCCCGTCACGCTGGTGCCGGCGCGCGGGGAACTGGCGGGACTGCCCCCGGCCTACATCGCTGTCGCGGGGCACGACCCACTGCGCGACGACGGCGCCCGCTACGCCGAACTGCTGGATGCCGCCGGGGTGCCGGTCGAACTCCACCTCGCCGAAACCCTGGTCCACGGCTATCTCGGCTACGCCGGAATCGTGCCAGCCGCGACCGAAGCCACCGAACGCGGCCTGCAGGCGCTGCGCGCCGCGTTGGCGTAATTCCGCGACGTCAAAGCCGCCGGACGCCGGCCCCGGTGGCGTTATGGTCGTACGCGGGGAGGTCGCATGACTGTGCCTGATCACGAAACGGTGATCGTCGGTGCCGGATTCTCGGGGATCGGGACCGCGATCCAGCTCGACCGTGCAGGGATGCCCGACTACCTGGTCATCGAGGCGGGTGAGGAAGCCGGCGGCACGTGGTACTGGAACACCTACCCCGGGATCGCGGTGGACATCCCGTCGTTCTCCTATCAGTTCTCGTTCGAGAAGAGCACCGCCTGGTCGCGCACCTATGCGCCGGGCCATGAGCTCAAGGCTTATGCGGCGCACTGCGTCGACAAGTACGGCCTGCGGCCCAGGATCAGATTCTCGACGAAGGTCCGCACCGCCGAATTCGATGACGCCGAAGGGATCTGGCGCATCGCGCTGGAATCTGGCGGCACCACCACCGAGGTGACCGCGCGGTTCCTGGTCAATGCCAGTGGCGCACTGACCGTCCCGAATCTGCCCGACATCCCGGGCGTCGACTCGTTCGCCGGCGTCACCATGCACACGGCACGCTGGGACCACGAGCAGGATCTGACCGGTAAACGCGTCGCGATCATCGGCACCGGCGCATCGGCGGTTCAGGTGATCCCCGAGATCGCGCCGATTGTCAAGCAGCTGAGTGTGTTTCAGCGCACCCCGATCTGGTGCTTCCCGAAGTTCGACGTGCCGCTGTCGAAGGCAGCCAGGACGATGATGCGGCTGCCGTTCGGTCAGACGTTGCAGCGCGTCGTCAGCCAGGCCTATGTCGAGCTGACATTCACCCTTGCCGCGCAGTACTTCACGGTCAACCCGATGGCCAAGCGAATGGGCTCACTCGGCGAGGCGTACCTGCGCAAGCAGGTCGAAGATCCGGAGGTCCGCGACAAGCTCACGCCCCGCTACGCGGTCGGCTGCAAGCGGCCCGGGTTTCACAACACCTACCTGTCGACGTTCAATCGCGACAACGTCGAACTGGTCACCGAGCCGATCGACAAGATCACCGGCTCCGGGGTCGCCACCGATGACGGCGCCCTGCGCGACGTCGATGTGCTGATCCTCGCGACGGGGTTCAAAGTGCTTGACACAGCGAACGTGCCGACATTTTCGGTGATCGGATCGGGCGGGAATTCGCTCGCCCGGTTCTGGGACGAGAATCGGATGCAGGCCTACGAAGGCGTGAGCGTGCCGGGCTTCCCGAACTTCTTCACGGTGTTCGGGCCCTACGGGTATGTCGGGTCGTCATACTTCGCGCTCATCGAAGCCCAGACCGGCCACATCGTGCGTTGCCTGGAAGCGGCCAGGGGTCGCGGCGCCCTCCGCGTCGAGGTGCGCCGGGAAGCCAACGACCGGTATTTCGCGGAGATGATGCGCAAGCGGCATCGGCAGATCTTCTGGCAGGACAGCTGCCGGCTGGCCAACAGCTATTACTTCGACAAGAACGGCGATGTTCCGCTGCGTCCGGCCAGCACGATCGAAGCCCTGTGGCGTAGTCGCCGGTTCCCGATCGACGACTACACGTTCGCGTCCTAGGGACGCATCTATAGACGCGAAAGCCCCGTGGCGGGCAAGGCCACGGGGCATCCGAGGTAAGCGTCTAGACCGCGGACTTCAGATCGTCGACCTTGTCGAGCTGCTCCCAGGGCAGTTCGATGTCGGTGCGGCCGAAGTGACCGTAGGCGGCCGTGGGCGCGTAGATCGGGCGCAGCAGATCCAGGTCGCGGATGATCGCGCCGGGACGCAGGTCGAACACCTCGCCGATCGCCTTCTCGATCTTGACCGGATCCACGGTCTCCGAACCGAACGTCTCGACGAACAGACCGACCGGGGCCGCCTTGCCGATGGCGTAGGCGACCTGGACCTCGACGCGCTGGGCCAGGCCGGCTGCGACGACGTTCTTGGCCACCCAGCGCATCGCGTACGCGGCGGACCGGTCGACCTTCGACGGATCTTTACCGGAGAACGCGCCGCCGCCGTGACGGGCCCACCCGCCGTAGGTGTCGACGATGATCTTGCGGCCGGTCAGGCCTGCGTCGCCCATCGGCCCGCCGAGCACGAACTTGCCGGTCGGGTTGACCAGGATGCGCGGCGCCGAGGTGTCGAGGGTGTCGTGAGCCAGTTCGGTGAGCACAGCGTCGATGACATGCTGCTTGATCTCCGGGGTCAGCTGGCTGTCCAGATCGACGCCGTCGGCATGCTGGGTCGACAGGACGACGGTGTCGAGGCGTACCGGGGTGGTGCCGTCGTACTGCACCGTCACCTGGGTCTTGCCGTCGGGACGCAGATAGTCGAGGGTGCCGTTCTTGCGGACCTCGGTGAGCTTGCGCGACAACCGATGCGCCAGCGCGATCGGCAGCGGCATCAGCTCGGGGGTGTCGGCGATGGCGTAGCCGAACATCAAGCCCTGGTCGCCCGCGCCCTGGGCGTCGAGCGGATCGCCTGCACCCTCGACGCGCGTCTCGTGGGCGGTGTCGACGCCCTGCGCGATGTCGGGCGACTGCGCACCGATGCCGATGTTCACGCCGCAGGTGAGGCCGTCGAAGCCCTTGTCGGAGTGGTCGTAGCCGATGTCGAGGACCCGGGCCCGAACGGTGTTGGTGATGTCGGCGAACGCCTCCTTGGCCGTGGTGGTCACCTCGCCCACAACATGCACCTGGCCGGTGGTCACCAGAGTTTCGACGGCCACGCGCGACTTCGGGTCGCCGGCGAGCAGAGCGTCCAGCACCGAGTCGCTGATGGCGTCACAGATCTTGTCGGGGTGCCCTTCGGTCACCGACTCACTGGTAAACAGCCGAGCTTCACTCACGTTCGATCCCTTTCACTCAAGCACGCCTGAGATAGTTAGTCAGTCAACTGATACGTGTCAGTCAACCTATACCTGTCGCGATGGCACGAGACTCCGGCGCCTTTAGCACCCAAGCGTGTCCCCCCGCTGCGCGCAACCCTTACGCGCATGCTGACGATGTGTGCTCGTCGCCTACCTTGCACCGGTGTGCAGGAAAGCCACGATCGCGTCCACAATACGGCTCGCGATCACGGTCTTCGACCCGTGTTCCAACGCGGCCTCTGCCCCGTCGGCCGACAACAGCCACCCGTCGTTGTGGTCGACTTCGAATGCCCGGTTCTCGCCCACGGCGTTGACCACCAGCAGATCGCATCCTTTGCGCTTCAGCTTCGCCCTGGCGTGGAACAGGACGTCGCCGTTGGCGTCGCCGGTCTCTGCTGCGAACCCGACGATGGCCGCCATGTTCGGGAGCTGGCCGTCCTGACGGGCGCGGACCGCGCCGGCGAGGACATCGTCGTTGCGGACGAGTTCGATCGTCGGCTCGCCTTCGCTGGCGGGCCCCTTCTTGATCTTGCTCGTGGCCGGATGTGCAGGCCGGAAATCAGCAACGGCGGCGGCCATCACCAGAACGTTCGCGTCCGGCGCATGTTTGGATACGGCGTCTTTGAGCTGCGCAGCCGAACCGACATGGGTGACGTGCACTCCCGCCGGATCGATCAGGCCTGCGGTGTTACCGGCGATCAGCGTCACCTCCGCGCCGCGCTGGGCCATCACGCGGGCCATCGCATAGCCCTGCTTTCCCGAGCTGCGGTTGCCGATGAAGCGCACGGGGTCGATCGGTTCGCGGGTTCCGCCCGCGGTCACCAGCACCTTGACTCCGGCGAGGTCGTACGGCAACGCGTCGCCGCGCGCGAGCAGCAGCTGAGACAGCGTGGTGATCTCTTCGGCTTCGGGCAGGCGGCCCGGTCCGGTGTCGGCGCCCGTCAGCCGGCCCGAGGCGGGCTCCATCACGATCGCCCCGCGCCGGCGCAGCGTCGCGACGTTCTCGACGGTCGCGGGATGCAGCCACATCTCGGTGTGCATGGCCGGCGCGTACAGCACCGGACATCGGGCGGTCAGCAACGTGGCGGTCAAGAGGTCGTCGGCACGGCCGCTCGCGGCGCGAGCGAGCAGGTCTGCGGTGGCGGGGGCCACGACGACGAGGTCGGCGGCTTGGCCGATGCGAACGTGCGGGACCTCGTGGACATCCTCGAAAACCCCGGTGTGCACCGGGTTTCCGGAGAGCGCCTCGAACGTCGCGGCACCGACGAATTTGAGAGCGGATTCGGTCGGGACGACTCGGACGGAGTGTCCGGCCTCGGTGAGCTGACGGACGACGGTCGCCGCCTTGTAGGCGGCGATTCCGCCGGCGACGCCGACGATGATCCGCTTGGCAGCCACCCCCTGGCCCGCCGGTTACTCGCCCTCGGTGTGTTCGAGGAGGTCGCCGTGGATCTCACGCATGGCGATCGAGAGCGGCTTCTCCTGCAGACCCGGCTCGACCAGCGGTCCGACGTATTCGAGGATGCCGTCGCCGAGCTGGTTGTAGTAGTCGTTGATCTGGCGAGCACGCTTGGCGGCGTAGATGACCAGCGCATACTTGCTCGACGCGCGGTCCAGCAACTCGTCGATGGGCGGGTTGGTGATGCCCAGCGGCGTGTCGTAGGCGCTGGCGGCGGACGGATCGATGTCCACCGCGGCGAGCCGCGTATCGGGGGTGCTCACGTAGAAATTCTCCTGAAAAAGTTCTGGATATTAGGGCTGATCGCGCCGTACCGGCGCGTGGGCCACCAGCAAGGCTACCAATTCTGCGCAGGCAGACTCCAATTGACTGTTGACGACCACCACGTCGAAGTCGCCCTGGGCGGCCAGTTCGGCCTTTGCCGTCTGCAACCGCCGGGCCATCGCCTCGGGCGTCTCGGTCCCGCGGCCGACCAAGCGGCTCTCCAGCGCCTCCCAATTGGGCGGGGCGAGAAAGACCGTGGTGGCGTCGGGCATCGCCTGCTTGACCGCTCGCGCGCCGGCGAGGTCCACCTCGATCAGCACCGGGCGTCCGGACGCCGTCGCCGCACGAACGGGTGCGGCGGGAGTCCCCGAGCGGTGCAGCCCACCGTGGATCTCCGCCCATTCGAGCAGGGCGTCGTCATCGATGAGCTGCTGAAACTGCTCTGCCGTCACGAAGCTGTAGTCCACTCCGTCGACCTCGCCGGGGCGCGGCGCGCGCGTCGTCACCGACACGCTGAAGTACAGGTCGGCGACACGCTCCCGCACACAACGGACGACAGTGGACTTCCCGACGGCAGACGGGCCGGACAACACCAGGACCGCGGCCCTGGACGCGTCGTCCGGCCCTCCGCCTTCGCTCACTGACCTCCCTTTACGAGAAGTCGAACTTTTCCAGCAGGGCCTTGCGCTGACGATCACCCAGGCCGCGCAGGCGGCGGGTCGGGGCGATCTCGAGCTCGGTCATGATTTCCTGCGCCTTGACCTTGCCGACCTTCGGCAGAGCCTCCAGGAGTGCGGAAACCTTCATCTTGCCCAAGACCTCGTCGGTCTCGGCGTCCTTGAGCACCTGCTTGAGGTTGGTGCCGCCGCGCTTGAGCCGGTCTTTGAGCTCGGCTCGCGCTCGCCGCGCGGCAGCAGCCTTCTCCAACGCTGCCGCGCGCTGTTCGTCGGTCAACTGGGGAAGGGCCACGGGTTCCTCCGTCTTCGTCACCATTACTGATTTGTCTCGGCTGGTAGTGGCGGAACCATAACCAGCCAGCGTGGACGACCGTACCCACGCACGCTGACGAAAGCTAACCCCACCCCCGGGTTGCCGGGTCAAAAGCCCAGCGTGTAGGCCGGGCTGGCCTGTCACGGCACGGCGGGACCGGCGAAACAGCGGGGTGCGCCCAGCAACTCAGGCCCGCGGCAAACTACCTGGTTATCGTGGGTTTTCGTGCAGGATCAGCGGTGTGGGCGCAATGGCGGTCGGCGCCGCCTTCCCGCACGGCGGGCGACAAGTGTCCGGCGGCCTGAGAATTTTCCCTGGTCAAGCGTGTCGGGCGTGTCGCGGTTCGGCCACGGCCCGGTAACGAAGGCAGCTCAGGCGAGGTACGCGACGGTGTCTCGCATCCGCGCGGCGGCGTCTCGCAGCGCTGAGATGTCCGGACCCGCACGCAACACCTCGCGTGAGACGGCGGGCAGCAGTTGCCCGGCTTTGGCCCCTCCGAGGCCTGCCAGCGCCTCGGGACGGCCACCCTGGGCGCCGACCCCGGGCACGAGAACCGGGCCGTTCAGCGCGCTGACGTCGGGAGGAGAGGTCAGCGTCGCCCCGACGACCACACCGACCGAACCGGGACCGCCGGAACCGTTGACGGCGGCGGCGGCGTCGACGATCGACTGGGCGACCGTGCGGCCCTGTGCGTCGGCGCGCTGGACGGACGCCCCCTCGGGGTTCGACGTCGCCGCGAGCACGAAGACACCGCGACCGTGTGCGAGGGCGACGTCGAGCAGCGGCTGCAGCGATCCGAAGCCCAGATAGGGCGAGGCCGTCACGGCGTCGGACGTCAGCGGGGACTCCCCTGCCCACGCGGCGGCGTACGCCGCCATCGTCGAGCCGATGTCACCACGTTTGGCGTCGGCCAGCACCAGCACGCCCGCGTCGCGCAGAGCGGCGATGGTGTTCTCCAGCACCGCATAGCCCGCCGATCCGTATGCCTCGAAGAACGCCACCTGGGGCTTCACCACCGCGAAGCCGCCGAACGCCTGCACACAGATGTCGCTGAACCTCGCCAGGCCTTCGGCGTCCACGCCGAGACCCCACGCGCGCAGCAGTTCGGGGTGCGGGTCGATGCCTAGGCACAGCGGACCGCGCGACGCGATCGCAGCGGTCAGGCGGTCACCGAACCCGTTCACGGTCAGGAACCCAGAGTGCTGTGCAGTTCCTGCAGCGACATCACGCCGATGTCGCCGCGGATACCCGCCTCGATGCCCTGGACTGCCGCCGAGGCACCCTGCACTGTCGTCACGCACGGAATGTTCATCGACACCGCCGCCGAGCGGATCTCGTAGCCGTCGATGCGCGGCCCCGAATTTCCGTACGGGGTGTTGAGCACCATGTCGACCTGCCCGGCCTTGATGGCGTCGACCGCGGAGAGTGCAGGCCGGTCCGGGCTGGGCTGTTCAAAGTGCTTGCGCACCTCGTCACACGGAATTCCGTTGCGCCGCAACATCTCCGCGGTGCCCTCGGTGGCCAGGATCTTGAATCCGAGGTCGGCGAGACGCTTCACAGGGAACACCAGCGAACGCTTGTCCCGGTTGGCCACCGACACGAAGACCGTGCCCTGTGCGGGCAGCGACCCGTACGCGGCGGTCTGACTCTTGGCGAACGCGCTGCCGAAGTCATGGGCGATGCCCATCACCTCACCGGTCGACTTCATTTCGGGGCCGAGCAGCGAGTCGATCTGGCTGCCGTCGGATTTGCGGAACCGGTGGAACGGCAGGACGGCCTCCTTCACCGCGACCGGGGCGCTGCGCGCCGTGGTGGCACCGTCGCCGGTCTTCGCCAGCACGCCTTCTTCACGCAGTTCGGCGATGGTGGCGCCCAGCATGACTCGCGCGCATGCCTTGGCCAGCGGCACCGCGGTGGCCTTGGACACGAACGGCACAGTGCGGCTGGCGCGGGGATTGGCTTCCAGGACGTAGAGGACGTCGTCCTTGAGCGCGTACTGCACGTTGAGCAGGCCGACGACGCCGATCCCGAAGGCGATCGCCTCGGTCGCGCGGCGTACCGCGTCGATGTCGCTGCGGCCCAGTGTCACCGGGGGCAGGGCGCATGCGGAGTCGCCCGAGTGGATACCGGCCTCCTCGATGTGCTCCATCACCCCGCCGATGTAGACCTCGCTGCCGTCGCACAGCGCGTCCACGTCGATCTCGATCGCGTCCTCAAGGAAGCGGTCGACGAGCACCGGGTGTTCGGGCGAAAGCTGGGTGGCCCTGGTGATGTAGCCCTCGAGCGTGTCCTCGTCGTAGACGATCTCCATACCGCGCCCGCCCAGCACGTAGGACGGCCGCACCAGCACGGGGTAGCCGATCTCGGCGGCGATGCGGCGGGCCTGGTCGAAGCTTGTCGCCATGCCGAAGCGCGGCGCGGGCAGACCGGCGCGGCGCAACACCTCGCCGAACTCACCGCGGTCCTCGGCAAGGTCGATGGCCTCTGGCTTGGTGCCGACGATGGGCACGCCTGCCTTCTCCAGCCGCTCCGCCAGCCCGAGCGGGGTCTGCCCGCCCAACTGCACGATGACGCCGACCACGCCGGGACCTCCTGCACCGGAGGCCTGTTCGGCGTAATAGATCTCCAGTACGTCCTCGAACGTGAGCGGTTCGAAGTACAGCCGGTCGGCGGTGTCGTAGTCGGTCGACACCGTCTCGGGGTTGCAGTTGATCATCACCGTCTCGAAGCCGGCCTGGCTCAGCGTCGTCGCGGCGTGCACACAGCTGTAGTCGAACTCGATGCCCTGGCCGATGCGGTTGGGTCCCGATCCGAGGATGAGCACTTTGGGCCGCTCGGCCTGCGGCGCTACCTCGGTCTCGGCCGCCGGATCGAGTTCGTAGCTGCTGTAGTGGTAGGGCGTCTTGGCCTCGAATTCGGCGGCGCAGGTGTCGACGGTCTTGTAGACGGGATGGATGCCGAGCCGCTGACGTAGCGAGCGCACACCCATCTCCCCCGCCAACTCCGGTCGCAGCGCCGCGATCTGCCGGTCCGAGAGTCCGTGGTGTTTGCAGCGGCGCAGAAGCTCGGCCTCCAGCACCGGTGCGTCGATGAGTTCTGCGCGCAATGCGACCAGCCCGGCGATCTGCTCGACGAACCACGGGTCGACACCGGAGTGTTCGGCGACTTCCTCGACGGTCGCTCCCAGGCGCAGCGCGTACTCCAGGTCGTAGAGTCGCCCGTCGGTGGGGGTGCGGAGCCGGTTGAGGACCTCGGTCATATCGCCGTCGGGGTCCTCCCCCGTCCAGAAACCGGCCCTGCCGGTCTCCAGCGAACGCATCACCTTGCCGAGGGCCTCGATGAAGTTGCGGCCCAACGACATCGCCTCCCCGACCGACTTCATCGTCGTGGTCAGGGTTGCGTCGGCGCCGGGGAACTTCTCGAACGCGAACCGGGGAGCCTTGACCACGACATAGTCGAGTGTCGGCTCGAAGCAAGCCGGCGTCTCCTTGGTGATGTCGTTGACGATCTCGTCGAGCGTGTAGCCGATGGCCAGCTTGGCGGCGATCTTGGCGATCGGGAAGCCTGTCGCCTTGGAGGCCAGCGCCGACGAGCGCGACACCCGAGGGTTCATCTCGATGACGATCAGGCGACCGTCTTTCGGGTTCACGGCGAACTGGATGTTGCAGCCGCCCGTGTCGACCCCGACCTCGCGCAGGATCTCGATGCCCAGCGTGCGCATCGTCTGGTATTCGCGATCGGTGAGCGTCATCGCCGGAGCGACGGTCACCGAGTCGCCGGTGTGCACGCCCATCGGGTCGAAGTTCTCGATGGAGCAGACGACCACAACGTTGTCGTGGTGGTCACGCATCAGCTCCAGTTCGTACTCTTTCCAGCCGAAGATGGACTCCTCGATCAGCACGTTGGCCGTCGGGGAGGCAGCCAGGCCCTCGCCGGCCATCCGCTCGACCTCTTCGACCGAGTACGCCATACCCGAACCGAGGCCACCCATCGTGAAGCTGGGCCGCACGACCACGGGCAGACCCACGTCGGCAACGGTTTCGCGGACCTCGTCCATCGTGAAGCACACTCTGGACTTGGCCGACTCCCCTCCCACCTTGCTGACGATGTCCTTGAATTTCTGCCTGTCCTCGCCGCGCTGGATGGCATCGAAGTCCGCGCCGATCATCTCGACGCCGTACTTTTCGAGGATGCCCGTCTCGTAGAGCTTGACCGCCGTGTTCAGGGCGGTCTGTCCGCCGAGGGTGGCCAGCAGCGCGTCGATCTTGTTGCCGCGCTCGGCCTGCTGGGCGATGACCTTCTCGACGAAGTCCGCGGTGATCGGCTCGACGTAGGTGTGGTCGGCGTATTCGGGATCGGTCATGATCGTCGCCGGGTTGGAGTTGATCAGCGTGACCTCAAGGCCTTCGGCCCGCAGCACGCGGCACGCCTGGGTGCCTGAGTAATCGAACTCGGCGGCCTGCCCGATGAGGATCGGGCCCGACCCGATCACCAGGACGTGGTTAAGGTCTGAGCGACGCGGCATCTACTGTCCCCTTTCACCGCGAGCGCGCGTGTCTGCACACGACACTCCGCGGAAGTTTGTACAAATGCGCACCCTCACGCGCGACGGCTGTGCTCCCACTGTCATTTGCCGTCCGCCATCAGATCCACGAACTGGTCGAACAGATACTCGGCGTCGCGCGGTCCCGCGGCCGCCTCGGGGTGGTACTGCACTGAGAAGGCGCGACCGTTGGACAGCCGAACACCTTCCACCACACCGTCGTTGGCGCAGGTGTGGCTGACTTCGGCCTGGCCGAATTCGGTGTCGAACGTCTGACCGGCCTCTCCCTCGAGGGCGAACCCGTGATTCTGCGCGGTGATCGCCACCCGTCCGGTCGCGTGGTCCATGACCGGGATGTTGATGCCGCGGTGCCCGAAGACCATCTTGTACGTCGACAAACCCATAGCACGGCCCAGGATCTGATTGCCGAAGCAGATGCCGAACAGCGGGATGCCGGCACCGAGCACCTCACGGGTCACCGCCACAATGTGATCCGCGGCGGCCGGGTCGCCTGGCCCGTTGGACAGGAATACACCGTCGGGTTTGAGGTCGGCGATCTGGTCGAAGGTCGTTGACGACGGCAGCACCACGCTGCGCACACCGCGCCTGGTGAAGTTTCGCGGCGTGTTGGTCTTGATGCCGAGGTCCAGTGCGGCGACGGTGAACCTGTGCTGCCCTTCGGGTTCCACGATGTAGTCCGCGTCGGTGCTGACCTCGCCGGCCAGGTCGGCGCCGAGCATCGACTCCTGGGCACGGACTCGGGCCACCAGTTCGTCGACGGGCGACTCGGCAGCGGGCCCGCTGAACACGCCGGCTTTCATGGAACCGAGGCTGCGCAGGTGACGCACCACCGCCCTGGTGTCGATGCCCGCGATACCGACGATTCCCTGACGTTGGAGTTCGTCGTCGAGGGTGGTGGTGGCCCGCCAGTTCGAGGCCCGCGGAGACGGATCGCGGACCGCGTACCCGGCGACCCAGATCTTGTCGCCGCGGCTCTCGCCGTCCTCAAGGTTCCACCCGGTGTTACCGATCTGCGGCGCGGTTGCGACGACAATCTGCCGGTGGTAGCTGGGGTCGGTCAGCGTCTCCTGGTATCCCGACATGCCCGTCGAGAACACGGCCTCGCCCAAGGTCTGACCGACTGCGCCGAACGGTGTGCCGGTGAAGACGCGGCCGTCTTCCAGAACCAGGACGGCTTTGTGTGTAGTCATGCGACCTCCTCGGGGAGCCACTTCAGGTAGTCACGGCGGTCGTCGGCGCGGAAACCGGTGTCGATCTCGACACCGGACGGCAGGCGCCAGCGGATCGCGAGGATGCCCTCGTGGGTGAGGGCCTTACCGGCCAGATTCTTTTCGGTGCGGATCGCCGAGATCGAATCGTCGGGGATCCATATCGGCCCGGCTCCGGTGCGCTGCAACATGATTCCTTCGGGATAACGGGTGAGGACGGCCTTTGCGCGGAAGCCGAGGTCGCCGGCGGCGACCCGGTCGTTCCAATGCGGTACCAAGGTGCTGCCCACGTACAAACCCTTGGTGGCCGGAACGAGCGCCGGACCGACGGTGTCGGGCAGCGGCGGCATCGTCCCCACCATCTGCGCCTGCCGCTCGATACGGTGGCGCCATCCGCGCATCATCGCGTGGATCAGCACCGCGATCAGCAGCGCCAGCACTCCCGCCATGACGAGCGAGGCGACCAGTGTCGGGGTGTTCACCAGCTGACCTTCCCGTCCCGGGCGGTGATCGTGCCGCGCAGCAACGTCACAGTGACGGACGCGGGCAATTCCATGTCCTCGTAGGGCGTGTTGTCCGAGCGACTGGCCAATGCCGAGCCGTCCACCGTCCACGATGCGTTCGGGTCGATGACGGTGAGGTTGGCAGGCTCCCCGACTTCCAGCGGCCTGCCCTGATCGGGCAGTCCCACGATGCGGGCGGGCGCCTCGCTCATCACGCGTGCGACGTCGCGCCAGGTCAGCAGACCGGGGTTCACCATGGTCTCGACGACAACGGACAGCGCGGTTTGCAGGCCGAGCATCCCGGGCCGCGCGTTGGCGAACTCGCACATCTTCTCGTGCTCGGCATGGGGAGCGTGATCGGTTGCGACACAGTCGATGACGCCGTCGGCGAGGGCTTGACGCAGGGCGACGGCGTCGCTGGCTTCCCGCAACGGCGGATTGACCCGGTTGCGCCCGTCGTAGGACTGCAGCCGGGTGTCGTCCAGGAGCAGGTGATGTGGCGTGACCTCGGCGGTGATGAAGATGCCCTGCTCCTTGGCCCAGCGCACGAGCTCCACGCTGCCCGCGGTCGAGGCGTGGCAGATGTGCACCCGCGCTCCGGCGTCGCGGGCCAGCAGCGCGTCGCGGGCGACGATCGACTCCTCGGCCGCCCGCGGCCACCCCGCCAGGCCGAGCTTGGCGGCGTTGGGGCCTTCGTGGGCGACGGCGCCGACGGTCAGCCGCGGTTCCTCGGCGTGCTGGGCGATCAGCACGCCCAGCCCGGAGGCGTACTCCAAGGCGCGCCGCATGATCAGCGGATCGTCCACGCACACACCGTCATCGGAGAACATCCGGACCTGACCCGCGCCGGCAGCCATCAGCCCCATCTCGGTGAGCTGCTTTCCCTTCAGGCCGACCGTCACGGCGCCGACGGGATGGACGTCAACGAGACCGACCTGCTGACCCCGGTGCCACACGTGGTCGGTGACCACCGCGGTGTCGGCGACCGGATCGGTGTTGGCCATCGCGAACACCGCGGTGTATCCACCCAGAGCCGCTGCAGCCGAACCGGTTTCGATGTCCTCGGCGTACTCGCGGCCGGGCTCGCGAAGGTGCGTGTGCAGGTCGACGAAACCGGGAAGCAGGATCTGGCCCGCGCAGTCGATGACCTCGGCGCCTTCCGGAGCAGACAGCCCGCTGCCGATCTCGGCGATCTGGCCGTCGCGCACCAGCACGTCGACGGGATCGCCCTCGCCGTAGGGACGCACGGACTTCAGAACAATCATGCGCTGATCGCTTCCTGCTCGGATCCGACGAGGAGGTGGAAGAGCACCGCCATGCGGACGTGCACACCGTTGGAAACCTGTTGCAGCACAGCCGATTGCGAGGAGTCAGCGACCGAGTGTGCGATCTCCATGCCGCGCAGCATCGGCCCGGGATGGAGCACCACCGCATGGTCGGCCAAACGCGCCTGCCGCTTCTCGGACAGGCCGTAGCGTACCGAGTACTCCCGGGATGACGGGAAAAAGCCGCCGTTCATTCGCTCGGCCTGCACCCGCAACATCAGCACCGCGTCGGCCAGGGGAAGTTCGGCGTCGAGCTCGTGGGACACCGTGACGGGCCAGTGCGCAACACCGACCGGCAGCAGCGTCGGCGGTGCGACGAGGACGACCTCGGCGCCGAGGGTGTGCAGCAGCGAGACGTTCGACCGGGCGACACGGCTGTGCAGGACGTCACCGACGATGACGACGCGCTTGCCGTCGACCGAGCCGAGCCGCTGTCGGATGGTCAGCGCGTCGAGCAGTGCCTGGGTCGGATGCTCATGCATGCCGTCGCCGGCATTGATGATCGACGGGCCGCCGTCCTCGTCGTGCGTCCACTCGGCGAGCTGCTGCGGTGCACCCGAGGCGGGGTGTCGCAGGATCAGCGCGTCGGCGCCCGCGGCGCGCAGCGTCAGTGCGGTATCGCGCAGCGACTCCCCTTTGGCGACAGACGATCCCGAGGCGCTGACGTTGATCACGTCGGCGCTCATCCACTTCCCCGCCACTTCGAACGACACCCGGGTGCGGGTGGAATTCTCGTAGAACATCGTGATGATGGTGCGGCCGCGCAGTGTCGGCAGCTTCTTGACCTCGCGGCCAACCAGCGCCTCGCGGAACCGGTCGGCGTTGTCGAGGATCGCGGTGGCGTCGTCGCGGCTCAGATCGGCCGCGGTCAACAGATGCTTCATATCCCCCTGCTCTTCGCGCAAGCGCTCATCACCTGGCGGGACCTCCGGTCGGTGCGATGCGGACGCCGTCGTGTCCGTCGTCTTCGGTCAGCCGGACTTTGACGTTCTCACTGCGGGATGTCGGCACGTTCTTGCCGACGTAGTCGGCGCGGATCGGAAGCTCGCGGTGGCCGCGGTCGACGAGCACGGCCAGCTGGACGATCTTGGGCCTTCCGAGATCGCGGAGCGCATCGAGGGCCGAGCGCACCGAGCGGCCGGTGTAGAGGACGTCGTCGACGAGCACGACGAGCGCGCCGTCGATGCCACCGTCGGGAATGGACGTGGACGCAAGAGCCCTGGGCGGCTTGCTCATCAGGTCGTCGCGGTACAGCGTGGTGTCGAGTGCGCCGGTGGCGACATCGACGCCGCTGAAATCGGCGATGTTGCGCGCCAGCCGGGTGGCGAGAGTGACGCCGCGGGTCGGGATGCCCAGGAGAATGACGCGCGGGCTGTCGGGACCGTCGAGCGCGGTCTTCTCGATGATCTGGTGCGCAATACGAGCGATGGTTCGGCTGACGTCCGCTGCGGACATCAACTCCCGGTCGTGACCGGTCTGGTCTGGCGCGCCCACGTGTGAGCCGGACCTCCTTCTCCGCCTCACGGGACGGATCGTTAAAGGATGTCGGAAAACTGCGGGGAGCTTAGCAGGCGACCGCCGAAATCCGGCAGGTAGCCTCTGCCGGGTGAACCTCGACCGCAACAAGGCTTCCGTCGTCGACGCGATCGACGCGGGACTACTGGCCGGAGCCGTGACGCTGGTGTGGCATGCAGGCGAGGTGCGCCAGGTCAACGAGCTCGGGTATCGCGACGTCGACGCGCAGCTGCCGATGCAACGAGACACCATTTTCCGCATTGCCTCGATGACCAAGCCGATCACCGTGGCTGCCGCCATGTCGCTGATCGAGGAGGGAAAGCTTTCGCTGACCGACCGCGTCGCGACGTGGCTGCCCGAACTGGCCGATATGCAGGTGCTCACGCAGCCGCGCGGTCCGCTCGACCGGACCGTGCCCGCGCAGCGCCACATCACCATTGACGACCTGATGACCCACCGCAGCGGCCTCGCCTATATGTTCTCGGTCCTCGGCCCGCTGTCGGACGCCTACCGCAAACTTCCCACCCGCCAGGACCAGGACAAGTGGCTGTCCGAACTCACCGCGCTGCCGCTCGTCCATCAACCCGGCGAACGACTCACCTACAGCCATGCGACCGACGTTCTGGGCATCGCCCTGTCCCGCATCGAGGGCAAGCCGCTGAGTGACGTGCTGACCGAGCGGGTCCTCGGCCCACTGGGCATGTCGGACACCGGCTTCAGCGTCGGCGCCGCCGGAAGGCGCCGCGCGGCGACCATGTACCAACTCGATAAGGACAACACCCTGCGCCACGACGTGATGGGCCCCGCCCCAATCGTGGATCCCCCGTTCTGCACTGGTGGCGCCGGGTTGTGGTCCACAGCCGACGACTACCTCCGCTTCGCCCGAATGCTGTTGGCAGGAGGAACTCTCGACGGGGTGCGGGTGCTTTCCGAGGAGTCCGTGTCGTTGATGCGCACCGACCGGTTGACCGATGAGCAGAAGCGGCACGATTTCCTGGGTGCGCCGTTCTGGATCGGACGAGGCTTCGGCCTCAACCTCTCGGTCGTGACCGACCCCGCAAAGTCACGGCAGCTGTTCGGCCCCGGTGGACTCGGCACCTTCTCGTGGCCCGGTGCTTACGGAACATGGTGGCAGGCAGACCCTTCCGCAGACGTCATCCTCATCTACTTGATCCAGAATCTGCCCAACCTCACCGCGGATGCGGCCGCGGCAGTGGCCGGCAACACCTCTCTTGCCAAGCTGCAGAGCGCACAGCCCAAGTTCGTCCGCAACACCTATCAGGGCCTCGATATCTAGCGTCCGACTTGTCGGCGCGTGGGTGTAGCGTCGATTTCGTGTTAGAACACATGTTCGATGTTGATCTGGGTGCGTCGGAGGCGCAGCTACGCGACGTGGTCGAGCGTTGCGAGGCGTTGAAGTCCAAAGCCGCTGCCGCACAAGCCCGCGCGACCGCGCTATGGGCAGCCAAACGGGCGGCCGCCGAAGAGGCAGCCGGAATGCCGAAGTCCCGACGCGGGAAGGGCTTGGCCAGCGAGGTGGCGTTGGCGCGCCGCGACGCGCCCGCCTGTGGGAACACCCACCTCGGGATGGCTAGGGCGTTGGTCGAGGAGATGCCGTACACGATGGCCGCATTGGAGGCCGGGGCCCTCTCGGAGTATCGAGCGTTGCTGATCGTGCGGGAATCGGCGTGCCTGACAGTCGAGGATCGCCGCCGGTTGGACGAAGAACTGCACGAGCAGGCCCAAGGCTTCCACGGATGGGGCAACAAACGGGTCGCCGCCGAAGCCAAGGCGATCACCGCCCGCCTGGACGCCGCCGCGGTGGTCGAACGCACCAACAAAGCCGTCGCCGATCGCTGCGTGACGACCCGGCCGGCGCCCAATGGCATGGTCTACGTGACGTTCCTGATGCCGCTGGCGCACGGGATCGGCATGTATGCCGCCCTTAAACGTGACGCCGACCTGTGTGGTGATGGCCGCTCACAAGGGCAGGTGATGACCGACACCGCTTACGCACGGGTGACGGGACGCTCGGTGACCCAGCCCGTCGACGTGACGCTGAATCTGGTGCTGGCCGACACCACCTTGTTCGGCCGCGATGACAGCCCCGGATTCATGACCGGCTACGGGCCGGTCCCGGCCGCGGTGGCACGCCACCTCGTCAATGACGCCGTCGCCGACGAGGACGCGAAAGCCACGTTGCGGCGGCTCTACCGCCACCCCACCTCGGGGCAGCTGGTGGCGATGGAATCTCGGGCGCGGATCTTCCCCAGAGGGCTGGCGGCATTCATCGGCCTGCGAGATCAGACGTGCCGGACCCCCTACTGCAACGCCGCGATCCGCCATACCGACCACGCCACCCCGGATCGTGACGGCGGAACAACCAGTGCACTGAACGGACTGGGGATGTGCGAGGCCTGCAACTACGCCAAAGAAGCCCCCGGATGGCAGGTGCACACCGGAAACGACAACGGCACCCACACCGCCCAGTTCCGCACCCCCACCAACGCGGTCTACCACTCCATCGCCCCACCACCACCAGGCACCCGAATCATCCGCCGCACCATCGACCTCGTCACCTTCGAAGCCGCTTGACCGCGAATGGGCTTAGCGCACACCCAGTTTCGCGGCGAGGTCGAGCACAGCTTCGGCGCGCGCCCTGGTGGGACCTGCACTGCCGTCGTATGGACCGCCCGGTTCATCCAGCCGGGCAAGGGTCTGCCGCGCTTCGGCGATCTCCAGCGCGGACGGGCTCAGCAGAGTGTTGATGGTCTCTGCGTGGGCGGCATCCAGACACAACCGGCCGGTCATACCGGCGGCCTTGGCGACTTCGGTCTCGCGAGCCAGGTGACGTGACTGGTCCCGCAAAGTGGGACCGTCGATGGGCGCGGGCAGTCCAGCGGCCCGGCTCGCGATCACGAGTCGCGCACGCGGATAGGCCAGCACCGCCGGATCGGCCGACATTCCAGTGTCGCGGCGAAAGTCACCGAGGCCGAACGCAATTCGCGAGCACCGCCGTGCGATGTCGAGGGCGTACTCGATGCCCAGAGCGGACTCGATCAACGCCACTATCGGGGTGCCCGCCGGCAACCGCGCGGCCGTCGCAGCGACATCGTCGGCGGATTCGGCTTTGGCGAGCATCACCCCGGCCAGTCCCGGTGCCGAAGCCAATGCAGCCAGGTCGACGTTCCACTGCGGTGAGGTGGCGCTGTTGATCCGCACCCATGCGCTGCCGCCGCCGTGTAACCACTCGGCGACGGCGCGACGCCCGTCTGCTTTGCGCGCATCGGGTAGGCCGTCCTCGATATCGAGAACGACGACGTCGACGTCGGTGTTCTCGGCCGCCACGAAGCCGGGAAGGCCGGGCTGCAGCAGCCAGGTCCGGGCCAGCGACCAGTGCGGCTTGCAGGTGCGTTCGTCGGGTGGTGAGATCGTCACAACTCCATCGTCGCGACCGCCCGCGATAACCGCCAGATTGCGCACATTTTGTTCACGCAACTACAGGGAACGCGACAGCACCCGGCCGAACTGCAGCAGCCTCTGCATCTGCGCCAGCCCGCCGTTGTCGACGGACTTCACGAAACGAAACGACTCGCAATAGATGTCGGTCTTCCGCAGCTTGACCTCAGCCAGTCGACGAGTGCCGTCGCTGAGCACGTCGTATTCGGTCGACAACACCTGATCGGTGATGGTCGACAGCAGGATCGACCGCACCGAGGCCATCAGGATCCGGTGCGGTTCGCCGTCGTCACTTGCGTCGGACATGTCGTCGTCGGCGCGCCAGATGATCAGCCGATGGCCGTCGGTGACGAGCACTTCCTGCCACAGCGCCTCACCCCAGGACTCCTCGGTGAAGCCGCGGGACATCACAAACGAGGTGATCGCCGACGGCTCCACGACAGACCGGATCTGGTCTAGTGCGAGGTCGGGATCACGGAGATAGACGCGCGCCGCGTCCTGCACGCTGGAATACGGGGCCCAGTCCTGCGGCGCGCCCATCTACGTTCCGCTACCGCCGTCGTTGCCAGCCTGCACCGCGGCTGCCGCGGCGCGGATCTGCGGCGTCACCAGCATCACCTGGCCGAGCACCCCGTTGACGAATCCGGGTGAGTCGTCGGTGGACAACTGCTTGGCCAGCTCGACGGCCTCGTCCACCGCCACCGGCTCGGGCACGTCGTCGGCATGCAGCAGTTCCCACACCGCAACCCGCAGGATGGCGCGGTCCACTGCCGGCAGCCGGTCGAGCGTCCACCCCTGCAGATGGGCCGAGATCAAATCGTCGATGTGCTCGGCGTGGTCGGTCACCCCACGCGCCACGGTAACCGTGTAGGGATTCAATGGAGCGATATCGTCGGCCTGCTTGTCCGCCAGCGCATTTCGCGCGTCGGCCACCTCCGCGGCGGTGATACCCCGCGCTTCGGCCTCGAACAGAAGGTCCACGGCGCGCTTACGTGCCTGATGCCGTCCCCTGTCACCCTTGCGGTCAGCCATCCCGTCGCTCCGCTGCGCTCCGCTCGCCGGGACCAATTCCCGTCGCTGCGCTCGCCGAGGTGTCAGCCATTGACCCTTCCCAGGTAGCTGCCGTCCCGGCTGTCCACCTTCAGCTTGTCCCCGGTATTGATGAACAGCGGCACCTGGATCTCCGCACCGGTCTCCATCGTGGCCGGCTTGGTGCCCGCGCTGGAGCGGTCGCCCTGCAGGCCCGGCTCGGTGTGCGCGACCTCGAGCTCGACGGTCACGGGCAGTTCGAGATAGAGCGGGGTGCCGTCGTGGAAGGCGATCTGTACGGGCATGCTCTCCAGCAGGAAGCCGGCCAGGCGACCCACCAGCGCCTCGGGCAACGGGTGCTGCTCGAAATCCTCGGAGTCCATGAACACGAAATCGGTGCCGTCGCGGTAAAGGAAGGTCGCGTCGCGACGGTCCACCGTGGCGGTCTCGACCTTCACGCCCGCGTTGTAGGTCTTGTCGACGACCTTGCCGGACACCACGTTCTTCAGCTTGGTCCGCACGAAGGCCGGGCCCTTACCAGGCTTGACGTGCTGGAACTCGACGATCTGCCACAGCTGGCCGTCGATCTGAAGGACAAGCCCGTTCTTGAAGTCGGCGGTCGATGCCACGGTGAGTTGTACTCCTAGCTTTCTAGATGATCACCAGTTCCTTGGGGAACCGGGTGAGTAGTTCGGGGCGCTGGGCGACCACGAGCGTGTCCTCGATGCGGACACCGCCGCGGTCGGGCAGGTAGACACCGGGCTCCACGGTCACCGCGGAGCCAGCAAGCAGTGTACCGGCGGCGGACGCGTTGATTCCCGGCGCTTCGTGGATCTGCAGCCCGACCCCGTGGCCGAGGCCGTGGCCAAAGTTATCCGCATAGCCCGCATCCGCGATGACCTGCCTCGATGCCCCGTCAACGTCCTTGAGAGCGACGCCGGGCGCCAGCGCCTCACGGCCTGCGCGCTGCGAGTCGGCGACCAGCGTGTAGATGTCGCGCTGCCAGTCAGCGATCGGGGCCAGCACGAAGGTGCGTGTCATGTCCGAGTGATAGCCGGCGACCAGCGCACCGAAGTCGATCTTGACGAAGTCACCCGCGGAGAGCACAGCGTCGGTGGGCCGGTGATGAGGGACGGCCGAGTTCGCGCCCGTGGCGACGATGGTCTCGAACGACGCTCCGTCGGCGCCATGGGTGAGCATCAATGCCTCAAGCTCGTTGCGGACCGCCTTCTCGGTCCGCCCGACTCGCAAGCCGCCGCCCTCGACGAGGTCCTTCAGTGCCGCGTCGGCGGCCTCGCAGGCCAGCCGCAGCAGCGCGACCTCGCCGGCGTCCTTGACTTCCCGCAGCTTCTCGACCATTCCCGCGGCGCGGACGAACTCGCACGTCTCCCCCGCTGCCTTGGACATCGCGGTGAACGCGTCGACCGTGACGACGTGGCTCTCGAAGCCGAGCTTGCGGACGCCTGCCGCGGCGGCCCGCCCTGCCAGATGCGACCCGCACGCGCGCTCGATCACAATCTCGGCGTCGGGGGCTTGGTTCGCGGCCTGGGTTCGGTAGCGCCCGTCGGTCGCCAGCACCGGCGTTTCGTCGTCGGCGAGCACCAGCAGTGCCGCGTTCGAGCCGGTGAAACCGGACAGATAACGCACGTTGACCAGGTCGGACACCAAAATGGCGTCAAGCTCGGCCTCCGCGAGCCGTTGACGCAGCCGGTCGCGGCGCTGGGAAATCGTCACGGTCGGTGACGCTACTCGCTAAGGTGAAGCCCCATGAGTAAGTGGTTGGTGCGCGGACTGGTGTTTGCAGCCCTGATGGTCATCGTGCGATTGCTGCAGGGCGCCATGATCAACGCCTGGGAAACGAAGGCCGGTCTCATCAGCGCCGTCCTCGTCGCGCTCTATGCGCTTGTGGTGCTGATCTGGGGCTACGCCGATGGCCGCTCCGACGCCCGCCGCAACCCCGACCCCGACCGGCGCGACGATCTGGCGATGACCTGGCTGCTGGCGGGCCTGTTCGCCGGCGTGGTGAGCGGCGCGGTCGCCTCGTTCATCGGTTTGTTCTACAAGAACCTCTACGTCGAGGGATTCATCAACGAGATCACCACGTTCGCCGCGTTCACCGCGCTGCTGGTGTTCGTGTTCGCCATCATCGGTGTCGCGCTGGGACACTGGCTCGTCGACCGCAAGGCGCCCGACGCCCCTCGGCGCCGTGAGGACGACGATCGGGCCGACACCGACGTCTTCGCCGCGGTGCGTGACGACCGCGACTACCAGGACTACGAGACCCAGCAGACCGGCACCGAAAGCGAACAGCAGACATCCGCGGTCGCGGTCGCCGACGACGACGACCAGACCCGCCCAGTCGACAGGCGCGAGAACTAGCGTCGGGCGTGATCGTTCCGGCGAGCTGCTATTCGGCGCCCCGCGCGACCTCGGCGTAGGCGGCGACCAGCAATGCCGGATCCGGACCCTCCAGTCGTCCCGGCTTGCCCAGCCCGTCGAGCACCACGAACCGCAGCACCCCGGCGCGGGTCTTCTTGTCACCGAGCATGGATTCCATCAGCTGCGGCAGCGCGTCTGCGTCATAGCTGACGGGCAGGCCCAAGGAGGTCAGGATCGCGCGGTGGCGGGCGGCGGTGTCGTCGTCGAGTCGTCCTGCGAGCCTGCCGAGTTCGGCTGCATACACCAGCCCGACGGACACCGCCGCGCCGTGGCGCCACTGATAGCGTTCGCGGCGCTCGATCGCATGAGCGAGGGTGTGCCCGTAATTCAGGATCTCGCGCAGTGCGGATTCCTTCTCGTCGGCGGCCACGACCTCGGCCTTGACCGCGACCGCGCGCCGGATCAGCTCGGGAAGTACCGAGCCCGCCGGTTCAAGCGCGGCCTCGGGGTCGGCCTCGATCATGTCGAGGATGACGGGGTCGGCGATGAAACCGGCCTTCACGACCTCGGCCATGCCCGCGACGATCTCGTTGCGCGGCAACGACTCCAGCGTCGCTAGGTCGACCAGTACGGCGGCCGGCTGGTGGAAGGCGCCGACGAGGTTCTTGCCCGCGTCGGTGTTGATGCCCGTCTTCCCGCCGACCGCGGCGTCGACCATGCCCAGCAGTGTCGTCGGAACGTGCACGATGTCCACGCCACGCAGCCATGTGGCCGCGGCGAATCCGGCGACGTCGGTGGCCGCTCCCCCACCGAGGCTGACGATCGCGTCCTTGCGCCCTATCCCGATGCGGCCCAACACTTCCCAGATGAAGCCGACGACGGGCAGCTCTTTTCCGCCTTCGGCGTCCGGGATCTCGATGCGATGTGCGTCGATTCCCAACTCCGACAAGTGATTCCGGATGGCCTCTGCGGTCTGGGCCAGCGTGGGCTGGTGCAGGATCGCGACCTTGTGCCTGCCGTCGAGGACCCGGGCCAGTTCGCCGAGCAGACCTGTGCCGATGATCACCGGATAGGGCGGATCTGTGTGGACCTCTACCGTCACCGGTTCCGTCACTGGGTATCCTTTCGCATGCAGGAAGGGGCCCGGCCCTTTTTGGCCGCGACCGTCGCCGGGCTCGGTGGAGCTTCCGTGGAGGGCGAGGCTGTCAGCGACAGGGGCGCACGACGCCACACCGGCCGTCGCCGGCGCCGCTCGGACTTGGCGTCGGGGTTGTCAAGGCGCGCGGCGATGTAGCGCACCACTGCTCCCGGGTTGCGATGGTTGGTGTTCACCTTGATGGTCGCCACCTTCCGGTACAGCGGAACACGTTCTGCCATCAAGGCTTTGAACTTTTCGCTGCGATCGGGCCCGGCAAGCAGGGGCCGAACGGTCGATCCGCCGGTGCGGCGGACCCCTTCGGCAGCGCTGATCTCCAGATAGATCACGGTGTGGCCCCGGAGCGCTTCGCGGACACCTTCGGTGGTGACCGCGCCTCCCCCCAGCGACAGGATGCCGTCATGGGTGGCGAGCGCGTCGCGGATCACTTCTTCTTCGATACGCCGGAACTCCGGTTCACCGTCGTTGGCGAAGATATCGGCAATGGTGCGTCCGGTGGTTCTTTCGATGGCGATGTCGGTGTCGAGCAACGGCACATCCATGCTCTTGGCCAGCCGCCGACCGATCGTGGACTTGCCCGACCCGGGCAGCCCGATCAAGACCGCTTTCGGGGCCATCAGCCCGATGCCCTCGCACCGTTGCTGGACGGCGCGCGCTCGGCAACCGCGCGCAGGTAGCCGTCGATGTTGGCGCGGGTCTCGGTCAGCGAGTCGCCACCGAACTTGTCCAGTGCGGCGCGAGCCAGCACCAGCGCCACCATCGTCTCGACCACGACGCCGGCCGCGGGCACGGCGCACACGTCCGAGCGCTGGTGGATGGCCACGGCTTCCTCACCGGTCGCCATGTCGACGGTCGCCAACGCGCGGGGAACGGTCGAGATCGGTTTCATCGCCGCCCGGACCCGAACGGGCTGACCGTTGGTCATCCCGCCTTCGAGTCCGCCGGCGCGGTTCGTCGAGCGCATGACGCCGTCGGCGCCGGGATAGATCTCGTCGTGCGCGACGCTTCCGCGACGACGGGCGGTCTCGAACCCGTCGCCGATTTCGACGCCCTTGATGGCCTGAATACCCATAACGGCACCGGCGAGCTGACTGTCGAGCCGGTTGTCACCGCTGGTGAAGGAGCCGAGCCCGATCGGCAGTCCGTGTGCGACGACCTCGACCACGCCGCCGAGCGTGTCCCCGTCGCGTTTCGCGGCCTCGATCTCGGCGATCATCAATTCCTCGGCGCCCTTGTCGAACGCGCGAACCGGGCTGTCGTCGACGGCCGCCAGGTCGGATGCCAGCGGGGGCGGACCGTCGTAGGGCTTGGACGCACCGATGGCGACGACGTGGGAAACGATCTCGACTCCGAGTGCCTGCTTCAGAAATGCCCGTGCAACGGTTCCCGCGGCGACCCGGGCCGCTGTCTCGCGCGCACTGGCGCGTTCGAGCACCGGCCGAGCGTCGTCGAATCCGTACTTGAGCATGCCCGCGTAATCGGCGTGGCCGGGGCGCGGCCTGGTCAGCGGCGCGTTACGGGCGGCGCTATCGGCCAGCAGCGCTGCATCGACCGGGTCGGGAGCCATCACGGTCTCCCACTTCGGCCATTCGGTGTTGCCGATCTCGATGGCGATCGGCCCGCCCAGGGTGACGCCGTGGCGCAGGCCCGTCAGCACAGTGACCTGGTCCTGCTCGAACTTCATCCGTGCGCCGCGGCCGTATCCGAGGCGACGACGGGCCAGCTGGGCCGAAACGTCCGCCGACGTTACGTGGACACCGGCGACCATGCCTTCGACCATGGCCACCAGCGCGCGGCCGTGGGATTCACCTGCAGTCGTCCATCGCAACACGCGACCCATTTTCGCACGACACGTGAACAGTCCCGAAACTCAGCTCAGGGCCAGCTCCCTGCGCAGCCAGTCCAGTACCGGAGGGGCCACCTGCTGCAGGGCCGATGCGGCGATGATCCAGTGCGGCAGGCCCGGGTGCACCCGGTGCTCGGCGCGGTAGCGCGCGGCGAGCCGCCGTGACATCCACGGGGCGACGTTGCGGTCCGCACCTGCACTGACGCACAGCACGGGACAGGTGACGTCGGCCGCGGCAACGCGGGTGCTCGGCGACCCCAGCAGCAGCGCCCGGAAGGCGCGGCCAGAGTCGCGCACCAGGTCCGGGATGACCTCATCCTGTTCCTCGGCGGGCAGCGTGCTCAGCGGAACCCTGCGCATCACCTCCGGCGACGGGAGGAACGGACGTCCGGCCAACACAGTGGGCAGCAGAGGCGCGAAGTCCGGCAAGACCGCGAGTTGCGGCCACAGCACACCCGGCGGGATCGCCGCCAGCAGCACCGCCGCCAATGGATCGCGCGCGGCCGCGACCTTCTGCGCCAGCAGACCGCCCATGCTGTGCCCGATGACGATCGCCGGCTCCCCGATCGCGTCGTAGGCCCTCAGCGCGACGTCCACCATGTCTCCCACACCGGTGCGGCTCAGCACGACGTCGTCGGACGGGTCGCGTCCGGGCAGAGCCGGTGTGTGACAGCGGAAGCCGGCGTCGGCGAAAAATCGCGTCCACGGCTCCATCAACGCTGGTCGACCAAAGATGCCGTGGAGCAACAGAATCGGTGGATTCGCCATGACCAGCAGTATTGCGGCGGCCGAGACCCGTGGCGATTACCTCAGAGGTAAGCAAGACCATGACACCATTACCGCCAGCGCAGTCGCGGCGCACATCGACGGGCCGTGCGGCATCATCCGCCGCCGCCCGATGAGTCCGGCCAGAGCAGTGAACATCGGTGCACCGAACGCGGCAAGAAGCCACGTTTCCGGACCGAACGCACCGCTCAACGCGCCGAGTCCCACCGCTAGTTTGACGTCGCCGGCACCCATCGCTGCAGGCGTCGCGAGATGCACCGCCGCATAGACGGCGAACAACGCCGTGGCGCCGAGCGCGGCCGACAGGCCGTATCCGGAGAACACCGCGACCGCAAGAACGGCTGCGGCACCGGGCAGTGTGAGCACGTTGGGAAGACGACGTTGCCGAATGTCGAACGCGCTCAGAGCAATAAGCCACGCCGCTACCACCGCCACCGCGATCTCCCCCACCTGTTCAGGTTAGGGGTGTCGCCGCCGGGTGCCGGGCGGCAATTTTTAGTAGTCGCGCAGCGCGGCCCGCATCGCGTCTTTTGGCGCCGGCATGCCGGTGAACTGCTCCACCTGCGCGAACGCCTGATTGAGCAACATCTGCAACCCGCTGATGGCCCGACCGCCCGAGGCTTCGACCGCCAAGGCCAGCGGGGTGGGCCAGGGATCGTAGATGGCGTCGAGCAGCACCGGTGTTTCGGCGAGCGATTTCGCGTGCGCGGCAGCCACATCGGCGGGAATCGTGCTCACCACCGCTGCCACACCGCGGACCGGTTCGCCGAGCTCCACCCAGCGCGCCGCCACTCCGACCTTCTCGGCAAGCGCCACCAGCGGGGCCGCACGGTCTGAGTTGCGCGCGACGATCTGCACATCAGTGACGCCGAGCGCGGCCAGTCCGACGACCGCCGCGGGTGCGGTGCCGCCCGACCCGATGACCGCCGCAGGGCCGGTGACCGATTCGAGCGCTCCGGCCACCCCGTCGATGTCCGTGTTGTCCGCCCGCCAGCCAATGTCCGTACGCACCAAGGTGTTCGCCGATCCCACCAGGCTCGCCCGATCCGTTGCCTCGTCGGCGAACTGCAACGCCGCGAACTTGCCGGGCATCGTCACCGACACCCCGACCCATTCCGGACCGAAGCCGGACACCACAGCGGGGAGTTGGTCGGCAGTGCACTCGATCCGGTCATAGGTCCAGTCGTCCAATCCCAACGCCCGATAGGCCGCCAGGTGCAGCTGCGGCGACCGCGAATGCGCGATCGGTGAGCCCAGCACAGCCGCCCGGCGCGGCCCGGCGCGTGTCATCTTGCCGAGTCGAGAACACCGTTGCGCCTGGCGACTTCGATGTTCGCCAGATGCTGCTCGTATTCGCGGGTGAACAGCGTCGTGCCCTGCATGTCGATGGTCACGAAGTACAGCCAGTCCCCCGGTTCCGGCTGTTCGGCAGCCAGCAGCGCAGGTGCGCCCGGTGAGCAGATCGGTGTCGCGGGCAGGCCTGGGCGCACGTAGGTGTTCCAGGGTGTGGTCTGAGCCCGGTCCCCGTCGGTGGTGGCGATCTCGATGCGGTCCAACGCGTAGTTCACCGTCGAGTCGAACTCCAGCGTGCGCCGTTCGGCCAGCCGGTTGTAGATGACGCGGGCCACCTTCGAGAAATCCTCCGGGGTCGACTCGCGCTGCACCAGCGAGGCCACCGTCAAGATCTCGTAGGGCGACATGTTCAGCGCGGTTGCCGTGGTGAGCAAGCCGCTCTGCTCGTACTGCGCCGCGCTGGAGGAGATCAACGTCGACAGAATGGCCTGGGGCTCGGCCGACGGGTCGATGTTCCAGGTGCCGGGAGCTATCAGCCCTTCAAGCCTGCGGTGGTCTGATCCCATCCTGTTGACGGCATCGGTGGCCCATTCCGGGACTGCCAGATCCGACGGTTTTGCGGCGCCCGCAATGTTTTTCAGTTCGTCAGCCGGCACGCATCGTCGGTCACCGTCGAGGTTGACGCACGACGCATTCGAGATGAGAGTGAGGATGCCTTCGGTGACGACGTTGGTCTTGACGTCGCGGACGTCGTCGAGCTGGCGCCCCTCGGGGATGACGAGCTTGCCGACGCGGCTGGCCGGATCGGCGAGCCGCTCGACCGCGTTTGCGGCGGGAATCTCGGTGCGCACCTTGTAGAAACCGGGTTGGATCGCCGAGATCGCGGAATTGCCGTCGGCAGCGTCGACGAACGTCTTGACGTTGGCGACCACGTTGTTGTCGTGCAGCGTCTGCCCGATCGCCGTGGTCGAGTCGCCGTCGTGCACCTGGATGACGACGTCGTTGACGCCCTCTCCGGCGAAGTCGTCGCTGGCGCCGCCGAACAGCGAGTGCCACATCTTCGAGCCCAGGAACACCGCCCCGATCACGACGACGACGAGCATCGCCAGAGCGACCACAAGTCCCGTCTTACGCCTGCGCCGGTAGCGCTCCTCGCGGGCGCGCTCGCGCCGTGTCATCCGCCGCCGCGGCGGTCCCACCGCCAAGGGCTCGGCGCGCTCACTCTGCCAGTCGTCAGTCATCCAAGACCTCTCCGTGTGCGGGCAGCGCTGCCCGCCGCTGGTCAAGCCAGTTCTGAAGGATCCCCACCGCCGCGGCCTGGTCGATCATCGACCGTTGACCGCGGGCTCGTACTCCTGCCTCCCGCAGAGCGCGCTGTGCCGTTACCGTGGTGAACCGCTCGTCACTGAGCCGCACCGGCACCGGCGCGATGCGCGCCGCCAACCTATCGGCGACCTCCGTGGCGTCGTGCGCCGAAGACCCCGCCCGATCCGCCAGTGTGCGCGGCAACCCGACCACGACCTCCACCGCCTCGTACTCGTTCACCAGTGCGGCCAACCGCTTCAGGTGTTTGCCCGAACGTTTGTCGCGCGGCACCGTCTCGACCGGTGTCGCCAGGATCGCGTCGGGATCGCTGACGGCCACGCCGATGCGGACGGTGCCGACGTCGACACCGAGGCGGCGGCCGCGGCCCGGATCGGGGGCCGCGTGTGGATCACCGGGCCGGTCGGGCACTCGGCTGGTCCAGTCGGTGTCTGGCACGAAGTTAGCTCCGGCCTATCTCCGTGCGTATCGCCGCCAATGCGGCGTCGATACCTGCCGCCCCCTTGCCCGAACCCTGCGCCAGGTCGGCCTTGCCCCCGCCTCGGCCGTTCACCGAGGCCCCCACGACCTTGACCAAGTCGTTGGCGTTCAACCCGAGATCCTGCGCCGCAGGGTTCACGGCCACCACGAAGGGCACCGCGTCGTCTTCGCCCTCCGCCAGGAGCGCCACCACGGCAGGGTCGCTGCCGAGCTTGCCGCGGATGTCGCCGACCAGCGACCGCAAATCACCTGCCGAGATCCCGCCGGCCATCCGCTGTGCCACCAGCCGCACCCTGCCGATCTGCTCGGCGCCGGCGGCCGCATTCGCCGCCGCCGCGCGGGCGTTGGCCAGCCGCAGCCGGTCGAGTTCCTTCTCGGCGGCGCGCAGCCGCTCCACGAGGTTCTCCACCCTGGCGGGCACCTCGTCGGAGGGCACCTTCAACGACGACGCCAGTCCCGCCATCAACGCCCGCTCTTTAGCGAGATGCCTGAACGAGTCCAGCCCGACGTAGGCCTCGACGCGGCGCACCCCTGAACCCACCGACGATTCGCCGAGAATCGTGACGGGCCCGATCTGCGCCGAGCTACGCACGTGCGTTCCGCCACACAGCTCGATCGAGAACGGTCCGCCGATCTCGACTACCCGCACCTCGTCGGGATAGTTCTCGCCGAACAGCGCCATCGCGCCCATCGCCTTGGCCTTGTCCAGCTCGGTGGTGAAGTTGTGGACCTCGTAGTCGGCTTCGACGGCCTCGTTGGTGACTTCTTCGATCTGGGTCCGCTGCTCGTCGGACAGCGCGCCCTGCCAGTTGAAGTCGAACCGCAGATAGCCGGGCCGGTTCAGCGAGCCGGCCTGAACTGCGTTGGGACCCAACACCTGTCGCAGCGCAGCGTGCACCATGTGGGTACCGGAGTGCCCCTGGGTGGCGCCGTGACGCCACCGCGGGTCGACCGCCGCGACGACGGTGTCGCCTTCGACGAACTCTCCGGACTCCACGTTGATGCGGTGCGCCCACAGCGTTTTCGCAATCTTCTGGACGTCGGTGACGGCCGCCTTCGCGGTCTCCGACGCACCGGTTCCGGTCACGGTGCCCTCGTCGGCGATCTGCCCGCCGGATTCCGCGTAGAACGGGCTACGGTCGAGGATCAGCTCAACCCGATCGGGGGCGGAGCGTCCTCCGTCATGCTCGTGAGACACCACCGGTACCCGCTTGCCGTCGACGAAGATGCCGAGAATTCTTGCCTCGGTGGTTAGTTCGTCGAATCCGGTGAACTCGGTGGGGCCGGCGTCGACGAGCTCGCGGTATGCCGACAGGTCGGTGTGCGCCTGTTTGCGCGCCGCGGCATCGGCCTTGGCGCGCCGGCGCTGCTCGGCCATCAGACCGCGGAAGCCCTCTTCGTCGACGGACAGGCCGGCCTCGGCGGCCATCTCCAGCGTCAGGTCGATCGGGAATCCATAGGTGTCGTGCAGGGTGAACGCGTCGTTGCCCGAGAGCACCGTCGCACCGGCTGCGCGGGTCGCCTCGGCGGCGTCCTCGAACAGCCGCGAACCCGCCGCCAGTGTGCGGTTGAACGCCGTCTCCTCGGCGACCGCGATGCGGTTGATGCGGTCGAAGTCGGTGACGAGCTCGGGATAGGAGGGCCCCATCTCGTCGCGCACCGTAGCCATCAGCTCGCCCATGATCGGGCGTTCCACACCGAGCAGCTTGGCCGCGCGGATGATGCGACGCAGGAGACGGCGCAGCACGTAGCCGCGACCCTCGTTGCCCGGGGTGACACCGTCGCCGATGATGATCGCCGCGGTGCGGCTGTGGTCGCCGATGATGCGATAGCGGACGTCGTCTTCGTGGTTGCCCTCGCCATAGCCGCGGGGAGCGATGCCGGCGACGAGGTCGATGACGGGACGCACCAGGTCCGTCTCGTAGACATTGTCGACGCCCTGCAGCAGGCAGGCGATGCGTTCCACACCCATGCCGGTGTCGATGTTCTTGCGCGGCAGCGGGCCGAGGATCTCGAAGTCCTCTTTCGAGGTGCCCTCGCCGCGCTCATTCTGCATGAACACGAGATTCCAGATCTCGATGTAGCGGTCCTCGTTGGCCTCCGGGCCGCCGTCCACGCCGTAGTCGGGGCCGCGGTCGTAGTAGATCTCCGAGCACGGCCCGCACGGCCCCGGGATCCCCATCGACCAGTAGTTGTCGGCCATACCGCGGCGCTGGATGCGTTCCAGCGGAAGCCCCGCCACTTCCTGCCACAGCCCGATCGCCTCGTCATCATCGAGATAGACCGTGGCCCAAAGCTTTTCGGGGTCGAACCCGTAACCACCCTCGGAGACGGGGTTGGTCAGCAGCGACCAGGCGAGTTCGATCGCGCCCTTCTTGAAGTAGTCGCCGAAACTGAAGTTGCCGGCCATCTGGAAGAAGGTGTTGTGGCGGGTGGTGATGCCCACCTCGTCGATGTCAGGCGTCCGGATGCACTTCTGCACGCTCGTCGCGGTGTTGTAGGGCGGCGTGCGCTGCCCCAGGAAGTAAGGGACGAACTGCACCATGCCGGCGTTGACGAACAGAAGGTTCGGATCGTCGAGGATCACCGAGGCGCTCGGCACCTCGGTATGTCCTGCCTTCACGAAATGATCAAGGAACCGCTTCCTGATCTCGTGTGTCTGCACGTGCTGTTGTCCTTCGGTTTAACCTGCGAATACTCGACCGCACCACAGTACCGGTCAGGGCTCTCAGCCCGACACGAAGCTCAACCGGACGGTGCGCCGCGGGTTATCCCTGTTCAGGTCGACCAGCACGATGCTCTGCCAGGTCCCCAGCAACGGCTCGCCGTCGACCACCGGAACCGTCACCGAGGGTGAGACCAACCCCGGCAGGACGTGGTCGGCCCCGTGGCCTGGTGAACCATGGCTGTGGCGGTAGCGGTTGTCGCGGGGCAGCAGCCGTTCCAGGGCCTCGATCAGGTCGTCGTCGGATCCCGCGCCGGTCTCGATGACGGCGATGCCCGCGGTGGCGTGCGGCACGAACACGTTGCACAGTCCGTCGGCTTGGCCGCCGCAGAAATCGCGTACCGCTGAGGTCAGATCGACGACCCGGCGCCGCGAGGTGTCGACGTCGAGCACTTCGGTGTTCATCTGCCCGAGCCTACGGAGCGCAGTCGCCGTGTTTAGGGACACCGAACTCCGTCTAAATGGCAGGCGACTCTCCGGATCGACCGATTTGTCGTGGTCGTGACCGTTCGTACAGGAAGACACGCTCGGACAGGAAGACAAATGTCAACCATCACGCAGCCGTCCGCGCTCCAGCAATGGGAGAAGCGCTCGGAGTGGCCGCTGGCGGGCATCGCCGCGATCTTTCTTGCCACGTATTCGGTGCAGATCCTCGCTCGCCCGAGCCCGGGCGTCGACAGCGTCCTCGAATGGGTGAACACAGCGCTCTATCTGGCGTTCCTCGGCGACTATCTGGTGCGGCTGACGCTGGCGGAACATCGCGCCCGCTGGTTCATTCGCCACCTTGCCGACCTGGCGATCGTGGCTCTTCCCTTCCTGCGCCCGCTTCGACTTCTTCGGCTTGTCGTGTTGATCACCGCGGTTCATCGCGCTGCGGGTGATGCCATCCGTGGCCGAGTCGCGATGTACACGGTGGGCGGTTCGATTCTGCTGATCTATGTTGCGTCGCTGGCCGTTCTGGACGCCGAACGAGAACAGCCCGGATCCGACATCACCTCGTTCGGGAAGGCACTGTGGTGGGCGATCACCACGGTGACGACGGTCGGTTACGGCGATCTCGCTCCGGGGACCCCCACCGGGCGAGTGGTGGCCGCGCTGTTGATGATCGGTGGGATCAGCTTGCTGGGCATCGTCACCGCGACGCTCGCATCATGGATCGTGCAACGCGTTGCGGAGGAGGACACCGCCAATCAGGCGGCCACCGCGGCGCAAATCGAAGCGCTCAGAGCCGAAGTGCGCCGCCTGTATGAAATCCAGCGCGGGAACGGCATCGACGAAGCTCCCGATCATCACCGCCGACTTCACGCCGGCGGGTATTCGCCACCCGATTGACGGCAGCGTTTATTCGCTTCGGCGCAAGGGTATTTCTGCCGCAGCCGCACATCCCACGGAGGCAATAATGACCATTACCGGCATCATCACCGCAATTCTCATCGGCATCGTCGTCGGCGCACTCGGCCGTCTCGTTCTGCCCGGCAAGCAGCCGATCGGCATGCTCCTCACCATCTTGGTCGGCATCGTGTCCGCCCTCATCGGTACCGCACTGGCCCGCGCCATCGGCATCCCCACCGCGACCGGGGGAATCGACTGGATGGAGCTGCTCGTGCAGGTCGTCGTCGCCGCCGCGGGCGTCGCGTTGGTTGCAGCCCTGATGGGTCGTCGTCGGACCGGTCTGACGGGCCGTCGAGGCAGCATCATGCGCTGACGCTCTGACACCACCCATGGTGATCCCGGCTGGGCCCCCGACCAGTCGGGATCACCTCTTTTCACGCATTGAACGCCGGCAGCGAAATGCCGACCGCAGCGTTCTCCTCGGGGGTCGCCAGCTGATAGCCGTAGCGAACGCAGGTGGCGACAAACGCGTCGATGTCGGCTCGAGTTCGCGGCGGCGCGCCCACGGGCCGGCCGACTTCCTCGAAGAATCGACCGATACGCGCGGTGGTGATGATCAAATCCACCGCCGGTTCGGCCGACAGGTTGCGGTGCGCATGTAGTACGTCGCCGGGCACCTGAACGTAGTCACCGGCACGGACATCGACCCATTCTCGGCGTCCATCGCTCTCCACCAGCACCTGGTGCTCGCCCGCCAGGATGAAAAAATCTTCGAAGTCGTCGTGGCGGTGCAACGGGACGGTCACCCCAGGCGGGATCACCGCCCGCATCACGCAAATGCGGTTACCGGGTTCGTCGGTGATGGTGAGGAATTCGACACTGGGCCCCATCACCTCAAGCGCGGGTCGCCCGCTGCCCTCGGCCAGGCGTCTCAGGACGCTGTGTCCGGTTTGATCGTCGACGGTCATGGTGGGCCCTCCTCGTGACGGCTTCGTTCTGTCGATATCGACGGAAACATCCACGGCCCCTTCGTAGCGCCCGTGGAACACCCCGGTGATCAGCACCCGGGTAGCGACGCCATCGAACACCGCTTCCGGGACGTTGTGGAGGGTGATTGAGAGGAGCAAGACGATGCGACTAGTAGTGGCCATTACCGGAGCGACCGGTGCGGCGCTGGGGATCCGTCTGCTGGAAACCCTTGCGCACCTTGGGGTCGAGACACACCTGGTGCTCAGCGACTGGGCCCGAGCGACCATCAGAATCGAGACACCGCACACCGTCGAGGAAGTTCGTGAGCTGGCAACCCACACCTACAGCGCACGCGATCTTGCCGCCGGGATCTCCAGCGGATCGTTCCGCACCGATGGAATGGTGGTGTGCCCGTGCAGCATGAAGACGTTGAGCGCCATTCGGATTGGCTACAGCGACAACCTGATCACCCGGGCCGCCGACGTGACGATCAAGGAGCGACGCCGTCTCGTTCTGGTTCCGAGGGAGGCACCGCTGAGCGAGATCCACTTGGAGAACATGCATTATCTCGCGCGCGCCGGCGCGGTGATCTTCCCGCCCACAGTCGCCTACTACGCACGGCCCACGACGGTGGCCTCGGTGACCGACCACATCGTTGGCCGCATCGTCGACCAATTCGGGATCGAGCATTCGCTGATCGACCGCTGGAAGGACGATCAACTGCCTGCAAACGCGCAACCCATCTGTTCATGACGCCACCTCAGGAGAAAGACGTGACCACAAGAACTCCAAGGCCGGAAGTCGCCGGCCATGACCTGCGCAGCTGGATGAACACCCTGGATGCCGAAGGCCAGTTACGCCGCATCACCGCACCCGTCGACTGGAACGAAGAGATCGGCGCGATCACGCGGGTCAATCTCGCCCTCGGCGGTCCCGCGCTGCTGTTCGAGAACATCACCGGCCACGAGAACACCCGGTGCACGAAGTTCTTGACGTCCGCGATCGGCAATCGGCGCCAGATCCAACTCATGCTGGGTTTACCCGAGGGCACTGACGACTCGGCCATCGTGCGCCATCTCAGAACAGCTTTCCGGAACCCCGTCCCGCCGCGGATCGTCGGCACCGGCCCGGTCAAGGAGAACATCGTCGAGGGTAGAGACATCGACCTCTTCGAGTTTCCCGCGCCGAAATGGCACGCCGACGACGGCGGCCGCTACATCGATACGTTCTGCGGTGTGGTCACCGAGGACAAGGTGACCGGACGCGACAACATCGGTCTCTACCGCGGCCAGATCGTCGACAGCAACAAGATCGCCAAACTTACGGTTCCCAGCCAGGGTTGGGGTGGCCACTTCGAGAAGTACAAGCCGGAGCCGATGCCCGTCGCCGTTGTCTACGGCTGGCACGACGTGTTGCCGTTCTGCGCCGGTGCTCCGTTCCCCAAAGACGTCTGTGAATGGGACATGATGGGCGCTCTACTGGGCCGACCAGTGGATCTTGTGGCATGTGAAACCGTTCCGCTGCATGTGCCGGCCAGCGCCGAGATCGTCGTCGAGGGCTACCTGGATCCCGACCCCGACACGTTCATGGAGGAGGGCCCCTTCGCGGAGTACCCCGGCTATCTCGGCGGTGCCGCGCCGGCGCCGGTCCTTCGCGTCACCCGCATCACCCACCGCAACGATCCGATCCTGCGCGGCACCCTCGAGGGCATCCGGCCGGGATTTTTCAATGAGGACAGCATCACCAACTTCGCGCGGTCGGCGATCACCTGGAACATCCTTGAGGATCTCGGGGTGGCGAGCATCACCGATCTCTGGATGACCGAGGTCACCAATGGGCAGAACACCGTGGTGCAGATCCACAAAACCTATCGAGGTCATGCCCAGCAGGTCGCCGCGGCTCTGTGGGGCACCGGAGGATCGGTGTGGTTCCACAAGAACGTGCTGGTGGTCGAGGAAGACATCGACATCCACGACCCCGCCGCACTCGACTGGGCGATCTCGTACCGGGTCAACGCCGGTCTGGGCGACATCACCTTTTTCGGGCCGACCATGGGCTCGCCGCTGGACCCGTCGACCGCGCCCGAGCGCAATGACACCGCCAGGTACGGCAGCGGCGAATGGACCCGAGTCCTGACTGACGCCACCCGCAGCTGGGAGTTCGGACCGCGCTCGGAGTGGGGCGGTCGTCACTACCCACCCATCGACAGGGTGGCCCCAGAACTGGAGTCCCGGATCGCCGCCCGCTGGGAGGAGTACGGAATCGGCATCCCCTACCTCGGCGACGACCGGCGCGAGCTGTTGACGCTGGAGCGGCTGAGTAGGCGATTACCGGACGTGTGATCCGAATCCCTTTGCTGGTCAGCGCTATTGGGCCGGAAGGAGAAAACGTCTGGCCGCGGCGGGCTCGGCTCGCTATCGTGGCCGATGTGAACATCCGAGTCGAGGAGGTCGTCGGCGCTCGCGCCGACATCAGATGACCGCGCCCCGCCGCCGACCCGCCTGGGCCGGCGGCGCCGTCATGCCCTCACTCGCCAACGCGGACCTTTCGCGTTGCCCTTCAGGATGGATTCACCCATGGACGCCTACACCCGCGACCAGATTCTCGGCGCCTTCCGCGGCGCCACCCGCAGCGAGGTCAAACGAGTCACCTTCGCCGCGGACTTCGACTCCGTCGAGTTCGACACGTTGGATTACTACGGCTGGGCCGATCCGAAGATTCCGCGCCGGGCCTACCTGCTGGTGGACCGGCCGGATGGGCCCGTCGCTCTGTTGCTCACTCAGGCCGCCGTCAAGCCGCGGGGACGAACGATGTGCACGTGGTGCAACGACGTGAACCTCACCGACGAGGCGGTGCTCTACACCGTTCGCCGCGGCGGTGCCGCAGGCCGCAAGGGAGACACCATTGGGACCCTGATCTGCGCGGCCTTCGGTTGCTCCAGCAATGTCCGGCGACGCCCGCCCGCTTATCACAAGGGCACCGACCTCGACCGCATCCGCGAAGAGCGGATCGAGGACCTGCAACGCAAGGTGCAGCGATTCGTCGACAGCGTGCTGTCAACCGAGAACTGAAGGCGCAGAAGAAGATGCACACACCAGGTGTCGCCGACATGCGACCGACCACAGCGCCGAGCGCAGACGCACCCGGCCGCGGTGCAGCCGCGACATCACGGTTCCGACCGAGGTCCCCATCATCGTCGCGATCTCCTTATAGGCGAAACCCTCGACGTCGGCGAGATAGATGGCCATTCGCTGTGCTTCGGGCAGCGCCATCAGCGCCTCCTTGATTTCCTGATCGGGAAGCGCCTCCAGGACGGAGATCTCAGCCGAGCACAGCTCCGGAGTGACGGTGCGCTCCATTGACACCTCGTGTGGCCGACGCTGCCTCCTCCGGTGCCGGTCGATCCACCTGTTGTGCATGATCCGGTAAAGCCAAGCCTTGATGCTGGTGCCTTCGCGGTACTGATAAAAGCCCGCATATGCGTGCAACATGGTGTCCTGCAGCAGATCCTCGGCGTCCTGGTGACTTCCCGTCAAACGCATCGCCCCGCCGTACAGGGAATCCAGCAGCGGAACTGCTTCGCGCTCGAATCGTACGTCGAGTTCGGCCTGAGCTGCCGGACACACGTGATCCGGCATATCAAGACTCACGACATGCCCGCGGGATCGAGAGCGTCGCGCGCAAGTTCCTCTATCGCCCGTGCCACCCCGGCGCCGTAGGCGGGATCGGCCTTGTCGCAGTGCGCGACCCAGCGCTGCGCAATCTCCGTCGGTACACCGTTCATCGATCGTGCAGTGTTGGCGCACAGCCGCTCCCGCTCTTCGGGGGTCATCAAGCGGAACAGGTTGCCCGGTTGGGTGTAGTAGTCGGCATCGTCGTCGCGGAAGTTCCAGTTCCGGGCGACGACGTCACCGAGGGCCTGACCCGGCGCGGCGAAAGACGGTTGTTCCTGCCACTCGCCGTAGCTGTTCGGCTCGTAGGGCAGCGTTGACCCGTAGTTGCCGTCGACGCGCATGGCGCCGTCCCGGTGATAGGCGTGCACCGGGCAGCGTGCGGCGTTGACCGGGATCTGGTGGTGGTTGATCCCGAGCCGGTAGTTCTGCGCGTCGTTGTAGGAGAACAGCCTGCCCTGCAACATCTTGTCGGGTGAGAAGTCGATCCCCGGAACGATTCTCGCCGGAGAGAAGGCGGCTTGTTCGACCTCTGCGAAGTAGTTGTCGGGGTTGCGATTGAGCTCCCACTCCCCCACCTCGATCAAGGGGTAGTCACCGTGTGGCCACACCTTGGTCAGGTCGAAGGGGTGGTAAGGCACCGTCGCGGCGTCGGCCGCCGGCATGACCTGGACATACAGCTTCCACCGTGGGTACTCGCCGCGTTCGATAGCCTCGAATAGGTCACGGTGATGACTCTCCCGGTCGATTCCAATCACCTCTTGAGCCTCGGCATCGGTGAGGTTTTCGATTCCCTGCTGGCACACGTGATGGAACTTGACCCAGTGCAACGCCCCCTCGGCGTTGATGAAACTGTAGGTGTGCGAGCCGAACCCGTGCATGTGGCGGTAGGACTTCGGGATTCCTCGGTCACTCATCGTGATCGTGACCTGGTGCAGGGATTCGGGCAACAGGCTCCACCAATCCCAGTTGTTTCGTGGACTGTGCAGATGAGTACGCGGATCGCGCTTGACGACGTGGTTGAGATCGGTGAACTTCAACGGATCGCGGATGAAGAACACCGGGGTGTTGTTCCCGACGAGGTCCCAGTTGCCCTCCTCCGTGTAGAACTTGACCGCGAAGCCCCGGATATCGCGTGTGGCTTCGGCGGCACCACGTTCACCCGCGACCGTCGAGAAGCGGACGAAGAGGTCGGTCTTCTTGCCGATTTCGGAGAACAGCTTCGCCCTGGTGTATTCGGTGATGTCGTTGGTCACTGTGAAAGTGCCGTAGGCGCCGGAACCCTTCGCGTGCATGCGTCGCTCCGGAATCACCTCGCGATCGAAGTGCGCCAGCTTCTCCAGGTACCACACATCCTGCAGCAGCATCGGCCCCCGGGGACCTGCCGTCATGACGTTGTTGTTGTCGACCACGGGCGCGCCCGCAATAGTGGTCAGCTTGCTCTGCTCACCGGCGCGGTCGCCATTTGCGTTGCTATTCACCGTTTCTTCCTCCTGATGTCGTCGTGCGTGCTCGCTTCGACGAAACCAGTTGCGGCCGCTGCTGGGCGCCTGTGAAAACCCCGGGCCCGTGACACCAGGGTGCGACACGGGTGCTTCTGGTACTGCACGCTGCGACAGTCGAACCGTGAAACCCGAGCCTTCCAAGGTCGTCCTGGACCCTATGTGTCGAGCCGTCGCCCAGGCCGCCGCCGCGGCGCCGCCCACCCACCGCCTGGCCCCTGCCGTTGCCCGCAACAGGTTCGCCCACCTGCAGAGCGGATCGACCGAATTGATGCCGGTGGACGAGCGGTGGCTGACGGTGCCCGCAGCAGTCGGTGACGTCCGAATTCGCCTCGTCCGGCCGCGCAACACCACGGGAGCGTTACCCGCGGTGGTGTACCTGCACGGCGGCGGCTGGATGCTGGGCGACGCGTCGACCCATGACCGCCTGGTGCGCGAACTCGCCGTGGGCGCCCACGTCGTCGTGGCGTTCGTCGACTACTCCAGGGCGCCCGAAGCCGGGTATCCGGTTGCGCTGGAACAGGGATACGCCGCGGCGCAATGGCTTACCGGGATGGGTCACGACGTGGACGTCGACGCGACGCGGATGGCCGTGGCCGGTGATTCGGCCGGCGGCAACCTGGCAGCCGCGCTGACCCACCTGGCGCGGCTGCGTGGCGATGTCCGTTTTGTGCACCAGTCGCTGTACTACCCCGTGACCGACGCTGCGATGGACACCGGTTCATACCGCGAATTCGGTTCCGGGTACTACCTAGGCATCGAGACCATGCAGTGGTTCTGGGACTCCTACGCCCCGGATTCGTCGGTGCGCGCCCATCCCACCGCATCGCCGAACCGGGCCGAAACCAGCCAATTGCGAGGACTCCCACCGGCTTTCGTGGTCGTCGCTGAGGCAGACCCGCTTCGCGACGAGGGCGAGGCGTACGCGGCCAACCTACGTGCCGCGGGTGTACCGGTTGCGGGAACCCGCTACGGCGGCGTCATCCACGACTTCATGGTGCTCGACGCACTGCGGGCCACTGCGACGACCCGCGCCGCCGTCACCCAGGCCGCCGCGGTGCTGCGGACGGCATTGTGGCATCTGTGACTTGATCTGCCGACACAGGGGCGGGGAGCTCCATCTTGCGAAGTTCTCTGCGCGACGTGACACCGAGTTTGGTGAAGATCTTGCTCATGTGCCATTCGACGGTGCGCGGGCTGATGAACAGCTGCGCGGCAATCTCCGAGTTGCTCTGCCCGTCACGAGCCAGCCGGCTGATGAAATGTTCCTGCGCCGTCAGCCCGTTGTCGATGTCGCCGGATCGCTTGCTCACCCTTTCACCGGTCGCTTCCACCTCCCGGGCCGCGCGCTCGGCGAAGCCATCTGCACCCATTGCGGTGAACATCTCGAGAGCCGTTCGCAGCGCGGCGCGGGCATCGACCCTGCGCCCCTGCCGGCGCAGCCACTCTCCGTACACCAGATGCGCACGCGCCAGGAACACCACTGCCGGGCTCTTCTCCAAATGCTCTATGGCCAAAAGGTACTCGGCTTCGGCGGCTTCCCCCTCGGTGAGCAGCGCCCGGGACCGCGCCGCGAGGCCGAGTGCGGTGCTCGTGGCCGCCGCATCGGTGCGTTCGACCAGACGATCCACTGCCTCGGTGGCGGTCGGAACATCACCAGATCGCGTCGCCGCCTCCACCATCTCGACCAACACATACCCGCAGATGCCCGGATCGTCGTACTGCAGCGCGGATTCGCACGCGGTCAGTGCCTCGGTGTACTGAGCAAGGCTGTTGGACAGCACGGCGAGTGCGAACAACCCCGCCGCGATGGAGAAGCCCTGGCCGTGCTCGACTGCTTCGCCGTTCACAGTGGCCGCCACGATGTCGCGGCAGCGTTTCTCCTGGCCCTGGTAGGCGGCCACCAGCGGGTCACTGCGACGCCAGTTCGGTCCCGCGATCGCCGCGGTGATGGCCTCGGCCTCGGAGAGGTGAGCGGCGGCCGCCGCCGGTCGCCCATCGAACACGTCCGCCGCGGCGAGCGCACCGAGCCCGGTGGGCAACTGCGCCAACAGCCCTGCGCCGCGCAACAACTCTAGCTGACGTGCCGCGATGAGGTCGAAGGCCTCGTGGTCGAACAGGTCGAGAGCGATCCGCGTCGCGACGTCATACCACCGAACGTCGACCCGGTCCGCCGCATCCGCGCGCAGGAACTCGTCGAGGGCGGCCCTCAACCGCGGTGCCGCGGCGGTGTATCCGTCGACCACCCTGCTCACCACGGCGTCCAACAGGAGGTCGATCAACCTGGGTCGTTCGCCGACAGCCGGGGCCTGGCGCGCCGCCGCTGCCACGGCGGCCGCCGCGGTGTCGGGTCCGCGCGCCAGTCGCCCGGCCAGGATTGCGGCAATCAGCGCCTCGAGATATGCCTCTCGGCACAACTCGGGGTCCAGACGCTCCAACCGTCTCGCGGTCGCCAGCATCAGCTGCGTGGTGTCGCCCCCGCGCCCTGACGGACACGCCGACCTGGCTCGTAGCACGCCGATCCTGGCACTGAGAAGCTCATCGGTGGTGGTGTCCTGGGCCAGCACCAGCAACTTCGACGCGGCCTCCGGCGCTCCGGCGTCCAGCTTCGCCTCGGCCGCGGCCAAGGTTCGCCGCGCACGACGCTCGGGGTCGGGCGTGAGTTCGACCGCGAACTCGAGGAATGCGGCGGCGGCCGCGACCCCGCTGCGGGCACGTGCCCGGTGGGCGGATTGTTCCAGCTGTCCCGCGATCCGTTCATCTGGCGCGGTCGCCGCGTGGCCGAGGTGCCAGGCGCGGTGTTCGTCGGCGGTCGGCCCGTCGACGACCTCTGCCAGCGCGCGGTGCACGCGCCGCCGTTCGGACAGCGAGGCTCCTCGGTAGATCGAGGAGCGAACAAGCGGATGCCGGAACCTGATTCGGCCGCCGATCGACACGAGGTCCGTCGCCTGCGCCGCCTCGACCGCCTCGTCGGCGATGCCGAGCCGGTCGACCGCCGCTGCGAGCCAACGCGGTTCGCCGGTCGGATCCGACGCGGCGATCAGCAGGACTGTTTTGGTCTCCGCAGGCAGGTCCGCGAGCTGCCTGCCGAACGCGCGTTCAAGCCGACTGGTCAGCTGACTGGCCTCCGCGAGGCCGAAGCCGCCCGCAAGTTCGGCGGGACTGAGCACCCTGTGCAACTCCATCAGCGCCAGCGGGTTTCCTTGCGACTCGGCGACGATGTTGTCGCGGACCCGCTCGTCCAGGCCGCCTGGCACCGTCGCGGTCAGCAGATCGCGCGCATCGTGGTCGCCGAGGCCGCGCACCGTCAGCTCCGGCAAGTCGGAAAGGATGCGGTCCTCGCGGCGCTGACATGCCGCGAACAACATCACGATCGGATCGGCGAGCAGGCGGCGAGCGACGAAGGCCAGGGCGAGGAGAGATTCCGCATCTACCCATTGGGCGTCGTCGACCACACAGATCGTCGGACGTTCGCGGGATGCCTCCGACAGCAAAGTCAGCACCGCGAGCCCGACGATCAGCCGGTCCGGTGTGTCCCCGGCGGCGAGCCCGAGCGCTACCTGCAGAGCGCGTTGCTGAGGGCCCGGCAGCCGATCCAGTCGGCCCATCAGCGGCGCACACAGCTGGTGCAGGCCCGCGTAGGCCAACTCCATCTCCGACTCGGCTCCCGCGATGCGGACGGTGCGGAAACCCGAAGCGCGCGCCAGGGTGTATCGGAGCAGCGACGTCTTGCCGATTCCGGCCTCGCCGCGCAGCACAAGTACCCCGCTGCGCCCCTCTCGGGCCGCCGTGAGCAGCTCGGTGAGAGCCTGCTGTTCCTGTTTCCGGCCCAGCAACCGGCGCGGTCCGTCTGCGACCCAGTGCATGTTCATCGTCGGGCTACCCGGTATCGGCCAATACGGTGCGCAACTCGCGGCGCGATGCGATTCCGAGCTTGCCGAAGATCTTGGTCAGATGCCATTCCACGGTCCGAGGGCTCAGGAACAGCTGCTCCGCGATCTCGGCGTTCGTGTGTCCGCCACGCACCAGTCGAGCGATGGCGAGTTCCTGCCTGCCCAGCCGATCGGCCGGTCCGCTTCTCGGCGCAGGCACCGACTCACCGAGCCCCGACAGCCCTCGGCGCGCCCGGGCAGCCAGCGCCTCCGCCCGGGCCGCGTCGAACACGCCGTAAGCCTTGCGCAGCTGCGCAGCCGCTTCCGGACGGCCCCGGCGTAACAACCACTCGCCATACAGCAGGTGCACTCGGGCGAGCAGCATGTCGACCTCGCAGCGCCGTAGGTGCTCAAGTGCTTCGGCGAACAGTTCTTCGGCCCGGCTACCGTCGGCCAGCAGCGCTCGCGAGCGAGCAGCCATGCCCTTTGCCATGTCGGTACCGCTGGCTGTGGTGCGTTCGAGGAGTTGATCGAGCGCCTCATGCGCCGTCGCGTGGTCGCCCGAAAGCGCACCCGCCTCGACGCGCTCGACCAGTCCGTAACCCGACATCCCGAGATCGTCGTATTGAATTGCCCATCGGGTCGCCCTCAGACCGCCGTCGTAGTCGCCGAAGGTGTTGTGCAGCACCGCTTCCGCATATCCGACCAGAGGGATGACCCTGCCCTCGCCGCGCTCGGTCCCGCTGTCGGTACCTTCCCGCACGAGCTCGACGGTCTGCTCGCGTTGCCCGCGAAATGCCGCGAGCACCGGTTCGATGTAACCGGGCGCGGGTACGCCGATGGCCGCCGAGATCGCCTGCGCCTCTGTGATGAAGCCCTCGGCTTCGGGGCCAACCTGCCCGCGTGCACCGCGACGCCGGCACGGTGGGCCAGGGCCACGGGCAGCAGCGTGAGCATTCCGCTGCGACGCAGCGCATCGACCTGCCACTGTCCGATCGCCGCCCACGCCGTCTGGTCCCACAGGTCGAGTGCGACCCGGCCGGCCAGGCCGTACCACTGGGCGTCGGCGCGACGCGCCGCCGCGTCATTGCAGAACTCGCGCAGTGCGTGCGCCAAAACGGGGGCGGCCGACCGGTAACCCGTGGTGAATCGCCGCACCAAACCGTCCAAAAGAAGGTCCGGGGCTTTCGGCTTGTCGACAGCGGGCAAGACCTCCGCACAGGCAGCAGCGACCGCGGCAGGATCCGCCGCATCGGACTCGGAGAGCCGTCCGGCGAAGATGGATGTCAGGATCGCCTTGAGGTAGGTCTGCCGGGAGAGCGCCGGGTCGATCGATTTGAGACGTTCGGCGCAGCCGAGCAACACCACCGGCGTGTCGCCGCCGCGCCGGGTCGCGAAGGCGATCTCGGCCCGCAGGATTTCGATCGGGGCCGGCACCGAGGCGGTCGCCGTCGTGTCGATGCGCGAGAGCAGCGCTGCCGCGTCGTCCGGCGCACCGGCGTCGAGAGTCGCTCTGGCTGCTTCCTCGGCGCGTCTGTCGCGCGAGGCGGGGTCGGCGGTGAGTTCCAGCGCAGAGGTGAGGAAGGCTGCCGCAGCGGCGACTCCTCCACGGGCCCTTGCCTTTCGGGCTGCCGCCTCGAGCTCGACGGCCACGGACTCGTCCGGGCCTGCGGCGGCGTGCGCTCGGTGCCACACACGCCTGGCCTCGTCGACACGACCCAGCAGCACCTCGGCCAAAGCCTGATGGGCGGCCCGGCGTTGGGCAGGCGTCGCGAATCGGTAGACGGCGGACCGCACCAGCGGGTGCCGAAATCTGATCTGCCTGTCGAAGGTCAAAAGACCTGCATCCTCGGCGGGTTCGGCCGCCTCGATTCCTACCCCGAGCCGGGCTGCAGCAGCCCAGACGTCGGCGGGTTCGCCTCCGGGTTCGGCGGCGGCCACCAGGAGCAGCGTCGTGGTCGGAGTCGGCAGGCGGGCGAGCATGCCTGAATACACCGCCTCGACCCCGTCGGCCCCGGCTTTCGCCAGTCCCCAGCCGCCCGCCAGCTGCACCGGGGTCAGTGCGCGGTGCAGTTCCAGCAGGGCCAACGGATTCCCGGCCGCTTCGGAGAGGATGCTGTCGTGGGTGCGCTCGTCGAGATGGCCGGGAAGAGACCTGGCCAGCAGTTCCCGTGCGGCGCGGTCGTCGAGGCCGCGCAGCCACAGTTCCGGAAGACCCGCGAGTTCGGTGCCGTCGAACGACGGGCGGGCGGCGAAGACCATCGCGATCGGGTCCGCGGAGAGCCGGCGGGCGATGAACGCGAGCGCCTGTAGGGATGCCCGATCGACCCACTGCGCGTCGTCGACCGCACACACCACGGGACCGGTCCGGGCCGCCTCCCCGAGCAGTCTCATCGCCGCCATGGCGACCCGGAAGCGGTCAGGTGGGTCCCCTCCCGTCATCCCGAACACGACGAGGAGCGCCTGGCGCTGCGGAGGCGGGAGATCGTCGAGGTGGCCGAGCAACGGCCGACAGACCTGGTGCAGGCTGGCATACGGGAGCTCGGATTCATACTCCACTCCGCTGATCTCGATGCATTGCAGCTGCGCGGCATGAGTGAGCGCATCGTTGATCAGTGCGGTCTTGCCGATGCCCGGTTCACCGCGTATGACCAGCGACCCGCTCCGCCCGTGACGCGTGCCGTCGATCAGCCGCGCCAGCTCTTGCTGTTCGTGCCGGCGTCCTAGCAGTCCGCCCTGTGCAGCCACGCCTCCCATTTTGGCATCGACTGACAGGTTGTCGAGGCTGTTCACCGCTGCGATGTTCACCTCGGATCGTCAGCCGGGCAGCGCGTTGGACTCGATCAGTGTGACGAAATCTGCGCGGGCGAAGGTGGGGTCGAAGTGCGCGATCACATCGTCGTTCATCGTGCCGAACGTGGTGTCGGGCCTGCACTTCATCCCGTCATAGAACGCCCGAAGGATTGAACTTTTGAAGTTCACCCGGGGATGGGCGGCGATGACTTCCTGGATCTCTGCCGACGTCAGCGCGTCGAGGTTGAGGCCGAGCACGTCGGTCTCAACACCGGCAGTTACCAGTGCGATCTCGGGCTCGAGACGTTCGGTGATGCCGGGCGTGGTGTGCAGCGCAATCCCCAGCCACACGTTCCGGGCCTCCTCTTCGCGGACGCCGTGGCTGCGCAGGAAAGCGCGAGCAGCATCGGCGCCATCGAGTTCGAAGCGTTGGTCGCTGCTGCCGTGCTCAGCGGTGAGCCCGAGGTCGTGGAACATGGCGCCGATGTAGAGCAGCTCGGCATCGGGCACCAGCCCACGGCGCGCGCCCTGCAGCGCGCCCCACAGATACACCCGCCGCGAGTGGTGGTAGAGCAGTTCATCGGTGACGGTCCTCACCATCTCGGTGGCTTCCCGGACCAGGTGGGTGTCGGGGATGACGACCCCGGCAATCGTTTCGGCCATCATGGGCTCTCTCTCGTGTTGGAGTGACCGTGGATCACCTCCATGATCGGGAGCCGCGGCTCCCCATCGCGCCCGTGCCGACCCCCGGTCCTGGCCCGGGGAACACCCGGGCAGGACTGGACTCAGCCGCGGGCGAGCAGCGCGTCCAGCTTCTCGTAGCCCTGCGTCATTCCGCCCTCCATCCCCGAGGCCAGCAGCGCGTCGCGCGCCTCGATGTTGGGGCAGATGGACCGGCCGCGCAGCCTCGACCTGCCACCACCGAGGTCCTCGAACCACAGGAACTCGATGTTCACCATGTCGGGCGCACCCTCGAATTCGAAAGTCTGCGCGATGAATTCGCCTGCCCGCACGGTATGGAAGGTGCCGTTGAAGTGGAAGGTGCCGTGCTCGTTGCTGTGTGAGTAGCGGTACCCGCCGTGGTCGGTGAAGTTCCACTCGCTGATGTCCATCTCGAGTCCGTGCGGGCCCAGCCACTCCTTGACCAGTTCGGGTTCGGCGTGGGCGCGATACAAGGCGTCCACGGGCGCATCGAACTCGCGGGTGAACTCCATGGCCAGGGTGTCGACCGGGGCCGTGAGGTCGAGAGCTTTCGTCATGTCGGTTTCTCCTCATCTGTCATCGTGGCCAGCAGGGAGTCCAGCCGGCGGTAATTGCGTTCGGCGGTGAGTCGGTACCGGTCTATCCATGCGGTCAGGGACTCCAGCGCGGCGGCGTCCAGGTGCACCGGCCTGCGCTGCGCATCCCGGGTCCTGGTGACCAGGCCCGCCTGCTCGAGGACCTGAATGTGTTTGGACACCGCCTGTTTCGTGATTCCGAACGGAGCAGCCAGCTCGTTGACGGTCGCCGGACCCCGCGACAGGCGTGCCACCATCGCACGCCGCACCGGGTCCGCCAGCGCCATGAAAGCCCGATCCAGCTGGGCCGCCTCGTCCCCGCTACTCGCCAATAATCAACCTTTAGCTTGATCAATGAATTGGTTGATTACAACGGTAAGGGGGCTGCGCGCGGGTGTCAAGAGGTGCCAAGTCTCAGCGCTTGCGGCGGATGATCGCGCGCAGCTTTTCCAACCTCGTCGAAATGTCGCGTTCGGCGCCGTACCCGGTCGGCTGGTAGTAGTCGACGCCCACCAGTTCTTCGGGCGGATACTGTTGCGCCGCAACGCCGCCCGGCTCGTCATGGGCATACTTGTAGCCGACGGCGTTGCCCATCTTCTGCGCGCCCGAGTAGTGCCCGTCGCGCAGGTGAGCCGGCACCAGACCCGCCTTCCCCGCCCGGATGTCGGCCATCGCCGCGCCGAGCGCGTTGGTCACCGCATTGGATTTGGGCGCCGTCGCGAGGTGGACCGTCGCGTGCGCCAGCGTCAGCTGCGCTTCGGGCATACCGATGAGTTGCACCGTCTGCGCGGCCGCAACAGCGGTCGGGAGCGCGGTCGGATCGGCCATGCCGATGTCCTCGCTGGCCAGGATCATCAGTCGGCGCGCCACGAACCGCGGGTCCTCCCCCGCCACCAGCATCCGCGCCAGATAGTGCAGCGCGGCGTCGACGTCGGAGCCGCGGACGGACTTGATGAACGCGCTGATGACGTCGTAGTGCTGATCGCCGTCGCGGTCGTAGCGCACCGCGGCCCTGTCCAGCGACTGCTCGATGACCTCGACGGTCACCTCCTCGCCCGACGCTGTGACTGTTTCGGAGGCCACCTCAAGTGCCGTCAGCGCCCGGCGGGCATCGCCGGCAGACAGCTGCACCAGCAACGCGACCGCCTCGTCGTTCACGCTGACCTTGCCGGCCAGTCCGCGTGAGTCGGAGATGGCGCGGCGGAGCACCGTCTCGATATCCGCCGGGGTGAGCGGCTGCAATTGCAGGATCAGCGAGCGGCTCAGCAGCGGTGCGACGACGGAGAACGACGGATTCTCGGTGGTGGCGGCGACCAGCAGCACGACACGGTTCTCCACAGCCGCCAGCAGCGCATCCTGCTGCGTCTTGGAGAACCGGTGCACCTCATCGATGAACAGCACGGTCTGCTCGCCGCGCACCGCCGCCTGCCGTGCCACATCGATCACGGCGCGCACCTCTTTGACGCCGGCGGCCAGCGCCGACAGCGCCTCGAACCGGCGACCGGTGGCCTGCGAGATCATCGACGCGAGCGTCGTCTTGCCCGTACCGGGCGGCCCGTACAGGATCACCGACGCCGCACCGGAGCCCTCGATCAGTCGGCGCAGCGGTGAGTTCGGCTTGAGCAGATGTCCCTGCCCGACCACCTCGTCGAGGGACGCCGGACGCATCCGCACCGCCAGCGGCGACGACGCGCCCGGCGGCGGGACGCCGCTGGCCGCGGGGACCTCGCCCGGGACCTCGAACAGACTGTCGGACACGCTCCCTGCTTACACGGGAGCAGTGACGAAGTCGATCAGCTCCTCGACCCGGCCGATCAGCTCGGGCTCCAGGTCGGTCCAGTCCCGGACCCGCCCCCGGATCTTCTGCCACGCGGCCGCGATGTCGGCCTGGTCCCGGTGACGCCATCCCAGGGCTTCACACACGCCGTGCTTCCAATCCTGGCCTTTCGGAACGACGGGCCAGTGCGCGACGCCGATGCGCGCGGGTTTGACCGCCTCCCAAATATCGATGAACGGATGCCCGACGACGAGCGTGTGCTCCCCTCCCGGGCCGCGCCGCACCTGCTCGGCGATGCGTGCCTCCTTGGAGCCGGCCACCAGATGGTCGACGAGCACGCCGAGCCGGCGACCGGGTCCCGGCTGGAAGTCCGCGACGATGGCGGCCAGGTCGTCGACGCCACCCAGGTATTCGACGACGACACCCTCCACGCGCAGATCCTCGCCCCAGACCTGCTCGACGAGCTCGGCGTCGTGGCGCCCTTCGACGTAGATACGGCTCGCCAGAGCGACTTTCGCACGCGACCCCTTGACGGCAAGCGAACCCGATGCGGTGCGTGTCGGCCCCGCAGGCGCCGCCCTCTTGGGCGGAGTCAAGATGACGGGCTTGCCGTCGATCAGGTAACCGGGCCCGACGGGGAACGGTTTGGTGCGACCGTTGCGATCCTCGAGTTCCATGCGGCCGTACTCGACCCGGACGATCGCCCCCACGAATCCGGTCTGGGCGTCCTCGACGACCATGCCGATCTCGATGGCCCGCTCGGTCGAGCGCGGCTTGCGCGACTGGTGCGGATTGCTGGCAAGAATGTCGGTTCCATAGCGATCAGCCACCGGGTGATCCTAGGGAAAGCGGCCGCGTTCTCCGCTTAACATCAGCCGTGTGTTGCTGAATCGTGCCACGGCGCAGGGCATCGCCGACGGCAGCATCACCGTCGTGCTGCGCCGGTGGGACTCGCCTCGGGCGAGGGTGGGCGGCACCCAGCGCACCCAGGTGGGCACCATCCACATCGACGACGTCGTCGAGAAGCCGGGCCGCTACCGGGTGAGCGCGGCCGAGGCGCGAGCGGCCGGGTACCCCGACGCCAAGACCGCTCAGGCCGACCTGGACCGCAGGCCCGCTGCGCACACCTATGTGATCACGGTGTCGTTCGTGGCTCCCGACGAGCGGCCGGATCTGGCTGCCGACGACACGCTGACCGCCGACGACGTCGCGGCCATCGCCGGCCGGTTGGACCGGTGGGACGCGGCGGCCGAAACGACGTGGACGCGCGACTACCTGAGGACCATCGGCGAGAACGAGGCGGTGCGGGCCCCGGACCTGGCCGCGGGCTTCGGCATGGATGTGCCGCGGTTCAAGCGCCGGGTGCGTCAGCTCAAAGGTCTCGGCCTGACGATCAGCCTCGACGTCGGCTACCGGTTGTCGCCGCGGGGTCGGGCGTTTCTCCGGATGGAGTGAAGCGGACCCGGCCCTGGCCGTCGTACGCCATGATCGACCGGTGGCAGATCTGTCGACCTACGGGCCATGGGCTGTGATCGCGGGAGGCTCGGAAGGCGTGGGCGCGGAATTCGCGGCGTTGCTGGCCGCCGCCGGGGTGAACCTGGTGCTCATCGCGCGCAAGCCAGGGCCGCTAGAGCATACGGCGGCCCGTTGCCGTCAGTCGGGTGTCGAAACCCGAACGCTGGCAATCGATCTCGTCGACGAGGTCGAGGAGGTGATTGCTGCGACATCCGATCTGGAGGTGGGCCTGCTGATCTACAACGCAGGCGCCAACACCTGCAGCGAAGAATTCCTCGACGGCGCGCTTCCCGACTTCGGCCGGGTGGTCGACCTCAACATCACTGCGCTGATGACGTTGGTGGCGCACTTCGGCCGCCCCATGCGGGAACGCCGCCGCGGCGGCATCCTGATGGTCGGCTCGATGGCGGGCTACCTTGGCTCGACGCGTCACACTGTCTACGGCGGCGTGAAGGCGTTCGGCCGGATCTTCGCCGAGGGTCTCTGGCTTGAGTTGCGGGAGTTCGACGTTCACGTGCTCGAGCTGGTGCTCGGGGTTACCCGCACGCCGGCCATGGAAAGGGTCGGGCTGAACTTCGACGTGCCGGGGCTGCGGGTCGCCGAACCCGCCGCCGTCGCCGCGGAGGGCCTCGACCGTCTGCCGTTCGGTCCCGTGCACATCGCGGGCGGCAACGAGGCCGACGTCGCCCGGCGCAACCACCCCGACAGAGCCAAGGTGGTCCTCGGCGCACACCGGTTCATGCAGCAACTGATGGGTGGACAGTGATGAGCGACGAACGACTCGCCGCCTTGGAACGCCGACTGCGCCGCATCGAGGACGAGCGCGAGATCGAGCGGATGATCGCGCGCTACGGCCCGCTGGTCGACGCCGGTGACGCCGAGGCGGTCGGCGACCTGTGGGCCCAAGACGGCACGTACGAGGTCGAGGGCTGGTCGATGCGCAGCCGCGACGACGTCGCCGCGATGGTCCGTTCGCCGCAGCACCAGGGCCTGATCGAGGGCGGTTGCTGCCACTTCCTCGGCCCGGCGGTCGTGACCGTCGACGGTGACGTTGCGGTGGCGGTGTGCGAGTCGGCGCTGCTGGTACATCGGCAGGGCCGCTTCGCGGTGGGACGGGCCGGTGCGAACCTCTTCCGCTTGCGCCGAATCGACGGCCGCTGGCAGATCACCAGCCGAACCACTGCGGCACTGGACGGCAAACCCGCTGCCCGCCAACTGCTTTCGGATGGAGCAACACAATGAGAGGCGCGCTGGACGGCCGGGTCGCCCTCGTGACGGGTGCCGGCGCGGGTATCGGCGAGGGCATCGCCAGACGGTTCGCCGACGAGGGCGCCCGGGTGGTCGTCGCCGAGTGTGACGAGGCTGCGGGACGGGCGGTGGCCGAGGGCATCGGAGGCCTTTTCGTCGGCACCGACGTCTCCGACCGCGGACAAGTCGAGCGTGCTGTCGAGGCCGCGGCCTCGGAATACGGATCGCTCGACATTCTGGTCAACAACGCCTGGGGCGGCGGTGCCATCGGCCGCGTGGAGCACAAGACCGACCGCCAGCTCGCCGACGGCATCGCGGTCGGCTATTACGGGCCGTTCTGGGCGATGCGCGCCGCCTACCCCTACATGAAGGCCGCCGGTTGGGGCCGAGTCGTCAACCTGTGCAGCCTCAACGGCGTCAACGCGCACGTCGGCTCGCTGGAGTACAACGCCGCCAAGGAAGCTCTGCGCGCGCTGACCCGCACGGCGGCGCGGGAGTGGGCGCCGACCGGGGTCACGGTCAACGCGCTGTGTCCCGCAGCCAAGAGCCAGGCGTTCCTGCGCGCGGTGGGCGGACACCCCGAACTCGCGGCGCTCGCGGATGCGGCGAACCCGATGGGCCGCATGGGTGACCCCTACGACGACATCGCGCCGGTGGCGGTCTTTCTCGCCTCCGAGGGGTCGCGGTATCTGACCGGCAACACGCTCTTCGTCGACGGCGGTGCGCACATCAACGGGGTGGCCTGGGCCCCGGATCTCGACGCGTGACCGGTTAGGGTCTTCTGCCCCTGTCGGTCGACAGAACGGGTCACTAGCGTCGCCAACCATGACCGACCTCACCGTGCGATGGCTCGACGAGGCCGGCGCGGCCGACGCTGCCCACACCGGCGGCAAGGGTGCGAACCTCGCCGTGCTGACGCAAGCCGGCTTGCCCGTTCCCGCCGGCTTCGTGGTGACCACCAGGGCCTACCGCGATTTCATCTCAGACCACGGACTCGACGCGTTCATCGATCACGAACTGACCGGCCTCGGCGACGATCCCGACGCCGTCCACGCAGCGTCCACGCGCCTGCGTAGCGCACTCGAGGCGGCGTCGATGTCGGCCGAGTTGTGTGAACAGGTCAGCGCTGCCTACGGCAGGCTCGGGGCGACGTCGCTGGCCGTTCGGTCATCGGCCACCGCCGAGGACCTTCCGGACGCCAGCTTCGCCGGGCAGCAGGACACCTTCCTGACGATCACCGGCGTGGATTCCCTCTGCGATGCGATCCGGCGGTGCTGGTCGTCGTTGTGGACTGCCCGCGCAATCGCCTATCGCCGAGACAGAGACATTGCGCATCAGAATGTTTCGATCGCAGTAGTGGTCCAGAAGATGGTGCCCGCCGAGGTGGCGGGTGTCATGTTCACCGCCGATCCGCTGTCGGGCCGACGCGACCGTGTCGTGATCGAGGCTGCGCCCGAGTTGGGTGACGCCGTCGTCGGCGGCGAGGTGACACCCGAACAGTGGATCCTCGACGCCGTGACACGACAGCCGCTGCGCGCGCCGCAGCGGCGGCTGCTCACACCGCGGCAACTTGCCCAACTCCTCGACCTCGGCGCACGCGCCGCAGCGTCTTTCGGCATGCCGCAAGACATCGAGTGGGCCGTGGACACCGACGGTCACCTGTGGTTGCTGCAGTCCAGGCCGATCACCTCGCTGTTTCCGATCCCGGCCACGTCAGAACCCGGCCTGCGGGTGTACGTCCCGGTCATGCTCGTCGCCCAGGGGCTGGCAGAACCCATGACGCCCAGCGGGAACGCGTTCTTCCGCACAATGGTCACCGGCTGGATCCGGTATTGGATGTCCGGGCGCCGACCACGACCCGGCGATGACACCCCGAGCTGGATGCCGATTGTTGCGGACCGCCTGTTCCTGGACGTCACGCCCCTCGTGGCGCGGCCGCGGCTCGCCGCGCGCGTGGTGGCCAACTTCGAAATGAAGGACCCGGCTGGTAGCAACGCGTTGCGAACGTGGTTGGCCGACAACGGTAAACGCCTGTCGGCACCGCAGTCCGTGAAGTTTCCGCGGGGGCTTGCCGTGCTGGTGCCGTCGCTGCTGGCCGGGACCATCGGCGCCGTCACGGCACCGGACCACGCGCGCCGGCGGCTGATCGCTCGCGCGGTTAGCGATCTCGCGGACCTCGAACGTCGAGCCGTGCTGCTGTCGTCCCCGGAAGAGCAGCTACGTTTCGTCGAGCAAGAACTGCCCGTGGCGACCTGTGACATGGTGGTGCGCCAGCTCACCCCCGCGTACGGCGAGTGGTTACTGAGGGTGGTCATCGAACGGCTCACGCGGCGGTGGCTCGGCTCATCGGAGGCATTCGCCCCCGTGCTTCGGTGGCTTCCGCACGATCCGACGATCGCCATGGGCGCCGCACTCGCCCAGCTGGCCCGCGAACACGCGGCGGCCGGACGTGAGCCGAGCGCCAACAGCCCGGGCGTCGTTGAGGTTCTTGCCAAGTTCGGCCATCGTGCACCGGATCGCGAGGTCGACCTCGGACTGCCCCGGCTGTCCGACGATCCCACGTACGTCGTCGAGCTCATCAAGGGGTATCGGGACTCCGGAGCCCTGGACGCATTCGAGGAGGGAGCCGACGAAGCGCGGGCTGCTGCGGAGAATCTCATCGCTGCCGTCCGCCGAAGCCAGGGACCTCTGCGAGCGGGTCTTCTGCGAAAGATGTTGGCCCACCATCTAGACCTCGGCGGATTGCGAGAACGGCCCAAGTTCGACATGGTCCGGGCGATCGCCCTCGGCAGACGCACACTGCAGCGCTGCGGCGCGGCGCTCGTTGCCCGCGGGTTGCTCGACGAGGGCGACGACATCTTCTTCGTCGAAGGTGTCGACGTGCGCGCCGCGCTGGGCGGCCAAGGCGTCGACCTGCGTGCACTCGCGCAGCGCAACCGTGAGGTGTTTCAGCGAGAGATGCAGCGCCGCTTGATTCCCCGTGTCCTCACCAGTGACGGCGAGGTCGCCTACGGAGCCGCGACGGAGACCACCGCGGCGGCCCAGGTGCTCGTCGGATCTCCCCTCTCCCCCGGGGTGTACGAGGGAACGGTCCGCGTGCTGCATTCGCCCGTCGGCGCGAATCTCCAACCCGGCGAGGTGATCGTGGCGGCGAGCACAGACCCGGGCTGGACACCCTTGTTCTTGTTGGCGGGCGCGCTGGTCATGGAGGTGGGCGGCGTGATGTCACACGGCGCGTTGGTTGCCCGCGAATATGGAATACCCGCAGTCGCGGGCATCGAGAACGCCACGACGCGCTTTCGCGCTGGGCAGCGCATCCGTGTCGACGGAACGAGCGGGTCGGTCACCCTCGTCGATCCTGTTGCCGTGCCGGTGGATTCCGCACCCGGCGCAACCCCTAATCCAGCTGCTGGCCCTGGTCGTCCGCCGGCGCCCCGACCTCAGCCAGCTTCGCCGGGTTCGACGTGACCTCATCGATCACGGTGTGGATGAAGCGCATCTTCTCCAGCACAGGCGGCGGGAGGACGAACGGGTAGATGTCGTCCTTGCCCATCGATCGATTAACCTGGTTGAGCGCCCAGGACAACGGCAGCCACAGGTCGATCAGCGTGTCGAAACTACTGGGGCCCAACACTCTTCGGTCATAGGTCGCGGTTGCCGGCGCGAAGCTGAACGCGGCTGCGGTGTCGAGCGTGTCCCGGATATGCAGGTAGTGGGCGAAGGTCTCCGCCCAGTCCTCGGCAGGGTGCATGGTCGCATACGAGGACACATAGTTGTCCTCCCACCCCGCCGGGGCCCCCTCGCTGTAATGCCGGTCCAGCGCCGCCTGGTAGTCGGCCTCGGGATCGCCGAACAGTTCGTGATAGCGGTCCAGGTAGGCCTGCGAGGTGCCAATCAGCCGGTACTGGTAGTAGTGACCGATCTCATGACGGAAGTGTCCGAGCAACGTCCGATACGGTTCATCCATCGAGATGCGCAGTTGCTCACGATGCACGTCGTCGCCCTCGGCGAGATCCAGTGTGATCACCCCGTTCTCGTGGCCGGTGAACACCTTCTCGAACTGACTCGACAGCAGGTCGAAAGCAAGCCCGAACTGGGGATCGAGGTCTCGACCGATGATCGGCAGCTTGAGTTCGTGGAGTTCGGCGATGAGCCGCCGCTTGGCCCTCTCGGCGGTCGCGAACGCCGCAAGTGCAACGGTGTCGGCGTCGTTGGGCCGCGTCCGAGTCAACGCGCACGACACGCACAGCTTGGCGATCGGCCCCTTCTCCACCAGCCAATTGCATTCCGCGAGATGAAGATTCGCGCACAGCTGGTAGTGCCGCTCGCTGACCGCTCCGGCATGCTCGCTCTCGTCTGGCGGAGCGATCACCAGCAGCGCCATGTCGTCGAGGGAGAAACCCAGGGCGCTCCTGCAGTTCAGGCACACAGAGTTCTCGAAGGACAATCGTTGACCGCAGTTGGGGCAGGTGAAGTCACGCACCGAAAACACCTCCGTAGTAGGGCGCGACGTCGACCGACACGTCGATCACGCTGCTTTCCGAATCGGTATAGATGATCCCCCGCAGCGGCGGGACGTCGGCGTAGTCGCGACCGAAACCCACCGTGACATATCGTTCGTCGACCATCTGATTGTTGGTCGGGTCCAGACCGAGCCATTGATTCTGAGGTGTCCACACCGACGCCCAAGCGTGCGTCGCGTCAACTCCCACCATGCGTTCCTTCCCAGGCGGAGGGTCGGTCGCCAGATAACCCGAGACGTAGCTGGCTGCCAGACCATTGGCACGCAGGCAGGCGATCGCGAGCCGCGCGAAGTCCTGACATACCCCCTCACGCGCCGCCAAAACCTCACTCACCTGCGTGGACACCGTCGTCGACCCCGACTTGTAGGTGAAGTCGCCGAAAATACGCGCGGTCAGGTCCCGCAGTACCTCGATCAGCGGCCTGCCTGCGACGAAGCTGGGCGCGGCATAAGCCCGCAGCTCCTCGGTAATTTCCGGCGGCTGAAGGTCGAGTGTGAATTCGGTCGCCAGCGCCCCATCGGCGCCCACCGGGCGCGCGATCTCCCACGGTGCCCGCGCCGACGGCCCCTGATACAGGTCCGCGGGAGGCGGGTCGACCTCGACCACCGATCGGCTGGTGATCGTCAGCTCGCGGTGGCGTTCGGTGACGTGGAAGTAGGAGCTGATGTTGCCCCACCCGTCGCGACTGGTAGAGCTGTCGGCGGGCCCAGGCTCGATGACGAGCTCGTGGAACAGACAACGCTGGCGCGCCGAGTCCCTCGGCGTCAGGAACCCGCGCCCGTACGAACTGGTGACCACATCCGAGTACCGATAGGCGGTGCGGTGGGTGACCTCGTAGCAGCGGGAGGAGCCGGACGCAGTCGGCCCGTCGGCGAACGCGGTCACGGCACTACCCGCCGTTCGTCGGGCCCCCACAGCGGCTGCATGTCACCTGGCAGCGACAGGTGGATCGCCGTGATGACCGACGACAACTCGCGCAGGTCGCGGTGCATTCCTCGCAACAAGCCCTCCAGCTCTTCGCGATTGCCCTCCGCCGTCGCTGCTTCGAGCTCGTCGGGTTCGATGCGGCGCAACCGCGTGGCGATCTCGTCGACCATCCGCTCCGGACGGGACGACCCGGATGATCCGGGCAGCGACCTCAGGTGCACGCGCAGCCGCTCCAGCTGATAGACCAGCGAGCGGGGGTTCGCCGCGTCGAAAAGCACCAGCTCGGCCACGCCGGCCACGCTGATCTCGCCGGGATTCCGTCGGCGGTAGATGACCAGCGACTCACACGCCACGAGCGTCGACTCCGTGATGGTCTGCTCGGCACCGGGCGCTCGAACCGTGGTCAGGGTGGCCCGCAGCAGCGCGGTCAGCGCCTGGGCGCGCTCGATGCGTTTGCCGATATCGAGCATGGTCCAGCCGACGTCGTGAACCATCGACTCCGCGACCACGCCCGACAGCGCGAGCATGCCCGCCAGCACCTGCGTGCTTGTCGACGCGAGGAACGCATCACCTTCGGCTCGCGAATCGGGCGGCGTCTCAGGGCCGTACAGCAGCGCGCGTTCCAGCGCGGACAACACCATCCACGTGTCGTTCGACATCTGGTCGCGTACCGCACGGGCCGCCAGGCCCAGGCGCTCCACCGACTGGGCCAGCGACCCGGGCCGGTGCCGGTCGGCGGTGAGTGACCACAGGGTGGTGGGGGCGGTGGCCACCATCTCGGCGTAGTCCGCTCCGGCGCCGGTGTCCGTGCCGGTGATCTCGCCGAGCGCGGTGAGCAGCACGGGCACACATTCACTGCCCGCCATCGTGCGGCGGTAGCGGAATTCGTGATAGCGCTCGCGGGTCACGGTCAGCAGCCGTGACATGTGTTCTGCGCGTTCGGCGTAACGCCCGATCCAGAACAGGTCGGAGAGCACGCGTGGCGAGCTGACCTCCTGCGTCGGGCTCGACCTCGCCAGCGCGGGAAGCCGCCCGGTATCGGATACGGTGACATCCAGCGCACCGGCGGCCGGGATCTTCTCAGCGGTGACACGGGTGGGCGTGCGCACCCAGATATCTTTGGCAGCAACAGTTTTGAGTTGATATGCCTTGCTGCCCGGCGCCATCAGATAGCCGAGTCCGCCGATCATCGGCGCATACCCGCTGCGCTGCGACACCGAGAACAGTCTCATGCCGACGTTCGGCGACGACAACCCACCGGGTAGGAAATCCGATGGCGCCGAGGAGAACTGCGGCAACTCCTGCCCCACCCACTGCCATGGCGTGGCCGAGATCCGGGCCGCCAAAGACTGGCGCTGCACGGCGGACAGCTCGGGCCCGACGATCGGATCCCCTCCGGTCACCGGCTTGATGAGCAATTCCGCCAGGTGGGCCAGCAGGTGCGACCGTTCGACGTCGATGCCTGCCCAATACAGCGGTGAGGTTTGCAGCAACGGCGTCTCACCGAGCAGCTTCTCGGCGAGCTCGGGCAGAAAGCGAAGCAGCCCAGCACTTTCCAGCACACCGCTGCCGAGCGTGTTGACCACCGTCACTGCACCCCGACGGAGCACCTCGACCAGCCCGACCACGCCGAGCCGGGAATCCGGTCGCAGGTCCAGCGGGTCGGCATACTCGGCATCGACACGGCGCAACACGACATCCACCCGCTTGAGGGTGCCCATCGAGCGCATCCACAACTTGCCGTCACGCACGACCAGATCGGCACTCTCGACAAGCGGAAGACCCAAAAGGCTGGCCAGATAGGCCTGGTCGAACGCCGTCTCCGAGTGGATGCCAGGGCTGAGGACCACGACAACGGGTTCCTCAGCGGACTCCGGTGCGGCATCGACGAGGGCCAGCCGCAGCGCTTGGGCCCACGGCGATGCGGGCCGAGGCCCGATCTGCTCGTAGAGGTCCGGGATCGCATGGGCCACCACGCGCCGGTCGGCGAGCGCGTAACCGGCCCCGGACGGCGCCTGCGTCCAGTCGGCGTTGACGAGAAACTCTCCGGATCGTGCCCGGCTGATGTCGCAGCCGTGCAGGAACAACTGGTGGCGGCCGGGAACCTCGATGCCGCGTGCGGCCCTGACATACCCCGGATGGGCGAACACCAGTTGAGGCGGCAGCACCCCGCGGGTGATCGAGCGCCGGTCCCCATAGAGGTCGGTCAGGACAGCGTCGAGCAGTCGGGAGCGCTGCACGAGACCGGCTTCCAGCCGATCCCAGTCCGGCGCCGCGATGATCAACGGAAGAGCATCGAGCTGCCAGGGGCCCGGGACAGCGGTGCCGTCGGTGTCGGTGATCGCCTCACCGTGTCTGTCGACCTGGACGTAGGTGATGCCGTCGTTGTCGACCAGGCCGCGGACCGCCGCACGCAGCCGGGCAAGCCCGTCGCGACCCCGCTCCCGCACACAGTCGGCAAGCTCCTGCCATGCCGGCCGGACCTCCCCCTGTGCATCGACGAATTCGTCATAGCCGGTCGACGGACCGCTCGCCAGGGGCTGGACGTCGAACAGCGCCTGCTGCGCCCGCATGGCGCCGTAACGCTCCAGTGGGTCGAGGTCGGTCGCTCCGAAACCTGTACCAGGCATCGGAGGCATTGCGGGGACGGCCATTACTGCAGAACGGTACGCACTCGCCGCAGATCCAAGATGCCCGGCGCGCCCACATCGGTTGATTGGCGCGCCTGCTTCTCCCGCAGGTCCGCCAAGTCGACTTTGCCCGGTGTGAAACCGCTTGCTTCGAAGCGTCGGCCGCGGCGTGACTCGGCTTCGACGGCGTTCACCGGCGGCGCATCATAGGCACGACCCCCCGGGTGGGAGACATGGTAGGTGCAGCCTCCGCGCGACACCCCGCTGGCGGCGTCGACGAGTTCGAATCGCAGCGGACCGTCGACGGTGATGCTCGGGTGCAGCGCACTGGGCGGCTGCCACGCCCGATACCGCACGCCGCCGACCTGGACATCGTGATTGTCGGTGGCCAGCATGGGGATTGGGTGTCCGTTGACGGTGACGATATAGCGGGCCCTGTCGGCGCCGATCAGCCGGACCTGCAGACGTTCCACCGACGAGTCGACGTAGCGGGCGGTACCGCCCGCGGTGGCCTCCTCCCCCAGCACGTTCCACGGTTCGATCGCCTCGCGCAGTTCGATCTCCACGCCACCGAACACCGCGGTCCCGATCCGCGGGAAGCGAAATTCGGTGAAGGGGTCGAGCCAGCTGGTGTCGAATTCGATCCCGTGCGCCCGCAGATCCGCGGCCACTTCGGCAATGTCATGAATGATGAAGTGCGGCAACAGATACCGGCCATGTAGGTTGGCGCCGTGGCGGATCAGCGGGGCCCGCAACGGCTCGTCCCAGAACCAGGCCACCAGCGAGCGGACGAGCAGCGACTGCACCATCGCCATCTGGTAATGCGGAGGCATCTCGAACCCACGCAGTTCCAGCAGCCCGAGCCGGCCCCGCGCGCTGTCGGGGCTGTAGAGCTTGTCGATGCAGAACTCGGCGCGGTGGGTGTTGCCGGTGATGTCGGTGAGAAGATGACGAAGAGCCCTGTCGGTGTGCCAGGCTTTCGGCCCCTCCGGCGACGTCGCAAGCCGCGCGATCTCGGCGAATGCGATCTCGAGCTCGTAGAGAGACTCGGCCCTCCCCTCGTCGACGCGTGGCGCCTGCGACGTCGTGCCGATGAAGCGTCCCGAGAACAGATAGGACAGTGCCGGGTGGCGTTGCCAGTACGTCAGCATCGACACCAGCAGATCGGGCCGCCGCAGCAGCGGAGAGTCGGCAGGGGTGATGCCACCGAGGGTGATGTGGTTGCCGCCGCCGGTGCCGCCGTGGGATCCGTCGACGTCGAACGTCTCGGTGGACAGTCGAGCCAGTCGGGCTTGCGCGTACAGCGTCTCCAGTTGCGCGCGCTGCTCGGCGAAGCTCTTCGTGGGTGCCACGTTGACCTCGATGACGCCCGGGTCCGGCGTGATCGTCATCGTCTGCAGGCGCGGATCGCTGGGCGGTCCGTATCCCTCGATCACCACAGGGCAGTCGATCGCGGCGGCGGCCGCCTCGACGCGTTCGACCAGATCGACGAAATGCTCCAATTCGTGTGTCGGCGGCAGGAACACGTAGAGCAGGCCGTCCCGGATCTCGGCGACCAGTGCGGTCGTCGGCACCCATTCCTGGTCCTCCTCCGCCACGACGGGCGCAGGAGGCGCGGCCTTCGCACCGCCCCCTGGTCGCAGTGCGGGTCGGCGCTGGATCGGGTCGGCCTCGAACGACGGCCGGGGCGGCCGCCAGCTGATCGAGTCCAGCGGAAGTCGCAGTCCTGCCGGTGAATCGCCGTCGAGCAGCACGATGCGTCCTCGGCGGAACGTCCAGTCGGCGCTTGCCCAGCTGTCCTCATCGTCCGAGCGGTGCAGCGGCAGCACGAAGGCGGTGGGTTCGCCGACGGATGATTCGAGCCGCGCCAACAGTGCCGCCCGCCCGTCCGCGGTGTCGTCAGCCAGATCGTCGCCCGCGGCGACGGGCTGGCCTTTGGGCTGCCGCACCGCGGCGGCCAGTCGCGCCAGCGGATCCTCGTAGGCCGGGCGCACCTGGCTGTCCGGCAAGCCGAGGCGCTCGGCGATGACGGCGAGGAGTTGCCCTGAGGCATCCGATGGAATCTCGGGGTGGTCGCCCCCCTCCTTCCAGGGATCAGCCAGCAGCGCTTCGTCGGCCCACAGCGGTTCCCCGTCAGCACGCCAGAACAGTCCGATCTGCCAGCGCGGCAACGGTTCTCCCGGATACCACTTGCCCTGGCTGCGCTGCACCAGCCCCTGCGGCGCCCAAACCTTCTTCAGCAGCGCCGCGAGCACCGAGGCCCGCTCGCGCTTGTGCGGCCCGTCGGCGGCCGTGGTCCACTCGGGGTCGACCTGGTTGTCGATCGAGACGAAGGTGGGTTCCCCGCCGACGGTCAGCCGCACATCACCCGCGGCCAGCCTGTCGTCCACGCGCCTGCCGAGCGCGTTGATCGCCGCCCACGTTTCCTCGGTGTAGGGCAGCGTCACCCTCGGGTCTTCGTGGATGCGTGTGACGACGTTGCTGAACTCCAGCGTCGTCTCGGACGGTTCGGTGGCGCCGGTGATCGGCGCTGCCGACTCCGGGTGCGGCGTTGCCGACAGCGGGATGTGGCCTTCCCCGGCGAACAGTCCGGAGGTGGGATCCAGGCCGATCCAGCCGGCGCCGGGGATATAGACCTCGGTCCAGGCGTGCAGATCGGTGAAGTCGGCGGCAGGCCCCGACGGCCCGTCGAGCGCCTCGACATCGGACGTCAGCTGCACGAGGTAGCCGGAGACGAACCGGGCGGCCAGGCCCATCTGCCTGAGCAGGGACACCAGCAGCCACGCCGAGTCCCTGCACGATCCGATCCCGGTGCGCAAGGTGAATTCCGGCGTCTGCACACCGGGTTCCATCCGCAGGGAATAGCCGACGTCGGCGTTGACGGCACGATTGAGCGCGACGAGAAAGTCGATGGTGCGGGTGCCTTCGGCGATCACGAAGTTCTTCACCCACGCATCGACGAGATCGCTGGGCCCGGACCCCTCGCCGGTGTCGTCGACCGGCCGCAGGTAGGGCTTGAGGTCTTCGAGAAGGTTCTTCGGGTATTCGAACGGGAACGTCTCGGCGTAATCCTCGATGAAGAAGTCGAACGGGTTGATGACCTTCATGTCGGCGATCAGGCCGACAGTGATCGTGAGGCTGCGGGTTCGCGACGGGAACACCAACCTGGCCAGGAAGTTTCCGAAGGCGTCCTGCTGCCAGTTGATGAAGTGATCCGCCGGTTCGACCTGAAGCGAGTAGGCCTCGATGGGTGTGCGGGAATGCGGCGCCGGACGCAGCCGCACCACGTGCGGATGGACCTCCACGAGGCGGTCGAACGTGTAGCTGGTGCGGTGCTCCAGCGCCACCTTGATACCCATAGCGCTAGATCCCACCACACCCCACAGTGCAGCGCAGATCGCGTCAGGTCTGCGCTATGCGCGGAATGAGGTTGCCGCGGGGCCGCAGGAGCAGCACGAGCACTCCGGCCACCACGATGCCGACGAGGTTCACGACGAGCTGGGTGGCCGACCGCGCTGCCATACCCCAGTCGCCGAGGATGGCGGCGACCGCGGCGAAGCCCGCCGCGGGCACGGTGGTCACCGAGATGAAAACGCCGACGAGCGCGGCCGATTTCGACGACACCAGCGAGAGCATCCCCGCGGCACCCGCCAGCAGCGCGACGACGAAAGAGATGGGCCCCACCTGGAAGATGAAATCGACCTCGTGGATGTTGCGGACGGTGTCGAGGCTCAGCCAGCCCACCGCCTCCCCCGCGAGTGTCAGCAGAGCCGTGATGCCGACCGCGACCGGGAACCCGACGAGCAGCGCGAACGCCGCCCGCCGTGCGAGGTCGGCGCGGCGCTGCACGAGCGCGACCGAGATCGCGGCAAGCGGGCCGAATTCGGGCCCCAAGACCATCGCCCCCACCACCGTGACGGTGGAATCGGTGAGGGCGCCGATGGCTGCGAGCAGGCAGGCCAGGGTCAGGAACATCGTGAACGTCACCGACAGTGTGGATTCTTCGCGGGTCCGGCTGATCAGCTCGTCCCACACCACCGCATCGGCGGGATCGCCCTCGGCGTCGTCCTCGGCCCGGTGCGCCCTGGTGGAAAGTACGGTGTCGAGCCTGGTCATCGTGATGGCCCCACGATGCTGGACATCGAGCGCCTTGAGTTTCCTGATCACGTCGTTGGCGCATTCCCTGGCGATGTCGGCGGTGATCTCGTCGCCGGGCGGGTCCACGGCAGCGCCGGGAAGCACCAGGATGTGCGCGACACCGACCTGAGCCCGCAACACGGCGAGCACGTCCTCGCGCATGTCCCCCGGCACGATCACCCTCAGATGCAGCACCGCCGCACGGTAACCGCCTCGCGCATCGGAAAAGAACGGATGCCGCCGAAATGTGGGCACTACACATCAACATGTTATAGATTCACACAATCGGACAAGATACTGTGAATTTTGAACAGACGAGGTAGTGGTGGCTTAGGTGGCCGTAGACGTACGAACCCGTCGGGACCGGATCGAAGAACGAGTCCGGGCTGCCCGCGAGATCAATTTCGCCGACCTTGCGGCGGAGTTCGACGTGTCCGAGATGACGATCCGTCGCGACATCGAGGCCCTCGAAGCCCTCGGTGTCGTGCGCCGCGTGGTCGGGGGCGCGATCGCAGTGCCGGGTAAGGACACCGAACCGTCCTTCGCCACGCGGATGGCCGACGCGGCGCAGGAGAAGATCCACATCGCCGACGTGGTCGCGGATCTGATCAGCCGCAACGAAACGCTGATCCTCGATTCCGGAAGCACCGCCCTCGCGGTCGCCAACTCACTCAAGGGACGCGGTCTCGGCCTGACGGTCGTCACCCCCAGCGTGCTCGCAGCGCTCGCCCTGGTCGACGAACCCGAGACCAGTGTCGTTCTCACCGGCGGCGAGTTGCGGTCGGGCGAACTGAGCCTGATCGGCCCCACCGCCGAAGACACGCTGGCCAACTACAACTGCGACACCTATGTGATGGGCGTGGCCGGCATCGACGCCGACCGCGGGATCTCCGACTACCACCAGGCCGAGAGCCGGGTGAAGCGAGCAGCAAGCCGACGCGCGGACCGCGTCATCGTCGCCGCCGACAAGAGTAAGCTCGGGCGCGTCACCTTCGTGAGCATCGCCGCGCTGTCGCAGATCCATACGATCGTCAGCGACGGCCCTCCCGACCACCCCGCGCTGGTGGCTGCCCGCGGCCTGGGCGTCGAGGTCATCTGCGTTGAGGGACAGCGCGATTCGATCGACGAGACCGCGGTGGGAGCGGGATGAGCCGCTACACCATCGGGGTCGACATCGGTACCACCGGAACCAAGACGGTGCTCCTCGACACCACCGCGGCGGGCCGCGCATCAGGCACCGCGGCGGGCCGCGCATCAGGCACCGCGGCGGGCCGCGCATCAGGCACCGCGGCGGGCCGCGCATCAAACACCGCGGGGATCGTGGCCAGCGCATCCCGGGAGACCGCGCTGCACTCTCCCGGTCCCGGCTTCGCCGAAGCAGACACCGCGCAGTGGTCCCGCAACGTCATCGAGTCGATCCGGGAGGTGTTGACGACCAGCGGCGTCTCGCCGCAGGCCGTGGGCGCCATCGCCACGTCGGGTATGGTGCCCGCGGTCATCCCGGTCGACGATGCGGGAAATGCGTTGCGGCACGCGATCCTTCAGAACGACGCGCGGGCGCACCGCGAGGTCGCCGACCTCCACGACACCCTCTCGGGAACAGATCTGGTGTCGCTCACCGGGTCGGCGTTGACACAGCAGTCCGTCGCACCGACCACGGTGTGGCTGCGCGCACACGAACCCGACGTCTACGCCCGCACAGCGCACTGGGTCGGTTCCTACGACTGGGTGCTCTCAGCGCTGGGCGCGCCGGTGCACACCGAACAGAACTGGGCGCTGGAATCGGGATTGTTCAGCATCGACGGTGATACTGCAGACGCCGTGCTCAAGGCCGCCGGCCTCGATCCGCGTACGCTGGCTGCGGTGCATCGCCCCGGCACGCGCGTCGGGGGGCTCAGCACGGCGGCCGCCGACGCCACCGGCCTGCGGGCCGGCACGGCGCTCGTGGTGGGCGGCGCCGATCACGTCTTGTCGGCGTATGCCGCAGGCGTGAACAGTCCCGGCGATGCTCTCGTCAAACTCGGTGGCGCAGGCGACATCCTGGTCGCCAGCGACACGCCGGTGGTCGACGCCCGGCTGTATCTGGACGCGCATCCGGTTCCCGGGCACTGGCTGCCCAACGGCTGCATGGCGACCAGCGGGAGCCTGATCCGGTGGTTCCAGGCGCTCGTCGGCGGAGCCCCGCTGACCGAACTCGACGACGAGGCCGCGCCACGGTCTCCCGCGGAGATACTGTGCCTGCCCTACTTCCTCGGCGAGAAGAGCCCGCTGCACGATCCCGATCTGCGTGGCGTGTTCGCCGGCATGCACCTCGGGCACACCAGGGCCGACATGTACCGCTCGGTGCTCGAGGCGATAGCGTTCGGATTTCGCCATCACGTCGACGTGTTCGGCCAGATCGGTATCCCGCTCTCCCGGGTGATGATCACCAACGGCGGATCCAAATCCACATTGTGGAAGCAGATCCACGCCGACGTGCTCGGCTATGAGATGCATCCGGTCAGCGGCCACCCCGGCGCCTCGCTGGGCGCCGCGGTCGTCGCGGCCATCGGCATCGGCGCACTCGACGACTGGTCGGACGCCGCTGGCTTCATCACGTTGGAGAAGCCGTACGTTCCTGACCCCGTCCGCAGCGACATCTACGACCTCGCCTATGCGACGTGGCGCGAACTCAGCGCTGCCATGACCCCGATCTCGCACGCCATTGCCCGCACCACCCGATGAAAGGAACACCGCACCAATGAGATTCGCCCAAAAGCCCACTTCAGGGCGGCGCGGACGTGTCCGCTCCGCTCTCGTGGCCACTGTTGCCGTCCCCGCTCTGCTGTTGTCCGCGTGTGCGGGCTCCGGTGGCCCCGAGCAGGCCGAGTCCACCGGCACCGGCGAGGTGTCCGCCGACGTCTCGGGCACGGTGCGGATCCTGATGGAGAACGTGCCGGACACCGACATCGTCACATCGATGGTGGGCGACTTCAACAAGGAGTACCCCGGCGTCGAGATCAACATCGAATCGCTGACCTACGACCAGATGCGCGACAAACTGGTCTCGTCGTTCCAGTCATCCTCTCCCACTTACGATCTGATTGTCGTTGACAACCCGTGGATGGTCGACTTCGCCAACGCGAAGTTCCTGCAACCGCTCGACGCCCGCATCGACAGCACCCCGGACTACGACGCGGCGGACTTCTTCAAACCCCTGACCGACATCACCACTGTCGACGGCGCCCGCTACGCGGTCCCGTTCTACAACTACGCGCTCGGATACCTGTACAACACCGACGATCTGGCCGCCGCCAATCAGCAGGTGCCCACCAACCTCGACGAGTTGGTGGCCACCAGCAAGGCGCTCAAGACCGGTGACCGGGCCGGTATCGCGATGCAGCCGCAACGCGGTTACAAGATCTTCGAAGAATGGGGCAACTGGCTGTTCGCCGCGGGCGGCTCGATCTACGACTCCGAGGGCAAGATCACGCTCAACACCCCCGAGGCCAAGAGGGCACTCGAGGCCTACATCGACACCTACAACACCGCCGCACCCGCCAACAGCCTGAACTGGAGCATGGACGAGGCGCAGCGGTCGGTGTCGGCCAATCAGGCGGCGTCGATGATCAACTACAACTGGCAGCTGCCCGCCCTCAACGAGCCCGGCTCGGGCCCCGCGGCAGGCAAGATCAAGCTCGCGCCCATCCCCGGCGGCAAGCAGGTGCTGGGGTCGTGGAGCTGGGCGATCCCGGCGAACTCGGCCACTCCGGACGCCGCGTGGGCATTCGTCTCGTGGATCACCGCCAAGCCCAATGACGTTGCGCGCACGGAAAAAGGCGGCGCCGCGATACGTCAGAGCACGCTGCAGGACCCGGCAGTGCTGCAGGGCCGGTTCGGCGAGGAGTACTACAAGACCGTCGAGCAACTGTTGGCCAACTCGTCTCCGCTGAGCCAGGGGCCCAGCGGCGAGGAGATGATCCAGGCCGTCGGCACCGAGCTCAACGAGGCGGTCGCCGGCACCAAGAGCGTCGACGACGCCCTGGCGGCAGCCCAAGCCGAGGCCGAAAGAATCCAGGGCTGACCCACCCCCGATCCGGAAACCGACCACCCCACGAAAGGAGCGAGACCACCGTGAAATCCGGCATGCGATTTCAGCACGGCATGGTCGCCCCCCTCGTCGCCCTCTTCGTCGGGGTGGTCGGTTTCCCTCTGGTGTACGCGGCATATCTGAGCGTCACCGACTACAAGCTCACCGACCGCGGAACACCCGCGATCGTCGGCGCCGACAACTTCGTCGCGACGTTCGGCGACGGCGCGTTCTGGAACGCCTTCGGCACTACGGCGCTCTACGTCGCCATCGCCGTCGGCCTCGAGCTCGCCGTCGGGTTGGCGATCGCACTGACGCTTCAAAAGCAGCGCTGGGCCAAGGATCTCACCCGGTCGATGCTGCTCGCGCCGATGTTCATCACGCCGATCGCGGTCGGTCTCACGTTCCGCTTCCTGCTCAACGACCAACTCGGGGCGATCCCCGCGATGCTCGACACGATCGGCATTTCCTACGACTTCTTCGGCCCCGGCAAGGCGTTGTTCACGTTGGCGTTGATCGACGTGTGGCAGTGGACGCCGTTCATGGTGCTGCTGTTGCTCGCCGGCCTGGAATCGATTCCGAAAGAACCGCTCGATGCCGCCCGCGTCGACGGCGCCGGCGGGCTGTACGTGCTGCGGCGGATCACTCTCCCGCTCCTGGCGCCGGTGCTCGTCGTCGCGATCCTGCTGCGCTCCCTGGACGCGATGAAGGTCTTCGAATACGTCTTTGCTACCACCCGCGGCGGTCCCGGCACCGAGACAGAAACCCTGCAGTACTTCATCTATCAGACCGGCATCCAGTTCTTCCGGCTCGGTTCCGCGTCATCGATGGCGTTCGTCGTGCTGGTCGTGGTGCTTGCGGTGATCGTGTTCGCCTTCCGCCGGATGGACAAAGCAAGGACGGCGGGATCCCGGTGAACCGCGCCGCCCTGGTCACCGTCTTGCGCATCGCCCTGTTGTGGGCGGCGGGCATCTCGGTGCTGTTTCCGATCGTCTGGATCGCGCTCGCCAGCGTGAAAACCCCCGAACAGCTCAACGATCCGTTCTTGCTGTCCTTCACCCCCGATTTCTCCGCCTGGCAGAACGTGCTGTCGTCGGGAATTCTCGGCGCGGCGGGCCGCAGCGCCGTGGTGGCGCTGGTGACCGTGGGCATCAGTGTGGTGGTCGGCAGCATGGGCGCCTACGCGATCGCCCGCTACCGGGCCGGCGGCACCCTCACCCGATTCGGCATGCTGGCGGCGCAGGTGCTGCCGCCGGCCGTGCTGGTGTTCCCATTCCTGACGATGGCGTACGCGCTGCGCCTCACCGACACACTGGTGCCGGTGATCTTCGCCCACCTGAGTTTCGTTCTGCCCGTGGTGACCTGGTTCCTGATCGGCTTCTTCGAGGCGGTTCCCCGGTCGCTGGAGGAGCAGGCCCAGGTCGACGGCTTCAGCAGGTTCGCGGCCTTCCGGCTCGTGGTGCTACCGCAGGTTCTGCCCGGCATCGGCGCCGCGGCGATCTTCGGCTTCACGCTGTCGTGGAACGACTTGTTCTACGGCCTCATCCTGGCTCCGGGCAAAGCAGCGATCCTGCCGGTGGCCATCGCAGGTTTCAACACATTCCGGGGCGTGCAGATCGGCTCGATGAGCGCGGCGATCCTCATCGCAGTGGTCCCGGTCGTCATCGCGAGCTTCTTCATCCAGCGCAAGCTGGTGCAGGGCATCAGCGGTGGCGCGGTGAAGTTCTAGGAAGGGCAGGTTCGGCTTTCAATGGCGCACGTCCGCTTCTCCGGCGTCAACAAGGCGTACGGAACCACCTCCGTCGTCAGCGATCTCGATCTCGAGCTGCCCGACGGTTCGTTCACGGTGCTCGTCGGCCCGTCTGGATGTGGCAAGTCGACGTCGCTGCGGATGCTCGCCGGTCTGGAAACGGTGACATCCGGCACGATCACCATCGGCGACCGCGACGTCACCCACCTGGAGCCGCGAGAGCGCGACATCGCGATGGTGTTTCAAAACTACGCCCTCTACCCGCATCTGACGGTAGCCGAGAACATCGCGTTCCCATTGCGGGCCACCAAGACGCCGCGGCGCGAGGCGCTGGCCAGGGCTGCCACCGTCGCCGAGTCGCTCGGGCTGGGAAAGCTGTTGGCACGCAAGCCCAAAGATCTCAGCGGCGGGCAGCAGCAGCGGGTCGCCATCGGACGCGCGATCATCCGCGAGCCGTCGGTGTTCCTGTTCGACGAACCTCTGAGCAACCTCGACGCCAAGCTGCGCGTGGAGACCAGGACCGAACTTCTGCAGATCCAGCGGCGCCTCGGCATCACGTCGGTTTATGTGACGCACGACCAGGAAGAGGCGATGACGCTGTCGGACCGCATGGTGGTGATGCGCGACGGCAAGATCGCCCAGCAGGGCACCCCGCAGGAGGTGTATGCCCGCCCCGCAGACACCTTCGTGGCCGCTTTCGTGGGAAGCCCGAAGATGAACCTCGTCGACGGGGCCCTGGCAGGAAACGCCTTCCGCCACAACGGCGGCTTCGCCCTGTCCGTCGACGCGACCACGGAGGGCCCCGTGACGCTGGGTGTCCGACCCGACGACCTGCTGCCGACCGCGTCGGCGCATGAGGGCTCGGCGCGCGTGATTCTGATCGAGCATCTCGGCCCCCGCGCCATCGTCACGATCGAGGCCCACGGCATCGAACTGACCAGCGTCGTCGAGACCGCGCGTCTGACGGGCATCACCGAGGGAACCACCGTCGACCTGGCTGTGCGCCCGGGCGCGACGCATCTGTTCGACACCGCCACCGGCCGGCGGATCGCCGGCTGAGGACAACCGAAAGGAACGAGAACTACAGATGACGAGAACTGTCGTGGTGACCGGCGCAGGCTCCGGCATCGGTCGCGCCATCGCCACCACACTGGCGCAACGGGATTGGCGGGTCATCGTCACCGATGTCGACGACGCCGCCGCGCGCGAGGTCGCCTCGGGGCTGCCCAACCAGTCGGCGGGACACGAGTCCGCCGCGCTGGACGTCACGTCCCCGGACGCCGCGGCCGCAGTGGCCTCCGACATCGCCGGACGTTTCGGACTCGATGCGTGGGTCAGCAACGCCGGCATCTCGTTCATGCACCGCTTCCTCGACGCACCGATCGAGCGCTATGAGCAGACGTTGGACGTCAACCTCAAAGGCGTGTTCGTCTGCGGGCAGGCCGCGGCACGCGAGATGGTGCGCTCCGGCGTTGCCGGCGCAATCGTCAACACGGCCTCAATGGCAGGCAAGCAGGGCCGTGTGCCCTACCTGGCGGATTACGTCGCCTCGAAGTTCGGTGTCGTGGGGCTGACCCAGGCGATGGCCTACGAACTCGGCGAACACAACATCACCGTTAACTGCGTCTGTCCCGGATTCGTCGAAACACCCATGCAGTCAAGGGAATTGACGTGGGAAGCCGAATTGCGCGGCACCACACCGGAAGGCGTGCGAGCGATGATGATCGACGACACGCCGCTCGGCAGGCTCGAGCAACCCGACGACGTGGCCCGTGCCGTGGCCTTCCTGCTGTCCGAAGACGCCCGATTCATCACCGGCGAAGCACTTGCCGTCAACGGCGGCGCGTACATGGACTGAACTGCCGCCGCATCCCGATTCCCCTGTAAGAGAGAGGCACATCAGTGACCACCACTTGGCTCGACGAGGTCTTCAACGTCACGAAGCCCGTCATCGCCATGCTCCACCTGTCCGCGCTGCCCGGCGACCCCGGCTACGATTCTGCAGGCGGCATCGCCGCGGTCGTCGCGCGGGCTCGCACCGAACTCGAGGCGCTACAGAGCGGCGGCGTCGACGGCGTGATGATCAGCAACGAGTTCAGCCTGCCGTACCTGACGAAAACCGAACCGATCACCGCGATCACGATGGCCAGGATCATCGGCGAACTGCTGCCGGACATCACGGTTCCCTACGGCGTGAACGTGCTGTGGGACGGCCGCGCATCGATCGACCTCGCCGTGGCCACCGGTGCGAAGTTCGTGCGCGAGATCTTCACCGGTGTCTACGCCAGCGATTTCGGGTTGTGGAATACCAACGTCGGCGAGGTGGCACGCCACCGTGCCCGCATCGGTGGGTCGGACGTGAAGCTGCTCTTCAACATCGTGCCCGAGTCCGCCACCTACCTCGCCGAGCGCGATCTGGCCTCGATCACGCGGACGACGGTGTTCGCCACACTCCCCGATGCGATCTGTGTATCCGGCGCCACCGCCGGCGCTCCGACGGACACCGAGGCGCTACGAATCGTGAAGTCCGCGGCCGGCGATGTGCCGGTGTTCGTCAACACGGGCGTGCGGGCCGAGAACGTGGCCACCCAGCTCGGTATCGCCGACGGTGCCGTCGTCGGCACCTACTTCAAGAAGGACGGCCTGTTCGCCAACGCCGCCGAGAAGTCACGGGTCGAGGAGCTCATGGGAGCCGCCAGGGAGTTTCGCGCCACGCTCAGCTGATCCCCGCCGAAACTGCATTCCGTGCGCGATTTTTGGGGTTTTCACCGCACGGAATGCAGTTTCGGTGAAAGTTACGGGCGCCTGATGAGCCGAATGCCGAGCTCGTCAGGCGGGACGTGATGCCCCTCGGCGCAGACGATCTCGACGCTCGCCTGCGCGCCGCAGCCCAGGTGGGTCATCCGTAGCGGCGTGTCGTCGATGTGTTTGCGACCCCACTCGAACATCGCCCACACCACCGGCATGAACTCAGTCCCCGCCTCGGTGAGGACGTATTCGTCGCGCGCTCGCTGTCCCGGTTCCCGGTAGGGACGCTTGGTCAGCAGCCCCGCCTCCACGAGTTCGGACAACCGCGCCGACGTCGCGGCCTTGGTGATGCCGACGCGACCCGCGAAGTCGTCGAAACGGGTGGTGCCGTAGTAGGCCTCGCGCATCAGCAGCATGGCTGACTTGGTGCCGACCAACGCCATCGTCTTCTCGATCGGGCACCGGCCGACCGCCGACCACGTGGTGCGGTCTGTCAGTGGTCCTTGCAGGACTGTCATGTACATCACTCCCCAGCTGGGTTGTTGCGACTGAACCTAGGTGTTACATCTAAGTATAGAGAGCAGTACTCAGCGAAGAGTTGTCCAGGAGTGAACATGGCGCAATATTCGGACCGCGACGCCGTCATCGTCGGGGCGGTACGTACCCCCGTCGGCAAGGGAAAGGCCAGCGGTGCACTGCACGACGTGCTGCCCGCCGATCTGCTGGCCCACAGCCTGCGCGAGCTCGTGAAGCGCACCGGCGTCGATCCGGTCGAGATCGACGACGTCATCGCCGGCGCGGTGACCCAGGTCGGTGACCAGGCCGTCAACATCGCGCGCAACGCACTGCTCGGTGCGGGATTCCCCGAGACCGTGCCCGGCACCACCGTCGATCGGCAGTGCGGCAGCAGCCAACAGGCGATCAGCTTCGCAGCACAGGGCGTGCTGGCCGGCGCCTACGACATCGTCGTCGCCGCGGGCGTCGAGTCGATGAGCAGGGTTCCGATGGGGTCCTCGGTGCTTCCCGGCAGCAACCCGTTCGGGCTCGACATGGCCGCGCGCTACCCCGACGGTCTGGTGGCCCAGGGCATCAGCGCCGAGCTGATCGCCGCGAAGTGGAACCTCTCCCGCACCCGGCTCGACGAATTCTCCGCCGAGAGCCACCAGAAGGCTGCCCGCGCCACCAAGGACGGGCTCTTCGACAACGAGCTCGCCCCCATCGCGGGTCTGGCCACCGACGAGATCATCCGCCCCGACACCACGGTCGAGACGTTGGCGGGGTTGCGGCCCGCATTCTTCAACGAGGCGATCGGCGCGCGCTTCCCGCAGATCGGCTGGGAGATCACGCCGGGCAACTCCTCGCCCCTGTCGGACGGCAGTGCCGCGGTGATGATCACCAGCGGGGCGGCCGCCCGCAGGCTCGGCCTGCGGCCGCTCGCCCGGATCCACACCATGGTCGCGGTCGGCTCGGATCCGCTGTACATGCTGACCGGGGTGATCCCGGCGACGCAGAAAGCACTCACACGCTCGGGTCTGGCCCTCTCCGATATCGACCTGTTCGAGGTGAACGAGGCGTTCGCCCCCGTGGTGCTGAGCTGGGCGCAGGAACTTGGAGGCGGGTCACACTCCGACCTCCTGTCGAGGACCAACGTCAACGGCGGCGCGATCGCGATCGGGCATCCGCTGGGCGCGAGCGGGGCGCGCATCATGACCACGCTCGTCAACGCGCTGGAGCAGCGTGACGGTCGCTATGCGCTGCAGACGATGTGCGAGGGCGGCGGCATGGCCAACGCCACCATCATCGAACGGCTCTGACGCAGTGAATTCGGCGCGCAAAGCGACGCTCACCGTCGTTTTGCGCGCCCGATTCGCTACGCCCTGGTGAGCTCGAAGAGCGGAATGGGCCGCGTCGTCTTGGCCTGATACTCGGCGAAGACGGGCGCGAGCTCGATCAGCTTCGGATACGTCGCGTTCCGCTCGTTTTCCGGCAGTTCGCGGACGGCGACGTCATAGGCCTCGGTGCCGATCTCGATGTACGCCTTCGGGTTCGCACGCAGGTTGTGCACCCACGCCGGATGCTTTGGAGCACCCGCGTAGGACCCGACGATGATCATCTTCCCGTCGATCATCAGATACGCCAGCGGAGAAAGCCGCGACTTGCCGGACTTCGCGCCCGTGGTATGCAGGAGCAGCAGTGTGCCGCCCTCGAACGGCCCGCCGACCTTGCCGCCGTTGGCGCGGAACTCCTCGACGATGGAGCGGTTGAAGTCGTCGAGCGCCGCGGTATCGGCGACGAGCTTGTCCTTGTCGATCTCTGTCATGCTGTGATGATCCCTGTTCTCGGCGTCTTTCGGGCTCCACCACTTGCGGCTGGGCGGACGGGTCAGGTTTTGGGGTGACGATTCTCCTCTGCCCGGGTCTGCCGCCACCAAGCCGCGAGGTAGACGACCATCGCGGCCGACAGCGCAAGCAATACCCACAGGATCACCGCCACGTCGATCCACGCACCCGTCGGCGGCGCACCCGGCAGGATGTTGCGCAGCGGGACGACCGCGAACAGCATGGCCGCGTACCAGGTGATGAACGGCGGTAGGAACTTGCGCCGGTTCAGCAGCATCTCGATCGCGACGAACAACGCGGTGCCCGGCAGCACCAAGAGAACGAGCAAAATGCCGAAGTCGACCGCATGCGCTCCGCGGGTGCGCTCCAAATGAAACGACACGCCTTGAATCGGACCCCAGGGCGCCTCTAGCACCTTCTGATCGCTGTCGACATCCCAACCGTTGATCGAGCCCGCGACGACGATGGCGGCCGGAACCTTGCGACGGTCCGGGCCGTCCCCGTAGAAGACCTCGACGCCGATGGTGTTACTGACGTAGGTGTCCAATGGCCAGTGGTCGGGGTCGCCCACCGCCGTGAACTCAACCGCGGAGGCGTTGCTCTTCAAGTCGTCGTGCATGTGGATGAGCTCACCGTCCTGGGTCCACGAGCTCAGGCGCACAATGGGATTGGCGGCTGCCTCCGGCCCGTTGCCGAGCAGGTCGTTGTCCGGGTGAACGAGGACATCGACGGTGAGCTTGTTCTCGACCGTCTCCATCTTGCCCAGTCGCAGGATCACCGCCGTCTCGCCGATCTCCGAGGACTCGCTGAATTCGAACGGCTTCGGCGGCTGCTCCAACAGCCGATATCCGACGAGTGCACCGACGTACACGGCGATCACCACGGCGAGCGTGGTAACGACGGTGGCGTTCAGCGCTCGTGATGAGCGGGGGGTCTCAGACTTGGCATCCGTCTCCGGAGCCGATTCAGGCTGCACGCGCCGGATCGTACCGAGGCGAACCCGCGCGCCGGCGACTACGCGCCGTCGCTACCGGGTTTTGCGTCGATGCCTGATTCTTTGCGCTGCTGCGCGGTAATCGGGGCGGGCGCCTCGGTGAGCGGGTCGACGCCGCCACCGGACTTCGGGAACGCGATCACCTCACGGATCGAGTCGACGCCGGCGAGCAGCGCGACGATGCGGTCCCAACCGAAGGCGATGCCCCCGTGCGGAGGTGCGCCAAAGGTGAACGCATCCAACAGGAATCCGAACTTCTCCTGCGCCTCCTGCGGACCGATGCCCATCATCGCGAACACCCGCTCCTGGACATCGCGGCGATGGATACGGATCGATCCGCCGCCGATCTCGTTGCCGTTGCAGACGATGTCGTAGGCGTTCGACAGCGCGCTGCCGGGATCGGTGTCGAACGTCGCCTCCGACTCGGGCGTGGGAGCGGTGAAAGCGTGGTGCATCGCAGTCCAGCTTCCGGATCCGACGGCGACGTCGCCGGAGGCGGTCGCCTCGGCGGCCGACTCGAACATGGGCCAGTCCACCACCCAGGTGAACGACCACGCCGCCGGGTCGATGAGGTCGAGGCGTTTGGCGATCTCGATGCGGGTGGCGCCGAGCAGCGCCCTGGCCGTCTTCGCCGATCCCGCCGAGAAGAACACGCAATCGCCGGGCTTCGCGCCGACGTGGGCGGCCAAGCCGTCACGCTCGGCGTCGGAGAGGTTCTTCGCGACGGGTCCGCCCAGTTCGCCGTCGTCTCCGATCAACACATAGGCGAGCCCGCGGTGGCCGCGTTGCTTGGCGAACTCCTGCCACCCGTCCAGGGTGCGACGCGGCTGCGACGCTCCGCCCGGCATCACGACAGCGCCCACGTAGTCGGCCTGGAACACCCGGAACGGAGTGTCCTTGAAGTACTGCGTGCACTCGACGAGCTCGAGTCCGAACCGCATGTCGGGTTTGTCCGAGCCGAACCGGCGCATCGCGTCGGCATAGCTGATGCGGGGCAGCGGCAGAGGCAGGTCGTAGCCGATCAGCGCCCACAGCGCGCGCAGCACCTCTTCGGACACCGCGATGACGTCGTCGGCGTCGACGAAGCTCATCTCCATGTCCAGCTGGGTGAACTCGGGCTGACGGTCGGCGCGGAAATCCTCGTCGCGATAGCAGCGTGCGATCTGGTAGTAGCGCTCCATCCCCGCCACCATCAGCAGCTGCTTGAACAGCTGCGGGCTCTGCGGCAGCGCGTAGAACGAGCCGGGCTGCAGGCGGGCGGGCACCAGGAAGTCGCGGGCACCCTCGGGCGTCGACCGAGTGAGCGTCGGCGTCTCGATCTCGACGAAATCGTGCTGGGCCAACACATTGCGCGCGGCGGCATTCACCTTGGAGCGCAACCGGACTGCATGCCCCGGACCTTCGCGGCGCAGATCGAGGTAGCGGTACTTCAACCGGGCTTCCTCACCCGCCGTCTCGTCGAGCTGGAACGGCAGCGCGGCACTCTCCCCCAGCACCGTCAACGACGTCGCGTTGACCTCGACGTCGCCGGTGGGAATCTCGGGGTTCGCGTTCCCCTCGGGCCGGACCTCGACCACGCCGGTGACGGCGACGCAGAATTCCGCCCGCAGCCGGTGCGCCTGGGTCAGCACCTCACCGTCGCGGAACACCACCTGCGACACACCGGACGCGTCACGTAGGTCGATGAAGATGACGCCACCGTGGTCGCGACGGCGCGCCACCCAGCCGGCCAGCGTCACCGTGTGGCCGGCATCAGCGGGGCGCAATGAACCGGCGGTGCGGGTGCGCAGCACGAAAACTCCTCTTGGACGGGGCGAGCTCAGCGACGGGGGAAGCGTCGCAGCGACTGACCAGTCTAGAGGGACTCGATCCGCCGGATTCGACCTGCCGCTGCGGCCACGGCGCTTAGACCAACCATCATGGCCTAACGTGTATGGCCATGCATGCCTGCGAACGTGTCGGCCTGGATTTCGTCGAGACCGCCCCGTACCGATTCGTCAGCACCGTCGACCTGGCCGTCACCCCCGAACAGCTCTTCGAGGTCCTGGCCGACGAGACGTCGTGGCCGCACTGGGCCAGCGTCATCACCAACGTCACGTGGACGAGCCCCGAACCGCGCGGGATCGGCACCACCCGCACCGTCGACATGCGTGGCGGAATCACCGGCGACGAGGTGTTCCTGGCCTGGGAACCGTTCACGCGCATGGCCTTCCGCTTCAATGCGGCCAGCACCGGCAGCATCTCGGCGTTCGCCGAGGACTACCGCGTCGTTCCCACCGCCCAAGGGTGTCACCTGACCTGGATCATGGCGATGAAGCCCCAGGGTGTCGCGGGACGCGTCGGATTGTTCGTCGGTAAGCCGATCATGAGCCGCATGTTCCAGGGCTTCCTGCACAACCTGCGCCGCTACACCGACGAACGGTTCGCCTTGCCCGGTAACCCGGTCTAGTACACCGCTGCCCACGCGGACCGCCGCTGCTCATCGGGGTCGGAGGACATGACGTCGCGGGTGGAGGTGATCAAGCGCGTCAGGCGCTTGCCGGTCTCGTAGCGCGGCCAGTGGTCGGTGTCGCCGTCCTGGGCGTCTTTGGCGAAATCCAGCCATGCACGCTGCATCCTGCGTCCCACACCGGGCTGGATGCGGCGGCCCAGCGGATGCAGCTTGCGCCCGACGAACGATGCATAGCTGTGGTGGATGTGCACGATCTCGCTGCCGTGGGTGGCGCCAAGGCCGAGCATCCGCAGGCTGATCCCGAAATGGTCGAACCGGTACATCTGTGTCGGCGCGTGTTCGGAGTACGCATCGGCGAAGGCCCATGTCGGACCGCCGAACATGGCGTCGGATCCGATGGCGACGAGGGCGCTTCGCCGCGGATACTCCGGATAAGCCTGGAGCACCCGCTGTTTGGCGTGCGGGGCCACCCTGGAGAAATAGTTGTCGATCGACGCCCGGGTGGTCGGCAGCATCGGCGGCTTCGTCCACGCGAACATCGAGGCCTCGTGGCTGTTCGTGCCGATGATCAGCGGCACCTGCGCGAGGGCGCCCCGGCGGGCCGCCTCCACCGGGTGCAGCGGCAACAGCTCGGTGCCGTGGGTGAGCCCGTAGGCCAGGGTCGGCGTGGTCTGGGTGCTCTTGAGCTGCAGAATGCCCGCGGTGCGGCGGAGCTGACGCTGCGGAAGCACCTTCAACTGCGCGGCATCGGCGCCGAGACGGCGCACGAATTCACGGGTGTTGGCGGCGCGAAACTCGCGATCGGCGATCAACGGCAACGCCGGGCTCTGTGCGATGGCGCGGTGGAACAACCCGGTCGCCTCCGGCGCGGACATCAGGGCCAGCACCGACGTCGCCCCCGCCGACTCACCGAACACGGTGACCTGGTCAGGGTCGCCACCGAACGACGCGATGTTGTCACGCACCCAGCGCAGTGCGCAGATCTGGTCGCGCAGGGCGAGGTTGTCATCGAACCCGTCGCCGAGGTCACCGAGCTCGAATCCGCCGAAGACCCCGATCCGGTAGGTCACGTTGACGACGACCACGTTGCCGTTGGCCGCCAGCCGGGACCCGTTGTAGAACTGGAATTGCCCGGCCCCGTACACGAACGCCCCGCCGGGAATCCACATCATCACCGGCAACGATGCCGTGGTGTCCGGCGACCACACGGTCAGCGTCAGGCACGCCTCGTCCCGCGCCTTCGGGTCGTCGCGCCCCCCGCCCACAAATGATTTCGCCTGTGGCGGCAGCGGCCCGTGCTCGGTGGCGTCGCGCACACCCGTCCACGGTATGAGCGGCTCGGCCGCCGCGAACCGCCGTTGCCCGATCGGTTGCTCGGCGTACGGCACTCCGCGCCACACCCCGATACCGCCCTCGATGTCGCCACGCAGATCGCCGGACGGGGTGGACAGAACGGTGGAATCTCCGGCAACGACGACCACACGCCAAATCCTAGTGTGCGAAGCTGGACTCGCCTGGACGCCAGGCGGGCCGGCGAACAGCAGACGGAGGTGGCGCGATGACCTTCAACGAGGGCATGCGAATCGACACCAGCACCACATCCAGCAGTGGAGGCGGCGGCCGTGGCCCCGGCAGGGGCATCGCGATCGGCGGCGGACTGGGCGGGCTGGTCATTGTGGTGGTGGCGCTGCTTCTGGGTGTCGACCCCGGCTCGGTGATGCCGCAACAGCAGCCGATGGACACCCAGGGCGTGGAAGCTCCCGGGTTCGACCTGAGCCAGTGCAAGACCGGGGAAGACGCCAACACCATCGTGCAGTGCCGCGTGGTCGCGACGGGCAATTCCCTCGACGGCGTGTGGGCACAGTTGATGCCCGACTACACCCGGCCGCGGATCGAACTGTTCGAGAATGGCATCGACACCGGGGGCTGCGGCTTCGCCAGCAGCGACGTCGGTCCGTTCTACTGCCCCGGCGACCAGACCGCGTACTTCGACGTGGGTTTCTTCGACACCCTGCGGGATCAATTCGGATCTAGCGGCGGACCCTTCGCACAGGAGTATGTCGTCGCCCACGAATTCGGCCATCACGTCCAGAACCTGCAGGGCGTGCTGGGCCGTGCGCAGCAGGACCCCACCGGGCCGACCGGCGGGGGTGTGCGCACCGAGCTGCAGGCCGACTGCTACGCCGGAGTGTGGGCGCACTATGCGGCGATCACCAAACAGGAAGGCACCGACGTACCGTTCCTGGAGCCGTTGACCGACAAGGACATCGCCGATGCGCTGTCGGCGGCCTCCGCCGTGGGCGACGACCGCATCCAGGAGGCGGCCACCGGCCGGGTGAACCCGGAGTCGTGGACCCACGGTTCGTCGGAGCAACGCCAGAAGTGGTTCACCACCGGTTACCAGACCGGAGACCCGGCCAAGTGCGACACTTTCGCGACCAACAACCTTGGCTAGGCAGACGACCGCAGTCGATGCCGTCGCCGAGCGCTATCTCGAGGTCTCGGCTGCCCTTGATCCCTGCGCGGCAACGGAATCCGGCATTGCCGGTTACGACGACGAGATCACCGACTACTCCCCCGACGGTGTCGCCGCGCGCGTCGACGCCGCCAAATCCGCACTGCGCGAACTCGACGCGGCCGAACCGGCCGACGCGGCCGACGTCGTCACGGCCGCCGCGCTGCGGGAGCGGCTCGGCGTCCTCATCGACCTGCACGACGCGGGCCTCGACGTCGGCGAGCTGAACGTCATCGCCTCTCCGCTACAGACGATGCGCGACGTCTTCGACCTGATGCCCACCGACACCGAAGACGACTGGGCGGTCTTCGGTCGGCGGCTGGCCCGGATCCCGGAGCGCGTCAGCGGATACGCCGAGGCGCTGCGGGCCGCCGCAGCGTCGGGGCACGCACCCGCGGCTCGACAGGTTCGTCGGGGAATCCAGCAGGCAGGCCAGATCGCCAACCTGTTCGTCGACATGGTCGCCGACGCCGCGCCGGACGATCCCGCACTCCACGCCGAAATCCGCCGGTACGGCGAGCACGCCGCGAACGCCTACGCGTCGCTGACCACCGTGCTGCGCGACGAGATAGGCCCGCACGCCCGCGATGTGGACGGCTGCGGACGCGACGCTTACGCGGTGATGTCACGCATGTTCCTGGGCGCGTCGGTCGATGTCGACGAAGCCTACGACTGGGGCATGGGACTACTGAAGAGCATTGTCGCCGAGCAGGACGAGATCGCCGAACGGCTCTATCCGAGGGCGACGGCGGGCGAGGCGCTGCGGCGACTCGACAGCGAGGAGCGCTACCTTATCCACGGCACCGACGCACTGCAGCAGTGGATGCAGGAGCTCTCCGACCGCGTCGTGGATGCGTTGGCCGACAAGCACTTCGACATCGCGCCCGAGTTGCGCAACCTGGAGTGCCGGATCGCGCCCACGCAGACCGGTGGGATCTACTACACCGGTCCGTCCGAGGACCTGTCGCGGCCCGGCCGGATGTGGTGGTCGGTACCACCGGGCGTACATACCTTCCATACGTGGCAGGAGATGACGACGGTGTTCCACGAAGGAGTGCCCGGCCATCACCTGCAGATCGGCCGCGCAGTGGTGCTCGGCGACGAGCTCAACAGGTGGCGCAGGCTCGGATGCTGGGTGTCCGGTCATGGCGAGGGCTGGGCGCTCTACGCGGAGCGCCTGATGGCCGAGCTGGGGTGGCTGGAAGATGCCGGCAACCGCATGGGAATGCTTGACGCGCAACGATTCCGGGCCGCAAGGGTGGTCCTCGACATCGGTGTGCACTGCGGTATGACCGCGCCCGACGGCGGGGTGTGGGATGCCAAGCGGGCGTGGACGTTCCTGCAGACCCACAGCGCGATGGCCGAGGAGAACCTGCGGTTCGAACTCGACCGTTATCTTGGCTGGCCCGGTCAGGCGCCGTCCTATGCGATAGGCCAACGCATCTGGCAGCAGTTGCGCGACGACAGCCTGGCGCGCGGGGTGTCGCTCAAGGACTTTCACAGTCGGGCGCTCGATCTCGGCGGGCTGCCCCTGGACGTGTTGCGGTCGGCGCTCGCCTAGAGCCGCGACTGCTCCTTGATTGCGGTGTCCGTGGTGCGCAGCGGACGGATCAGCGCATCCTGGGTGAACGACGCGAGCAGCTCTCCCTCCTCGGTGTGCACCGCGCCGCGCACGTAGGACATGCCGGCGCCCACCTGTGTGCTTTCGTGCGTGTAGAGCAGCCAGCCACCCCAGGTGACCGGCTCATGAAAACTGACCGATACGGTCATCGGGGCGGTCGACACGGTGAGGTGCGCCTGGCTGGTCCCGATGCCCTCGTGCGCTCGCATGGTCGTCGAAATGCCAAGGTGCCCGGTGAAATACGCGATCAACGCTTTCGCCAGGTCGTCCCGATCCGGGATCGGGTCGTAGTGCAGCCACGCGTACAGCTCGGGCGGGCCGACCTCATCGGGGCTGTTCACGTCGACCACGTCGACCAGCCGCAGCTGGCGCCCGGTCATCGGCATGGGCGAGTCGTTTGCTTCGGCGGGGGCTGCCACCTCCGGCTTGGGCAGGTGATGGCGGATGACGTCGCCGGTGGGCACGTCGGCAAGGATGGTCGTCGTGATACAGCGCTTGCCGTTCTGCTTGGCTGTCACGATTGCCGTTGCGGTGGAACGCCCTTCGCTGACCACGTCGATCTCCAGTTCCACCGGTCCGGCAGCGACCATGACTGCTCGGGCGAATACCGCATACGCCGACCGTATCGACTTCTCGGGGAATCGCTTGGCGGCGGCCACAATCGACTGCGCGAGGACCTGAGTGCCCTCGACGACCTGGCGCTCGTCCTCACCGGCGGGACCGGTCTGCGCCGTGAAGGTGTTCTCGCCCACCGGTTCCGCGTCGAAAAGGTCGAGTAATGCCTGAACCGTCCATTGCGCCTGTGCCATCTGTCCATCGCCTCCATCGGGTGACCGTCGGAGGGAACAGTAACCGAGGTTCCCTCAAAGCGGTAACGTCATTACCATCGAGTGCCCGGACAGGAAAGGGTGGTGCGCGATGGCAGCGAAGTCCCAATCGAATGCGCCCGCCGCCGCCGATTCCGAGTCACGCGCCCACCGTTTCATGCGCTCTGCGCTGGACATTCTCGGCGAAACCGGCCGCACCGACTTCACGGTTCTGGAGGTTGTCGAGCGGTCCAAGACCTCGCTGCGCGCGTTCTACCAACACTTCGCCACCAAAGACGAACTACTGCTTGCCCTCGTCGAGAGGATCATGGCCGATGCCACCGAACGGTGGCGGGCCGAAACCGCCGCCGATGACAGCAGCGACGCGCTGCGGCTGCTCATCGAGCGCATCAGCGCACCCGCCGAATCGAGCACCCAGGACAGCATCAATCGCGGGTTGACCTACTACAACGACCACCTCCACGAGACGCGACCGAAGGAGTTCGCGAAGGTGTTGGCGCCGCTGCAGCGCCTGATCGCCGACATCCTTCGACGCGGCATCGAGGACGGCACGTTCAGGCCCGACCTCGACGTGGATACCGATGCCACGATTCTGATGCAGACGGTGCTGGGCGCACTGCGCATGCGCGACCTCGGCGCCGAACTCAACGACGTGCCGATCGAGGGAAGGCACGTGTACACCTTCTGCGTTCGCGGACTTCTGCGTTAACCCCCTGAGCTGCGATAAGACGATCTGGTGCCGTTACACTTGCCCGTGGTAATGTCGTTACCACTATCGGTAATGCCGTTACCGCACCAAGCAAATTCGACGTGCCAGGAGAGCCCACCATGCCGTCACGCATCCTCGACTATCCGGTCTTCGACGCCGACAACCACTTCTACGAACCCAAGGAAGCGCTGACCAAGTTCCTGCCGGACAAGCGCAAGGGCGTCATCGACTACATCGACGTGCACGGTCGCACCAAGATCATGGTGCGCAACCACATCAGCGACTACATCCCGAACCCGACCTTCGAAGTGGTGGCTCGGCCCGGAGCCCAGGAGGAGTACTTCCGGCACGGCAGCGGCGGCAAGAGTTACCGCGAAGTCATGGGCAAGCCGATGAAGGCGATCCCCGCGTTCCGCAATCCTGAAGCGCGCCTTGAGGTGATGGACGGACTCGGCCTGGATTACACGCTGATGTTCCCCACGCTCGCCTCGTTGGTCGAGGAACGGCTCAAGGACGACCCCGAACTCATCCACGACATCATCCATGCGCTCAACGAATGGATGTACGAGACTTGGCAATTCAACTATGAAGACCGGATCTTCTCGACGCCGGTCATCACGTTGCCGATCGTCGACCGCGCGCTTGAAGAGCTCGAATGGTGCCTGGAGCGCGGCGCCAAGACCGTGCTGGTCCGGCCGGCGCCGGTGCCCGGCTACCGTGGCACCCGGTCGTTCGGCACCGAGGAGTTCGACCCCTTCTGGGACGCCTGCGTGAAGGCCGGCATCCCGGTGGCGATGCACGCGTCGGACAGCGGCTATGCGCAATACCTCAACGACTGGGAGCCCGCCGACGAGTTCCTGCCGTTCAAACCGACGTCGTTCCGGATGGTGGCGATGGGCAAACGACCCATCGAGGACACCATGGCCGCCCTGGTCTGCCACGGCGCCTTCACCCGCAACCCGGACCTGCGCATCCTGTCGGTCGAGAACGGGGCGTCGTGGGTGCCGTACCTGTTCTACCAATTCAAGGATGTGTATTCGAAGATGCCGCAGTCCTTTCCGGAGGACCCGATCGAAGCCTTCCGCCGCTGCGTATACGTCGCTCCGTTCTGGGAGGACGACTTCAAGAAGATGGCCGACCTGTGTGGCATCGACCGCGTCATCTTCGGCTCCGACTGGCCGCACCCCGAAGGCCTCGCCGATCCGATCAACCTGGTGTCCGATCTGGAAGCGCACGGACTCGACGCCGAGGGTGTCCGCAAGGTCATGGGTAAGAACATGGTCGACCTGTTCGGTGTCGAGAACAAGGTCGTCCACAAGCCCGATGTCCCAGCGCTCGTCATCGCCTGAGAGGCAACATAACTCGTATGACCGATGCGGTGAATCCCGAACGGCTGCTGTTCGCCTCGACCACTCAGACGTTCCTTGAGAAGCAGGGCTCGCTGACCCATGTCCGGGGGCTGCACGCCTCCGGGGTGTCGTTCCAGCGCGAATGGTGGCAGCGAGCAGCGGAATTGGGGTGGACCAGCCTGCTGGTGCCAGAGGAACTCGGTGGCGGCAGCGTCTCTGGGGACGGGGTGGCAGACCTGGCGCTGGTCGCTGAGCAGATCGGCCACACGGTCGCGCCCGGCCCACTGCATCCGGTCAGCGTCGTTCTCGCCGGTCTCGTCGAGGCGCCGAAGGAACACGAGGAATCCATCGAGGGCCTGATCTCCGGTGAGCTGATCGCGTCCTGGGCGGTCTACGAACCCCGGCGCCCGTTCGCCGCGCTGACGGCCGAAACCACTGCGACCCGAACCAATTCCGGTTATCGCATCGACGGGGTCAAGGATCGCGTCGAGGCAGGCGCCGACTGCGACGCCGTACTCGTCGTTGCTGCCTGTGACGGGGCGATCAGGCAGTTCCTGGTGCCGACAGACGCCGCAGGGGTCACCGTGACGGTGCAGAACTCCGTCGACATGGTCAAGCGCTACGCGCGAGTGCGTTTCGACGGGGTGCAGGTCGCCGAATCCGCGGTGGTGGGTACTGCCGAGCAGACGTCGGCGATCATCGAACGCCAGCGTCAGATCGCGCTGATTCTGCAGTGCGCCGAGATCGTCGGGATCCTCGACTCGGTGCTCGCGATGACCAACCAGTGGCTCACGGATCGCCACAGCTTCGGCCGTCCGCTGGCGTCCTACCAGGCGCTCAAACACCGTGCGGCGGACATGAAGTTGTGGTTCGAGGCCTGCCGCGGCACCACCGCGGGTGCAGTCGCGGCAGTTGCGCAACGCTCTCCCGACGCCGAGAAGCTGGTCAGCGTCGCCAAAGCCTATGTGGCCGAGCGTGCCCCGATGATGCTGCAGGACTGCGTCCAGTTGCACGGCGGTATCGGCGTCACGTGGGAACACGACCTGCACCTCTACCTGCGCCGGGTGGCGCTCTACCGGGCTGTGTTCGGCTCCCCGGAGGATCATCACCGCGTCGTCTATCAGCTGAGCAGGAAGGCAGAGGTCCCGGCATGACCGACACCGTCACCTCCACACAGACGACCGAGTCGGTAGCGGATTTCGCCGCCCGCGCGCGGGCCTGGCTGGCCGAGAACATGCCGAGGGTCGATCCCGACCACCCGCCGTTCTCGGTGCGTGCCGAACAGGCCTCTTGGGACCGCGCGAAGGAACTCCAGAAGCGCTTGTACGAGGGAGGTTTCGCAGGAATCTGCTTCCCGCGCGAGTACGGCGGGCTCGGCCTGGACTATGCCTACCAGCGGGCGTTCAACGCCGAATGCCGAAGCTACGAGATGCCCTTGATACTCAACACGCCGACCTTCACGATCTGTGCGGCGACCATCCTCGACGTGGGCAGCGAAGCCCAGAAACGCGACCGCATCTCGGCCGCGATTCGCGGTGACGAGATCCTGGTTCAGCTGCTCAGCGAACCCAGCGGTGGCTCCGACCTCGCCGGCGTCATCACCCGGGCCGACTACGAGGGTGGCAAGTGGATCATCAACGGCGCCAAGACCTGGAGCACCAGCGCGTTCGCCGGTGACTACGGCCTGATGCTGGCCCGCACCGACTGGACGGTGCCCAAGCACGAGGGCCTGACGATGTTCCTCGTGCCGCTGAACTCCCCCGGCATCACGATGCGCCGCATCAAAGAGGTCAACGGCAATGAAGAGTTCTGCGAGGAATTCTTCGACGGCCTCGCGCTCGGCGACGATGCCGTCGTCGGCGAGGTCAACAAGGGGTGGGAGGTTGCCACCCGCCAGCTGCACCACGAGCGCCGCGCGGTGGGCGGCGGTTCGGAGTTCGCCAGCGGCACCGCCGCCGAAAACGCCAACGAGATGCCGCCCGATCACGTCGGGCTGGCCGAGGCCACCGGCCAAGGCGACGATCCTCGTATCCAGGATCTGGCGGGGCGCGCGCTGACACGCAGGATCGTCAAAGAACAGCTGATCGACCATGTGTTCCACGCGATCGCCGACGGCTCGCTGCCGCCGAACGCGGGCACGCTGATTCGGCTGTTCCATGCCGAAACCACAGAACTTGAGGTCGACACGGCACTGGCGATCGCGGGAACTGCGGGCGTGATCGACGAGGGTTCGCAGGAGGCACCGGGCCTCACGGAGCTCTCCGACATCGGTGTGCGCTACCTGTCCCGGCAGACGGGATCGCTCGGCGGTGGCAGCTCAGAGATGGCGCGCAACGTGATCGGCGAACGCATCCTCGGCTTCCCGCGCGAAGCCGCCGCCGACCGAGGCGTGCCGTTCAATCAGGTGAAGCGCAACAAGAGCTAGAACGCCGCTGGCACCAAAACAGCGCGTCTTCTAAAACAGCGCAGGCTGAGCCGATGTCGCGGCGGGTGGCGGTGCAGTCGGCGCGCCGCGAAACGACCGTCCGTCACGGGTCAGCCCGTGTTTGGCGATCAGCGGCGCTGCGCGCTGGGCCAACATCGCCCGGTACTGCTGCGGTAGGTACGCGCCCCGCCGGTAGAGATTGCGGTACTCGCCGACAAGGTGCGGGTACGCGGCCGCGAGCCAATCCATGAACCACCCGCGTGTACTCCCCCGCAGGTGCAGTCCGAACACTGTGACACTCGTTGCCCCCGCTGCGGCGATGCGCCCTAGCAAGTCGTCCAAGTGCTCCTCGGAGTCGGTGATCCGCGGCAGGACGGGGGCCACCATGACGTGACAGTCCAGCCCTGCATTGCGGATCGCGGCGACCAGTCCCAGCCTCGCCTGGGGCGACGGCGTGCCCGGCTCGACGCGGGCGTGGATGTCCGGATCACCCACCGCCAGCGATACGGCGACACTGGCATCGACCCGGCGGGCCACCTCGGTCAGCAGCGGAAGGTCCCTGCGCAACAGCGTGCCCTTGGTCAGGATCGAAAACGGTGTCCCGAAGTCGGCGAGGGCGCCGATGATGCCGGGCATCAGCGCGTAACGCCCCTCGGCCCGCTGGTAGGGGTCCGTATTCGTCCCCAGCGCAACGGTTTCGCGCATCCATGACGGCCTTCGCAGTTCGCGGCGCAGCACCTCGGCGACGTTCGTCTTGACGACCACCTGACTGTCGAAGTCCTGGCCGGGGTCGAAATCGAGATACTCGTGCGTGGGCCGGGCGAAGCAGTAGCGGCACGCATGGGAACACCCGCGATATCCGTTGACGGTGTACCGAAAAGGGAGGACGGCAGCACCTTCAGGAATTTTGTTGAGCGCCGACTTGCAGAGCACCTCGTGGAAGGTGATGCCCTCGAACTGCGGCGTCCGGACGGTGCGGATCAGGCCGATACGCTGTAGCCCGGGGAGTGCGCCGTCGTCGACGTCGATGCCTTGGCCTGCCCAGCGCATAAACCATGCGAACATATGTTCGACATGCTGTCAAGCGACCCGCTGTAAAATCGCAGCCGTTGCGCAATTTGCTAAGGGGCACATGTCGACTCAGAAGACACCGACCAACTACGACACCGAGCTGCAGTCGGAGCGCAGCTATGTCGAAGGCCTGTACGAACGGCTCGATGCCGAGCGCGAACGGGTGAAATCCAGATACGCTGCCGCGCTCGGGGCCCCCGTCGATACCCAGGACGGCGGCACCATGGTGGATCGCGACGCCGAGGTGCGCGCGTCTGCCGCCCGGATGGACCGGCTGAACATCGCGGACGCCGGCTTGTGCTTCGGCCGCCTCGACAGCGTCGACGGTGAGCGGATCTACATCGGCCGCATCGGCGTGCAGGACGAGGACAACGACTACGAGCCATTGCTGGTCGACTGGCGTGCGCCCGCGGCCCGCGCGTTCTACGTCGCGACGGGCGCCCATCCGGAGAACATGCGCAGGCGCAGGCAGTTCCGCAGCATCGGGCGCCGCGTCATCGACTTCACCGACGAGGTGTTCGGCAGGCCCGGCTCCGACGAGACTGAAGGCCAGCGCGGCAGTTCCAGCGACGTGGCCCTGTTGGCGGCGGTCAACGCACCACGCGGGGAAGGAATGCGCGACATCGTCGCCACCATCCAGGCCGAGCAGGACGCCATCATCCGGCTCGATCATCCCGGGGTGCTCGTCATCGAGGGCGGCCCCGGCACCGGCAAGACCGTCGTCGCCCTGCATCGCGTCGCCTATCTGCTCTACACCCAACGCAAGCGCATGGAGAGCCACGGTGTGCTCGTGGTCGGACCGAACGCCGCGTTCCTGCGCCACATCGGGCGGGTGCTGCCGTCACTCGGCGAAACCAATGTGGTGTTCATGACCGTCGGCGATCTCTATCCCGGTCTGCACGTCACCGACACCGACACCCCGAAGGCGGCGCAGATCAAGGGATCGCTGGCCATTCTCGACGTGCTTTCCGCAGCGGTCGCCGACCGGCAGCGCGTGCCGCAGGAGCCGGTGCCCATCGACCTGTCGGACGTGTCGGTGAGCATCGGCGCCGACATCGCCCAGTGGGCTGTCCAGGAGGCGCGCGCCACCGATCAACCGCACAACGACGCCCGTACCACGTTCGTCGACGTCATCACCTGGGCGCTTACCGAACGGGCGATCGCCAAGATCGGCCGGGGATGGCTCACCCGCGCGGACAAGGCCGCGTGGGAACATCTGCGCGCCGACCTGATCGACGAGCTGGAGGATCACGCCGGTTTCAAGGCGGCGCTCGATCGGCTCTGGCCCGTACTAACGCCGGAATCCCTTCTCAGCGAGCTGTATTCGTCACACGAACGGCTTCGCGCCGCAGGCGCGGATCCGGCGCTGCACCGCGAGGACGGTGCGGCGTGGACACTGTCGGACGTACCCCTGCTCGACGAGTTGGTCGACCTGCTGGGCCGTGACAAGTCGGGTGAGGAAGCCGCGGAACGGGAACGGGTGGAGGAAGCCGCGTACGCGGCGGGCGTCCTCGATCTCATGATCGGGCGCGAGGACATGATGGACGACGAGGACCGGCTGATGGCCCAGGACGTCATCGCGGCCGAGGATCTCGCCGAGCGATTCCTGGAGCGCGACACCCGCGAGCTCGCCGAACGCGCAGCCGCCGACCGGGAATGGACGTACGGGCACGTCGTCGTCGACGAGGCGCAGGAACTCTCCGAAATGGACTGGAGAGTGCTGATGCGGCGCTGCCCGAGCCGGTCGTTCACCACGGTCGGCGATCTCGCGCAGCGGCGCTCCTCAGCGGGGGCGACCTCGTGGGACGCGATGCTCAAACCGTATGTGGCAGAGCGCTGGATGTATCGAACCTTGACGGTGAACTACCGCACGCCGTCGGAGATCATGGCCGTCGCGGCCGCCGTGCTGGCCGAATTCGCGCCCGCCGTACAACCGCCGGAATCGGTGCGCTCCACCGGTGCCGCACCGTGGGCGCGCCGTGTAGTCGACGACGAACTGTCCACGGCCATCGAGGAATTCGTGCAGGAGGAAGCAGCACGGGACGGCACCAGCATCGTCATCGGGCCGCCCGGCGTGCCGGGCACGGTGCCGCCGACGGCCACCAAGGGCCTGGAGTTCGACGCGGTGCTCGTGGTCTATCCGGAACGGATTCTCGCCGAGGGGTTTCGCGGCGCGGCCGACCTGTACGTCGCACTCACCCGCGCCACGCAGCGCCTCGGCGTGCTTCATCGCGACGAGCTTCCGCCCGCCCTGTCGGGATTGACCCCCGTCTAGATCACCAGTTGCCGAGCTGGCACCGCACGTTGTAGGGATCGTTGTGCTCGGTCAGGACCGCGCCGTCGACGGCGATGTCGCAATGCGCATTAGGGGCGGCCTGGCCACCCTTGGTGGTGCTGCTGACCTGAAGAATCGCCCAGTTCGGGTCCTCCAGCGTCGTTTCGAACACCCACGGCACTCCGGGCGCCAGGTTGACCTTCTCGCGCTTGGCGAACGCGTAGGCGTCGGCGTTGAAGGCCTCCATGCTGGGCGGCTGGCTCGTGAGGTAGAAGAGGTCGAACTGGTAGGCACCCCCGGACACCAGGGTGTACCGGACCTGATGACCCGCGGGCTGAGCACCCGCAGTGGGTGCACCGACCACGACCGAGGTGGCCGCCGCCATCAGTGACGCCCCGACCGCCGCTCCTACTTTGGCTGCATTGCTTCGCAAAGCTGATCGCATACTGGTCACATCGCCGGACGCTACCGGATTGTTACGAGCGTGCTAGTCCCGCCGGCACGCGATCGGTGAACGGCAAACCAACTGTCGATTGCGGCAACAGGTTAACTTCCCTGTCACACACAGACATTTGGCAGAAACACAGGCGCTCTAACGTCCCGATTCGACACCGGGCGGTGTCGAAAGTTCGTCGTTCAGAAGTTTCTCCACTCGGCGCCTCATCAGCTGGTGAGCGCTGCCGACTGCCAGAAAGGCCGTTCATGCACCAACCTCGACGCCACCCGTTCACGAGATCAGCGCTGAGAGCAGGAAGTGTCGTGGCCGTCGCCAGTCTGCTGCTCGCCGGCTGCGGCAGTAAGGCCACCGAGACAGATTCAGCAAATGCCGAGTCCTGTGTCGACACCTCCGGCGACACCATCAAGGTCGGCGCACTGAACTCGCTGTCGGGGACTATGGCGATCTCCGAGGTCACCGTCCGCAACGCGATCGATCTGGCCGTCGAGCAGATCAACGCCTCGGGCGGGGTCATGGGCAAGCAGATCCAGCTGGTGGGCGAGGACGGCGCGTCGGAGCCGACGGTGTTCGCCGAGAAGGCCGAGAAATTGATCAGCAGCGACTGCGTCGCCGCGGTGTTCGGTGGATGGACGTCTTCGAGCCGCAAGGCGATGCTGCCCGTGTTCGAGAGCGCCAACTCGCTGCTGTACTACCCGGTGCAGTACGAGGGCCTGGAAGCCTCCCCCAACATCTTCTACACGGGCGCCACCACCAACCAGCAGATCGTGCCAGCGCTGGACTACCTGAAGGAGCAGGGGGTCAAGTCGCTCTACCTGGTCGGTAGCGACTACGTGTTCCCGCAGACCGCCAACCGCATCATCAAGGCCTACGCGCAGGCCAACGGCATGGAGATCAAGGGCGAGGACTACACCCCGCTCGGCAGCACGGACTTCTCCACCATCGTCAACAAGGTGCGTTCCGCCGACGCCGACGCGGTGTTCAACACCCTCAACGGCGACTCGAACGTCGCGTTCTTCCGTGAGTACAAGAACGTCGGCCTGACGCCTCAGGACATGCCGGTCGTTTCGGTGTCGATCGCCGAAGAAGAGGTCGGCGGTATCGGTGTGCAGAACATCACCAATCAGCTGACCGCGTGGAACTACTACCAGACCATCGACACACCGGTGAACAACGAGTTCGTCAAGGCCTACAAGGCCAAGTACGGGGCCGACAAGCCGACCTCGGACCCGATGGAAGCCGCGTACGTGTCGGTGTACCTGTGGAAGAACACCGTGGAGAAGGCACAGTCGTTCGACGTCAAGGCAATTCAGGACAACGCTGACGGTGTCACGTTCGACGCCCCGGAGGGCCTGGTCACCATCGACGGCGAGAACCACCACATCACCAAGACCGCAAGAATCGGTGAGATCCGCCCCGACGGGCTGATCTACACGATCTGGGAGTCGCCCGGCCCGATCGAGCCGGATCCGTTCCTCAAGTCCTACCCGTGGGCCGCCGGACTGTCCGGCTGATCCGGGCGAGCGAAACGACGGGAAGAGTACGCAGCACGTGGATGTCGTAATCGGACAGCTGGCAACAGGATTGAGCCTCGGCTCGATCCTGTTGCTGGCCGCACTGGGACTGTCGCTGACCTTCGGTCAGATGGGCGTCATCAACATGGCGCACGGCGAATTCATCATGGCCGGCTGCTACACCGCCTACGTGGTGCAGCAGATCGTATCGAGTGCCGGTGTCTCGCTGATCATCTCGCTGATCCTCGGCTTCTTCATCGGTGGTGCGATGGGCGCACTGCTGGAGGTCACGCTGATCCAGCGCATGTACCACCGCCCCCTGGACACCTTGCTGGTGACGTTCGGCGTCGGCCTCATCCTGCAACAGGTGGCGCGCGACATCTTCGGGGCGCCCGCGGTGAACGTCATCGCGCCGGAATGGCTCTCCGGCGGTGTGGAAATCCTGGGTGCCGTAGTACCGAAAACCCGCATCTTCATCTTGGTGCTTGCGGTGGTGTGCGTCGCGGTGTTGGCCGCGGTGCTCAAGGTCAGCCCGATGGGGCGGCGAATCCGCGCCGTCGTGCAGAACCGCGATCTCGCTGAGACCAGCGGCATCTCGTCACGCAAGACCGACATCACCACGTTTTTCATCGGGTCTGGCTTGGCGGCGGTCGCCGGTGTGGCGCTGACGCTGATCGGATCGACCAGCCCGACGATCGGGCAGAGCTATCTGATCGACGCATTCCTCGTCGTGGTGGTCGGTGGTCTCGGCCAGATCAAAGGCACGGTCATCGCGGCGTTCGCGCTGGGCTTCCTGAACTCGTTCATCGAGTACAACACCACGGCGTCACTGGCGAAGGTGATCGTCTTCGTGATCATCGTGGTATTCCTCCAGGCCCGCCCGCAGGGTCTCTTCACGGTTCGAACAAGGAGTCTCGTATGAGAACCGTCCTCGGGCGTTGGCAGACCTGGGCCGGTTTCGGAGTCGCTGCCCTGGTGCTGTTCGTCATCGCGCCCGCGGTGCTGTCCGACTTCCGGCTCAGCTTGCTCGGCAAGTTCCTCTGCTTTGCGATCGTCGCGGTCGGAATCGGCCTGGCATGGGGCCGGGGCGGCATGCTCGTGCTGGGTCAGGGCGTGTTCTTCGGGCTCGGCGGCTACATGATGGCGATGCACCTAAAAATTGCCGACGCGCAACTGCGCGGCGACGAGGTGCCCGATTTCATGCAGATCCAGGGTGTGCGTGAATTGCCCGGCTATTGGGCACCTTTCGCATCACCGATCGTGACGCTGATCGCGATCATCGTGATCCCCGCCGGGATCGCCGCAGCGCTCGGACTCAGCGTGTTCAAGCGGAAGGTCAAGGGCGCATACTTCGCGATCCTGTCGCAGGCTCTCGCGGCCGCCCTGGCCATTCTGCTGGTCGGACAGACCAGCCTCGGCGGCTCCAACGGGCTCAACAGGTTCCGCACGTTCTTCGGGTTCACGCTCAACGATCCGGTGAACCGCAGAATGCTGTACTTCATCGCCGCCGCGGTGTTGCTGATCGTCGTCGCGGTGGTGCGTCAGCTCATGCAGAGCCGCTACGGCGAACTGCTCGTCGCCGTGCGCGACGGCGAGGAGCGGGTGCGCTTCCTGGGCTACGACCCTGCCAACATCAAGGTGGTGGCGTATACGGTGGCGGCGCTGTTCGCCAGCATCGCCGGTGCGCTGTTCGCCCCGATCGTCGGGTTCATCGCGCCGTCTCAGGTCGGCATCCTGCCGTCGATCGCATTCCTGATCGGCGTCGCGATCGGTGGCCGCACCACCCTGCTGGGACCGGTGCTGGGCGCGATCGGTGTCGCGTGGGCGCAAACCCTGTTCTCCGAACGCTTTCCGTCGGAGTGGACATATGCCCAGGGCCTGTTGTTCATCGTTGTCGTCGGCTTCTTCCCCGCCGGTTTCGCCGGCCTCGCGGTGCTGCTGAAGCGACGGCGCAAGGCCAAGGCCGAGTCGCCGCCGGAGCACGCCGCAGACTCCGACCCCGACGCAGAGAAGGTGGGCGCCAGCTCATGACCGAAGTCGAAGCGAGCACCGCAGGCAAGGAACCTGCCGAAGGCGGCAACGTCGGCATGGGCACGCAGTACCTCGAAGTGCGGGGTCTGACAGTGGATTTCGACGGCTTCAAGGCTGTCAGCGATGTCGACCTCACGTTGTTCCAGGGCGACCTGCGGTTCCTGATCGGCCCCAACGGCGCCGGTAAGACGACCGTGATCGACGCCATCACAGGCCTGGTTTCTGCGACGGGCTCGGTGAACAAGTCCGGCGTGGAGCTGCTCGGCAAGAAGGTGCACCAGATCGCCCGGCGCGGCGTCGGGCGCACCTTCCAGACCGCCAGCGTGTTCGAACAGCTCACCGTGCTGCAGAACCTCGACATCGCTGCAGGCGCCGGCCGGTCGGTGTGGACATTGCTGCGGAGGCGCAGCGGTGTGCTGCCCGCAATCGAGCAGGCGTTGCACACCATCGGACTGACCCACCTGGCCGACAAACCCGCCGGGGTGCTCGCCCACGGGCAGAAGCAGTGGCTGGAGATCGGCATGCTGCTGGTGCAGAACGCCGATGTGCTGCTGCTCGACGAACCGGTGGCGGGAATGAGCGCCGAGGAACGCGAAGAGACTGGAAACCTGTTGCGCCGCATCGGTGCCGAACGCACCGTCGTCGTCGTCGAACACGATATGGACTTCATGCGGGCGTTCGCGACGTCGGTGACGGTGCTAGCGCGCGGCCAGGTGATCGCCGAAGGCTCGGTTGCCGAGGTGCAGGCCAACCCCAAAGTCCAAGAGGTTTACCTGGGTACCGCCGCGGCCGGTGCCGACGGCATCGAACTCGTCGAGGAGAACTCCTGATGCTGCAATTGGTCGACGTCCGAACCGGCTACGGCCGCAGCGAGGTCATCCATGGGGTAAGCCTCGAAGTGCCCACCGACGGAGTCGCCGCGGTGATGGGCCACAACGGCGCCGGGAAGACGACCTTGTTGCGCGCCGCCGTCGGACTGTTGAAGTGCACGTCGGGCAAGGTGCTCTTCGACGGTGACGACATCACCAAGCTGCGACCCAGCGCGCGTGTCGGCCGCGGCCTGGCGTACGTACCGCAGGGGCAGCAGTCGTTCGGACAGCTCACGACCGCCGAGAACCTTCAGGTGGTCGCCGATGGCCGCAAGAACGGCAAAGCGCTCATCGACGAGCAGCTCGATCTCTTCCCGGCGCTCAAAGAACTGCTCACGCGGCGCGCCGGCCTGCTGTCAGGCGGGCAGCGTCAGCAGCTCGCCATCGCCCGCGCGCTGATCACCACGCCGAAGTGCCTGATACTCGACGAGCCGACCGAAGGTATCCAGCCGTCGGTCGTCCACGAGATCGAAGAAGCCATCACCGCGCTGACCAATCGCGGTGACCTCGGGGTGCTCCTCGTCGAGCAGCACATCGGCTTCGCCCTGGAATCCTCGCAGCGGTACTACATTCTGGAGGCCGGCCGCGTCACCACCAGCGGCACAGGCGGTTCCGCGTCGGAAGCCGACGTCCGCGCCGCCATGGCCATCTGAGCGGCAGCCCTGCACCGCGAGCGCGCGTGTCTGCACAGCGGCGCGCCGAGCAAAAGTGTGCAAATGCGCTCGCTCGCAAGGTGTTCGGTCGGGTATCAGTTGCCGGTGGAGGTTCCCGAGCTACTCCATGTCTTCCACACCCGCGCCGGGTAGCTGGTGTCGACGACGCCGTTGGTGACCCGATAATGGCCGGCTCCTACGTGGCTTCCGGGGGTTGGGGCAGGCGATGTCGCTTACTTGCTCTCCCGTTCAGACGATGGCGAAGCCCCACTCCAGGTAGCGGGCGGTATGCCGCTTCCGAGGTGTTCGAGGACGTTTACCGACACCCCGAGCCATTGCACGGCGTGTGTTGCGGTCGCGTGTAGTCAGACTCTTCGCAAACTTCAACAGCAAACCGCCGCCGGTACTAGCTCCTCAACGCCCAGGGTTTTGGGGGATCCGGCCGCCGAACAACCGGGCCGCATTCTCGCAGCTGATTTTTCGGCGCGTGGCGTCGTCCATCGGATACGACGCCAAAAACTGCGCGCCGGTCTCGTTGTCGTCCATCGGATAGTCCACCGAGAACATCACGCGCTCGGCGCCGAGCACCTCCAGGGTGCACCTGAATGCAGGTGCACAGAAGTTTCCGCTCATCGTGACGTGGAAATTGGTCCGAAGATAGTCCGACGGCATGCGTTGCAGGCGGTGCCGCGCGTTCTCGTCTCCCCCAAGTCCGTAATAGCGGTCTAGGCGATAAGCGGCGAACGGCAGCATTTCGCCGAGGTGCCCGATGACCATCTGCAGTCCCGGGAATTTGTCGAAAAGGCCCGAGTAGATGAGTCTCAACACATGGGTGCCGGTTTCGGCGGCGAAACCCCATGACGCCAGGTGCATGCCATCGGCGACGTACGGCGCAAACCACGCCTGCATGACCGCGGGGTGCGGCGTCGTGGGATGTAGATAGATCGGCACTCCGAGCTCCTCGGCGCACCCGAACAATTCGTGGTACGCCGGATCGTCGAGATAGCGACCCTGGCAGTGGCCGTTGATCAGCGCGCCGACCAACGGCAGCTCGGTGACTGCACGCCTGAGTTCGGTAGCCGCCGCAGCGGGGTCCTGGGTTGCCAGCGTTGCGAAACCACCGAAGCGACTGGGGTTCTGACGCACCGTTTCCGCAAGGTCGTCATTGGCTGCGCGAGCGAGATCGACGGCCCTGGACGCATCGGCCTCGTCTTGAACGCCGGGGTCGAAAAGCGACAGGATTTGGAAATCGATTCCGGCGGCGTCCATCTGTTCCAACCGAAGGGCGCCCCTGTCGTACAGGCGCTCGTGACCGACTGGGTTGTTTACTCTCAACCAGTTGGCCACCACATTGTCCCGGCTGGCCGGATCCCAGGCGTAGTGCTCTTCGAGCGCGATCAACGTCATGGCACCTCCACAGTGGATCAATCAGACTCTAAAGCGCCGCGGTCTTCTCGGGCCGGTGACACACTTCCCGCATGCGCGTGATCGCCGAAACCGGTCGATTCGTCGTGGCCGAGGACGGACCGAACGTCGTCGTCATCGACCGCGGCGGCGGTCCGATGCAGATCCTCGTCTTCGTGCTGCTGGTGATCGCGCTTGTGTTCGGAGGTTTCGGGTTGGTGACCCTGGTGATGACGGCGTCAAGCATCTCTTCGGGCGTCCCGGCTGCGATCTCTGCGGCGCTGCTCGGTATCGGCGTGCTGGCTGCCGTTGGGATGGCGTACGGCGCCCGGTCCCAGCGCCGACGCCGACGGGCTCCGCTGCAAAACTACCCACCGGTGGCCGTCTTCGACCGCGCGCAGCGCACCTTCATCGATGCCCACGGACGCAGCGTTGCGCGACTCGATCAGGTCCGCATTGAGCGCCGCATGCAGATCGGCTCCAGCTCACCCAAACTCGTGGTGCTCACGCCGGCCGGCGAATGGGTGTTGCTGCGCGGCAACCCCTTTGGTGGATCGATCGGAAACCTCGACGAGGCGCTCAGGCATGCCCTCGCGATCCCGAAAGCTAGGCGGTAGAGGCTCAGAGGGCTGGCGGCATCTCGGCGTCGATCAGCGCGCGGACCCGAAGGTTTGCCCCTGCCTCGGTAAGGAATCGCACCGCCGGCGCAATGTCGTAACGCGCGTGCGGGCCGCCGGCACCAGATCCGAGGAAGAAGGCGCCGTCGGCGATGGACCGCACTCTCGGGACGATCCGCTCGACGGGTTCGTCCAGCATCTCGGCCACCGCGGTCGCGATGGCCGACACCGTCGCGACCGTCGCGTCCTGCACGGCGTCGAAAATGATCCGCTCCTGGTGCCCGAGCTCGGTCTCCTTCTTCCACGGATCGAGACCTGTTGGCGCACAGGTGTAGTGATCCCCGTCGTTGGCGAAGGACAGCAGGAAGTCGGGCGTCTGTTCCGGGGTGAGGTTTCCCGGACCCGCGATTCCGCCGGAAACGAATCCATTGATGTTGCGCGGCAATGGTTGTCCGGCGAACGCATTGCCGTTGGCGACGCCGGGGCACCGCATCGGATCGCCGTAGTTCACGATCGCCGCAACGTCGTCGAGCCGATGGTGCAAGACGCCGTCCGCGGCGAGGATGTCGTCGCGCCACACGGTGCCGACGATCAGTGCACCCTGGCTGTAACCGCTGAGCGCGACAGGGCCGGGATGCCGCCGGATCTGAGCACACAGCGCGGCCCGACCCACGCACACCGAAGGTCCCATCGGGAAGGCCGCAGCCGGATAGCCGACCGGCTGCCATTTCCACATGCCCTCGGCCTGCGTCAGGAGCGCCCTCGCCAGATCTGCGGGGAAGCCCGCACCGAACGGGTCGGCAACACCGGTTCCGTTCACCGTCAACAACGTCGCGGTCGGTGCGGCGACGATGCCTTCGTCGGCCGCGCGGATCCGCGGGTGTGCACTGCCGTCGATGCCGTCAACCGCTCCCATCGCGCTCCTCTTTCGTCAGTCCCGGGAACGTTCCGGCCGGGTCTGACTGACATGGTCGCGAGTGCGGGCGGGCGTGTCGTGCGTAGTGCACTACGCAGGTCCCGCGGCTCCACGGAGAGGGCTCCCAGCTGCGGTGCGGCGGCCGTCAGCCCAGGCGGGAGAGAACGTCGTCGACGACGTCGTCGATCGCGACGTCGACCTGCTCCCCCGTCGACAGATTCTTCACGCCGATGGTTCCTGCCTCCAGGTCCCGGTCGCCGGCCACCAGCGCGATCGTGGCGCCGGAACGATCGGCGCCCTTCATCGCGCCCTTGAGACTGCGATCGCCGTACGCGACGTCGACCCGCACCCCGGCCGCGCGCAACTGCGCACCCAGAACGGCCAGGCGCACCTTCGCGTCGCCGCCCAGCGGTACCGCGTAGACGTCGACCCGGGCCGTCTCACCGACCGTCTTGCCCTCGGCGCGCAGCGCGAGCAGCGCCCTGTCCACCCCGAGCCCGAATCCGATGCCGGACAAGTCGCGTCCGCCCAGTTGGGCCATCAACCCGTCGTAGCGGCCGCCCCCGCCGATGCCCGACTGCGCGCCGAGACCGTCGTGGACGAACTCGAACGTCGTCTTCGTGTAGTAGTCCAGGCCGCGCACCATGCGCGGATTGATGACGTAGGGCACCGACAGCGCGTCGAGGTGGGCAAGCACGGTGTCGAAATGCTGTTTGGCCGCATCGGAGAGGTGGTCGAGCATCACCGGTGCGTCGGCGGTCATCTCCCTCACGTGCGGACGTTTGTCATCGAGGACGCGCAGCGGGTTCAGCCGGGCGCGTGCCTGTGTCTCCTCGTCGAGATCGAGCTTGAACAGGAACTCCTGCAACAGCTCGCGGTACTGCGGTCGGCAGCTGTCGTCGCCCAATGAGGTGATCTCAAGCCGGAACCCGTCGAGCCCCAGCGACCGGAAGCCGGCATCGGCGACCGCGATGACCTCAGCGTCCAGTGCCGGATCATCGACCCCGATGGCCTCGATCCCGACCTGCTGCAGCTGGCGATAACGGCCCGCCTGCGGTCGCTCGTAACGGAAGAACGGTCCCGAATAGCAGAGCTTGACCGGCAACGCCCCGCGATCCAGGCCGTGCTCGATGACAGCCCGCATCACGCCCGCGGTGCCTTCAGGGCGCAGCGTCACCGAGCGCTCGCCGCGGTCGGCGAAGGTGTACATCTCCTTGGAGACCACATCCGTGGACTCCCCCACTCCGCGGGCGAACAGCGCGGTGTCCTCGAAGATCGGCAGCTCGATGTCGCCGTATCCGGCGCGGCGCGCCGCGTCGAGCAGCCCGCTGCGCACGGCGACGAACTCGGCCGAGTCGGGCGGCAGATAGTCGGGGACGCCCTTGGGCGCTTTGAAACTGTCAGTCACGGGTCAAACCTTTGAGGAAGGGGTTGGTGTGGCGTTCGGTGCCGATGGTGGTCCGCTCGCCGTGCCCCGGTAATACCAGGGTGTCGTCATCGAGCACCAATAGTTTCGTCACGATCGACTCCAGCAGGTCGCGTCCGCTGCCGCCGGGCAGGTCGGTGCGCCCGACCGTCTGCTGGAACAACGTGTCACCGGTGAAGGCGACGTGGTCGGTTCCCTGCTCCACCCGGAACACCACCGATCCCTTGGTGTGACCCGGCGTGTGGTCCACCGCGACGGTGATGCCGCCCAGCTCGATCTTGTCGCCGTCGCGGTCGAGTTCGACGACCTGCTTGGGCTCGCGGAACATGGCCCCGAGCGCTGTGCGCGCCAGACCGCCGAAGAAACCGCGGCCGAACCCCCTGATCGGATCGGTGAGCATGTAGCGGTCGGCGGGGTGGATGTAGACCGGGCAGCCGTAGGTGTCCGCGACCTTCTGCGCCGACCACATGTGGTCGATGTGACCGTGGGTGAGCAGCACCGCGGCAGGGGTGAGCCGGTTCTCGTCGAGAATCCGCCGCAGCGGCCCCGACGCTCGCTGGCCGGGATCGACGACGACGGCGTCGGCCCCCTGCCGCGGGGCCAGCACATAGCAATTGCATGCCAACATGCCTGCCGGAAATCCGGTGATCAACACGTCTTCAGCTTCCCATGCCCAGGTCGCAGCCCAGTTCACGAGGGTCGCGCCCCGTTCGCTCAGCGTCAACTGGCACACTCGGTGCCGACCGGATCAACTGCGAGGAGGACACCGGCCGTGCCGACGAACGAACAACGGCGTGCGACAGCCAAGCGCAAGCTCGAGCGCCAGCTCGAGAACCGGGCCGAGCGGGAACGCAAGCGCCGCCAGTACACCATCATCGGATCAGCGGTGGGCGCTGTCCTCGTCGTCGCCGCGGTGGTGGCAACCATCGTGCTGGTCAACCGCGATACCGAAACCCAGACTGCGTCTGCCTCGACCTCCACCACCGAGACGTCGTCGCCGTTCGACGTGCCGCCGCCCACCGAGACCGGCGCTTTGCCGGAGTTCGTGGCGCCGGAGGGACTGGGAAGCGATTGCCAGTACCCGGCATCCGCCGAGGCGGCCAGCAAGCCCAACAACCCGCCGCGCACCGGCAAGGTCCCGACCGATCCCGCACTGGTCAGCGCCAGCATGGAGACCGACCAGGGAAATATCGGGCTGCAGCTCGACAACGGCAAGTCGCCGTGCACGGTGAACAGCTTCGCCAGCCTTGCCCAGCAGGGATTCTTCAACGACACCCCGTGCCACCGCCTCACGACCAGTGACTCGCTCGGTGTGCTGCAGTGCGGTGACCCGACCGGTGAGGGCACCGGCGGACCCGGCTACCAGTTCGCCAACGAATACCCCACCGATCAGTACCAGCCCGACGATCCGGCGCTGAACGCTCCGGTCGTCTACCCCCGCGGGACCCTGGCGATGGCCAACGCCGGACCGGGTACCAACGGCAGCCAGTTCTTCCTCGTCTACAAGGATTCGCAGCTGCCCCCGCAGTACACCGTGTTCGGGACCATCGACGAGACCGGGCTGGCCACCCTGGACAAGATCGCCGCCGAGGGTGTCGCCGACGGCGGTCCCGACGGCGCCCCGAAGCTCGCCACCACGGTGAAGTCGATCCAGCTGGACTGACGGCAGTGACGAGCCCGCCGCCGTTCGACGAAAGTCAGCCCTACGCAACGGGTTACGGCGTGCAGTCGCCCTATCCGGGAACCCCCGCTCCCCCTCCGCGGCCGACGAACTCGCTGGCGATCGCCTCGCTGGTGTGCGCGTTCGTGCTCGCACCACTGGGCGTGGTGTTCGGCCACATGTCGCTGTCGCAGATCAAGAGGACCGGTGAGCAGGGCCGCGGTCTTGCCATCGCCGGCCTGATCGTCGGATACCTGGTGATGGTGGCGGCGATCGTCGTCGTGGTGGTCGGCGTCGTCATGGTCGTGTTTCTCGCGCAGTCGCTCGAGGAGTTCGACAACGCACACCGCCGGCCGACCATCGAACCGACGCCCTCGACGGGTGATCCGCTCCCCGCGTTCGATCCGCCGGCGACGCTGGGCTCCAACTGCCAGTACCCCACGACGACGGAACCGGCGGACAAGCCGGTACAGACGCCGCAGACCGGTCGCACGTCAACCACCCCGCCGTCGATCCCGGCCACCATCGTCACGAATCGCGGCGACATCGGCCTCGAACTCGACAACGCGAAATCCCCATGCACGGTGCGGAATTTCACCAACCTCGCCCGCCAAGGGTTCTTCGACGACACCCGCTGCCACCGACTCTCCGTCGACCCCGGACTTCGCCTGCTCCAGTGCGGCGATCCGACAGCCACCGGCACGGGCGGACCCGGATACCGCTTCCCCAACGAATACCCGAGCAACCAGTACCGGCTGACCGACCCGGCATTGAAGTCCGATGTGGTGTATCCGCGCGGCACCCTCGCGATGGCGAACTCAGGGCTGGGCACCAACGGCAGCCAGTTCTTCCTGATCTTCGACGACTCCATGCTCCCCCCGCAATACACGGTGTTCGGCAAGATCGGCACGAAAGGTCTTGCCGTACTGGAGAACATCGCTTCGGCGGGAGTGAAGGGCGGCAGTGGCGATGACGGCGAGCCGGCCGTCGAGGTCACGATCGAATCGGTCGCCGTCGGCTGAGATTGCTCGGCGAGCGCAGTACCTCAGGCGGCGGACGTGACGCGGTAGACGTCGTAGACGCCTTCCACGTTGCGTACCACGTTGAGCACGTGCCCGAGGTGCTTGGGATCACCCATCTCGAAGGTGAAGCGGCTGATCGCCACTCTGTCGTTGGACGTGGTGACCGATGCCGACAGGATGTTGACCTTCTCGTCGGCCAGCACGCGCGTGACATCGGAGAGCAACCGGTGCCGGTCGAGCGCCTCCACCTGGATGGCCACCAGGAACACCGAGGACGGTGACGGAGCCCACTGTACTTCGATGATCCGCTCCGATTGTTGCTCCAGCGACGTCGCATTCGTGCAATCGGTGCGGTGCACGCTGACGCCGCCGCCGCGGGTGACGAAGCCCATGATGTTGTCACCCGGCACCGGCGTGCAGCACTTCGCGAGTTTGGTCAGCACACCCGGCGCGCCCGGCACGGCCACGCCCACGTCGTCGCTGGTGCGCTGCCTGATCGGCATCGTCGCCGGCGTCGACCGCTCGGCGATCTCGTCGGCGGCCTCGTCGTCACCGCCGAGCTGGGCGACCAGTCGCTGCACCACGTGGCGGGCGGACACATGCCCCTCGCCGACGGCTGTGTAAAGAGCCGACACGTCGGTGTAGCGAAGTTCGCGCGCCAGCGCCGACATCGTCTCGGCATTCATCAAGCGCTGCAACGGAAGTCCACCGCGACGAACCTCGCGGGCGATCGCCTCCTTGCCTGTGTCGAGCGCTTCCTCCCGGCGCTCCTTGGCGAACCACTGCCGGATCTTGGCCTTCGCGCGAGGCGACACGACGAAGCCTTGCCAGTCCCGCGACGGACCGGCGTTAGGCGCCTTCGACGTGAAAACCTCCACCACTTCCCCGTTTTCGAGCTTTCGCTCCAACGCAACGAGGCGACCGTTGACGCGGGCGCCGATGCACCGGTGACCCACCTCGGTGTGCACGGCGTAGGCGAAGTCGACCGGGGTCGAGCCGGTCGGCAGAGTGATCACGTCGCCCTTAGGGGTGAAGACGAAGATCTCCTGCACCGCAAGGTCGTAGCGCAGCGATTCCAGGAACTCCCCCGGGTCGGCGGCCTCACGCTGCCAGTCGAGCAGCTGTCGCATCCAGGCCATGTCGTCGATCTCGGTGGCGGTGCTGCTTGGCGGAACCCCGTTGCGGCCCTTGGCTTCTTTGTACCGCCAGTGCGCGGCAATGCCGTACTCGGCGGTCTTGTGCATGCCGATGGTGCGGATCTGCACTTCCAGTGGCTTGCCCTCCGGGCCTACGACCGTGGTGTGCAGCGACTGGTAGACCCCGAACCGGGGCTGGGCGATGTAGTCCTTGAACCGACCCGCGATCGGCTGCCACAGCGAGTGCACCACACCGACGGCGGCATAGCAGTCGCGGACCTCGTCGCACAGGATCCGCACGCCGACCAGGTCGTGGATGTCGTCGAAATCGCGGCCTTTGACGATCATCTTCTGATAGATCGACCAGTAGTGCTTCGGTCGGCCTTCGACGGTCGCGTTGATCTTCGACGCGTTCAGCGTGGCGGTGATCTCGGCCCGCACCTTGGCCAGGTAGGTGTCGCGCGACGGTGCGCGGTCGGCGACCAGCCGGACGATCTCTTCGTACTTCTTGGGGTGCAGGATCGCGAACGACAGATCTTCGAGCTCCCACTTGACCGTCGCCATGCCGAGCCGATGCGCCAGCGGCGCAATGACTTCCAGCGTCTCACGCGCTTTGCGGGCCTGCTTCTCCGGCGGCAGGAAGCGCATGGTGCGCATGTTGTGCAGCCGGTCGGCCACCTTGATCACCAGCACGCGGGGATCACGCGCCATCGCGATGATCATCTTGCGGATGGTCTCGCCCTCAGCGGCCGTCCCCAGCGCGACCTTGTCGAGCTTGGTGACGCCGTCGACGAGATGCCCCACCTCGACGCCGAATTCCTGGGTGAGCGCCTCAAGCGTGTAGCCGGTGTCCTCGACGGTGTCGTGCAGCAACGCGGCGATCAGCGTCGTGGTGTCCATGCCGAGCTCGGCGAGGATGTTCGCGACTGCCAGCGGGTGGGTGATGTACGGGTCGCCGGACTTGCGCATCTGGTCGGCGTGGCGCTGCTCGGCGACTTCGTAAGCCCGCTGCAGCAGCGTCAGGTCGGCCTTGGGGTAGATCTCGCGGTGCACCGCCACCAGCGGTTCGAGTACCGGGTTGATGGTGCTGCGCTGCGAGGTCATCCGGCGCGCCAGCCGCGCCCGCACTCGTCGCGAGGCGCTGGTGGGTGCCGGCTTGACGATCTCCATCGGCTGGGTTTCCGGGCTGGAGACCGAAGAGGACGGAGGTGACTGCACAGCCTGGTTCGCGATGGGATCCGTCCGAACCTTGTCGGCCATGTTCACCTCCAGGAGCAGTGCTCTTCGCAGGATATCCGCTCAGACGGTGTACAAGCTGGTGACCTCGAGAGGTTCCACCGCGGCCCGGCCTCCGAGTGCGGTCAGTTCCATCATCACCACCGCACCCGTCACCTCGGCGCCGGCCTTCGTCAGGAGTTGGTGCGTGGCGGCGAGCGTGCCACCGGTGGCGAGCACGTCATCGATGACGACGACCGAACGGCCGGCGAGCTCGACGCCGTTGGCGGGCACTTCGAGGGTGGCCGACCCGTACTCGAGCGTGTAGGTCTCTCCGAGCACCGGCGGCGGCAGCTTGCCGCCCTTGCGGACGGCGAGCACACCGATGCCCAGCGTGACCGCGACAGCGCCGCCCAGCAGAAAGCCCCGCGCATCCACTCCGGCCACCAGGTCCGCTCCGCGCGCGCTGTCGGAGATCGCCTTGCTCACCGCAGCGAGCCCGCGCGCGTCGGCGAGCACCGGTGTGAGGTCCTTGAACTGGACTCCCGGCTCGGGAAAATCGGGCACCTCACGCATCAGCGATTTGATGACCTCGGAGATGTCTTCGTCTCTGCTCACTGACTCAGCTTCCAGCGGTCCATGTTCCATCCCGCTCCCCATCGCGTCGGGTTACCACTCACCGCGAACATCTTCGTCGACGTGAGCAGTGTTCGCTGCTGACGGTACAGCGGCAAGGTCGGCATATCGCCCCAGAGGATCGGACCCGCCTCGCCGAGCAACCGCGCCATCTCCTTCGGGTCGGACGTGACGGCGATCGTCGCGATGATCGCGTCGATGCGCTCATTGCGGTAGCGGGGCAGATTGTTGCCGTTCGCGCTGTGCAGTGTGTAGGCGTCCATCGCCGAGGAGCCCGACGATCCGCTGCCCGCCGCACCGCCAGTACTCGCGATCAGCACGTCGATCTGGTTGTCGCGCAAGGTGAGGGGACCGGTGTTCTCTCCCGCGACATCCTCGACGGTGATGCCGGCGGGCGCGCAGGCCTTGGCGATCGCGCCGACTGTGGCGGCGAGTCGGGCGTTCGGTGTCTGATAGCCGATCCGCACCCTCAGCGGCTGCCCGCCCAGCGCGGCGCGCGCGGCCTCCGGATTGCCGACCGCGAACTCGTTGACCTGCGGCGTGGCTTCAGCGGCTGTGTAGGCGTCTTCGGTGGCCGCGTTCAGGCGGCTGTTGGCCACCGGGACCTCGGCGTTGCGCGCGATGACGTCGCGCGGGGTGCACAGTGCCAACGCCCTGCGGGCGGGCACTGCGGCCAGCGGCCCCTGCGGGGCGAAGATCAACTGCTCGATACCTGCCGACGGCGAATCAGTGCGCACGTAGTCATCGGGCAGGTTGAGGGTGCCCGACGAACCGGCTGCGATGTCGACGACGTCGTAGGCACCCTCGTTGACGCGATCCTGCAGGTCGGGTCTGCGAGGCCAGACGGTGATCTGTGGGGTGACCGGCTTGGCGCCCCACCATTTGTCGTTGGCCACCAACACAACTGCGCCGTCGCCGGTGACCGACTCCAGCTTGTAGGGGCCCGACGACGGGAACTTCTTCAGATCGAGATCGGGTGTGAGGTTCCAGGTGCTGTTCCACACCTGCGCGATCCGCTCCACGGCTGGACCGTCGTTGTTGAGCAGCGCCGTGGTCACCGCTCCATCGCCGAGACCCAGAACGTCGGCGATGACGTGCGCCGGCATCATCGAGGTCGCGGTGAACAGCTGACCGAAGTCGGTGAAGCCGCGCTCAGGCGCGAACGACACCCTCGCCTTCTTCTGTCCCGGCGCGCAGTCGATGGTCGCGATGTCGGAGTAGCCGGCGCGACTCGCGGCGTCGAACCACGGGAACCGGCCGGACTGCGATGCCCAAGCCAGCACCATGTCGTCGCACGTGATCGGCTTGCCGTCGGAGTACACGGCGTTCGGCTTGATTTCATAGTCGAGGATCAGCGGCGAACGCCCGACGACCGAGACCGTCCCGAAGTCGTGGTCGCCGACGATCTGACCATCGGGGCCGTGATAGTTGAATCCGGTCAGGACGCGAGCGAACGCCTGCGGCCCTCCCGACGCGGCACCGGCGACGGTGTTGGTGTTGTAACTGATCAGCGTGCCGTCGACGGCGTAGTCGACGGAATCGGCGGTTTCCTCCGAGCAGGAGGTCAGACCGAGTCCGCCCATCAGGGCGAGTACCGCCACGAAGGCGATCGCGCGACGGCCAGCCATGGGCCGCTACCGATTCCGCGGCGTGCGCTTACCCGAGGGTCGCCCGGTCCTGCTCGAGGTGGGCCGCACGGGACGAGCGCCGGGCTGGGGCTTGTCGGGTGGCGGCTGCGGCGAAGCGGCCACGGTTGCGGGCTCGGCGTCGCCCTCGGCCGGCGCGTCGGCGTCGATCCCCGTAGCCCTGGCCGCCGCGGTCTGGCGGCGGTTGAGCACCCTTCGGGTGTGCTTGCGCACCACGTCGGTGCGTTCGCGCAGGCTGACCAGCAGTGGTGTGGCGAAGAAGATCGACGAGTAGGTGCCGACGATGACGCCGACCAGCTGCACCAGCGCCAGGTCCATCAGCGTCCCGACGCCGAGGAGCCACACGGCGATCACCATCAGCGCGAGGATCGGCAGCACCGAGATCAGGCTGGTATTGATCGATCGCATGAACGTCTGGTTCACAGCGAGGTTGGCCTGCTCGGCGAACGTCCTTCGTGTGCTGTGCTCGAAGCCGTCGGTGTTCTCCTCGACCTTGTCGAACACGATGACGGTGTCGTAGAGCGAGAAGCCAAGAATCGTCAGCAGACCGATCACAGTTGCCGGGGTGACTTCGAAGCCCACGAGCGCGTACACCCCCGCCGTGACGACGAGGTCGAAGCCCAGGGTCGCCAGCGCCGCGATCGCCATGTAGCGCTCGTAGCGGATCGTGATGTAGATGGCGGCCAAGACCAGGAAGACCACCAGCGCGATGAGGGCCTTCTGGGTGATCTGGCCGCCCCATGTCTCGGACACCGCGGAGTCGCTGACGGCCTGCTCGCTGGGCTGGCCGTCGGATCCGACGGGCTGGAAGGCGTCGAACAGCGCGGTGCGCAGCTCGATCATCTCGTCGTTGGTCAGCGTCTCGGCCCGGATTTGGAAGGTCGCGTCGTTGCCGCTGCCGACGATGACCACCGAGTCGGGCGCCCGCCCGATCGTGTCGCTGAACACCGTCTCGACCTGCTGGGTGGTGGTCTGCCCGTCACCGCGCGGGAACGAGACCTTGGTGCCGCCCTCGAAGTCGATGCCGAAGGTGAAGCCGCGGATGACCATCGCTGCGACGGCGATCGCAACGATGATGCCGCTGACCGTGTACCAGAGCTTGCGCTTGCCCATCACCTCGAAGGCGCCGGTGCCGGTGTAGAGGCGGACGAAGAACCCGTGCTTGGACGCCTCGGACGCGCTTGATTCCAGGTCCGGAGCTTCCTGGGCGGTCGACTCTTCGTGGAAGCGGTTCTTGGTGGCCATCGTCTATCCCCGTCCCGCCGCGTTCGCGGCAGCTCGGCGTTCGCGTGCGATCTGCTGGACGGCGCCCAATCCGTTGAGGGACGGCTTGGCCCATGTAGGCGACTTCGACGCCATGAAGACCAGCGGCCACGTCACCAGGAACACGATGACGACGTCGAGGATGGTTGTCAGTCCGAGCGTGAACGCGAATCCCTTCACCTGGCCGACGGCGAGGAAGTACAGCACAGCGGCGGCCAGGAACGTCACGGCATTGCCGGACAGGATCGTCTTGCGGGCCCTCGCCCACCCTCGCGGCACCGCGGAGCGGAACGAACGCCCCTCACGGATCTCGTCTTTGATTCGTTCGAAGAACACCACGAACGAGTCCGCCGTCATGCCGATACCGATGATCAGGCCGGCGATACCGGCCAGGTCAAGGGTGTAATTGATATATCGGCCCAGCAGCACAAGGATGGCGAAGACCATCGCACCCGAGGCCACCAGTGACAGCGCGATCAACATGCCGAGCGCCCGGTAGTAGAGCAGCGAGTACAACAGCACGGCGGCCAGCCCGACCGCACCGGCGATCAGACCTGCCCGCAGCGATGACAGGCCCAGCGTCGCCGAAACAGTCTCGGCTTCGTTCGAGTCGAACGACAGCGGCAGCGACCCGTACTTGAGCACGTTGGCAAGTTCACGCGCCGTGTCCTGGGTGAACTGCCCGGTGATCTGGGTGTTTCCGCCCGGGATCGGCTCGTTGATCACCGGCGCACTGACGACCTTGGAGTCCAGGACGAACGCCGTCTGGGTACCGACATTGGCTGCGGTGAAATCCGCCCACGTCTTGGCGCCCTGGTCTTTGAACGACAGGTCGACGACGTACTCGCCGGCCTGCTGGTTCAGCCCAGAGGACGCATTCTCGATTTCCTCACCGTTGATGATCGACTTGTCCAGCAGGTAGACCTCGTTGCCGTCCTGCGAACACGTGACCAGCGGCAGGTTCGGGTCGTCGTTGCCGGCGAGAACGTCTTCTTCACCGCAGCGGGTGGCCTGGAACTGCAGCGCCAGGATCTGGATGGCCTGCTCGCTGCTTTGACGCAACTGCTTCTCGTCTTGGATCTGATCCGCGATCGGCCTGTCGCCGCGGTCGCCGGGGAGAGACGGGGGGGCACCCGGTTCGGGAGGTGGCGCCTGTTGCCCAGGGGCAGGCGCGGGCGGCGCGGGCTCCGGAGACGGAGCGGGCTGCTGCGGGAAGGGGCGCGGCTGCGGTGCGGGCTCAGGCGCGGCGGGTGCCGCGGGCTCGGGCGCTGCGCCCCCGGGCGGCATGCCGGGGATGGCCCCCGGCGGCATACCGGGAATCGCACCGGGAGGCATACCGGGGATCGTTCCGGGTGGGGCTCCCTCGGGCCCCGCCTCCGGTGGCGGCTGTTCGCCCGCCGGGATCACGTGGATCACCGGGCGGATGTAGAGACGCGCCGTCTGGCCGAGGCTGCGGGCTTCGCTGGTGTCGTCGCCGGGAACGGTGATCACCAGGTTGTTGCCGTCGATGATGACCTCGGAGCCCGACACGCCGAGGCCGTCGACGCGGGCGCTGATGATCTCCTGGGCTTGGATCAGCGATTCACGCGAAGGCTGGGAGCCGTCGGGTGTGCGGGCGGTCAGGGTGACGCGGGTGCCGCCCTGGAGGTCGATGCCCAATTTGGGGTCGGGCTTCTTGTCCCCGGTCATGAACACCAGCAGGTATGCGCCGATGAGCAGTACCAGGAACAGCGCCAGGTAGCGGGCAGGGTGAACCGTCGAAGACGATGCCACGTGTCAGGGTCTCCTCGAGATCAGGTCGTCAGCACCGCAAAGAGTACGTGCTGCTGCTGAGATCTCAGCCGTCAGTCTTCTCGTTCGGGCTCTTGGTCAGCTCGACGCCGGAGGATTCGACGTCGCCATCGAGATCATCGTCGTCCTCCACGTCGTCGACGATGCGGTCGCGCACCGCGAGCTTCATCCAGGTGGTGACCACGCCGGGTGCGATCTCCAGGTCGATGTAATCGTCACCGATGCCCTTGATCGTGCCCTGCAGACCTGACGTGGTGTGGATACGGTCGCCGATCTCGAGTGAGTTGTGAAGATCGATGGTGGCCTGCATCGCCTTCTTCTGGCGCCTGGAGGCGAAGAACATGAATGCGCCCATGATGATGAGCAGGGGTAGGAATACGACCAGATCCATGGCGGCAGTGTCTTTCTAGTTCTGTAAGAGATCTTCGAGTTTCGTGTGAATTATTCAATGTCACGATCGAGTGTCCGGGACTCCCGGACATGTCGTGGTGTTGGCCCGTCGTGAAGGACTCAGTGGTCCAGTGTGCCATCAGCGGCGTTTCCTTCAGTCGCCCCCGGTCAGCTCGGAGAGAACAGAAAATCTCCAGGCAGCTCTGCAGCGCCCAGAGCTTCGCACGTTGCCGACGATATCGCCGCGGATTTCGTTGGCATTCTCGGTCTACACTGCTGATTCCGCCAGGAAGCGGCATGGTTCTCGACGGATCGGTGCTCAGTGCGACTAGGCTCGAACCGCACGCGCAAGCGTCGAATCTTCTGTTTCTCTCCGGCTCCTCAAGGAGGTTTCCTGTGAGCGCTCTCGAACAGAGCCGCCATCTCGCCACCGCCATTCCTGGCCCCCGGTCGTCGGAATTGATGGCGCGGAAAAGCGCAGCGGTGGCCCGAGGGGTCGGCAACACCATGCCCGTCTACACGGCGCGGGCATTCGGCGGAATCGTCGAGGACGTCGACGGCAACCGCCTGATCGATCTGGGATCGGGTATCGCGGTCACCACCATCGGGAACGCATCCCCCAAGGTCGCCGACGCGGTGGCCGAGCAGGCGGGCAAGTTCACGCACACCTGCTTCATGGTCACGCCCTACGAGGGGTACGTGGCAGTCGCCGAGGCGCTCAACCGCCTCACCCCGGGAGACGGCGACAAACGCTCCGCACTGTTCAATTCCGGGTCGGAGGCCGTGGAAAACGCCGTCAAGATCGCCAGGACGTTCACAGGCAAGCAGGCAGTCGCCGCCTTCGACCACGCCTATCACGGCCGCACCAACTTGACGATGGCGCTGACCGCGAAATCGATGCCCTACAAGCACGGCTTCGGCCCCTTCGCACCCGAGATCTACCGTGCGCCGCTGTCCTATCCGTTCCGCGACGCCGAATTCGGAGGCAAGGAACTGGCCACCGACGGCGAACTCGCCGCGCGTCGCGCCATCACCGTGATGGACAAACAGATCGGCGCGGACAATTTGGCCGCGGTCATCATCGAACCCATCCAGGGCGAAGGCGGCTTCATCGTTCCCGCCGAAGGCTTCCTGCCGACGCTGCTGGACTGGTGCCGCGCCAATGACGTCGTTTTCATCGCCGACGAGGTGCAGACCGGTTTTGCACGCACGGGCGCCTGGTTCGCCTGCGAGCACGAAGGCATCGTCCCGGATCTGATCGTCACGGCAAAGGGCATCGCCGACGGCCTGCCGCTGTCGGCCGTCACGGGTCGCGCCGACATCATGGACGCCCCGCACGTCAGCGGCCTCGGCGGCACCTACGGCGGAAACCCGATCGCGTGTGCGGCCGCGCTGGCCACCATCGAGACGATCGAGGCCGACGGACTGGTCGCGCGGGCCGCGCAGATCGAGTCGCTGATGAAGGACAAGCTCGGCCGGATGCAAGCCGAGGATGACCGGATCGGTGACGTCCGCGGACGTGGCGCGATGATCGCTGTCGAACTGGTCAAACCGGGCACGACAGAGCCCGACGCGGAGCTGACCAAGAAGCTCAGTAGCGCCGCGCACCAGGCCGGCGTGATCGTGCTGACCTGCGGCACCTTCGGCAACGTGCTGCGCTTCCTGCCGCCGCTGGCCATCAGCGACGAGCTGCTGCTCGAGGGTCTCGAGGTCCTCGAACTCCTTCTCCGCGACCTCTGAGAGAGATTTTCCGCGAGAGCACGTGATGGCCTATTCGGGGTGAGCGAAAACGACTCCGAATAGGCGGTGCCACAACGTTATTGACGGCTCGGTGCAGGGTCGCCCCGTCCTGAGACGACGGGGATCCGGAGGAATTGCGAGTCACTCGCGACCGGCTGCTCACCTCGGCTGGACGACGCCACGTACACGGGCAAGCGCGCCGGCGGGAATGCGGTCTGTCATGCCGGGGCCCGCGATACCGCGGCGGCGTGACCTCGATCAGGACATCAGCAGGCCCACCACGATCGCCCTGAGCTCATCGGCCGTCAGCGCGCGGCCGTCGACCTCGAATGTCACCAGATCGGACACGAGGTCCTCGCCGGGCCGGCCACACCGATCGGCGACCAGGACGTCGACGTAGCCGCCGAGCGCGTCAGCCGTTCGTGTGTCGCATACGTCCAACCTCTGTGCGACCGACAGCCAGTCACGGGCAGGCACACCGAGCGCAACGAGAAGCCCGTGCAGCCGTTCACCCAGAACCATGACCGCGGGATCGTCTTCCAAGGGTTCGGGCAGGCGCACGGCAAGCATGTCCGACACCGTGTCCACTCCAACCACCGTGTCCACTCCAACGTTCATGTCGCTACCCGCCATTCGACCACGTTATCGCTCTCGGACCTTCCGCCCCTTCCCCCTGATGGCGGCTCACCTCGCGGAAAGCGTTCCGCAGCAACGGGTTTGCCGAGCCCAGCGATCTCCAGTCGGCAGAACCGCGTGTCCAACGACACATTGGGGCGCATCAGCGACGGCTGTCACAGCGCCACACTCACCTCGCCAACATCTTCACAGCGTATTGACAGCCCATACCCGCCTATTCGCGGAATACCTTGGGTTTCAGCAACGTAGCAATTCGTAGGCGCAACGTTGCGCCCATTTTCCCACTAATTATTTTCGAGGAGGCATCATGTCGACTCGCGAGGATCGCCTCGAGCGCCGCATCGCCAGTTTGTATTCCACCGATCGTCAATTCGCACAAGCCGCACCCGACGCCACAATCGTCGCCGCCATCGACGCACCGGATATGACTCTCCCGTCCATCGTGGATACCGTGTTCGACGGATATGCCGGTCGACCTGCCCTCGGACAGCGCGAGATTCGGTTCGTCACCGATCCAGCCACCGGACGTACATCCGCAGAACTGCTGCCCTCTTTTCAGACGCTGAGCTACGCCGAGGTGTCGCAACGCGCACACGCTCTGGCAGCGGCCCTCGCCGACGTGCGCCCCGGCGAACGTGTCGCGCTGCTGGGCTTCACAAGCGTCGACTACGCCACCGTCGACATCGGTTTGGTCCTGCGCGGCGCCGTGTCCGTGCCGCTGCAGACCGCGGCTTCGGTCACGGCCTTGCGGCCCATCATCGCCGAGACCGAGCCGGTCGTGATCGCCTCGTCCATCGACTACCTCGACGACGCCCTCGACCTCGCCATGGCAGCGCCGACGGTGATCCGCATCGTCGTCTTCGACTACATGCCTGAGGTCGACGACCACCGCGACGCGCTAACGGCAGCGCGCGGGCGCCTCGACCAAACCGGCAGCGCGATCACCGTGGAAACGCTGTCCGAAGTGATCGAACGCGGCTGGGCATCAACGCCGGTGCAGCCTCAACCATCCCCCGGCGCGGACACCCTGGCGCTGCTGATCTACACCTCGGGCAGCACCGGGGCCCCCAAGGGCGCGATGTACACACAGCAGATGGTTTCCAACGCGTGGCGGCCGTCGGGGCGTGCACGCTGGGGTGACCGCGGTGCAGACCCGTCGATCACGCTGAACTTCATGCCGATGAGCCACGTCATGGGTCGCATGCAGCTCTACGGCACGCTCGGATCGGGTGGCACAGCGTACTTCGCTGCCAGAAGCGATCTTTCGACTTTCCTGGAGGATCTGGCACTGGTGCGACCCACGCAGCTGTCGTTCGTGCCGCGAATCTGGGACACCGTCTACGCAGAGGTCGCAAAGGAGGTCGACAGCCGCAGCGCGCCCGAGGCCGAGATCTACGCCGAGCTACGCCAGAGCCTGCTCGGCGGCCGCTATTTGACCGCACTGTCCGGTTCGGCGCCTTTGTCGGCGGAGATGAAGCGGTTCGTGGAGGATCTGCTGGATCTGCACCTGACCGACGGCTACGGCTCGACCGAGGCGGGCGCAGTCTTTGTCGACGGACAGGTGCAGCGCCCGCCGGTCACCGACTACAAGTTGGTCGACGTCCCCGACCTCGGTTACTTCCGCACCGATCGGCCCCATCCGCGCGGTGAGCTTCTGGTCAAGTCGGAGAGCCTTTTCCCGGGTTACTACAAACGGCCCGAGGTGACGGCCGAGATGTTCGACGAGGACGGCTATTACCGCACCGGCGACATCGTCGCCGAGACCGGACCGGATCAGCTGGTCTATCTCGACCGGCGCAACAACGTCCTGAAGCTCTCGCAAGGCGAGTTCGTCACCGTCTCCAAACTGGAAGCAGTCTTCGGCGACAGTCCCTGGATCCACCAGATATACGTATACGGCAACAGCTCCCGCCCCTACCTGCTCGCCGTGGTCGTGCCGACCGAGGCGGCGCTTGCCCACGACGACGTGAAGGCACTCATCAGTGCATCCCTGCAGGACGTGGCAAAGACGGCGGGCTTGCAGTCTTACGAGATCCCGCGCGACTTTCTCGTGGAGACCACGCCGTTCACGCTGGAGAACGGACTGCTGACCGGCATCCGCAAGCTGGCGCGACCCAAGCTCAAGGAGCGCTACGCCGACCGGCTCGAAACGCTGTACTCCGAGCTTGCCGAAGGGCAAGCCGAAGAGCTTCGCGCGCTACGCCTCGCCGGGGCGGACCGTCCGGCACTGGAAACGGTGAGCCGCGCCGCGGGCGCCCTCCTCGGCACCGCGGCGGGCGACCTGCAACCTGACGCGCACTTCACCGACCTCGGTGGAGACTCGCTGTCCGCGTTGACATTTGCCAATCTCCTTCACGACATCTTCGGCATCGAAGTTCCCGTCGGGGTCATCGTGAGCCCCGCGACCGACCTTCGCACCCTCGCCGACTACATCGAAGCGGAACGTGAAAACCGGTCGACGAGGCCTACATTCGCATCGGTGCACGGTGCCGGTGCCACCGAGGTGCATGCCCGCGACCTGACACTCGACAAGTTCATCGACGCCACGACCCTCACGGAGGCAGTGGGATTACCCGGTCCACGACGCGAAGTGCGCACCGTTCTGCTCACCGGGGCCACCGGATTCCTCGGGCGCTATCTGGCACTGGAATGGCTGGAGCGGCTGTCCATCGTCGGCGGCACGTTGATCTGCCTGGTCCGTGCGAAAGACGATGCCGCCGCACGTGATCGGCTCGACCGCACGTTCGACAGTGGTGATCCTCGGCTGTTGGAGCATTACCGGCAGCTGGCCGATGGCCACCTTCAGGTCATCGCGGGCGACAAGGGCGAGCCAGACCTCGGACTCGACCCGCAGACGTGGCAGCGGCTCGCCGACACCGTCGACCTGATCGTCGATCCCGCGGCTCTGGTCAACCACGTGCTGCCCTACAGCCAGCTGTTCGGGCCCAATGCACTCGGCACCGCGGAGCTGATAAAGCTGGCGCTGACAACGCACCTCAAGCCGTTCGTGTATGTGTCCACCATCGGCGTCGGTGCCGGAATTGAACCCGGACAGTTCACCGAAGGCGCCGATATCAGGCAGATCAGCGCCACCCGCGCCGTCGACGACAGCTACGCCAACGGCTACGGCAACAGCAAGTGGGCGGGCGAGGTGCTCTTGCGGGAAGCACACGATCTGTGCGCGCTCCCCGTGGCGGTGTTCCGGTGCGACATGATCCTTGCTGATACCACCTACGCGGGTCAGCTGAACGTGCCCGACATGTTCACCCGGCTGATCCTGAGTTTGGTCGCCACCGGTGTAGCGCCGAATTCGTTCTATCAGCTCGACGAGACCGGCAACCGGCAGCGGGCTCACTACGACGGTCTCCCAGTGGAATTCATAGCCGAGGCCATCTCCACTCTCGGTGCCGCCGTCCGCAATGATTCGGTCACGGGCTTCGAGACCTACCACGTCATGAACCCCTACGACGACGGTATCGGTCTCGACGAGTTCGTCGACTGGATCATCGACGCCGGCTATCCGGTGCAGCGGGTGGGCGACTATGCGACATGGTTGCAGCGGTTCACGTCGGCGATCAACGGATTGCCGGATAGGCAGCGGCAGGCCTCACTGCTGCCTCTGCTGCACAACTATCAGAGTCCGGAGCTTCCCATCCGCGGCTCTATGGCGCCGACCGACCACTTCCGCGCGACCGTTCAGGACGCGAAGATCGGTCCCGACAAGGACATTCCGCACATCAGCCGTGCGGTGATCGTCAAGTACGTGACCGATCTGGAGCTACTCGGTCTGCTCTAGATGGGCAGCTTGTCCCGGATGCGCCGGCGGCGACGCCCGAACAGGGTGGGCCGCCGGCGCTCTACGGGAGCCGTCACCGCATCGGACTGATCCCACGAGGTCGGCCCATCGGTCGGGACGGGATCGACAGTGGTCTGTGCCTCGCGGTACGCGATGTCGCGCGCGGAGCGCACCGAAAGTCGGCCCACCGCCAGCGCGCCGAGGAACACGATGAGCGCTCCGAGACCGGAGAAATAGGACAGCTCGAGCCACACCCGCTGCGCGTCGCTGGTAGCCACCGGCTGGCCCGGATCACCGAGTCCGAGCGGACCCGCCACGGCGCGCCCGACGACGAACCAGGCGCCGGCGGCCACGGCCAGCCAGCTACCGAGCATGGCCGTCGCGCGGTTTCTCGACACAAACATCAACAGACCGCCGATGACGGCGACCAGCCCCGGCAGCACCTGCAGCCAGCCGCGGCCCATTGTCCACACCCACGGACGGTCGGGGCTGAACGCGAAATCGAAGAGCGGGCCGATGAACGGCGCGAGTGCGCCCCACATGCCCAACAGCACGACGAGCAGCCCGCTGACGGCGCCTCGGCTGCGCGGGATCTGCATGGAGCCCCGGTGCGCCCGGGTCGGTGTGTCAACCATGATTCCTCCTCAACAGGATGCACAGCGAGTACCCAGGCACTCCGTGGGGTAACCGGCTCACCACGGCCGCGCTAAAGCACCAGCCCGATAACCACCAGCACGATCGCGATGAGCGGCAGCACGCCCTGGCTGACAGCGGCGCGAGCCTTGTCGCGCGCAGCGGCCAGCAGGACCACCGCAGCCGCGAGCATCGACCCGACGCCGGCGAACACCAACGCGACTCCGACGGCCACGGCGCCGGTGAATGCGGCGATGACGCCGATGATCGTGACGATGCCGAGAAACAGGTTGTAGAAACCCTGGTTGAAGGCGAGCAGCTTCGTCGCCTGTGCTTCATCCTCCGTCATCCCGAACACGGCCCTAGTCCGTGGCGAGGTCCAGGTGACGGACTCCATCACAAAGATGTACCCGTGCAACAGGGCCGCAAGCACCGCAACGATCAAACCGGCCGTCAGCATGGGTTCCTCCTGTCGTATCAGTCGAACAAGCCGACCTGGCCGAGCCCACCTGCCCCGGCCGGCGGTGTCATTCCCAGATGCGTCCACGCCTGCGCGGTGGCGACGCGGCCGCGCGGCGTGCGCGCAATCATCCCGGCCCGCACGAGGAACGGCTCACAGACCTCCTCGACCGTCGTGGCCTCCTCACCGACAGCTACCGCCAGGGTCGACACACCGACCGGTCCGCCGCCGAAGCTGCGCGTCAGCGCTGACAGCACCGCGCGGTCCAACCGGTCGAGCCCGAGCTCGTCGACGTCGTAGACCTCCAGCGCGTACTTGGCGATGTCGCGCGTGATGACGCCGTCGGCGCGCACCTCCGCGTAGTCGCGTACGCGGCGCAACAACCGGTTGGCGATACGCGGGGTACCGCGGGACCGGCGCGCGATCTCCGCGCCGGCCTCGGCGCCGAGCTCGATGCCGAGAATGCCGGCCGAGCGGGCGAGTACCCGCTCCAGCTCGACGGGTTCGTAGAAGTCCATGTGGCCGGTGAAGCCGAAGCGGTCGCGCAGAGGTCCGGTCAACGCACCGGAGCGGGTAGTGGCCCCGACGAGGGTGAACGGCGCGACCTCCAGCGGAATCGACGTCGCCCCAGGGCCTTTGCCGACGACCACGTCGACCCGGAAGTCCTCCATCGCCAGGTACAGCATCTCCTCGGCGGGCCGGGCGATGCGGTGGATCTCGTCGATGAAAAGCACGTCGTGTTCGACCAGGTTCGACAGCATCGCCGCCAGATCGCCCGCCCGCTCGAGCGCGGGCCCGGAGGTGACACGCAGCGAGGTTCCCAGTTCGGCGGCGATGATCATCGCCAGCGACGTCTTGCCCAGCCCGGGCGGCCCCGACAGCAGGATGTGGTCAGGGGTGCCACCGCGGTTCTTCGCGCCCTCGAGCACGAGCTGCAACTGTTCGCGTACGCGAGGCTGCCCGATGAACTCCCCCAGCGACCGCGGGCGCAGGCTCGCGTCGATGTCGCCCTCGCCGACCGTCAACGCCGGCGACATCTCGCGCTCGTCGGCGTCATCTGCCGCGTCTTCTGAAAACCTGCCCACGCGCTACTTCTTCCCCAGCATCGACAGCGCCGCACGCAACGCACTCGATGTCGTCGCCTCCGGGTCGTTGGCAAGCACCTTGTCGGTCGCCTCCTCGGCCTGTTTGACCGCGAAGCCCAGTCCTACGAGCGCCTCCACAACGGGCCCCCGGATGCCGTGGCCACCCGCCGAAGCCATGCCCGAAGAGCTCGGCGTCCCGACCTTGTCACGCAAGGTCAGGACGAGCAGTTCCGCAGTCTTCTTGCCCACCTTAGGGATTCGGGTCAGTGCGGTGACGTCACCGTCGCCGATCGCCTGACGCAGCGCGGGGCCGTCGTACATCGCCAGCGCACCGAGGGCGATACTCGGGCCGATCCCGGACACCCCCAGCAGGATCAGAAAGAGGTCGCGGGCGTCGGAGTCGGCGAATCCATACAGGGTTTGCGAATCCTCGCGCACGATCATCGCGGTGATCAACCGGGCCTCGGTTCCCCGGCGCAGCGTCGCCAGCGTCGACGGCGTCGCCATCACCTTGTAGCCGACGCCCGCCGCCTCGATCACGACGTGGTCGAGTGCGATATCGAGCACCTCACCGCGCACCGACGCGATCATCGTGTGCTCTTCGACATCGGGCCCGCCTTTGCTCCCGCCGCGGCCTTCAGCGTCGCCTTGTACTTGCGGCGCTGTTCGGCCGCCATCTCCTCGGCAGCGGCCATCCGCGAGATCATCGGCGCGCGCCAGCAATGGCAGATCGCAAGCGCCAGTGCGTCAGCCGCGTCGGCCGGCGTCGGTTTCTGTTGCAGCGCAAGAATTCTCGTTACCATTTCGGTCACCTGAGCCTTGTCGGCGCGACCGTTTCCGGTGACTGCAGCCTTGACCTCACTGGGTGTGTGGAAGTGCACGTCGATGTCGCGACGGGCGGCAGCCAGCGCGATCACCCCGCCGGCCTGCGCGGTGCCCATGGCGGTGTTGGCGTTCTGGTTGGAGAAGACCCGCTCGATCGCGATCACGTCGGGCCGGTGGGTGTCGAGCCAGTGTTCGACGGCATCGCTGATCGCGAGGAGTCGATGCGCCAGCGGATGATCGGAGGGGGTGCGCACGACGTCGACATCGAGCGCGATCACCTGACGGCCGCGCCCACTCTCAATGACCGACAGCCCACACCGGGTCAGACCCGGGTCGACTCCCATCACCCGCACGCCAGCTCCTCCTCGAAGAGAACATTTGTTCGAGAGCTTAGCCGTCCGGGGCGACGCCGTCCGGCAGGGACACGCGTCAGATGGCGTAATGCCCGGAGCGCCAACCCTGGGACAACTGGAGCATCAGCTCGGCCATGCGGCCGCCGGAGCGACGCCAGCCTCGTACGAGCTCTCGCTCGACCTCGTGATTGTTGCGCTGGACAACGATCACCCACCGCCCGCCCAGAAATTTGGTCAGCAGCCAGAACGGCCACAGCAGCACGAACGGCAGCAGCAGGACGAGACCGATCACCCAGCCGAAGAAGTCGAAGTTGTCGAGCAGCGTCTCCAGCGACGGGAACGGCCACAGCTTGCGGTGCACCGACCACTGCACGCCCGAGGGATCCGTGAGGACTGGCATGCGCGAAGCATAGGGCCCGACAACCGGCTTGACCGGGCAATGACACCGCAGGGACGCGACGAACAGAGCAGGTCAGGTCGATATCGAATGCGCTGCGCCGCTGACATGCCGCGGGGTCAGCTCGATGCCGCGGTACTGGGGTGCCATCGTCCGGCCCGCAGCCAGGAGCGGCTCGGCGTCGCGCATCGCCCTGGCGAGCAGAAACGCCCCCTCCAGCGCCCCGACGATCGCCAGAGTCACCTGCCTGCCCAATGTTTCGTCGAGCCCGCGGGACGCGAAGTACACCGTGCCGCCGTCGATCCACGCCTTGAAGATGTCGCGGGTGGCGGTGCGCAATTCCTCGACGGTGTCCGAGATCTCCCCGGCCACGCTGGCGACCGGGCACATGTTGGCGAAGCCGGTTTGGGCCATGTCCTCGGCAGCCTGGGTGAACACCCCCTCCACGGCCGCCCCGAGGTCGTCGTAGCCGTCCACGATGGTGGGGATCAGGAGTCCGTAGGCAAGGCCGGCGTTCGTCAGCGCCTGACGCGCGATCTCGACCTTGCCGCCCGGGAAGTGGTGGTACAGGGATCCGATCGGCGCCCCCGACACCTCGGCGATGTCCTTCATCGCCACGCCGGCGTAACCCCTGTGCCGCATCAGCTCCGCAGCTGCGGTCAGGATCGACTCCTTGGTGGACCTTGCCATCCGCACCTCCTCGTGTCAGGCTAGAGCATACGTTCTAGAATGATCGTTCTAGTGGAGGAATTATGCGTACGGTGCAGGTCACGGCGGGGGTTCTCGAATATCGCGAGGAGGGCGACCCCGAGGGGCCACCGGTCGTCCTACTCCACGGCCTGCTCATGAACGACTCCCAATGGGACCTGACCCTCCCCCATCTCCCACAGGGTTTCCGCTACCTGCTTCCTGTGCTACCCATGGGCGGGCACCACCTCGCGATGCGCGAGGACGCCGACCTGACGCTGCCCGGCATGATCGGCATCGTCGCCGACTTTCTCGACGCGCTGGAGTTGACCGACGTCACGCTCGTAGTCACCGATTGGGGCGGCCCGCTGTTCCTGACCGACATGAATCGCGACCAGCGGGTCTCGCGGCTTGTGATCTGTCCGTCGGAGGCCTTCGACAATTTTCCGCCGGGGTTCCCCGGGAAGGTCGCGTGGCTGGCCAGCCGGACCACCGGCACCGTGTGGCTGGCGATGCGCCAGCTCAAGATCGGCTGGCTGCGCAGACAGCGGTTGATGTTCGGCATGATGGCGAAAAGGCCTGTGCCACAAACGATTTTCGACAGTTGGGTGGAAACGGCTCTGACCGACAAGGCGGTGCGGCGCGATCTGGTCAAGTACTGTCGCACCAAGTTCCGCGACGACGAGCTCATCAAGTCCACCGAACACCTGGCGGCTTTCGACCGGCCGGCGCTGGTTCTGTGGACCGACAACCCGGTGATGCCCGCCGATCATGGGCGGCGACTGGCCGAGTTGTTGCCACAGGGCCGCCTCAAGACGATCGACGATGCCTACGTGCTGGTCATGCTCGATCAGCCGGTGCAGACGGCGCAGGCGATCGGGCAGTTCCTCGCCGTCACTGCTGCTCGGTGAGGGCCAAGGTGTGCGCCAGCGTGCCTGCCTGCGCCTGCTGCGCCAACTCACGCACGCGCTCACCCGACTTGCCCCAACCACGCACGTGCTCACGACTGACCTGGGTGCCGTCGCGCTCTACCAGAATGGTCCAGGACGCGCCGAGCCATTTCGACGCCAGCCAGAACGGCCACATCACCATGAACGGCAACACGACCAGGAAGATGAGCGCATCGAGGGTGGCAAAGCCGGTCTCCCACGGCACGGTCTTCCACCACCACCGACGAACTCGCCACTGCACCCCGTCGGGATCAGTCACCTTCTCCATGCGGCCGGCCACTTCCCTGATCGTCATCCACGACGAACAGGATTATGCACTCTGCAGGACGGATCAGTCGGCGGATCAGTCCTCGTCGAGCTGCGCGGCGACGTCGTCCGGGATGTCGACATTGGTGTACACGTCCTGCACGTCGTCGCTGTCCTCCAGCGCGTCGACGAGCTTGAGCACCTTGCGGGCCCCCTCGAGGTCGACGGCGACCGACACCGACGGCTGGAAGCTGGCTTCCGCTGATTCGTAGTCGATGCCGGCGTCCTGCAGCGCGGTCCGCACGGCGACGAGATCGGTGGGCTCGGAGATGATTTCGAAGCTCTCGCCGAGATCGTTGACATCCTCGGCGCCGGCGTCGAGGACCGCGGCCAGTACATCGTCCTCGGTCAGGCCGTTCTTCTCCAGCGTCACCACACCCTTGCGGGAGAACAGATAGGACACCGATCCCGGGTCGGCCATGCTGCCGCCGTTGCGAGTCATCGCAACGCGCACCTCGCCCGCGGCGCGGTTGCGGTTGTCGGTCAGGCACTCGACGAGGATGGCGACGCCGTTGGGCCCGTAACCCTCGTATGTGATGGTCTGCCAGTCGGCGCCGCCGGCTTCCTCGCCCGCGCCGCGCTTCCGCGCGCGCTCGATGTTGTCGTTGGGCACCGAGTTCTTCTTGGCCTTCTGGATCGCGTCGTACAGCGTCGGGTTACCGCCCGGGTCACCGCCGCCGGTCCGCGCCGCCACCTCGATGTTCTTGATCAGCTTGGCGAAGTTCTTGCCGCGACGCGCGTCGATCACGGCCTTCTTGTGTTTTGTGGTGGCCCACTTGGAATGGCCGCTCATGCAGGTACTACCTCTTCTGGCTCTTCTTGCTCTTCTTGCTCTTCTTGCTCTTCTGGCTGATAAGTGTGGCTCGAAGTCAAAGTCCAGTTGGCCAGTCTACGTGGCCGTCACCCCAGGTCCTCGTCGATGTAGCGCTGCAGATTCGGGGCTACGGCCGCGATGAGCGCCTCCTCGCTCATGGTCGCGACGGGCTCAATGCCCCAGACGTAGCGCATCATCGCCAATCCCATGATCTGCGACGAGATCAGCCCACTGCGCACCAAGCGCTCTCGCTCGCTCGACCCGAGCTGCGAGACGCCTATGAGGCTTCGCTCGACGATGAGGCGCAGCTTCTCGCGCGTAGCGGCTTCGTGCGCGGCGGTCTGCAGGATCGCCCGCAGCACCGGACCGATCTCGTCATCCGCCCATGCGCTGAGCATCAGCCGGATCAGCGCCTCACCCAGCTGCGGGACCGGCGTCGTCCAGGTCTCAGCGACGCTCTCCAACCACCGCGGGGGCGGCGTTGTGGCCGCGTCCAGAAGGGCTTCCTTGGACCCGAAGTAGTGGTAGACGAGCGCGGGGTCGACGTCGGCGGCGCGGGCCACCGACCGCATCGTCGTGCCTGCGTAGCCGGTATCTGCGAATGCCCTGCGCGCTGCGACCAGAATCCGCGCGGACAGCACGCCGCGCTCGTCGCGCGGACCGGGGGTGGCCTTCGGCACGGATCCGATCCTAGCGCGAGTTTCACATTGCGTTGAAACTAGTTTCAACGTAGCGTGAGACTATGCCCATCCGCGAACGCCGGCTCAACGGTCCTCAGGACACCGGCCGCGAATACCGCAACCTCAGCCAGCCGCAGTACGGCATCGCGCACCTGACCAATCAGCGCGTCCCGATGCGCGACGGTGTCGACCTCCTCGCCGACATCCATCACCCGACGTCGACGGGGAGGTATCCGGCACTGATCGCCGCCTCGCCGTACCCGCGCCAGATGCAGGACCTCGGCGCTCCTGCCGGATTCATCGAAGCGGGCGCCACCGACTTCTGGGTATCGCGCGGCTATGTGCACGTCATCGCCAACATTCGGGGCACAGGCGGATCTGGCGGCACGTTCGGGTTCTTCAACGCTCAGGAGCGGCGCGACATGTACGACCTCGTGGAATGGGTCGCGGCGCAGCCGTGGTGCGACGGCAACGTCGGCATGATCGGCATCAGCTATTTCGCGATGACTCAACTGGAGGCCGCCGTCGAGAAGCCTCCCCACCTCAAGGCGATTTTTCCCGTCGCGGTGACCGCCGACCTCTTCGACGCAGCCTCCCACCACGGGCTGGCGAGCTCGTCGTTCATCACACCGTTCCTGTCGATGATGGGCTTGACGTCCGATCGCAGCGACGCGTTCTGGCGACGCAACCCGGTGATCGCACTGGCACGCAGGGTGCTGAACACGCCGAAACTGCACGAGAGATTCGCGACGATGAACGGTGAGGCGGCGGTCACGATGATGCGCGGCCTTCTCAGACTGCCCCACGACCCACACCCCTGGGATGACCTCTGGCTCGAGACGATGGTCAGGCATCCGCTGCGCGATGAGTGGTGGGAAGAGCGCAATGTGCTGCCGCTGCTCAAGAACGTCGACATCCCCGTCTACCTCGGGTGCGACTGGGAGAATGTGCCCTTACACCTGCCCTCGACCTTCACGGCGTGGAATGCGTTGCAGCACAACCCGAATGTACGAATGGCGATGCTGGGCAGGTTCGGCCTGACCTGGCCCTGGGAGAGTCTGCACACCGAGGCTCTGGCGTGGTACGACCACTGGCTCAGAGGTGCCGACACCGGCATCATGGACGGCCCGGCCGTCCGCTACGTCCTTCCGGGAACCGAGGGTTGGCGCACGAGCCCGACCTGGCCACCCGCCGCCACGAATCGACTTTTTGCGTTGCGCGGCGACGGCAGCTTGAACGAGGACGAGGGAGAACCCGGCCACCGCGAGTACCTGTCACTCGGCACCGGACTCAACCGCGCCAAGGCCAGCCCGACCGACCCTCCGTCGTCGCTGATGTGGACATCGGCTCCGCTGCCAGCCGACCTCGACGTCGTCGGCGCCATCGAGTTGCGCCTGGAGGCCTCGGCCACCGCCGCCGACACCGCTTGGATCGCCACGCTTCAGGACCTCGCCCCGGACAATGAGGTGACCGACGTGACAGCGGGGTGGGTGCGGGCCAGCCTGCGCACGGTCGATGACGCCGGGAGCCATGACGGCACCCCCGTCCTACCGTGCGACGAAGCGGTGGCCGTGGCCGTCGGTGAGAAGCTGACGTATCGAATTCCCTTGGTGCCGAACGCTCGTCGCTTCCACGCGGGCCATCGTGTGCGGCTGGTGCTCTGCAGCGACGATCAGGATCCGAGCACACCGGCGATGATGAACTTTCGTCACGCCAGCGTGGGAACCAGCACCGTCAACACGGTGTTCTCGGGGTCACGCCTGCTGCTTCCGGCGCTGAACCCGTAGCCGCTCGGCACTGTTAGCTGAGCCACACAGTCTGGCCACGTAACTTACTCGGGAGTAAGGTACTGAACCATGACATTCTCGCTGGAGTTGTCCTCAGACCTGCTGGACGTGCAGAAGTGGGTCCACGAATTTGCTGCCGATGTCGTCCGCCCCGCGGCTGCGGAGTGGGACGAGCGCGAGGCCACCCCGTGGCCGATCATTCAGGAGGCCGCCAAGGTCGGTCTCTACTCGATGGAGTTCTTCGCCGAGCAGGCCGCGGAGCCGAGCGGTCTCGGCATGATCGTTGCGTTCGAGGAGATGTTCTGGGGGGACGCGGGCATCGCGCTCGCCATCCTCGGCACCGGCCTGGCGGCCGCCTCGGTCGCCGCGAACGGAACTCCCGAGCAGGTCGGCGAATGGTTGCCCCAGATGTTCGGCACCGTCGACGACCCCAAGGTCGCCGCGTTCTGCTCCTCAGAGCCGAACGCGGGCTCCGACGTCGGCGCGATCCTGACGAGGGCCCGCTACGACGAGGCCACCGACGAATGGGTGCTCAATGGGACCAAGACGTGGGCGACCAACGGCGGCATCGCCAACGTCCACATCGTCGTCGCCTCGGTGCACCCCGAGCTCGGCACCCGCGGGCAGGCGTCCTTCATCATCCCGCCCGGAACGGAGGGTCTCAGCCAGGGCCAGAAGTTCCTCAAGCACGGCATCCGCGCCTCGCACACCGCCGAAGTCGTGCTCGACGAGGTCCGCATTCCCGGCCGGCTGATCGTCGGAGGCAAGGAGAAGTTCGACGCGAGGATCGCCAAGGTCCGCGAAGGTAAAAAGGCCGCGGGCCAAGCCGCGATGGCGACGTTCGAGCGGACCCGACCGACCGTCGGCGCGATGGCCGTCGGCGTGGCGCGCGCGGCCTACGAGTACGCCCGCGACTACGCCACCGAGCGCGAGCAGTTCGGCCGCAAGATCGGCGAATTCCAGGCGGTCGCATTCAAATTGGCCGACATGAAGGCACGCATCGACGCTGCGCGTCTGCTCGTCTACCGGGCCGGCTGGATGGCCCGCAACGGCAAGGCGTTCGAGTCGGCGGAGGGTTCGATGGCCAAGCTGGTCGCCAGCGAGACGGCCGTCTACGTCACCGACGAGGCCATCCAGATCCTCGGCGGCAATGGCTACACGCGCGAATACCCCGTCGAGCGGATGCACCGCGACGCCAAGATCTTCACCATCTTCGAGGGCACGAGCGAGATTCAGCGCCTGGTGATGGCCCGCGCGATCACGGGCCTCCCCCTGCGCTGAGCACGCCGAGATCGCTAGCGGAGCGACTCCACGAACAGGCGGTGCACGCGCCGGTCGCCCGTCACCTCGGGATGGAAGGCCGTCGCCAGCATCCGGCCCTGCCGCACCGCGACGGGATGTCCGGCCGCGCGCGCCAGCACCTCGACGTCGGCACCGACCCGCTCGACCCACGGCGCGCGGATGAACACCGCATGGATGGAGCCGTCGAGCCCGTTGAAGTCGATGTCATCTTCGAAAGAATCGACCTGACGACCGAAAGCATTGCGGCGCACCGTCATATCGATGCCACCGAGTGGAAGCGCTTCTCGACCCGGCACCCCGGCGTCGGCAATCTCGCTGGCCAGCAGAATCATTCCGGCGCACGATCCGTAGGCCGGCATGCCATCGGCGAGCCTCGCCCGCAACGGCTCCAGCAGGTCGAGTTCGCGCAACAGGTGGCTCATCGTCGTGGATTCGCCGCCCGGAATCACCAGCGCGTCGACACGCTCCAGCTCAACGAGGCGGCGGACGGTGACGGCTTCGGCGCCCGCTTCGCGCAGCGCCGCAAGGTGCTCACGGGTGTCGCCCTGCAGTGCGAGAACCCCGACAGTCGGCGCGCTCACCCGCGTTGCGGCGTGAACTCGCGCGCATAGCGGGTCAGCCCTTCCTGCATGACCGCCGCGACCATCTCGCCGTAACGGTTGAAGATCTTGCCCTGCGTCAGCGAGCGACCTCCGCAGGCCGACGGCGAGGACTGGTCGTAAAGCTGCCATTCGTCGGCGCGGAATGGACGCATGAACCACATCGCATGGTCGAGCGAGGCCACCTGCAGGTGCTTGCGCTCCTCCGGGTAGTTGACCTGCGCCGAACCGAGCAGCGTCAGATCGCTCATGTAGGCGAGCGCGCAGATGTGCAGCACCGGGTCGTCGGGCAGCGGGTCGCGGTGCCGGAACCAGACCTGCTGCTGAGAAGCCTTGCCCGGCAACTTGTTCAACAGATCACGGGGCACGATGCGAACATCCCACTCGTCGAACTGCCGGAAGCTGGCGTCGTCGAAGACCTTGCTCGCGGACTTGAAATCGGGGATGCCGTCGGGCGGCGCCACCACCGGCATCGTGTCCTGGTGCTCGATGCCGCTCTGGTCGGTCTGAAAGGACGCCGACATCGAGAAGATCGTCTCGCCGTGCTGGATCGCGTTGACGCGCCGCGTGACGAAGGAACCGCCGTCGCGCAGCCGCTCGACCAGATACACCGACGGTGCGCGCGCATCCCCGGGCCTCAGAAAGTACCCGTGCAGCGAATGCACCTGGAACTTGGGATCGACGGTGCGCACCGCGGACACCAGGGACTGGCCGGCGACATGACCGCCGAACGTGCGCTGCAGGAAGCCTGATTCAGGGCTGAACACACCACCGCGATAGATGTTGACCTCGAGCTGTTCCAGGTCGAGGATCTCTTCAATCGCCATTACTTCGGTTCTTCGCGCAAGCGGCTCATCACAGCGTCAAGGCTTACCAGCCGCGTTCTGCGAGGCGATGCGGGACCGGGATGTCATCGACGTTGATGCCGACCATCGCTTCCCCGAGTCCGCGCGACACCTTGGCCAGCACGTCGGGATCGTCGTAGAAGGTGGTCGCCTTGACGATCGCCGCGGCCCGTTCGGCCGGGTTTCCGGACTTGAAGATGCCTGAGCCGACGAACACCCCTTCGGCACCGAGCTGCATCATCATCGCCGCGTCGGCCGGGGTGGCGATGCCGCCGGCGGTGAACAGGGTGACGGGCAGTTTCCCGGCCCGCGCCACCTCGACGACGAGATCGTAGGGAGCCTGCAATTCCTTGGCCGCTACGTACAATTCGTCCTCCGACAGCGACGTCAACCGACGGATCTCGCCACCGATCTTGCGCATGTGGGTGGTGGCGTTGGAGACGTCACCGGTGCCGGCCTCACCCTTGGAGCGGATCATCGCCGCACCCTCGGTGATGCGCCGCAGCGCCTCGCCGAGATTGGTCGCCCCGCACACGAACGGCACGGTGAACTTCCACTTGTCGATGTGGTTGGCGTAGTCGGCGGGTGTCAGCACTTCGGACTCGTCGACGTAGTCGACCCCGAGGCTCTGCAGAATCTGCGCCTCCACGAAGTGGCCGATCCGGGCCTTGGCCATCACCGGGATGGTGACGGCGTCGATGATGCCCTCGATCATGTCGGGGTCGCTCATCCGTGAGACGCCGCCCTGGGCGCGGATGTCGGCGGGCACCCGCTCGAGCGCCATCACCGCGACGGCGCCGGCGCCTTCTGCGATACGTGCCTGTTCGGGGGTGACGACGTCCATGATGACGCCGCCCTTGAGCATCTCGGCCATGCCGCGCTTCACCCGTGCGGTACCGCGAGCAGGAGCCCCGGGCGTTTCGGATTCCACTGCTTACTCCTTAAATCGCTACTGAATCAGTCTAAAGGCGGCCGCAAATCGATTCGATCCGCAGATCACCGGATGGATTGCAGCGACCCCGCCTGCAGCGCACCCGGCGCGTCGGCCAGCGCATTCGCCTCGTCGAGAAGCTCGCCCAACTGCAGCGGGTACACGGTCTCACCGCCCGCGACCAGCTTTTCGATCATTGTCGCATCGCACCACCTGTGGTCGTGAATGTAGGTGCGCTCCAGGCCGGACCTACCCGCTTCGGAGGGTTCGAACCGCCGGGTGCGGTGCACGAAGTACATCTCCTCGCTGCGGATCACCGCGCCGTTGAAGTCGATGATCGCGTCGCGGCGCCACACCGGCCCCACCATCGCCTCGGGTGCGACGACGAGGCCGGTCTCCTCCTGGAGTTCTCGTGCGGCGGCCTGGGACAGCGATTCGCCGACCTGGGCTGCGCCGCCGATCGTGAACCACCACCGGGGCGGGGGCGCCTCGCCGCCGGCACCGGCCGGATCCGATCCGCACAGCAGCAGGACCGCGCCGTCCTCGTCGAGCAACACGATTCGCGCCGAGATGCGTCTGCGCGTGGGTGCGGGCTCGCGCGCCGACTCCTCTCCCCCTTCGGCGATCTCGAAATAGCTTGGCAGTGCCGCAGTTCCGCCGAGGCGCAGGAAGCGCACCAGCGGGCGCTCCCGTAGCGCGAGAGTGTCACGGACGGCGTCGTTGTGGAAGCGGCGCGCCAGCAGCACCCGCGCTTCGGCGTCGGCGAGTTCCGCGACGAGCGCGACTGCGAGCGACGACGGGTTGACACGGGCGAGCGCGGCCGAAAGTTCGTTCTCCGCCGCCTCGCGCGACTGGCGGGGGGCCCGCTCGGCGGCATCAGCCAACGCAGCGAGTCGCTTGCCCTCCGGTCCCCCGCCGTATGCCTCGACTGCCACCGCTCGTGCGACGACGGCCCGCCGCGCCAGGGCCCCGTCGAGGGCCTGCCACGACAGGTCGTATCGGACGTGTAGCCGGTCCAGGCGGTTGGCGGTCTGGTAGGCCCAGGCGAGAATCAGGAGCAGGGCGGCCACCACGAGGGCGATGACGATCGCCGTCACCCACGGGATCACGATTCGACCTGCACCTTCACACCCGCGCCCGCGACTGTCTCGTACACCCGCATGATCTGGGCCGCCACCACCGACCAGTCGTAGCGGTGCACCGCCTCCGCGGCGCACGCGATGTAGCGCGCCCTGGCGGCGTCGTCGGCCAGCACCTCGATCAGCCCCTGCGACAGCGAATCGGGATCGTCGACGGCCACCAGCCTCCCTGCGTCCCCGTCGTCGAGGACGCGTCTGAAGGCGTCCAGGTCGCTGGCCACCACGGCCGTGCCCGCGGCCATGGCCTCGACCAGGACGATGCCGAAGCTCTCGCCGCCGGTGTTGGGTGCGCAATACACATCGGCGCTGCGCATCGCCGAGGCCTTCTCCGCGTCGGCGACCTGCCCCAGGAAGCGCAGATGGCCGGCGTTCGGGCCCGCCGCAGCGCGTAGCTCGTCCTCGTCGCCGCGACCGACGACGAGGATCTCGATGTCGGGGAAGCGCCCGACAACGGCGGGCAGCGCGCCGAGCAGCACGCTCATGCCCTTGCGCGGTTCGTCGAACCGGCCCAGGAACAGCACCGACCCGCCGGGTCGGGGGTAGCCGGGAAGCAGCGGCGCCGAGGCGAAGCTGTCGACGTCCACGCCGTTGGGGATCTGGACGGCATCGCTTCCGAGCGCCTCCATCTGCCAGCGGCGTGCGAGGTCGGAGACGGCGATGCGCCCGACGATTTTCTCGTGCATCGGCCGCAGGATCGGCTCGAATACCGACAGCGTCAACGACTTCGTCGTCGAGGTGTGAAACGTGGCGACGATCGGACCCTGGGCGATGTTCAGGGCCAGCATCGACAGGCTGGGCGCGTTCGGCTCGTGCAGGTGCAGCACGTCGAACTGGCCCTGCTGCAACCACCGTTTGACCTTGCGGTGAGTGGCGGGCCCGAATCGCAACCGCGCCACCGATCCGTTGTAGGGAATCGGTATCGCCTTACCCCCGGAGACCACGAAATCGGGCAGCGAACCCTCGGCCTCCGGTGAGGCGGGTGCTAGCACGCTGACCTCATGCCCCCGGTCGCGCATCACCGTGGCCAACTGCAACACGTGCGACTGCACGCCGCCGGGCACGTCGAACGAGTACGGGCAGACCATCCCGATACGCATCAGGTCACCCGCCCGCCAGCCGGGCCCTGCGTTCGTCGGACAGATCTGCCAGCCACTGCGGCTGCATCATGTGCCAATCCTGCGGATACGCGGCGATGTTCGTGGCGAACTGATCGGCCAGCGCCTGCGTGATCGTGGTGACGTCGCCGGAGGACGTGTCGATCTGTGGGCAGATCTTTGTCCCCCAGCCCTCGCCTTCGAACCAGCAGTGCGCCGGGAAGAGTGCCGCGCCGGTCTCTATCGCGAGTCTGGCCGGCCCGGCGGGCAGGCGCGTCGCCTCCCCGAAGAAGTCGACCTCGACACCGCGGCGGCTGAGATCCCTGTCCGCCATCAGGCAGACGATGCCGTTGTCGCGGAGCCAGTCGCGCACCACGTCGTAGGCTGGGCGCTCGCCGCCCGACGCGGGTACCACATGAAAGCCCAGGCTTTCCCGGTAGGCGAGGAATCTCAGATACAACGACTCGGGTTTGAGCCGTTCTGCCACCGTCGCGAAGGTGCCGTAGTTCTGCGCCAGCCACACCCCGGCCATGTCCCAGTTCCCGCTGTGCGGAAGCGCGAGCACCGCACCATTGCCCGCGTCCAGGGACTCGAACACCTTCTCGATGTCATCGACCCACAGCTCACGGCCCAGTTCGGCGTGGTCCATCGAAGGCAGTCGGAAAGCTTCACGCCAATACCTGGCATAGGAGGCCAGCGACGCCCGCATCAGTGAATCGGGGACACGTTCGGGGGTGGTACCGGTGACCCGGGCGAGGTTCTTGCGGAGCTGATCGGGTCCCCCGTTGCGCGACGCCCACCATGCGCCCACATCGAAAGTGTTGCGCGCCAGGAATTCCGGCGAGGCACGGACCAGTCGCCACCCCGCCGCATAGCCCCAGTCACTGAGCTGGCTACCGACCGTCGACGGCATCGTGAGCAGACGAGTGGCCTTCAGGCCCGACCCGCCCGATTGCTGTGTCATTGCTCGGTGGACTCCGGCTTGTCGCCGGCGTCGGCCGCCTGGAGCGGGTCCATCGCCGCCCCGGAGGTACGCACACTGTGCAGCCGCTGTCCGATCGTCACCACACTCGTGACAGCGAGCACCCACATCGCGACGTCCAGCAGCACGTCGGGGATGAACGGCAGACCCGACAGGCCTGCCCCGACGAGCACGATGACCAGTCGCTCCGGCCGCTCGATCAGTCCGCCGTCGCCGGAGAGGCCGCTGGCCTCGGCACGCGCTTTGATATACGAAATGACCTGAGAGGACACCAGACAGATCATCGTGGCGACCACGAGCTCGGCACTCTGTAGACCGAACGCCGCCCACCAGAGCAGTCCGCAGAAGATTGCGCCGTCGCTGATCCGGTCGCACGTCGCGTCGAGCACCGCCCCGAATCTGGTGCCACCGCCGCGTTCCCGGGCCATCGCGCCGTCCAGCATGTCAGCGAGCACGAAGACGAAGACGGTGAAGGCGCCCCACCACAGCTGCCCGATCGGGAAGAGAGTCAGCGCGCCGAGCACCGAACCCGCGGTGCCGAGGATCGTCACGCTGTCGGGGGTGAGTCCCACCTTGAGCGCCCCTTTGGCGACCGGCCCCGAAAGTTTCGCGTAGGCCGCGCGCGTCATCAGATAGAAGTCGCTCACTTCTGGTTGTCCCACTCGGCGGCCAGGAGCTTGCGGGTGTCGCGAAGCAGTTGGGGTATCACCTTGGAGTCCCCGATGACGGTGATGAAGTTGGCGTCCCCACCCCAGCGTGGCACCACGTGCATGTGTAGATGCTCCGAGAGCGACCCGCCCGCCGACGTGCCGAGGTTGAGCCCGACGTTGAAGCCGTGCGGACGCGATACCGCCTTCATCACGCGAATCGCCTTCTGCGTGAACGCCATCAGTTCGGCGCTCTCGGCGTCGGTGAGGTTCTCCAGCTCCGCCACCCGTCGGTAGGGCACCACCATCAGGTGGCCGGGGTTGTACGGGTAGAGGTTGAGCACCGCATAGACGAGTTCTCCGCGCGCGACCACGAGCCCGTCCTCGTCGGACATATTCGGGATGTCGGTGAACGGTTCCGCCGAGGACGCCGAGCCCACCTTCACTGCGTCGGCGATATAGGTCATCCGGTGCGGCGTCCAGAGCCGCTGGAGGTGGTCCGGATCGCCGACCCCGCGATCTACGATCGTTTCCTCGGGATCCACGGTCACCCCTCGCTTGCTCGCGCGCCGGGTTCGATATCAACGAGTTCCGCAGTGGGAGTAGCGTTTTCGCGCCGCCTCACCCAGTCGACGATCGTCTCGATCGCCTGCTCGCGCGGTACCCCGTTGATCTGGGTGCGGTCACCGAACCGGAAGCTCACCGCGCCTGCCTCCACGTCGCGGTCCCCCGCGAGGAGCATGAACGGCACCTTCTGGTTGGTGTGGTTGACGATCTTCTTCGCCATCCGGTCGTCGCTGGCGTCGATCTCGACGCGGATGCCGCGGTTGCGGAGGTCGGCCGCGACGTCGTCGAGGTATGCCGTATGCCCCTCGGCCACAGGGATTCCGACCACCTGAATCGGCGCCAGCCACGCCGGGAACGCGCCGGCGTAATGCTCGGTCAAGATGCCGAAGAACCGCTCGATCGACCCGAACAGCGCGCGGTGGATCAATACCGGCCGCTTCCGGCTGCCGTCGGCCGCGGTGTATTCGAGCTCGAACCGGTCGGGCATGTTGAAGTCGAGCTGGATCGTCGACATCTGCCAGCTGCGGCCCAGGGCGTCGCGTACCTGCACCGAGATCTTCGGGCCGTAGAACGCCGCACCGCCTGGGTCGGGTACCAGCTCAAGGCCGGAAGCCTCACCCACTTCCCGGAGGGTCTCGGTGGCCTCCTCCCAGATGTCGTCGGAGCCGACGAACTTGTCCGGGTCCTTGGTGGAGAGCTCAAGGTAGTAGTCGTCGAGACCGTAGTCGGCCAGCAGCTCGAGGACGAACTGCAGGATGCGCGTCAGCTCCTCGCGCATCTCCTCGCGGGTGGTGTAGATGTGCGCATCGTCCTGGGTCATCCCGCGCACGCGAGTCAGACCGTGTACCACCCCGGACTTCTCGTAGCGGTACACGCTGCCGAACTCGAAGAGCCGCAATGGAAGTTCGCGATACGACCGCCCGCGGGAACGATAGATCAGATGGTGCATCGGGCAGTTCATCGGCTTGAGGTAGTAGTCCTGCCCCGGCTTGCGGACGGTGCCGTCCTCGTTGTACTCCGCGTCGATGTGCATCGGCGGGAACATGCCGTCGGCGTACCACTCCAGATGCCCCGAGGTGATGTAGAGCTGTTCTTTGGTGATGTGCGGGGTGTTGACGAACTCGTAGCCGGCCTCGATGTGTTTACGTCGCGAGTACTCCTCCAGCTCCCGGCGCACCACTCCACCCTTGGGATGAAAAACCGGCAGGCCCGAACCCAATTCATCCGGGAAGCTGAAGAGGTCGAGTTCGACGCCGAGCTTGCGGTGGTCGCGCCGCTGCGCTTCCTCCAGCAGCTCCAGGTGGTGGTCGAGTGCATCCTGGGACTCCCACGCGGTCCCGTAGATGCGCTGCAGACTCGCGTTGCTCTGATCGCCGCGCCAGTACGCAGCCGAGCTGCGGGTCAGCTTGAAGGCCGGTATGTACCGGGTGGTCGGAATGTGCGGACCGCGGCAAAGATCGCCCCAAACCCGTTCGCGGGTGCGGGGATTGAGGTTGTCGTAGGCGGTGAGCTCGTCGCCGCCGACTTCCATGACCTCCGGATCGTCGGCGCCGGACTTGTCGTCGATGAGCTCCAGTTTGTAGGGCTCGCCCGCCAGTTCTTCCCGCGCCTGGTCCTTGGACTCGAAGACGCGGCGGGAGAACAGCTGTCCGTCCTTGACGATCTGCCGCATCTTCTTCTCGAGGGCCGCGAGATCCTCGGGGGTGAACGGCTCGGCGACGTCGAAGTCGTAGTAGAAGCCGTCGATGATGGGCGGCCCGATACCCAGCTTTGCTTCGGGGAACAGCTCCTGCACCGCCTGGGCCAGCACGTGCGCGGCCGAGTGTCGGATCACGCTTCGTCCGTCGTCGGTGTTGGCCGCCACCGGCTCCACGTCGGCGTCGGCGTCCGGAACCCACGAGAGGTCGCGCAGCCGTCCGTCGGCGTCGCGCACGACGACGACGGCATCGACCTCGCCGCGGGCGGGCAACCCGGCGTCGCGTACCGCCTGCCCGGCGGTCGTCCCGGCAGCGACCCGGATAGGGGCTGCTGGGGCGGGGCGGGCGGGGGCGCTCATGCGGGGCTCTCCAAACTTTCGGGCGATGGGTACAAGGTCGGAACGACCGCGACCATGCTATCGGGGCCCGAAGTCAGGCCCCGATACCAATGGGGCTATCCATCCACTTGTGCTCGATGCCGAGCACCTCCCCCGCGAAGCCGACGACGCCGAAGAGCCACAACGTGCCGATGACGATCGCGGCGGTGAATGCGGCACCGAGGATCTGGACCCACAGACCCTGCTGCTTGAACCATTCCATGGCGGCGTCGTAGCGCTTGCGCACGTACTTCAGCAGCCGCTGCGCCCATTCGAATTCCGTGGCCAGGATGGCCAGGCCGACGAAGACGATCGCCCAGCCCGGACCGGGGTACGGGATGGCGAGGATGCCGACACCGAGAACAGCGAGGCCGACGACACCGACGCCAGTGCGGTACGCCAGGTCGGCTGCCGGGCGCTCCCGCAGCCGGTCACGCCAGCGCGCCCATTTGCGCTTGATGCCAGGATTCTCGGTCTCGCTCACGGCTGACCTGGTTTCAGCTTGACGAACAGCGAGCGCGCCTCGGCGAGCACGTCCTCGCCGTCGAGGAGACGCCCCGAGACGAAGATCTTGCGGTCGACGATGTCGTCGATACGGGCCTCGACCTGCAGATCCTTCTCGACGAGCGCGATCTTGCGGTAGTCGACGTGCAGGAATGCGGTGCGCTGGGCCTTGCTTCTGCTGAGTTTGAAAGCCGTGAAACCCAGCACCGAGTCGAAGAGGTGGGCCACCGCACCGCCGTGCGCCGCACCGTTACGGCCGAGGTGAAATCGGCGGAATCGGGCCGTACCGGCGATGCGGCCGTCCTCGGTGAGTCCCAGGTCGACGGGGATCGCCAGGATGTTGCCGCGGTTGGGCAGATCTATCCGACGGCCCGAGGGTGACGACCATTCGTCGGCGTCGTACGGCGCCAGCAACGCCGACACCTTCTCGATGAGATCGGCGGCCTCGGCGATCACCGCGTCCGGGGCGTCGGCGGCCCGGGCATGATCCTGCAGTTCGCGGACCGCGGCGACGAAGCGGCCGTAGTCGGGACCGCCGTGGTTGGTGGGTTCGGGCGGGTTGAATCCCCCACCCACATGCGCCTCGGCCGCGTCATTGGTGCTCACCAGCTCACCGTAGGGGGTACCTCAGCCCTGAGCAGCACCGGCTTTGCTCAGCGTCTCGAACTCCGCGTCGGTGAGTTCGATGCGCGCCGCGGCGACGTTCTCCTCCAGGTGGGCGACCTTCGACGTCCCGGGGATCGGAAGCATCACCGGCGATCGCTTGAGCAGCCATGCCAGCGCCAGTTGCGATGGGCTCGCGCCGTGATCGGCGGCGATGCGCTGCAGCGGACCGTCGGATGCCGCGAGCGGACCTGCGGCCAGCGGAAACCACGGAATGAATGCGATGCCCTCCGATTCGCAGACGTCGAGGACGGGTTCTGCGGCGCGCATCGTCAGGTTGTACATGTTCTGCACCGACGCGATCGGCGCGACGGCCCGCGCGGCGGCGAGCTGCTCGGCCGTAACCTCCGACAACCCGATGTGCCGGATCTTGCCTTCCTGCTGGAGTTTCAGCAGCTCGCCAACCTGGTCTTCGGCCGGGAACTTCGAGTCGATGCGGTGCAGCTGGAACAACTCGATCGTGTCGACACCGAGTCTGCGCAAACTCATCTCACATTCCTGGCGCAGATAGGCGGGGAACCCGAGCGGCGTCCAGTCGTCGGGTCCGGTGCGCAAAAGGCCCGCCTTGGTCGCGACGACGACCCCGTCGTAGGGGTGCAGGGCGTCGCGGATCAGGTCCTCGGACACGTATGGCCCGTAGGAGTCTGCGGTGTCGATGAAGTCGACACCGAGCTCGACCGCGCGTCGCAGCACGCGCAGGCACTCATCGCGGTCGGCGGGCGGTCCCCAGACACCCTTGCCGGTGAGGCGCATCGCGCCGAAGCCCAGACGGTTGACGGTGAGGTCGCCGCCGAGGGCGAATGTCGGAGAGGTCACGCCGTCGACGGTACGCGGCTGGTGTCAAGCTGACAGGGTGAAGCTGACCGACCTTGCCGGCCTGGCGCTGACGTACCCCGAGGTGGGTGCGACCGCGGATGAGATGCCCGCCGGCTACCACCACATCCGGAAATCGTCGGTGATCGGCAGGGGCCGTGAGCGTTTCGAGCAGGCGGCGGCCGACGGCATGCGCTGGGGGATGCTGCGTGGCGCCGGTCTGCGGGTCGAGGCGTCGGCGCCGACCGCGGCCGTGGGCGCCGACGTGTTGGTCCATCTCGGCCCGGTGCTGGCTCCGTGCCGCGTCGTCTACGTCGTCGACGAACCTGACCGTCGCGGATTTGCCTACGGCACGCTGCCCGGCCACGCGGAGTGCGGCGAGGAGCTTTTCTTGGTGCGCTTCGATCCCGCCACTGAGAATGTCTACGCCGAGGTGGCGGCCTTCTCGAAGCACGCCACGTGGTGGAGCAGACTGGCCTCACCGGTCACCTCGACGATCCAGCGGCTCGTCACCGATCGCTATCTGCGGGCGCTGTGACCGACCCTCGCGAAGTAGATTGGCACGGCGTGACATTGTTCATGCGCGCGCCCGCGACGGCTGTCGGCGGTAGCCTGAAGAGCCATATTGACGCGCAAGTACTGGACGGTGACGGTGGGAAGTTCAGCCGATGTGGAGGCCGCACATCTTCGGGTGGCCGAGTTGGTTCAGGGGCTCCACAACAGACCTGACACCGATTCCGACACGGTGGTGGCCGAGCTCGCCGAACATGCGGCCGCCAGGATTCCCGGCGCGCAGTACGCCGGTATCACACTCACCCGCAACGCCAAGCAGGTTGAAACCCCTGCCACAACCCATCATTGGCCGCTACTGCTGGACAAGATCCAGCAGCGGCATCTCGAAGGACCGTGCCTGACCGCGGCGTGGGAGGAAAAGACCGTCCACGTTCGCGACCTGGAGACCGATGACCGGTTCCCCAACTACCGCAAGGACGCTCTGGAAGAGACTCCGATCCGCTCGATCATGGCGTTCCAGCTCTTCATCGCCGACGAGAGTCTCGGCGCACTGAATGTCTACTCCGAAGAACCCAACGCCTTCGGCCACGAGTCGCGCACCCTCGGCCTGATCTTCGCCGCGCATTCGTCGGTGGCGTGGAATTCGGCGCGGCGGGAGTCGCAATTCCAGAAGGCACTCGCCAGCCGCGATGTGATAGGCCAAGCCAAAGGCATGATCATGGAGCGATACCGGGTCGACGCGGTCCAGGCGTTCGAGTTGCTGCGCAAGCTTTCGCAGAACTCCAACGTGCCCTTGACCAAGGTCGCCTCCGATCTGGTCTCCGGCACGCTCTCGTCCAACGGCAACTCGGAATAGCCTCCGCAGCGCGGCCTACCGGGTGTCCCAGCGGTCGCGCCCTTGGCCGGCCGCCGGGCCCGTAACGACCGGCCTGGGCGCATCGGCGCTCGGCGGTGAAGTGGCCGAATCACCCTGCGAGGCAGACCAATCCGTGCCGACACAGAGCAGATCCGACGGCACCGGCACGGTGTTCGGCAGCGGAATCGGCATACCCGGGATCGACGGAATGGTCAGCGACGGCGGGTTGATCAGGTTCGACAGACCTGTCGCCGCCAGCGGGGTGAGCGGGCTCGGCGGGCCGGGAACAGCCACGTTCACCGCACCCGGGGCGCCGGGCACCGGCGGAGTTCCCGGCGGGGTGATGCCCATGACCGACGACGCCGTATTTTGCACAGTCCGGGCCATACCCGGGGGCGTGAGCAGATCCGTGAGCGTCAGCGTGTTGCCGGGTGTCCCCGGGATCGGCAACCCGGGCGTTCCGGCGTTGACGCTCGTCCCGTTCGGTGGGGTCGGCGGCACCGGCGGGGCCGGGTAATTGATGTAGGTGTTGGTTGACCCCGGAGGCAGCGGCGGGGTCGGAGGCGTGGACGCGCCGCTCGGTACGGATGCGGCGCCACCAGGGACGCCCGGCGTCGGGGGCGAAACCACACCCCCGGGCACACCCGCGCCACCACCGGGCACCGGCGGAACAGGCGGCGTCACCACACCGGCAGGCACCGCTTCGGCACCACCCGGGACACCCGGGCTCGGAGGCGAAACCACACCCCCGGGCACACCCGCGCCACCACCGGGCACCGGCGGAACAGGCGGCGTCACCACACCGGCTTCGCCGAAGATCGGCGCGCCCGGCGCTGGCGGGCCAGGAGGGCCGTCCGCCGGGACTGCCGCTGCTGCGGGACCCCCGGCCCCTGCGGCGTCGGTTGTGGCGGTACCGCTCGCGGCCGCGAGGGGTGCACCACCTGGGGTAGCGCCTTCCCCGGCGCCCACGGCGCCGGCTGCTCCCTCGACCGGAGCTCCGCCTCCCGCGCCTGCACCGCCACCTTCGCCTGCGCCTACAGCGCCTGCGTCACCGAAAGCCGGGGCAGCCTGCGGTCCCGGCGGCGTCACTGCCGCTGCGGAGGAATCGATACGGGCGCCCTCGGCGGGCGGCACGGCCGGAGCCACAAGTCCAGCCTCGTCGATGACCGGCGCGCCGGGAGCGGGCGGCCCCGGAGGCGTCGCCAGACCTGCGTCACCAATCACCGGTGCGCCGGGTGCACCCGGCGCAGGAGGCGTCACCACACCGCCCGGCTCACCCGACGGAACACCAGGACCACCCGGAGCAGGAGGCGTCACAACACCCGCCTCATCCACCACCGGCACACCCGCAGCACCCGGCGCAGGAGGCGTCACCACACCGCCCGGCTCACCCGACGGAACACCAGGACCACCCGGAGCAGGAGGCGTCACAACACCCGCCTCATCCACCACCGGCACACCCGCAGCACCGGGGGCGCCGGGAGTCGGCACCTCGACCGCGGCATTGAGTGGAGCGCCGGGACCGCCTGGTGCGGGCGGCGTGGCCAGATCGATCGCGGCGTTCGCCGGAGCGCCGGGCGCCCCGGGGGTCGGAGGCGTCGCGATGGTCGTCGATCGCTCGATCGGCGCGGCGGGTACGTCGAGGCCGCCGGGTATCGCGGCGTCGACCGAGGCATTCACCGGCGTACCGGGAATACCCGGAGCGGGCGGCGTTGCGACATTGGCCGATGCCTGCAACGGAGCGCCCGGGAGTCCGGGGCCGGGCGGGGTGGCGATGTCGACGCCCGAATTGGCCGGGTTGAGGGTGATCTCCGGTGTCGGCGGCGTCGTGAAAGTCGTCGAACCTCCAGAGGGAATCCCTGGCACACCCGGAGGCGGCGGCGTCGCGATCTCGACGATCGAATTCGTGCCCGCGCCCGGCGACGGCGGCGCAGGAGGGGAAAAGGTCTCGATTGAACCCGACGACGGCGTTCCCGGCGCGGGAGGTACTGGGGGAGAGAAGGTTTCGATCGTGTTCACGGCCGGCGAGCCCGGGGCGCCAGGCGCGGGAGGCGTCACCACGCCGCCCGGCTCACCCGAGGGCACACCGGGACCACCGGGAGCGGGGGGCGTCACCACACCGGCCTCATCGACCACCGGCACACCAGGACCACCCGGAGCTGGAGGAGTCACCACGCCGCCCGGCCCGACCACCGGCACACCGGGACCACCCGGTGCAGGAGGCGTCACCACACCGGCCTCATCGACCACCGGCACACCAGGACCACCCGGAGCTGGAGGAGTCACCACGCCGCCCTCCCCGACCACCGGCACACCGGGACCACCCGGTGCAGGAGGCGTCACCACACCGGCCTCATCGACCACCGGCACTCCAGGACCACCCGGAGCTGGAGGAGTCACCACGCCGCCCGGCTCCCCGACGGCACACCGGGACCACCCGGTGCAGGAGGCGTCACCACACCGGCCTCATCGACCACCGGCACTCCAGGACCACCCGGAGCAGGAGGCGCCACCACACCGGCCTCCCCGACCACCGGAGCACCTGGAGCCGGAAGGGGCGGCGGAATGTCGCCGGCCGACGCCGCGAGCGGCGCGACGGGCGCGGGAGGAGGAGGCACCGCGCCGGCAGCACCCTCGACCGGTGCGCCCGGAAGACCGGGGGCGCCGCCACCCGGGCCGCCGGCACCGGACCCACCGGATCCCGATGCGCCGGCGGCCGCGGCGACGGGAGCCCCTGACATGCCGGGAGGAGAAGCAGAGCCACCGACCGGAGGCACCGCACCGGCCTCGCCAATGATCGGCGCACCCGGCGCCGGGGGTGCAGGAGGTGATGCCAGACCGGCGGGAATCGCGGCCGGGCCGCCCGGGGCGGGCGGAAGCGGCGGCAGCGCGGCGCCACCGTCGCCGACGATGGGCACACCAGGAGTGGGAGGCGTCGGCACTGCCGGATTGCCGACCGGCGTAACCACGGGCGCACCCGGGGCGGGTGGCGTCGGAATTCCAGGACCGCCCACCGCAGCACCCGCCGGCGCACCCGGAACCGGTGGGGTCGGAACGCCGGGACTACCTACTGGTGCGCCGGCGGAGGTCCCCGGCACCGGAGTAACAGGCGGAGTGCCGCCGCCGGTAGATGACGTCAACGGAGTCCCGGGACGGGGCGGCACAGGCGGGGTCGAACCCGACGACGGCGTGACGATCGACGCCGGCGGGGTTCCGGGCACTGGCGGGGTCGCGGCGGGAATCGAGGTGCTGGCGGGCGGAACCACGACCGGCGGCCGCGGCTGACCCGGCGTGGTGAAGGATCGCGCGGTGTCGTTGAGCGCCTGCGGGATGTCACCGGGACGGGAAACGATTTGCTGGAGGATGCCGACGCACGGTACGCCACCGCGGGTGGGTGTCGCATTCGCCGCGGAGCCCAGCAGCGGGGCGCTCAAGAACAATCCTGCGCTGCCCATCATGACAACGACGATGCCCTTTTTCGTCCGAGACATGTGCTCCCAGTCTTTCTACGTCCGCGCCAAGCGAATTACATCGGTGTAGTTACTCCGCTTACTGAACCGAAAACTTCGAAATTTTCCCTCGCGACAGCAGCGGCGTTATCCAACCGTTGCGAAGGCGAAGCGCTCCCGTCACCAGTCATGCGCAGATACCAGCGCGGACATCACTGCTTGACGCTGGTTCAACGCAACGAGATATCCGCAGAGCGAAAGCTAGAGCCCCTCTTTCGACGGAAGCGAAACACGCCACTGAAGCCTGGTCCCTCCGTCGGCCGCTCTGTGGACGGCAAACGAGCCGCCCACGTTGTCGGCTCGGCCGGCGAGGTTGGCCAGGGCGCCTTCCGTGACACCTGTCTCGATTTCCCGGCCGTTGTCGGTCACGTCGATCGACAGGTCTTCGTCGACGGTCACCGTCACCGTCACTACGGTGGCACCCCAATGGCGAACGGCGTTGCTGACGGCTTCGCGTACGACGGCCTCGGCGTGGTCTGCCAACTGGGCGTTCACGACCGACAGTGGACCGACGTACTGCACCGACGTGCGCACATCCGCCGCTTGAAACGCCGCGACGGCCTCATCGATGCGCTGCCGCAACCTGGTGATCCCCGATGACCCGCCGTGCAGGTTCAAGATCACGGTCCGAATTTCCTGGATGACGTCCTGAAGATCGTCGACGTACTCCGAGAGTCGTTGCTGCACTTCGTCGGATCTGGCACCGTCAACGGCCCGCTGCAGCGATAGCCCCACTGCGAAGAGCCGCTGGATTACGTGGTCGTGCAGGTCGCGCGCGATGCGGTCCCTGTCGGCCAGCAGACTCAGCTCCTGCACTCGGTACTGAGCGCATGCCAGCTGCCACGCCAGTGCGGCCTGATCGGCGAAGGCCGCCATCATATCGAGCTCATCGTCCCGAAAAGGTTGTCCGCCAGGGCTTCTCAGCACAATCAGCACCCCCGGCACCACGTCGGTCGCTCGCAGCGGAAGCACCATCGCCGGGCGGGCCGCGGTTCCGGTGCCGACGTCGGAACCCACGAACTTGTCGGGAGTTCGTCCGAGGAACGCCTCGCCGATCGCTGTGCCGGCAACAGGGATCAGCAAGGGCGCAGGGGCGATCGGCTCCCCCGCCGCGGCGATGACCGTGAGGTTGTCGACCTCGGCGCGGACTTGATTCGGATCCTCGGCGATCGCAACGATCGTGGTCACCGCCCCGCTGAGCTCCTGCGCCTTGTCTGCGACCAGCCGGAAGACTCCAGCCGGATCGGTCCCCGACAACAGCTCGGTGCCGATGTCGCGGGTCGCGGCGATCCAGGACTGACGGGCGCGCGACTGCTCATAGAGTCGGGCGTTCTCGATGGCGATTCCGGCGGCGGCGGCCAGCGCCTGGGCCAGGACCTCGTCGTCGTCGCTGAACGGGACTCCGCCGACTTTGTCGGTGAGATACAGGTTCCCGTACACCTCGTCGCGGATGCGTACCGGCACTCCGAGGAACGTCCGCATCGGCGGATGATTCGGCGGGAAACCGACCGAGTGCGAGTGTGTCGAGATGTCTTCGAGCCGAATCGGTTTGGGATCGTCGAGCAAAACTCCCAGCACCCCGCGCCCCTCTGGCAGGTGACCGATGCGTTCCCCGGTGGGCCCGTCGATGCCCTCGTGGACGAACTCGACGAGTTCATGGCCCGCGCCCCGCACGCCGAGCGCACCGTATCGCGCGTCAACGAGGTCAATCGCGCTGTGCACGATCGAGCGAAGGGTGTCGTCGAGCTCCAGACCCGAGGTGACCACCAGCATGGCCTCGACCAGGCCATCGAACCGATCTCTGCCCTTGATGATCTGCGCGACCCGGTCCTGCACCTCGACGAGCAGTTCGCGCAACCGCAGCTGCGACAGCGTGACGCGCAGCGGACGCTCTCCGTCACCGGGTTCCCCGTCCTGCGCCACGACACCATGGTGCCCCACGACAGCCGCAGTGGTTGAGGACCATTGGCCCTGTCGGCGATGGCCCGCGGCGAGCAGTGTCGTTGGTGAACCGAACGGAGGTCAGCATGCCGGCCACGTGTGTGCCCGCCGAGACGATCATGGATGCGCTTGAGGTGGCCTGCAGGGCACCGTCCCTGCACAACAGCCAGCCGTGGCGTTGGGTCGCCAACGACAACGGCGTCGACCTGTACGCCGACCCCAGACGGATGGTTCGTGCGGCAGACAGCAGCGGTCGGGAAGCCTTGATCAGCTGCGGGGCCGTACTGGACCACTTCCGGGTGGCGATGGCCGCGGCCGGATGGGACACCTCCGTTCGGCGCCTCCCTGACCCGGACAACCCACTACACGTTGCCGGTGTCGACATCACCGCCGCGCCGCGGGTGACCACGCAGCAGAAGACACGTGCCGACGCGATCCTGTTGCGTCGCACCGATCGAATGCCGATGTCGGCTCCCCAAGACTGGGAAGGACTTGCCGCCGCACTCGGCGACACCGCGCAGCGCGGCACGGTACGAGCCGACGCACTTGCAGACGATGCACGTGAATCGTTGGCCGAGGCGTGCCATCTGGCAGACGCGGTTCGAATGTACGACTCCCGCTACCACTCCGAACTGTTCTGGTGGACAGCTGATTTCGTCGCCGACGACGGAATACCCAGGAGTGCGCTGATCTCGGCGGCCGAGAGCGACCGAGTGGACGTCGGGCGCACCTTCCCCGTCGAGGCCCACCCGGAACGGCGTGGCGACATCGATGACGATCGCGCGGGCATCCTGGTGCTGTCCACCGAGGATGATTCCAGAGAAAGCGTATTGCGTTGCGGCGAGGCGCTGTCGGCGGTGCTGCTGGACGCGACGATGGCGGGAATGGCGACCTGCACGGTCACCCACGTCACCGAAGTCCCCCACGGGCGCGACATCGTCGCGTCGCTTGTCGGCATCACCGCGATTCCGCAGGCGATCGTGCGGGTCGGCGTCGCTCCTGCCCTGGCCGCCCCGCCGCCGCCCACGCCGCGTCGGCCGATTCGTGAAGTCTTTGAACTAAACAGGGGCACAGCATGTTAGAAGGCCAGTCGGGGTCGTATGTCGTCGTCGGAATCGACGGCTCCCCGGCTGCCATCGATGCGACACTGTGGGCGATTGATCAGGCGGCGGACCGCGATATCCCGCTGCGGCTGGTGTATGTGGTAGACGATCAGGCCGGGGTCACCCTCGATCCGCAAGAACAGGCGCGCCGTCTGTCCACGGCAGACAGGGCGATTCGCTACGCAGTGACCGAGGTTGAGTCCACCGGACGTTCGGTCAAGATCGAAGTGGAGATTCTGCAGGGCAGACCTGTCCAGACTCTTCGCGAAGCGGCACGATCGGCCGCGATGCTGTGCATCGGTGCGCGGGGCCTTCGGCATTCCACCCGGGGCGCGATGGGCTCGACGGCGGCCGCCCTGTCGGCGTCCGCGCTCTGCCCGGTCGCGATCGTCAGGACGCACCGGCCGCAGCGCTGTAACGACCGTGCCGTCGTCATCGAGGTCACCGGAAGTGCGGCGAACAGCCCCGTACTCCACCACGGCCTCGAGGAAGCCCGCCGCCGACACGCCCCGGTGCGTGTGCTGACGCCCGCGCGCTCCTATCCCGATTTCGAGGCACAGTGGGAACGCCGGCTGGCCGAATGGCGGCGCCGCTACCCGAATCTGGAGATCACCACCGTGGGCAACGGCGACACGCTGAACTATCTCACCGTCCACGGCGAGTCGGTTCAGCTCGTCGTCATCGGACGCGACCGGCCAGGCGGTGTGGCGGCGCTCATCGGGGCGCCGGGCAATGCCGCACTGCGCGACACGGATTGTTCGATACTGGTGTGTGAACCGCCCAACGCACTGTGACGGTGCACATCCGTATAGGTAGGACGTTCCAACATGGTGAAGGTTTTCCTGGTAGACGACCACGAAGTGGTCCGGCGAGGCCTGATCGACCTCCTGGGCACCGATCCCGACCTCGACGTCGTGGGTGAGGCGGGGTCCGTTGCCGAGGCTATGGCGCGAATCCCGGCGCTTGCGCCTGATGTCGCGGTACTCGACGTCCGGCTGCCGGACGGCAACGGCATCGAACTGTGCCGCGACCTGCTGTCCCGGCTGCCCGACCTGAGGTGTCTGATGCTGACGTCGTTCACGTCGGATGAAGCGATGCTCGACGCGATCCTTGCCGGCGCCAGCGGGTACGTGGTCAAGGACATCAAAGGCATGGAGCTGGCAAGCGCCATCAAAGAGGTCGGGGCGGGACGATCGCTGCTGGACAATCGCGCCGCCGCGGCCCTGATGTCCAAGCTGCGCGGGGAAGGCCAACCCTCTGATCCGCTGTCCGGTCTGACCGATCAAGAAAAGGTGCTGCTCGATCTGGTCGGCGAGGGTCTGACCAACAAGCAGATCGCCGCCCGCATGTTCCTCGCCGAGAAGACGGTCAAAAACTATGTGTCGCGGCTGCTTTCAAAGCTCGGCATGGAACGTCGCACGCAGGCGGCAGCATTCGTGTCGAAGCTCGACCGAAGCCGCCGGCGCGACTAGCTCATCGGCGAACCATCCAGCCGGACCACCACATCTGCGATATCGCGGCGCGGCGTGGAAGGCAGCGGGTCCGCGTTGAGCGGCGCCCAGCCGATGCGCAGCAACATCTGCGGATACCCGTCGGCTCCGAACACCTCGCGTCGGACGGCCTCCCGCGTCTCTGCGATCTCGAGAGGCTCAGTGATGGGGCAGCTCGCCAGCCCAAGCGCCGTGGCGGTCAGCAGAACGATGCTCGTCGCCTCCCCCGCCCGCAGCCACGACAGCCGGTCGTCCCCGATCGTGCCCAGCGCCAGCACCGTTGCATTGTCCTCGGCGGCCGCAGTGTCCGGCGTCTGAGGCAGGACGCCACCGGCGAACGCTCGCAACGGAATCGGCCCCGTCGAATGAGAACCGGGCACACTCCTCGCCGGAACCCCGGCGGTGGATGCGTACCGGCCACTCCACGCGGCTAGTTCGGCGAGGTAGCCCTGATCCGACCCGTGCCGCGCGGCGGCCTCGTTGACAAGCCGGGTGAGTCCGGCGATGTCGTCGACACGCCGCAGTGTGACCCCGGCACGTGCGGCTCTGGCACCCATCAGCGCGATGTCCCCGCGAGGGACCGGCCACGAACTGTAGTGGCGGCGGTCGGTACGGCGACGCGGGATCGCAGCGGCAAGCGTGACGTCGAGTTCGGCAGCGGGATAGCGGTACAACTCCACCGCGGCAAGGTGGTCGGGCTCCGCAGGGTTGGGGAACCGATGGACCTTTGATTGCCAGCCCAGCGCCGCCAATGCGACCACGCAATGGTTGAGGACGGCTCCGCAGCTGAGCATCAGATCGCGAGCATCCGGATCGGTGTGGGACAGTTGCAGATCCGGATTCGCGTACAGATGCACACTGGAATCACCCAATCGCCATTGCCACGGCTGGGAGTTATGGACCGACGGCGCGCGATTCGCCAGGGACAGCGCCGAACGGAGCGTCTCGTAATCGGGATAGGAACCGTTCATTCCTCTAGAGTGCGACGCCGCCACCCCCGTGTAGAGGGCCTAAAGACCCCATTCGGTCCTCAACCACGCCGCGGTGTCGACAGGCAGGACGGTCTCGACGCCCGGCGCGGACGCCAGGACGACGACCGCGCCGTCCGGCAGATCGACCTGGGTGGACCCGGTGTTGACCCAACACTGGGCTGCGCCGCGCTCGAACGCGATGACTCCGTCGGGAGCGGTGAGCCATTTGAGGTCACCGGCATCGCGCCACAGCGACGGCCGCAGCTTGAGCGCCTCCCGGTAGAGATTCAATGTCGACTCGGCGTCGCGCTCCTGAGCCTCGACGCTGTGTTCGGCCCAGTGGTCGGGCTGCGGCAGCCACGTGGTCGCACCGGGGTCGGCTGCGAAACCGTACGGTACGTCAGTCTCTTTCCACGGCAACGGGATTCGGCAACCGTCGCGGCCCACGTCGGTGAAGCCCGATTGCACCCAGGTGGGGTCCTGGCGCAGGTCGTCAGGCACGTCCTCGATCTCTTCGAGGGCCAACTCCTCGCCCTGATAGACGTACGCCGTGCCCGGCAACGCCAACTGCACCAGTGCCGCGGCGCGCGCCCGCCTACGCCCCAGATCATGGTCGGGTTCCTCGGCCGACCAGCGGGCGCGCTCCCAGTCGGTTTCGATGAGCTGGTCGGGTTGTGAGCGCGAAAAGCGTGTGACGGTGCGCGTGACGTCGTGGTTGGACAGCACCCAGGTGGGCGGCGCTCCGACGGATGCGGCGGAGCCGATCGCGTCGTCGATGACCTCTCGCAGCTTTTCCGCACGCCACGGCGAGCGCAGGAAGTCGAATTGAAATGCCGTGTGCAACTCGTCGGGCCTGAGGTAGCGGGCCAGACGCTCGTTGCTGGAGACCCACGCTTCGGCGATGAAGATTCGTTCCGGGGTGTAGCGGTCGGCCACCGCACGCCAACCGCGGTAGATCTCGTGCACGCCGTCCTGATCCCATGCCGGGTGCCGGTCACCGAAGACGAGCATCGAGTGCGGTGCTGCATCGACGGAGGGGTCGACACCGTCGGGCAGCCCATCCACTTTGACCAGGCCGTGCGCGACGTCGATGCGGAAGCCGTCAATGCCGCGGTCGAACCAGAACGACAGGATGTCCTCGAACTCCGCACGCACCTCGTCGTGGCCCCAATTCAGGTCCGGCTGTTCGGGAGCGAACAGATGCAGGTACCACGACCCGTCGGCGACTCTTGTCCACGCCGGGCCGCCGAAGATGCTCCGCCAGTTGTTCGGCGGCTCCACACCGCCCTCCCCGCGCCCGGGTTTGAAGTGGTAGCGCTCCCGGGCGCCCTTCTCGCCGGCGAGCGCGGCCTGGAACCACATGTGCCGATCGGACGTGTGGTTGGGAACGATGTCGAGAATCACCCGGATGCCGAGGTCGTGCGCTTCTGCAATCAGTGACTGCGCCTCATCCAGGGTGCCGTAGGACGGTTCGATATCGCGATAGTCGGCCACGTCGTAGCCGGCGTCGGCCATCGGAGATGGATACCAGGGGTTGATCCAGATGGCGTCGACACCGAGACGGCCGAGATACGGCAACTTCGCACGCAATCCCGCGATGTCGCCGATGCCGTCGCCGTTACCGTCGGCGAAGCTGCGGATATAGACCTGATAGACGACGGCGGTCTGCCACCACGACTGTTCGGAGGCCACGGCGAAACTCCTCGGTAAGAGCGGAAAGGGGAAAGTAAACGTTTGCGTACTTAGACTCGCGATATACCAACTACATGTCAATCCCGAAACTCATAACGTAAATAATTACGCTCCGCTATTCTCAGCATCTGATGATTCCAAAGCAGACGGTCAACATGACTGACGTCGCCCGACACTCGGGAGTCTCGATCGCTTCGGTGTCACGGGCCCTGCGGGGCGAACCCGGGGTGTCCTTGGTGACCCGCGACCGGATCCTGTCCGCGGCGAGGGAGCTGTCCTACGTCGTCTCACCGGAGGCGTCCCGACTCTCCGGTGGAGCTACGGGCAGGGTCGGTGTCGTAGTTCCGCGGATCGACGCCTGGTTCTACTCCACGGTGCTGGCCGGCATCGCAGACGAATTCGACACCGTCGGCGTGGATCTGGTGCTCTGCACCCTGCCGGATTCGGCTGCGCGGCACCGCTTCTTCGAAGCGCTTCCCCTGCGCCGCAAAGTCGATGCTGTGGTGGTGGTTTCACTGCCGCTGACGTCCCGCGAACGTACTCGCATCGATCAGCTCAACGTACCGACCGTTTTCGTCGGAGGTCATCACCCCGACGGGAACCGGTCGTGGATCGGTATCGACGACGAGCTCGCCGCCCGCCAGGCCGTCGGGCACCTGCTCCACATCGGGCACCGCGACATCGCGATGATCCAGGCCGCTGACGACACGGACATCCCATGGGCCACCGATCAGGCACGCATCAGCGGCTTCCATCACCAGATGCGCGAGGCGGGGCTGCACGATCCCACGGTGGTGACGGTGAAGTGGAGCATCGAGGGTGGATCGCGCGGAATGGAAATGCTGCTGAGCAACTCCCGGCTGCCCACCGCGGTTTTCTGCCACTCCGACGAGATCGCCCTCGGCGCACTCCGTACGTTGAGGCGTGCCGGAGTCTCTGTCCCGCAGCAAATCTCGATCATCGGCGTCGACGACCACCCGTCTGCTGAACTGACCGACCTGACGACCGTCGCGCAGCCGGTGCGCGACCAAGGTCAGATCGCCGCACGAAAAGTCCTCCGTCAGCTCACCACCGACGGCGTGGAGAACGACGGGGCGATGACGACCCTGCCCACGCGATTGGTGATTCGCGGGTCGACCGCCTCGCCGCACTGACACCGCTGCCCCACGTGACCTGTGAGGTGTGACACACTCACAGGCGTACCGAATGTGCTGCACGTGGCCCTCATCGGAGCTCACAACTTCCGAGAACGGGGACAAACTTCATAGACGAGGACGTGATGAAACGAGATCAGTTCGCCCGCGGGCGACGACGTCGCGCAATCGCGCTGGCCAGTGCGCCTCTGGTCGCTGCGTCACTGTTGTCCGGTTGCGGCAGCCAGGGCGGCCCCCCAACCCTGACCTGGTACATCCTTCCCGACAACGGAGGCTCCGCGGCACGCGCCGAACAGTGCGCAGATGCTTCCAACGGCGCCTATCAGGTGCGCATCGAATCACTTCCGAGCACCGCCACCGCCCAGCGCGAGCAGATGGTCCGCCGCCTCGCCGCCGGCGATTCGTCGATCGATCTGGTCAGCATGGACGTGGTGTTCACCGCCGAGTTCGCCAACGCCGGGTTCCTGCGCCCCTACACCGCCGAGGAGACCCAACGTCTCACCGCGGGGATGCTTCCGGCGCCTGTCGAGACGGGTATGTGGGAAGACACGCTCTACGGCGCACCCTACAAATCCAACGCCCAGCTGCTCTGGTACCGCAAGTCGGCCGCCGCCGCGGCCGGCGTGGATCCCACGTCACCGACCTTCACGTGGGACGAGATGCTCAAAGCCGCTGTGGGGCAACAGAAGAAGATCGCCGTCCAGGCGCAGCGCTACGAGGGCTACACTGTGTTGATCAATGCCCTCGTGCTCTCGGCGGGCGGCGCACTGCTGGAGGACGTCGAGGCCGGACGCAACGCCAAACCTTCGCTTGCGAGCCCGCCCGGGGAGAAAGCCGCCGAGATCGTCGGCAACCTCGGCCGCTCCCCTGCCGCGCCCGCCGACATGTCCAATGCGTCGGAGGAGCAGGCCCGCGCCAACTTCCAATCCGAGCAGGGCATGTTCATGGTCAACTGGCCCTACGTGCTGGCCGCGGCGCGCACCGCCGCTGAGGAGGGCACACTCCCGCAGGCGGTGGTGGACGACATCGGCTGGGCCCGCTACCCCAGGGTGTCTTCGGACCGCCCCAGCGCGCCGCCGCTGGGCGGCGCGAATCTCGGCATCGGCGCCTACACCAAGTATCCGGATCAGGCGATCGCGCTCGTCGAGTGCATCAACGCCGAACCCAAGGCGACGCAGTACATGCTCGACGAGAGCGAACCTTCGCCCTACGCGGCGTCGTACGACGACCCCAAGATCCGGGAAACGTACGAAAATGCCGATCTGATCCGCGAATCCATCGGCGACGGCGGACCGCGGCCACCCACACCCTTCTACACCGATATCTCGGGTGCGATCCAGCAGACGTGGCATCCGCCCGCCTCGGTGAACGCCGAAACACCGGAGAGGACAGACGAATTCATGGCTGACGTGCTGGCAGGGAGGCGGCTGCTGTGACCCGGGCGAGCGAAGCGACGGGCGTTGGCGGCGCACTCCAGGACGCACCCATTCAACAGGATCCCGGCAAACCGTCGGTCAGCGAGCGCGCCAAGGGTGAACGCCGACTCGGCCTCTATCTGACCCTTCCGTCGTATGTGGTGATGCTTCTCGTCACCGCCTACCCGCTCGGCTACGCGCTGGTGTTGTCGCTCTACAACTTCCGGCTCACCGATCCGGAGGGACGCAGCTTCGTAGGCCTGAGCAACTACCTCGTCATCCTGACCGACCCGATCTGGTGGAACGACTTCGTCACCACGCTGGCGATCACGGTCGTCACAGTGGCCATCGAGTTGGTGCTCGGCTTCTGGTTCGCGTTCGTGATGCTGCGGATCGTGCGAGGCCGTGGTCCACTGCGCACGGCGATCCTCATTCCGTACGGCATCGTCACCGTCGTGTCGGCGTTCATCTGGCGCTACGCGTTCGCGATCGATTCGGGCTTCGTGAACCAGTGGCTCAACCTCAGCGAGTTCGACTGGTTCGGCGACCGGTGGTCGGCGATCTTCGTCATCTGCCTCTCCGAGATTTGGAAGACGACACCGTTCATCTCGCTGCTGCTACTCGCCGGGCTTGTTCAGGTCCCCGAGGACATGCAGGAGGCGGCGAAGGTGGACGGCGCGACGGCCTGGCAGCGGCTGTGGAAGGTCACGCTGCCGAATATGAAGGCCGCGATCATGGTCGCCCTGCTTTTCCGCACTCTCGACGCGTGGCGGATCTTCGACAACCCGTACGTGATGACGGCGGGTGCGAACAACACCGAGACGATCTCGTTCCTGGCCTACCGGCAGAACGTGACCCTGGTGAATTTGGGTATGGGATCGGCGGTCTCGGTGCTGTTGTTCCTCTCCGTCGTTGCCATCGCCTGGATATTCATCAAGGTATTCAAGACCGACCTCTCGCAAGTCAGGGGTGACCAGTGACCAAGAGCACCAAATGGTGGACGATCGCCGGAATCGTGATCGTCATCTACAGCTTCGTGCCGATGCTGTGGATGATCAGCCTGGCCTTCAAACCGCCGTCCGACATCGTCTCGGGCAAGCCGTCATTCCTGCCGAGCACGTTCACGCTCGACAATTTCGCGCAGATCTTCAGCCAGCCGTTGTTCACCCGGGCGCTGATCAACTCGATCGGCATCGCGATCATCGCCACCATCATCTCGGTGATCATCGCAATGTTCGCCGCGTATGCCATTGCGCGCCTGGAGTTTCCGGGCAAGAAGCTGCTGCTATCGCTGGCACTGGGCATCGCGATGTTTCCGCAGGCCGCGCTGGTCGGCCCGCTGTTCGACATGTGGCGTGGGCTCGGCATCTACGACACGTGGCTCGGCCTGATCATCCCGTACCTGACCTTTGCTCTGCCCCTGTCGATTTGGACGATGTCGGCGTTCTTCCGTCAGATCCCTTGGGAAATGGAGCACGCCGCGCAGGTGGACGGCGCCACCCAGTGGCAGGCTTTCCGCAAGGTGATCGTCCCGCTGGCCGCACCCGGGGTGTTCACCACCGCCATCCTGACGTTCTTCTTCTGCTGGAACGACTTTCTCTTCGCGATCTCGCTGACCTCGACCGACAGCGCACGCACGGTGCCCGCAGCGTTGGCGTTCTTTCAGGGCGCGTCCTACTTCGAGTCGCCCGTCCCCTACATCATGGCCGCGTCGGTGATCGTGACGATCCCCGTCGTCATCTTGGTTCTCATCTTTCAGCGGCGCATCGTCGCCGGTCTGACCTCCGGAGCAGTGAAGGGATAACCCCATGGCAGCAATCACCATGCGCAACATCGTCAAGAAGTACGGCGACGGTTATCCGGCCGTCAACGACGTAAGCCTGGACATCGCCGACGGCGAGTTCATGATCCTGGTCGGTCCGTCCGGATGTGGGAAGTCGACGCTGCTGCGGATGATCGTCGGCCTCGAGGACATCACCTCCGGCGACATGCTCATCGGCGACCAGCGGGTCAACGACAAGGCGCCGCGCGACCGCAACCTCGCGATGGTGTTCCAGAACTACGCCCTGTACCCACATCTGACGGTGTTCGAGAACATCGCCTTTCCGCTGCGCCTGTCCGGCAAGCTCTCCGACGAGGAGATCCGCCAGCGAGTCAACGATGCCGCCAAGACGCTGGAGCTCGGCGAGCACCTGGACCGCAAGCCGGCCAACCTGTCGGGCGGTCAGCGTCAGCGGGTGGCGATGGGCCGCGCGATCGTGCGCGAAGCCGACGCGTTCCTGTTCGACGAGCCGCTGTCCAATCTGGACGCCAAACTGCGCGGCCAGATGCGCACCGAAATTCTGCGGCTGCAGCGCAAGCTCGGGGTCACCACGGTGTACGTCACCCATGACCAGACCGAGGCAATGACGCTGGGGGACCGAGTTGCGGTGCTGAAAAAGGGTGTGCTGCAACAAGTCGCTAGTCCGCGCGAGCTCTACGACCAGCCGGTGAACCTGTTCGTCGCCGGCTTCATCGGCTCCCCTCCGATGAACTTCGTACCCGCCCAGGTGCGGGGCGACGAGATCGAGCTGCCGTTCGCGAAGGTCCCCTTGCGGGACGAGTGGCGCGGCGCCGTGCAGGACGGCAAGATCTACATCGCCGGTATCCGGCCCGGCGCATTCGAGGACGCCGAGTTTGTCGATCAGGAGAAGCGTTCGCGCGGAGTGACATTCGACGTCACCATCGATGTGACGGAGTGGCTGGGCAACGAGCAGTACGCGTTCGTGCCGTTCGAGGCTTCCACTGAGATCGCCGGACAGCTCGCCGAGCTGGCCAACGACCTCGACAGCGAGCAGTTGCGCACGCAGATCTGCGTCGAACTCGACCCGCTCAGCCGCGTGCGGTCCGGAGACACGGCCAAGCTGTGGCTCGATGCCGAGCGACTGCACCTGTTCGACCCGCAATCGGGTGACAATCTCACCCGCACCGTGGAGTCACACGGGCGGCACGCTGCGGCCGCCGGCTAGCCGGCAGTCACGGCCGGCGACGCCACCACGAGCATGGCCGCTCCCGAACTGCGGCTGCGGGCCCCGCGCCCGGGACTCCTTGCGTTGCCGTGGGATCGGCCGCTTGCCGAATGGGCGGCCCCCGAGATCGGACTGCGGGATCTCCCAGTGGGCCCGAGCCGACACCTGGTGAAGTTCGTCGAATCCGATGGCGAGCTGTGGGCGCTCAAAGAGCTGCCTCCGCGTATCGCCGCGCGCGAATACGACGTGTTGAGTCGACTGGAAGAGATGGGCCTCAACGCGGTCCGCCCCGCGGGCCTGGTGTACCAGCCCGACTTCGACACCTCGATTCTGCTGACCCGCTATCTGGTCGGCTCGTGGCAGTACCGGCGTCTGTTCATGCGACTGCCGCCCGATGCCCCCAAACACCGCGCACGGTTGTTCGACGCGATGGCCACGCTGCTCGTGGAACTCCACCGCTACGGACTGTTCTGGGGCGATTGCTCGCTGGCCAACACCTTGTTCTCCCGGGACGGCCAGGTGCTCCAGGCGTTCCTCGTCGACGCCGAGACCAGTGAGATCCATCCCAGGTTGTCCGACGGACAGCGCACCCACGACATCGACATCACAGTGGAGAATGTCGCCGCGGGGCTGCTTGACCTCGCGGCCAAGCTCGAAAGACCAGATCTGGAGCCGGGTTTCATCACCGAAGCTCTCGGCATCCGCCAACGGTACGAAGGACTGTGGGATCTGCTGCACTCGAAGCCGACGTTCGGCTTCGCCGACCGCTACCGCGTCGAGGGAACCATTCGCAAGCTCAACGAGCTGGGTTTCGCGGTGGACGAGGTGTCTTTGCAGCCGGTCCGCGCCGGCGCTGACGAGCTGCGCCTCCACGTCGCGGTCGGCGACCGGCGTTATCACGCAACGCAGTTGCGTCGGCTGGCCGGTCTCGACGTCGGCGAGGGGCAGGCGCGCATCCTGCTCGGCGACCTGCACGCCTATCAGGCCCAGCTGTGCCGCGAAGCCGGTCACGATGTCGACGACAAGACCGCCGCTGCGCTCTGGGTGATGGAGGTCGCCACCCCAACGATGCACCGAGCACACGCCGCGGTCGGCGCGACGGGGACACCGATCCAGGCGTATTGCGATCTCCTCGAAGTACGGTGGCTGCTGTCCGAGCGCGCCGGGCACGACGTCGGAACCGAGCGCGCGCTACAGGCGTTGGCGCGCAACGTCGTCCCGTCGGAGTCGGCCGCTCAGCTGATGGTCGTCGAGGATCCGACCGAGCCGTTCTCGGTGCTCGACGACGTCAACGATGACTAGGCCTGCACGGCCCTGAGCGCCTCGTCACGGGTCAGGCACAGCGTCAGTTCCGAATCCAGACCCACGAGTGTCAATGGCCTGCGGGTGGCGTTCCCTTCAGCGACCACCGCGAAGCCAGTGCCGGCGCCGACGTCTGCTTTCGCTTTGATCAGGATGGTCATGCCGACCGAGGCAAGGAAGGTCACTCCGGTGAGATCGATGACGAGCGCCGGCGGGGCCTCGGCCACTGCTTCGTCGACCGCAGTACTCACCTCGGTCGCCGTGGCGGCATCGATCACGCCGATTATCGAGAGCACAACTGTCCCGTCCACGACGTCCGTACAGACCGTGACCTCGCTGCGCGCGGGTGGGAACGCCGAGGTGCCGATCTCGTCAGCCATTGTCGTTCCTCACTACCGGTCGTGAACCCACCCGTGGAACCATCTCAGCACACTTGACGCTCCCCCGCCGCCTCCTGGTCTCCTCCGTCGTTGAGTCCGCGAATTCGGATCCAGCTGGTTCTCAGACCCGCAGACGTGGTTGTATTGGTGTCATTGTTCCGTGTATACGGAAAACCGAAGGGAGTCGGATGCCCGCCATTCGGGTCAGGGACGCTGCCATGCTGCTCGGCGTCAGCGATGACACCGTGCGGCGCTGGGTCGACAGTGGCAGCTTGCCCGCCGCCAAGGACGACTCCGGGAGGAAAGTGATCGACGGCAAGGCCCTCGCCGAGTTCGCCCGTGACCACGCGGCGCCCCCGCCCGATCCGCTGGGCGGGGGCAGCTCGGCCCGCAATCGGCTGGTCGGTCTGGTCACGAAGGTCACCGCCGACAAGGTCATGAGCGAAGTGCAGATGCAGTGCGGCCCGTTCACCGTGGTTTCACTGATGAGCACGGAGTCATCGCGTCAGCTCGGCCTGGAGCCCGGTGTCATCGCCGTCGCGGTGGTCAAGGCGACGACCGTCATCATCGAGACACCGGAGGGAGTTTCGTGAACCCCCTACCCGGCTTCATCGCGGTCCTCACTGTGGCCGCCATGACAACGGGATGTTCACTGTCGGAGTCCGATTCGAACACCGGTGACAGCGGGGTGACGGTGTTCGCCGCGGCGTCGCTCAAGTCCACTTTCACCGAACTCGGCGCACAATTCGAAGAGGACAACCCCGGCACGAAGGTGAGTTTCAACTTCGCGGGGTCCTCCGATCTCGTCTCTCAACTCTCGCAGGGCGCGCCGGCTGACGTCTTCGCCTCTGCCGACACCGCGAACATGGCGAAAGCCGTCGAGGCCGGCCTCGTGTCCGGCGAACCTGTCGATTTCGCCGCCAACACGCTGGTGATCGTGACGCCACCTGGAAATCCTAGGGGCATCGCGTCTTTCGCCGACCTGGCCAGGTCTGACAGCCAGGTAGTCGTCTGTGCGCCGCAGGTCCCGTGCGGCTCGGCAACCGAGAAGGTTGAGAGAGCCACCGGTGTGACGCTGACGCCGGTGAGTGAGGAATCCGCCGTCACCGACGTGCTCGGCAAAATCACCTCGGGCCAAGCCGATGCCGGCCTCGTGTACGTGACCGACGCATCGGGCGCCGGTGACAAGGTCACCGTGGTCCCCTTCCCCGAATCCTCCTCTGCGATCAACACCTACCCCATCGCCGTGCTGCGCGGGGCGGCCGATTCCACCGCGGCGGCGAAGTTCGTCGGACTGGTTACCGGTTCACGAGGACGTGAAGTGTTGTCGGCGGCGGGCTTCGCCGCACCGTGACCGCGCGTCGTGCCGGCGGACGCATCCAGGTCGGCTTGCCGAGATGGATCTACCTGCCCGCCGCGGTGGGTGCACTGTTCGTCATCACTCCCCTACTGGCGATCCTCCTCAGGATCGACTGGCCCCATTTCATCCCGCTCGTCACGTCAGAATCTTCGCGTGCTGCGCTGGTTTTGAGTCTGCAGACGGCCGCGGCCAGCACGGCATTGTGCGTGCTACTCGGCGTACCGATGGCTCTGGCGCTAGCCCGCGGGGACTTTCCCGGCCGATCGGTGCTGCGTGCTCTCGTGCTTCTTCCGCTGGTGCTGCCGCCCGTGGTCGGCGGGATTGCGCTTCTGTACACATTCGGCAGGCAGGGACTTCTCGGACATCACCTCGAAGCTCTCGGTATCCGGATCGCCTTCTCCACGACCGCGGTGGTGCTGGCGCAATCCTTTGTGTCACTGCCCTTCCTGGTGGTCAGCCTGGAAGGTGCGTTGCGCTCCGCGGGTGCAGGCTACGAGCACATCGCCGCGACACTGGGCGCCAGACCGACCACCGTGATGCGGACCGTCACGCTGCCGCTGGTGCTGCCGGGACTCATCTCCGGCACGGTGCTCGCGTTCGCGCGGTCGCTCGGCGAGTTCGGCGCGACTCTGACATTCGCAGGATCGCTTCAGGGCGTCACCCGGACCTTGCCGTTGGAGATCTATCTGCAGCGGGAGACCGATGCGGACGCAGCGGTCGCCTTGTCGCTGTTGCTCATCGTGGTCGCTGCACTGATTGTCATCGCGACAGCGAGCAGACGGCTGACGGGAACGTGATGACCGGCCTTCACGTCCGGGCCAAGCTCGCGGCGCGCGACGTCGACCTCGACGTCACCGTCGGCGACGGTGACGTGCTGGCCGTGCTGGGGCCCAACGGGGCCGGAAAGTCGACCTTGCTGTCGCTCATCGCCGGCCTGCTGCGCCCCGATGTCGGACGTGTCGAGCTGGGTGGGACAGTCGTCACCGATACCGACTCGGGGACGTTCGTGCCCGCATACGCACGGGGTGTGGCGATGCTGAGTCAGGAAGCGATGCTGTTCCCGCACATGACGGTCACCGCCAATGTTGCCTATGCACCCCGCTGTAAGGGTCAGTCGCGCAGCGCGTCCCGCGAGACCGCCCGGCGTTGGCTGGATGCCGTCGACGCAGGCCACCTCGCCGATCGCAAACCCGCGGAACTGTCTGGCGGACAGGCCCAGCGCGTCGCTGTCGCTCGCGCACTCGCCGCCGACCCGCGGGTACTTCTGCTCGACGAGCCCATGGCCGCGCTCGACGTCACCGCCGCTCCCGCCCTGCGGCGTCTCCTGCGCGATATCCTGCGCGGCCAGGGCAGGACGGCGATCATCGTCACGCACGATCTTCTGGACGCGCTGGCCATCGCCGACAGGGTCGTCGTCATCGACGATGGCCGGGTGGTCGAGAGCGGCCCGTCGCGTTCCGTGCTGACGACGCCGCGCAGCACCTTCGCTGCCCGTATCGCAGGCGTCAACCTGATCCCCGGCGTGGCGACGGCACGCGGCGTCATCCGCACGGCGTGGGGCACCGACATCTTCGGCGCCGGCGACGTCCCACCCGGGACGCCTGCGATCGCGTTGTTCCAGCCGAGCGCCGTCGCCGTGCATGTGGATGTGCCGCACGGCAGTCCGCGCAATGTCATCGCCGTGACCATCGGTGAACTCGACGTCAACGGCACGGTGGTCCGTGTCCGTGGTGCCGATCAACCGGACGGCGGAGCCGGGCTCGCAGCCGACGTGACGGCTGCCGCGGTGACCGACCTCGATCTCGCGCCGGGCCGTTCGGTCTATTTCGTGGTCAAGGCGCAGGAGGTGGGACTCCATGCTGCCCTGCCGAAGTCATTGGGACGGTAGCAATCACGCCTCGATGGTCGAGCAGCGTGTCGTCCAGGTCGAAAAGGACGGCCTCGATCCGGCTCACGTCCTCGACGCGAGCGCCAGAAAGGGCTCTATCGCATCCGGGTTCTGCAGCGCCTCGCGGCTGATGGCTTTGCCGGGGTCTACCCCCGCAAGGATCTTCTTCACCGGCACTTCGCATTTCTTGCCACTGAGCGTCTTGGGCACCGAGTCGATTACGATGAACTTGTCCGGCACATGGCGCGGCGACAGTTCGCGACGAAGCTCCGAGCGCAGCGCAGCTTCGACCGCATCGAGGGTGGCCCCGGGTGCCAGGACGACGAAGCACAGCAGCTCGCCCTCCGAGTCGTCGCTGAGCTCGGTCGTGTCGATCACCAACGAGTCGGCAACCTCGGGGAAACTTTCGACCACAGCATAGAAATCCGCGGTCCCCATCCGGACGCCACCGCGGTTGAGTGTCGAATCGGACCGCCCCTGGATGACGAACGATCCGCGCTCGGTGGCGATCACCCAGTCGCCGTGTCGCCATACACCCGGATACTCCTCGAAATAGGCTGCACGCAGCCGAGATCCGTCGGGATCGTTCCAGAACTTCACGGGCATGGAGGGCATCGGCTGGGTCAGCACCAGCTCCCCCACCTCACCGTGCAGATCCGCGCCGTGTTCGTCGAACGAGTGGACGTCGGCACCGAGCGCCGCACAGGACAGCTCTCCCAACCACACCGGGACCGTCGGCGCCGCCCCAAGGAACGCGGTGCAGACGTCGGTCCCTCCGGAAACCGACGCGATCTGCACATGCGCCCCGACATGCTCGCTGATCCAACGGAAACCCTTGACCGACAACGGAGATCCGGTCGAACCCACCACGCGCAGCGTCGAGAGGTCGTACCGCGCTTGCGGGCGCAGGCCCGCGTCCATGCAAGCGTGGACATACGGCGCCGAGACGCCGAACAGCCGTACGCGGTGCTTCTCGGCGAGGGCCCACAGCGTGCTCATGTCCGGGTGGCTCGGATTCCCGTCGAACAACACGATGGTCGCGCCGACCAGGAGCCCGCCGATCAGGTAGTTCCACATCATCCAGCCGGTGGTGGTGAACCAGAAGAAGCGGTCACCGGGGCCGAGATCGCTGTGAAGGCGCAACGCTTTCAGGTGCTCGAGGACGATTCCGCCGTGGCCCTGCACGATGCCTTTGGGCAGACCGGTGGTTCCCGACGAGTAGAGCACCCACAGCGGATGATCGAACGGCACTGCGTCGAACTCCAACGAGCCCGGCGCGGCTATGAATTCTTCCCAGGGGATAGTTCCGGTCAAACGCGACTCGGGATCCAGGTAGGGCACCAGCACGGTGGTCCGCACCGTCGGCAACTGATCCCGCAGCGCGTCGACGCGGTCGCGGATGTCGAATCCTCTACCCCCGTAGCGATATCCGTCGACAGCCAGCAGAATGGTCGGCTCGATCTGCGCGAAGCGGTCGAGCACCGCGCGGGAGCCGAAGTCGGGCGAGCAGGAGGACCAGATTGCGCCCAGAGATGCGGCAGCAAGGAACAGCGCCAGGGTCTCGACACAGTTCGGCGCCAGCGCGACAACACGGTCGCCGCGTCCGACCCCCACAGAGGTCAACCCGACGCGGGCCCTCCCCACCATCTCGCGCAGGTCGCCGTAGGTCACCGTGCGTTCGAGGCCGTCCTCACGCGCGAATTCGATCGCGGTGTCGTGGTTGTCCTTTCCGGGCCCGGATCCCAGGGCGTGCTCCGCGTAGTTCAGTGTCGATCCCGGAAACCATTGCGCTCCAGGCATTTGCACGTTGCCGAGCACAGTCTGCGGCGGGTCCCGGAACAGCACCCCCAGGAATCGCGCGGCCGCCGACCAGAATCCTGCAAGATCACGGACCGACCAGGCGTGCAGCGCATCGTAGTCGAGCTCGTCGTCGATCTGGGCCAGGCCCGCCTCTGCGACGTACCGTGCGAAGCCGACGATCGCGCTGTCACGGACGAGCGCAGGATCGGGGCGCCACAGCACCGGTGGCTCCGATGCGGCAGAGATGGACGGGTCCATACGGGCGTCTCCTTCACGGCTGAACCGTTCCGACGGGTGGTCGGGACGGATTCAATGTAATTGCACTGCGGTGCGATGACCGTGGATCTCGGCAGGTCGGACACCTTCCACGGGTCCGCCGGAATTGAGATCGCGAACCTTCGCACGGGCTCCGACGAGTTCTTTGAGGCCTACCAGCTAACCTGCGCTGGACGGAGCCGGACACCACGAAGCCCCGGCAGGTGTGCCGGGGCTCCGGGCCTTCGGAGGATGCGGAGTCTCCGAGGTCTAGGAGGAGGAGTCCGCAGACTCCCTATCAGTGCTTGCCTTCGTCTCAGCGGCATCCGACTCTGTCGACTCCGACGAATCGGTGGACTCCTCCGCAGCGGCGCCGCTCTCTGGTGTCAGCGCAGCGGTGCCGTCCTCATCGGCAGCACCCGCGAGTTGCTGGGACACCGACTCGAGAGCCGAGGTGATCGTGCTCGTCGTCGGTTGCGAATCGGCCTCATCGCCCTCCTCGACGCTCGCGGCGTCGCTGAGTTGCTCACTGAGGCTGGAGGGAGCCTGCTGGTCGGCCTTCGTGGTCGCGTCGGCTTCGGCTTCTTCCTGCAGCGCCGCCGCATTCGCAAGGTCTACGTCCTCGACCTCGTCGACTTCCGGTGTCACGATTTCCCGAATACTCTCGGGCACATCGGGTCCGGCGAGACGCGCAGCGACGTTCGCCGGGTCGTTACGGCTGTAGGCCCTGTCAATGGTGGCTCTCAGCTCGGCTTCGCGCGGGGCCAGACTCGGGTTCGCCTGCACGAGCGGCAGCGGTTCGGTAGGCACCAGGTAACGGACGGTGGTGCCGCCCAACGAATTCTCCGTCACCGTGGTGTTCTCCTTCGGCACCTCCGAGATGTCGGAGAACATCATCGGGACGTGCACAAGTGTGGACCCCAGCAGCGCGTTCTGAATTGCCGTGAAACTGAACCGGTCGGGGAAGTCAGCCATCCCGTCGTACTCGCCGGTGATCTCGACAGTGTCGTAGACGGTCTCCGGCGGTTGCCGGTAGGTGTAGTCGTACTCTTCGTTGTATTCCTCGGTGTCGTCGATGATTTCCTGTCGGCTCGAGTCCGCCACCACCACGAAGTTGATGTCCTTGGCTGCGGGATCTTCTTCGCCGTCGGTCTGCCATGCGCGAAGTGTTTCGGTGACCACCAGAGATCCGGCGGACAGCCCGACCACGGTGACCACTTCACCGTCGAGCGGGTTGCCGTCTGCGTCACGCTCGAGTTGTGCGAGCGCGTCGTCGATCTGCGCATCGAGGTTGGCGCGGCCGATTTCGATGGACTGCCCGAGTGTCATGTCGTCGGCGCCGGTATACGGCCTCGCCTCGGCGGGCCAGTTGACCGAGACTCGCTGATCGTAATCCTGCAGTGCCCCGCCGAGCAGCTGAGACATCACGACGTCGTGCAGGGTCGGTGTGCCGATTCCGCCGATGACAATCGCCGTGCTGATCGCCCCGCTCTGGGTGGCTCCTGCCATGCCGAGAAGCGCGGAGGCGGCCGCCGCGCCGCAGGCAATACCCGTGGTACGCATTTTCTGTCTAGTGATTCGCATCGGAATCTCCCCCAAAAAGGTATCTATCAATCGGTTTCTACCCACACAGGGCGTAAATCCAGAATGGGCGACAGAAAAATCGACAAAACTTCTAATTCTCATAAACGCAAAGCCGGCAAACAGATCGGTGGTTGTCTCGATTCCCCCCGCGGCACGGGGTCGACCGCAGATACTGGCCAGTGCCGGATCATTGGTTTGGTGGTCTTCGTTGCCGGATGCGCACAGAGTTAATATTTTTCCCCGACAACGGACACCGAGTGCGCGCACGCCGACACTGGTGAGTCCTGTTTCTGGCGACTCAGGAACGCATTGCAGCAGCTGTCGCTGCGGGAGCCGCCTGATGCCTCATGTGTTGTCGAGGGATTGGACGGGCTTCAGCGCGGCTTCGCCATTGTCCATTTGGACTTCGCCTTCGGGCTGCGCAGCGCCGAAGGACACATCGACCTGTTGAAAGCTTTTGGCCCGCTGCGCTTCTGCCTGCCCCGCATAAGCCTTGCGGTCGGCGACGGTGAGATCGACGTTATCGGTGAACGGGGTCAGCAACGCCCTCGGATGTAGGCGATCCACCCGCACAACGTTGATCTCGGCGCACAACATCAACGCGACGGACACCAGATACAGGAAGGCCAGCAGGCCCAAAACGATGGCGAACACACTGTTGGTGACGCTGGCCGACGCGACAACATGCGACACGTAGGAGGCGCCGAACCATTGCAGCCCTTGCCAGACCACCGCCGCGAGCACCGCTCCCGGCATCACTTGCGCCCAGGTCAGCGGCCGCACCGTGGTCACGCGGAAGGCGACAGCACACACCGCGGTGTTCAGTAGCACAGAAGCCATCACAACGCCGGCCGTACCGACGACGCCCAGACTCGCCCAGTTCCTGCCCAATCCCGTGAGCAACGTCGTCGCCACGAGCGCCGATCCCAGGATCACCAACAGCAACAAGCTGTGCACGCGCGATCTGATCGGGTCGCGACGGTCGAACCTGGGGACGGACCACAGGGTGTTCATGGCGTTCTGCAATGCCTGACCGACGCCGAGACCACCGTAGAGCGCTCCGAGGATTCCGACGACGACCGCCGTCGTACCACCGCTGAGCGACTCGGGCCGGCTCAACTGGTCCCCGATCAGCGGAAACTGACTGATCGCTGAATCGACGATCTGGGCACGCCACTGCGGGCGATTCCACAGCAGCACACCGAGCGTGGTCGTCAGCAGAAGAAGTAGCGGGAAAAGCGAGACGAATGCGTAGTAGGTCAGCAGCGCTGCCAGATAGCCGCCCTGGTCGTCGAGATATTTGTAGACGACCGCGATGATGAATCCCGCGAACCGACTCCGTTGCTGCAGGCGATCCAGCCACTTCACCATCGTGACCTCCCGCATGTCCGGCGGCCCCATACCACCACGCGTCGGGGTACCCGATCACCTGCGGCTTCACGCCAACGCTGCGCGTGAGCGTGACTTTGGGGGAAGGCGAAGAAGCTGTGTTTGGATTTGACGAAGTGGGCAATACCCTCGTGACCGCCGTCCCCTTATCCAATGGATTGGAAAGACCAACAATGATTATTCTCGGCATCATCCTCTTGCTGATCGGTTACTTCGTCGGCATTCCGATCCTGACCACTATCGGTGGCATCCTGGTCGTCGTTGGTGTCATCCTCTGGATTCTCGGCGCCGTCGGACGTCCGGTCGGCGGGCGAAAAGTCTGGTTCTGACAACCGAATCCAGTCATCTCGAATGGCGAGGCCGTGCGTTGGCCTCGCCATTCGTCATGATTGACAAAGGTATCCACGAGCCGAGGTACGCACTGATTCAAGGGCACCCGAGACGTTGGTCGTGCGAAAACGCATTGTGACATCGCCTTACAGCCCACTATCCGGAAAACGCCAAAGCTTGCGCGTTCCGCACCGGACGACAGAACTCGCAACAGCAACAGTGCCATCAGCAGACTGAACGCCGCGCCCGGACACGCCAAGACGGTGGGCACAGCGGAACGACAGTGACCAGAACAGCGAGTAGTCGCGCGCTGACCGCGAAGACATGGCACGCCATCGAAAACGTGAGGTCAAGGGTGTTGTGGCAGAGTTGACACGCCGAACAGTGCACCCGTGGGCTTGCTTTCTTCAGCGACCGCCGTATTGTCAGAGACAGGCCATCTTGTGTGACCAGCCCGTGGCGAACAACCCGGCGAAAGCCGTCGACACGAAGAGTTACCTGCCGCAGCAAGCGCATGTCGAGAATCTGGCGTGATCCATGTTGGTCCGTATGCCAATCGCTAGCCGGCGGCCCACGACGTGACGCGAGTGAGCACAGCTGCTTTCGCAGATTGCCTCGCAGGAAAGCGCGAGCGACCTCGATACTTACGCGTCACGGCACTTCAGAGAGCCGTGATTTCAATGCAAACCCTTCAAGAGCGAACCACCCACAAGCGTCCCGCACGAACGCGGGACGGATATGACGATGTCCTGGACATGTTCCGAGAATTGGCGCTGTACGAGGACGGATCGCCGGCCTTCCAGCGGCAGCGTGACGCCATCATCGAACGTTGCCTGCCACTGGCCGATCACATCGCGCGCCGTTTCCGCGGCCGCGGTGAGGCACACGAAGATTTGGTGCAGGTAGCCCGCGTCGGACTCCTCAATGCCGTCAACCGATTCGACGTCGACTCCGCCCACGATTTCCTGGCGTTCGCCGTCCCCACGATGATGGGGGAAGTCCGTCGTTACTTCCGCGACCATGGCTGGTCGCTGAAAGTTCCCCGCCGCCTCAAAGAGCTCAACGTGCGCTTGAATTCGGCTCGCGCAGAGCTGACCCAGATGCTGAACCGTGCACCGACGCCCACCGAGCTCGCGGCTCATCTCGGGATGGACCGCGAAGAGATCGTCGAAGGACTCGTCGCAGCGAATGCCTATTCGACGCGGTCCACCGAGCAGGCGACCCAGTTCGGCAGCGAGGGCGAAGGACTTACCCTCCAGGACACGTTCGGCGCTCTGGACACCAACATTCAGCGCGTCATCGACGTAGAGACGGTGTACCCGCTGCTGGCCGACCTGCCCGAGCGCGACCGCCTGGTGTTGAAGCTGCGATTTTTCGACGACAAGACCCAGTCCCAGATCGCCGAAGAGATCGGTGTCTCGCAGATGCACGTCTCTCGACTGCTGTCACGTGCACTGGCGACGTTACGGGACCAGGTCAACGCCTGATCTGCGGGCGGCGCGCCAGCAAGGCCATCCGCGAGACGGTTCAACGGGGTAACCTTGGCTCAGAGCTCACAGCTCTGCCCCGTTGACCGTCTCCGCCCGCCCCGCTGCCGCAGGTTTCGTCATTGCCGCGCCGGGGTACCCGCCCGCATCAGGTTCAGAACGAGCCGCCAACCTAAACGACCTTTAGGAGCGCTCGTTGCCATCCCAATCGCGTGCTGACTATGCCGATGTTCCGGCGATGATCCGCGATCTCAAGCTTCTCGATCACGCTTCTTCCGAATACCGGCGCCTACATGAATTGATCATCCAGCGCACACTGCCCTTGGCCCATCACACGGCTCGCCGCTTCCGGGGTCGCGGCCAAGCGCACGACGACCTCGTGCAGGTCGCAAGCGTGGGGTTACTGAACGCGGTGAATCGTTTCGATCCGGATAGTGGTTCGGATTTCCTCGCGTTCGCGGTGCCCACGATCATGGGCGAAGTGCGTCGCCACTTCCGCGACTACGGGTGGGCGGTGAAAGTTCCACGCCGGCTCAAGGATCTGAACCAGCAACTCGCGAAGGCCCGCTCCGACCTCAGCCAGACGATAGGGCGCGCACCCACCGCGAGTGAGATCGCTGCGCATCTGGGCGTCGACCGCGAGGAAGTGGTGCAGGCCACCATCGCCGGCGCCAACTATTCGACCATGTCCACCGATGCAGCCATGGGCCCAAACGGTGAATTCCTTACTTTGCGCGAGACATTGGGCCAACCCGATCCACGACTGGACCAGATCGTCGACGTGGAGACAATCCGCCCGTTGATCGAGAAGCTGCCGGCGCGTGAACAGGCGGTCCTCAAGATGCGGTTCTTCGAAGAACTCACCCAGACGCAGATTGCGGAGCGCATCGGCTACTCGCAGATGCATGTCTCCCGCCTGCTCGCCAGCGCTCTCAACACCCTGCGAAGCCAGGCACTCAACGATGGACAGGCGCCCAGGCCCGCGCAACTCCGAGGTGAACGCGTGGCATAGCGGGCTGGAAAGTGGCTGACTGCAGCCATAGTTCAGCGCTTAAGCCAACAGCTCCGCCAGGTTTTACCGCCCTACCGGAGGGTACGCAGCGGCAACGCACGCGCACCCCACGAGAACTCACCTACTCGAAGGAGGACGTCATTGTTGCGTGTCGCTTCCGTTCCTGCTTCTCACGTCTCCATGACCGGCGGACTGCGTATCGCGCTGATCGCGTCGTCGAGGTTTCCGATCTGCCAGCCCTTCGCCGGAGGCCTTGAAGCTCACGTCTGGCATCTCGCGCGAGCCCTGGCGAAGCAGGGTCACACGGTGTCGCTCTTTGCCGCACCGGGTTCGGATGTGGATTTCGATTGCTCGTCCCTGTCGGTGCGTCCGCTTCACCTATCTCGTGCAGCGCAATCCGACATCTCCATGCCCGCAATGGAGTTCATGGCCGAACACCACGCCTATCTCGCGCTGATGCTGCAACTCGGCGGCATCGACGCGCACACCTTCGACGTCGTGCACAATCACAGTCTGCACTACCTGCCCGTCGCCATGGCATCCACGTTGTCCACGCCCATGCTGACCACGGTGCACACACCGCCCACGCCGTGGCTGGAGTCGGCGATCCAGGCCTCGAACGGACCCGAGACACGATTCGCTGCGGTGTCGCGGCACACCGCGGCGGCGTGGGTACACAGCAGCCAGCGATTCACCGTGGTGCCCAACGGGATCGACGCCCGGGGCTGGCCGTTGGGCGCGGGCGGCGAAGGCGTCGTGTGGTTCGGACGGATCACCCCCGAAAAGGCGCCGCATCTTGCGATCGAAGCCGCGCGTGGCGCTCGACGTCCCATCACCCTGGCGGGCCCGATCGCCGATCCGCGATACTACGCCGAGCGTATACAGCCTCATCTCGGCGCGGAGGTGCACTACGCCGGACACCTCACCCAGCGTGACCTTGCGCGCCTCGTCGGATCCGCGGCCGTCGCACTGGTCACCCCGGTGTGGGACGAACCGTACGGATTGGTCGTCGCCGAGGCGATGTGTTGCGGCACACCAGTTGTCGCTTTCAGCCGCGGGGGCATACCCGAGCTCGTTTCCGAACGATCCGGTTGTCTCGTCGCGCCGGATGATATCGACGCACTCGCGGCCGCCATCCCTGTGGCGGCCCGCCTGCCTCGGCTCCAGGTACGTGAGCACGCCGTGCGATGGTGCTCGTCGGCCGCCATGGTCGAGGCGTACCTGTCCCTCTACCGGCAGATGATCTCCGCCAGGAACGACGACTCCGATGATCGGCTACTACATCCACCACCACGGCTACGGACATCTGGCACGAGCCGTCAGCATCAGCGCACAGTTGCGACGACCTGTCACAGCGCTGACCTCCCGGACCGTCTCGCACCCCCATCCGTTCACGGAGATCGTCAACCTGCCCCGTGACGACGCCGCCGCCGTCGTGTCCGAGCCCACCGCGCACGGCGCGCTGCACTGGGCTCCCCACCACGATCACGGGTACGGCGCTCGCATGCGGGCCCTCGCCCGGTGGGTCGCCGACGCCCAGCCCGAGGCGTGTGTCGTCGACGTGTCGGTCGAAGTCGCAATCTTTCTGCGGCTTCTGGGTGTTCCCGTCATCGTTGTCGCTCTCCCCGGCGAGAGAACCGATGCCGCGCATGTTCTCGTCCACCGGGTTGCCGACCACATCCTGGCGGCGTGGCCGGCGGCACTGAACTCGCCACACTGGCTGCTTCCCCACGCGCATAAAACCAGTTACGTCGGAGGGATCAGCCGTTTCGAGGGCCGTACTAGGTCGACGGCACTATATGACCACTCCGGAACCTCGAAGGTGCTTCTGCTCGGCGGCGCCGGTGGCGGTTTGGGCGACGCCACGCCGGAGCTGCACGACGTGACGTGGAGGGTCATCGGCGGCGACGCCGGGCCCTGGATCGCCGACCCGTGGACGGAGATCTGCGCCGCCGATGTCGTCGTCAGCCACGCGGGCCAGAACAGCATCGCCGACCTCGCCGCAGCGGGCCGGCCGGCGGTGATCATCCCCCAGCCGCGGCCTTTCGGCGAGCAGCAGGCCACCGCCGAGGTGCTCAGCCGTCACGGACTTGCCGTCACGTCTGCAGTGTGGCCTTCGCGGGACAGCTGGCCAGACGTGTTACGCAGAGCCAGAGCCGTCGACACGAGTCGGTGGAGACACTGGCAGGTCCAAGGCGCAGCCGCGCGCGCCGCCCACGCGATCGAGAACACGGCAACGCGCTGCCGTGCGGCAGCGTCATGAGAACCGCGGTGGTGACGGTCGTGCACGGAAGGCACGGCCACCTGCGTCAGCAGATCCGCGGTTTGCGGCGTAGCTCCGCCCGGCCGGATGCGCACGTCGTGGTTGCTTTGGGCGATCCCCACATCGGTGACATCGTCCGCTCGACGGGATCTACGGCCGCTGTGCTCGATTGTCCCGCCGGTTCGCGTCTGCCGCTGGGAGCGGCGCGCAACCGGGGGGCCGAAGCTGCCCTCGATGACGGTGCCGAACTACTGGTTTTCCTCGATGTGGACTGCATACCGTCGGCGGGGTTGCTGCAGCGCTACCACACGGTGGCGAATGTGGCAGATCACCGCGACGCGCTGTTGTGCGGCCCCGTGACCTACCTGCCACCTCCGGGCAGCTGCGGATACGACCTGTCCGCCCTGGACCAATGGATCGACCCACATCCTGCACGGCCGTCGCCGCCCGACGACACCACCGTCCCCGCCACCGACTACTCGCTGTTCTGGTCACTGTCGTTCGCGCTGACCGCGAAGACATGGCACGCCATCGGGGGCTTCTGCGAGGAATACGAGGGCTACGGCGGCGAAGACACCGACTTCGGGCGCAAGGCCGCGGCACGTGGCGTACCCATGCTATGGGTCGGAGGCGCGCACGCATTCCATCAACATCACCACGTCAGCGATCCACCCGTACAGCATCTCGACGACATCGTGCGGAATTCGCTTGTCTTCCATCGTCGATGGGGCCAATGGCCGATGCAGGGATGGCTGAAAGCCTTTGAGTCGAACGGACTGATCGAACGTGACGACGACGGCACCCCCCGAGCGCTCGTCTGACCGGGGTCCGCGCGACCATTTCGGCATCGACGATTTTCACCGTGTGTCCAGAATGGTCGGTGTGCGACAATGGTGCTGCTGCCCGACGACACACTCGACCGTCGGCGGCAAACCCCACTTCGGGTTGTCGTTCAGCATTCAGCGCCAACACGACTGCGCGACCGTCGCGACAGCGACGCCAACCTGAAGGGATCTGATGTCAACTCCTACCCGAACGATCGACGTTCTACTCGTCGAAGACGATGCCGGCGACGAACTCATCACACGAGAAGCATTCGAGCAGAACAAGATTGCCAACACACTTCACGTGGCCAGGGATGGCCAGGAAGGCCTGGACTTCCTGTACCGCCGCGGCGACCACGAACTGGCGCCCCGCCCGGATCTGGTCTTGCTCGACCTGAATCTTCCCAAGTACGACGGCCGGCAGCTCTTGGAGCAGATCAAGTCCGATCCCGAGTTGTGCGACATTCCGGTGGTCGTGCTGACCACGTCGTCAGCCGAGGAGGACATTCTGCGCAGCTACAAGCTGCACGCGAACGCCTACGTAACCAAGCCCGTCGACCTCGACCAGTTCATGAGCGCGGTCCGTCAGATCGACGAGTTCTTCGTTCAGGTGGTCCGCCTGCCCGGGCACTGACGGTCACGACGAAATCCGTAGCGCCAGCTCTTCTGATTGACGTCTACGTAAGCAACCTTGACGGGCGTCGATGCTGAAATGTAACTTCACCGGCTCGAATGGCAAACGTGGCATAGTCGTTCCCAAGCCACTGATTCCGTACTATCCTGGACCAAGGTTGAGCTACCAGCCCGCGAGGACGTGCCCTCGGCATGAGATCCCGTCCGGTCTGGCGACAGACCGCACCCGTCGATAACCCAAAGGCACCTCCGCAACCAGTCGTGAGCGTGAGGATGTAGCTATCAGATCTGAGCAGATCTTCCGGCCGAGATTCGCATCGACCGATGATCAACAGCGTTGTGGCAGTGCAGTGTTCGACGTTCGACACTGTGCGTCGCATCGGGTGGCCGTCGCTGTGATCGGCGAAGTCGACGCCCTCAACGGCAGAGAGCTCGGCCGCTACGTGGAGCGTCACACCGGCATCTCGCGGCAGCTGATACTGGACATGCGGGCCGTCGACTTCTTCGGAAGCCTGGGTTTCACCGCGCTGTACTACATCAGCGTCCACTGTTCGCGCAGTGACGTGGATTGGGCGATCGTCGGCAGCCCAGCGGTGCGACGACTGCTGTCGGTCTGCGACCCAGAGGGCGAATTGCCCCTGGCCACCGATCTCGCGACGGCGCTGGCCCGCCTCGACCGGCTCGCTCATCGCCGCCAGCAATTCGTTTGGAACTCCAAGACCGGGTGGCGCGCAGGCTGATCGACCGACGAACTGCAGCATGGTTTGGTCGTGTCGACTCCGGGGCAAAGGTAGGCCATGACGCACGCGAAAGTTCTTCTCATGTCAGCATTGGCCGCCACCGCAGTCCTGAGCGGCTGCTCCCAAGTCACCAATGACGGCGGCGACACCACGTGCTCGGACTTCCAATCGGCAGAAGAGAAGAAGCAGAACGAAGCGATCACCAAGATGCTGACCGATGAGGGCAAGAACGAGCCGAGCAACGCTGAGCTCACCGGGACGCGGCTGTCCGTCGCCACGTTCTGTCAGACCGTCGGCAAGCCTGACAGCACCATCAAGGAAGCTCCTCATCTGTGAGGCTTGTTTCCTTCATGACCTGAGTCACAACGCGTTGGAGCCACAATGCGAAACGGGTAGTAGTCACTCACCTCGAAAACTGAGCGAAAGGAACACCCGTGGGCGACAGCGGACCCGAGAACGCCATCGACGGCGTGGTCGAAGATGTCAAGGGCAAGGCCAAGGAAGTGATCGGCATTGTTACCGACAACGACGGTCTTCGTGAAGAAGGCCGCGCGCAGCAGGATAAGGCTGAAGCCGAGCGCGACGTAGCCAAGAAAGAGGCTGAGGCCGAAGCGGCACGCGCCGCTGCGACCGCTGCCGAGGCACGCCAGGAGAGCGCCGAGAACGCCAAATAGATTCGCTTGATCGATCGGGCCTCACCCCTCCTGCGGGGTGGGGCCCGATTCGATTTTTCCGCAACCGTTCCGCTCGCGCTACGCGATGCCGATCAGTGCCCACGACGCGATCTCGCTGCTGTGCGCTGATCCCGCGGCTCCGAATGCCCCCGTGACCGTTCACGGGGGCATTCGTGTGGGGGCCCGCCAACCCGTCAGGCGTCTGTGGCCGCTGCTTCACGGTTCCTGGCCTGCAGGACCTCGCATTGTGCGTCGACCTGTGCACGCACCGCCGCGGACGAAACTTCTTCTCGCTTCTGCTGTTCGGCGGCGAGCTTCTGCTCGTGCTGCTCGTTTCCCGGCGCGGACGCGGACAAACGCCTGTCCTCGCGCAGGGTTCGTTCGTCCTCCAGCGGGTAGCCGGAAACGACCAGAGACCGACCAAAGGACTACATGACACTGCCCAGCGGAACCGACCTTGCTGCGCGAATGGCCGACCTCGCCAGAGCGACGTCGGGCGCCTGGTCGGCGAGCGATATCCTCGACTCCGTCACAGCGACTGCAGTCGATCTCATCCCGGGGGTCGATACCGCGGGAATTCTACTGATCCGGGCAAGCGCTCACGAGTCCGTTTCAGGCACCGCGCAGATACCCAAACAGCTGGACGACCTACAGATGTCTCTCGGCGAGGGCCCCTGTATGCAGGCAGCACTCGACGACACCGAGGTCGTCACGGATGACTTCCGGTCAGAGGTGCGCTGGCCGCGATACTCGCCGGCCGCGCTCGACATCGGCGTCCGAAGCGGTCTCTCGTTCAAGATGTTCACAGCGGATCGGACCGCGGGCGCGCTCAACCTCTTCGGATTTCAGCCGCACGTGTGGGACGACAACGACCTCGCGATCGGTGGCATCCTGGCCGCGCACGCCACCGCGGCGATCTTGGCCAATCAGCACGGCGACCACCTCAGAGCCGCGCTGCGGACTCGTGATCAGATCGGTCAGGCCAAAGGCATCATCATGGAGCGCTACGACGTCGACGACCTGCGCGCCTTCGAGATGATGCGCCAGATCTCGCAGACCACCGACACCAAGCTCTTCGATGTGGCACGCCAGGTGATCGAAACCCGGTGATTTTCTCCTCTGCGCGACCGTCGACATCGCCGGGATGAATTTCCGCGCAGCCGCGGGTTCGACGAGTCAGCAGCGCCATTGGCAGCTTCACCGGAACGTGGCTGTCAGGAGGAGACATCATGAGCGTGGAAAGCAATGCATTCGGCGCGCAGGGAATCGACGAATTGGTGCCGTCGCGGTACGCCGTCCAAGTGGGTGACATCGAGGTGCTGGTCATCAGCGACGGAGTGTTACCCATCACGGCCAAGACGATGGCCACCAACGCCGATACCGCGGACTTCGGAAACTGGCTAGAGGACAGATTTCTGCCCAAGGATGTGCTGGATTGGCCGCTGAACGTGATCGTGGTACGCAGCGGCCGGCGCACCATCCTGGTCGATGCCGGACTCGGCGTCGAATTCCCCGACTTCCCCAGGGCAGGACAGACGGCGAACCGACTGGAGGCGGCCGGCATCGATTTGTCCACCGTCACGGATGTGGTGCTCACCCATCTCCACATGGATCATGTCGGCGGGTTGCTCACTGAAGGACTCAAGGAACGACTTCGCCCCGACCTTCACATTCACGTGGCGGCGGCCGAGGCCGAGTTCTGGGAGGCACCCGACTTCTCGCATACAGACATGCCGGCACCGGTACCGAATGCCCTTCGCTCCATCGCGTCGAGGTTCCTTGACGAATACCGAGGCCAAATAAAGACTTTCGAATCGGAGTATCAGGTGGCACCCGGCGTGCTCGTCGCGCGTACCGCTGGCCACACCCCGGGGCACAGCATCGTACGGTTGGCCTCCGGCGGGGATGGGTTGACGTTCGCCGGTGACGCGGTGTTCGCCCCCGGCTTCGACAATCCTGAGTGGCACAACGGTTTCGAGCACAACCCTGAGGAGTCGGCGCGCGTTCGAGTCCAACTCCTGCGCGAGCTCGCCGCCACCGGCGAGGCGCTGGTAGCCACCCATCTACCGTTTCCGTCCGTCTGCCACGTCGCCACCGCGGGGGATGTCTTTCGATGCGTGCCTGCGGGTTGGGGCTACTGACACGAAGATCCAAGAGCGACGACCACCCGGGATGAATCCCATCGGGTCCGCGGGTTCCGGTCCTCAGACGGCTGCGTCGGCAACCGCGGAGAGGAGAGTCATGAAGATCGTCGTCATCGGAGGAACCGGGCTCGTTGGCTCGAAGGTCGTGCAGAACCTCACCGACCACGGTCATGCCGTCGTCGCGGCAGCCCCCGGCACCGGCGTGAATACGGTGACCGGCGAGGGCGTCGACGGCGTGCTCAGCGACGCGTCGGTTGTCGTCGACGTGTCGAACTCGCCGTCGTTCGAGGACCGGGCCGCCATGGAGTTCTTCCGGCTCTCCACATCCCACCTGCTTCGTGCCGAGACCGCCGCAGGCGTCGGTCATCACGTCGCCCTTTCAGTCGTCGGCACCGACAGACTGGCCGACGACAGCGGGTATTTTCGGGCCAAGCTGGCACAGGAGGAGCTCATCGCGGCCGGGCCGATTCCCTACACAATCGTGCGCGCCACCCAGTTTTTCGAGTTCCTGAACAGCATCGCCGACACCGCGACTGTCGGCGACACCATCCGCGTGCCACCGTCACCGATCCGGCCGATGGCGTCCGCCGATGTCGCCGAGGCGGTCGCCATCGCTGCGGTGAACAACCCTCTCAACGGCATCAGCGAGATCGGCGGACCCGAAGAGTTCACGATCGACGAAGTCCTTCGGACGGCTTTGACGGCGCGTGGCGATCACCGCGTGGTGATCACCGACCCGGCAGCCAGGTACTGGGGCGTCGACGTGAGCGAAGGCACGCTCGTCCCGGGCTCGGGCGCCGCCCTCTTCGACATCCGGTTGGCGGATTGGATTCTGGAGACCGCCGCCAAACCCCAGCGTTGACGTGACCGGAGCGACAATCAATAGCTACCATTCTGTGCGATCGGACCGGCACCTACTCGAAGCGGTGGGGACGGGTCCGTCGGAACCGGATGCGGTGGTGGCTATGTCGAGCAAGGGTCAACAACAACCTTTGCGCGGCAGGGACAGCGAATGCGAGGCGATCCGGGGTGCGATTGCCGGCGCGCGATCGGGTCAGAGCCAGGTGCTTGTTCTGCGCGGCGACGCGGGCGTAGGCAAGACCGCGCTGCTGCGGTACGCGAGAGACCAGTCAACGCGATTTCGGGTCATACATGTCGCGGGCGTGGAGTCCGACATGGAGCTGGCTTTCGCCGGGCTTCACCAGCTGTGCGTTCCGCTCATGAACCTCGTCGACGGGTTGCCGGAGCCGCAGCGGGACGCCCTGAATGTGGCGTTCGGCCGCGGTGTAGGACCGACACCGGACCGGTTCCTCGTCGGCCTTGCCGTGTTGAGCTTGCTGGCGGCGGCCTCTGAGGGCCAACCGCTGCTGTGTGTGGTCGACGATGCCCAGTGGCTCGACGAGGTGTCGGTGCAGGTCCTCGGTTTCGTGGCTCGTCGCCTGATGGCCGAATCAGTTGCCGTGATCGCCGCGGTCCGCGACGCACCGGCCATCCTGGCAGGACTACCCGACATCGCAGTCGCGGGTCTGTCCGACGGCGACGCACGGGAGCTTCTGGAATCGGTCATGGTGGGAGGAATTGATCCCGGGATACGCGACCGGGTGGTCGCCGAAACACGCGGCAATCCATTGGCAATTCTGGAAATACCACGCAGGTTCTCCCCCGCTGAATTGGCCGGCGGCTTCTGGAACATGGGTGGACGGTACTCGCCGGGACAGCTCGAAGAAACCTTCACGCAACGCATTCGGTCCCTGCCGACTCAGACGCAGAAGCTGTTGCTGGTGGCCGCCGCCGAACCGGTGGGCGACTCCGGGCTGTTCCTGCGCGCAGCGGCGATCCTGGGCATTGCGGTCGACGCTCTCGCCCCCGCCGAGGCGGCAGGTGTCATCGAGTTCGGTCCCCGAATGCGCTTCCACCACCCGCTGGTTCGGTCGGCTGCCTACCGCGCCGCGTCGATGGACGATCGCCGCGAAATTCATCGCGCACTTGCCGAAGCCACCAATCCGCACACAGATCCCGATCGTCGGGCCTGGCATGCCGCCGGCGGAGCCGCAGGACAGGACGATACGATCGCCGCTGAGCTGGAAGCGTCGGCCGGCCGCGCTCAGCGCAGGGGCGGAATCGCAGCCGCCGCAGCATTTCTGGAGCGCGCCACTGTACTGACTTCCGACCCGGCCCTTCGAGGCTCCAGGGCACTGTCAGCCGCAGAGGCGAAGCGGGACGCCGCGGCGCCTGCCGCGGCCCATGAGCTTCTCGCGATCGCCGAGTCAGGTCCGCTGTCTGACCTGCAACGGGCGCAGGTCGCCCGGATGCGGGCTCAGATGGACTTCGCCCGCAGCCGCAGCGGCGAACCCGGCGCCCCCACTCTGGCGGAGTCGGCACGTCAGTTGCACTGTGCAGCAAAAACACTCGAGGATGTCGATCCGCGACTGGCGCGAGAGACACATCTCGAAGCTGTGGCTGCCGCCATGTACGCCGGCCGACTCGGCCATCCGGAGGTGCTGGCACAGATCGCCGCATCAGCCCGGGCGGCTGCCGATCGGCTGCCCTCGCTGGACCGTCCCGTCGACTATCTGTTGAGGGGCATGTCCACGCGGATCTTGGAGGGGCCGGGAGCCGGGTCCGAAGATCTGCGCAACGCGCTGGAACTCTGGAGCATCGCGACCGAGAAAGACTCTGACCTCCCCGCCCACTGGCCGTTCCCGATCGCGCAGGAGTCGGCTGCGCACGAACTGTGGGACGACGCTGTCCTGAAACGCATCGCGACCGACATGGTTCGGCGCGCGCGTGATACCGGCGCTCTGGCGATGCTTCCGCCCGCACTGACCCATTTAGCCGGCGTCCACGTTTACCTGGGCGAGCTCGCCAGAGCAGCAGAACTTCTCGAAGAAGCCACGACCATCACCACATCCGTGGGCGCGACGCCGGTGAAGTATCACTCCCTGACCCTCGGTGCGTGGCGCGGAGTACCGTCAGACGCTCTCGGTCTGATCGAAGCGGCCGCTGCCGACGGAGGCACCCGAGGTGAAGGTCGGCTGGTCGGACTCGCCCGGTACACCTCGGCGGTGCTGTTCAACGGCGCCGGCCGGTACGACGAGGCGCTCGCCGCCGCTCGCAAGTGCTGTGAGTACGAGGATCTGGGCTTTTACAGCTGGTGTCTCTTCGAGCTCATCGAGGCCGCCGTGCACGCCGGCGATCGCGAATCCGCCGCGGAGGCCCTGCCGCGATTCGAAGCGCGAGCGGGCTCCAGCGGGACGAACTGGGGTCTGGGTGCGGTGGCCGCTGCCCAGGCGCTGTTGGCGCCCCAGCAGGATGCCGAGGCATTGTTCGTCGAAGCGATTGACCGCCTCAGGGATGCAGGCATCACACTGCACGAGGCGCGCACACACCTCTCGTTCGGCGAATGGCTCCGGCGTATGAATCGTCGCCGCGACGCCAAGCGGCATCTCGATGCCGCCCACGAGATGTTCACGCGGATGGGCGCACTCGGCTTCGCCGAACGCACCCGGCGCGAATTGGTCGCCACCGGCCAGAAGGTGCGCAAGCACCCCCTCGGCGCGGGTGACGACCTCACCGCGCAGGAGGCGCAGATAGCGCGTCTGGCCGCGGCGGGCCTGACCAATCAAGAGATCGGCGCCCAGCTGTTCATCAGCACCCACACTGTGGAATGGCATCTGCGGAAGGTCTTCGTCAAACTCGGTATCACGTCACGACGCCAGTTGCGCACCGGTTCCTGGGCCGGCTGAACCAAACCACGAATTGTCAAGGGTTTCCGCGGTTTCGACCCCTGCAAGGCTGGAAGCAAGAAGCTGATGGTCACGAGGAAGGCGCGATGGTGGACGTCTACGAAGCGGTACTGAGCCGAAGGGCGGTGCGCGGATTCACCGATGAGCCCGTGCCGGCGGAGGCGTTGGAGCGTGTATTGGCCGCGGCATCTTGGGCCCCGTCGGGATCGAACATTCAGCCGTGGCGAATCTATGTCCTCACCGGTACACCGCTGGCCTGCCTCAAGAAGGTCGCCATCGAGCGAGTCGCGGCCGGATTTGCCTGGGATGAAAGAGAATTCGAGATGTATCCCAGCAGCTTGAAGTCACCCTACGTCGAACGCCGGAGGGCGTTCGGTAACGAGCGGTATGCCTCATTGGGAATCGCTCGGCAAGACTGGGACGCGCGCCAGCGCGCCGCCATCGGCAACTGGGACTGCTTCGGCGCACCCGCGGCCCTGTTCTGCTACATCGATCGCGACCTCGGGCGACCTCAGTGGTCCGATCTCGGAATGTACCTCCAGACCGTCATGCTGCTCCTGCGTGCCGAAGGGCTGCACAGCTGTCCGCAGATGGCGTGGTCCCAGGTTCGCGAAACCGTCGCAGAGACCGTTCGTCCGCCCGATGACCTCATGCTGTTCTGCGGAATGTCGATCGGTTACGAGGACCACGCGGTGAACTACATCCGCACCGGCAGGGCGTCCCTTGGAGAGACCGTCACCTTCATCGGGGACTGAGCACCTTCGGCACCGCTGACTACGGGTTTCCAAGGGTCCGCTGACGCCCCCGCCGGCGAAACATCATTGCCACGCACTTCATCCGATTGCTTTCCCCAAACCCTAGGGCGCCGAGACGCTGACACGTCGCGGACGACAGATCGAGGACTGGAAATGACCATAACCGCGCTCGCCCGCGAAGCGGCCTGCGATGCCGATTTAGCCGACCGCTTCACCCGCGACGTCCTGCCCTACCGCGACGTGTTGAGCCGCGGCGCACGACGACTGACCAAATCGGAGGCCGACGCCGAGGACCTGCTCCAGGAGACGTTCCTGCGGGCCTACACCGGATTGCACCAGTTTCGCGAAGACAGCAACATGCAGGCCTGGCTGTTCACGATCCTTCACCACAAGTGGATCAGCGGCTACCGCGCCAAGCAGTGCCGTCCCGTTGAGGTCGCAGAGGACGCGATCACCGATCGGGTGCTGGCAAGCACGGCAGGCGCTTCCGGCACGATGTCCGCCGAAGCTGAGGCGTTAAAGCGCATCCCGGATGCCGATGTCAGTGCCGCGCTGGCGGCATTGCCGGAGGGCTTCGCAGAGGTGGTCTACCTCGCGTTCGTCGCCGGCCACACCTACACGGAGACCGCGGAGATCCTCGATGTCCCGATCGGCACCGTCATGTCCCGAGCGCACCGAGGCCGCCAACGCCTACGGATCGCCCTGGCCCACCGCGCACCCCAGGATCACGCCGACATTCCGACGGCCCAGCACGTCGCATGAGACGGACCGGCACATGTCGACGGTTGCGCCGAGGCACCGGCCGCCAAACAGGCGCCTCGACGTCAGCCATCGGCCACCAGATGTTCAGCCGAGGAGGAGGTCGCGCTGCCATGCTGGACGGATGCGCCAGCAGAGTCGTCGCCCAGATCGCAGCTCGGAGGGCCGTCGAACAATTGACCTCGCGCAGGGAATCCTCATCGGGCGGCGGCGCTACTCACCGGGCGAGGCGTTCGGCGAGTTGCTGGAGGTATCGCGGCGGCACGACATCACGCTCACCTCCGCCGCGGGCGCACTCGTGGACCTGGCGACCGGGATTGACGACGGCTCCCCCTCGACGTCGATGAACGCGGTCATCGCCGAGTTCGAATGGGGCCCGCTTTTCGGCGATATCACCCGGGTGGCATCGGCTCCGCGTTTCGAATAGAGCGCTTTGCAGAGGGCTCGTGAAGGCGGGCTCGACCACCGCCAGCGGGCCGAGTGCTACGAGTTCCGCTGCACGTACCACGGTGCTCGGAATACGATTGACACACGCGTGCGTTAGTTAAGCGCGACCGTTGTTAGCTTGAAGAGACCCAGTAAAGGACCAAAATGGCATCAGTTCGTCTTCGCCGGATCGCCGCAGGGGTGGGTCTTGGCGCCGCCATCGCGATGATCGGCGTCACCGCGGGGTGTAGCACCGACAGCGGGACCCCCGAAGAGTCGAGCACCACCACCACCACTACGACCACGACCACGACGCCGCCGCTGAGTCCGACCGAGAAGGCCCCTGATCCCGACGGCCCGAACATCTTCACTCCTCCGGTGCAGGCACCTCAGCAAACGGTCAATCCGGGTCGCGACGACTACGGTCAGTGAGCCAGCGTGCCCGGCCACCGTCCGGGCACGCTCCGAGATCGTGTGCGAGCCATGAATAAGGCGACCCTGCGCCCGCTGGCCACCGTGCTCCTCGTCGGAGCCGTGGCGGCGGGCGTTGGTCTGTCCACCAGCGACCGCGGACCCGATGACCGGCTTATCGAAGGTCCGTATGCATCACTGCTGGAAGCATCGACCGATCTCGGACCGGCGCGCGAGCAAAGCATCGAGATCACGGCAAGCCTGACCGACCCGTCTCGGCCCAGCGCGCTCATGGACTGGGCCACAGACCAATCCCTGTCGGTCCGGTGGCGACCGGGTGATGACTGGGCGGTCGTCGAGGGGCCTCCCGATGCCGTCGAGCGGGCCTTCGACGTTTCCGTGCGCGATTACCGGGGCAGGAAGGGACAACTCTTCTACGCCTCACCGCACCAACCGTCGGTGCCCGAGCACCTGCGCGGCGAGGTGTCCGAGATGGGCCGGATCCTCAGCTACACGCCGCACCACATGTCGCGACCCGACCACATCCCTCTCGATGTGCCCGACCGCGGACTGGGCCCGAATGCTCTGCTGAATTCCTATAACGCCGACGATCTGGCCAGGGCCGGTTTTACGGGCAAGGGCATCACCATCGTGATCTTCGCCTTCGACGGTTTCCACCAGTCGGACTTGGACAAGTTCACGTCGACGTTCGCGTTGCCGCGGTTGGCCCCCGAAGTGGTCGGAGGCGTGCCGGAAGAGGTGCGCGGTGAATTGTCGATGGATCTGCAAGTGGCCCATGCCATTGCACCCGACGCCCGCAAGGTCGTGGTCAATGCACTACCCACGGTGGGCACGGACGGCGGATACCGCAAAATCGGTGAGATGCTCGAGCAGACCGATCGCCAATTCCCTGGGGCGGTGTGGAGTTTCTCGATCGGCTGGGGCTGCGACAAGCTGATCACGGCCGCCGATCTGGCTCCCGTTCGGGCCGCGCTGCGCACCGCGCAATCCCACGGCACCACGGCGTACAACGCCAGCGGAGACCTCGCCGGCATGGAGTGCCGCGGCGGGCAAGACTGGTCGTCGCCTCCGAGCGACCAGGACATCGGTCTGGATTCCATTGCGTCGCTGCCGGAGATGACGAGCGTCGGGGGGACCACCCTGTCCACGGACGCCGACGGGACGTGGGTGTCGGAGCAGACGTGGTTCGATGTGCCGTTGTCCCAGGGCACCGGTGGCGGGGTGTCTGCACTGTTCGACATGCCGGCCTGGCAGCAGGATGCCGCAGCCGGGATCGCTCCCCAGCGGCACAACGGCAAGCGGATGACACCCGATGTCGCTGCGGTCGCCGACCCGTTCACCGGGGTGAAATTCGTACTCAACGACGAGGTCGTCGTCGGGGGCGGCACGTCACAATCCGCGCCCATCTGGGCCGGACTGACGGCGGTGATGAACCAGTATCTGCTTGAGAACGGCGGTGCGCTGATCGGCGACATCAACCCGCTGCTGTACCGCATCGCCCAGGGCGCGCCACGACCCGCATATCGCGATGTCACGTTGGGCGGCAACGCAGTCGACAATGCGGGACCCGGCTATGACTTGGTCACCGGATTGGGCACCCCCGATGTCGACAATTTGGTGCGAAACGTGCTGTTGGCTCAAAAGGTGCAAGCCTGATGAGTAGCTGCGCGACGAAGAGACGGTACTGATGAGCAGTCCGACCGGAGTGGTGGAATGCCCGGTCTGTCAGATCGACGTCCCCGCGGGCGAATTCTGCGGGCTGTGCGGCGTCCCGTTGGCGGAGCACCGCGGCGGGGACGGCCCACACTGGTTGCGTGCCAGGGCCTTCAGCGCGGCACCCGGCCAGCGACTGGTGACACCTGCGCTGACCAGTTCACTCTTTCCACACCTGACACCGCGAGCGCGCCGGGTGTTCCTGATGGGGCTCGGGCTGCTGATGGCCGCGTTGACGGTCGCCGCCGTGTGCCGGATGCCGGCTGCGCTCATCGCGGTGGCATCACTCGGCCTTCCGCTACTTTTCGCTCTTTACTTGCGCGAATCCGGTGTTTCCCATGACATTCCATGGAGCACACTGGTATTGACGGTCGCACTCGGCCTCATCCTCGGAGTCGGCTGGGTGCTGCTGACAGGAGCTGCGGTGGCCCGCGCCTACGGCGTTCCACTCGGCGCGGGTATCGCCGGTGGACGCATTCTGCGCGACGGCATCGGTGTGCCGCTGGGCAGCATGATGCTCATGCTGGTCCCAGCGCTGGTGGCCCGGGTCACCTGGCGTGGTAGACGGGAAGCGTTGGACGGCTACGCCATCGGGGCTCTGGGCGCTTTGACGTTCACCGCGGCAGCCACGCTGACCCGGCTGGCACCCCAGTTCACCACCGGGATGATCAACCGTGCCCGTCCGATGGACGGGCTGCTCGTCGAGGCCGGCATCCGCGGTATCGCCATGCCGCTGACCGCCGCTGCCGTGGGCGGTCTCATCGGGACGGCTTTGTGGTTCACACGGCCGGCGAACAAAGCCGACCAGGGGCGTGCCTTCGTTCGCCTGACGCTCATCTTGATCGCGGTCGTGGTGATCGCCGTCTACGCCGGGCTGGGCCTGGTGGACGTCGTGCGTTTCCCTCAATGGCTCCAGCTGGCACTGCATCTGACCTTGACCGGCCTTGCCCTGTTCGCCCTCCGGGTGGGTCTGCATCTGGCCCTTTTGCATGAGGCGCACGACGAGGTGCGCACCGACGAACCGATCCTGTGCGTCGAATGCAATCACATCGTGCCGGATGCGCCATTCTGTGCGAGATGCGGCGCTGCCATGGGGGCGTGCTCACGCCGGTCGCGCCAAATCCGAAGGGACAATCGCCCTGTCCCTGTCGCCGACGCAACCGCGGCCGGGAAGGTCGTCGTAGGACTGCTTCCGGGTTATTCGACGCAGTCCGGCACTTTCGAGGCGACCCAGGCACCGAAGACGTCGTTCCGCACCGTCGCGCTGGCGCTGAGCGTCACCATCGTCATTGTGGCTGGCGCGCTGATCGGTCTGTCCGGGCTGATCTCTACCCCCGCGGCCAAATATGTCTGCCCGCCCGAGTGCGGCAGCCCACCGATGAATCGTGCCGTCGAGATCAACCCCCGCTTCACGTCGGCCGACGGGGCGTTCTCGGTGTCCTATCCGGCCGAGGGCGCAGCCTATGCGGTGTCCACGCGATCAGACGGTGTGACCGCAGTGCTGCAGGCAGGCGACGGCGGCACCATGCAGTTGTTCAGCCGACCGGCCGAGGGTCGCAGCGCCGAGGAGATCGCCTACACCCTGTTGCACGAAACCTACCCGGACACCAAGACCGCCTACGAGATACCGAACACGATGGTCGGCTACCAGCCGGGTTACGGGTTGGCCGCCGACGTCTGGCCGCAGGGTGCGATGAGCAGTTCGACCCGGATGCGCATCATCGTGATGGTCGCCGTCAAGAATGACCTGGCGCTGATCGCGGGCGCCGTCGGCCCGTATCGCGCGTTCGGGCCGGACTTCGGATCCGGTAAGCCCTCTGCGGCCAACCTTCAGCTGGCACTGGACATGGGCAAGTACGTCAACAGCTTCAGCTGGCGCGGCGATCCGCCCCGATAGCTAGCGGATACCGGCGACCTCGATCCGGTCGCCCCCGGCACGCTTGGCCAGATACATCGCATGATCGGCATCCTCGAGGAGGCGCTCGGTGAGCCGGATCGAGTCGACCGCGGCACGCGGCGGCAGGGTGGTCGACGCGACACCAAAGCTGGCGGTGAAATCAGCAGGCTCGGCGCGGAGCGCGTCACGCAGTCCCTCGGCGACCCGCACGGCGCCCTCGGCGTCACAGACGGCGACTATCGCAAATTCCTCACCGCCGATCCGCGCGATCACGGCTCCATCGGGACTGACTGTTCGCAATGTCTCGGCGAGATCCACCAGCACCCCGTCGCCGGCGGCATGCCCCTTGGTGTCGTTGATCTTTTTGAAGTCGTCGATGTCGATCATGGTCGCGCAGACCTTGCCCGGACTGTCGGCAGGAAGGGTGCTCACCATGTGCCGAATCGCTCGCGTCAAACCTCGCCGGTTCGCCAGCCCCGTCAGCGGGTCGATATCGGAGACGACCGCGGCTTCGCCGAGCAGGTCGACCAATGTCCGGATCGTCATCGGCACAACGGTGACCGACGCCAGCCGAAGGAGGCCGTCTGCCAGGCCACTTGCCGGATGACCGGCCATCCCGACGGTCACCATCCCCAAGATGTTGATCGCGGACGCAAGGGTCAACAGGGCAACCAGTTGCGGCAGAGTCTGAACACACGCCACGTAGCTGGCGGTGACGGCGAAAGCCACAGTGCCTGCGACGGGCCGGCCCGCGAGCGTGTACGCGACGCACCAGAAGGCGATGGCGGAATTCAGGACGACGACGATGAAAGTCGACTGCCGACGCGTGGGCCAACCGACCAGCCACCACCCTCCGAACGCGATCGCAACCATCCCGAAGATAACGGTCACGATTCGAGTGGCTGTATCGGGAATCGTTTCCGGGCTGAGGGCCAAGAGAATCGGCCAGGCACCGATTGCCAAGCACGCCAGGGCGATTCCGTATCGGGTCAGGCGCCCGTAACCGTTGACCTCGACGAGCTGTACCAACCAGTCATACCGGCCGGGCTCGCGCCAAGATCTCATCACGGCGGCGAATAAAGAAGGACGGCCCCCCACGAGCATCCCCCTGTTCCACCTCGACTGTGCTCACTCCCCGCCATGTCATTGGAGCACGTGCCACAGGACACGTTGGGCATAAATCGGTATCCGGGTACCCGGGGTAACGCGAGGTTGCGCTGTCGGGATGAGACCGCAGTCAAACGAACTGCGACCTTTCGCCGCCTTCCCATGGACGATCCGGTCAGAGGTGACGGAGCCGTCTCGGTCGGATGGCGATGTGGTGTCACAGAGTTTCTGGCCGGTCGGCTTGGTGCCATCATCGGACGAGTGGCACAGCAGACTGTGGAGAACACCGACAGCAGATTGGCGGCTCGGCTCGCCGCGTTGGCCTCACTTGGTGCCTCTGTCATTCATTTCGCGGTGGTCCCCGCCCACTGGCAAGAGTGGAAACCTGCAGGCGTCTTCTTTCTGTCGGCGGCGTTGTTCCAGTTGATGTGGTCGCGGATCGTTCTCGTCCGCACATCCGTTGGCGTGCTTGCCGCGGGGATTCTGCTCAACGTAGGCGCGATTGCGCTATGGGCGCTGTCCCGCACTGCAGGGGCGCCGGTGGGTCCCCATGCCGGCCAGGTCGAGCTGATAGCGGCCGCGGACCTGTGCGCACTGTTGCTTCAGATCTACGTGGTCATGGGCGCCGGTTGGGTGTGGTATCGCGGGCTGCGTGGAGGATCGGTACCTGCATTCGCCAACGCGGCGATCCTCCTGGTCGCCGTGGGCATCGTCACGCTCGCGTCCGTCGTCGGAGCTGCTTCAGGTCTCCGGCACGGCGACCATGGACACGGCGGCCATGGACACGGCGGCGACGCCGCTGAGGTTCGGGCTGCGGTGCCCGCGCCGGTCGGGTCGCCTCCAGGAGCCGCGCGACAGCCGGTCAGCGAGCCGCTTCCGGCGCCGCAACCTCTTGCCGGGCATGAGGATCACGACCACGCACACTGACGTCTCCCCGCTGGACTTCGCGGCGGGTCAACCGTCGCCGACTGGATACCGGTGATTCAGGCTGAATCCTTGGTCAGTCGCCGAAAAAGGTCGTCCACTCTGTTCGCGATGTCGTCGCGGACGAGGCGCATGCGCTCGATCCCGTCGATGCCCCGGTCGGACGGTTCGTCGGTCTCCCAGGTCTCGAAGGCCGTGCCGTCAACGGGTGTGACATGCGCTTCACGACCCAGCGTGATGACGTAGTCAACGTCTCGAACGCGTTCGGGGTCAATGGGTTTGGGTGCTTCCGCCGAGATGTCGACTCCGACTTCCTTGAGACTTTCCACCGAGAGGGCGTTGACGCTGCCACCGGGCTTGGTGCCCGCCGAATCAATGTCGACGCTGTCGCCGGCGAGCTTGCGCATCAGTGCTGCGGCCATCTGCGACTTGCCGGCGTTCTTGACACAGACGAACAGCACCGAGGGTTTCGGGTTTTCGACCATTCGACGGTTCAGCTTCGGCGGACGGCGACGCCAAGCTCATCGAGCAGGCGATGGACTCGTTCTTCGATGTCATCGCGGATGGGCCGGACGGACTCGACGGACTGCCCAGCAGGGTCGGGCAATTCCCAGTTCTCATAACGCTTGCCGGGGAAAATGGGGCAGGCGTCGCCACAACCCATCGTCACCACGACATCGGCGGCTTGGACGATCTCCTCGGTCCACGGTTTCGGGAACTCGCCGGCGATGTCGATGCCGACCTCGGCCATTGCTGCGACGGCCGAGGGGTTGACCTGATCACCGGGCTCCGAGCCACCCGACCACGCCACCGCGTTGTCACCCGCCAGGTGGGTGAAGTAGCCGAGCGCCATTTGCGAGCGGCCGGCGTTGTGGGTGCAAAGGAACAGCACGGTGGGCTTGCCGTCGGCGACCTTGCCCTCGACGCGCGCCAACGCGTTGAGGCGTTGACGGGCGAACCGTTCTGCCAGCAGTGGCAGGAAGTTGGGAACCGAAGCACGACCGGCGAATTGGTCGTAGGACGAGTGCAGGAAACGCTCAATGGTCTCGACACCGAAGGTGTCACCAAAGGTGCGTTGCAGACGCGTCGCGGCGGTCAGCAGCGCGTGCTGCTGATCGATCGACAGGTCGGCACGGATGTGGCGTTTGAACGCTACGGGGCTCTCGCTCATCATCTACTCCTTTGTTGATTCCGGCGGGGTATGGACGTGGTGAGGTGTGCGAATGCCGAACCTGCGGCGCAGCGCCAGCGATACGTACACCAGCGCCACCAGAACCGGCACCTCGATGAGCGGTCCGACCACTCCGGCCAGCGCTTGCCCGGAGGTTGCTCCATAGGTGGCGATCGCGACGGCGATCGCCAGTTCGAAGTTATTCCCGGCGGCGGTGAACGCCAAAGTCGTGGTGCGTTCGTAGCCCAATCCGATCACCGCACCCAGCAGGTAGCCGCCGCCCCACATGACCGCGAAGTAGACCAGCAGCGGCAGAGCAATGCGGACGACATCAAGCGGGCGGCTGGTGATCTGATCACCTTGGAGCGCAAAGAGAATGACAATGGTGAACAGCAAGCCGTACAGTGCCCAGGGCCCGATCACGGGAAGGAACTTCGATTCGTACCACTGTCTGCCTTTGGCCTTCTCACCGATACGGCGCGACAGGTAGCCGGCCAGCAGCGGTATTCCGAGAAAGATCAGCACCGACTTGGCAATCTGCCACGGCGAGGTGTCGATCGTCGTCTGTTCCAGGCCCAACCAGCCCGGCAGCACCGAGAGGTAGAACCAACCCAGGACCGCGAACATCAACACCTGGAACATCGAATTCAAGGCGACGAGCACGGCGGCGGCTTCGCGGTCGCCGCAGGCGAGGTCGTTCCAGATGATGACCATGGCGATGCAGCGCGCCAGCCCGACGATGATCAGTCCGGTGCGGTACTCGGGGAGGTCGGGCAGCATGAGCCAGGCGAGTGCGAACATCAGCGCCGGACCGAACACCCAGTTCAAAATCAGCGAGGACAGCAGCAGTTTGCGGTCGCCGGTGACGGTGTCGAGACGGTCGTAGCGCACTTTCGCCAGGACCGGATACATCATGATCAGCAGGCCCAGCGCTATCGGCAACGAAATGCCGTCGATGGCAACACTTTCCAGAACAGTGTTCAAGCCCGGAATCCACCGACCCAGCAGCAGTCCGGCGACCATGGCCAGGCCGATCCACAGCGGCAGGAAGCGGTCGAGGGTGGACAGCTTTCCGACGACAGCCGGAGTCGCGGCGGTGGAGGTCTCGGTCATACCGGCGTTCCCACGGCGTGCCCGCTGGCGCCCAAGACGCCGGCGAGGCTGGCGAGCGCCTCGGGCACGACGGCGTAGTAGACCCAGGAGGCGCGACGCTCGGAGGTGAGCAGGCCGGCGTCGCGAAGGACCTTGAGGTGATGCGACACAGTCGGCTGGGAAACCTCAAGCCCGGCCGACACGTCGCATACGCAGGCTTCCCCGCCCTCGTGGCTGGCGATCGCGCTGAACAGTTGAAGGCGCACCGGATCGGCGAGCGCCTTGAACCGCACGGCCATCTCGCCGGCTGCGGTTGCCGTGAGGGGCTCGCGCAAAAGAGAGCCCGGCGGACAACACTGGCCGTCGGCGGCGAGGCCGCTTGATTTCGACATTCATCGATATTGACATTCATCGAATCAATGTGCAAGTGAACGGTGAATGAATGAGCCCCTATACCCGGGAGAACGCCGTGCGGCGGTGGACATTCTCCGCAGTTAACCACCGCCGCAACGACTTTGGCGGACTATGGGGTGAGCTGGGTGCCGCAGCATACGCCAGCCGCCTCGGCACCGCTGCTTGCGGTGAGATGCTGCGGGCTGGTGCCGAACGTCTCGGAATCAGCGAGGACCGTGTAGACCTCCCATTTCTCCCCTGCCGGCCCTGTCACCCACACCTTGTCCTGGGTGGCGAAGCAACAGGTGGTGCCGATTTCTTCATCGGTGAACAGGCCTTCGCCGGTGAGCCGGGCAATCTCGGAGTGCACCTGATCACTGGAAGCCACCTCGACACCAAGATGGTTCAGCGTGCCGCCGTGGCCGGCGTTTTCGATCAACACCAACTTCAGGGGCGGTTCCGCCACGACGAAGTTGGCGTAGCCCGGCTTGATCTTGGCCGGGGCTGTATTGAAGAGCTTCGAGTAGAACGTGATCGCCTCATCGAGGTTGTCGACGTTGAGGGCCAATTGGACACGGGACATGATACGACCTCCACGGTAGCAATGCGACATATATCGAAGTAGCGCGCTAAGGCGAGCATGCCACCTTTTTGATATATGTCAATACTGTGACAGGATGCGTCTATGCCGAAAGCACTGCCGGTCATCGACATGTCCCAGCCTGTCTGCTGCGAACCTGTCGCCGCGGGGCCAGTCGATGACGACGTCGCACTGCAGATCGCGATGCGGCTCAAGGCAATCGCCGATCCCGTCCGAATCAAACTTGTGTCGCTGTTGTTCGGAAGCGCCGACGGGGAGGAAACCAGCAGCGCCCTGGCGACGGCGCTGGGAATCAGCGAATCAACCGCCAGTCACCATCTCGGCCAACTGCGCAACGCCGGCATCGTGTCGTCGGAACGCCGTGGAATGAACGTATTTCACAGGGTGCGACGCGAGGCCCTGAAGGCTTTGTGCGTCGTGCTTGATCCCAACTGTTGCACGTGACCTGTGATCAGCGTTGTCTCGCGCAGCCAATTGTCCATCTGTGAATGATGAAAGGCCGCAAGGCGCAACGATTTTCGTCGACGGCGCGACGACCAAGACGAAAGCGCTGGGCACCCGCCGGCTCCGGATCCGACGGTGCTCTGATGGCCGCCTCTCGCGCTCGGCCCCTGGTCATGCGGACCAGCGGATCTGCCATCACCCGGCTGCTTGAGTGTGACTCCCTGACAGTAGTGGACGTACACTGGAATAGATAGCGTCAAGTTGTGACGTGATCTGCGATCTGACGGCCAGCGCTAAATCGACCGTGTTCCAGGCGATCACATTCATTCACCGCCACGAACAGAAACGTGACCTTCGACTCTAGGCCTTAAGAAGCCCGAGTTTTAGGATCGGCAGCGGCAACACCCCGTGGGCTAGTGGTCAGGTCACCTCGGCCCCTGCCCGCCCCTCGGTGTCCATCTGGGGCGGCGTGGCGCCTACATTGAGACCCGTTGGCTTCGAACGCGGTTCGACGAAAGTTTTCGACGTGACTTGGAATGGGTCGGCACCCACCGGCGTTGCCATTCTGATCGCCGCTGCGGCCTGTGGTGACCCCGTCATCGGCGTCGACTCCTGGCTCCGTTGAGGTTTCGAGCTCAGACGTGAGCTCAACGATCACGGTTGGGGCGGTCGAGCCGCGAGACGAATGCGGCCGCCTGGGTGCGACGCTCCAATCCGAGCTTGGTGAGCAGTCGCGACACGTAATTCTTGACGGTCTTCTCGGCGAGGAACATCCGGCTCGCGATCTGCCGGTTGGTCAGTCCCTCGCCGAGTAGGTCCAGCAGCACTCTTTCCTGACTGGTCAACCCCGACAGCGGATCAGCGCGTTCAGCGGCGTCGCGCACTCGTGACATCAGCGCAGTCGCGGCTCGATTGTCGAGCAAGGACCGACCTGCGCCCACTTCCTTGATCGCCTTGGCGAGCTCCATACCCTTGATGTCCTTGATGACGTATCCGCTCGCTCCGGCGAGGATCGCATCGAGCATCGCTTCATCCGAGCTGAACGAGGTCAGCATCAGGCATCGCAGATTCGGCATCCGAGACAGGAGATCGCGGCACAACTCGACCCCGTTGCCATCAGGCAGGCGCACGTCGAGCACCGCCACGTCAGGATTGACGGCGGGTACCCGTGTCATCGCCTCCGCAACCGAGCCTGCCTCTCCCACCACGTCGAGCGCGGAGTCAGCACTCAGCAGGTCGATCAGTCCGCGCCGGACAACTTCGTGGTCATCGACCAGGAAAACACGGATCATCGCAGAGCCTTTCCACACTATCGATCAATGCTCTGCGACAGTGGATGTGACAAGTAGGGCCGCTGGTCCTCATCTGCGGGGGACCTCGGACTCTGCAAAGAGGCGTTCGCGCAACAGATAGTTCACGGTGTGGCACGTTTGAGTACCCTCGACGCCGGATTCCTGTACGCAGAAGACGCAGACCGGCACATCAGCCTGGCGGTCGGCGGGGTCTCGGTCTTGGAAGGTCCAGTGCCCGATTACGACGAGATCGTCGCGGCGATCGGGCGACGGGTCCTGGCGATCCCCCGCTTGCGGCAGGTGGTTCGCCGACAACCGTTCGATCTGTCCCCACCGGAATGGGTTGACGATCCCGCATTGGACCTGGCTCATCACATTCGCCGTGCCGCCCTTCCCCACCCCGGTGATGACGAGGCCCTGTTCCGGTTCACCGCAGAAGCGATGGAGACCAGACTCGACCGAGAACGGCCTCTCTGGCAGTGCTGGATCATCGAAGGCCTCGCGAACGATCGCTGGGCAATTCTGATGAAGGTGCACCACTGCGTCGCCGACGGCATCGCCACCATGCTCATGTTGACCGGGCTCAGCGACGCGGGCGAAGGAGACACCTATGTCGGCGCCATTCGAGCCGCCCACGAGCAGGCACGTCCCGGCTTTTCTCTTTCGATGCCGACGCTGAACCCTCTGCAGTGGGCGCGCACAGCGGCCAACGCCGTTTCGGCCGTCACCACGACAATCGGCGGCACGATCGAAATTCTCAACAGCTTGCTGCAGGCGGGCACCACAACGTCGTTGAACGGGCCCGTTACTACGATGCGCCGCTACAGCGCCGTGCACGTACCTCTGGCCGACGTGGCGTCGGTATGCCAGGCCTTCGACGTGACCATCAATGATGTTGCCTTGTCGGCCATTACAGACAGCTTCCGCGCAGCGCTGCAACGGCGTGGCGAACATCCTGAGAGGGATTCGTTGCGCACCCTCGTGCCGGTGTCGGTCCGAGGCAACGACGCGATGGGCCGGCTCGACAACCGAGTGTCGGTCATGCTCCCCTATCTGCCGGTCGACGAACCGGACCGAGTCGAGCAGTTGAAGGCTGTACACCAACGCCTCAACCGCGTCAAAGCCGGCGGGCAGCGTCAGGCCGCAAGTGCCGCGATGACCGCGACCAGGTTTCTGCCCTTCGCGATGGCCGCCCGTCTGATCCGTACCGTGACCGCGCTGCCTCAGCGAGGCGTGGTCACCTTGGCGACCAACGTGCCCGGGCCACAACGACATCTGCAGATGATGGGCTGCGACGTGGTGCGCATGCTTCCTGTTCCGCCTGTGGCGCTGCGGCTTCGAGTCGCGGTCGCAATCTTGAGCTACGGGCAGGACTTGATCTTCGGGATCACGACCGATTTCGACGCGTTCCCCGACGTCGACGAACTCGCCAGGGGAATCGTGGACGCAGTGGCCGGCCTCGCCGCTGCCGCTCGGACACCATACGGATCCGTCCGGGCCGGCGGATGACGCCGGGACAGGCGTTGACCTCTGCTCAGCACCATCTGCTCGGCCCCGCAGACCAGGCGCTGCACCATGCATCCACTGACGTTCCCGCATTCCGCCCGGACACCCTGGTCACCGATGCGCTTGGCACCATGCGCGGCAGACGCTTCGAGAGCGCATCGGCGGTAGCTGTCCTCGACGACGAGCGCCGTATCGTCGGAATCGCCACGATCGAGGCGATGTTCGCGGCCGACAACGAGCAGCGCCTGCGAGATGTCATGGACCCGACGCCCCCGGTGGTTGCGCCCCGCACCGACCAGGAACACGCGGCGTGGCAGGCAGTGCAGCGGGCTGAGCCTTACCTGGCCGTCGTCGACGAGAAGCGCACATTCCTGGGACTGATCTCTCCGCAGCGTCTGCTCGGCATCCTGCTGCAGGAACACGACGAAGATCTGGCACGACTCGGGGGGTTCCTCCATGACGTCGAGTCAGCGAGGTCGACGAGCGTGGAGTCGGTACGGAAGCGGTTGTGGCACAGACTTCCCTGGCTGATCGTCGGGCTTCTCGGCGCCATGATCTCTGCGGTGATGATGACGGCGTTCGATGACGTGCTCGAAGCTGATCTGGCCATCGCGTATTTCGTTCCGGGCATCGTCTATCTCGCCGACGCGGTAGGCACGCAGACCGAGACGCTGGCAATCCGGGGACTCTCAGTCGGAGTTGGCATCCGGCGGATTACCGTGCGCGAAGGCCTGACCGGTCTGCTGATGGGACTGTTACTCGGTACCATCATGTGGCCCGTGGTGGCCATGATGACTGCGAGTTCCGCTCTGGCGAGCGCAGTCTCGCTAGCCATCGTGGGTGCGAGCACGGTGTCGACGCTCGTCGCTCTGTGCCTGCCCTGGCTGCTGCATAGACTCGGCAAGGATCCCGCGTTCGGCGCCGGACCGCTTGCGACTGTGTTCCAGGATCTACTGTCGATCTTGTTCTACTTGGGCGCTGTCAGTCTGCTGCTCAACTGAATCCGCGGTCCTGAAGCGATCGGCGATATTGGTGAGAACTCCCGGGGCGAGGGCCGAGACCGCGGTGGCCGCCGACGCCGCGAGTAGGCCCTGCGCCCACCCGATCGGCGTCAACGGTGTGCAGCCGAAAAGCTGACTTATGCCCGGTGTGCTGATGACAACGCCCATGGCCGCGAGACTGCCCACCGAGGTCAGGACCACGCCGGGGCTGTTGGAATCGATGAGCGTCTGCAGCAGCTGCGCGCCGACCAGACCGACCAACGCCAGCGTCGATGCGTGCCTTGCGGTGCCGGTGGGGCGGGCTATCAGCCATGCCAGTGTCGCACCACTGGCCGTTGCCACTCCCCTGATACCGATGTCTTTCCAGAGCGCCGCCTCATCATGCGGGCCCGGGGAGGTGTTCTTCTGCTCGCTGACGGCCAACGCTGCCGCCGGAAACGCATCCGTGAGGAGATTCACCAGCAACATCTGCCGCGTGTTCAGCGCCGAATCTCCCGTCAGCAAGGTCGTGATCAGCGCGAAACCGACCTCGCCGGCATTGCCACCGAGAAGGACCGACACGGCGGAATGAACCCGCCGCCACAACTGATGCCCCTCGTCGATCGCATCCAGCAGCGCCTCGATGCGGCCGTCGAGAAGCATGACATCCGCCGCTGTTCGCGCCGGGGCACTGCCGCGGGCCACCACACCAACTCCGATACTTGCAGCGCGAATCGCTGCCGCGTCGTTGGCGCCGTCACCGACCATCGCGGTCACCAGGCCCATCTTCTCCAGCGCCTGAACCACATCGATCTTGTGCTCCGGCGACATCCGCGCGAACACCCGGCACCGTGCGGCCGCAGCTTCTCGTTGATCAGGAGTCATTGTCTCCCAATCTATTCCGGTGATGACCTCGTCGGCACTGACGAGCAATCCGAGTTCGGATGCGACGGCTCGGGCTGTGACCGGGTGATCGCCGGTGATCAGTCGGACCCCGATATGGCGGCGTTGCAGCTCCGTGAGGAGGCCGCGGGCCGCCGGCCGCGGAGTGTCGGCCAACCCGATGAGTCCGACGGGAGTCAAGCCACTTCGGCACAGCGACTCGAAGGACGACGTATCCGCTGCCGCGGCAGCCGCTTGCTCGTCACTGAGGTGGCGCTCGGCGACAGCCAGCACCCGCAGGCCTCGCTCTCCCATGTCGGCAACCAGGCCGCCGAAGGCACCGCCACCGTCGGCGACAGCCGCCGAAAGGGTCTCCGGTGCACCTTTGACAGCGATGGTCTTGCCCTTGAGCGCCGCGGCGAAAGGGCGATCGGACTGGAACGGCAGAAATGCGTCGCGGCCGTCAACGTCCTGGTCAAACTGTCGACGGTCCCCCTCGACAGCCTCTCGGATAGCCTGATCCGTGGCGTGCTGAGCCCGGTGCCCCGCTCGCGCGAAGGTGGTCCGCGCTGCGGTGGTGAGTACATCGGAATCAGTACGGCCGGACATCGGATGCACCGATCTCACGCGCAGATGGTTCTCGCTCAGCGTGCCGGTCTTGTCGAAGCAAACGACATCGAGCCGGGCAAATGCTTCGACGGAATGCGGGTTTCGAACCAGGACCGCTTTGTCGCTGAGCCTACCCGCGGCCGCCTGCTGGGCGAGCGTCGCGACAAGGGGCAACCCTTCGGGCACCGCTGCCACCATCACCGACACGGCGCTGGCCAGGGCATGCTTGAGCGGCAAACCCCGAAGTCCGCCCAACACACCGACCAGCGCGCCACCGACGACGCTGACGGGCAGGGCGCGATGGGTGATGTGTCGCAGTTGGGTGTGCAGACCGATCTCGCTGGACTTCCGGGGCGCCATCGCCATGGCGCGCCGCATCTCCGTACCCGGTCCGACGGCGGTCACCACCGCCAGCGCGGTGCCCGAAAGCACTGTGCTGCCGCCGAAGAGCATGCACTCGCGTTCGGCGAGCGGAGCGCCCGGGGTGGCGCCGACACTCTTCGACACGGGGAGTGACTCGCCGGTCAGTGCCGATTCGTCCACCTCGACGTCTGATACATCGAGCAATCGTGCGTCAGCCGGAACCACCTCACCACCTCGCACCTCGATGATGTCGCCGGGGCGCAGACGGTCGGCCGCTACGGTGTCGTGCCTTCCGACCGACAATGGCCCGATGCGTCTACGAGCGGCAGGTTCCTGCACCGCCAGCAGACGGTTCAGCACATGTTCGGCGTGAAGCTGTTGTTCGGCCGACACGGCGGCGTTGGCCAGCAATACCCCGGCGACGAGAACCGCGTCGACGGCGGACCCGAGCAGCGCGCTCGCGGCCGCGCCGGTGATGGGCAGCGGCGTGATGGGGTCGTCCAAGTCGTGCCGCATCTCGGCAACAAATTCCCGCACCGCCGCCCACGTCGTCCTGTCCTTGGCGGCCGGCCCTCCACTCGGGTCGTTGACCGGGATATCGTCCGCCGGGCGGGGCAGCAATCGGCAGACTTCGTCGGCCGGTAGGCAGTGCCAGTCATGGCGCGGCTCCGGATGGGGGGCTGGATCGCGAAAAACCCTGTTGGCGGCGGTGATACCACTCCACAGACTGGCGGCTGAACCGATGCTCACCGACGCCGGTCCGCGTCCGACCACGCCGGGAACCAGCATCAGTGCACCGATCGCCGACGCCGACGCCGACAGTCTCACTGCCTGGTCGCTGGCTCGGCGAGCTGCCGGCAATGCACGCAGTACGCGCCACGCCCCGGTGAGATCCGTGACAAAGACATCGGCGCCCCACGGCGGCGAATCATCCTCGCGCATCAGGCCGATCGTGACGTGAGCGGAGTGCGAGACGTTCATCTCAGATGTGGTCACCAGTGCGACAGTCGCTCCCTCAGAGGTCAGTGCCGATACCGCGTCTGCGACGGCGTTGTCCACCGACCCTCGGGCCGTCTGCAGTTGATCGAACCCTTCTGCAAGAGAATGAAGCCCGTCGTCCTCGACGGAGATCACCCGCAGGTTGGTTCTGCGCGCCTCGGCGAGAAGCGCGGAGGCGTGCGGGTCCCGAACTGGACTGACGAGCACCTCGCCGATACCTTCTTCGGGGCAAACGGTGGAGAGTGGATGCCAGCCGACACCCAATTCACCTCTCTCCAAGGCGGTTCGCGCAGCCTCCCATGCCGAGGCCCGATGCGAGTTCTCCAGTCCACCAATTCGGCTGACTGTCACCCCGCGGGTGTAGAGGGCCCGCGGATCTATCACGATCGCGTCCACACGATCCAGCAATCGGAGAGTCCTGGAGGACATCACCAGCGATCCATGATGGGCGTCCAGCCCCCGGGTCATCGTGGCACCGAAGGCTTCTCGCGCCGCGCGCAACGGTTTGGGGACGGCGATCAGAGCGGCCTGCGCGGCAAGATCCGCACTGCCGGTCGCTGCGCCGAGTACCGCGGCGGCCCCGAGCCCGACGGCCGCGGCGTGGCTTGCGTAGCGATCAGCCGGCGCTGCAGTGCGAAACAGATCAGTGCAGCTGGCGCGCGCAGCACCCCCTGACGTCGGGCGTCGCGCGAGTTCAGGTTCGCGCTCCTGCCACGCGCGTCGTGCAGTCCATGCTTCGGTGACAAGAACCGCTCGCCCCAGTGCCTCTGCCACCGCCGACGCCGGTGACGCGGTGAGCGCCGCGGTTGCCGAATTGGCCAGCGCAAAAAGCATGTCGGTGGCATCAGCACCGACACGTTCTTCGATCTGGCGGCGCAGAACGGGCGTGTGGTCGACGACAGTGGTAGGCACCGACACGGCCTTGGCGAGGCGGGGCAGTCCCACGGCACCCCCAACCATCGTCAAACCCACAGCTGCTGCGGCGACCCCGACTGCCGCAACTCGGGCTGCGAGCACCTCGTCGTCACCGGGGAGGCTGATGCCCGCAGATGTCGTGGCCGCCGCGCCTGTCCTGCGTTCAGCCTCGGCGACGACAGCCGACAGCCGCGCGGCCGACGGACCGCCGTCGCCGACCGTCACCAAGACCCGCGAAATGGGTGCGACGAGTACGGCATCGTCAACTCCCGGTGTCGCCCAGATCGCGCTGAGCACGGCGTCGCCGATCTGTTCACCGTCTTCGCTGTCGAGCCCGCGCACCTCGACCCAGCGCCGTGACCCGTGCGATGACGTGCGCCGAGCGCGAGGGCCGCCCACTGCTTCCCGCGCAACCCCGGCAAGAGCTCGCCCCATTGCGGTCAGCTCAGAGAGCGGCTCACCACTGAGAGCCACGCCAGCCACCGCAGTGACAGCGGATCTCGTCGTTCCGACGGCTGTGCGGGTGCCAGAAGTCGCAAGCGTCATGGGCAGGCCGACGAGCTCTCTGAGCATGACCGGGATTCTGCTGCGCACGCGGCCGGTCCGGAAGGGCCGAAGGTCTCTACAGTGGAGGCGGGAACTCTCCTAGTGTCGAAATCGCAGGACGACGCGCACTGATGCGGAAATGAGGATGACACGATGGCCGCTCAAACAGATTTCGAACGGATCGTTGTGGGCGTCGATGATTCGACATCCTCTGAGCCCGCTCTCGAATGGGCCGCCAACGAAGCGGCCATGCGCGACGTACCTTTGGCGATCCTGTATGCGGCTTCTCTTCCCATAGCCGCGTGGCCCGTGGCGCCGATACCCACCGGCTACATGGACTGGCAGGCGGAGGTCGGTCGAGAGATTCTCGCCGACGCCGAGCAGATTGCCAACAAACTCACCGGGTCAACGTTGGCTATCACCACCGAATTCGTTGTCGCAACGCCGACCTCCGCTCTGGTGGCAGCCTCCAAATCAGCAGGCATGGTCATCGTCGGCTCCCGCGGACAGGGTGCGCTCGCACGCACGATCCTGGGCAGCGTGAGCACCGGACTCGTCCACCGCGCCCATTGCCCGGTCGTCGTCGTCCACGACGATGAGCCACCACCTGATGCCGGTGCGCCCGTGCTGCTGGGCTTCGACGGCTCCCCCGAGGCGGAGCCGGCTGTCAAACTGGCCTTCGAGGAAGCCGCGCTGCGGCGCGTCAAACTCGTCGCGCTGCATGCCTGGTGGTCACCGGGAGCGTTCGAGATGCCCGGTTTCGATTGGGAGGACATCCGGCCCGAAGTCGACGACGAGGTATCTCGCCAGCTGGCTGCGTGGCAGAGGCGCTACCCCGACGTGGTGGTCGAGCGCATCGTGATTCCCGACAGGCCGGCTCACCAACTTGTCGAGCATGCCCAATCAGCACAGCTCGTCGTCGTCGGCAGTCACGGCTACGGTGCCATCGCAAGCACGCTGCTGGGTTCGGTCAGTAGTGCCGTCGTCCAGGCTGCAAGGGTTCCTGTGATCGTGACGCGTCCGAAGTAAACCTCAGCGAGCCAGAGCATCCCACGATGTGATCGCATCGAGGATCAGCAATCCCGCCACAAACGTGGCAAAGAACACGACCTTGTCCGTCACACGTGGGGACGCCACCATCTCTGGTACCAGATCGGCGAGGGCGATGTAGATGAAATTGCCTGCGGCAAAGGGGATGAGGAAGCCGGTGTCGACATGGCCAGCAACCAGATAGGCCAGTAACGCCCCCAGCAGGAAGGTCAGCGCAGACGCGAAGTTGTACATCAATGCCCGCGAAGCAGACCAGCCGCTGTGCAGCAGTATCCCGAAATCTCCTAGCTCCTGCGGGATTTCGTGGGCCGCGGCCACTACCCACGTCACAATGCCCAGCCTGATGTCAGCGATGAAGGCACTTCCCACCGCCAAACCACCGATCAGATTGTGCAACCCGTCGGCGAGCAGAATGAGGTAACCGAGCGGCCGATGCCCGCTCACCGGCCGATGGCAGTGATGCCAGTTCAAGAACTGCTCCAGTACGTGGAACGTGACGATACCCGCAGCGCACCAGGTAAATGCTGGTCTGATGCCGGCATCTGTGATGCCTTCCGGAAGCATGTGGAACAGCGCGCCGCCCAGCAGCGCGCCTGCGGCCAGCGCCACCAGAGGCATGACCACGCGAGCGAACAGCCGCTCGGGGATCAACAGCGCAGCGCTCCCCACAAGAGCGAGCGCGCTCATGGCCATGCCCGCCGCGATGATCCACAGCACCACCGGCATGTCCCGACACTATCGGCGCCCGATAGCGGCCGCGGAGGCCCAAAGGCCCCTTCACGCAAAGACCAATGACTCCAGAACGTACGTGCAACGCGGCCTTAAGATGCCGCAAGATGAGGAAGGAATGACTGTGGCCGCGTTTGAATCAGAGGCAGAAATCGTGGTCGGCATCGACGGATCGTGCGCGTCTGCGACGGCTGTGAGATGGGCCGCCCACGATGCCGCGTTGCGCGACCGGGCATTGCGGCTGGTGCATGTGGTTCCGCCTATCGTGATGCCGCGCACGCCGTGGCCCGAACTACCTGTGGCGTACGCACGCTGTGCAGAGGAGCGGGCTCAGCACATCACCGCGCGGGCCTACGCATCGGCGCTGGACGCTGCACCGCAGCGCGCATCGTCGATCGCCACACAGATCGTCCATGGACCGGTGGTGCCGACTCTGGCGGCGATGTCGAAACAAGCCGAGATGCTCGTCGTCGGCTGTCTGGGCGAGACCGCGGCCAGCCGTGCGTTGATCGGCTCGATCAGTTCGGCCCTGGTGCACCGAGCGCACTGTCCGATCGCTGTGATCCACGGCGAGCAAAGACCTTCCCCGAAGGCGCCGGTAGTAGTCGGAATCGATGGATCCGAAGAATCTGCCCTGGCAGCGGCTATCGCGTTCGACGAGGCTTCCCGTCGAGACGTGGGCCTAGTTGCGTTGCACGCGTGGAGCGACATGGGCCCACTCGGCTTTCCGGATTTCAGCTGGGCGCCCATCGACTGGCGCGATGTGGAGGAACACGAGGAAAAGGAATTCGCTGCTTTCCTGGCACCTTTCCGAGATCAGTTCCCAGATGTTCCGGTGCATCCGGTGGTGGTGTGTGATGGACCGGTGAATCGGCTGCTGGAGCAGGCCGATGCGGCCCAGCTGATCGTCGTGGGGAGCCACGGCCGCGGCGGCGTGGCGGGCGCGCTACTGGGCTCGGTGAGTACCGCCGTGGTTCAGTCAGCCCAGATTCCGGTGATCGTCGCGCGGCAGGGCTGACCCGCCATCACGTGCCGACCCGTCGCGGTCCGTCGCTGGGTCAAAGCTTCCGACCAGCCCCGACTGCACGAGAGCATCGGTGACGAATTTGTGCACCGGACGCGACTGAAAGAATCCGGCGTGGCCCCCTCGATACCACTCGATATTCGGCCGGCCCCAGTGTTCCCAGAGCCGAGTCACCTGTTCGCGCGGATGGACAACCTGGTCTGCCAGTCCTGCGTAGATGAACCTGCCGGCCAGCCGAACACGCGGCGTCAGCGACAGCGGTGAAATCATCCGGCCTAGCGCACTCGCCAGCAGGATGGTTCGACGGCGCGGATCGTCGGAGTCGAGGCCAGAATGGTGGGCCAGCAGTTCGATGAGATCCGCCACCGGCACGCCCAGCACCGCGCATGTCAAGTCCTCTTCGAGGCTGGCGACCAGCGCGGCGACGAAACCTCCCAGCGACAGTCCGTACAGGCCTGTCGGGGCGCTGGTCGGCTGTTGTCGGCGGATCCAGCCGATGAGCGCCCGGATGTCCCAGACAGCCTGGGCCGGCGCGTGGATGTCGTCGAGAATGTCTTCGCCGGGAAAGACCGCCCCTTTCGGTAGTCCCTTGCTGCGGGGTCCGTGCATGGGCAGCACCGGCAGCACCACATTGAGGCCGAGCGTATCGTGCAGGTACCAGGCTCGAAACAGAGCGAGATCCAGTGCTGCCCTGCCCATTTCCGTACCATGGATACACACCAGCCAAGGGCGTGGCTCCTCGTGGCGCAGCATGAGTGCATAACCGTGGCCCACAGAACTGTACGCCGACCATCGGCCGGCGCCCGGTTCCTCACGATGTGGCCGGTAGTCGCTGTCCCAGCGCAGGCGAGCGTAGGAATGGTTCCGGCGGTGCACGGGCGTGACCTCGACATCGGTGAGCGGCGAAGGCGCCGCGAAGAAGCCCTGGGGGTTCTGCAGCCATCCGCGCCGTCCGTAGAACTCGAGACCGTCGACGACCTCTTGATGAATGCGCGCAAAGGCTTTGGGATCGCTCACGGGTCGGCGTGCCCGGAGCCCGAGCAGCACGACTTCGTCACGCAACGCCTCGACCGCCAACGCGACTGTCGGTCGCGCGACCGGCAGCTGGGGCGAGTCGTCGACGATGTAGTCCCGCCACGACCGGGCGTAATAACCTCCCGTTCTGGTCAGCGGACGAAAGGCATCGCGCAGTGAAGGTGGTGCCATGCTCTGAGACGGTAGTTCCGGCCCCGTACGCTCACAGGGGGCCTTGGTCACATCCGAAATGGTACAAAGACATTCACCGAGGACTAGATTTGTGGGTGTGCGGTACAGCACGACGCAGGTGAGGTTCACCGCCGGTGGGTCGCGGATCGCCGGCGAGCTCCACCTTCCCGAGAGCGGGCAGCCGTACGCATGCGTGGTTTTCGCCCATGGCTTTTCGGGCACGATGGATTGGATCCTTCCAGACTTCGCCCGCGTCTTCGCCACAGCCGGACTGGCGGTCCTGACCTTCGATTACCGCCATTTCGGCCTGAGTGAAGGCGATCCCCGACAGCTTGTCGACACCCGACGCCAACTCGAGGACATCCGGGCCGCGGTCGATTTCGTCAGGGGCCACGAAGCGGTCGACGCAGAACAGATCGCCCTGTGGGGCACCTCCCTCGGAGGCGGACACGTTCTCAGGATTGCCGCCGACGACCCGCGGGTCGCGGCGGTGGTGGCCAACGTCCCCGGAATCGACATGTACGCCGGCCTACGAGGCCGCGCCAAGTCACCTACCTTTCGGCCGGAGCCCGCACGCACCGCGATCGCAACGGCGCACTTGGTGATCGCCGCCCTACTCGACGAGATCCGCGGTCGGCTGGGACGCCCACCGCACTATGTACCCGTCTTCGGACGATTCGGATCGGCGATATTCGCCGACCCCGCTCTAACCGAACGCTTTCGAGATCTGGAGGCACACTCGCGCACCTGGCGCAACAGCGTGACACCCCGGTTCCTCTTCCACGCCCCGCGATATCGCAGCGGTACCTTCGAAAGAATCCGATGCCCCGTGTTGGTCACTCTCGCGCGCGACGATGCCCAGATTTCTTCGGCTTTCGTCAAGCGAAACATCGGGCAAAGCAGAAATACTGAGATAAAAGAGTATCCCGTCGGGCATTTCGACGTCTATCACGGCGCGGTGCGCGACCGAGTCGCGCACGATCACTGCGACTTCCTGATTCGGCACCTGTCTCACCCGTGACGCTGAGGTTCGCTCCTACTTGCGCGCCGACCAGCGCGGCTCCTGTGTCAGATAGCGGTTGACGATCGCCACGGCTGCCTTCAGATGCCGGTTCGCCTGCTCGATGTCGGCAACGAACTCGGCGTCATACTCATTCGTCGTCCGGCCGATCACTGCCATGCACATGTGGGAAGCCTCATGTGCGTCGTCTGTCGCAGCGTTCAGTTCTGCGGTCAGTTCCCGATCTGGCGACGGCAGATGCGCGGCGATACCGACGGCCGCCGAATCGTGCACCCGCTGGCAGGCTGCGGCGAGCGCAGGTGCGTCCAGGCGGTCGAGCGCGCGCTCTGAATCATCCAGTGCCTCTTGGAGGTCCGCCACCTCCGGGTACGCCGTCGCCCACCACTGCGTCAACTCGGCGTGCTGTGCGGGCGCCAGTCGACGCGGCCCGTCGGGTGCCTCACCGGTCAGCACGAGCGCAATAACGCCCGAGGCGACGACCACCGCAGCGATCATCGCGAAGATGAGCATCACCGGAAAAGAGCGGTACCACCGCTGCTTGCCCGTGTTGCTCAACGAGTCGGCCGGCGTGGCGGACGCCGGAGGGGGCGGCGGCACCGATACGTCGGTCATCGCGGGCGAACCACCGTCAGCGGTACGGTCACAGACTGTGCCACAGCCGAACTGATCGATCCGAGCAGCATTCCGGTGAAGCCGCCGCGGCCGTGACTACCCAGCACCACCAACTGTGTGGTGCGCGATTTCTGGACAAGCCAGTGAGCCGGCTCGTCAAACTCGACGTGACGCCGGACGTCGACCTGCGGATAGCGCTCCTGCCATCCGGCCAGACGCTCAGCGAGCGTTGCCTCGGCCTGCTGCTCGTACCCGCGTAGGTCAGCGCCCTCCGCGGGAAGTCCGTATCCAACGCTCCATACGTGCGCGGCCAGCAGGACGACGTCGCGCCTGGCCGCCTCTTCGAACGCGACCGCAGTGGCAGCCTCCGACGCCGGCGAACCGTCGATTCCCAGCAGGATGGGCAAGCCGACATCGGGCAGCTCACCGGACCGACTGTGCACGACGGTGATCGGCCCGTGCGCATGGTGGATGAGACCGGTACTGACCGAACCCATGACCAGCCGCTTGAGCGTCCCCATCCCGCGGCTACCGACGATGGTCATCTGCGCCTCCTTGGAGGCATCGATGAGCGCAGGCAGTGTCGGACCTCGCTGAAGCTCGGCACGGACATCGATCGGCTTGCCCGCGGTGGAGATCGATAGCGCCTCTTCGCGAGCATATTTCAGCGCTTGCTCGGCATTCTGCCGTTCGAATTCGCTGATGGTTTCCTGCAGCGGGCCGACCGGCCAATTCACCGATACCGGGGTCACCACACACATCAGCGTGAGCGGCACACCGAACAACTGGGCTTCGCGGGCCGCCCACCGGACCGCCGCCGCCGATTCCCGGGAGCCATCGACACCCACCAGGATGCCGTACCGAGTTTCTTCGCCCATGGTGGTTCCCCTCACTTCGAGTAGCGCCCGGCGATGTAGGTCGTCGCTACTGCCATCGCCGCAACGACGATGGCGATCAGCACTGCGGCGGTCGGCCAATCCATGACTGCTCCTCGTCCTCGTACGAACCGGGCGCTTCGTCACTTACGCTATGGATTGCAACGCAACGGCATTAGGGCCCTTGGTCCCGTCTTGGGGTGCCGGTCGTCATGGCGCGCTACGGCGGTCGGCCACCGACTTCCGATGCCGCAGAGCAACGCCCGTACGCACCAGACCCGCATTTTTGTCAGTCGAGTGAGACCACATGCTCATGGGTGACGCTTTCGATGTCGTGCGCCGTCAATGCCAGCAGACGACGCGACAGATCGGAGAGAGCGCGTGCCACCGCGAGCTCGTCTCCGATCACCGGCACGTCCTGGTCCGCGGGATTGCGCTTGGCCAACCCGACGCCCGTGACGTCCCTGTCGTCCCAGACCAACCAGGCGGTCGCGTGAGTGTGATCGTCGTGCTCGTCGACACATACGCCGACGGTCCACTCCCTGGGCCGGCTCATCGATTTAGTCATCGCGCCCTCCTCGTCAGTTACCTCGACATCACGATAGGAGCGCCCATTCGGCACCAGTAGGGCCGAAAGGACCTAACTGAACCCTCTACCGCGGAGCCGTACTGGGGTCGACCAGGCGCTCCTGCGAAGTGCGCAATGCCCATGTCGTGAGTGGATGACGCAAGACAGACCAGACGGCGCGGACGGGACGGGCAACCAGCAGCGTGTCACCGCCTGGCTCGGTCCTGTTCGCAGCAGTTGTGGCTGGTATGACGATCATCGAGAAATGTCCCGGTATTGCACCTCTCTGGATGCGTCGAGCGAAGTCGTCGACCAGAGGGGCGTTGTCGTCAGAGGTGATTACGACATGCTCGAAGTCACGGTTGGTGAGTAAGAGGTCGAGCACATCGGTCGGCGCCGGCAAGACCCAAATTTCACAACGACGGTCGATGTCGAACTCCGGATCCTCGTCGATCCAGTCGGCTATCGACTGCGCATCCCCACCGGGGGGAGCCAACACCATGACTGCTGCACCTCGTACGGCGGCCTCGTGGAACGCTGCGCTCAACACAGCGCTCGCGTTCGATTTGTCGGCCAGAACCGCAACGACCCAACGGTCGTCCGACTGCGCCGTACCATCGTGGTCCACAGACTGACGCTAAATTCTGTGGATCCTTGAGCTGTAGCGCCTTTGGTCCAGTAAACGAGGGCCATTGGCCCCTCGCCGGCGCCGCTCTTTACAGTGAACCCGACCGCACATCCACGTACTCCACTACGTCTGCCAAGGTTCGAAGCTGTGCGTAGTCGGATTCGGGGATGTCGACCTCCAACCGGTTGTGGATGCCGACAAGGAAGTTCAGCCAGTCCATCGAGTCGAGGTCGACCTGCTCACGAAGCAGCACATCATCGTCGATGTCGTCGGGATCCACCTCGGGGGCGATCTTCGTCAGCACCGACATGATGTCGCCGCGAATGTCCTGTCGTGTCCGCATGGGTGTCACTTCTCGAGTTGTTCTGGATGCTGGAGGATTTCGTTGATCGCGGCGAGGAACATCGCACCACGATGGCCGTCGCTGGCGCGGTGATCGGCGGCAAGCGTCGCATGCATGGTGGTGGCGATGCGAATGCCGCCGTCTACCGCGCACACGCGCTGCGCCTGTTTGCCGAACCCGACCAGTGCCACCTGCGGTGGATAGATGATGCCGTAGACGCTGTCAACGCTGCGGTCTCCGAGGTTGGTGACGGTGATCGTGGGGTCGGACATCTCGGAGCTGCGTAGCGTCCCCGCGCGGGCGCGAGCCACGAGGTCGGCCAGGTCGGTCATCAACGCGTCGAGCTTCTTGTCCGGAACGTCGTGGAGGGCGGGCGCGACGAGGCCTCCGCCGCGCAAGGAGATCGCGACGCCGACGTGCACGCCGCCGGCAGCGCGAAACTCGTCGTCGACCCAGAATCCGTTCAGGTCGTCGAAGCGGCGGGCGGCGATACCAACGGCCTTGATGTAGAGGGCTGCCGGCAGTACCCGTTCGGTGACCGAGCACGCAGCGTTGCGTTCGGTCAGCCAGCGCAGCGCGGTGTCCAGCATGATCTCGTCGCTCAGGTAGTAGTGCGGGATCTCACGCTTGGACCGTCCCATGGCGGCCGCTATGGACCGCCTCATTGCAACGCCTCGCTGCTCTGCTGCCGGCTGGGGGGACGGCTCTGATACCTGGGCCGCGGCGTGTTCCACATCGGCGATGGTCACTGCGCCTTGCGGACCGCTGCCGGTGATGCCGTCGAGGTCGACACCCAGTGATGCCGCCAGCCGGCGCGCGGCGGGAGAAACCCAACGCCGATGTGCCGGCTCCGCCACGGGCCGCGCAGCGGCCGGTTCCGCGGCGGGCCGCGCAGCGGCCGGTTCCGCTGCGTGTTCGGTCGTCGCGGATTGTGTTGCGGCTTCACCCGATTCCAACAGTCGCGCCAGCGGTGTGCCGACCGATACAGTCTGGCCGACCGGCACGAGGAGCTCCTCGACCGTGCCGTCATGCCAGCATTCCACCTCCACAGCAGCCTTGGTGGTTTCGACGACCGCGACGACCTGACCCCGGGTCACGGTGTCGCCCGGCTTCACCAGCCACTCGTTCAGCGTTCCCTCATCCATGTCTGATCCGAGGGCAGGCATCGTAAATTCGATCACCGCTGCACCCCGCACAAGGTCCTGACCGCCGCGGTGATGTCGTCGCGCTGTGGGAGCGCCGCCTCTTCGAGGTGCCGGGCATAGGGTATGGGCACTTCCGCGCTACAGACCCGTGTGATCGGCGCGTCGAGGTCAAAGAATGCGTGTTCGACGATCTGCGCGCTGATCTCTGCGGCGAGACTGCCTGAGCGCCAAGCCTCATCGACAATCACAGCGCGGTGCGTCCGGCGAACAGACTCGACGACCGTCTCGACGTCCAGTGGCCGCAACACTCGCAGGTCGATGACTTCGCAGTCCACACCCTCGGATGCGAGTTCGTCGGCGGCGTCCAGCGTTTTGGGCAGGGATCCCCCGTAGGTGATCAACGTCGCGTCAGAACCACGGCGGCGAACAGCCGCCCGAGTGATGTCGGCGGGCTGCCAGCCATCCACGTCGACCGACGTATTGTAGAGCTGCACATGCTCGAACACGATCACCGGATCCGGGTCCGCCAACGCAGCTGCCAGCATGCCGTGGGCATCCTCCACTGTCGCCGGGGCGACGACCTTGATGCCGGGGATGTGGGCATACCAGCATTCGAGACTATGGGAATGCTGCGCCGCCAACTGGCGACCGGCGCCTGTCGCCATCCTGATCACCAGGGGCACCGAGAACTGGCCACCGGACATGTGGCGCAGCGCCGCCGCCGTGTTGACGATCTGGTCCAGTGCCAGCAAGCTGAAATTCACGGTCATGATCTCGACGATGGGCCGCAGACCCCCAAGGGCGGCACCGATTCCCATTCCCACGAAGCCCAGTTCGGACAAGGGGGTGTCGCGCACCCGCTCAGGGCCGAATTCGTCGAGCAACCCCTTCGACACCGCGTACGTGCCGCCGTAGCGGCCGACGTCTTCTCCCAGCAGCATCACGCGGGGGTCCGACAGCAGAGCCTCGCGGATCGCGTCGTGCACCGCTGCGCGGTAGGTCGTCTTCATCCTGTCTGCCCTCCGGTCGGCGTCAGGACATCCTTCGCGAGATCGGCGACGTCCTCCCAAGTTCCGGCCTCGGCGAACTCCACGGCCTCGGCGATCTCGGCATCGACAGCCCTCTCGATGACGTCAATGTCGGCCGAGTTCAGCGACCCCTCTGCCACGCTTCGATCGGCGAACGTACGGATCGGGTCGCGGCCCCGCCATTCATCGACTTCGACTCTGGCCCGGTATAGCTCGGGATCGAACATCGAGTGGGCCCGGAATCGGTAGGTGCGGAACTCGACAAAGAAGGGTCCACCTACTGTCCGGATGTGGTCGACGGCCTCTTGGGCCACCGCCTTGCACTCCGCCACATCCATACCGTCGACCGCCCTGGTCGGCACGTTGTATGCAGCGGCCTTGACGGTCAGATCGACCTGTGACTGTGCACGCTCCAGGGCGGTACCCATCGCGTAAAGGTTGTTCTCGCAACAGAAGAGAACGGGAAGGCGCCACAGAGCCGCCATGTTCAGCGATTCGTGGAACGCGCCTTCGGCAACGGCGCCGTCCCCGAAGTAGCAGGCCGTGACGCGGGGACGCCCCAGTTGGGCATCCGCGAGTGCCAGGCCGACCGCGAGCGGCAGTCCACCCGCGACAATGGCGTTTCCGCCGTAGAACCGTCGGGCAGCGTCGAACAGATGCATCGAACCACCGCGTCCCCGCGAACATCCCTGCTGCTTGCCGAACATCTCGGCCATGATGGACGTCATGGGCACTCCGTGCAGCAGCGCATGGGCGTGTTCACGATAGGTCGCGACGACGGCGTCCTGCGCGTCGAGCGCCCGCAGCGACCCCGCCGCGACAGCCTCTTGGCCGACATAGAGGTGGAGGAATCCACGAATCTTACTCTCGCCGTATAACTCTGCGCACTTCTCCTCCATCCGGCGGACGCGGACCATGTCCGCCAGGAGTCCGTAGGCGACATCGTGATCCATCACAGCGTCACAGCCTCCACGCCGCCACCACCGGGGGCCTCGATGGTGGAAATGTCTCCCTCGGGAAGGCCGAGCTCCCTGGACTTCAGTAGCCTGCGCATGATTTTTCCGCTGCGCGTGTGAGGTAACGACTCGACGATTTCGATGCTCTTCGGTGCTACCGCTGCACCCAGCCTTTTCCGGGCGTGGGCCATCAATTCCCGATTTAAGGCTTCGTCGGGCCGGTAACGGTCCTTGAGCGTCACGAAGGCCTTCACCACCTCCCCGACGGTGGGATCAGGCACGCCGATGACCGCGGCCTCGGCCACCGCCGGGTGATCGGTGAGGGCATTCTCGACCTCGAACGGACCGATCAGGTGGCCCGCGGATTTGATGACGTCATCGGCGCGTCCGACGAACCAGAAGTATCCGTCGGCGTCACGTTTGACGATGTCCCCGGTCAGATAGAACCCGCCAGCGAAGGTCTTTCGATACCGCTGCTCTTCGTGAAGATACCCGCGAAACATGGATGGCCATGTCGGCTTCAACGCGAGCTCACCCTCGACGTCGGGAGTGTCGAGCACCTCCACCGACCCGTCCGAGCGAGGGTGGACGACGAACGCCTCGACCCCGGGCAGTGGCCGGCCCATGGATCCCGGCTTGATGTCGAAAGCCGGTGTGTTGGCGATCATGATGCCGCCCGTCTCGGTCTGCCACCAGTTGTCGTGAATCGGTAATCCGAGCACGCGTTTCCCCCACCAGACCGCCTCCGCATTGAGTGGTTCACCGACGCTGGCAACGAAGCGCAACCGCGGGAACCGGAAGTTCGACACCATCTCGGTTCCGGCTTTGATCAGCATCCTGATCGCTGTGGGCGCGGTGTACCACACCGTGACCCCCTGCGTTTCCAGGATGCGGTACCAACGCTGCGCATCGAACTCGCCTTCGTCGACCACCGAGGTGACTCCGTGCACCAGGGGGGCGATGACACCGTAGGACATTCCGGTCACCCATCCGGGATCTGCTGTGCACCAGTAGATGTCGTCGTCATGGAGATCCAGCGCGTAGGACCCCGTCACGTAGTGCATCGTCACTGCACCGTGGACGTGGAGAGCGCCCTTGGGGGTTCCGGTGGTGCCACTGGTGAAGTGGAGCAGCGCCGGGTCGTCGGCTGTCGTGGGTTCGATCGGCGCGTCATCGGCGGCCGCATCCATCGAGCGCCAGAAGCCCAGCGTCCCGGGTACGGCGCCGTCATCGCTGTGGTCGTCGATGATGAACACGTGGCGCAGCGACGTCAAGCTGTCCCGGATCCCGGCGATCTTGCGGTGATAGAGCGCCTTGGTGGTGACCAGGACAGCCCCCTCGCCGATGCGCAGCCGGGTGGCGACCGGCTCCGGCCCGAACGCTGAGAACAGCGGTGAGACCACACTGCCGTTGCGCAGGGCGCCGAGAATGGTGACGTAGAGCTCCGGGCATCGTCCGAGCAGAGTGAACACCCGCTCTCCTTTGCCTACGCCGATCGAGCGCAAGACGTTGGTGAACTGCCGCGTGAGGCGGCCGAGATCGCGATAGCTGAGGTCGCTCGTCGTGAGGGCGTCGCCTTCGCCGGACGCTGAGACGAAGCGCAGCGCGGTCCGTGACGCCTGCGGTCCGGCGGCGTGCCGGTCGATCGCGGCGTAGGCGATGTTGCACAGTCCGGCACCCATACCGGTACAGTTGTTCGGCGCCGCTGACCACGTGAACTCGGCCCGAGTCCTCTCGTAGTCAACGAAATTCGGCGGGGCCGCCCAGTCGTCGGCTGTCTTGCGGATCACTGTCATGGTGCTGTCACGGTCTTCGGCGGAAGCAATCCGATGCGGGCCGCGACAGGCAGATTGGCCATCACGCGGTCAAGCAATGCACTGTAGGCAGATCCGTCGTCGTGTAATCGGCGGTACCCGCGATGCAGGAGAAACACGTCGAGGCGACGGTCGATGGGCCACTGCGCATAGACATCGCCGGTGAATTCCGACCGGAGGAACTGCCACGCGACGTCGTCGAGCTGGCTCTGAGTCGGGACGGTCCGCGCGCTCGACATGGACATGTTCGCACCTCCGGGAACAGTGGGCCGGACCCATCGTTTTCCACGCACATCCCGCGGCGGTAGGGACGAAAGTCACCCGCTGTGGGACTGGGGTCTTAGGTCACCGAATCGATGTCCGCTTGGCCCTGTGCGCCAAACCGCGAGCTTGACGAGCATCGGGAGATGCCGAACAAGACCGGAAACGCCGTCACCGATGCGGTGCGGCAGTTCAACAAGTACTTCCTCAATCCCGCAATGTTGCGGTTGGCGGGCCGGAAGCACTGGTACGCCGCTGCGATCCACCACACCGGGCGCGTCTCCGGCAGGAAACGTGTGACGCCGGTTGTCGCTGACCGGGTCACTGACGGTTTCATAGTTCCTCTTCCCTATGGCACGGAGGTGGATTGGCTGCGCAATGCGGTTGCTGAGAACCACGCGACCATCACCGTCGGCGGTTCGTCCTTCGACGTCACCAACCCCCGGATAATCGGCGCCGAGGAGGCGGAGAGGCAGCTGTCCAGCCGCCACAGCCGCACGTTCAAACGCTTCGGGATCACTGACTACGCCAAGTTTGACGTCCGGACCGACACCAAGGCGGGGATCCGCCCCGATGACCGGGAGGAGCATCATGGACGCTGACCGCCTCCGACGGATTGCCGACGCACAGGGGCCATTCGTGTCGCTGTACGTCGACGACACCCGCAACACCGCTGATGCCGAGAAACAGGCGCAGTCGCGGTGGTCGGCGATCCGGCGCCATCTGGAAGACAGCGGGTTGAGCGAGCACGTCGTGGGAGCGGTCGAGCGGGCGGTTCTGCACAGCCGCCCCGGCGTCGGCCCGAAGAGCCGCGCAGTCATCGCGGGACGAGAAGGTGTGCTACTGAACGAACTGCTGGACAACCCGCTGCCTGTCACCCATCTACGCGTGTCCGACTACCCCTATGTGTTGCCACTCTTCGAGTTCGGCGCGTTCAAACCAACCTTCGTGTTCGCCTCGGTGGACCATCTCGGTGCTGAGCTCTCGGTGCACATCGGCGCCGGAGTGCACACCGAAGTCGTTGAGGGCCAGGCTTTTCAGGTACACACGCCGACGACCGCAGGCTGGAACGGCTATGGCGACCTTCAACACACCACCGACGAGGCGATCCGGACCAACGTGCGGGCCATCGCCGAGCGAATCACCAAGGCTGCCGACGAATCACATGCGGAACTGGTGCTGGTCTGCGGTGAAGTACGAGCGCGCACCGACGTCGCCTCAGCCCTGCCGCAGCGCGTCGCAGATCGCGTCGTGTTCCTCCCTGCCGGTGCGCGCGGCGGCCGCGCAGCCGAACACGATGTGGCGACGGCGATCGATGAGGAGTTGGCGCGTCGTAGGCATGACGCGGTGAATACTGTCGTCGCACGGTTCGAAGCAGAACGCGCCCGGGCATCCGGTTTCGCGGTTCAGGGACTGCCCGGCGTCTGCACGGCGCTGCGGGACGGGGCCGTCGACGTCCTCCTTGTCGGCGACCTCGGCAACGCGACGGTGGTCGCCGGAGAGGACTTGACCGCTATCGCCGCTGATGCTGATTCGCTGTCCGACCTGGGCGAAGCGCCGCGTCGGATCGCCCTGGCTGACGAGGCCCTTCCCTACGCCGCGCTTGCGACGGGTTCGGCGGTGGTGCGCTGTGACGCCGGGACGGCGCTGACCGGTGGCATCGCGGCATTGCTGCGCTATCCCAGGCCAAGCGCCGAAAAGCCGCGCGCCGCGGCGTCCCCGTCGGCGAGAAAGGCAGGGTGACATGGCGTTGGGGACGCATCCCGTCTTGAGGAGGAGCCCATACCACGACAGTCGCCGAACACTGTGCGCCGCAGAGGGTGTACTGGTCGCTCTTGCGCATTGCAGCCTCGATGACGCGTTCCTCGACATCATCGGAACCGCTCGACGTCATAACGTCGCACCACTACGGCTGGCGACTGCGCTGGTGTCGCGAGTGCAGGGGGACCCCGGCCAGGAAACAGACGAGGCCGTGCGGTTCGCGATCGATGAAGCGTGGGGCGCGCTTCTCACGAAGCCAAGCCACTTGGTGGCGGTCGAAGCGCGTTCCTAGCCGTGGCGGGTGACGAGCACCGGAACGTGCGCGTCTTTGGCGACAGTTGTGCTGACCGAGCCCAGCAACGTGCCGGTCAGCGCGCCACGCCCGTGACTGCCCACGACGACCAATTGCGCGCGCTCGGCCTGATTGAGAATCTGACGGGCCGGTGCGGCGAAGCGGACCAACATGTGCACGGCTACTTGCGGGTGTCGTTGCCGTAGTTCTCGCAGGTGATCGCGGAGTAACGCTTCGGCTTCGGCCTCGAGTATGGACCTGCGCGAGCCCGAGATCGACGCGGACTCGGCATCGTCTTTGCACACATGAAGCGCAAGCAAACCGACGCCCCGTCGCGATGCTTCCTCCATTGCCGTTGCCGCGGCAACCATCGAGGCCCGTGAGCCATCGATACCGACCAGGACGGGCTTGTGATGCGAATTGGGCTGCGGCGGAGCCTCATCGTGGACAACGGCTACCGGGCAGTGAGCGTGATGCAGCAGGCCGACAGCTATCGATCCGATCGAGCGTCGGTGCCTGCCGGCCAGCCCGCGGGACCCCACCACGAGCATGTGCGACTGCCGGGATGAGTCGACGAGTACTCCCACGGCTTGTCCTGGTGGACAACCTGTTTCGACCTCAAGTTCGACGTCGGCACATTCGCCTCGAGCTGCCGCGACGGCCTCGGCAATGACCGCGCTTCCCTCGTTTTCCGCTATCGAAAGCACCTCGTCGGGTATCTGCCCTGCCTGCTGGGCCCATCTGGCCTCCTCCATGACGTGAAGGATGGTGAGCGGGAGGTGGCGCAGCTTGGCTTCGCCCGCGGCCCAGCGCACCGCGTTCAAAGCCGACGCCGACCCGTCGGTGCCGACCACGATCCCATGACGTGGCGATCCTTCAGACATGTAAGCCTCCCTTACGGCATCACGCCGATCGTTGCGACGCTACGTCGGGCCGCCCGATGTCACTGGAGGCGTTTGTCATGAACCTAGGGCCGAAAGGCCCTTCGCCGGGGGCATGCCCCGGGTCAGAATCCAATAATTGCCTGGATATTCCCCCACGGCGAAAAGGCGAGGAGCACAACATGACTGAGCACGCCATCACGGCACGAGCAATCATGCACCCAGGCACCGGTAGCTGACCGATCCGTTTATCGACATGGACACCTCAGCATTCGCGCCCGGCCCGGGCGAGTACAGCACCGACGACGAGAACCAACTTCAGCCCGAGGACACCCTCATCGACCGGGGTGTCGCCGACGTCCTCGATGAGGGTTACTCACCGTCCGAAGGTTCGTACCTGAGCCGGACATCCGCATCGGACGTGGCGGATCCCGGAGCGCGGCTCAATGTTCTGTACGACGAGGACGAAGAACAGCGGTCGGATGCCGCCGAACGGGAGGCCGAGTTTCCCTCCCGCCGCGAGGTGGGAAGGGCGAGGGCAGGCCGACTCGTGGCTCCGGACATGGGATTCGGCGAGGATGCTGAGGCAGAGTTGGTCGCCAGCGACGTCGGGTTCAGCGGGGGTGCCGCCTCGGCAGAAGAGGCGGCTGTCCACGTCATCGATGACGAGTGAAACTGTCACCCCAGCTGCGCGACGCACGGCTGGCTGACCGGAGGATTCAGTGTCACAACAGATTTCAGTTCACGATCGGGGCAGGTGAGCGATGGACAGTGATCGCGCCGCGCGGATATGGACTGCCGTCGCCCTGCGGGCGATGCGAGAGAGGACGCCGATCTCACCGGCGCACGCATGCCTTGAGTGCGTCGAGGCACTCACCGTGGGCGGCGCCGGCCTCATGTTCGCGACAGGGTCGGAATGCCTAGAGCCCGTGTACTTCACCGGGCCCGAGGCCGAAGAAGCCGACACGCTGCAAACGACGCTGGGTGAGGGGCCGGGATTCGACGCGGTGTCGAGCGGACAGCCCATCCTGGCCGACAACATGGCCTCATCGTCGAGCATGCGTCAGTGGCCGATGCTCGCGGCCCACATGGCACGCCTCGGTGTCGGAGCGATACACAGTTTTCCGCTTGCCCTGGGGGCGATACGCGTCGGTGCTCTGAATCTGTACAGCTTCATCCCTCGGGAACTCGGCAGCGACAACCTCGTCGATGCCCTTGTTTACGCCGACACTGCGCTGCTGTTGACACTCGATGCGCGCAGCGGAATCCACACGGCCGCCAACGGTGGGATCTCGAATGGCCAGACGCCTGCTCTTTGGCGGGCCGAGGTACACCAGGCAGCAGGGATGGTATCCGCGCAGCTTGGACTTTCCGTGCTCGATGCTCTGGTGCGACTGCGAGCCCATGCCTACAGCCACGACATGTCTCTGACAGCACTGGCCCGGGAGGTGGTCGAGCGCCGTGTCCGGTTTGCCGCGGAATGTGCCGCAGACTCAGGGCAAGGCGAGCCATGAGCGCCGCGCCTCGGGAATCCCTGGCCCAAACTTTCACCGAGTTGGTCGACATCCTCGTCACGGACTTCGACCTCGTCGAGGTGATGCACCTCATCGCTGCGCGCAGCCAACAGATCCTCGGCGTCGATGCCGTCGGGATACTGCTGGTCGACAGTCACGGCAGCCTCAATGTGATTGCGGCATCGACGGAAGAGGCCCGAGTTCTCGAGCTGTCCCAGCTGCAGAACAGAGAGGGCCCCTGCCTGGAGTGCTTCCGCACGGGTCAACCGGTGAGCTGTAGTGATCTGAGCACTGAGGTGACGCGATGGCCCCGCTTCGCGTCGGAAGCACTTCAGGCAGGCTTCACCGGGATCCACGCGCTGCCGATGCGGCTACGGGACGAAGTCATCGGCGGGATGAGCTTATTCACCACGGCGAGACGGTCCGTTGACGCCGAAACCCTCGAGGCTGCACAGGCTCTAACGGATGTGGCCGCTATCGCGCTTCTTCACGACCGAGCCGTCAGGCACCGCAGGCTGCTGGTCGAACAGCTGCAGAACGCGATCAATCATCGCCTCATGATCGAGCAGGCGAAGGGGCTCATCGCCGAACGCGCGGGCCTCAGCATCGGCGAGGCCTTCGACGTTCTTCGCTCCTACGCGCACACCCACCACTGGAAGCTGTCCGAGCTCGCAGAGGCGGTGATCCAGGATGGGTCGACAACATCCGATGTGCTGAGCAGCCGAGCCCAGCAAACTAAATGCCTACGAAGAGCGGCCGACTTGCCCTCCACAGCAGCTGAATCACACTGAAAGATTGACGGACATGCAGCTTTCCGGGAATCACCTCGCCCACACCGGTCGTCGGCTGGCTGAGTATCTCGCGCCTCTGCGCAGCGCGGATGTCGTGGTGCTCGGGTTGCCCCGCGACGGGGTCCCGGTAGCCTTCGAGGTCGCCGAGGCGCTGGGAGCACCGCTCGACGTGCTCGTCGTTCGGAGTCTGACATTGCCGTTCGACCCCGACGTGACGTTCGGCGCCGTCGCCGAGGATGGCATTCGCGTGGTGAACGACAGGGTGGCTCAGCAGACCGCGCTCGGCGCCGAACAGATGGCCGAGGTCGAACAGGCGCAGCGGGCCGACCTCGAACGCCAGGTGCAGTTGTATCGCCGCGCTCACGAACGCGTTCCGTTCTTCGATCGAGTCGCCGTCATCGTCGACGACGAACTCGTCAACATCGCACCCGCCATCGCGGCGTGCCGACTTGCGCGAAGCAGAGGCGCCACGCGAGTCGTCGTCGCCGCACCGGCCGGCTCAGCCCAGGTCATCGAGGCCCTGCGGGGTCACGCCGATGACGTTGTCTGCCCGGACGCATCGCCCTTCTTTTTCTACGCGACGGTCGAAGAAACCCGCCACCAACGACCGCACACGTCGGACGACGAAGTGATCGCGTTGCTGGATCGTTCGCGCCGGACGTGCCTTGATGCCGCCGTCCAGTTCACCTCGGGCCTGGTTGAACTCCAGGGCTATCTCACCGTGCCCCACCACGCACGCGGCGCCGTCATCTTCGCCCACGGCAGTGGTAGCAGCCGCCACAGCCTGCGCAACCGTTACGTCGCAAAGGTTCTGAACGAGGCGGGATTCGCGACGCTGCTGTTCGACCTTCTGACACCTGCCGAGGAAGCCGACCGTGCCAACGTCTTCGACATCGAGATGCTGGCACGCCGCCTGAACGATGCGACCGTCTGGCTCACCGGCCGACCCGAGATCGGCGGCCTGCCCCTTGGCTACTTCGGCGCGAGCACGGGCGCAGGCGCCGCGCTGAGGGCCGCGGCAGACTCGCCCGTCGATATCAAGGCTGTCGTGTCGCGCGGCGGTCGGCCCGACCTCGCGGGCGCCAAGCTCGCCGATGTCACGGCCGCGACCCTGTTGATCGTCGGCGGCCGTGACGAAATGGTGCTCGAACTGAATTCTCGTGCGCGGGAGGCGATGTCGGCCGAGTGTGCCATCGCCGTGGTACCCGGTGCCACGCACCTGTTCGAGGAACCCGGCACCCTCGAGCAGGTCGCTCGACTTGCCCGCGACTGGTTCCTCGAAAAGCTCGCCCTTCACGCGGCGCCACGATAAGGCTCCCGCGGGGCCCACGATCGATGGGACCAAAGACTCACTTATCCCCGCACTTCGGCCTTAGTGCAATCGGTTCGACGGTGATGTGATGGAAGGGTCCGAAGAACAAGGAGCGAACGATGAAGACGCTCAACGGCTTGATACGTCGTAGGGAACCGGTTCGAACCGTCTACGTCGTGACTGACCGTCTGCATCGCGAACGCTGCGTCCATGTCACAGCGGATGAGATCACCACGATTGTGTCGGCGTGGCTGGCCCAGTTGGGGGCGCACAGCTTCCTGGCAGAGGACTTCGCACGGACGCTTCGAGAAGGCGACTGGGCGTCGGCTCACGCCATTGCCGAGGCTTTGTCGGTCGATGTCACCGTTGCGGCGTGAGCGGCGCACGACAGCGAACGCCACGCTCAGGCGAACGCATCCAGTCAGTAGCAGATCGGCATGACTGTAAGCACGCCTCAAGCCCAGAACCGCACCGTACAGTTCGCGCGAGTGCTGGGGCCGTTCTTGGCGATCGCCAGCGCGGCCGCCGTCCTTGACACACCGCACCGGGAGCCTCTGTACGCCGCCCTTACCGGCAGCGCGCTATGGTGCTGGGCGCTCGGCATTGTCGGTCTTCTCTCTGGTCTCACCGTGGTCGCCTTTCACCAGCTGTGGCACAGTCCCGCCGCCATGGTGATCTCTGTGTTCGGGTGGCTGGTGATCATCAGAAGCATCCTGCTGCTCGCGTTTCCGACATTCGTGGCCGACCGCGTAGATCTCAGCATGGCAGGCAGCACACTCTGGCCGGTTGCACACCTCGGATTCGCAGCAGCGGGCGGCTACCTCGCTTTTGTCGGCTACTCAGGCGCATTGAGGACTTTGGTCTCGTCGACGCGGACCCAACGACCCTAATTGGACGCGTGCCCACGGGTGATGCTGCATAACTGAGACCCGTCTCCGAGCCGGAGGAGTTGTTGACATGACCGTCCTCGATGACGCGAAGATCGCCGTTCATGCCGCCGAAGAGCAGCTACGCGCGCAAGTCCGAGACGCCGCGGTAGTGAAGTTCGGCACCCAGGGATTTCGGACGCCGATGCGCGCAATCGCCTCGGCCGCCGGACTGAGCCCCGGTGCCGTTCGTGACCTGTTCGGCTCTAAACGCAACCTGATCAAGGCCTGCGACGACTACATCATCGAGACCGTTCGCGCCTCGAAAGACGAAGCGCTGCAGTCGCACGACCCAGCATCGTGGCTTGCCGCGATCGCCGGAATCGAGTCGTTCGCGCCCATGATGGCTTATCTGGTGCGCAGCATGGAAGACGGTCGCGAGCTGGGAAGCAGCCTGCTGGACAGAATGATCGAGAATGCCATCGACTATCTCGACGACGGTGTGCGCGCCGGAACGATCAAGCCCAGCCGCAATCCTCGCGGACGCGCAATGTTTCTCGCGCTCAACAACACCGGTGGTTTCCTGCTGTACCGGCGCCGCCATCCCACCCCGAACAATATGGCGGCCGTGCTGCGCGACTACGCCGATGACATGATCGAACCCGCGCTCGAGTTGTATACCGAGGGGCTGCTGGCCGACTCGACCATCCTCGACGCGCTCCGCTGAGGCCACCGGGGATCATTTCAGCGGCGCGCTCCAGACGAGCTGCGTGCCCCCGCCTGAACCCTGTCCAACGGAGAACGTGCCTCCCGCCTCCGAGGCACGCCGGCGCAAATTGCTCAAACCACTTTCGGTCACATCGACGGGGATGCCGTCGCCGTCGTCGGTGATCTCTACGCGAAATTCCTCGCCTGCGGTGACGGCGACGGTCAACGCGGTGGCATGAGCGTGGCGAACCGCATTGCTGACCGCCTCGCGCACGACCGCTTCGGCATGGTCGGCCAGAACCGCGTCGACAACCGACAGCGGCCCCGAGAACTTGACTGTCGTGTGCACATCGGAGCTCGCGAATGCCGCGATGGCTTCGTCGAGCCGCTGACGGAGCCGTGTATTGCCGTTATGCCCCGCGTGCAGATCAAAGATCGCGGTGCGAATCTCCTGGATCACCTGCTGCAGATCGTCCACGCATTCGTTAAGCCGATTCTGCACGTCGGCCCCGCGCACCCGAGGGATCGTGCCCTGCAACGCCAGGCCGACGGCGAACAGCCGCTGAATGACATGGTCGTGCAAATCCCGGGCGATGCGATCCCGGTCGGTCAGCACGTCGAGTTCCCGCAACTGCCGCTGGGTCGTGGCGAGCTGCCACGCCAGCGCCGCCTGATCCACGAACGCCGCCATCATGTCGAGTTCGTCGGCGCTGAAAGGGGGTGCTCCCGGCGGCCGCACAGCGACCACGACGCCGGCGATGGCGCCGGTCGCCCGGAACGGTAAGACCAGTGCGGGCCCTCGCGCACTGTTCTCGGCATCCAGCTGCAACCCCTCGAAGCTACGCGGAGTTTGACTGGCGAAGACTTCGCCGATCGCGCCGTCGCCGATGGGCACCGCGGTGACCACCGCCCCGGATCCGTCGCCGGCCGTGGCGGCGACTACCAGCTCGTCGACCGGGTTGTTGTTCTCCTCAAGGTCGGTGCGGACCGCGACCAGTGTCAGCTCAGCTCCGCTGAGATGCCGGGATTCATCGGCCACCAGTCGGAACACTCGCGACGGGTCGACGCCGGAGAGCATTTCCGTGCCGATATCGCGCGTCGCGGCGATCCAGGACTGCCTCATCTTGGACTGTTCGTAGAGTCGCGCGTTCTCGATGGCGATTCCGGCGGCCGCTGCCAGCGCCTGGACAAGGACCTCGTCGTCCTCACTGAACGGCTGGCCGCCCGCTTTCTCGGTCAGATACAAATTGCCGAACACTTCGTCGCGGATGCGCACCGGCACCCCCAGAAACGTTCGCATCGGCGGGTGGTTGCGCGGAAACCCGACTGACGCAGCATGTTTCGAGATCTGATCCAGCCTAATCGGCTTCGGATCGTCGATTAGCACGCCCAGCACTCCCCGCCCCTCGGGAAGATGACCGATCTGATCCCTGGTGGCTTCGTCGATCCCCTGGTAGATGAACTCGACAAGCTCGTGGTCGTGGCCTCGCACCCCCAGGGCCCCGTACTGGGCGTCGACCAGCTCGATCGCGGTCCGGACAATGGTGCGTAGCGTCTCGTCGAGCTCCAGACCGGAGGTGACGACCAGCATGGCATCCAGAAGGCCGTCGAGCCGATCCCGTCCTTCGACAATCTGCTCGACGCGCTCCTGCACCTCGTTGAGCAGCTCCCGAAGCCGCAGCTGAGACAAGGTGTCCCGCAGCGGACGCATGCCGATGTCAACGTCCGGTCCGACCTCGCCGGTCACACGACCATCGTGCCACTAGACAGTTCGTGATGCGAAAAAAAACGCGTAAATTATGACGAAATAATGACGCTTTCTGATCCAGTCTTTACCGAGTTACCGAACAAACGATCAACGTCGGTCAGGCTAAACGCGGACGTGCCCGGGGTCTGCAACTTTGCCGCCGCGGCGGCGGTTCCGTACCCAACGGCGCGACCCAACGCCCACCCCCGCAACAGTCCCACCACCATTCCCGCGACCATCGCGTCACCGGCACCCACACCGCTGACGGTATTCGCAGCGATCGCCGGAACACGTTCGCTACGCGAGGACTCCACGACCAGAGCGCCCTGCGAGCCCAGCGACACGACGACCGCGTCCGTCATCCCGCGCGCAATCAGCTCGCGGGCCGCCGCGATCTGCTCTGCTTCGGTGTCCAGGGGCCGGCCGATGCATTCGCGCAGTTCCCGAACGCTCGGCTTGAGCACGCGCACTCCCGACGTGACGTGGGTCAGTCCGCCACCGGAGGCGTCGAGGATCAGGCGGGCGTCCGCCCGCCGACACACATCGGCAACGCACTGATAGAAATCGGGCCGCACCCCGGGGGGCAGGCTCCCGCTGGCCACCACGAACCGAGCCGATGCCGCAGCTCGCCGCAGTGCGTCGAGACACTGATCCTGCTCGGCCGCGTTGACGACGGGACCGGGAAGCACGAATCGATACTGTCTGCCGGTTGTGCGCTCGTTGACGGTGAAGCTCTCGCGGGTTGAGCCGCCGATTGGGACCGGCGTGTTGGGTACCCCGGCAGCATTCACCAGATCGATCACACGGCTACCCGTGGATCCGCCCGCCGCGAACACCGCCGAGACCGGCTCACCCAAGGCGTGGATGAAGCGCGCGACATTGATACCGCCGCCACCGGCGTCGTATCTCTCTGCGCGACAACGGATTTTCTCGGTAGGAAGGACCTGGTCGGCATCGGCGGTGACGTCGAGGGCCGGATTCATCGTCAACGTGACAACGGCCGAATGTCTCATAGCCCCGACGGATACGTTTCGGGTGTCTCGCCGGCGACCCACAGGCTGGTGGCCTCCAGCGGCTCCAGGGCCGTGGTCTTGTCGATGTGGATGATGGCGTCGAACTGGTCACCGGGCCGGACGTGGTAGTAGTGGCTCTGCCGTTCTGTCGCAGGGAGATAGATGACCCCGATCGCACGTCCGAGCCGAACAGCGTCGAGAGGTTCCTTGGCGGCACGGCTGATGAGAGGCGACACCAGAAATTCGGGCCTCTCGACTTCGTGGAACAACTCTTCGACGCTGCCGTTGAGCGCCGGCCGGACGACTTTGCGCTCGGCCACCGCGCCCCATTCGCTGGCTGCCGTCACGGTACCGCTGTACGTCGTGAATCCGATCAACCGGGCGTCATCGCCATACCGTTCGCGGGCCAGCTGGCCCAGTGTCAACTGCCCATCGGAACCGACCTCGGTGGCCCTGGCATCACCGACATGAGAATTGTGCGCCCACACCACGATCCGTGCAGGTTCTGCTCCACCTCGACGATCGAGGTGGGACAGCAGCGCCTCCAGGGTCTGGGCCATGTGCTTGTCCCGCAGGTTCCACGAGGTGACTCGGCCGCCGAACATCGCACGGTAGTACACCTCGGCATCGCGCACGGTTTGAGCATTCTGCTGCGCGTAGAAGTTCTCGTCTTCGGCGAGGATCCCGTCACGTCTCACATGGTCGATTGCGTTGCGCTGCATCTCGACAAGCTGCTCGATTGCCTGACGCTCGCAGGACAGCCCGGCGCCGAACGCCGCGGCAAAACCGTAGGCCTGCCCGTCGTCGGCAGAGGTGTGGTCGAAGCACGCATAGCGCTCGCGTGCCCGCTGCGCGGCTTCCGGATCGACGTTCTCCAGATATCGGATCACCTCGCGCATCGACCGGTGCAGGCTGTAAAGGTCCAACCCGTAGAAGCCGGCCTCACCCCGCCCCGCCGTACGCGCCGCAGAGTTGTGGCCGTGCAGCCACCCGACAAAGTCGCGCACGACGGTGTTGCGCCACATCCACGCCGGGAATCGCTCGAAACCGCGCAAGGCCTCCTCGGCGGACCCGTCCGAACCAAGACCGCGGACGTACCGGTTGACCCGGTAGGCATCCGGCCAGTCCGCCTCGGCGGCAATGCCGCAGAAACCCTTTTCCTCGATCAGCCACTTGGTGATCTCGGCCCGGGCCTGATAGAACTCGGCTGTGCCGTGCGAACTTTCGCCGATCAGCACGATACGAGCGTCACCGATGAGCTCGTCGAGCGCCTCCCGTGGCGGCACACCGGCAGGCGCATCGACAGCGGTGCGGCTGATTATCTCGGCCGGTGTCTCCGCCAGGCGGATTCGCGCGGTGGCCATGCCGGTGGTTGGCGTGGTCAGCAGCTCGCGTACGTCGTCGTCGCTGACCTGCCGGAAATCCCAGAACGACTCCCCCACTGCGAGAAACGGGGTGGGCATCGACGCGCAGACGACGTCGTCGACGATTCCGGCGAACTCGCGGCACGTCGATTCCGGAGCGGCAGGGACCGCGACGACGATCTCGGCAGGGGCCATCTCCCGCAGTGCGTGTACGGCGGCGAGCATGCTCGAGCCGGTGGCCAAACCGTCATCGACGAGGATTACCGTCTTGCCCGCCAGGTCCAGCGGCCGTCGACCTCCGCGGTATGCAGCCTCGCGCCGGAGGAGTTCGCGGCCCTCGCGCTCGGCGATATCGCGTAACTGCTGAGGAGACACGCGCAGGGCGCGTACCACGTCGTCGTTGAGGACGACGCGGCCTCCGCTGGCCAGCGCACCCATGGCGAATTCGTCGTGGCCTGGAGCGCCCAATTTGCGAACAATGAAGCCATCCAACGGAACCCCGAGGGCCGCCGCCACTTCCCAGGCCACCGGTACCCCACCGCGGGCCAGCCCGAGGACCACCACGTTGCCCCGGCCGCGGTAGGCGCCGAGCAGTCCGGCGAGAACCCGTCCGGCCTCCCGGCGATCCCGGAACACCCTACGCGGATGATCCTGGTTCACTCGTCGCGCAGTGGTCATCGTCGACTCCGTTCGATGTGTGGTTTCATCCCAACACGGGATCTTCGGCAGCGAGCATGTCGGCGGGCTGGGTGGCGAACTGAAACCGTCGGCCGGTGACGTTGCGCGGGCGGATTCGGATGAAATGCTTCTTCTCCGACGCCACCCACGGAACCAGTTCAACCTGTTCGGCCTCGGCGATTTCTTCGTCGCTGCGCAGGGAGCGTGCAACGCCCGCGACGATCACACTCCAGCCCTCGTCGGACGTATAACCGTCCGCCTCGAACAGCACGTTGTTGTTGATCGCGGCGCCGACCAGCTTGGTGCCTTCAGCGGTCCGGAAGAGAACCGTGCGGTTCTGCACAGCGAAGTTCACCGGGAAGATCGCGGGCCTGCCGTCGGCGTTGGTGACCAGCCGCCCCAGCCCGGCATCGGCCAACAGTTGCCAGCACTCGGTCTCGGACAGGACGCTCATCTGGTCGTTGCGATCGGTCATGGGGTGACTGTAAGCAGCGCAACGGCATTGGGTCTGTGGCATAAAGTCCCTACTTGGCGACCCGAATGGCCCCGACCGCCGACGTCCTCAGTCCGCCGCCCATTTCTTCGCACGATCGATGTCGTCGAGGCCGAACAGGGCGATCTCCCCGGGCACCATCCACGCCAGGGCGTGAAGCGTGTGGGCGACCCAGTCCTTATCGGTCACCACAGCGATCCGTTTGAAGGACCCATGGTGCTTCACAACCGAACCCAGGCCGAATTTCAGGTCCTCGACGAGACCACCACGGCCGAACCCCTCGTAGTCGGACGTGATGATCTCGACGATCCTGATCTCGCCTGTCGTGAGCATCTGTTCAAGCGCCGGCTCGATACCGCGCAGATCCTCGCCTTGCAGCCGGCCGGATACCTGCAGGCCCAGCACGCCCTCAGGCATGTCGGTCAGCACCTCGATCACCGGACTTTCTTTCTGCCGATCATCTCGTTGCGGACACGATGACGAGCGCAGCTGTTCAAGCGGCGTGCGGATAGTCGACGCTGATGTGCACGTCGAGATCGTGGGCATCCACCGGTCGCGGCTTCCAACCTATGTACGTCAAGTACAGCCCGATGACGGCCATCACCACCAACATCGGGATCCACACACCTGCGACGTCGATGAGCCGGTCGGCCAGGGAGGCGAGGACGTCGGGGAAAGCCAGCAACACGATCCCGCGCACCACGAGCAACCATCCCAGCACCGACACGATGATCGCCGCCGGCCCGCGCCATATCTGGTGGGACGCGACGATGGCCACGCCGCCGAGGAGCACGAAGGTCCCCGTGACCCAGGGCCACACACTGCTGGCGGTGAACTCCGACAGCAATTGGGGCATATCCCGCATGCGTATCACGGCCACGATTGCGACGATTGCGAGAAACGGGCCGAGCACCCGGGCGAAATGTCTGGTACGGCTGTGAATCCGAACAGTCATGATCTTCTCGATTCATCACGCGGTCCTACGAGATCCATTGATCTCGCGATGCCATTCCACCATTGATCGCCGCGGCGCTGCAGGGTCGAAAGCCTCTACCCCACACGCCTTAGGTCACGATTCCGCCACCAACGGCGGTCAGCTCCGGTCGCGCGCAGCGCGAATTTGTAAACCTCCTCGAACCACAGCACCGACGAGGCAGCCGCCACGGCGACAGCCCACTGCCCTACGTCCAGCGATGCCGTACCGAACGCGGTCTGCAGAAACGGCACATGGACCACAGCGATCTGCAGCGCCAGACCCAGCGCCACCGCCGTCCACAACCAGCGGTTGGTGAACAGGTTCCGGAACGCGCTGGCGGTCGCCGATCGGGAGTTGAAAGCGTTGAAAAGTTGGGCGACAACCAAAGTGGTGAAGCCCACGGTGCGTGCCACATCCAGCGAATCCGAACCCTCGATGAGGCCACCTGGGAGGAAGGCGTCCATCGTCAGCAGGGTGGCGGCTGCCATCACGGCGCCGGTGAACATGATCTTGGTCCACATCTGCAGGTCGATGATCCGATCGGTGAGACGCCGCGGAGTCCGTAGCATCACGTCTGCGGTCTCGGGGTCTACACCGATGGCCAATGCGGGCGCGGCATCGGTGACGAGATTGATCCAGAGGATTTGAGTGGCAAGCAGGGGCACCGCGATCTCGCCTCCTGAGGCGCCCGCGATTCCCAGCGCGCCCGCGAAGAAGATCCCGAAGAAGACGGTGAAGACCTCACCCACGTTCGACGACAGCAGATAGCGCAGGAACTTGGCGATGTCGTCAAAGATGACCCGCCCCTGCCGTACGGCGGCGACGATCGTCGCGAAGTTGTCGTCACCGAGGATCATGTGCGCCGCTTGTTTGGTGACCTCCGTGCCCGTGCCCATCGCTATGCCGATGTCCGCCGCCTTCAACGCCGGCGCGTCGTTGACTCCGTCGCCGGTAACCGCAACCACCTCACCCTGGGCCTGGAGCGCCCTGACGATCTGCAACTTGTTCCTCGGTGCCACGCGGGCGTACACCGAGGTGTCGACCGCCAGATCGGACAACTGCGCCGGTGATGTCGCGTCCAGGTCGGTCCCGGTGACGACCGCCGTGTCGGGTCCGGCAATGCCGAGATCCTGGGCGATGCGCGCGGCCGTCGTCGGGTAATCCCCCGTGATCATCACCACCCGCACCCCGGCCCGCCGCGCGTCTGCCACTGCGGCGGGAACTTCGTCGCGGGGTGGGTCGATGATCCCGACGACACCCAGAAACACAAGGTCGTTCTCATCCGCCTCGCTGACCTCGACGGTGTCCGAAGTGCCGAGCCGGCGGTATGCCACCCCCAGGGTGCGAAAGGCCTGCGAGGACAGCGCTTCGACACCCGCGAGCATCGCAGCGCCGTCGTGGTCGTTCAGCGGTCTTGGGTGATCACCCACCTGGACCGCGACGCACCGCGTCAGAAGGACGTCAGGCGCGCCCTTCGTGATGAGAAACGTGGCGCCGGAGGCGGCGTCGGTGACAACGGCCGACATCATCTTTCGGTCCGAGGTGAACGGCACCTCCCAGCGGCGACGGAACCGTCCGATCGCTTCCACCGTTCCGTCGAGCTTGTGCGCGGCCACCAGGAAGGCAGCCTCGGTGGGATCGCCTTGGATCTCCCACTCTTCGTCGCGCCGCGCTAACTGGGCGTCGTTGGCCAGTGCTCCGCCACCGATCACCATCGCCGCTTCCCTTCTCAGCGCACGATCGTCGGGCGGTTGTCCGTCAACCACTGCGGTGCCCTCCGGCCGGTACCCGATGCCGGTCAGTTCCACAGTGCCCGACGCCGTGTGTACTCGTCGGATCGTCATCTGGTTCTGAGTCAGTGTTCCGGTCTTGTCGGACGCGATCACCGTTGCGCAACCGAGTGTCTCGACAGAGTGCAGATCCTTGACGACCGCGCTCCGCTTGGCCATGCGTTCGACTCCGAGGGCCAGCACCACCGTCACGATCGCGGGCAAGCCCTCGGGTACGGCAGCGACAGCCAGCGATACGCCGAGAAGCAGCACGGTGACGAATTGGTCAAGCGTGGAAACACGATTCACGTGCGCGGTCACGATCATGACGACCAACGCAATGACGATCACCGCCATACCGAGGGACTTGCTGACCCGTGCTATTTCCCTTCGCAGCGGACTGGGCTCGGCCTTAGTGGCTTTGAGCATCGCAGCGACGGCGCCCACCTCGGTGGACATGCCCGTGCCGGTGACCACGGCGCGACCCACGCCCTGCGCGACTCCGGTGCCCCGGTATACCATTCCCGTTCGGTCGCCGAGGGAGGCCGCCGCGCTGAGCGCAGCGGGGCTTTTCGTGACGGGCTCACTCTCCCCGGTGAGGTCCGCCTCGGACATCCGCAACCCTGTAGCAGTCAGCAGGCGCCCGTCGGCCCCGACGGCATCGCCCTCGCTGAGCACCATGATGTCGCCGCACACCAACTTACTCGACGGAATGGTCAGCAGCGCACCGTCTCGCAGGACAGTGGACCGTGCAGCAGTCACGGCCTGCAGTGCGGCCACCGCATTCTCGGCACGACGCTCCTGGATGAAACCGATGGCGGCGTTGAGCATGATCACCGCGCCGATGACCGCAGCGTCGATGGGCACGCCGGGCGCACCCTCTGCAACCCACGCGAGCAGCGCGATCGACGCGGCAGCCAGGAGGAGGTAGACGAATGGATCGCGGAACTGCGACATGATCTTTCGCCACAGCGGCACCGGCGGTTCGGATTCGAGTTCGTTGGGACCGTCGGTATCCAATCTCCGCGCAGCCTGCGCTGCGCTGAGGCCGGTAGCTGGGTCCACGCCCAGATCCCTGGCTACCTCGACGCCTTCGCGCAGGGAAGGATCCATGGATTCGAGCGGCGGGCAGGCGCCTGACATGATCGCGCCACAATCGCTGGCTCTCGCCGTCATTGCCGCGCTCCTTCCGTTGCCGGCCATGGTGCCCTGACAGTCCCGTCCCACAGCAGTGCGCCGCGGGGTATGAGGACTTCCGACAGCCGATAGAGGACCAAAGACCCCTCAGCCCGCCTGACCTCAGCAATAGCGTCGACCTCAGCAAGGTGGCGTCCGCGATCTTGTACCGATGTATCTGGGAGACAACGATGTCGCAGTCAGTACTTCCGAGACCTGCCGCACCACGTCCTGGCATCCGCGCGGGCCTCGGCCTCACGGCGTTGACCGCACTGGTCGTCGGTTCGATGATCGGCAGCGGGATCTTCGCGTTGCCGTCACAGATGGCCGGCAGTGCCGCACCCGGTCCGCTGATCATCGGGTGGGTCGTAACCGGCGTGGGCATGTTGACGCTCGCCTTTGTCTTCCAGACTCTGGCCACCCGTAAACCCGACGTGGACGGTGGCGTCTACGGTTATGCCCGAGCGGGTTTCGGCAATTACATCGGTTTCACATCGGCGTTCGGCTACTGGATGTCGGCGTGGGTGGGCAACGTCGCCTACCTCGTGCTGCTGTTCTCGACACTGGGCTACTTCTTTCCCGCTTTCGAGGGCGGCGTCACCGTACCGGCCATCATCGGCGCCTCGGTCGTGCTCTGGGTCGTGCACGCCCTGACCCTGCGGGGGATCCAGACCGCGGCGTTGGTGAACGTCATCGTCACGATCGCCAAGGTTGTTCCGATCGTCGTGTTCATCGCGATCGCCGCGGTCGGATTCAAGGCCGGCCTGTTCACCGCCGACTTCTGGGGCAGGACAACACAAATCGACGGCGCCCCGCTCGGCGACACCCTCACCCAGGTGAAGAACATGATGCTGGTCACGGTATGGGTGTTCATCGGTATCGAAGGCGCCGCCGTGTATTCGCAGCGCGCCGCCAAACGCGCCGACGTGGGGCGTGCCACGGTGCTGGGCTTCGGCGCCGTACTGGCCCTGTTGCTCCTGGTGAACCTGCTCTCGTATGGCCTGATGGCGCAGGCGGAGCTGGCCGGTGTGCCGGATCCATCGATGGCGGGCGTGCTGGAGAACGAGGTCGGCAGCTGGGGTGCGACCTTCATCTCGGCCGGTCTGGTCATCTCTCTGCTGGGTGCGCTCATCGCCTGGGTGCTGCTGTGTGTCGAGATCCTGCGTCTGCCCGCACTGGAAAACGTGATGCCCAAGGCACTCGCGAAGGAGAACGCGCACGGCGCACCCGCAACCGCCCTCTGGCTGACCAACCTGTGCGTGCAGGCGATGCTGCTGTGGACACTGGCCAACGAGAGCACCTACACCAACCTGATTTACCTCGCGACGTCGCTGATCCTGCTGCCCTACCTGTGGTCGGCGGCCTATCAGGTTCTGCTGACGCTACGCGGTGAGACGTATCAGTCCGGCCATGGGAGGACGCGCGACCTGGTCGTCGGTGTGGTCGCCCTCGGCTACGCCGTCTGGCTGCTGTACGCGGGCGGCTGGCAGTACCTGCTGATGGCGGCAGTGTTCTATCTGGTCGGCACGGCGCTGTACATATGGGCCCGGCGAGAGAGCAGGCTGCCGGTCTTCACACCGGGCGAGATGCTTGTGGTCGGAGTGGTGGCCGCGACGTCGGCTGTCGCGATCGTCCTGCTCGCCGCCGGCAACCTGGCCGTGCTGTGACAACGGATTCGCGCCTCGGAGTGTGGTCGGAGGCGGGCAAACTGCGCCGGGTCCTGGTGTGCGCTCCGGGACTAGCTCATCAGCGGCTGACCCCGCAGAACTGCAACGAGCTGCTGTTCGACGACGTGATCTGGCTACAGCAGGCACGCCGCGACCACTTCGATTTCGTCGCCAAGATGGAGGACCACGGGGTCGAAGTCCTCGAACTGCAGGACCTTCTTGCTGACATCGTTACCAGTCATCAAGCCCGCCAATGGATTCTGGACCGCAAGGTGACCGACGACCTGGTCGGTCCGGGGATGCGTCATCAGGTCCGAGATTGGCTGGATCAACTCCCCGCAGAACAGCTGGCAGAATTCTTGATCGGTGGGATCGCCTACGCCGATGTTCCCGACGAGGTCGGCGGCAGCTTCCTCACCACGCTCCGCGATCTGGATCCGACGGGCTTCGTGTTGCGGCCGCTTCCCAATACACAGTTCATGCGAGACAACTCCTCCTGGATCTTCCATGGGGTCACACTGAATCCGATGTACTGGCCTGCGCGACGCCAGGAGACGCTGCTGACGACCGCGGTCTACAAGTTCCATCCCGCGTTCGTCGACGAGAAGTTCGACGTCTGGCTGGGTGACACGGACAGCGTTGGGCTGGACCATGGTTCGGCGACACTCGAAGGCGGCGACGTCATGCCGATCGGCAAAGGAGTGGTGGTCATCGGCATGGGCGAGCGATCGTCACACCAGGCGATCGCACAGGTTGCGCGCAATCTCTTCGCGGCGGGTGCCGCCGAGCATGTGATCGTTGCGAGCCTGCCCAAGTCGCGCGCAGCAATGCATCTGGACACCGTGTTCACGTTCTGCGACTACGACCTCGTCACGGCATACGCGTCGGTCGTCGACGGGATCGTGCCGTTCAGCCTCCGCCCGGACGATCGGGCACCGTCCGGCCTGGACATCCGACGCGAGCCGAGAGCGTTGATTCCGACCATCGGGGACGCACTCGGCGTCACGTTCCGGGTCGTCAGTACAGCCGGCGACGTCTACGGGGTGCAACGCGAGCAGTGGGACGACGGGAACAACGTCGTCGCGCTCGAGCCCGGTCTGGTGATCGGATACGACCGCAACATCCTCACCAACACGGCATTGCGCAAGGCCGGTGTCGAAGTCGTCACCATCACCGCCAGTGAACTCGGCCGCGGGCGCGGCGGCGGCAGGTGCATGACCTGCCCCATTCTTCGTGACCCGCTGTACACCTGACATCCGACGAGGGGACCGATCGTGGCCTTCAACAACCGTAATCGCAGTCTGCTCAGTCTCGTTCACCATACGGAACGGGACCTGCACTACCTGCTGGACCTGTCCCGGGACCTCAAGAGAGCCAAGTACTCCGGGGTGGAGCGGCAGAGTCTCGCGGGCAAGAACATCGCGCTGATCTTCGAGAAGACCTCTACGAGGACACGGTGCGCATTCGAGGTGGCAGCCCATGATGAAGGAGCCCATGTCACCTACATCGACCCCAAGTCCTCACAGATCGGGCACAAGGAGTCGATGAAAGACACCGCGCGCGTGCTGGGCCGCATGTACGACGCCATCGAATACCGCGGAGCGAGTCAGAAGACGGTGGAGGAACTCGCCGAGTACGCCGGGGTCCCTGTCTTCAATGGCCTGACCGACGAGTTCCACCCCACCCAGATGCTCGCCGACGTGATGACCATGACAGAGCAGTGCCCGAAGCCGTTGACCGACATCGCGTTCGCGTTCGTCGGCGACGGCAGGAACAACGTCGCCAATTCGCTTCTGCTCGTGGCGGCGAAACTGGGGATGGATGTCCGGATCGGAGCACCCCCGGCACTGTGGCCGCACGAGGACCACGTGTCGATGTGCGAGGAATTCGCCATGGATTCCGGGGCGCGCATCACCATCACCGACGACCCCGTCAAGGCGGTCACCGGCGTCGACTTCGTCTATACCGATGTCTGGGTGTCGATGGGCGAGCCGGTCCAGAGGTGGGGCGAACGTATCCAGGAGCTGTTGCCGTTCCAGGTCAACCTGGCCCTGATGGCCGCGGCCGGCAATCCGCGGGTGAAGTTCATGCACTGCCTGCCGGCGTTTCACAACAGCGCTACCGAGGTCGGGGCCGAGATCGCCGCACAGTACCCCAATTTGTGTGACGGCATCGAAGTCACCGAAGAGGTCTTCGAGAGCCCGATGAACGTCGCGTTCGAGCAAGCCGAGAACAGGATGCACACCATCAAAGCCGTCCTCGTGTCGGCGCTGTCCTGACGCGCGCCCGTGCGTATCGTCATCGCACTGGGTGGCAACGCGATTCTGCGCCGGGGCCAGCCCATGACGGCTGAAAATCAACGGGACAACATTCGCGTGGCCGCCGCGGCAATCGCTGCTGTCGCACCGGGGAACCAACTCGTGATCGCGCACGGAAACGGGCCGCAGGTGGGGCTGCTGGCGCTGCAGGCCGCGGCGTACCACGACGTGGCCCCGTACCCCCTGGATGTGCTCGGCGCACAGACCGAGGCGATGATCGGCTACGTCATCGAACAAGAGCTCGGAAACCTTTTGCCGGCCGGTCAATCGCTGGCGACCCTGCTCACGATGATCGAAGTGGACAGGCACGACGCGGCCTTCGCCCATCCGACGAAGCCGATCGGCCCGGTCTACGACCGCGATGCATCGGATCGGCTACGCGCCGAGAGCGGCTGGGCCTTCGCTCCCGACGGCGATGGGTTCCGCAGAGTGGTGGCAAGCCCAAAACCTCGGCGCATCTTCGAGATCGAGCCGATCCGCACACTGGTGGAATCGGGGACCGTGGTCATCTGCGCGGGTGGCGGCGGGATCCCGACTGCCTACGACGAAGCCGGCAGGTTATGCGGCGTCGAAGCGGTCATCGACAAAGACCTGGCATCGGCGCTGCTGGCCGAACAACTCCAGGCGGACCTGCTCGTCATCGCCACCGACGTCGACGGTGTCTACAGCGGCTGGGGCACCCCCGAGCAGGAGCGACTGTCCCATATCACCGTTGAGGAACTTGGAGCGATGCACTTCGCCGCGGGCTCGATGGGCCCCAAGGTCGAGGCCGCCTGCGGATTCGCCGGCAACACCGGCAACACCGCGGTGATCGGCGCGCTTCGCGACATCGACAGAATCGTCGCCGGTGAAGCGGGGACGGCAGTCGCGAAGGCTACCGGCTGAATCGCACGGTTCCGCCTGCGACCAGGGTCTGCTGTGCACCGCGGCACTCGACCTGGACGGGCGGTGCGTCCCCGGGTTCCGCGCTGAGGGTGGCACCCCGTCCGCGTACGCTGAGCCGGAGCCGATGACCTCGGTACCGGAATGGAAAGGCCAAGCCGCCCAGCGACTCCGGCCACAGCGGGCCGATGACAATCCGATCATCACGGAGTTCGAGGCCGGTGAAGCACCGCTGCAGCAGGTCGACACTGCCTGCCATCGCAGCGAGATGAATTCCTTCGGCAGTGGTGCCGCGCTGGATGTCGACGACATCGGAGTCCAACGCCTGTTTGAAATAGCGCATCGCCTCGGCGCGGTCACCGCGCGCCGTCACCCAGGAGTGCACGACAGCGCTCAGCGTCGAACCGTGTGAGGTGCGCGACCGGTAGTAGTCGATCGTCGCCGGTATCTGGTCCGGAGTGAACGTGTAGCCGAGTCGATCGAACAGCTCGTAGAGTTCGTCGGACGACAAGAGGTAGAAGAGCATGACCGTGTCGGCCTGTTTGGCGGCCTTGTAGTTGTTGGCGTTGTCGTTCTCGGCGTCCAGGATCCGGTCCAGGCGCTGCAGGCTTCCGTAGCGCGTCCGATAGGCGTCCCAGTCGAGTTCGCGCAAATTCTCGTAACCCTCGAACTGGCTGATGACGCCGTCGTGGAAGGGCACGAACATCCGGCGGCTGACATCCTCCCACTGCGCGATCTCGTCGTCATCAATTCCCAGCTTCTCCAACAGGTTCAGCCGGTGGGACAACGGGACCCACTCAAGGGCGTCCAGTGCCCGCAATATCACCCATACTGCCATCACGTTGGTGTAGGCATTGTTGTCGATTCCGTCGTAGTCGCGCCCCGGATAGCCGCAATGGAACTCATCGGGCCCGATGACGCCGGTGACGACATATCGGTTGCGTGTGCTGTCGAATCTGGCCCGGCTCACCCAGAATCGAGCGATGTCGGTCAGCATTTCCGCTCCGTAATCGATCAGGAAACCCCAGTTGCCGGTGGCCTGGTAGTACTGCCAGACGTTGTAGGCGATCGCGATGCCGACATGATGTGCCCGGGCGCTCGCATCGGGATTCCAATGCCCCGAACGGGGATTGAGATGCAACTGCTGGCTCTCCTCGCGTCCACTGCTGCCGGACTGCCACGGAAACATAGCGCCTCGATACCCCCTTTCACGTGCGGCGAGGCGGGCTTCGGGCAACCGGCGGTAGCGGTACATCAGCAGTGACCGCGTGACCTCAGGCATCCGCAGATTGGTGACCGGAAAGACGAACAGTTCGTCCCAGAAGACGTGGCCCCGGTACGCCTCGCCGTGCAAGCCCCGCGCCGGGACACCGACGTCGAGGTCTGCGGTGTGGCGCGACAGCGTCTGCAGCAGATGAAGCTGATGGAGCCGCACGACGCGCAGTGTCTCGACGTCACGGCTGATATCGATGGTGAAGCGCTCCCACAGGTGCGCCCAGGAGAGCTGGTGTCCCCGCTGGAGTTCGGTGAAACCTGCGACCCTGCTGATCTCACGGATACCGGCTTCGACAGGTTCGCCGATGCCGTGGTCCCGGCTGGTGAACACGCACGCGGTCTTCTCCAGCAATACCGTGTGACCTGGTGCCAGGTCGACCGAGAACTGATGGCCGACGTGGACATCGCCGACGATCGGCATGCGTCGGACTTCACGATCCTCCGAGGCTGCTCCCCCACACCGCAGCGCGTTGCGGACGGTGAGAGCGATGCGAATCCTGGACTGTGTGGTCTCTGCGGCCAGCAGCGCGCAATCTTCGGACAACTCCCGAATCTCGGTGATGTTCAGGTGCCTGGACGCCAGGTCGCGATAACGGTCGACGCCCGTGTTCGCAACGCCGCCATCCAGTGTCGAACGGATCTCCAGCAAGCCTTCCCAGTCCAACGGCCGAACCATTGTCTGCATTGCCGCCACATGCGGCTGCTGCATCGAAACGAACCGCCGCTGAGTGATCTCGGTGGTGCGCCCGTCCTCGTCACAGACGGTGAACGTCCGGATCAGCGTCGCGCGACGCAAATCGAATATCACGCGATAGGACGCCGGTGGAGTGCGGTCGATGTCGAACCACGCTCCACCATCCACCCGGAACGAGACCGGCAACCAGTTCGGCAGGTTGACCAGACTTTCGTTGGCGACAGGCGTGCCTGCGACCGAATCGGTGAGCCGGTTGTACACGCCGGCGATATAGGTCCCCGGGTAGTGGAACTGTCCGGCATGGGCCTCGGGTGCGGCGCCGCGCACAGCGAGGTACCCGTTGCCCGTCGTGCACAACGACTCTCGAAGCCTCTCCTGTTCTCGCTCGTAGCCGTCGAACACCAGGCTCCAGGAGTCACCGGCGCCGTCGGCCTCATCGCCGAGTCGCTGTTCCAGCCGGGACAAGAACGTGCAGACGGATTCGGGGTCGGCCAGACAGAACCGTGCCGATGACCGTCGCTTGTCGGAAAGCCCCTGGCGCACCGCAATTCCCACGCCCTTGTGCCTGAGCACGTCAAAGGCGTCCTCGTCGGTGCTGTCGTCTCCGATGTAGACAGGCAGCGCCAGATCCTGTCCGTCGATCTGATTGAGAATCCAGTCGACCGCCCGCCCTTTGTCCCAGTCGATGTCGGGACGCAGCTCGATCACCTTCCGCCCCGACGAAACGCGTAGGTGGCGGGCGCGCCCGACCCTGCGAACAGCTGCGATCACGCCGTCGACGACGTCGTCGGCCACGTTGCGGTAGTGCACTGCGATCGCAAAGCGTTTGTCCTCGATGACGATGCCCTGGACATCACCGAGCTGTTCCGTCAGGTCGGGTACAGCGGGACTCAGCGCACGCAGCGCTTCGGTCGCACGCGGGTTGTGGTGTCCGGCACCGTCCGGTGACACGAGTTCGATGCCGTGGCTGCCCCCGTACCACACACCGTGAAGCGTGACGCGATCGCGCAGATCGGCAAGGCCGCGACCACTGAGTATCGCGACAGGGCAGTAACGTGCCAGACTTTCGACCACTTCGGCGGTGCGCGGCGGCAATTCGGCTTTGGCCGGGTCGTCGACAATCTCCGACAGAGTTCCGTCGAAGTCGAGGAGCAGCACCGGTCGACGCGTCACAGCCAGGGAGGCAACCTCGTCGAAAGCGGCGAGCGCGTCGGGCATCACAGCCACAGATTCGTAGCCGCTGCGCACGCTCAGCGTGACAACGTCGGGAACCACCGCGTCGGCGCCGCTCTGCACGATGCGGGCCGCATCACCTGTCAGGTCCACGCCGATCACCAGGCCGAAACCGCCCTCACACGCAGCAGCCACCCCGGCCGAGGTGTGATCGACGACGACGCACCGGTTGGGGGGGAGACCGAGCTTCTCCGCAGCGTCGCCGGCTGGGCCGTCCACCACTGCGGCGAACACCTCGGTCAGCCCGATGGATGTCAGCTTCTGTGCACACCCTCCGGCCGAGGAGTAAGCGGCAGTGCGCACGCCGGCAGAAGCCAACTCGCGCACGAACTCGCGCGCCCTGTGATAGGGGCGAAGGCTGCCTGCGCCAGTGATCAGACTGTCGAGCTCGATGAGCACCGCATCATGATCACGTGGGTCGACAAAGACCGGCAGTACCATCGCCAGGCTCCTCACTCAGCATTCGCGCTCAATGTCAGCAACCTCGTGCTGGACGGAGAAGGGACATTGGTCCCTTCTCCCGGCAACGGGGACTTAAGACCCTGCGAACAGAGGACTTTCGTCGGGCCGAGAGCTGCCCTCGGCCGTTACGGCGACACGGCACCGCAGCGGAAGCTCAAACCATGGACCACGGAATTGATACGGCTTACATCCGAGACATCGAGAGTCTGTCGATCCACGACGCCGAGGAAGCCGGAGGCAAGGGCGCGAACCTCGGTGAAATGGTGGCGGCCAAGTTGCCAGTCCCGCCCGGGTTCGTACTGTTGCGCACCTGCTATCGCGACGCGATGCACCACGGTGGCGTCGACGCCGAACTCGCCGCACTGCACCGCGAGGCGCTCGCGAACGCCGCCGATACCGAACGCCTGGATGAGCTGTGCCGGTGGATGCAGGCCCTGGTCCGCAGGGCGGGTATCGACGATCGCCTTCGTCGTCAGGTTTTAGCCGCCTACGACCGGCTCGGCCCGGAAGCGGTGGTGGCCGTGCGGTCGTCGGCCACCGGTGAGGACGGCGCCGACGCGTCGTTCGCGGGAATGAACGCGACGATCACCAACGTCTGCGGCCAGGCACAATTGTTCGACGCCGTCACCCGCTGTTGGGCATCGCTGTTCAGCCCCCGGGTGATCACCTATCGCGCCAGCCGCGGATTCACCGACGACCCTGCCATGGCGGTCGTCGTGCAGCAGATGGTCGATTCCGAGAAGGCCGGAGTGGCGTTCACCGCCGACCCCAGCACCGGAGCGCGAGACCGCGTGGTGATCGAAGCTGCTTACGGACTCGGGGAAGTGGTGGTGTCGGGCAAGGTGGAACCCGACACGTACACCGTCTCGAAGGACACCCTGGCGCCCCTCGATATTCGCATCGGGCATCAAAAGTTTCAGATCATTCGAGGATCTGATGGTAGCGACGAGGTGGTCGACCTGGACGATACGCACGCGGAGGCCCGCGTGCTCACCGACGACGAGTTGCGGTCGATCGCGCGCATGGCGATCGCGATGGAGCAACACAGCGGTTGTCCACAGGACACGGAATGGGCGATCAGCCGCGGCAGAACATTCTTGGTGCAGGCTCGCCCCGTCACCACGCTGGGACACACTGTGCAGGCCGCAGAGACGCCGAACACGGTTCTCGCGCGCGGACTCGCCGCGGCACCGGGGGTGGCCACAGGTCGGGTCCGTGTCCTCCAGGCACCCGAAGACGGCCAACGCCTACAGGCCGGGGAGATTCTCGTCGCGCCGATGACGAACCCCGATTGGCTGCCCACCATCCGCCGCGCCGCCGCGCTGGTCACCGACACCGGCGGCATGACCTGCCACGCCGCGATCGTGGCGCGGGAGTTGGGAGTACCGTGCATCGTCGGCGCCAGGACCGCGACCACAGACCTGCGTGACGGAACCACCGTGACCGTCGACGGTGCCCGCGGCGAGGTTGTGTCGGGGCGTGGCACCAGCACCGTCGTCACGTCCGCGCGCCCCACCGCGGAACACACTGCGGTCAGCGAGGTGACGGCAACGCGGATCTATGTCAACCTCGCAATGCCCGACGCCGCGGAGAGCGTCGCGGGCCAGGAGGTCGACGGCGTCGGACTACTGCGCGCGGAGTTCATGCTGACCGACGCCCTCGGCGGCCGTCACCCCCGCGACCTCATCGCTCGCGGGGAGCAGCAGACGCTCGTCACCCGCATGGTGGCCTCGGTCGGTCGAATCGCCGCGGCGTTCGCGCCCCGTCCCGTCGTCTACCGGGCCACCGACTTCCGCAGCAACGAATTCCGAGGCCTGAAAGGCGGATCCGACTACGAACCGGTCGAGCACAACCCGATGATCGGGTATCGCGGCTGCTACCGCTACGTCAAGGAACCTGATCTGTTCGCCCTCGAGCTGGAAGCATTGGCCAGGGTGCGGGAGGAGTCACCCAATGTCGCTCTGATGATTCCCTTCGTACGCACCCGATGGGAACTGGAGGAATGCCTTTCACTGGTCGACGCCAGCCCACTCGGCCGCCAGCGCGGCCTGCACCGCTGGGTGATGGCCGAGGTTCCCTCCGTCGTGCACTGGCTGCCGGAGTACATCGGCATGGGGATCGACGGAGTCTCGATCGGCAGTAACGACCTGACACAGTTGGTGCTCGGGGTCGATCGCGACTCCGATACGTGCGCCGAGCTGTTCGACGAGTCCGACCCCGCGGTCCTGCACGCCATCCGGCGAATCATCACGACAGCCAACAAGTTCGGTATCACGTCGTCACTGTGCGGTCAGGCACCCTCGACCAATCCCGCGTTCGCCGAGCATCTCGTCCGCTACGGGATCACCTCCGTCTCAGTCAACCCCGACGCGGTCGACGCCACTCGACGGGTGATCGCGGCCGCAGAGCGCCGCATCCTGCTCGACGCGGCGCGGCGAGGTCACGCGTAGCGCAACCCGAGTGGGGACCAATGGCCCTGTCTGCGGTCAGCACCGCCCCATAGCGTTCAAGCAGGGCCTGAATGGAGACCAACGATGACAGATGCCACGCCCCTACCTGTGACCGCCGGAGTGGACGGGTCGACGACGGCACTCCATGCCGCGCGCTGGGCAGCCGCCGAGGCCGAATTCCGCGGCGCGCCATTGCGACTCGTGTACGTGACCAAAACCCCGCATGGAAGCACCGACGAGTACGCCGAGGACGTGCGTCATGCCCACTCCGCGTTACACCAGGCACAGGCTGAGGTCGAAGCGGCGGGCAGCGCAGTCACCGTCGACACCGCGGTCATCAGCGGACCGCCGGCGGACGCTCTGATCGCGGAGTCGACCGCCGCGCAGATGATGTGTGTAGGTTCCGTCGGAATTGGACGGTATGCCAGATCGATACTCGGCTCAACCGCTGCCGATCTCGCCGAAAAGGCGCACTGCCCGGTCGCGGTCATCAGACCCGACGCCGGAGGCGGTGATCAGGCCGTGAACTGGATCGTCGTCGCCGTGACCGACCAGCCGGACAACGACGACGTCGTCGAGCAGGCGATGCGAGAAGCTGCCCTGCGCCACCTCCCGGTGCTGGCCCTCGGTGACAGCAGCGCGCCCGAATCGCTGAGGCGGCAGCTACTCCTGTGGCGAGAACGCTTCCCTGATGTCCACATCTACCCGATCGACAACCGCGCCGAAGTGACCCACTTCCTCCGAAAGCACGACGAGCCGGTACTGCTCGCCGTCATCGGGGGACGTCACGCCGACCAGGTCGCGCAGATCGTGGGACACGGCCACTCGGCCTTCCGTCACACGGCGACCTCGGCCCTTGTCGTGCGTTGAAACCCCATGTAGTCGAGGAGGAGTCACCAATGTCCGAATCCCCCGCCGAACGCGGGATAGTCGTCGGCGTCGACGGGTCTCCCGAGTCGCATGCCGCCGTCCGCTGGGCCGCGCAGGAGGCCGTCCTTCGCCGACGACCCGTGACGCTCCTACATGTCGTGGCACCCATCGTGGTCACCTGGCCCATCGAACCGGTGATCACGGGTTTCTATGAGTGGCAGGAAGACAACGCCACCGAAGTGCTGAAGCAAAGTCAGGAAACCCTGCACTCGGAAGTGGAGGGATCCCCTTCACCCGAGGTGCACCTCGAACTCCGGCACGACGGGATCATGACGGAACTGTCGAGCGCCTCAGAGAGCGCGGACATGATCGTGGTCGGCAGTCGCGGCTTGGGTCCCGTTGGCGGCGCGGTGCTGGGTTCGGTGAGCCGCGCTCTGCTGCATCACGCTCGATGTCCGGTCATCGTCGCCAGGGAGGGGGTGGTCAGGCGGCCCGATCGTAATCTGCCCGTGCTGCTGGGTATTGACGGCTCTCCGGCCTCCGAGGCTGCCACGGCATTCGCCTTCGAAGAGGCGTCACGGCGCGGGGTGGAACTCGTCGCACTGCACGCCTGGAGCGACGTTGCCGTGTTCCCGATTCTGGGGATGGACTGGCACACCTACGAGCAGCAAGGCCACGAAGTCCTCGGTGAGCGCCTCGCGGGGTGGCAGGAGGCCTATCCCGACGTACGCATCAGTCGCCGGATCGTCTGCGACAAGCCCGCGCGATGGCTTATCGACGAGTCGAAGCACGCGCAGCTGGTGGTGGTGGGAAGCCGTGGTCGAGGCGGGATTTCGAGCATGTTGCTCGGCTCGGTCAGCACAGCCGTCGCCGAGTCGGCGACCACTCCGGTGGCCGTTGTCCGATCGTGAGATCGGACGCCATCAGCGAAAGGATCTGGCATGAAAGGGAACACAGAATACCTGACCGGAGTCATCTTCGTTGCGGCGGTTGCTGTCGCGGCGTGCGGGGGCGCCGCTACGGACCAACCAGGATCATCGTCGACCACTTCGTGGACAACATCTGACGGCGCGGCGAACCTGCACAATCAGGCCGATGTGATGTTCGCGCGCCACATGATCCCGCACCATCAGCAGGCGATCGAGATGAGCGACATCATCACGACCAAGTCGGATATCGATCCGCGTGTCATTGAATTGGCGGGACAGATCAAGTCCGTACAGGCGGCAGAAATCCAACAGATGCAGGCCTGGCTCGACCAGTGGGGAATGGCCGGGATGCCCGGAATGGACGGCATGCCAGGAATGCACGGGATGCCCGGAATGCCCGGAATGCCCGGCATGGAAGGTATGCCCGGTATGCAGGGGATGGTGTCACCAGCCGACATGCAGGCCATCCGTGACGCACAAGGAGTGGATGCCACGAGGCTGTTCCTCGTACACATGATCAAGCACCACGAGGGAGCGATCGACATGGCGAACAACGAGATCGAAAGCGGTCGCTTCCCTGAGGCCATTGCGCTGTCAGAATCCATCGTCACCAGCCAGCGCAAGGAGATCGATGTGATGAACCAGATCCTGCGGTCGCTGTAGCGGAGCGTAAGGATGACCGTAGTCAGCGCTACTTCCCTCGGACATCTGTCCGCACGTTGGCGGCCCTTTCTGGAGCCGATCCTGTTGGCGCTCACAGGCCTTGCGCTGGGGGCAGGTGGTGTCGCGTGGCTGTTCGGCGCGAAAGATGCAGCCGACATGTGCTGGATGATCGGCACCGCAATCGCGATCGTGCCTGCCCTGCTGTGGGTGCTCATCGCGTTGCGGCACGGGCGATTCGGAGTGGACCTGATTGCGGTGCTGTCGCTGGGCGGAACGCTGCTCGTCGGCGAGTATCTCGCAGGTGCGTTGATCGCGTTGATGCTGACAGGCGGTCGCGCTTTGGACGCCGCAGCCACTCGCAGAGCATCTCGTGACCTCACGGCACTGCTTGAGCGCGCGCCGCGGTTCGCACGTCGCCGCGTCGGCACCCAGGTTGAGGTCGTCGGCCTTGCCGACGTCGACGTCGGGGACATCCTCGTGATCAGTCCCGGCGATGTCGTCCCGGTCGACGGACGAGTCGTCGGCTCCGCGGCAGTGCTCGACGAAGCCGCACTCACCGGCGAATCCGCACACGTGGACCGCCCCCCGGGAGATACGGTCCGCAGCGGTGTGGTCAACGCGGGTGGGGTCTTCGAGCTCCGTGCCACAGCGTCTGCCGAGCAGAGCACCTACGCCGGGATCGTCCGGCTGGCACTGCAGGCGGGAGCCGAAAGCGCACCGCTCGTGCGCCTCGCGGACCGCTATGCCACCTACTTCCTCCCGCTGACGTTGCTCGTGTCGGGTGTTGCGTGGCTCATCAGCGGTTCAGCCGTCAGGGCGGTGGCCGTGCTCGTGGTCGCCACCCCGTGTCCCCTGCTGCTGGCCGCGCCGGTCGCGATTGTCTCGGGCCTGTCCCGCGCGTCGCGGGCCGGGGTGGTCATCCGCGACGGCGGCGCACTGGAAAACCTGGGCCATGCAACAACATTGATGATGGACAAGACCGGCACTCTGACCATGAGCCGTCCAGTGGTCATCGATGTCATCGCCGGGCCGTCGACCGATACCATCGAGGTGCTGCGGATGGCCGCCTCGGTGGATCAGTTGTCACCGCATGTCATGGCTGAATCCATCGTCACCGAGGCACTGAAGCGAGGCATGACGCTTTCGCTGCCCACCGGCGCGACCGAGGAACCGGGCCGCGGTGTCAGTGCAGAACTCGACGGTCTTCGCGTGACCGTCGGCAAACTCGCCGACGACGATCTGCAGACCACGTGGGCGCAGGGCGCCCTGAACAGGGCACGGCTCGACAATGCCGCAGTGGCGTGGGTTTGCGTGAACGGCGTACCGAAAGGCGCTGTACTGCTTCGCGATCCGCTGCGACGCCAGGCGCCCAGAACAATGAGACGGTTACGAGAGGCGGGCTTCAACCGACTGGTGATGCTCACTGGTGATCGTGCCGAACCTGCCCGCGAGGTCGCGACCGTACTGGGTCTCGACGAGGTGTACGCCCACCAGACACCCGCCGACAAGGTGACAGCGGTCCGCGCCGAAAGGAATCGGGCGATCACGGTGATGGTCGGTGACGGCATCAACGACGCACCGGCACTCGCGGCAGCGACAGTGGGTGTCGCGATGGGGGCGCGTGGTGCCACGGCATCATCGGAGGCGGCCGACATCGTCCTGACCACCGACCGTCTCGACAGGCTCGCCGACGCGATGGACATCGCGCGGTGGTCCCGGCACATCGCCGTGCAGAGCGCTGTCGTCGGCATGGCGCTCTCCCTGGCGGCGATGACGGTCGCTGCGCTGGGTTGGCTTCCGCCCGCGCCGGGAGCATTGCTGCAGGAAGCCATCGACGTGGCGGTCATCCTGAACGCTCTGCGCGCACTGCGCGGGGATCCGCGCGCCGACCTCGAGCTGGCCGCAGACACCGAACGAATGCTGCAGGGGTTCGCAGCCGAGCACGACGAGCTGCGCGACAGCCTCATAGAAATCCGCAACTGCGCGGACAAACTGGCCGATGGCGCTGATGAGGCTGCCCTGCAATCACTTTCGAGAGCCTACGCGCTGCTCACGGAGCGGATTCTGCCCCACGAGCGCGCCGAGGAAACGGAGCTTTACCCGGCGCTGGCCGCGCCCCTGCACAGCGGTGAAGCCACTGCCACCATGAGTCGTACCCATGCCGAGATTCAGCGACTGTCCGATCGCATCGGTGAGCACCTCCGACTCGCGCAGGCGGCCGGAGGTATCCAGCACGATCAGATCGATGATTTGCTCGCGTGCCTCTACGGACTGTATGCGCTGCTGCGGCTGCATTTCATTCAGGAAGAGGAGAGTTACTTCTCGCTTGCCGACCTGGACACGGCGGCTGCCCCCGCACCGACGAAGCCGCATTGAGGTACGAACAGTTGCGCCTAGATCGCGGCCGCGCACGCTTGGCGCGCCTCGCGCACCGACTCCTCAAGCGGACGTGTGGTGTCGACCGGGTGGGCACCGGGCCACTCGTCCGACCATCCACTCAGCTCGGCGGCCATCGCCGGGGTGGCGTCCGAGGCGGTGGATCCTCTGCCCGCGATCCGATTCGCCGCTTCGCCGACAGGCGAGGTGCATACCAGCTCGACGATCGGGCTGTGGGTCTCGGCAGCCACCGTGTGCGCCCGCTGGCGTTGGCGCGCATCGCGCCACGTCCCGTCCAGTACGACGGAATGGCCTGCGCTGAGCCAGTTTTGCGCGCGGTTGAGGACTTCGTCGTAGACCGCGGACACCTTGTCCGGCGCGTAGAGTCCTGCGTTCAGGTCACCGACTCCGCCGGTGATGTCTCCGCTCTGCCGAAGTTCGCGCCGGACCTCATCGGTCGAGATGACGTGGGCGTCGATGATCTCTGCCAAGGCATGGGCAATCGTCGTCTTGCCGGTGCCGGGGCCACCCCCGATGACGACGAGCTGCACACAGCCGGCTTTGAGGTGCGAGTGCGCGATGGCGAGGTGCCGCTGTGCTGCCGCGATACCGTCCGAGTCTCCCTGGCCGACGCGCACGCAGTCGACTTTGGCTCGCACGACCGCCCGGTAGGCGATGCAGAAATGCCGTAGCGAGTGCGCGGCGTGATCACCCGCTTGCAGGCAATACTCGTCGAGGAACAGATCGGCAAGGTCTCGACGCCCGAGAAACTCCAGATCCATTGCCAAGAAGGCGGCATCGTCGACGCCGTCCACGTATCGAAGCCGGTCGTCGAACTCCAGGCAGTCCAGCAGCACGGGTCCTTCGGCGGTGCAGAAGATGTCTTGGCTGAGCAGATCGCCGTGTCCGTCGACGATACGGCGGGCGGCGATGCGGTTGTCGTACAACAGCGCGCGGCCGGCCAGGTACTGCATCGCCAGCCGCTCGATATCAGCCAGGGGCTCTTCGGCGATCACGGGACCGACGTGCCGTTTCAACTCCGAAAGATTCTGCTGCCAGCGGTCCCGGAGCACCTCCGTCGTCGCCTCGGTGTCCACGACGGGCCCGCGGTCGGCATGGGCGTGGAAACGCGCCAGCATCTCAGCGATCGTCATCAGCCATTTCCCCACCGGCACCCCGCAGGAAACGAGCGTGGCCAGCCGCTCGGAGTCCGGATATCTGCGGATGACGACAACCGGTTCGGGCTCGCCCACGGGCGGGTGGAACTGGCCCACCCCGAGGTAGCTCGACGGTGCCAGCCGACGGTTGAGCTGCACCTCACGGTGGCAGGCCTCGGCGCGTTTGGCGGCGGTGCTGAAGTCGAGGAAATCCGTGCGCACGGGCTTCTTGACTTTGAAGGCCCGGTCGCCGACGAGGGTGACCAGGCCGGTGTGAGTTTCGTGGACTTCGGCACCGAGGTTGCCCGGCGTCATCCACGCCGGCTGTGACTCAACTGCGCATTCAAGCCCCGAAGCCATGCCCTCAAGCCTGCGCTCGGCTGCGTCGCGGCGACAGGGCCTTCTGGGATCGGCCGATGAGGACCATTGACCCTGGTTTCCCGACCGGTTCCCGGCGATGGTCAACGTATCGAACGGAGGTAGAGATGCGCGACGTGATCGTGGACATCGATGTGATCACCGACGCCGTGGCACTGGCGTGTCGTGCTCCGTCGCTGCACAACAGCCAGCCGTGGAGATGGGTGAGCGAGGGACCCGTCGTATCGCTGTTCCTGGATGACGCTCGGACCCCGAAGCTCACCGATCCGACAGGACGCGAATTGCTCATCAGTTGCGGCGCTGCGCTCGACCACTTTCGTGTGGCGATGGCGGCTGCGGGCTGGACGTGCAATGTCGACCGCTTCCCCAACCCGAACAACAGAGATCATCTGGCGTCCGTCGACTTCACACCGTTCGATTTCGTCACCGAGGCGCATCGGCGGCGCGCCGATGCGATTGCGCGCCGACGCACTGACCGGCTTCCGTACGCACGACCGGCCGATTGGGACGTCTTCCTCGGAACGATCAGTCGCGGCGTCGGTTCGAACGGCGTGTCGGTATTCGCCATCGGCGATGCCCGACAACCCGAGCTCGTCCGGGCGTCGGAGCTGACCAGAACGGCGCGTCTCTACGATTCCGGGTATCACGCCGAACTCGTCGGCTGGACATCCGAGGTGGCGGTCGCCGAGGGAATTCCGGAAGGCACCTTACCGTCCGACGCCGAAAGCAAACGTGTCGCGATCGGACGGGATTTCCCGGTGGCCGCGCATGCCGACCGGCGCAGAGACATCTCCGACGACGATGCCGAGGTAGTCGTGTTGTCGACCGAGGATTGCACTCGCGACAGCCGGGTTCGATGCGGCGAGTTGCTGTCCTCCATCCTGCTGGACGCGACGATGGCCGGCCTGGCGACGTGCACGCTGTCGCACCTGACGGAAGTCCCCGCCAGCCGCGAGATCGTCAGACAACTGACCGGTTCGGAGTCCACGCCTGAACTTCTCGTGCGAATAGGTTCCGCGCCCGCCCCCGACGACATCGCAGTCCCGACACCGCGTCGTCGAGTCACCGACGTGCTTGAGATCAGGCGGTGAGCCGCCGTGTCCAGTCCCCCCGCTGTGATCGTGGGCGTCGACGGATCGGATTCCGCCACCGCTGCTGCGCTCTGGGCAGTCGACGAAGCCGCGAGCCGCGACGTACCCGTCCGGCTGGTGCACGCCGTCACGCCATCGCCGGACAGCTCCCAGATCACTGCTGACGCCCTGGACCACGCCGGAACGATCGTCCATTCCGCGGTGATCGCGGTCGAGAGAAGCGGAAAACCGGTCAAAGTAGAGGCTCAGGTGTTGACCGGGCCGCCCGGCGAGATCTTGCGGCGGGAGGCCGACGGGGCGGCGATGCTGTGTGTGGGATCCATGGGAATCAGCCATGGCGGCATCGGCCACGTCGGTTCCGTCGCAGTGGCAGTGGCACATTCGGCGGTGTGTCCGGTGGCAATCGTCCACGCGCAGGGTCGGACACACTCCCGCAAGGATTGGGTGGTCGCCGAGGTGACGGACTCGCAGGCAGGCGAAATCGCCATGGTGCGCGGTATCGAAGAAGCGCTTCTGCGTTCAGCCGCGTTGAGAGTCGTCGCAGCCCGACGATCTCGATACCCCGACATCCACGATCACCATGCGGTCACCAGCATGAATCGCACGGTCAAAAGCGACTGGGAACGCAGGCTTGCACCGTGGCGCGAGAAGCACCCCGACCTCAATGCCGAGGTAGTCGCCCTGGCGGGAAGCGCCCTCAATTACTTTGCGCGGAACCAAGATATGATCGCGCTAGCGATAGTCCCCCATGAACGCGCCGCCGAGATCGCCGACCTCCTCGGACCGAGGAGTACGGCAAGTTCGCAGGATATTTGCTTCGACATCTTGATCTGCGAGCCGCACCGCCTACTCTGAGCACATGGTGACGGTCTTCCTGGTCGACGACCACGAGGTTGTCCGTCGCGGGCTCGTCGAGCTACTCAGCGCGGACGAGGAACTGACGGTAGTCGGTGAAGCAGGCTCGGTGGAGCAGGCGATGGCCCGCATTCCGGCACTTCAGCCGGATGTCGCTGTACTCGATGTCCGGCTTCCCGACGGCAACGGCATCGAACTGTGTCGAGATCTCCTGTCACGCCTGCCCAACTTGCGCTGCCTGATGTTGACGTCCTACACCTCCGACGAAGCAATGCTCGATGCGATCCTCGCCGGGGCAAGTGGTTTCGTGATCAAGGACATCAAAGGCCTGGCATTGACGCAAGCAGTCAAAGACGTCGGGGCAGGTCGTTCGCTGCTCGACAATCGGGCCGCAGCAGCACTGATGGCCAAGCTACGTCAAGGAAAGCAGCAGCAAGATCCGCTGGCGGCGCTCAGCGGGCAGGAGCGGGTCCTCCTCGAGCACATCGGCGAGGGCCTGACCAACAAGCAAATCGCCGACCAAATGTTCCTGGCCGAGAAGACCGTCAAGAACTACGTGTCGCGCCTGCTCGAGAAACTGGGCATGCAGCGCAGAACCCAAGCGGCGGCATTCATCTCCAACCATCACGCCCGCACGAGCAGAACCGAACAATCCGGATAGCCCACGATGGGGTGGCAGTTGGGTGACGTCACGCCGGCCAATTCCTGTGCGTCCCTGCGCCCCACCACTGCCAGACCTACCCCGACACTCGTCACATCATGTCGGTCGTACTGTTGTCCCGTCCCGGCTGCCACGGTTTCGACATGGACATCGGGGTAGCGCCGCACCCAACTCGTGGCGCGTTGGTCGATCTGACGGACCGTCGCGTGCCGCAGTCTGCCCTCATGCATGGCCAGATGCACCGCCTCGTCGTTACCGTCTTCGTCGGACAGAACCACCGCAACCACACCCTCGGTGTGCGGTGATCCGTCCCGCCGTGTCCGGATGATCGCGACCGGGCAGCGGGCGGCCTCGGCGAGAGCCTTCGCGGTAGGACCTATGGACGTTCCGTCCATTGCCCGAATGGTTTTGGAACCGATGCAGACCATCGCCGCGCTCTCGGATTCCCGCAGTAGAACCTCGCCCGGCATTCCGATGACCGAAGCAACTTCGATGCGCACGGGATGCGGTGTCGCCCTCGCCGTTTGTTCGGCATGCTTCAGCGCCGTATCGTATCCCTCTGCGTGAGCGGGGACAGCGTGGACGAGTCGAAGGACGCTATCTCGTGAAAGCGCTTCCAAGCGAGCCCAACACACTGCATTCAGTGCTGCGCGAGAACCATCGACACCCACGACCACCGGCCCGCCATCGACCATCGCTCTGCCTCTCCGATTCTCGCGGGTATCCGTATCGCCCTCACGCCGCGCTGTTATTGGCCCTACCTCCGTTGTCGGCGAGGTCGTCGAGCTCACGATCCCAGGCGGTGGAACGCAAGTGGTTCAACCGCATTCGAAGCAACAGCCACGACGCGACGGCAGCGGTCACCACCGCGCACCACAAACCCAGTGCCGCGAGTACCGCCTGCGCCGCCGCGTCATCGTCGGTCGGTACCCGCGCAGTTCGGTTCCCCGCGCCGTCAACCGAAATCACTACCGTGTCGCCGGCATTGATGCGGTGAGTACGAACGTCGTCCTCATGGGTCACGCCGTTGTAGGTCCACGTCACGGTCGTGACGTAAAGCGTCTGGTAGGGCTCCGGATCTTCTCGGCTGTCCGCGACCGCGGTCGCGGTGACATCCTGGCGGACGAGCCGCTGCGCGGCGAAAGATTCTGAAAGTCGGTCGTGGGTGGCGGTACCCACAGCACCCGCCACCGGCACGGTCAAGATCATGACCGCGCCGACCGCGAGAAGGGCAAACGCTTCGAAGCGGTCAGCTACTCGAACGAGCGGATTCCGTGCTGTCAACCGGCGCAGCCACACGCCGAAGCTGTTCATGAAAACCTGCATGTTGCACCTCGTCTCGCCCTGGTTCGCTCGTCAAGACAATCATCGCGGGAGGTACGAAGTGCACGGCAGGGGCGAAGGTCCCCTCGTGGTGAGCCGAATGCCCCACGGCTGCCCGACTTCGGGTCCCCTAGGCTGAGATTCATTCCACGAGGGGACCGGGAGGCACGACGCTGTGAATCGTTCCGCGCCGCACATCGACGTCCGAGTTCTCTGCAACGACGATTATGACGCCGTCATTCGTCTGGTCAGCGAGCTCGACGCCGACGAACGCTATCGACGGTTCTTGACCCGCTATCCGACCTACATCGGTGAGTGGGCGCTGTCGCTGACCACGCCGTCGGACCGTGGTTGCGCGTTGGGGGCCTTCGAATCCGGCGACTTGCAGGGAGTCGCGAACTACGTCGACACGTCGGAGGACGGGTGCGCGGAAGTCGCCATTGTCGTTGCCCACGAACAACATCACCGAGGCATCGGAACGGCGCTGCTCCACGAGCTCGGGCGCCAGGCACGAAGCAACGGTATGCGGTGCTTTGTTGCCGACGTACTGGCCGCAAACCATGCCGTCCATGAGGTGATTCGTGACGCCGGCTGGCCTGTCACGGTTCGCCGGGACGGAGAGATGCTCAAGCTGCGAATCAACATCGACGCCGCGGGCGGACCGATTCAGGATTGACGAGCCACAATTACCGGGATGTGGGCCGACTGGGCCACTGCCCAACTGACCGATCCCAGAAGAAGTCCCGCGAAGCCACCGCGGCCGTGACTGCCGACGACCAGAAGCTGGGCGTCCTCGGATTCCTCGATCAGGCGGTGCGCGGCGCTGTCCTGTCCCACGACGCGGCGCACCGTCACGTCCGGATACCGCTCGCCCCAACCGGCGAGCCGCTGCGCGAGTTCCTCGTCAGCTTGCTTGGCCAGGTCCTCGACCGGGACGTCGACATAGAAGTCGGCGTTGTTCATCCACGTGTGGACGGCAACCAATTCGACACCGCGTCTCGATGCTTCGTCGTAGGCGATGGCGATTGCCAATTCGGATGCTGGCGAGGCGTCGACCCCGACGACCACCGGTGCAGTGACAGCAATGCCTGAACCCGAGTGTTCGTGCACCACCGCGACCGGGCAATGTGCGTGATGGACGAGGGCCGAACTGGTGGAGCCCAAGAGCAGCCCCGCGAGTGCACCCAATCCGCGGCATCCGACGACCATCATGTCGGAGTCTTTGGACACATCCAGCAGCGCAGGCATCACCGGGCCTCGCAAGACCAGCTTCTCCACGGGGACGCGGCGACGCCCCTCCATTGCGGTGCCGGCGAGTTCAACTGCCCTGTCGACGATCCCGGTGCTCTGACGATCGCGGGCCTCGAGATACTCCTCGGAGATCGGAAGGTCCAGCCATGGGCCGACCTCGTCGGACGGCTGGACGTGGACCACGGTCAGCGGCACATCGCGCAGCGACGCATCACGCGCAGCCCATGCCAGCGCCGTTTCGGATGTCGGCGAGCCGTCCACCGCCGCCACGATGCCGTGCAGCCTCGGCAATTGTTGAGAAGTCATGGTCGCACTCTCCGTTCGATTCTCACCGCCTGGCGGCGGCCCTGCCTCTGACGCTAAGACCGGCCGCTCACGGATCTCTAAGGCCGTTTGTCACATTCGGAGTCGCCGCAAGACCTCAGAGCGCTTCTCACCGTTCACCCGGCGGGCGTGATCAGTCCGTAGTGGCCGTCGTAGCGGCGATACAGCACGCAGGCGCGACCTTCCGCGGCGTCGATATAGAACAGGAACGCCAAATTCATCTCGCTCAGCCTGGCCAGAGCATCCTCTTCGCGTAGGCACGGCACCGGATGGGGGCTGATCGTGGCGAGCAGCCGGTACGGCGCGACCTCACCAGCCAGCGCGGGCGCCACCAGCGCGAGGCGATGTCCTGTGGGCCCACCCCTGTACAGGACTGCGGCGGCGCCCGAACCGATCTCATTGAACAGATGAAAATCGTAATCGAGCAGTTCCATCTCTGCGGCGGCCTCGTCCACCGTGCATGGCGCCATGGCGAACGATTTGCGACGAATGACCCGCGGGTAACCCACCGCGCCTGCCGAGGATCCGGCGTGCGACCTGGGTTCACCCGATTTGCGCCATGGCGGCGCGGTGTCCGGACCGCGATGGGGGTCCCACAAGTGGTGAAGGTGCTCCACCTGCCTGCGCAGCCGCGCTTCCAGCATGTCGATGGCCTCGAGTGCATCGTCGGCCTCGACCTGCGCGCGCACGACACGACCACCAAAATCCACGTTCGCCTGCGCAATCACCGGCTTCTCCGCGGCCGCGCGATGACTGCGGGTCAGCCTCACCCGTGCGTGCGACATCGGGCGGCGGGTCAAGCGGGCGACGCTGCCGATCTTTGCTTTCGCGTACTCGACGGCGCCGGGAAACTCACCGTGTGTGGTGACATCGACGACGGTGGCAGTGTCTGCTGTATTGCTCATGGCTCGTTGGTACGCCGCTGACCCTCGCCTCGGTTAGGGCCGAAGGTCATTGGTCGACAGGCTGTTTCGGAGCCGAAATGCCGGACCGGCTCTCGACTCGACGCTTGATGCCAAGGAGCATGCCGCGAGTGACGAGTGCTCTGGCCGGTCCTGCCACCTCTGCCAGCAGCACCTCGCCGGGGTGGCGCAACGCCAGACGGGATCTGATCAGCAGCCGACAGCGATCCTCCCACTGTGCGACGATGTGGAACGACCACACTGCATCCCACGGCGACTGCGGCTTTTGCGTACGCAGCACGATCGTCTCTGGTGCAGTTACTTGGACGACCTGCATTTCGACCCCTTCGGTCAGACCGAGCCATCCCTTCGGCACCAACCGGACCGCATCCCCCACCGCGAGGTGCTGCCATTCCGGATGAAGTGTGTCGACGTTGTGATAGCGAAGACCAATGACGTCTTCGAGCGCCTCGAAGCTGTAGAGGCCGCCACGGTCCTGGCCCATTTGGATCAGCCAGGGCCACACTTCGTCGGCGGGTGCGTCGATCCACACCGCCTCGGTCGCCTGCAGCACTGGCGGTGAGAGCAGTTCGTCACCCGCGAGCTTCTCGCCTGCCTCGCCCTTGGTCGTGCCCCAGTCACGGAAGTAGCGGCGCGCGGCGTACAGTAACGCCGCTGCGGCGACGACCATTCCAGTCTTTTTCGGCATGGCCTCACCTTCGTCCCGACAGGGACTCATCCGCTAGGGCCGGTAGTCCTTTGCGTCATGCGACCGGTCCTGGACTTGTAGACCGCGTCGCAAACCAGCAGGACCGGATTCGCCAGACGAACGACCCGCATGCCAGGGACTTCAGTCCCTAGTGAGGTCGATTCGTCGGTGGTCGGATTCAACTGCAACTCCACCGCACTACCAACCATCGATGTCAGGAGAGCATCATGAACGACGTTGTTGCACCGCAACATCATCGGCCGTCGTGGCCGGAAGTCAGCGAGTTCTTCTCGGGCCTGCCGCAGTGGGCGACATTGCGCCCGCTGTTCGGCACCCACCCCATCAAAGTCGAAGACGACATCACCGACGGCACATACGAGCTGCAGGCCGAAATCCCAGGCGTCGATCCGGACAAGGACGTCCAGATCACCGTCCGAAACGGCGTGCTGACCATCAAGGCCGAGCGCAGCGAGAAGAAGGAATCCAACGGCCGCTCGGAATTCGCGTACGGCTCCTTCACCCGGTCTGTCACCCTACCGACCGGTGCGGACGAGGATGGCATCAAAGCCAGCTACGACAAAGGGATTCTCCGCGTCGCCGTGCCGCTCAAAGAAGTTGAGGCACCCGAAAAGCACATCCCCGTCGGAGCCGCCGAGGGTTGATGCAGGTTCGGCGGCGCCCGGGCGATCTTTTCGAGCCCCCGAGCGCCCTGGGCCGACGCACCGGCGAACGTGACTTTCGGCTCTACGCGACGGTCCCCTGGATCCATAACGTCAGGGCATGGGTAAGCAACGAGAACTCCTGGCTGACGCAATGGCCGCCATCGGCATCGCCGCGCTGTACCGCGCCCACGTGCAGCCCTGGATTCAGACCTAGGGTGCTCGAGCCGACGAGGTCAGCGCCACGTTGCCCGGCGACGAACTCGTCAAGGAAGGCACCAGGCGCGCGACCCGCGCCGTGACGGTCGACGCTCCGCGCCACGACATCTGGCCGTGGCTGGTTCAGATCGGCGAGGATCGGGCGGGCTTCTACAGCTACTCCCTGCTGGAGCGAGCCGTCGGAGCCGACATCCGCAACGCCGACGTCATCCATCCGGAGTGGCAGCACCTCCAGGTGGGCGACACCGTATGGCTGGCCCACCGATACGGCCCAGACGCGCGGCAGATCGTCGCCGCGGTAGAGCCGAAATCTCATCTGGTTCTCGTGTCCCCGGACGACTATGTGCGCTTACAGCGAGGCGGAAAAGCCAGCGGCAGTTGGTCATTCGTGTTACGCCGCGAGGTGGGGTGGACGCGGTTGCTGGCGCGAAGCAGCGGCGGCGCCGTCGGTCACTTCTGGTTCGACATCCCCCACTTCGTGATGGAGCAGAAGATGCTGCGCGGCATCGCGCGCCGGGCTCAGCAGACGCGCCGACGCGAAATCGCGGATGCGATCGAGCGGCACCCGTGCAGCCCGGGCGTCACGCGAATTCCGCAGGCGACCTGATCAGCTGTGAACGACCAGGACCGGCCGGTGGGCGCGGCGCAGGACGGCGGCCGCGACGCTTCCGAGCAGAACTTCACGGACGGGTGAGCGTCCGCGCGAACCGACGGCCAGCACCGCGGCGTCCGTATCGTCGCAGCATTGAATGAGCGCATCGGCCACCGAGCGGTCGCGAGGGCGACCAAAACGGTTCGACTCGAACACCGACAAGACCTCGGCTCCATCGGGACCCGTGACTTCGTCGTCGCCGTCCCCGCGAACGGACGCAAGTACCACCTTCCGATCCGGGAACAGGCGCTCGACCTTCGACACCGCCGCATCGGCTGCCGCGGAACCGTCGTAGCCGACGACCACCGGGCCGCCCTCCAGTGCGTCGAACTCTCCAGACAGCAGAGGACTGGGCACCATCAGGACCGGAACCGTAGCGAAGTGCACCGCCATGTCACACACGCCGCCGACCACCTCCTGCGTCCCGTCGAGGCCCCGATCGCCGAGCACGAGCACGTCGGAGTCGAGCTTTTCTGCCAACTGCGCCAGCCTCAGGCCGTCTGAACCGACGGCGCGCTTGACGATTGGCTCGGCATCCCATTGCGCCGCCGTCGCCAACGCGACGCCGGCAGCCACGATGGCGCCCGCCTCGCGCTCGCCTTCCTGCTCGATGAGTTCGGCAAGTTCGTCCGCGGTGGCCGCGAGTGTGCGTAACCTTCGCCGGAGCCTTTTGCCGGCAAAGGGCGGTTCCCATATGTAGGCAATCCAGGCGTGGGCGTCCGGGAAGAGCACCGCTGCCGCCGTGATGGCAGCTCCCGCCGCCGGCGAACCGTCGTAACCCACGAGCACGTTGGTCTGCATACAGGCCTCCCCTAATAGATCCGCATGCTGACGTTAAGCGCGTGCGCGACGCGGCACTAGGGTCCAAATGCCCGGAAGCCGCAGATCACGGAGTGTTCTGTGAAGCAATAGGGTCCAAATGCCTCTGCCCCGCCAGCTACGAGCGCTGCACAATGGAAGCGCTATCGCACAAGGCTGTGTTGCGGACATTGCTCGCAAGGCAACGGCGTGCACGGCTGACGCGATCCCACGGATGGCGCATCGTGCGGCGGCAGAAGGCAACAACCGAACGGTGTACAGAAACTAATCTCTGACGTACGCGTCATTTGCCCCGCGGAGATCCCCCGGGACGGCATCCTGAAGCTGCCGCTGACGTCAGGAGTGGGGTGGAGTGTGAATCAATGACCTGCTCCGCAGCCCACTTGGTCGCGTTCCCCCTCGTGTACTCCTTATCCGTCCTTGCCGGACGCGCGACTCGACTCGCCGGTGGCGAGGTGGCGCTGTTGTGGCCCGCAGCAGCGGTCGGAGCGATCTGGATGCTCTCGGTGTGGAGATGCCGCACATGGGTGCGGGTGGCACATGTCGCCCTCCTCGCTGTCGTCTCATTCGCAACCAACCTCACAACGGGCGCCGCGGTACCCCTGAGCCTGTGGTTTGTCCTCGTCAACGTGGTCTTGTCGGTCGTCACGGTGCAGGTTCTGACCGCCGGCCGAGATGAGGTCACGCTTCGCGACCCAGCCGACTTTGCGCATCTCGTCGCCGCCGTGACAGTCGGCACCTGTTCGGCCGCGGTGCTCGCGACGGGATACTTCGCGCTCGTCGGTGGTGCGCCGGTGGTGGAGACGTTCGCGCTATTCGCCGTGCGCAATGGCGCGATGGCGCTGCTGGGACTGTCGATTTGGCTGACTTTGCGCAACCGAGAAACACACTGGAGGCGCTTCAGCGCGCAAACCGTCCTTGAGGTGTTCCTCGTGACCTGCGGCGTGGCGGTCCTGTTTTTCTGGACGTTCTGGCTGCATGCCGGCATACCGATGGCGTTCATAGCGCTGCTACCCGCCATGTGGGTGGCACTGCGGTACAGCACGACGGGCAGCACCGTGTTCCTCCTGGTCGCGGGCGGGTGGATCGTCTACGCGACGCTGTCCGGCAGGGGGTTCGTCGTTGATGACGTTCAGATGCGGGCACTGTTGGCGCAGGGCATGGTCTGCAGTCTGACCCTAGTTGTGCTGACGCTGTCGCTCTACCGCGACTCGCGCGCGCGACTGATCGCCGAACTCGAGGAGGCACGCGACAGGGCAGACCATCTCGCATCGCACGATTCGCTGACCGGGCTGGTCAATCGCGATCTGTTCGTCGAACGGATCGAGGACGCCCTGGAGTTGGTGCGCAGCGGGGCGTCAGATGGCGTGGGTCTGATCTTCCTCGACCTCGACGGTTTCAAAGCAGTCAACGACACATGGGGACATGCCGAAGGCGACAAAGTACTTCTCGAGGTATCGGCCCGGGTACTGGCGGCAATCGAAATGACCGACACCGCAGGCCGTTTGGGTGGCGACGAATTCGCCGTGCTGTGCCCCAACACGTCCGACATCGGGCAGTTGGAGGGTATCGCAGAACAGCTTCGAGAAGATCTGCGTCGACCCATCACGCTCAGCATGGGAGGCACCTATGACCGGCTGTCCGTCAGCGCGGGCGTCGTGACCGGAAACGGAGGGTGTGACGCCGAGATGCTCCTGCGCCAAGCCGACGCGCTGATGTACGACGCGAAACGAAGCGGTAAGGATTCCGTCAGCGTCGATGCGTCTTCCGAGAAGGTCGCACAGTTTCAGAACGATGGCGGTTAGCCGGCCAGATGACGACGTCGTCTCGTTCGGGTGGCGATGTGATGTCGCCGAGTTTCGGACGTGATACCTGCTGTCATCATCGGACGGGTGGCGTCTCAGACGGTGAAAAGGACAGACAGCAGGTTGGCGGCCCGCCTTGCCGCGCTAGCTTCACTGGGCGCCTCTGTTATTCACTTCGCCGTCGTCCCTGCCCACTGGCAGGAGTGGGCCCCTGCGGGTCTCTTCTTTCTAGCGATTGCTCTGTTTCAGCTGGTGTGGTCCCGCGTTGTTCTCGTCCACACAACGACACTGGTGCTTGCCGCCGGGATTCTGGTCAACGTTGGCGCCATTGTCCTTTGGGCGCTGTCCCGCACGGCGGGGGCTCCGATCGGTCCGCACGCCGGACAGACCGAGATCGTGGCCGGCGCTGACTTGTGCGCGCTTCTCCTTCAGATCTATGTCGTGATGGGCGCCGGCTGGGTTTGGTATCGCGGTCTGCGCGGGGAGCCGGTGTCGGCCTTCGCAAGTGCTGCGATCTTGCTCGGCGCGGTCGGTGTCGTTGCGTTGGCGTCTACAGTCGGGGCTGCCTCTGGCCTGCGGCACGGCGACCACGGGCACGGGCACGGGGATCACGGGACAACCGGCCACGGGCCCGCGGCGGAACCAGGTCATCACGCGTCGACCGGCGAACATGCTGATGACCATTACGGTCATGCTCCTGAGCCCGTGACTTCCCCGCCTGCCGCGCGCCCGGTCGACGCTCCCGCCCCGGCACCTGGAGGGGTTCCTGCCGGTCCCACGCCAGCGCCCATCAGCGAACCGCTTCCCCCTGCCGCGCCTCTGAGCGGTCACGAGGATCATGACCACGCACACTGATCGCTACGCATTGCAACACGAGTAAACCTCCGTCCTAGCGGGTCAGGACAGCGCGGGTGCTGGCCTCGGGGCTGAGGTCGAGTCGGCGCAGCAGTTGGGCGTTCAATGCCACCACGACGGTCGATAGTGACATCAGGATTGCACCGACCGACATGGGCAGGACGAATCCGACCGGTGCCAGGACTCCGGCTGCCAGGGGTACGGAGATGAGGTTGTATCCGGCGCCCCACCAGAGGTTTTGCTTCATTTTGCGGTAGGTGGCGCGGGACAGTTCGATCACCGACAGCACCGATCGCGGGTCTGAGCTGGCCAGGATGACTCCGGCGGAAGCGATGGCGACATCGGTGCCTGCCCCGATGGCGATGCCGACGTCGGCCTGTGCCAGTGCCGGGGCGTCGTTGACCCCGTCACCTACCATGGCCACTTTCTTTCCCTCGTGTTGCAGCTCAGACACCTTGGTGGCCTTGTCTTCTGGGCGCACACCGGCGAACACGCGGTCGATGTCGAGTTCGCGCCCGACAGCTTGAGCGACGGCGTCGGCATCGCCGGTGATCATGACGACCTCGACACCGAGTTTGTGGAGCGCGTCGACGGCTTCGCGAGACTCGGGCCGGATTTCGTCGGCCAAGCTGAGGCCGCCGACGACGATGTCATCACGGACGACATGCAAAATAATGGCTCCCTGGGCTCGCCATTGCGCGGCAGCCGTGACCTCGTCGGCGCCAACTTCGTCAAGCAGGCGTGGACCGCCGACGCGAATCTCTTGTCCATGGACTGTCGCGGTGACACCAACCGCCGGGGAAGACGAAAAGCCGCTTGCGCGTGGGATATCGAGCTTGTGGTCATGGGCCGCTTTGACGATGGCGCGCGCCAGTGGATGCTCGCTATCGGCCTCGGCTGCGGCGGCCAGCGCCAGCACACCGTTGCCATCAAGGTCGCCGGTGGTCTCGATCGCTGTCACGGTGGGTTCGCCCTTGGTGAGAGTGCCTGTCTTGTCGAACAACACCGCGTCGATGGTGCGCATCGCTTCCAGCGCGAGCCGGTCTTTGATGAGCACGCCGCCCCGTGCGGCGCGTTCGGTGGCGATGGAGACGACCAGTGGGATCGCCAAGCCCAACGCGTGGGGGCAAGCGATGACCAGGACGGTGATTGCCCGTATCACCGCGGCGTCGGGATCACCCGCGATCGTCCAGGCAGTCGCGGTGATGACGGCGATCAGCAGCGCAAACCAGAAGAGCCAGCCGGCCGCCCTGTCTGCGAGGCGTTGGGCGCGTGAGGAGGAGTTCTGCGCCTCGGCGACCAGACGCTGAATTCCGGCGAGTGCGGTGTCCTCGCCCGTGGCGGTGATCTCTATCCGCAACCCGGAATCCGTTGCTACGGTTCCGGCGGTGACTGCATCGCCGACGTCACGGGTGACGGGTCGTGATTCGCCGGTCACCATCGATTCGTCCATGTCGGCACGACCGGCGACGATCCTGCCGTCAGCCGGCACGCTTCCACCGGGCCTGACGACGACGAGGTCCCCCACCACCAGGTCTGCGGGTGCGACCGTGATGGTGTGGTCGCCGTCGACCCTTTCGGCTTCGTCGGGGAGCAGAGCGGCCAGCGAGTCCAGCGCGGAGGTGGTTTGGGCGAGCGAGCGCATTTCCACCCAGTGTCCGAGCAGCATAATGACGATCAGCAGCGCCAGTTCCCACCAGAACTCGAGTTCGTGATGCAGCAGGCCCAGGCTGGCACCCCAGGACGCGAGGAAGGCGACGGTGATCGCCAGCCCGATCAGCAGCATCATTCCTGGTTTGCGGGAACGGATTTCGCTGACCGCGCCGGTGAGGAAGGGACGCCCGCCGACGACGTACATCGCTGAGCCAAGGAGGGGCGCAATCCAGCGGGCGCCCGCGACGTCGGGGACTTCGTAGCCGATCAGCATCGCGAACATGGTGGAGAACGCCACGACGGGTACGGCGAGAAGCAGGTTGATCCAGAAGAGCTTTCGGAATTGTGCGACGTGATCGCCGTGCCCGGCGTGGGTATGGCCACCATGCTGGGTGTGAGGCTCGTGCTCGGCGTGCCCGTGGTGCTCGCCGTGGCTTTCATGGTCGGCCCGGACGTCGTTGTACGGCGACGCTGCTGCCTTGTTCTGGTGATGTGTCATCTGCTGCTCTCCTTCATGGAGCTCACGTGATGTTTCGATGCCCCCATGGCGTCGGGAAGAGGCGGACGCGGCTGCGCCGCCGAGGCCGTCACGATCGCACGAGTCGGGCGATAGCTTCGGATGCTTCGGCGAGTTTGGCGTCGGATTCTGGCCCACCGGCGGCAGCGGTGCTGATGCCGCGGGCCTGCCCTTCAATGCGTTTCATGCGCTTGAGGTACTTGTCTTTGTCGCTGATGTAGCCGTGCGTTGAAGGTGGCAGGCCATCGTCCGCGGCGCCGGCGCGGGTCATAAGCGGCCCTTTGGACGCGAAGCCCGCGGCATTCATGCGACCCGCACCGCCGAGTAGCCGGCCTCATCGACAGCGGCGAGAATCTTCGCATCGTCGATCGGGCCGCTTGAGGTCACGATCAAATCGCCGGTCTTGGCGTTCACCTCAACGGCTTCGACTTCGCCGACCTCGCTCACCTCTTCCCGCACCGACAGCTCGCAGTGCCCGCAGGTCATCCCCGTTACCACGTACTTGCTGGTGATCACGGCCACGCTCCGCCTCATATATTCGACATACCCCCATGGGGTATAAGTGTGGTCTACTCTATACCCCCATAGGGTATGTGGCAACTAGTTGCGTAAGCCGAATCGGACTTCCTGCGCCCAGCTTTTTCGGACCCTTGACCCGGAAGTTACGCAGAGGGGCAGGCGTCGGCATTCCGGTAAAAGTGCGTCACGCCCGAGACGACGATTGGCCGTTGACGGGTGAAGGGTGATAGGTGATGGGTGCAGGCGAGCTCGTTTCGATGCGCTACGGGGGATGGATCTGCTCACCACAGCGTGCGCCCGCCGACCGAGGCCTCGCGGGTCGCGATCACGTTGCGCTGTTTCACATTAGAGCTACGCAGCGTCGCACCGCCCAGACGCGACGCCGCATCGTTGGGATCAGTACATCGCTGACGGCCTTGCGAAGGCGCACGTGCTCGGCGCCACTTCTGCGACATGACTGCGCACCTTTATCAGATCTTCATCGAAGCGCCAGCAAAGCCAAACTGCCGACAACGACAGTTAAGCAACGGCCCGAGGACGCGGCCCGGTCGATGGTCGACCCTCTCGGTGACCGATGCCCCCGGAGATTGGAACATCCCGTAGCAGCGGTGAAAAGCCGGTGACGCCAACGTCTAGTCGCCCAAGGCAACACTTCACAGGCGGCCTCAGTGGCGGCTTGAAATCAGTTTCATTGCAACATATCTAGATGCTGCAATTCGGTTACGAATGCGACTGAAGGGAGTTTTGTGAGCTAGGTTTCCTACGTATTTGCTACGTATGTGACTGTCGCGCAGCGACGATCGTGCCTCACCGCCAGGCATCGTTGCGATGTATCAGCAGCGCATTTCTCGGCGCCGGAATGGGAGAAGCACGTGGGATCAGTTGTATGCCTCCGATGTTTGGCCAGAAAACGTGGCGCCAGCACGGAGACCTCCCCAAGTGACCCCAAGGTTCGGATTCTGTCGCGGATCGTTGCCGCCGTCGCAACGTTGGTCCTCGCGTGCGCTCCGGTCGCCTCAGCGCAACCCGCGACATCCCCGTGGGACCCGCTTCTCCCCCAGATGCCGAGCGCGGGAGCACCAGGAGATCCTGTCGCCATCGCGAATGCGTCGCTGCAAGCGACGGCACTGGCGACACAGACCGCTGTGACGATGGGGCGCAACTTCTTGAGCAGCTTGGGATTTGCCAGCCCCACAGCCAGTCCCGCAGCGAGCATTCGCAGTAATAGGCTGTTTGGTGCTCAGGCGATCGAATACGTAATTCGCAGGGCTGGCACGCAAATAGGCGTTCCCTACTCGTGGGGCGGCGGCAGCCTCAATGGGCCCAGCCGCGGAGTCAATCAAGGAGCGGGCACGGTGGGCTTCGACTGTTCAGGCCTGACGCGATTCGCCTTCGCCGGAGTAGGAATTCTGCTTCCGCGTTACTCAGGCGATCAATACGACACTGGCCGCAAGGTGCCCCCCTCTCAAGCCGAACGGGGAGATCTGTTGTTCTGGGGACCTGGCGGAGGCCAACACGAAGCCATCTATCTAGGGGGAGGTCAGATCATCGAAGCACAGCAGACCGGTGTGCCGGTCAGGATCTCCCCCGTTCGGCTGGCAGGCATGGCTACCTACGTCGTTCGAATCATAGAGAGCTGACTGGAACTCAGCCCCAAGTGGTCGCTCAATCCTTCTCGCGGGGGCGTCTGGGCGATCCTGCGTCGAGGCTGCCATCGTTGTGCATCAGTTCCGTGCTGTGAACACCGGGTAGCCGTCCCGAGGATTGGAACAGAGCTGTTGCACCCCAGCCCACAGCATTACCAAAGCGGAGCACACAAGCAACCAGGGTTCCCACCCGAGATTGTTGAAGTATCCGTCCATCACCGACTGCATCCCTGCCCTCCCTTCACGCTCGAGCCTTGCTTAATCGTGGAGTCCTCTTGATATGGGTCCTGTGAAGATCTGCTCAAGATCGAACCGATACGGACAGTCTCTCCGCCGTCGGGCCTTGCCGACAGGCACCATGAGAAACATGGAGCAGTCCCCGGCCTCGCCGTGTGAGCATGCGAAAGGTTATCGAGCGCTCGTCGTCGATGACGAAGTGCCGCTGGCCGAGGTAGTAGCCAGCTACCTGGAACGCGAGCAATTCGAAACCATCGTGTCAAACAACGGCGCCGATGCCATCGCCATCGCACGCGAGCTTGATCCCGACGTCGTCATCCTCGATATCGGCTTACCCGGCATCGACGGCCTTGAAGTATGCCGACAGCTTCGCACGTTCTCCGATGCCTACGTCGTGATGCTCACGGCCCGTGATACCGAACTGGACACCATCCTGGGACTGACGGTCGGCGCGGATGACTACATCACCAAGCCCTTCAGTCCGAGGGAACTCGTAGCGCGCATCCGGGCGATGCTCAGGCGGCCGCGCGTCTTGCAAAGCGCGTCGCAGACCGCAGGACCCGAGATCACGCCACCGCGGCGATTTGGGCCGCTCAGCATCGACGTGGCAGCCAGGGAAGTACACATCGACGATGAGGCGATCTTGTTGACTCGCACAGAATTCGACATTCTCGAAGCACTCTCGGGGCGGCCTGGGATGGTGCTGAGCAGACGTCAACTCTTGGAGATTGTTCGGGACGGACCCTGGGTCGGCAACGAGCATCTGGTCGACGTCCATATTGGACACCTCCGGCGCAAGCTCGGCGACGATGCCGCTCGGCCGCGATACATCGCGACGGTCCGAGGAGTTGGATACCGCATGGGCACGGGCCAGTGAACACGGCATCATCCCCACGACGGTGGTGGTGGCGCCGCCCCGGAATTGGCCTGCGCCTGCTGGCAGCCCAGGCCATCGTGTTGATCGCCGGTGCCGCGACGACCTCCATCGTGGCTGCGGTCGTAGGTCCGCCACTGTTTCGGGAACATCTCCACCTCGCCGGGGTACCCACGGACTCACTGGAAGAAATGCATGCCGAAGAGGCATACGGCTACGCGACGGTCATCTCCATCGGAGGCGCTCTCGCAGTGTCGGCCCTCGCTGCGTTGGCGGTAAGTTTTTACGTCAGCCGACGCTTGCAACGGTCGGTCACAGAGGTCGCCTCAGCCGCGACCGACATCGCCGAAGGTCACTACGACATTCGCGTGTCCCCGCCTCGACTAGGCGACGATTTCGACGCTCTCGCTACCGCATTCAACCAAATGGCATCGCGGCTGCAGGCAGTCGATTCGACTCGACAGCGTCTTTTCGGCGACCTGGCGCACGAGATCCGCACACCTGTCGCAGTGCTCGAGGCCTACATTGAGGCGCTCGAAGACGGGGTGCGAACCTTGACACCGCAGACCGCAGCGATGCTGCGTGACCAGACTCGGCGGTTGGTTCGATTCTCCGACGACGTGGCGGCATTGGCCAAAGCCGAAGAGAGTTCGGTGTCAATGTCGTATACCGCGCTCGATGTCGATCGTCTGGCCCGTCGCAGCGTCGCTGCGGTCAGGGAGCGCTATGACAGCAAGGGCGTCTCCCTGCACCTACAAGTCGATCCTGGTTTGCCCCCGCTGTGGGCCGACGAGCAACGCCTGGGGCAGGTGTTGGGCAACTTGCTCGAGAATGCGCTGCGCCACACCCCATCCGGAGGCACCGTCGAGATCAGCGCCACCAACAAAGGCACTCGGCTCAGACTCGAGGTCAGGGACGACGGCGAGGGCATCACCACCGAACATCTGCCGCAGCTGTTTGAACGGTTTTACCGAGCCGATACGGCGCGCGATCGCGACCACGGTGGTGCTGGACTGGGCCTGGCGATCGCCAAAGCGCTTGTCGAGGCACACGGCGGGAACATTGCCGCCAGAAGCGCGGGACCCGGCACAGGAGCAATCTTCGTTGTCGACCTGCCCTGGGGCCTCACCCGCAACGGCGAGGTGCACGTCAGCACCGGTTCCGCCCTCACGTAATCAGATCGTGCTTTTACCCTTGCAAGAGCTCCTGCATCTTCGTGATTTCAGCTTGCTGCGACGAGACGATGTTGCGTGCCATCTCGACTGCCGCCGCGAACTGTCCGTTGTCGATTTCTTGCTGCGCCATAGTGATTGCACCCTCGTGATGGACAATCATCTGCTCTAGAAACAGGCGACTTGCCGCGGCGCCCTGAGCGTTCTGCAGTTCCGCCATATCGGCCTCGGACATCATGCCGTGGCTGCCGGCCATATCGCCCATGTCGCCAGCACCGGGCATTTGATGACCGGGCATATTGTGCCCAGGCATGTCCCCGGCACTAGGTGCCGGCGCAGAAGACACGCCCCACTCCTGCAGCCAAGCCTGCATCTGTTCGATCTCCGGACCCTGAGCGTTCTTGATCTCGTTCGCCAAAGTCGTGACCTCAGGGTCGATGTCCTGCTTTCCGAGAAGCATGTCACTCATCTCGATCGCCTGCTGATGATGCGGAATCATCATCTGTGCAAATGACACATCAGCGTCGTTGTGCGCTCCGTCGCTGTTCGTGGGACCGGGCGCACCTGATGCCGCGGCCGAGGTCGATGCCGAGGTCGACGTCTCCTCAGAACCGCTCGTCGAACTCGAACACGCGCTGACAACCAGGGCAGACACTGCCACCGCAGCGAGCCCGTAAACATGTCGTTTGTGCTGCATCGCACATCCTTCCTCACGCAACTCCAGGACGTCATGCGTCCATGCGGCAGTGGTCTGCCGCTTCAGTTCCAGCCTCGGGACCCCGAGTATGCGTTCGCTCGTGGTCCCATGAAGATTTGATCAAGATGCTTTGGACTGTTGTCAGGGAGAGCGTGAACCCGAAGGACCGTAGATCATCCTTCGTTTCCAGAGCGGTTCACGGCCGCGTCGTCTCGCACGTCGGCGCGGCACCCATCACGGCGGGTGGGCTTGGCAGATCCAGGGCTCGGGCGGCAATTTCTCCATGCTTGTAGTGGCGGCCTCCAACTGCGAAGCCAGGGTCAGTCGCCAATCCGGCTGCGCCAGTGCGAAATCGCGCCCTACTCGGACCTGGCGGTCGCGGGTCAGAATTGCGGCGCCCTCGCTGGCGATCCGGCCCCGGAAGCACAGACCTCCCAAAACCGCGAGCCGACTCGACGGCGAACTACTGCGCCCCGCCCCAACACGAACCGCCGTCGGCTAGCCAACATAGTGCAGGTTGTGATGTTGCCCATTCGCGCATCAGACCCATGTGACGCTGTCTGTGACGAAACACCACCGCGATGTCAACACCTCGCAATTGCTGCCGCGCGCGCAAGAGACTTCTGGTGGTCCCGGCTGGTTTCGAACCAGCGACCTTCCGCGTGTGAGATGGGTTGGGGCACAACGGATTTCTGTCCTTGCTGATCAGAGCGGTGCAGAATGATCGAATTGGACCCGTTTAAGCACCTGTTCTGAAAACTTGGCCCCATTTTGGCCCCACCTAGAGGAGTGCAAATTTGGGGTGCCGTTCCGCCCCGCTGGGAGACAATCAGGGAGATTCCTCTAATACTCCCCTCAGGGAGGGGTCAAGCGGTGTTCCCACCACCCCGTGGGGCCAGATGGGGCCACGCCTAAGCATGCGTCCATAGGTGATGGCCAGAAGCTGATTTAGCATCACTTAACTATATAAGTGATGCTATCCTGAACGGGTGGCATCAGTAACTGGCAGCACCGCGCTGACGTACGAGACGCTGAACTGGGAAGCACCCGTTGAAGCAGGTTACGGACTCGCGGACCTGCGCGCGGCACAGCGCCAGGCCGGGAAGTACGACGCAGCGATCCCCGCATCCATTGCCGAGCTAGCCGTCACACTGCCAGCTGCAGTGCTCGCAGACGCTGAGGAGGCGAGCAACGAGATCACTCGTTTCGACGCCGAGCTTGGCGACGAGATCGCACCGTTCTCATCGGTCCTGCTGCGATCCGAGTCCGCAGCAAGCTCCAACATCGAAAACCTGACCGCTTCGGCACGAGCCATCGCCGAAGCCGAAGCTCTCGGCGACACCAGCCGGCGCAACGCCACGCTGATCGTGTCCAACACCGAGGCGATGAAAGCGGCCGTTGCCCTGGCCGACCACCTCGACGAGCACGCGATCCTTGCCATGCACGCCGCCCTGATGCGTGACAACGACCCAGCCTCCGCGGGAAGATGGCGCACTGAACAGGTCTGGATCGGTGGCGGAAATTTCGGACCTCGCGGCGCCGAGTACATCGCTCCCCACCACTCGCGCGTCCCCGACACGATCGCGGACCTAATCGACTTCACCCGCCGGACCGATGTGCCCGCACTCCCCCAGATCGCGGTTTCACACGCCCAATTCGAAACCATCCACCCCTTCACCGACGGCAACGGCCGCACAGGACGCGCACTCATCCAAGCGATGCTGCGCCAGAAGCGCCTCACGCGTCAGATCACCGTCCCCGTCTCCGCAGGCCTGCTCACCGACACCGATGGGTACTTCGACGCTCTGGGCGCTTACCGCCAGGGCGACATCGCTCCGATCGTCGCGCGCCTATCGGAAGCATCGCTGCTAGCGGTCGCTAACGGCCGTCAGCTCGTCGCGGAACTCAGATCCATTCGCGTGGAGTGGAACTCAAGAATCGCTGCCCGCCGCGACTCAGCGGTGCATCGCGTCGCAGACTTGCTCATCAAGCACCCGGTCTTGAACGCGCGGTTCCTCCAACGCGAGCTGGACATCAGGACTGGCAACGCGCGCCGATACATCAACCCGCTAGCAGAGGCAGGGATAATCGTCGAGTTCACCGACCGCGCACGCAATAGGGCTTGGCGTGCGCCTGAAGTGCTCAGTGCGCTCGAATCATTCGCGGCGAGGGCTGGGCGTCGGAATCTCCCCAACTGAATGAGGCGGTCCGCAAGCAAGCGATGACGAGTCCGATTGATCACCCCGCGCGCTCGCCGCGCTTCGTATGCGAAAAAGAGGGGCCACGATGCCAGACAACTGACAGATAGCTTGCGCTGACCTGGTGGTCCCGGCTGGTTTCGAACCAGCGACCTTCCGCGTGTGAGGCGGACGCTCTCCCACTGAGCTACGAGACCGGACTCCGACGAATCGAACGAGGCAGAAGACTAACACGCAGCGACTCCAGCCCGAGAATCACTGCGCAGCAATTCCCTGTATCACCGCTCACGACGCGCAAACCTCACATAGTGTCCGGCCATGATGCGTGGGCCGGTCGGCGGAGCTTTGATCGCGGCCACAGCGGTGATCTTTTTCGCGCCGGCGGCCGCCGCCGATCTGACCCCATTCGCCTCCCCGAGCGGAAACATCGGATGCATGCTCGCCGACGACATGGTCCGGTGCGACATCGCATCCCGCGACTGGTCGCCTCCGCCACGAACCGCGGACTGTCCTGACTTCACCGACTACGGACAAGGCATCACCCTCGGCGCCGAGGGACCCGCAAGGTTCGTCTGCGCGGGCGACACCACCTTGGGCATGGGTCCCGCGCTCGAGTTCGGGCAGACCCTTGCACGCGGCGGCATCAGTTGCGGCAGCGAGCCATCGGGCATTCGGTGCTCGAATTCCGACGGGCACGGCTTCGTGATCGCCAGGGAGGCTTACCGGCTCTTTTGACCGGCGGCGCGCCACACGAGCAAGGGATTTGTGTATGCCTAACTGCGTGGACTATCGTCGTGCTTCGCGACGGGCGACGACCTCGCCCGTGGCGCGCGGATGTAGCGCAGTTGGTAGCGCATCACCTTGCCAAGGTGAGGGTCGCGGGTTCGAATCCCGTCATCCGCTCGAGGATGCAGTGGCATCAACCCCAGCGGTGGAGTGGCCGAGTGGTGAGGCAACGGCCTGCAAAGCCGTGCACACGGGTTCGATTCCCGTCTCCACCTCCAAGGATGTACCCGCGCGATTAGCTCAGCGGGAGAGCGCTTCCCTGACACGGAAGAGGTCACTGGTTCAATCCCAGTATCGCGCACCACATAGCCCCTGTTCAGGGGCTATTTTTCTGCAACAAGGCGTGTCGCGGGCCCACGCCGCCGCCCACCGCGTGCGTCGAGAACTCACCTAGTGAATCACGCTGAGCCGCAGGGACTCTCGGACCACCTTCAAACGACTCAACGGCGCGTGCGACGAGAGGACCCGAGCCGGCCGGCCTGGACCCTGCAGCGACGCAAGGGACTGCGCCGCCGGCGCTAGAGCTCGCGCGGATTCGAACATATGATCGATAAATGGCGATGCAGAAGATCGGGCACGGCGGCCAGCCGCTTCGCTCCGTCTTCCGCCGGGTCCATCCGCCTCGCGCCGTCCTCGTCGACCTCGTCGCCCTGTTTCCGCGCGAACCCCATTGCGAAGGCAGATACCACCCGAAAGGTTTGCAGATGGACTCCATCGTCGAGGGCCAGCTCACCTGCTGGGGCCTCAGCGAACAGGGCCGGTGGTGGGGACTGGTGACATACCGGGTGAAGCACGGAGTCGAGCGGGACCCCGTGACGCACTGGGTCCCAGCATCCGTCTTGAAGCTGAAGTAACGACGTCAGACGCGTACACAATGGTCATTTGACGTTTGTCACACGTTTACGAGGTTGTTGCTGGATCGCGGGACCGCCCCGTTCGTTCGGCATTGACGAGCGCAGTTGATTGCCGCACGCTGAGCAGCATGATCGCGTTGAGTGAACAGCAGATCATCGACCAGCTCGCGGAGCGATTGGCCGATGCGCACGTAAACATCGAGCCGTCTCAAGTGGCGCGCGTCGTCCATGAGCAGTACGCCCAATTCGATGGCCGCCCCATCCGGGACTTCGTTCCGCTGTTCGTTGAACGCCGAGCCACCGCCGAACTCGGCAGGCTCACGATCTGACTGACTCCTATTCCGAATCGTTGCCCGTTTCGCAGCACAGACCTAAGTCGCTATTAGGTCCCTCTCAGGTTGGACTCCTAACTTCGGTGTTGTTCGGTTGAAAGACCAACGCAAGACGAACCCGATACGCTCGGCCCGCCACCAATCCCCCCGGGTGGCGGGCCGAGATCGTTCTCCGGCGTGAAAGCTTCCGACATCACCGTCGCACCAGCTAATGTCGCAAGACGCCGGTACGGTTTCGACGACCCAGGGGTGGACCATGATTCGCACGATGCTCGCCGCGGCCGCAGTTGGCGCCGCCGCTCTGTGTTCAGCCCCCCTCGCCTCCGCCGACCCCGGACCCATCTACTGGGACGACCCGGGCCGCTACGACACCGATGTACCGGGGATGAACTACGACGCCCACCTGACCGGCCCGTGCACCAACATGGACCGTTTCACCTTCGGTCGCGGGCCCGGCGGCGAGGCACTGCAGTGCCGCTGGATCCCCAACCAGTGGCCACCCGTCTACACCGGCTTTTGGCAGACCAGCTATGAGCTGTTCGGCGTCCGCGACATCGGTAGCCGCTGCCCCAAGCCGCAGTCGGCGGCTCAAGCTCCCGACGGTCGGCCCCTCGTCTGCATGGGCGAACAGGGCTGGCAGGCCGGCAAGTTCAATGGAGTGGGCTTCACACCGATGTGACGGCGTTACGAGCTGCGAAGTGTGCGGCTCGGTTCCGTTCCGAACACCTCTTTGTAGGCGCTGCTGAACCGACCGGGATGGCTGAAGCCACACCGTCCCGCGATCGACGTCACGGTGTCGAAGGCCGGATCGGCCGATAACAGTTCGCGGTGTGCACGCTCCAAGCGGATCCTGCGCAGATACTCCAGCGGCGTCGTGTCGAGGTGCTCGCGGAACGAATATTGAATCGCCCGCGGCGTCACGTCAGCTGCCGCCGCAATGTCACGAATGCTGATGTCGTACTGGGCGTTCTCGTGAATGAAGTCCAACGCCCGCCGCAGCATCCGTGGCTGCATCGTGGTTTTCTCGTTAGCCCGCATCGACCGCTGGTTTCCCAGAACTGCCGCAAAACGAAACCACTCAGTGATCCATACCACTGCATGGCACCATCGACGCATGACAGAACGCATCGAGGTATCCCGCACGATCTCCGCTCCGGCTGAAGAGATCTTTGCTGTGCTATGCGACCCGCACGGCCACGTAGCCATCGACGCCACGGGAATGCTGCAGGATGCCGACGGTGAACCCGCGGCCGCGGTCGGCGATTCGTTCGTCGTCCACATGGACCGCGAGGCGCTCAATGACTATCCGGAACTCGGGCGGTACGACGTGACCGTCCAGATCACCGAGTTCGAGCGGGACAAGCTGATCGCCTGGACGATCCTGGGCCAGATCCGGCCTCAGATCGGGCACGTGTACGGCTACCGACTCGATCCCGCCGAGACCGGCACTCTGGTCACCTCGTTCTATGACTGGTCCGGCATCGACCAGCACTGGCGCGATGCCGGCATCTTTCCAGTGGTCTCCGAACTCGCGCTGCGCGGGACGCTGGGCATCCTCGACCGCACGGTTCGGCGCGGCTATCCGCGCGGCTGATCGTCAACCCGGGGTTGACCAGACTAGGTCGTCAACTTACGGTTGACGCATGAGCGATGCCTCGAAGATCAGCCACCCCGTCCGCCTCGACGACCTGATCGAGGTCATCAAAGGCGTTCATGACGAACCCCTCGACCAGCTGACCGACGCCGTGCTGGCCGCCGAAGCCCTCGGCGATGTCGCCGATCACCTCATCGGCCACTTCGTCGACCAGGCGCGCCGCTCCGGGGCGTCCTGGACCGAAATCGGCAGGTGCATGGGTGTCACGAAGCAGGCCGCACAAAAGCGCTTCGTCCCGAAGACACCCACCGATGCCGCCGCACTGGACCCCAGTGCCGGGTTCAGCCGATTCACCGAGCGTGCCCGCAACGTCGTCGTCCAAGCACAGAACAAGGCTCACGAGGCCGGGAACGCCGAGATCATGCCCGCGCACCTGATCCTTGGCCTGTTCCACGACCCGACCGGGCTGGCGGCAGTGCTGGTGGCCGACCAGGGCATCGATGTCACCGCTGTCGGGGACCGCATCACGCTGCCGCCCCGCGTCGACGGTGTACCTGCGCTGATCCCCTTCGACAGCCGGGCCAAGAAGGCGCTGGAGCTGACATTCCGGCAAGCGCTTCGCCTGGGGCACAACTACGTTGGCACTGAACACCTCCTGCTCGCGCTCTACGAGGAAGAAGACGACGACGGGGTGCTGCACGGCCTCGACATCGACTGGGAGCGTTTCGAACGGGATCTGGTGGCGGCACTGGAGGCCTTGACCCAGAAGTGACGTCTCACGTCCGGGCCCGACCGAGCGTCTACATGATGTGAAGGTGCCCCCGTTCGAAGAGGTAGTCGCCCGCCACGGCGCCACGGTGCTGCGGGTCTGCCACGCCGTCGTCGGCCCTGTCGACGCCGAGGACGCGTGGTCGGACACCTTCCTGTCGGCGCTCAAGGCCTACCCGGAGCTTCCCGAGGACGCCAACGTCGAAGCATGGCTCGTGACCATCGCCCACCGGAGGGCACTCGACGTCGGACGCGCCCGATCACGGCGAGCGGTCCCGACGGAGTCCGTACCCGAGCACGCCGACGCCCGCGCCGACCCGCAGGCACGCGATCCCGACTTGTGGGCAGCCCTGCAACGACTACCCGACAAGCAGCGCCATGCGGTGGCCTACCACCACATCGCCGGGCTGCCCTTCGCCGAGATCGCCGTCATCCTCGGCAACTCCCCAGACGCCGCTCGTCGGGCCGCCGCCGACGGCATCAAGACCCTCCGCAAGAACTACCGCAAGGACGAAACATGACGATCGACATCGCTTTTCACGCGCCAGTTCCCGACGAGAGCGACACCCTGCGGCGTCTACACGACCAGCTGGTGGCATCCGCCGAACCGTCCGGACTGCTCGACGTCGCCTACCGCACGATCGACAGCCCCGTCGGAACGCTGCTGCTCGCAGCAACCCCTGCCGGCCTCGTCCGGGTTGCCTTCGACGTCGAGGACCACGACACCGTGCTCAACCGACTCGCGAAGGCGCTGAGCCCACGCATCCTGCACGCACCGGCAAAGCTCGACGCCGTGGCCCATCAGCTCGACGACTATTTCGCCAAGCGCCGCAAGACTTTTGACATCGCCGTCGACCTCAGCCTCGCAGCGGGGTTCCGCCGCAGCGTCGTCGAGCACTTGCGCGACATCGGGTACGGCCAGCGCGAAAGCTACGCCCAGGTCGCCGCCGCAGTCGGAAGTCCCCGCGCGGTGCGTGCCGTCGGGACCGCGTGCGCGCACAATCCGCTGCCCGTGGTGATCCCGTGCCACCGCGTCGTTCGATCCGATGGGACGGCGGGCCAATACATCGGCGGTCCGCTCGCCAAGACCGCTCTGCTGGAATTGGAGACCGCATGAGGGAATGAATCGGCACGGTGAACGGTAGAAGCTGCCATGAGACTCAACGATGCCGCCCGCGAACTCATCGGCGACGGCGCCGATGCCACCCTCGTCACGCTCAATCCCGACGGCAGCCCGCACGTCACGCTCGTGTGGGTGGCGCTGCAATCCACCCCTGAAGGTGATGAGCTGGTGACCGCGCACCTCTCCGAGCACAAGAAGGTGCGCAACGTCCGCCGCGATGGGCGCGTCGCGGTCACAATCATCTCCCCCGAAGGTCCCGGTGAAGTGATGCGGCCCTATCTGGCAATCAACGGCACTGCGCGGATCGTCGAAGGTGGCGCCCCTGAGGTACTCGCCCAGCTAGCTCAAACGCTGGCCGCCCCCGGTATCGGATTCCCACCCGAAGGTGCTCCCGACGGATACGTCACGCGAATCCGCATCGACAAGGTCGGCGGCGTCGGGCCTTGGAGCCCCTGACACCCAAGACCATCCAGTGACAGTCCGCGGTGTGCGATCATGCCAAGCATGCGTCGCTGGCTGGCAATTCTGACCGCAACCCTGGCAACCCTGGCCGGGGTCGCCGCGGCTCCGGCCTTGGCTGCCGAAATTCCCATCGGGCGTCTCGGCGAGACATTGCGAGTGGAGTTCGAAGGTCTGATCGCCGACGTGTCGGTTAACAACATCGTGCCCACGGCCCCACCACCGGGATTCGGGTATCCCCCACGCGCGCCGCGCTACCAGGTATTCCGCGCCGACGTGACGATCACCCCGATCAAGGTGCCGACGCCCTACGCCATGGCGATCACGTTCCAGTTCCGCGGCGTGACACCGACGGCCGACGCCTACGAACCACGCAACAGCGACGCCCCCGACGCGTTGCAGCGCATGATGCAGACCGCCGTCCCCGGGCAGACGTTCACCGGCGGCGTCTGGTGGGACTGCTACCGCGACCTCGTCTCCAACGTCGTCCTGCTCGACAAGATCACCGGATTACGCCTCGCGCAGTGGAACGTGGCCTGAGAGTCGTCCGGGCCGAACCGTCCCAGGTATCCGAGCTCGCCGACGTCGCTGCGCGCACCTTTCCGCTGGCGTGCCCGCCATCGGTCAGACCGCAGGACGTCGCAGCCTTCGTCGCCGAAAACCTGTCGCCGGCACGATTCGACAGCTACCTCGCCGACCCCGACCGTGCAGTTCTCATCGCAGTCGCCGACACTCGAATCCTGGGCTACACCATGATGATTCACGGGGTTCCAGACGACCCTGAGGTATCGAAGGCCGTCGTCGCGCGACCGTCGGTCGAGCTGTCGAAGATGTACGTCGTACCCGAGTCACACGGCGGCGGCGTCGCCGCCGCGCTCATGAACACGGCGCTCGACCACGCGGGCACGCTGGCAGCGGCGTCGGTATGGCTCGGCGTGAACCAACGCAACGCGCGCGCCCAGCGCTTCTACGCCAAGTACGGCTTCGCCATCACCGGCACCAAGACCTTCCGCCTCGGCGAGCACGTCGAGGCCGACTACGTGATGGTCCGCCCGGTCTGACCGGCCGCCGTCAACGCCAGCAGACGCGACGTCGCGCGCAGGTACTTCTTGCGGAAGCCGCCCGCGAGCATCTCCTCGCTGAACACGGTGTCGAGCTTCGCACCGGAAGCCACCACCGGAATGCCCGCGTCGTAGAGCCTGTCGGTCAGCGAGACCAGTCGCAGCGCCACATTCTGATCGTCGAGCGGATGCACGCCGGTGATGAACACATGCGTCACCCCCTCGATCAACGTCAGATACCGCGACGGATGCATCGTCGCCAGATGCGCGCACAGCGCATCGAAGTCGTCGAGCGTCGCACCACTGGCCTCGGCGGCCCGCGCGACGACCTCGTCGTCGGTCGGCGGCATCGGCGCAGGCGGCAGATCACGGTGCCGGTAATCCGGCCCTTCGATGCGCACCGTGGTGAACATCGAAGCAAGCGTGTTGATTTCGCGCAGGAAATCCTGCGCCGCAAAACGGCCCTCCCCTAGCTGCTCGGGAAGCGTGTTCGACGTCGCCGCCACCGACACCCCCCGTTCGACGAGTGCCGACAGCAGCCGCGAGATCAGCGTGGTGTTGCCGGGGTCGTCGAGCTCGAACTCGTCAATGCACAGCAGCACATAGTCCGACAACAGCTCGATGCACTCGACGAAACCGAATACCCCGGCCAACTGGGTCAGTTCACCGAACGTCGCGAACGCACGCTTGTATTCGGTCGCCCCGCCGACGGCGTAGTAGGACGAGGCCAGCAGGTGCGTCTTGCCGACACCGAAGCCGCCGTCGAGGTACACCCCGACACCGGGCAACACCTCACGCTTGCCGAACAACTTCTTCTTGCCCGCCCGGCGCGCCACCGCCTGCTCGCAGAACGTGCGGCACGTCTCCACCGCTGCCGACTGCGAAGGCTCCGAGGGGTCCGGCCGATAAGAATCGAAGCTGACGTCGGCAAACGTAGGCGGTGGGATCAGCTGTGCGATGAGTCGTTCCGGTGTGACGCTGGGATGTCGATCGACCAGATGATCGACATCGCTGGACCCGTGCATGCAGGCACCATAGCGGCGTGCTGTGATTTGACGTATGTCCGGCGACGCTGACGGGATGCACTTCACACTCTTGGGCCGAGACGGCGATCTCGCGGCGACCGACCTTGCCCAGCGTTACGGCTATCCCGATGGGCTGCAGTCGTGCTGGGTGCGCGCCAACATGATCGCCTCGGTCGACGGTGGCGCGACCAGCGACGGGAAGTCCGGGGATCTGGGCAGCGACGGCGATCGTGCCGTCTTCGCCGCTCTTCGCGAACTCGCCGACGTGGTTGTCGTCGGCGCATCCACGGCACAGGTGGAGAACTACTCCGGCGTCCAATTCGGCGCCGCCGAACGGCTCGCCCGACAGCGCCGCGGCCAGGCCGAGGTTCCGCCGATCGCCGTGCTCACCCGGTCCGGCCAGATCGACCGGGACGCGAAACTGTTTCACCGCACCGAGGTGACGCCGCTGATCCTGACGTCCTCGGCCGCCGCCGACGACACCCGGCAGCGCCTGGGCGCGCTTGCCGAGGTGCTCGACGCCTCGGGCGAACAGCCGGACTCGGTCGACCTGCGCACCGCGCTCGACCTCCTGGCCGAACGCGGACTTGTGCGGGTGCTCAACGAGGGTGGCCCCGGGATCCTTGGGCTGTTCACCGAAGCCGATCTGCTCGACGAGCTCTGCGTGACCGTCGCTCCCCTGGTGCTCGGAGGCAAGCCCGGCCGCATCGTCACCGGCCCCGGCGAGGTGCGCAGCGGCCTGCAACTGCGGCACGCGCTCACCGACGAGAAGGGCTATCTGTACCTGCGCTACGTCCGAGAGCGCACGCCGCGCGGGGACGAAGCTCCCTAGTCGCCAGTCAGTACTGTGGTGCCCATGCATCGAGTGGTCCTGGCTGTCGTGGTGTCGCTGGTTTTGGCGGCCTGCTCACCGGGGCTGGCCGCCAACCCGCGGTACGCCACCGACTCAGGGGCCGGCCCCCAGGGAGCCCCCCAGACCAGCGACCAGCCCGCCGGTCCGCCCGCCATCGAGGCACCCAAGAACGACCTGTCCTGGCGTGACTGCACGGGTCGGATGTTCGCGTCAGCCTCGGTTCAACCCCTTCCGGGCGTGAAGCTCGACTGCGCCAGCTACGACGCCGACCTGGATCCGATCAACGGCGCCTCCGGCACCGTCAGCATCGGCGTGGTCCGCGCGACCTCGGTCCAGACGCCCGCCGACGCCGGGCCTCTGGTGATGACCACCGGATCGGACCTGCCCTCCTCCCTACAGCTTCCGGTATGGCTGTCGCGCGCCGGAGCCGACGTGCTCAAGACTCACCCGATCGTCTCGGTCGACCGTCGCGGCATCGGCATGTCCGGCGAGCTGGACTGCCGCGACCTGTTCGACCGCCAGGAAATGTTCGAGCAGGCGCAGTTCCAGTCCGGCGACGATCCCGTCGCCAACCTCGGTGCGGTCACGATGACGGCGACGACAAGCTGCACCGACACCATCGCCCCCGGCGACTCTGCCTACGACAACGCCCATGCCGCCGAGGACATCGAACGGCTCCGCACCACCTGGGACGTGCCCGCGCTCGCCCTGCTCGGCATCGGCAATGGCGCGCAGGTGGCGCTGGCCTACGCGGGATCGCACCCGAACAAGGTGGCCCGCCTGGTCCTCGACTCGCCGCTGCCGCTCGGCATCTCCGCCGAAGCCGCCACCGAACAACGCGTCAAAGGCGAGCAGGCCGCACTCGATGCATGGGCCACCCAGTGCCTGGCCACCAACTGTCCACTCGGCTCCGACCCCAAGGCCGCCGTCGACTCGATGCTCGCCGACGCCCGCGCCGGCCGCGGACCCGGTGGCGCGTCGGTGGCCGCCGTGGCCGATGCCATCTCGACCGCGCTGGGATATCCGCGGGGCGGCCGCGTCGACGCGAGCAACGAGCTCGCGCTGGCCATCGCCGACGCCCGCTCCGGCAACACCAACCGGCTGAACAACCTGATCAACCAGGCGGAGACGCTGCGTCAGACCGACGGGCAGTTCGTCAACACCTGCAGCGACGCGCTCAACCGGCCCACCCCGGACAGGGTCAGGGAGCTCGTGGTCGCCTGGGGCAAGATGTACCCGCAATTCGGCACTGTCGGTGCCCTCGACATGGTCAAGTGCCTCAACTGGCCCAGCGGCAGCGTCCCGAAGGAGCCCAGCGGGCTCACCATCCCGACACTGCTGCTCGGAGTCGCCAACAACCCAATCGTCGGCAATGAAGGGGTCGCCGCCGTCGCCGCCACCGCCATCAACGCAGGCTCGTCGAATCGGCGAGTGATGTGGCAGGGCATCGGGCACGGGGCCAGCATCTACTCGCCCTGCGCGCTTCCCCCGGTCATCGAGTACGTCAAGACCGGTGAGCTGCCGCCGACCGACACGTACTGCCCGGCCTGACAGTATTCACGGAACGCTGAGGTACGGTGCGGGGCGTGCGTGATCTTGTACTGACCGCGTTTCGGCCCCGCACGGCCCCGCCGACCACCGCGTCAGTCCTGCGGTCGATCCTGTGGCCGCTGGCCATCATGGCGGTCATCCATCGCAGCTATGTGCTGGTCTTCAACCGCTACATCACCGACGACTTCGCTCCCGTCTACCGCGCCGTCATCAACTTCAAGTTCGGCTGGGACATCTACAACGAGCACTTCGACCACGTCGACCCGCACTACCTCTACCCGCCGGGCGGCACACTGATCATCGCGCCGTTCGGTTATCTGCCCGAGGTCGCGTCGCGGAACTGGTTCATCTTCTTCAATACCGTCGCGATCATCCTGGCCGGCTACTTCTTGCTGCGACTGTTCAACTTCACGCTGTCCTCGGTGGCCGCACCCGCGCTGCTGCTGGCGATGTTCTGTACCGAAAGCGTCACCAACACACTGGTGTTCGGCAACATCAACGGTGTCATCCTGCTGCTCGAGGTGCTGTTCTTCCGGTGGTTGCTCGACGGGAACCGCAGCCACGAGTGGTGGGCTGGTGTCGCCATCGGGCTGACGCTGGTCGTCAAACCTCTGATCGCGCCGCTGCTGTTGTTACCGCTGCTGAACCGCCAGTGGCGGTCGCTGGTGACGGCATTCGCGGTACCGGTGGTTTTCAACGCAGCAGCGTGGCCACTCATCAGCGACCCGATGAACTTCGTGACCCGCACGGTGCCCTACATCTTCTCCACCCGCGACTACTTCAACAGCTCCATCCTCGGCAACGGTCTCTACTACGGCCTGCCGATGTGGCTGATCATGACGCTGCGCATCCTGTTCGTCGTGATCGGCGCGGTCGCGCTCTGGCTGCTGTACCGCTATTACCGAAGCCGCGACCCCTTCTTCTGGATGCTGACATCCTCCGGGGTGGTGCTGACCACGTCGTGGCTCGCATTGTCGCTCGGACAGGGCTACTACTCCATCGTGTTGTTCCCATTCCTGATGACGGTGGTGCTGCCGAACTCGGTGATCCGCAACTGGGTTGCCTGGCTGGCCGCATACGGGTTCCTGACCATGGATAAGTGGCTGCTGTGGCAGCTGCCGTCCACCGGACGCGCGCTGGAATACCTCAAGATCACCTATGGCTGGTCCCTGATGGTCATCGTGGTCGCCTCCGTGCTGGTCTTCCGGTACCTCGACGCCAAGAACGACGGCCGTCTCGACGAGGGCATCGATCCGCCGTGGATGAACCAGCTCGCGCCCGCCGGCCGGCAGGCCGAGTAGCCTGGCACCATGACAGCTCCCAAGCTGGTGCTCAGCGACGACCAGTGGCGTGAACGGCTCACTCCCGAGGAGTTCGCGGTACTGCGGCAGGCGGGCACCGAACGTCCCTTCACCGGCGAGTACACCGACACCAAGACCGAGGGTGTCTACCAGTGTCGGGCATGCGGGGCCGAATTGTTCCGCAGCACAGAAAAATTCGAATCCCACTGCGGCTGGCCGTCATTCTTCGACCCTGCCGATTCCGAGGCCGTCATCTTGCGGCCCGACGACTCGCTGGGCATGCGGCGCGTCGAGGTGCTGTGCGCAAACTGCCACAGCCATCTCGGGCATGTGTTTGAGGGCGAGGGCTACCCGACGCCGACCGACCAGCGCTACTGCATCAACTCGATCTCGCTGCGACTGGTGCCTGCAGACTCGTAGTCCGCGCCCAGAGCACGCTTGTGTGATTCCAGTAGCTTCTCGATCGCCGACGCCGGCAGCGGTGGACTGTAGAGGAAACCCTGGGCGACCTCACACCCGTACTCCAGCAACTGATTTGCCGTCTCAGCGTTCTCGACCCCTTCGGCGACGGGTGTGACCCCCAGCGCGTGAGCAAGGTCGACAACGGCGCGCACGATGGCCGCCGACGCCGGGTGGGTCAGGATGGGGGCGATGAATTCGCGGTCCAGCTTGACCTCGTCGACGGGGAACTCCCGCAGGTACCACAGCGCCGAGTAACCGCTGCCGAAGTCATCGATGGCGACCCGAATCCCCTTGTCGCGCAGCTTGTTGACGACCATGCGCGTCTTGGCCAGGTTGTCGAGCAGCAGATCCTCGGTGATCTCCACGATCAGTGCTCCCGCGGGCAGATCTCGCCGGTCCAGCGCGTCGATGATCTGTCCGGGTAGCTCGGGGTCGCTGATAGAGGGCGCAAAGACGTTGACGGCCACCGGCACACCCAGACCTTTGCGATACCACTGCGCCGCATCGTCGAGCGCACGCTCCAGCACCAGTGATGTCACCGACCGCATCAGACCGTGCTGACGAACCAGTGGGAGGAACTGGTTCGGTGTCAGCAAGCCTCGCCGCGGATGCGGCCACCGTACGAGGGCCTCCAGTCCGCGCACCTCGTAGGTACGCAGGTCGAACTTCGGCTGATAGACCACGCTGAGCTCGAAATGCTCGATGGCGTAACGAAGTTCGTCCAATAGCCGCTGGGACCCCTCGTCGTGCCACTCGCCGTCGAAACCGGCAGGATCGCGACGCTGTGCGGTCACCTTCCCGTCCGCGTCGAGGTGAGGTTCGAAGACCACCAACTCATGCGACAGCGCCCTCTTGGCGGTGTTCATGGCGATGTCGGCCTGGCCGAGCAGTTCATCTGCGGTGATGTCGGAATCCCCGGCAGGGGCGACGGCGAGACCGACGCTGGGCCGCACGACGAGGTCCTCGCCGGCAATGTGGAAAGGTCGCTCGAAAGCCCGCATCACGCGGTGGGCGAGGGTGCGGGCCGTATCGGCGTCGCCCTCCAGCAGCACCGCAAACTCGTCGCCACCGAACCGCGCCACCGTATCGGTGCTGCGGACCGTGCCGGCCAGACGCTCGGCGACGCGGATCAGCACTGCATCCCCGGTCGGATGGCCGAAGTTCTCATTGACGGTCTTGAAGCGATCGAGATCCATCACCAGCACACCCACCGCCATCGAATGGCGCTGATGCAGGCGCATCGCATAGGAGAGGCGCTCCTGGAACATCGTCCGGTTGGCAAGGCCGGTCAGCGGATCGCGTGACGCCTGATCGGCGACCTTCCCAAGGAGGCGGCCGTTGTCGGCGAGAACGAGGAACTGACGGACCATCACGGCGAATACCGTCACGGCAGCTGCGATGAAGACCGGTCCGAGGCCCACGATCAACACCGGTGTGCAGATCGCCGCCGACACCACTACCGGCACGTACGGCAGCCACACCGCGGCACGCGACACGGTCGGCGCCACCCCGCGACTGGCCTCAAAGGCGTTGCGCGGGGCGACCAGGGCTGCGACACCCAGACAAAGGAAGCCCCACGCCCAACCGATAGCGATCGCGTGGTGGTCGTCGTAGCCGCCGACCGATATGAGATAGGCAAAAGCGGTGTCCGACAGCGTGATCAGCATCAGGCCCACGGCCAGCGCGACCAGCATCGGGCGCTTGGACGCGGGCGCCCGGGAGAGCAGGAGCGTCGCCATGGTGACGAGTCCGATGTCGACCAACGGGTAGGACAGCGCCAGCACGTCAGCAGACACCCACGCCGACTGTGCCGTGTAGGCCGGGGCGAGGAGCGTCGCCCACACCGCGCAGAAGATCGCGGCGCCGACGATGATCCCGTCGAGCACTATCCGCAGCTGAATGCCCAGCGGATGGGCAGACAGCATCAGCCAGAGGCACAGCGCGGCGCCTGCCAGGAACAGGGCGTACCCGGCGTCTGCCCATGATGGGAACGGCTGCTCGCCCAGGACGAGATCGTAGTAACACCATGCCGCCTCGCCGGCGGCCCAACCGGCCGCGCCGACAGCCAGGCTTGCCCAACCCGCGCGTGCCTTGCCGCGCGCCCTGATCGACGCGATGGCAGCACACACCGCCGCGAAGGCCGCGAAGAAGATCAGGCCCGCGTCATCGACGATCCGGATGACGGGAGTTCCGCCCCAATCGCTCAGTAGCCAAGCCGCATACCCGACGCCAACGATTGCTGCACCCGCCGTCACCCCCCGTAGGTTCGGCACGCGGCGAGTCTAGCAATCGAAATCTGTCGGCGGAACCGCGGCGCATCCATTCGTCGATGTTTGCCAAACAGTTCGCAAAACGTACTAATTGCTGTTCATTCCGCATAATTTTCGTTGGTAACAATTACCGTGATTTGCGAGAGTGGCAGACGCGGGAGCGTCAGTGCGCTGCGGGCAAACAGCTACGGCAGCGCAGCGACGAGTTGTTCGACCGAGACGCGCGGCCCGGTGAAAAACGGCGTCTCCTCCCGGACATGGCGCCGCGCATCGGTGGCCCGCAGGTCACGCATCAGATCCACGATGCGGTGCAATTCGGGCGCTTCGAAGGCCAGCAGCCATTCGTAGTCCCCCAACGCGAACGCCGGCACCGTGTTGGCGCGAACATCTTTGTACCCCCGGGCGGCCATCCCGTGTTCGGCGAGCATGCGGCGACGTTCCTCGTCAGGCAGCAGATACCAGTCCAGCGATCGCACGAACGGATACACGCAGATGTAAGCGCCCGGTTCTTCGCCCGCCAGGAAGGCCGGGATATGGCTTTTGTTGAATTCGGCAGGACGATGCAACGCCACATTGCTCCACACGGGGGTGGATGCGCGACCGAGCGCGGTGGCGCGACGGAAGTCCGAGTAGGTGGCCTGCAACGCCTCGACGTTCTCGGCGTGCGTCCAGATCATGAAATCGGCGTCGGCGCGCATGCCGGCGACGTCGTAGAGCCCGCGGACGACGACACCCTTGTCCTCCTGGCGCTTGAGGAAGGTCGCCGTCTCGTCGACGACGGTCGCCCGAGCGTCCTCCTCGATGCCCAGAACACCCGGCTTCACAGCGAACACTGAGAACATCAGGTAGCGGATCGTGGAGTTCAGTTCGTCGTAATCGAGCTTGGCCATGCGACCATCGTGCCACCGCTGAGCGCTCAGGCGACGACCAGTGCCGCCACCGCCCTGGCCGCCGACGCCAGACACGCAGGCACACCGATACCGTCCAGATAGGCACCGGCCACCACGACCCCTTCCGGCAGGCCGGCGCGCACCTCGGACACCAGTTCTGCGTGGCCGGGGCCGTACTGCGGCATCGCGTCGATCCAGCGGGCCACCCGGGCGTCGACCGGCTCCACCGAGATCCCGAACAGCGTCTCGAGATCCTGGCCCGCCCACATCAGCAGCTCGTCGTCGCCGGTGCTGCGGGCGAGATCGTCACCGAACCTGCCATAGGACAGCCGCACCAGCTCGCTACTGCCCCGACGGCCCCACTTGCGCGAGGACAACGTCACCGCCTTCGTATGCAGCTTCCCCCGCCCTGCCACCAGCACCCCGGACTGCTCAGGTAGCGGCGTGCCACCCGGAAGCGCAAGCGCAACCACCGCCGCCGAGGCGACCGGGATTCTGCGCGCCGCTGCGGCGCTGCGGGGCGCCAGATCGGCGATCACTGCGGGCAGACGCGGCGCGGGCACAGCGAGCACCACCGCGTCGGCCCCCCACCGACCGCCCTCGTCGTCGAGGAGTTCCCATCCTCGTGCCGCCCGTCGTAGTCCACGAACCGCGACCTGCGCCCACTCCAGCCCCGATCGGCGCACCAGCTCGTCGATCAGCACCTGATAGCCACCGTCGATCGCCCCGAACACCGAACCCGGCTGCGGCGGCGGCAGGGCGGCGACGACAGCCTGCGTCAGACACTGCGCTCCACCGTCGAGGGCGGCGGCCACGGTCGGCGCTGCCGCGCGGATACCGATCGTCGCGGCCGACCCCGAGTAAACGCCTGCCAGCAGCGGGTTGACCGAGCGCACCACGACCTGCTCACCGAACCGGTCGCCGACCAGGTCGGCGACCGAGGGGTCCGCGCCGGGGCGCCAGGAAAAGGGACGGCGGGGCTCCTCCAGCATCCACCGGACCGTCGCGTCGTCGACCAGCCCCGTCAGCGCCGACGGGCGCGAGGGAATGCCGTTGACAGTGTCCTTCGGTAGCTGATGCAGGCGGCCCTCGCTGTAGATCAGCGGCCGTGCACCCGTCGTCGCGATCTGCTTCCCGGCCAGGCCGAGCTCATTGAGCAGAGCAGGCACCTCCGGCCGGCGCGCGACGAACGCCTCCGCCCCCACGTCGAGCGGCTGGCCACCGAGCCGCTCCGTGCGAAGAACGCCGCCCAGCCGGTCCGCCGGGTCCAGCAGCGTGATCGACACATCCGGGCCGGCGGCCACCCGCAACCGGTACGCAGCCGCGAGACCCGAAATACCGCCGCCGACAATGCAATACCGCTGGCGGCCGGGCGCGCTCACAGGTCGTGCACCAACGCGACGGCGTCGGTGATGATCCCGGGATCGGTGGCGGGAAGCACGCCGTGGCCGAGGTTGAACACATGCCCCCTCGCACCGGCGTCGACGGCGCGCCTGCCGTCCTCGACGACGGCACGCACGCCCCGCTCCACCACCGGCCAACCGGCCAGCAGCACCACAGGATCGAGGTTGCCCTGCAGAGCGCTGCCCCGCTGGACACGCGCTGCGGCATCGGTCAGCGACGTGCGCCAGTCCACACCGACCACAGCGGGCACGCCGTGCCCCACCACGGCTTCCGACATCGCGCCGAGCAACTCTGCGGTGCCGACACCGAAGTGGGTCATCGGCACACCGAAGCTCGCCAGCGACGCGAACACCCGGGCACTGTGCGGCAGCACGTAGGTGCGGTAGTCGACCAGCGACAACGTGCCCGCCCACGAGTCGAACACCTGGATCGCGTCGACCCCGGCCTCCAGCTGCATCCGCAGGAACGCGATCGTCACGTCGCTCAGCGCCGCCATCAGCGCGTGCCAGGTGTCGGTCTCCCCCAGCATCATCGCCTTGGTGCGCTCGTGGTTACGGCTGGGACCGCCCTCGACGAGATAGGACGCCAGGGTGAACGGCGCGCCGGCGAAGCCGATCAGCGGCACGTCACCCAGGGCGGACGTCAGCTGCCCGATCGCGGTGGCCACCGGGGCGACCTGCTCGGACTCCAGCGGCCGGACAGCGGCGACGTCCCCCGCCGTGCGGATCGGGTGTGCGATCACCGGGCCCACATCGGGAACGATGTCGAGATCGATGCCCGCCGCACGCAGCGGCACCACGATGTCGGAAAACAAGATCGCCGCATCGACGCCGTGCCTACGCACCGGCTGCAGCGTGATCTCGGTGATCAGATCGGCATCGAAGCAGGCCTGCATCATGGTGTTCTTGGCCCGCAGCTCCCGATACTCGGGCAGCGACCGGCCGGCCTGGCGCATCATCCAGACCGGGATCCGCGCCGGCTTGTGACCGGCGACGGCGGCCAGGTAGGGGGATTCGGGCAGCTCGCGGCGCGTGTTCATCGCCCACCATGCTGCCATGCCCCGTTCCCGCCGAATCGGCGCGCCATGAGCACAGACCTGCCGAAATGGGCTAGCGTCAAACGCCGTGACCACCGCTGAACCGGCTCAGTTCCGCGAAGCGGTGGCGGCGATGAATGCCACCACCGTTCGACCGGAGATCGAGCTGGGCCCGATCCGGCCCCCGCAACGCCTGGCGCCCTACAGCTACGCGCTAGGCGCCGAGGTCAAGCATGCCGAGACCCCGGTCATCCCGGAGCGCTCCGAGGGCGATGCCTTCGGCAGGCTGATCCTTCTTCACGATCCCGAAGGCGCCGAGGCCTGGGACGGCACGATGCGACTGGTCGCCTACATCCAGGCCGACCTCGACTCCACCGAGGCCGTCGACCCACTGCTGCCCGAAGTGGCCTGGAGCTGGCTCGTCGACGCGCTCGGGCAGCGCGCCGAACACGTCACCGCCCTCGGCGGCACCGTCACGGCCACTACCTCGGTGCGCTACGGCGATATCTCGGGCCCGCCGCGCGCACACCAGCTTGAGCTGCGCGCCTCCTGGACGGCGACCGACATCGAACTCGGCCCGCACGTCGAGGCGTTCTGCGAAGTCCTCGAGCATGCCGCCGGGTTGCCGCCCGCCGGGGTCACCGACCTGGGCTCACGTACCCGCGCCTGATCCCGATGTCCGAATCCGAACTAGCTGGCTCGTCGCTGGAATCCGACGATCCCGGCACCCCCGAGCCGGAGGCCGAGCCGCTTCTCGCCCCGCGCGACGGCGTTCCAGGTGTGTCGTCGAGTAGACACGAAATCGCCCGCGCGGCAGATCTTCTCGCATCAGGAACCGGCCCCTTCGCCGTGGACGCGGAGCGTGCGTCGGGATTCCGCTACTCCAACCGGGCATACCTCGTCCAGATCAGGCGTGCGGGCGCAGGCACGGTCTTGATAGATCCGGTGAGCCACGGCGGCGATTCCGTCGAGGTGCTGGCTCCCGTCGCCGAAGTGCTCGCCGACGACGAGTGGGTACTCCACGCCGCCGACCAGGACCTCCCCTGCCTGGCCGAGATCGGTATCCGCCCGTCCGCGCTGTATGACACAGAATTGGCGGGCCGGCTCGCCAACTATGATCGGGTCAACCTCGCGGCCATGGTGCAACGTCTGCTCGGTCTGCAACTGACCAAAGGCCATGGCGCCGCGGACTGGTCGAAACGGCCGCTGCCCGAGGAATGGCTGAACTACGCCGCACTCGACGTCGAGGTGCTGGTGGACCTTCGCGAAGCCATCGCCGCGGTCCTGGACGAGCAGGGCAAAAGCGAATGGGCCAGGCAGGAATTCGAATATCTGCGCACTGTCGAGGCGACCCCCACGAGGCGCGATCGATGGCGTCGGACCTCGGGTATCCACAAGGTGCGCGACCCGAAAGCACTGGCGGCCGTAAGGGAGTTGTGGATGACGCGTGACCAGATCGCGCGCCGGCGCGATATCGCGCCGGGACGGATACTGCCAGACAGCGCGATCATCAACGCCGCGACCACCAATCCCGACACCATCGAAAAGCTCACCGAGCTACCGATTTTCGGCGGCACCAAGCAGCGGCGCAATGCGCAGGTGTGGCTGGACGCCCTCAACCGAGCCCGCACCAGCGAGCCCCCTGACGTGCAGGAGCCATCCAACGGACCGCCCCCGGCGTCCCGATGGGCCCGCCGCAAACCCGAGGCCGCTGTCCGACTTGAGGCGGCGCGGGCCGAATTAACCGAACTCGCACAACAGGTTTCGGTGCCTGTTGAGAATCTGCTTTCCCCCGAGCTGGTGCGCAGGCTGTGCTGGGATTGGCAGGACACCGACGAACCTGCGGTCGCCGTCGAGGCGTTCTTGGCCAGCTCGACCGCACGGCAGTGGCAGCGTGAGCTGGCCGTGCCTGTGCTGGCTAGAGCGCTCGCTACGCCTGCGCGATAATTCTGGATACGGGCCTCGCCGTCAGCTGAAGACGCGCGCGAGGAAGGCTGTCGAGTCCGGTATCGAATCGAGTACGGTGCCGCTGTGGTCGGCATCGGGATAGACCTTGAGTGTCACGTCGTGACCGTTGCCAGACAGCTCGTCGGCGAACCGCAGCGTCAAACTCGGAGGCACATCGCGGTCGCGCATCCCGACGCCCAGGAAAACAGGACGGTCGTAGCCCGACACAGGAATGCCCATGAAGCGGTCGATGGCTTCGGCGGCGCCGGGGATCGACACGACCGGCGCCGTGAAGAACTCCGCAGGGGTGGCATCGGGCAGCGCACCTGCCAGCTCGGCCGCGCACACCGTCTCGGCTTCGTCGGCCGCCGCGCGTCCGTCCGGCGTCAGGACCTGGTCGAGATTCAGGTCGGGTCGCGCATCACGAAGAGCCGCAACGATATAGGCGGTGTACACACTGGCCATCGGGCCGCTCGGCACCACCATGTCGGGTCCTGCCTGCCTCACGATGGACTCCACACCGGCCGGGGTGCCCGTCGCGACGACGCCGCGATAGTCCAGATCCGTGCCTGCGCTGAACTCGGTCGCCCATCGCGCGGTCGCGACGGCGGCTCCACCGCCCTGGGACTGTCCGACCACCGCCCACCTCGGCGACAGGTCGAGGTTCATGTGCTGCGCGGCCGCCACCGAGTCGACCACACCACGCGCAGTGGTCGCGCTGTTGAGGTAGCTCATCAAGCCGGGTGTGCCCAGCCCCGCGTAGTCCGTGCCGACGACCGCGTATCCTTCGCCGAGCCAGTGCGACAGGTACTCGCCGTCGCGTCCGCTGCGCGACTGGGTTGAGGGTGCGCAGTCGTCGCCGAGGCCTACGGTCCCGTGGGCCCAGGCGATGACAGGCCAACCCCCTTGCGGCGGCGAAGTTTTCGGGGTGAACACCGCCGCGGTGCTGACCGCGGGGCGGCCATGCTGATCGATCGTCGAGTACAGGATGCGGAAGGCCTCTCCAGCGCCGGCGACCGAGAGCTCCTCATCGAGGGGGACGGTCCCGAGAAGCTGTCCCGGCGGCGGGATGGGGCCGTCATAGTCGCGGGCGTCCATTCCCGACCAGGCCGGCCCTGACTCGGGCACGGTCGGAGCACAACTCACCGACGCGGCAGCCGTCACTAGCAAAGCCACCAAAAGGCGCACGGCGCCAGCGGTTCTCACGTGTCAGTCGACGTGCTGGCTGACTTCGCGTTCGCCGACCGAAGCACCCAGAGCGGCAACCCAGCCGGTGATCTGGCGGGCAATGTTGCGTTCGGTCAGTCCCACGGCGTTGAGCACCTCGCCACGCGAGGCGTGTGCGAAGAATTCCTGTGGCAGCGCCGCGTCCCGGCAGGGCACGTCGATCTCCTGACGCCTCAGCGCCGCCGAGACCGCGGAGCCGATGCCGCCGTGCTCGCCGTTGTCCTCCAGGGTCACGACCAGCTTGTGCGCCGCGGCCAGCGTGCTGATGGGCGCGGGAACGGGCAGCACCCATCGCGGATCGACGACGGTGACGCCGATGCCCTGGTTGCGCAGCCTTTCGGCGACCGCGATCGCCATCGCGGCGAATGCGCCGACAGCGACGATCAACACGTCGTCGGACATCCCGTCGGCAGGAACCGCGAGCACGTCAACTCCGTCTCGCCGTTCGACGGCCGGAATGTCATCTCCGACATCACCCTTGGGGAAACGCAGGGCGGTGGGACCGTCCTTGACGTCGACAGCCTCGGCGAGTTCCTCGCGCAGGCGGGCACCATCCCGCGGCGCGGCCACCCGCATGCCGGGCACGATGCCGAGAATCGACAGGTCCCACATTCCGTTGTGGCTCGCTCCGTCGGGACCGGTGATGCCCGAGCGGTCGAGCACCAGGGTCACCGGAAGGTTGTGCAGCGCAACGTCCATCAGCATCTGGTCGAAGGCGCGGTTGAGGAACGTGGAGTAGATCGCGACGACCGGATGCATACCGCCCATCGCCAGCCCGGCGGCCGACGTCATCGCGTGTTGCTCGGCGATTCCGACGTCGAAGAAGCGATCGGGGAAGCGCTTCCGGAACGCGCTCAAACCCGTGGGACCCGGCATCGCCGCGGTGATCGCGACGATGTCACGGCGCTTGGCGGCCAGCTGGATGAGCGTCTCGGAGAACGCCGACGTCCACCCCGGTCCGGGAACCGACGTCGCGAGCCCGGTTTCGGGATCGATCACGCCACAGGCGTGCATTTGATCGTCGACGTCGTTCTCGGCAGGCGCATACCCCATGCCCTTGCGGGTGACGACGTGGACGACGACCGGTGCGTTGAACGCGCGGGCGTGTCGCAGCGCACCCTCCACCGCGGCTTCGTCGTGGCCGTCGATCGGTCCGACGTACTTCAGCCCCAAATCGGTGAACATCACCTGCGGCGACAGCGCGTCCTTGATGCCTGCCTTGATGCTGTGCATGCACTGATAGCAGAACTCCCCGACGAGGGGGACCCCGCGGACAGCCTTGCGCCCCTCTTCGAGCACCCGTTCGTACCCGGGCTGCAGGCGCAGACCGGCGAGATGCTCGGCGAAACCGCCGATGGTCGGGGCATAGCTGCGGCCGTTGTCGTTGACGACGATCACCACCGGACGCTTCGACGCGGCGATGTTGTTAAGCGCCTCCCAGCACATGCCGCCGGTCAGGGCGCCGTCACCGACGACCGCGACGACGTGGCGGTTGCGGTGCCCGCTCAGCTCGAAGGCCTTTGCCAGACCGTCGGCGTAGGACAGCGCCGAACTGGCGTGACTTGACTCGACCCAGTCGTGCTCGCTCTCCGACCGCGACGGATAGCCGGACAGGCCGTCTTTCTTACGCAGCGAGTCGAAGTCCTGGCAACGGCCAGTGAGCATTTTGTGCACGTAAGCCTGATGGCCCGTGTCGAACAAGATCGGATCATGCGGCGAGTCGAAGACGCGATGCAGCGCCAGCGTCAACTCGACGACACCGAGGTTTGGTCCCAGATGTCCGCCTGTCGCCGCGACCTTGTGGATCAGGAAATCGCGGATCTCGCGAGCGAGCTCGTCGAGCTGCGCCCGGGACAGGTGCTGCAGATCAGCGGGACCGCGGATCTGTTCAAGCATCAGCTCAGTCTACGCACGGCTGTGACCGTCAGTCCTGTCGAGTCTGATACACGTCAGGCACTCCGTCGCGGTCCTCATCACTGGTCTCTTCACGGTATATCCGCCGGTAGGCGGCATTTCTGGTGAGCAGGACGACAGCCGCCAACACCGCCGACAGGAGCGATCCGGTCAACACGCCGATCTTTACGAATTCGTCACGTTCTGAGCCGAGCCCGTAGGCGAGGTCGCCGATCAGCAGGGAGACCGTGAAGCCGATCCCCGCGAGCATGGACACTCCGATGACGTCGACCCAGCGCAGCGACGAATCCAGGTCGGCGCGCGTCACCGCGGAAAGGAACCTGGTCGTCAGGAAGATGCCGATCGGCTTGCCCGCAACCAGTCCGAGCACGATGCCCAGCGTGATCGGATCGGTCAGGGCTCTGCCCAGGCCATCGGCCCCACCGATGCTCACGCCAGCGGCAAAGAACGCGAACACCGGGATCGCGATGCCCGCGGAGATCGGCCGCAGACGGTGCTCGAAATGTTCGGCCATTCCCCCCTTGAGCACCCGCCCGTCGCGCGCCTCCGAACGCCGCACCGGGACCATGAATCCGAGCAGCACGCCCGCCACCGTGGCGTGCACCCCGGACTCGTGCATGAGCACCCACGTCGCCAATCCCAGCGGCGCCAGAACCCACCAGGCCGTGACGCCGCGCTGGACGCACACCGCGAACAACGCGAGAGGCACCAGCGTCAGGGCCAGCGCCACGACCTTGATGTCCTCGGTGTAGAACACCGCGATAACCGTGATGGCCAGCAGGTCGTCGACCACGGCCAGCGTCAGCAGGAAGGTGCGCAGGGCTGACGGCAGATGGGTGGAGATCACCGCGAGGACGGCCACGGCGAACGCGATATCGGTCGCGGTGGGGATGGCCCAGCCGCGCAACGCCCCGTCGCCGGTGTTGAGATTGACCAGGACGAAGATCAGCGCGGGCACGACCATGCCGCCCACCGCCGCGGCGATCGGCAGGGCGGCGCGGGCCGGATCCCTCAGATCGCCGGCGACGAATTCACGTTTGAGTTCCAACCCGACAACGAGGAAGAAGACGGCCAGCAGACCGTCTGCCGCCCACGCCCCGACGGTGAGGTCCAGGTGCAGGCCCAGCCACTGGCCGCCCACGACGGAGTCGCGCAGCCCGAAGTAACTGTCCGACCAGGGCGAGTTCGCCCAGATCAACGCCGTGGCCGCTGCGACGAGCAAGATGACGCCGCCGACGGTTTCCTTGCGGAGGATGTCGTTGACCCTGCTCGCCTCAGACCATGAGCCTCGCGAGAACAGTGCGCGCCGGATACGTCCGGTCGGTGGATTCGGGGTCACGGCCTGCCTCGGGTCGACGTCGTCAAGTATCGCCGACCAGACTTCCCGGCACACCTGCCGAGCATCCTATCCGCCGCCCGGCCGCCTCTGCAGCACGGCCACACACTCGACGTGGTGGGTGAGCGGGAACGAGTCGTAGACCGTCAGCTGCTCCACCTCGTAGCCGCACCCGCGGTACAGTCCGACGTCGCGAGCGAAAGATGCTGCCTCACAACCGATATGGATTATCCTGGGCACCTCGGCCGCGGCCAGCAGGTCGATCACGTCGCGGCCCGCACCGGTGCGCGGCGGATCGAGGACGGCGACGTCGGCGCGCGTGCGCTGTCTGGCCAGGGCACGACGCACCGAGTCGGTCACGACGGTGACGTTGTCCAGGTCGGCGAGCGCCCCGCGGGCAGAGCGGGACGCGCCTCGCGACGTGTCCACGGTGAGCACGCTGCCGCCCGAGCCGACAGCCTCGGCGAGCGCTGCGGCGAAAACCCCTGCGCCGCCGTACAAATCCCACGCCGACATCCCCGGCTGCAACTGAGCGCACCGCGTGACGAGCTCGCTGTAGAGAGCGGGGGCGTCTCGGTGCGCCTGCCAGAACGCTGTCGCAGGCACCCGCCAGGTGCGTCCCGCCACCCGCTGGACGGTCTCGTAATCGCCTTCGGTCACGATCGTTTTCCGGCCTCGCCCGGCCACCACCGTGTGCCGCTTCCCGTCGTCGTCGAGCACGACGTGTAGCTGCGCGTCGGCGGGCCACTGCACCTCGGCGACGCCGTCGAGCATGCCGGTGGGCAACTGCGCGCAGTCGAGCCGGTGCACCAGTTCAGCGCTGTGGTAGCGGTGGAAGCCCGCGCGGCCGTCGGCGGCCGTGTCCAGCCGAACCCTGGTCCGCCAGCCGGTGGCGCCACCGTCGCCGACCGGCTCCGCAGTAGCCTCGGATTCTTCGACCCAGTGGTAATCGCCAAGGCGGGCCAGCTGATTGGCGACCACGGCACCCTTGATCCGGCGGACCGCCGACGGCTCGACGAAGGCCAGATCGCAGCACCCTGCCCCGTCGGCCCCGGCGATCGGGCACATCGATCCGATGCGGTCGGGCGACGGTTCGAGCACCTCGATGACCTCGGCGTTCCAATAGGAACCCTTCGCGCTCACCAGCCGGGCCCGCACCGTCTCGCCAGGCAACGCGTAGCGCACGAACACCACCCGGCCCTCGTGGCGCGCCACGCAGCTGCCGCCGTTGGCTGCCGCTGTCGTGGTGAGGGTCAGTACCTCGTCGCTCAATCGAGGAAGCCCTTACGCGCATCGCCGGGCGCCGACTCCGGTGCGAGTTTCCTGAGCCGTTCCGATGAGGACAGCTGCCAGGGCACCGACGTCACCATCACGTTGGGTTCGAACAGCAGCCGCCCCTTGAGCCGAAGCGCACTCTGGTTGTGCAGCAACTGTTCCCACCAGTGACCTACGACGTATTCGGGAATGAACACCGTGACCACGGTGCGCGGCGACTCCTTGCTCACTCTCTTGACATAGTCGAGCACCGGCCGGGTGATCTCGCGGTACGGCGACGCGATCACCTTCAACGGCACGCTGATGTCACTGTGCTCCCACTTGTGCACCAGCTGCCGGGTTTCGGCGTCGTCGACGCTGACCGTGACCGCCTCCAGCAGGTCGGGGCGGGTGGCCCGCGCGTAGGCCAGCGCGCGCAGCGTCGGCATGTGCACGTTGGACACCAACACGATCGCGTGGTTCCGGCTGGGCAGCACGATGTCCTCGGTCTCGGCGGCACGCGCCTCGAGTTCGCGGCTCACCGATGCGTAATGCCGGTGGATCATCTTCATGATCACGAACAACCCGCCCATCGCCAGGATCGCGATCCACGCCCCGACAAGGAACTTCGTGACGACGACGATGATCAGCACTGTGCCGGTGCACAGGAACCCGATGGTGTTGATGACCCGGGCCCGCAGCATCCGCGCTCTGGCGGCCGCGTCAGTCTCTGTGCGTAACAGTCGGGTCCAGTGCCGCACCATGCCGATCTGGCTGAGCGTGAACGACACGAACACGCCGACAATGTAGAGCTGGATCAGCGCGGTGACCTCGGCCTGGAACGCCACCACGAAGGCGACGGCGCCGAATGCCAGGAACAGGATGCCGTTGGAGAACGCCAGCCGGTCCCCTCGGGTGTGCAGCTGGCGAGGCAGGAAACGGTCTTGCGCCAGAATCGAACCGAGCACCGGGAAGCCGTTGAACGCGGTATTGGCCGCCAGCACCAGGATGAGCGCCGTCACGCCTGCGATCAGATAGAGCCCGATCGGGAAGTTGTGGAAGACCGCATCGGCGAGCTGGGCCACCAGGGTGCGTTGCTGATAGTTCTCCGGAGCACCCACGAGCTGTTCTGCGGGGCGTTCCGCGATCTGCACACCGGTTGCTTTGGCCAGCATGATGATCCCCATGAACAGCGTGATGGCGATCAGCCCGAGCAGCGCCAGCGTGGTGGCCGCGTTGCGGGACTTTGGTTTCCGGAATGCAGGTACGCCATTGCTGATCGCTTCGACGCCGGTCAGCGCCGCGCTGCCCGACGAGAACGCTCGGGCGATCAGGAACACCAACGCGAAGCCGAGCACATCTCCGTGTTCGGAATGCATCTCGAAGTCGGCAGATTCGGCGCGCAGCGGTGTCCCCAGCACGTAGATCTGGAAGAAACCCCAGGCGAGCATGATGTACATGCCGATCATGAACGCGTAGGTCGGGATCGCGAACGCCGTGCCCGATTCGCGAATGCCGCGCATGTTGATCGACGCCAGAAGCAGGATGGCGGTGACGGCGAACAAGACCTTGTGGTCGTTGACGAACGGAATCGCCGACCCGATGTTCGACATCGCCGAGGACATCGACACCGCGACGGTGAGCACGTAGTCGACGAGCAGCGCGCTGGCGACCGTCAACCCCGCGGTGGGACCGAGGTTCGTCGTGACCACTTCGTAGTCGCCGCCGCCCGACGGATACGCGTGCACGTTCTGCCGATAGCTCGTGATCACGATGATCATGACCCCGGCCACCACCAGGCCGATCCACGGCGCCATCGAGTAGGCCGCCAGGCCCGCCACCGAGAGCACCAGGAAGATCTCTTCGGGTGCGTAGGCCACCGAGGACAGGGCATCGGAGGCGAAGACCGGCAGTGCTATCCGCTTGGGCAGCAGCGTGTGCGACAGCTTGTCGCTACGGAACGGCCGGCCCAGCACCAACCGCCGCGCGACGGTCGAAAGCTTGGACACGACTGCCAAGAGTAAGCCCGAAGGCCACAACCCGTCGGAAAGCGGTAGCGTTCCGGTGGCGCGGGTTTTGCAACAGCCTCGGCCGGGAAAGGACCCTCAGGTGCGTGTAGTGGTGATGGGGTGCGGCCGCGTCGGCGCATCATTGTCGGACAGCCTGGCCAGAATCGGCCACGAGGTCGCCGTGATCGACCGCGACGGCACCGCGTTTCACCGGCTCTCCCCCGACTTTCCCGGCGAGCGGGTCCTCGGAATGGGCTTCGACCGCGACGTGCTGATTCGCGCCGGCATCGAAGACGCGTCCGCGTTCGCGGCGGTCTCCTCCGGTGACAACTCGAACATCATCTCCGCGCGTGTCGCCCGCGAGACCTTCGGTGTGCAGCGCGTTGTCGCACGCATCTACGACGCCAAACGCGCCGCGGTCTACGAGCGGCTCGGCATCCCCACCGTTGCGACGGTGCCCTGGACGACCGACCGGCTGCTCAATGTGCTGACCCGCGAAACCGAGACCACCAAATGGCGCGACCCCACCGGCAACGTCGGGGTGACCGAGCTGGCGCTGCACGAGGATTGGGTGGGCCGCCGACTCTCGGATCTGGAAGCGGCGACGTCGGGACGGGTGTCGTTCCTGATCCGCTTCGGCGCCGGAGTTCTGCCCGACGCCAAGACCGTCATCCAGGCCGGCGACCAGGTGTACCTCGCCGCCATTTCCGGCCACATCGCCGAAGCGCTCGCGATCGCCGCGCTGCCGCCGAACGAAGACGCGGAGGGCTGAGGATGGTGCGGACGCGAAGGCGCAATTCGATGGTGCGCACGCGAGGAGCAGATCAATGAAAGTCGCCATCGCCGGCGCCGGTGCCGTCGGCCGATCCATCGCCCGCGAGCTCGTCGACCTACACGAGGTGACGCTGCTGGAGCGCAACCCCGACCACATCGACGTCGACGCGATCCCGGCTGCGCACTGGCGGCTTGGCGATGCCTGCGAGCTCAGCCTCCTGGAATCGGTCAATCTCGAGGAGTTCGACGTCGTGATCGCGGCCACCGGCGACGACAAGGCCAACGTCGTCGTCAGCCTGCTGTCGAAGACAGAGTTCGCTGTGCCCCGCGTGGTGGCCCGCGTCAACGATCCACGCAACGAGTGGCTTTTCGACGAGTCCTGGGGCGTCGACGTCGCAGTGTCCACGCCGCGGATGCTGGCCTCGCTCGTGGAAGAGGCGGTGTCGGTAGGTGATCTGGTGCGGCTGATGGAATTCCGCAAGGGCCAGGCCAACCTCGTGGAGATCACGCTGCCCGACGACACCCCGTGGGGCGGCAAGCCCGTCAAGCGCCTGGAGCTGCCCCGGGATGCGACCCTGGTGACGATTCTGCGGGGTCCGCGGGTCATCGTGCCCGAACGCGACGAACCGTTGGAAGGCGGCGACGAATTGCTGTTCGTCGCGGTGGCTTCGGCCGAGGATGAGTTGCGCGAGCTTCTGCTGAACCCTCAGCTGCGCTGAGCGCTCGTCAATTCGGTTTGTGCACCGGGTCGTTGGCGTCGTCGACGTCGCGCTCGTCTGTCACTGTCTGCTCGCTCAGGCCAGCCTCACGGAGGGCGCGCTGCGCCTTCCTGATCGCGAGATAGGTCACCAGCGCGGCCACCGCGGTGAGCGGCCATCCCATCGCGATCCGGGCGACACCGAGCCAACCGGTCTGATCGGCGTCATACAGGTGGTGCTGAACCACAAAGCGGGACGCGAACACCGCGACCCACACCATCGTCGCCGCGTCGAACGCCAGCACAGCACCGCGGGCTTCGCGCCAGCGCCTGTCGTGAGCGTTCACCCAGCCCCAGATGTAGCCGACGACGGGGCGTCGGATCACGACCGACAGCGTGAACACCACCGCCCACAGCAGCGACGTCCAGATTCCCAGCAGGAAATAGCCTTTGGAGGCGCCCACCAGATAGGCGATCAGTGCGCTGATGCCGACGCCCATGAACCCCGAGATCGCGGGCTGGACCGTTTCCTTGCGGACCAGGCGCCACACCAGGATCAGCGTTGCGACACCGAGCGCGGCACCGATGGCGGGCATGAGGCCGAAGGCCGATGAGACGGGGACGAACACGAGCACCGGCAGCGACGAGTAGATCAGGCCACTGATGCCGCCCATCTGCTCCAGGACGGCTGCGCCACGCGCCGGTGAGCTCTGTGTGCCCGGATCGGTTCCGGGGTCGCTCACTTCTGAATCTCGTAGTGGGGGTTGTAGATCGCCTTGGTGCCGTTGTCGAGCTTTCCGACGCGACCGTGCACCTTGAGCGTGCGGCCGGACTCGATGCCGGGGATGCGCCGCTGGCCGAGCCAGACGAGCATCACGGTGTCGGTGCCGTCAAACAACTCGGCTTTGACGCCGCCCGCGCAGCTCTTGCCGTTGCACTCGACGCTGCGCAGGGTGCCGATCATGGTCACTTCCTGCCCGCGCTGACAGTCGATGGCCCGCTGCGCACCTGTACTCGCAGCCTCATCGCTGAGCTCTTCGACGTCGAGCTGTTCCGGATCTTCGGTCAACCGGCGGGTGAGCCGGCGAAGATATCCCTCGGCCGTGGCCATGGCCTCTCCTGACCTTCTGCCAATCGTCTGTGTACTCGTGTAGACCAACGCCACGGTAGACCTGTTGGTTCCGAAGTGCTAACCGCAGAGCGGGCGTTTCGCGAGTCGCAGGGCGCTGGCTTCCCTCAGCAGGCACGATCGAAACATGGCGGTCAATCTTCGAGGGATCACCACCGTCCTGCTGCCCGGCACTGGGTCCGACGACGACTTCGTCTACCGCGCCTTTTCCGCAGCACTCCACGCAGTCGGCGCCGTAGTCGTGACACCGCCGCCACAGCCACACCGGTTGGTGGCCGGCTACCGCGAGGATCTCGACAGCGCGGCGCGCGCGGCCGCACCGTTGGCGATCGCGGTGGGCGGCGTCTCGATCGGCGCCGCCGTGGCACTCGAGTGGGCGCTGGCCCATCCGGGCGGCGCCGCGGCTGTACTGGCGGCGCTGCCTGCCTGGACAGGTGACCCCGAGGCGGCGCCCGCGGCATTGGCCGCACGACATTCGGCCGACCTCCTCCGCCGCGAGGGCCTGGTGTCCACGACCGCGCAGATGCAGGCGTCCAGCCCCAAATGGCTGGCCGACGAACTGACCCGCTCATGGCTGGACCAGTGGCCCACCCTGCCGGACGCAATGGACGAGGCGGCGCGATTCGTCGCGCCGACGAGCGGCCAGCTCGAAGGTCTCACCTCGCCGATGGGCGTGGTATCGGCCACCGACGACGCGGTGCACCCGTTGGAGGTCGGCCTGGAGTGGGTGTCGGCGGCCCCTCGCGCGGCGCTGCGGACCGTCACCCTCGACGAGGTCGGCGCGAACCCCGGGATTCTGGGTCTGCAGTGCCTGGCGGCCCTGCAGGACGCCGAGGATCGCGCGTGACTGTTAGCCGCCGGTGATGGTGCGCAGTTGCTGCATCGCCGAGCCGAGCGAACTGCGACGCGCGTTGGGCGCCGGGGGTTCGTCCTGCTGCTGGGGCGGTGCGGGCTGCGGAGGTACCGGCTGCGTATGGGCAGGCGCCTGCGGCTGCCCCCCGGCCTGCTGAGCGGCTTGCTGCTGGGCGGCTTGCTGCTGTGCGGCGGCAAGTTGGGCTGCCATCGGCTCCGGCAGCTGGATCGGCAGTGGCGTGCGCACCGGAAGCGGAGTGTCGCCACGGCGAACGACGGTGTCGGCCAATGCATTTCGCGCCAGCTCGGCCAATTCCGCCATGCGCTCGAAGGGTCCGTTGACCACGCAGCGGACCATCCAGCGGTAGCCGTCCACGCCGATGAAGCGCACGACGGCGGCGCCCTCGCCCGCGGAGCCGACCACCTCGCGGCCCCACGGCCCGTCTTCGATGCTGACCTTGGGGGCGTCCTTGCGCAGTGAGTCGGCAAGCTCGGAAGCAACCTCGCGCCACAGGCCTGCAGACTTCGGCGCCGCATACGCGGCGATGGTGAATCGGCCGCTGGTTGTCACCACCCAGACAGCGCTCGGGGTGCCCGCCTCGTTGAGCTCGACCTGCACCTGCCCGGCCTCCGGTATCGGGATCAAGACCGAGCCCAGGTCGAGCCGCGCCAGCGTCGCCACCGACGGATCATCGAAATCGTCGATGTCGAATGGGCCTTCCAGCTCATCGTCCTCGGCATCCACCGACGTCACCTCCTCGGGCCCTGCGGCCCTGTCGTTGCGGTGTCTACTCATGCTCTACCCGGCGCCACGCGTACCTCCACCTACAGACTGGCATGCCCGCCGGAGGATCCGTGGCCCCCGTCACCCCGGGTCGTGTCGGTGAGCCCGGCCTCGTCGAATGATGTCACCTCGACCAGCTCGGGCAGTTCGACGCGCTGCACCACCAGCTGGGCGATCCGGTCTCCTCGCGCGATCGTGATCGGGACGGCCGGATCGAGGTTGATCAACGACACCTTGATCTCGCCGCGGTAGCCCGCGTCGATGGTGCCAGGACTGTTGACAATCGAAAGTCCTACGCGCGCAGCAAGTCCCGAGCGCGGATGAATCAGGCCAACCATCCCGTGCGGGATGGCGACCGCCACCCCCGTCGGCACGAGCGCCCGCGCACCCGGCGCCAGCTCGACGTCCTGCGCGCTGAACAGATCGACGCCCGCATCACCGTCGTGCGCCCTGCTGGGCAACGGAAGGTCGCGGTCGAGACGCACAACCGCCAGAGAGGTGGACACGACGTCAGAGATTACTCTGGGCCGCGTGTCAGAGACGCGCGCCACCGCTCAAACGGTTCGCTACCGCGAGCGGCTGTGGGTTCCGTTGTGGTGGTGGCTGCCCGGTTTGGGCGTGGCCGCCCTGATCGCACTCGAGGTCACCCAAGGCGTGCAGGCGCTGCCGGACTGGCTGCCGTACGCGGTACTGCTGCCCGTCGCCGCGGTGGTGCTGCTCGGGCTTGGCAGGACCGAACTGCGCGTGGTGGTCGACAACGGTGGCCCGCCTGAACTGTGGGTCGGAAGTCCCGGACGGGGGGCCCATCTGCCCGCATCCGTGATAGCCCGGTCCGCGGAGGTGCCGCGCTCGGCGAAGTCGGCGGCGCTGGGCCGCCAACTCGACCCGGCGGCCTACGTCGTCCACAAGGCGTGGGTCGGCCCGATGGTGCTGCTGGTCCTCGACGATCCGGATGATCCCACCCCGTACTGGCTGATCAGCACCAAGCACCCGGATAAGGTCCTCGCCGCCCTCGGCTGAGCGTCAGGCTGCGCAATCGGTGCAGATCATCACGCCGTTCTTCTCGCTGGCGAGACGGCTGCGGTGGTGCACCAGGAAGCAACTCGAGCAGGTGAACTCGTCGGCCTGCTTCGGGATCACCCGCACGGACAGCTCTTCGCCGGACAGATCGGCGCCCGGGAGTTCGAACGACTCGGCAGATTCGGATTCGTCGACGTCGACGACAGCCGACTGGGCTTCATTGCGCCGTGCCTTCAGCTCCTCGAGGGAATCCTCGGAAACGTCATCGGTTTCAGTGCGCCTTGGGGCGTCGTAATCAGTGGCCATGCCTGTCCCCTCCATGAAGCTTTTCGCAGCAGTGCTTTGTACCAGCGTCGAACGCATCCACCAAACGATTCGTGCCCGGATTGACACCGGTTCTATTGTGATTTGTGTCACATCAGAGAAACCCCTGCTTGACGAGCCGGGCGGTGGGTCCGCAGGGCGGCCTCTAGAGTGCTGGACGTGGTCGCGCAAATCACCGAGGGGACGGCATTCGACAAACACGGCCGGCCGTTCCGCCGCCGCAACTACGTACCCGGCGCCGCGATGATCGCCTGCCTGGCGGTCGCGGCGCTGCTGGTGTGGGTGATCGCGCTGTCACGCCCGCCCGAGGTCCCCCAGGCCGCGATCTGCAACCGGCCTCCCCCGCCCGCCCAACCCGGCGCTCCCGTACCCGACCTCGGCGAGCAGGTGTCCAGGTCGACGATGATCGACGTCACGCCAGCCAAGCTCGCCGACGCCAAGATCCGGGTCCTCAACGCCAGCGGCCAAGGCGGGCAGGCGGCCGAAGTCGCCGGCGCGCTGCGCGACATCGGTTTCACCGAACCCGAGGCTGCCAACGACCCGATCTATGAGACCGCGCGCCTGCAGTGCGTGGGCCAGATCAGGTTCGGGCCGTCGGGCCGCGCCGCGGCGGCGTCGGTCTGGCTCGTCGCGCCGTGCATGGAGCTGTTCCAGGACGGCCGCGCGGACGACACTGTCGACCTCGCCATAGGTACCGACTTCACCGAATTGACCCACAGCGACGACATCGATGCGGTGCTCGCCAGCCTGCTGCCCGACGCCACCGCGCCGGCCGACCCCGACCTTCTGACACAGGCGCACACCGGGACCTGCTGAGCTCAGCGCGGATCTACCGACGTCCCGGCCTGCGACTCGCCGGACACCCCGCAGCGCACCAGCGCGTCGTCGAGCGCGGCGCTGATGCCCGGTGCCGCTGCCACCATCAGGCCCGCGCCGTCGGCGGTCGCGGGAGGACGCACCCTGGCCCCGGCTTCGGTCGCGATCAACGCACCCGCCGCCCAGTCCCACAGGTGCACCCCGTCCTCGTAATAGGCGTCGAGCCTGCCAGCGGCGACCATGCACAGATCGAGTGCACACGATCCGATCCGGCGCAGGTCGCGCACGTCGTGAATGAGCTTTGCGAGGCTCTCGCCCTGGCGCCGCCTGCGGTCACGCTCGTAGGCGAACCCGGTGCCGACGAGGGCCATCGACAACTCGGCGGCCTGGCTGCACCGCAATTCCGTCGTGGCATCCCCGTGCCGGACATGCGCTCCGTGGCCCAGCGCGGCGGAGTAGAGCGCCACTGCCGCGACGTCGGCGACCGCCCCGGCGATGGGGACACCATCGCAGAGCACCCCGACCGACACCGCATAGGCGGGGATGCCGTACAGAAAGTTGACCGTGCCGTCGATCGGGTCCAGCACCCAGGTCAGCCGGCCCGGCTCGACCCCGACCGGACCACCCTCCTCCTCCCCGAGGATCGCGTCGGCGGGTCGCAGAACGGCGAGCCGCTCCCTCAGCAGCCGCTCGGTCTCGGTGTCGACGACGGTGACGGGGTCCGTCGGGGTGCTCTTCACCCGCACGGCGGGATCCCCGCCGGCGGACACGGTTCCGGCCGCACTGTGGCCGAACACCTCGAGGCGGCGACTGCGGACGAACGCCGCGGCCTCGGCGGCCAGCTGCTCGGCCACCTTACGTAGCAGGACAGGGTCGGGGGCCGGGATCGCGTCGCTCACACCCCTATCGCAGCACACCGACCGCCTTCCGGCCGAGCGGGATGCGGGACTGTCACGCATCGCAATTGGCGAGCCGATAGGGTGTCATCGCGTCCCGCCCACCTCCGCAGAGGAGCCTGCATGACCGCCGCCGCCACGCCCGCATCGGGCTCAGGCCGACCACGCCGCGGATTCGGCATCGACGTCGGCGGGAGCGGTGTCAAGGGCGGCATCGTCGACCTCGACACCGGCCAACTCATCGGAGACCGCTTCAAGCTGCTCACTCCACAGCCGGCCACCCCGGAGGCCGTCGCCAAGACCATCGCCGACGTGGTGGCGCACTTCGGCTGGGACGGACCGCTCGGCGTGACCTATCCGGGTGTCGTGGCCGACGGCATTGTCTGCACAGCCGCCAACGTCGACAAAGCCTGGATCGGGCTCAACGCCAAAGACGTCATCGGCGCAGCTCTCGACGGGCAGCCGGTGACGGTACTCAACGACGCCGACGCCGCCGGACTCGCCGAAGAAAAGTTCGGGGCCGGCCGCGACAACACCGGTGTCATCGTGTTGCTGACATTCGGCACGGGAATCGGCTCGGCGGTGATCCACAACGGCGTGCTGCTGCCCAACACGGAGTTCGGACACCTCGAAGTGGGCGGTAAGGAAGCCGAACACCGCGCCGCGAGCTCGGTCAAGGAACGCAAGGAATGGAGCTACGAGCGCTGGACCCAAGAGGTCACGAAAGTGCTGGTAGCAATCGAAAACGCGATCTGGCCCGACCTTTTCATCGCCGGTGGCGGGATCAGCCGCAAGGCCGACAAGTGGATCCCGCTGCTCACCAACCGCGTCCCCGTCGTCGCGGCGGAGTTGCAGAACACTGCAGGCATCGTCGGCGCGGCGATGGCCGCCGAGTTCAACGTCACGGCTACCGGCAAGTAACCGGCCGGGGGCGGCGCGCAGGAGCGTCAAATTTGCCGCTGAGGACGGCACCGACCCACACTGTCGTTACAATGGTCGACGGCGGCCACCGACCAGACAGCGACGGGGAGCAACCCACCCGGAGATGACGCTTCGAGATCGACGCCGACAATCGACATAGCCGACACTTTCGGTGGCGCACGTGTGCGTGCCGAATTACCGCACGACCGAAAGGGTGTACGTGGCAGCGACCAAGGCAAGCCCGGCAACCGACGAGCCGGTGAAGCGCACCGCCGCCAAAGCCCCCGCCAAGAAGGCGCCCGCGAAAAAAGCGGCGACCAAGACCGCCGCCAAGCCGCGCGCCGCGAAATCCGCTGACGCACCCGCCGGCCGCAGCCGCGCCAAGAAGGCGACCTCACCCGAGCCCGGCGGCGTCGACGACGATCTCGCGGGCGAAGACGCCGAGACCGACACCGACATCGAGGGCGAACCCGGCGAAGACCTCGAGGAGGACGCCGACCTCGAGCTCGATGACATCGAGGTCGATGACGACACGTCCGCCGACGGTGACGACGACTCCGACGACGAGGCCGACGACGAGACGGCCGACGCCGACGCGACGCCCAAGGCCGCCGCCAAGCCCGCCAAGGAGGCCGAGGACGACTCGCTTCCCGAGCCTTCAGAGAAGGACAAGGCATCCGGCGACTTCGTCTGGGACGAAGAGGAATCAGAGGCACTGCGGCAGGCCCGCAAGGACGCCGAACTCACCGCCTCTGCGGATTCGGTGCGCGCATACCTCAAGCAGATCGGCAAGGTCGCGCTGCTCAACGCCGAGGAAGAGGTCGAGCTCGCCAAGCGCATCGAAGCCGGCCTGTACTGCACGCAGTTGATGGCCGAGCTCGCCGAGAAGGGCGAGAAGCTGACGACCGCACAGCGCCGCGACTACATGTGGATCTGCCGTGACGGCGACCGCGCGAAAAACCATCTGCTGGAAGCGAACTTGCGCCTGGTGGTGTCGCTGGCCAAGCGCTACACCGGCCGCGGCATGGCGTTCCTGGACCTCATCCAGGAAGGCAACCTCGGTCTGATCCGCGCGGTCGAAAAGTTCGACTACACCAAGGGCTACAAGTTCTCGACCTACGCCACCTGGTGGATTCGGCAGGCCATCACCCGCGCCATGGCCGATCAGGCCCGCACCATCCGTATTCCGGTGCACATGGTCGAGGTCATCAACAAGTTGGGCCGAATCCAACGCGAGCTGCTGCAGGATCTGGGCCGCGAGCCCACGCCCGAAGAGCTGGCCAAGGAGATGGATATCACGCCGGAGAAGGTGCTGGAGATCCAGCAGTACGCGCGTGAACCGATCTCGCTGGACCAGACGATCGGCGACGAGGGCGACAGTCAACTCGGCGATTTCATCGAAGACTCCGAGGCTGTCGTGGCCGTCGACGCCGTGTCGTTCACTTTGTTGCAGGACCAGCTGCAGTCAGTGCTCGAGACGCTGTCGGAGCGTGAGGCCGGTGTCGTGCGGCTGCGTTTCGGCCTGACCGACGGCCAGCCGCGCACCCTCGACGAGATCGGGCAGGTCTACGGAGTAACCCGTGAGCGCATTCGCCAGATCGAGTCGAAGACGATGAGCAAGCTGCGCCACCCCAGCCGCTCTCAGGTGCTACGCGACTACCTGGACTAGGTCCGCGCAAGAAAAATTTAAGGTGCCCCAACTACATTCGTCGGCGACCACGTCAACACCGACGAAAGTAGACCTTCGATGCCCTCCACCCAGAACAGGGTCCCGCCGGTCCGGTTGATCAAAGCCGTCGATCGGCTGCGCGCCGGACTGCAGCGGCTACACCGGTCCTCAGCACCGGGCAACATCGCTCTGCTCGAGCTCGCGACCGGGGCGTGGACCACCCAGGTGCTCTACGTCGCAGCCAAGCTGGGGATCGCCGATCGGTTGGCGGGAGGCCCTTCGGACGCCGAGAACATCGCCGCCCAGGTCGGCGCCGATCCAGACGCGCTCCACCGGCTGATGCGGGCCATGACGAGCCGAGGGGTGCTGCGCGAAGGCCGCGACGGGCGGTTCGCTCTCACCCCAGTCGGGCAGGCACTGCGGTCGGATTCGGAAGGGTCGCTGCGCGACATGGTGCTGTTCATCGGTCACCCGTCGCGTTGGGCCGACTGGGGCAGTCTTTTGTATTCGGTGCAGACGGGTGAGCCCGCCTCGGAGAAGCTGCGTGGGATGCCATTCTGGGATTACCTCGACACCGACGCCGAGTTCGCCGCGGTGTTCAACAATGCGATGACTGCGGCCAGCGGACTCTCGAATGATGTTGCGCTGCAAGCATACGACTTCACCGACGCCCGGCTGGTCGTCGATGTGGGCGGCGGCCACGGCGCGGTGCTGAGCACGATCCTGCGGAGCGCGCCCGCTGCCAAGGGCATCCTCTACGACCTGCCGGCAGTCGTCGCGGGCGCGGGGCCGCTTCTTGCAGAGGCCGGAGTCGCCGACCGCTGCACCGTCACCGGTGGCTCTTTCCTGAACTCGGTGCCTGCAGGTGGTGATGTGTACGTGATGAAGAACATCATCCACGACTGGAGCGATGCCGACTCGACCACGATCCTTCGTAACATCCGCACCGCGATCGCCGGCGAAGGCAAGCTCATCTTGCTGGAAATGGTTCTGCCGGAACGGGCTTCGTCGTTCATCGGGCACATGCTGGATCTGGAAATGTTGATCACGCTGCACGGCAAGGAGCGCACTCGGGCGCAGTACGCGAAATTGCTCGCCGCGGCCGGCTTCGAGTTGACGCGGGTCGTCCCGACAGTGAGCCCGCTATCGGTCATCGAGGCGCGGGCCGTCTAGCGCTGCTGGCCTCCTCAGTCGTCGGCGGGGCGGCTGCCGTTGCCGGCGTCGCCGCCGCGACCGCCTGCACCGCCACGGCTGCCGTCGGGTCCGCTACCGGCCGAACCCGAACCGCCCGACTGGCCTGCGGTCCCGTCCCCGGCGGATCCACCGTTTCCGCCTTTGCCTCCGGCACCTCCGATGCCGCCCGCGCCGGTCCTGCCCTGCGTGCCATCGGCGCCCGCGGACCCTTCGACGCTGCCCGCGCCGCCCTTGCCGGCAGCCCCGCCGGCACCCCCGTCGCCGCCGGCGCCACCTGTCCCGCCGAAGCCTCCGAAACCGCCTTGGCCGTCTTTCACATCGCCGCGGCCGGAGTCGGAGACGTCCGTGCCGCCGGCGCCGCCGTTACCGCCGTCCCCGCCGACCGCGCCGTTTCCACCGTCTCCGCCGGCACCGCCTGCGCCGCCGGCGCCGCCATCACCGGTCTGCGAGCCGCTGCGGCCGCCTGCTCCGCCTGCTCCGCCACTGGTCCCTGTCGCACCGGCCGCGCCGGTCCCGCCGTTTCCGCCCGCTCCGCCGGGTCCGGCGAACCCGACGCCGATGCCCATCTTGACGTTGCCGCCGGCGCCGCCGTCGCCGCCCCTGCCGCCTGCAGCACCGCCTTTACCACCGTTGCCCCCGTTGTTGCCGAAGACGGCGACCGTCGGAGATATGCCCTGGCCCAGACCGCCATCACCGCCATTGCCGCCCGCACCGCCGCCCGCGCCGTCACCGCCGTTGCCGCCCGCCCCGCCGATGGCGAAATTGTGAGACGGGGCGAACAGCGGCGTGACGCCCTGGCCGTGGCCGCCGTTGCCGCCGGATTGATTGGTCCCTGCAGCGCCGTCGACGCCGCGACCGCCGATGGTCCCGATCAGCGCGCCGTCGACGACGTTGGTCGATGGCGGTAGGCCGCTGGATCCGAGGTAGTTCGGCGTGCCGGTCGCGGCCTTTCCCGAGGCTGCCGGATTGTCTCCGTCCTGCCCTTTGCCGCCCGCGCCGCCGTTGCCACCGGCGCCACCGTTGCCGTGGGTGCGGCCCGCGTTGCCGCCCGCGCCGCCGTTGCCTCCAGCGACACCGACGGCACCGTCCGCGCCGTTTCCGCCGTCGCCCCCGTCACCGATCGAGGCGAAGCGTCCGGCGTCCCCGCCGTCGCCACCGTCCTGTCCCGGAAAGTAGCCGTCACCCCCGCGGCCGCCGTTACCGCCAAACAGTCCGGCGTTGCCACCATTGCCGCCTCGCGCACCGTCGCCGCCATTCCCCCACAGCAGGCCACCGTTTGCGCCGTTGCACGCCGAACCTGCGCAGTCCTCGGCGGCGTCCAAGCCGTCACCGATTAGCCAGCCGCCCGGACCGATCATCGGCCGAGGCGTCACGGCGTTCGGTGCGGCGCTGGTTGCCGACGACGCCCTGTCGTGGTCGCGCGAACCGGCGTAGCCGAACCATAGAAGTTCTTCTGACACAGGCGCATTGGGAACCGAAACGGAGTCGAAAGAAACGAGTCGGATCTCCATGTTGTCGGTTGCGGACTGATCGGAGTGCAGACCGAATAGAACCCCTACGCCGATCATCGCCGCACCGCCGGTACCGGCGGTGAGCAGTTGCCGCGCCGGCGCGGCACCACAAGGCGCGATGGTCGAACCGGTCGATTTCCGATGTTTGCCACCGCGCTGTGCCACAGAGACGTCCCCTCGTCTGCTTGCTGTTGAATTAGCTGAAATGTAACACGGCAAACAAACGGCACATCAAGGACGCTGTCCGGTCCGTGACTTCTTCGACGCGAGGGTCAGCGCTTGCGTTCACGCACCTTGTACGTCGACGGCCACGACTCCCTGGTGTCATCGCCGACGAGGGGGACGCCCTTCGAGCCGATCCTGATGTCATAGGCCTCTTTGCCCGCTCCGACCTCGCGGTTGGCGTGCTCGGTGGCCAGATAGATCAGCTGATCGATCTCGGCCTCGGCGAAAGCCACGAACGTCGTTTTGCGGACGATCTCCTCGGCAGGCGGCACCATACGGTCGGGAAGGACGCGCGTCAGCAGGGCCGCGACGGCCAGGAGCGAGAAGGGCACCGCCCAGTAGCAGATGACGGAGAGTGGCGTTCTGGTGTCGAGGATGGTGGCATCGCCTTGCACCAGCGGCGGGATCGCCGACGACACCGTCATGCCGCAGAACGCGGCGATCCAGATCCATGTCAGGACCGAGGTGATCCTGGCGAACGGTTCGCTTTCGATCACCTCCTTGGGCTGACCCACCACGGCGAACTCCCGGACGAACGGCCGGCCGATCACAGCGCTCGCCAAGGCCACCAGAAAGATGCCGGCGTTGCTCAACGGCTGCATCCACTGCTCCAAGAACGACTCGCTGCCTGTGAAAGTGAGCACCGTCAAGATGAAAAACGTTGCCACAGCGCCCGTTTCCAGCGTGCGACCCGGAAATCCGGCCACCCGCGCCACGACGAACGCCGCGACGGACACGGCGAGGGCGATCAACACCGCCGTGTGAAAGGGGACGTTTCCGACCAGAACCCAATAGACGATCCACGGTGCGAAGCCAAAGATGATGCCCACGGCAGGTCAGTGTATTGAGTCGCGAATCGCCGCGACAACGTCCTATGTCGATTGTGAGAATGACGCTCTTGTGGGCTACTGGGCGAGCGGGGCGAAAGTTCCGTCAGGCGTCGGCAGGTAGGCAGTGACGCATATCACAGCTTCAGCAGGCAAAGGTCCATACAAATGTGGGAACACCATGCCACCGGGATCGGACGGGACGCCCGGTTCCCAGCGAACAGGAGATGCGAGGCGTGCTACGTCGATATGGAGCAACACCAGGTCGGACCTGCCGGCATACAGCCGGTTGGCCGGCAGGTGAACCTGTTCCGGGGTCGACAGGTGGACGAAGCCGACGGCAGTCAGAGACGGCGGCGAGTGTCGGCCCGTCCGCTGCGCCTGCTCCCACTCGCGGGCCGTACACAGATGCACAAGCACGTCACTGCGAACTGCGTCGGGCATACCGTCACTCTTTCCTGGTCGCAAACCGCGGGCCCGTGAGACACGACACACCCGTAAACCCCCGGGGAACAAGGCCGGAACCCCAAGCGTCTGACACAGTAGATGTACGTCGCTACCACCCTATGGAGGTGCCATGACCGCAACGCTCACCAGTCCTGAATTCACCAAGGCTGACCGCTGCGACCGTTGTGGGGCTGCAGCTCGCGTGCGGGCGACACTTCCCTCCGGAGCCGAGCTGCTGTTCTGCCAACATCACGCCAACGAGCATGAAGCAAAGCTCGTCGAACTCGCGGCGGTGCTGCAAGTGAGCCCGCTGGAGCCTTAGGGCGGCAAATCGGCCATGCTGGACTGGTCATGAGTGACCAGTTAGAGCGGCCACCCGCGCGGCCTTCGTTGAGATCCAAGCCGACACGGCACCACATTCGGCATATCGCCCTGCGGACACTGGGCAAGAGTTGGGACGACTCGATATTTTCCGAATCGGCTCAGGCTGCCTTTTGGTGCGCGCTGTCTCTGCCCCCTCTGCTGCTCGGCATGCTCGGCAGTCTGGCTTATGTCGCTCCGCTGTTCGGCCCGGACACCCTCCCAACGATTCAGGACCAGATCGTCAACACGGCCGAGAGGTTCTTCTCCTCGAACGTCGTCAACGAGATCATCGAGCCGACAGTGCGGGACATCGTCCGGGGCGCTCGCGGCGAGGTCGTTTCCGTCGGCTTCATCATCTCGCTGTGGGCGGGCTCATCGGCCATCTCGGCGTTCGTCGACTCGATCACCGAGGCACACGGCCAGACAGCGCTGCGCCATCCGGTGCGACAACGCTTCTATGCACTGGGTCTGTATGTGGTGATGCTTGTCGGCGCGATCGTCACGGCCCCGTTCCTGGCGCTGGGGCCGCGCAAAGTCGCCGAGTACATCCCCGACAGCTGGGACCACATACTCCAATTTGGCTACTACCCCGTGCTATTCGTTGCTCTGGCCGTGGCAGTCAACGTGCTCTATCGCGTTTCGCTGCCCAAACCGCTGCCCACACATCGGCTGCTACTCGGCTCGGTGCTGGCCGCCGTGGTGTTCCTGATCGCGACGTGGGGGTTGCGCCTCTACCTGACGTGGATCACGAGTACCGGTTACACCTACGGCGCGCTGGCCACGCCGATCGCTTTCCTGCTCTTCGCGTTCTTCCTCGGGTTCGCCATCATGATCGGCGCCGAACTGAACGCTGCCATCGAAGAGGAGTGGCCGGCTCCCGAAACACACGCCAAACGCTTCCGGTGGTGGCTGGAGGCCAAAGCCGAAGCGCGCAACGGCGGAAACGGTTCCGCGCCGTCCGTGGCACCGACACCGCAGCCCGGGGTCATCACGCCGCAGCCGTCCGCCGTCGAAGGACCGCCGGGCGGCGGGTCCGCTACTTCTTGAGCTGTTCGTAGATCCGCTTGCAGTCGGGGCACACCGGCGAGCCGGGCTTCGCCGAACGCGTCACCGGGAACACCTCGCCGCACAGCGCCACGACGTGCGTTCCCATGACGGCACTCTCAGCGATCTTGTCCTTCTTGACGTAGTGGAAGAACTTGGGCCGGTCGTCATCGGTCCCGTCATCGACGCGTTCGTCGGTCTCGGTGCGCTCGATCGTCTGGGTGTCCATGCGCCCATTCTGCCTGGCAAGAGTTTGGTAAGGAACGCAACGGGCACACCGGTCCCCAGATGTGGAACAGTGGAGATATGAAACAAGGCCCAGAGCTGAGTTTCGACGACGAAGGCCGTCCGGTCCTGATCACCCGGGCCGCTCCCGCGTACGAAGAGCAGCACCGCCGCCGCGTCAAGAAGTACCTGTCACTGATGGCCTTTCGCATCCCCGCGCTCATTCTTGCCGCGGTGGCCTACTCGATATGGGAGAACGGGCTGATCTCCCTGGCGATCATCGTGGTCTCGATCCCCCTGCCGTGGATGGCGGTTCTGATCGCCAACGACCGTCCGCCGCGTAGCGCCGACGAGCCCCGCCGCTATGACACCCCGCGCCGCATCCCACTGTTCCCGACCGCCGAACGACCGGCTATCGAACGCCCGGTACGCAGCGCGCCGCAACATGGCGGCGGCGATCAGCCCGGCGACGTTCCTGGCTGAGTGCCTTCTTCGGGCATTCTCAGACGATTCTCAGGTCGTCGTCCAATAACCGCTGATCAGAAGGTGTGAACCTCCGGGAACGTGGGAACTCTCTGCGCGCCTGGGGCGTTGTAGTCCTTGAAAGTTCCACCCGATCAGGAGGCCGCCATGGCAAATGCCACCACCAGCCGCATCGACCAAGATCTGGACGCTCAGAGCCCCGCCGCCGACCTGGTCCGCGTGTACCTGAACGGCATCGGAAAGACCGCGCTGCTCAATGCCGCGGACGAGGTCGAGCTGGCCAAGCGGATCGAGGCCGGTCTCTACGCGCAGCATTTGCTCGCCACGCGGAAGCGCTTGGGCGACAACCGCAAGCGTGATCTCGCGGCAGTGGTGCGCGACGGCGAGGCGGCGCGTCGGCATCTGCTGGAAGCAAACCTGCGACTGGTGGTGTCGTTGGCCAAGCGCTACACCGGCCGCGGGATGCCGCTGCTCGATCTCATCCAGGAGGGCAACCTCGGCCTCATCCGCGCGATGGAGAAGTTCGACTACAGCAAGGGTTTCAAGTTCTCCACCTACGCCACCTGGTGGATTCGCCAGGCGATCACGCGCGGCATGGCCGACCAGAGCCGTACCATCCGGCTCCCTGTGCATCTGGTCGAGCAGGTCAACAAGCTGGCCCGCATTAAGCGCGAGATGCACCAGAACCTCGGCCGTGAGGCCACCGACGAGGAGCTCGCAGAGGAGTCGGGCATCCCGGTCGAGAAGATCAACGACCTCCTGGAGCACAGCCGGGACCCGGTGAGCCTGGACATGCCTGTCGGAAGTGACGAAGAGGCGCCGCTCGGTGACTTCATCGAGGACGCCGAGGCGATGTCTGCAGAGAACGCGGTCATCTCCGAACTGCTGCACACCGACATCCGCTACGTGCTCGCCACGCTCGACGAACGTGAGCAGCAGGTCATCCGGTTGCGGTTCGGCCTCGACGACGGCCAGCCACGCACCCTCGACCAGATCGGCAAGCTCTTCGGCCTGTCCCGCGAGCGTGTCCGCCAGATCGAGCGCGAGGTGATGGCGAAGCTTCGCAACGGGGAGCGTGCCGACCGCCTGCGTTCGTACGCCAGCTAAGCCGATTCCTCAGAAGGCCCGCCGGGAGTCCCGGACGGGCCTTCTGCTGCGAGGACGCCGTCGGGTGCGGTGTGACCGTGTCGCGTCGGGAAGGACCGCTGCCGTGCCGCATCGGCCGGTAGACTCGCCTCAGACGGAGGGTGTGCCATGAACGATCTAGTCGATACCACCGAGATGTATCTGCGAACGATCTACGACCTCGAGGAAGAGGGCGTGATCCCGCTGCGTGCGCGCATCGCGGAGCGTCTCGACCAGAGTGGACCCACCGTGAGCCAGACTGTGTCCCGGATGGAGCGGGATGGCCTGCTCCACGTCGCGGGCGACCGGCACCTTGAGCTCACCGATAAGGGCCGTGCGCTCGCCGTCGCCGTGATGCGTAAGCACCGTCTCGCCGAGCGTCTCCTCGTCGACGTGATCGGCCTGCCCTGGGAAGAGGTGCATGCCGAGGCGTGCCGCTGGGAACACGTGATGAGCGTCGACGTTGAGCGCCGCCTGGTGCAGGTGCTCAACAACCCGACGACCTCGCCGTTCGGGAACCCGATTCCCGGCCTTTCCGAGCTCGGTGTCGGCGACGAGTTCGCCGACGAGGCATACAGCCTCGTCCGTCTGACCGAACTGCCGGCGGGTATGCCGGTCGCCGTCGTCGTGCGTCAGCTGACCGAGCACGTCCAGGGTGACGTCGAACTGATCGCCCGCCTCAAAGACGCCGGCGTCGTGCCGAATGCGCGCGTCACCGTCGAGGTCAACGACCACGGCGGAGTCATGATCGTCATCCCCGGGCACGAGCAGGTTGAGCTGCCCCACGAGATGGCGCACGCCGTCAAGGTCGAGAAGGTCTGACCTAACTGGCCCGCCTGCGGAGCCATCGCTTCGGCGGCAGGCGCACGCCCAGCTGGGTGGCCAGCCGATAGCCCGTATCAGCAAGCTCTCGAATCTGGTCTGGCCGCATCCCGGCCTGTAGCGCCTGGTCGAGCATGCCGGCCATCCTGTGGGGGCCGCATCGAAGCGCCGCGTCCAACGAGATCCCCGCCAAGGGGCCGTCCCCGCGCGCATAGGCCGAGAAGGCCAGCAGCACAAGCGCTTCGACCCGCCATGGCTCAGGCAGGGTCTGTGACAGCTGCACCCACAGCGATTCCGCCGACCCGGCCTTGTCGCCGACCGCCAGCGCATAAAGCGTGTCGCGCACCCGCGTATCTGTCAGCGCCCACGCCAACCGCGCCAGCTCCCCGTCTCCCAACACCGCGCCTTGGTCATTTCGTTCAACGCATTCCAGGACATGCTCGATATCGCCGCGGGCCTGCGAATCCGGCCGTTCGCGCCCACCGCCGCTGTCACGTTCGATGACCTCAGCAAGTGCCCCGGTGCGTGCGGGATCAGCGGTGGCGACGACTGCCAGGAGTTCCTCACGCGTGGTGTAGAGCCGCCGGCCGTCCAGCACGGCGGCCATCGCGGTGGGCGATGCCATCGGATCGTCGACCACTCCGGAGCGGCCGCAGCCGTCCGCGCAGAACCACCGGGCACCGGCGGCCACCTCGGCAACAACGTGCGCAGCAACCAATTCCACACCATGGTCGGCGAGTTCGCGGCCGAGTGTGCGCACCAGCCAGCGGTGCTCGTCGAAGCACGCCGGACAATCCGCCCCCTCGTCGTCGACGAGGACGGCGATGACGATCTCGGCCCCCGAGGCGGACGCCAGCTGTGCCAACTCACGCAGCCGCTCTGCCGTGGCGTCGGACAGATTCCCGCGCAGCACGGCACCCATCTCGCCGTGAGCGGCGGTCACGAGGACCACAGATTGTTCGGGCACGAAACCCAGGACGGCGGGCAATGCCGCGATCAGGGCGCCCGGGCAGTCGACCGAGGATTCGGGATGGTTTCCGGCGTTGTTTCCGAACTGATGTAGTGAGGCCATACCGCAAACTTGGCAACCGCCACCGACGTCGCAGCGCCGTCGTCGCTCGGCGGCAGCGCAACTGGGGATGAAATTGGGTTTGGGGATGAAGAATTGCGCGAGCAGCTGTTCACCAGTTGTTGACGCGGCTCGGCATGCGCGATCCGGACAACCGGCGTAGACCTGACCCATGGCTTCGATGTTCGAGTACGACCTTGTCGTCATCGGTTCCGGACCGGGCGGACAAAAGGCTGCCATCGCGGCCGCAAAGCTCGGGAAGTCAGTGGCTGTCGTCGAGCGTGGACGCATGCTCGGCGGTGTCTGCGTCAACACCGGAACGATCCCGTCGAAGACGCTGCGCGAAGCCGTCGTCTACCTGACAGGCATGAGCCAGCGCGAGCTCTACGGCGCCAGCTACCGCGTGAAAGAGAAGATCACCCCAGCCGACCTGCTGGCCCGCACCACTCACGTCATCACCAGGGAACAAGACGTCGTGCGGTCCCAACTCATGCGCAACCGCATCGATCTGATCGAAGGGCACGGCCGCTTCCTGGATCCGCACACCGTCCTCGTGGAGGAGTCACGCCGCGGCGAACGTACCACTCTCACAAGCGAATACATCGTCGTCGCCACCGGCACCAAGCCGGCGCGGCCGGCGGGCGTGGAGTTCGACGAGAACCGTGTGCTGGACTCCGACGGCATCCTCGACCTCAAATCGCTGCCTACCTCGATGGTGGTGGTCGGCGCCGGCGTCATCGGTATCGAGTACGCATCGATGTTCGCCGCGCTGGGCACCAAGGTGACCGTCGTCGAGAAACGCGACACCATGCTCGATTTCTGCGACTCGGAAATCATCGAGTCCCTCAAGTTCCACCTGCGCGACCTGGCGGTGACGTTCCGCTTCGGCGAGGAGGTCACCGCCGTGGATGTCGGCGCCGCGGGCACCGTGACGACGCTGGCCAGCGGCAAGCAGATCCCGGCGGAGACGGTGATGTATTCGGCCGGCCGACAGGGGCAGACAGACCATCTGAACCTGGAGAACGCGGGCCTGGAGGCCGACAACCGCGGTCGCATCTTCGTCGACGACAACTTCCAGACCAAGGTCGACCACATCTACGCCGTTGGCGACGTCATCGGGTTCCCCGCGCTGGCGGCGACGTCGATGGATCAGGGCAGGCTGGCCGCGTACCACGCCTTCGACGAACCCCGCCACGAGATGACGGAATTGCAGCCGATCGGTATCTACTCCATCCCCGAGGTCTCTTACGTCGGGGCCACAGAGGTCGAGCTGACCAAGGATGCCATCCCCTACGAGGTCGGCGTATCCCGCTACCGGGAGCTCGCGCGCGGACAGATCGCCGGTGACTCCTACGGCATGCTCAAGCTGCTGGTGTCGACCGAGGATCTACGCCTGCTCGGCGTGCACATCTTCGGCACCAGTGCCACCGAGATGGTGCATATCGGCCAGGCCGTCATGGGCTGCGGCGGCACCGTCGAATACCTCGTCGACGCGGTCTTCAACTACCCGACGTTCTCGGAGGCCTACAAGGTCGCCGCCCTCGACGTCATGAACAAATTGCGGGCGCTCAACCAGTTCCGGGCATGAGCGCCGTCATTCGCATCCGTCGGTGAAGTCCTCCGGCGGCCTGTCGGCCGGCGCTCCCGTCTGCGCGCGCGTCATCAATTCGGTCAGGGCGGTGCCGAACGGCGGAGAGTACGAAATCTCGTCGAGGCAGCCGCCACCGTCGAGCCCACCGATCAACCCCGACACCGTCGACCCGGATATCCACGGCGCGCCCGAAAAGCCGCCGACCACGCCGTCGCAGTGCAGCGCGGGGAAGCCGTGGTGCGCGGCCGCCACAGCTGCGCGGCACGCCAAAGGTCCGCCGCCAACCCCCGCCGGATAACCGATGACGGTGACGTCCTCGCCCGGCTTTGGCGCGTTGCCGATCCGCAGCCCCTCCCCCGTGACCGACTCCAACCTGGCCCCGTCGGCGCGCTGCACCCGCGCCACCGCGAAGTCGGCCATCGGATCCTGGTCGGCGACCCATCGCGGATCCAGGTAGACCGCGACGACATGCCAGCTGTCGTCCTCCCCCGGATCATCGGCGTCGTCACCGAAACCGGGAACGAATCGGGTGTCGACGTCGGCGGCCAGGCAGTGCGCCGCGGTCAGGATGAGGTTCGCCGACGAAGACGCCAGTACCGCAGCGGTACACAGGTGCAGCCCACCCGCGCCGGGGAAGACGGCGCCCACCCGCGAGTCAGGGGTTACCGGGCGCGCGGCGGGCACCCCGTCGACGGGCGGCAGTCGATCCAGGGCCGGCTCGCTTCCGCAGCCCACCAGGAGGGCCAGCGCGATCAGCAGCCAGACCCATGCCGACCGCGCGGGGAGGGCGGCAGACGTTCGCATACCCGCCCATCTTCCCCCTTCCGGCGTCGTCGTGCCTCTGCCGCGCGTTTCCCCACCGCTGCCGCCGGGTAGAAGACGAGTCACCATCCAGGAATGTCACATCGGCGTGTTCGCGTTCGAACAAACGGGTGACGCCACCCGAGCCGGGTGCGGCGACATCACATCGTGCGAGACACTGGTTGCTCACGGTCCCGATCACCGTCACGTGGTGGTCGCACCGAGGCGAGGAGGCGAGACAAGTGACTGACGAGACACAGGATCCCGGTCAGCGGTATCAGCCCGAACAGACCGGGATGTACGAACTGGAGTTTCCCGGCCCGCAGCTGACCTCTCCCGACGGTCGCGGCCCGGTCCTCGTGCATGCCCTCCAGGGTTTCTCCGACGCCGGGCACGCCATCAAGCTGGCCGCACAGCACCTCAAGAACACGCTGGACACCGAACTGGTCGCATCGTTTGCGATCGACGAACTGCTCGACTACCGCTCTCGACGGCCGTTGATGACCTTCAAGACCGATCACTTCACGTCGTATGAGGAACCCGAACTCAATCTCTACGCGCTGCACGACAGCGTCGGCACGCCGTTCCTGCTCCTCGCCGGGCTGGAACCAGATCTGCGCTGGGAGCGCTTCATCACAGCCGTGCGGCTGCTGGCCGAGCGGCTCGGGGTCAGGCGTGTGATCGGACTGGGCTCCATCCCGATGGCCGTTCCGCACACCCGCCCGATGACCCTGACGGCACATTCCAACGACAAGGAGCTCATCGCCGAGCATGCGCCGTGGGTCGGCGAGGTGCAGGTACCTGGCAGCGCGTCCAACCTGTTGGAGTTCCGGATGGCGCAGCACGGTTACGAGGTCGTAGGCTTCACAGTCCACGTGCCCCACTACTTGGCGCAGACCGATTACCCGTCCGCGGCGGAGACGCTGCTGTCCGAAGTTGCCAGAAATGGTTCGCTGGAGTTGCCGACTGCCGACCTGACCAAGGCTGCCGCGGAGGTCTTGGACAAGATCAACGAGCAGGTCGCCGCCAGCCCGGAGGTTGCTCAGGTGGTGGAGGCGCTGGAGCGCCAGTACGATGCGTTCGTTGCCGCCCAGGAGAACCGGTCCCTGCTCGCGCGCGACGAGGATTTGCCGAGTGGTGAAGAGTTGGGCGCGGAATTCGAACGTTTCCTCGCTCAGCAAGCCGGTGAGAAGAAGCGGAAGGACGGGGACGACCACCCACGGGAAGGTCTCTGACTTCCGCCGGCTACCAGCCGGCCTGACGACGGAGTGAGCGACATGACCGAACGCAAGCCGAACTTGCGTCCCGTGCGTGAACTGACACCGACGCTGCAGTACTGCACGATCCACGGCTATCGGCGGGCGTTCCGGGTCGCCGGGTCCGGGCCGGCGATACTTATGATCCACGGTATCGGCGACAACTCGACAACGTGGAGCAGCGTGCAGACGCAGCTCGCTCAGCGGTTCACCGTCATCGCGCCGGACTTGCTCGGGCACGGCAAGTCCGACAAACCTCGCGCCGACTATTCGGTGGCCGCGTACGCCAATGGCATGCGCGATCTGCTCAGCGTGCTCGGGATCGACAGCGTCACGGTCATCGGCCATTCCCTGGGCGGCGGCGTCGCGATGCAGTTCGCCTACCAGTTTCCTCAATTGGTCGACCGGTTGATCCTGGTAGGAGCCGGGGGTGTCACCAAGGATGTCAACATCGCGTTGCGGGTGGCGTCGTTACCGATGGGCAGTGAGGCCCTGGCGCTGCTGCGCCTGCCTATGGTGTTGCCCACTCTGCGGCTGATGAGCAGTATGGGCGGGCCGCTGCTGCGGTCGAGCGGGCTCGGCCGCGACATCCCGAACATGGTGCGTATCCTGGCCGACTTGCCCGAACCCACCGCATCGTCGGCTTTTGCGCGGACGTTGCGAGCGGTGGTCGATTGGCGAGGGCAGGTCGTGACCATGCTCGACCGCTGTTATCTGACGCAATCGGTTCCGGTGCAACTCATCTGGGGCAGCCGCGATTCGGTGATCCCGGTCAGTCACGCCGAGATGGCGCACGCCGCGATGCCTGGTTCGCGACTGGAGATCTTCGAAGGATCGGGTCACTTCCCCTTCCACGACGACCCTGAGAGATTCGTCGAACTCGTCGAGAAGTTCATCGATACGACCGATCCGGCAGTCTACGACCAGGAATACCTGCGTGGCCTGCTGCGCGCGGGTATCAGCGAACGAGCCATCGCGGGCGACGTCGACACCCGCGTCGCTGTTCTCGACGCCATGGGCGCCGACGAGCGCAGCGCCACCTGACCCACCTGCATTCACGACGTAGCATCGGGCCATGGCCATCGACGTGACAGTCCTGCGTGTGTTCACTGACGAGGACGGCCGCTTCGGTAACCCGCTCGGCGTGGTGGACGCCGCCACAGTGGACCCCGGCGATCGTCAACGAATAGCCGCCGAGTTGGGCTACAGCGAAACGGTTTTCGTCACCCTGCCGGCGGAGGGCGTGCACACCGCGCACGCCCATATCTACACCCCCACCACCCAGTTACCGTTCGCCGGACACCCGACCGTGGGTGCGGCGTGGTGGCTCAAGGCCCGCGGAACGCCGATCAAGACGCTTCAGGTGCCCGCAGGCATCGTGCAGGTGGCCTACAACGACGACCGGACCTCCGTCAGCGCCCGAGCTGAGTGGGCGCCGGCGTTCTCCATCTACGACCTCACCTCGCTCGACGATCTCGCCGCCGCCGACCCCGACGATTACGCCGACGAGACCGAGCATTATCTGTGGACATGGCTCGACAAAGAGGCGAGCACCATCAGGTCCCGGATGTTCGCCCCGCACCTCGGCATCCGCGAGGACGAGGCCACCGGCGCCGCCGCAGTGCGGATCACCGAGTACCTCAGCCGAGACCTGACCATTGTTCAGGGACAGGGCTCGATCATCGAAACCACGTGGAGCGCCGAAGGGTGGGTGCAGGTCGCCGGCCGCGTGGTCGACGACGGGCAACGCCAGCTGGACTAGGGCGGTCTACCCCTTCGCGGGCACCTCGCGATGCGCGCGCAACGCCTGTATCTCGCGCTCGAAATCCTCTGCGGAAGAAAACGAGCGGTACACCGAGGCGAATCTCAGGTAAGCAACTTCGTCGAGGTCACGCAGCGGCCCAAGGATGGCCAACCCCACCTCATTGCTGGGCACTTCGGGAGATCCGGTGGCGCGCACCGCGTCTTCGACCTGCTGAGCGAGAAGGTTCAGCGCGTCGTCATCGACTTGGCGGCCTTGGCAGGCGCGCCGCACACCGCGGATGACCTTCTCCCGGCTGAACGGCTCGGTGACCCCACTGCGCTTGACGACCGCCAGCACCGCGGTCTCGACCGTGGTGAACCGCCGCCCGCACTCGGGACACGACCTGCGCCGCCGGATTGCCTGCCCCTCGTCGGTTTCGCGAGAATCGACGACCCGGGAATCCGGATGACGGCAGAACGGACAGTGCATCACTGCTCCTTCGCCGCACCGACAGACAACCGCTTCGAACGCCTTTGAGCGTACCTGCGCCACCCACGGACGGCCCAATGCCGGACTCAAAGGCGCGTACCTCATTACAGGATTCCCGAGAGTGCTTGAACAACACAATGTTTGGTGTGGCCTGCGGTCAGCTCAGGCGACCGGTGCGATCAGCGTCTGCCCCGCGTCGAGGGACACCGACTCGAGCTTGTTCAACTGCCGGATGCGCTCGACCACCTCGGACACCGGGGCGTCCGGGGCCACCCGCCGGGCGACGTGCTGCAGCGACTCGCCACTGTGCACCTGCACGACCGCAAGGCGGCTCGGGATCTCGGCTTCGACGCCGGAGACGCCCCCTGATTGGGCCACCAAACCGAGCCACAACGTGATCGCCGCGGCCACCAGCGCAAGCGCCACTGTCGTCACGGGCGTGATGGGGCGGCGGCGCCGATGCGAGGCGCGGGAAACCAGCACCCCGGTTCCGCGATGACTCATCGGCGCACCTCCAGGGCGACGTGACCGCGGCCTGCGCGTCGGAGACACCGCCCTGACGCGGCCGCCACCCACCTCGAGGCGAGGCGCGCGCTCGAACTCGTTCCAGGTCTCACGATCATCGATGAGGGTCATCTGTCTGCCTTCCGTCAGGGTCTGCATTCGCTCTTACGTTCGAACCTTACTCGATCACATGTTCGATTTATAGAACACGTGATCGAACTGTTGCGAAAGGTATCGCAGCCCACCGACAAGTCCGGCCACTGATGAAATCCACACTCGCGGCCCAAACCGGTCCGAACTTGTCTGACGCGACACGTCGAACACATGTTTGATTATCGGCGCGCACACGGTTACATTCGGACGCATGAGCGACGACAGCAGTGACAGCAGCGCCGGCGCAGCCCGCGGCCGGGATTCTGGCCTGACCGAGCGTCAGCGCACCATCCTGGAGGTCATCCGCGCGTCGGTGACCACGCGCGGATACCCCCCGAGCATCAGGGAAATAGGTGACGCGGTCGGCCTGACGTCCACGTCGTCGGTCGCCCACCAGCTTCGGACCCTGGAGCGCAAGGGCTATCTACGACGCGATCCCAACCGTCCGCGTGCAGTGGACGTTCGCGGCGCCGACGACAACGTCACGCCGATCGTGACCACCGATGTCGCGGGGTCGGATTCACTGCCCGAGCCCACTTTCGTGCCCGTTCTGGGCCGCATCGCAGCAGGCGGGCCGATCCTCGCCGAGGAAGCTGTGGAGGACGTGTTCCCGCTGCCCCGTGAACTCGTCGGCGAAGGCTCGCTGTTCCTTCTCAAGGTGGTCGGCGAGTCCATGGTCGACGCGGCGATCTGCGACGGCGACTGGGTGGTGGTGAGACAGCAGAGCGTGGCGGACAACGGGGACATCGTCGCGGCCATGATCGACGGTGAGGCCACCGTCAAGACCTTCAAGCGCACGAAGGGTCAGGTCTGGCTGATGCCACACAACCCGGCGTTCGATCCGATCCCGGGTAACGACGCCGCCGTCCTCGGCAAGGTCGTCACCGTCATCCGCAAGATCTGAGCGACACAGCCTCTCGCGGCGTCACTCCCCGCGAACGAAGCCGTTCGTTCGCGCGATCTCTTCACTGGCGAACCAGATCTCGACCGGCGCCTCGTGATAGTCGGCGCTGTCGGGCGCCCAGTACAGACCAGACTTGGTGTCGGCCTTGATGGGGTAACCCGGGGGGATCTCGTGAGGATCGTCGAACGGCATGTGCAGGGCAGTCCCCAGAGGCATCGGCTCATCGATATCGATGCGTGCGTGACGCCCGGTGTCTGTCACAGCATCCCGGACGGGCGCAGCCCCTGGGACGACGATCAGCTCTGGTTCGTCACCGAAGTCATCGGCGGCGAACTCGTCGGATTCGTCACCGAAGTCGCCGGCGGCGAGACCGTCGGATTCATCAGCGAAGTCGTCGGATTCGTCCGCGGTTTCCTCGGCGTCCGACGCCTCGGCGATCGTGGGGAGTCGTGTCGGCGCGGTATCGACGGCGTCAGGATCCTCCTGCTCCGCCTCGATCGGCGCGTCGGCGTCGCCGGCCTCGCCTGTGCTCGGCTGCACCGGTGCGCCCCAAAAGCTGAGAGGCTCCGGCCGGAAGTCTTCCGGTGCGGGGGGCGATGTCGGCGTGGCAGAAGCCAACGACCCGAGTCCCTCCCGCGCGTAGCGGTCGCCGAACAGGGCGTCCTCCCGGTCCTCGTCGCCGCCGTCTCCCCCGCCCACCATCGCGGGTTCGTAACCCTGACCTCCGGGGCCCTGCAGCCCGAACGGATCATCGTCATGGTCCCGCCCACGGCTGCGCATCACGGCGAACGCCACGAGACCGAGAACGAGCAAGATCGGCACCAGGGCCAGCAACCACCACCAGTTCCACTTGAGCCCGGAGTCCTCAGCGTTCTCCGACGCCTGTGTCGACGTCGGCGGTGCCTGCGGCGCACCGGCGCCAGGGACCTCGAGCCCGACCAGCCGCGGCGCCAGACCGGCCGGCTCCGTGGTGAACTTCTGCGTCGCCGAATCCCACGACAGCGACCCACCGCTGAAACGCTGAGTGATGACATTGCCGTCCTGGGTCTGATCGGCCACCGGCGCGCCGAGATCTCCGGTCGCGCCGCCCAGCTTCTCCCATGCGGCGTTCATCGCGCCGCGGACGATGAATGCACCGTGATCGGGCGTCCAGAAGATGACCGGCTTGTCCTCGGCGGCGAACGCGCTCATGCGGCTCGAAGGGGCCAAGCCCCCGTCCTGTTCGCCGGAGATCGGGAATCCGAGATCGCCTTCGGGCCCGCCGACGCTCTGGTACTTGGCCAGCACCTGTCCCGTCACCACGTTGGCGCCGGTATCGGGACTGTAGAAGATGGTTCCGTTGACGAAATCCTGGGCCATCCCGGCATCGCCGATCTTGTACGGCTCGCCCTCGGGGGCGCCCAACGGTCCGAGTGCTCCTCCGGCGGCCCGCCGGGCGGCGTTGATCGCCGCAATCGGATCGTCGGGGATCGTCAGGTCGCCCAGTTCGCCGGCGAGTTCGGGCGGCACCGTGGTGAACGTCTTGGCGCGCGAGTCATAGGACAGCTCACCGCCGGTGAACTTCTGAGTCACGACCGACCCGCTGTAGGTCTCGTCCTCCGACGGAACTCCGAGGCGGCCCGCGGAACCGCCCAGCCTGTCCCATGCCGCGTTGATGGGACCGCGGACGATGTGCGCTCCTGTTGGCGGGGTCCAGAAGATCACCGGATTATCCGGTGCGCTGAACGTGACGTTGCGGCTCTCCGGTGCGCGACCGGGGCCCTCGTCGATGGTGGGGAAACCCATATCCCCTTCGGCGGGACCGCCGACTGACTCGTATTTCTCCAGGATCGCGCCCTGCATGAAATGTGCCCCGGTCTGCGGCGTGAAGAACATCTTCCCCGCGGCGAAGTTCTGCGCGAACCCCGCTCCGACCGGATACACGTCGCCTGTGCGAGGGCCGAGCGGGCCCGCGTCCCCGCCGCTGGCGTCGAAGGCAGCGGTAATGGCGTTGTTGGCGTCGACCTCGGGCTGCGCCGTGGCGTGCGGGGCCATCAGGAGAGCAGAGGCGACTCCCAACAGCCCGATCGTGACACGACCGACCACACGTAGGCGCAGCATCGGCTGCCGGCTCATTCATCCTCCCCGCGGTCGGTGACAGGGTCCTCATGGCCGTCGCAAGGGGCTTGCAGAAGCCTGAGAAAGTTACCGCGTCCGTTCACTTTGCTTCAGTGGACGTCGATAACCAAGTCACCTCGCCGAATTCCACGCAACGAATATGCACGCCGCGGCCCTATTCAGAGGCCCGACGGGCCTGATCAGACCCCCATACTGCGCCCGATGATCTCCTTCATGATCTCGGTGGTGCCGCCGTAGATGGTCTGCACTCGCGCATCGAGATAGGCCCGCGCGACGTCGTACTCCCTCATGTAGCCATATCCACCGTGCAGCTGCAGGCACCGGTCGATGAGGTGGACCTGCTTCTCGGTGGAGTACCACTTGGCCATCGCGGCCTGCTCGACGGTCAGCTTCTCGTCGAGGTGCAGCCGGATGAACTCGTCGACCATCATCCGGACCACGGTGGCCTCGGTGGACAGCTCGGCCAGCAGGAATCGGCTGTTCTGCTGACTGCCGATCGGCTTGCCGAAAGCCTTGCGCTCCTTGGTGTACTGCAACGTCACGTCGAGCACCGCCTCCATCGCGGCGGCGGCCATGATCGCGATGCTGATGCGTTCCTGCGGCAGGTTCTGCATCAGGTAGATGAAGCCCTGCCCTTCTTCTCCGAGCAGGTTCTCCGCGGGCACCTTCACGTCCGTGAAGGACAGCTCGGCGGTGTCCTGCGCGTCGAGACCGATCTTGTCGAGCTTGCGGCCGCGCTCGAAGCCCTCCATCCCGCGTTCGACGACCAGCAGCGAGAAGCCCAGTGCGCCCTTCTCGGGATCGGTCTGCGCGACGACGATGACGAGGTCGGCGTGAATTCCATTGGTGATGAAGGTCTTGGCGCCGTTGAGGATGTAGTGATCGCCCTCATTGACCGCGCGCGTCTTGATGCCCTGCAGGTCGCTACCCGTGCCGGGCTCGGTCATCGCGATCGCCGAGATGAGTTCGCCACTGCAGAACTTCGGCAGCCAGCGCTGCTTCTGCTCCTCGGTCGTGAGTCTGAGCAGATACGGGGCGACAACGTCGTTGTGCAGGCTGAACCCGAGGCCGCTGTAGCGCTTGGCGATGATCTCCTCGGTGATGATCGTGTTGTAGCGGAAGTCGTCCACCCCGCCGCCACCGAACTCTTCGGGCACGGCCATGCCGAGGAAGCCCTGTTTGCCTGCCTCCTGCCACACGCCGCGGTCGACGAGCTTGTCCTTTTCCCACTGGTCGTGGTGCGGCGCGACGTGCCGTTCGAGGAAGGTGCGGAACGACTCCCGGAACATCTCGTGTTCGGGTTCGAACAGCGTGCGCTGGTAGGCGATGACTGACTTGGCTTCGGCCATGGGGAGCGTCCTCGTCGGTGTGGTACGGACAGTTACCGCCAACGTACCCCATCCAACCGGATGGTTGGGCAGAGCTGAGAGCGCTTTAGACTGAGCCGGTGCCGCCAGTTCGGACCAGCCTGACGCACTGGGGGGCCTTCTCCGCCGTCGTGGACGCCGGTGACATCGCCTCCGTCGCTCCGTGGGGCGGTGACGCCGACCCGTCCCCGGCTTTGGGGAATCTGCCCGGCTCGGTCCGGCACATCTCGCGAGTCACGACGCCGGCGGTGCGCCGCGGCTGGCTGGTCGACGGGCCCGGGCCTACCATCCGCCGCGGTGCCGAGGAGTTCGTCGCCATCTCCTGGGACGAGCTGGTCAAGTTGCTCGCCGGCGAACTACGCCGGGTGGTCGACGCCCACGGCAATGAGGCGATCTATGGCGGCTCCTACGGCTGGTCGAGCGCCGGGCGCTTTCACCATGCCCAGAGCCAGGTGCACCGGTTCCTCAACTGCCTTGGTGGTTTCACCTTCTCGCGGCACTCGTACAGCCTCGGCGCGACCGGGGTCATCATGCCGCGCGTGGTGGGCACCCACGACGACCTGTTCAAGCGGTCGACGCAGTGGGACGTCATCGTCGAAAATACCGATCTGATGGTGTGTTTCGGTGGCCTCGCGCTGAAGAACACCGGCGTCAATCACGGCGGCACCACGGCACATCCGGCCCGCGACGCACTGAACCGCTTCCGCGCCAAGGGCGGTCGCATCGTGTCGTTTTCGCCGCTGCGTGACGATGTCGACGGCCCCTGCGACTGGTTCGCCCCCGTGCCGGGCACCGATGTCGCGATCATGCTGGCGCTGGCCTTCGTGCTGGCCACCGAATCCCTGGCCGATCGTGATTTCCTGGGCACCTATTGCACCGGATACGAGCGATTCGAGCGATATCTGCTCGGCATCGACGACGGGACGCCCAAATCGCCCCAGTGGGCGGCGGCGATCAGCGGGCTGGACGCCGCGGATCTGACCGCACTGGCGCGGCGGATGGCGTCGGGGCGCACGATGGTCACCGTCAGCTGGTCGCTGCAGCGCACTCGACACGGAGAGCAGGCGCCCTGGATGGGCCTGACACTGGCTGCGATGCTGGGCCAGATCGGTTTGCCCGGTGGGGGTTTCGGGCACGGCTACGGTTCGATGAACGAACCGGGTCTGGCGCCGCTGCGCTGCGGCCTGCCCAGATTGCCACAGGGGATCAACCCGGTGTCGACGTTCATACCGGTCGCCGCGGTCAGCGACATGCTGCTTCAGCCCGGAGAACCGTTCGACTACAACGGACGTCGGCTCACCTACCCCGACATCCGGCTGGTCTACTGGGCGGGCGGCAATCCCTTCCACCATCACCAGAACCTTCCCCGCTTGCGGCGCGCCCTGGGCAGGCCCGACACCGTGGTCGTCCACGACCCGTACTGGACGCCGATGGCCAAACACGCCGACATCGTTGTCCCGTCGACGACGTTCGCCGAACGCGACGACTACTCGGGTTCCCGGAACGACCCCGTGCTGATGGCCATGCCACGGCTGACCGAACCACACGGTCAGTCGCGCGACGACTACGACACTTTTTCCGCTCTGGCCGCCCGACTCGGTTGCGGGGACTCGTTCACCGAAGGCCGCTCGTCGCGGGAGTGGCTGCAGCATCTCTACGACACCTGGTCGGCCACACTCGATTTCGAGGTGCCGTCCTTCGATGCATTCTGGGAGGCCGGCGCCCTGAGGCTTCCGACCGATGACGGTCTGACGCTGCTCGTCGATTTCCGCGCCGACCCGTCGGCACATCGTCTTGCCACACCGAGTGGTCGGATCGAGATCTTCTCGGCCGACATCGACAGCTTCGGATACGACGACTGCGCGGGGCATCCGACGTGGTTCGAACCCAGCGAGTGGCTCGGCGGGCCGCGGGCGTCGGAGTTTCCCTTGCACTTGCTGGCCAATCAGCCGGCCAGTAGGTTGCATAGCCAGCTCGACGGCGGCGCAGCCAGCCAGGCCTCGAAAGTGGCTGGCCGGGAGCCGATCCGGATGAATCCATTCGACGCTCGCGAGCGCGGCCTGGCCGCCGGTGACGTGGTGAAGGTGTTCAACGACCGGGGTTCCTGCCTGGCCGGTGTCGTCCTCGACAACGGCGTGCGCCCTCAGGTGGTGCAGCTCTCGACCGGCGCGTGGTTCGATCCAGCGGATCCGGGTGATCTGGATTCGATGTGCGTGCACGGAAACCCAAATGTGCTGACCGACGACGTCGGCACGTCATCGCTGGCGCATGGCTGCACCGGCGCGCACGTCCTGGTTCAGGTCGAGAAGTACTCGGACGCAGCGCCTCCGGTGCGGGCGCATCAGCCTCCGGTGTTCGCGCCGCGTTGAGCGCCCTGGCGGGGCCTGCGGCGACGCGGGCCGCGCGAGTTACGTGACGGACCGCCACGACGCTGTTCGTTTCCGCCCCCGCGGTGATGATCGGGCTTCTTGGCGGCAGGCGTCGGAGCAGGAGCCTTGGGCGCGGCAGCGCGCAGCGGTGCGAGCTCGCCGACGAGGGCGTGCACTTCGGCAGAATCGGCATGAACAGCGCTGGGCCGCACGCTGATTCCGGCCTTACGCAACAGCTGCTGGGTATCCCTGCGCTGTTCGGGCAGGACCACAGTGACGACGTCACCGTCGCTGCCCGCGCGCGCGGTGCGGCCAGAGCGGTGCAGGTAGGCCTTGTGCTCCATCGGAGGGTCGACGTGTACCACCAGTTCGACGTTGTCCACGTGCACTCCGCGCGCCGCGATGTCGGTCGCGACGAGCACGCGTGCCTCACCACTGGCGAAGGCGGCAAGGTTGCGTTCGCGTGCGGGCTGAGAAAGGTTGCCGTGCAGGTCGACTGACGGCACACCGGAATCGGTGAGCTGCTTGGCCAGCTTGCGGGCCTGATGCTTGGTGCGCATGAACAAGATGCGCCGGCCGGTCCCCGAGGCCAGGCGATGCACCAGATCCTTCTTCTCCTGGACACCGCCGACATGGAACACATGGTGGGTCATCTGCGCAGGCGCCTCCGCGGCTTCGTCGACCGAATGCAGAACGGGATTGCGCAGGAAACGCTGCACCAACTTGTCGACGCCGTTGTCCAGCGTCGCCGAGAAGAGCAGGCGTTGCCCTCCGGCGGGGGTGGCCGCCAGGATTCGGGTTACGCCGGGCAGGAAACCGAGATCGGCCATGTGGTCGGCTTCGTCCAGCACCGTCACCGTGACGCTGTCGAGGCTGACCAACTTCTGGCGCATCAGGTCTTCGAGACGGCCCGGGCAGGCGACGACGATGTCGACACCACCGCGCAGCGCGTTGACCTGACGGCTCTGCGATACGCCGCCGTAGATGGTGGTGACGCGCAGACCTGACGCTGCCGCGAGGGGTTCCAGCGTCGCGGTGATCTGGGTGGCGAGCTCGCGGGTGGGTGCCAGGACCAGACCGGTCGGCCTGGATGCCTGCCTGCGTCCGCCCGTCAGTGCCGCTACCAGAGGCAGCGAGAACGCGAGAGTCTTTCCGCTACCGGTCTTTCCGCGGCCCAGGACGTCGCGCCCGGCCAGCGAGTCGGGCAGGGTCGCCGCCTGGATCGGGAACGGATCAGCGATGCCGCGATCGGCGAGCGCCTTCACCAGAGGTGCGGGCACGCCGAGGTCGGCAAAAGTTGGTGCAGTCATTAATCATCCTGTCGTTTAGGCCTTGTCGGGCAACGTGTGCCCGGCAGCCGCGACGGAGACCGTTGAGCGGAGTGTGCACACTGTGGCGGGGTCGCCACGCAATAGTCAGTGGTTTCGGCGTTGAGATTGCGGAGACCTGCATTGGTCACCGACAGCCGGTGGTTCGAGACGATCGTACCGGACAAGAGGTCCGATCCCGCATTCGCGCAGTTCAGTACGTCGCAAACTCGGCGAGGCTGCCCGCCAGCGCCAGGGGTACCCGCGCCTTGACACGGGTCCCGGACTCCATGTGCTCGATCGCGTCGACACGACCTTCGGCGTGCACTCGATTGACGAGATCACCTCTGCTGTAAGGAATTGTGACGTCAACCACAGTGTCACGCGGTGTGATCATCTCGGCGAGCCGCGCCTGCAGTCGGTCCAACCCCTCGCCGGTGCGCGCGGAGACGAACACCGCGCCTGGCAGCGCGCGCCGCAGCTGCGCCAACACCAGACCGTCGGCTGCGTCAATCTTGTTGACCACCAACAGTTCCGGCGGTGCCTGTGCGTCGGTCTCGGCCACGACGTCGTTGACGACAGCGCGCACCGCGTTGATCTGGGCGAGCGGATTGACATCCGAGCCGTCGACGACGTGCAACAGCAGCTCGGCGTCGACCACCTCTTCGAGAGTCGACCGGAACGCCTCGACGAGCTGAGTGGGCAGGTGCCTGACGAAACCGACTGTGTCGGTCAAGACGAACTCGCGGCCGTCGCTGAGCTGGCCGCGTCGCGTGGTCGGCTCCAACGTCGCGAACAGAGCGTTCTCAACGAGCACGCCCGCACCGGTCAGCGCGTTCAGCAGGCTGGACTTTCCAGCGTTGGTGTACCCGACGATCGCCACGGACGGTACGTCGTTGGCAAGGCGCCGGCTGCGCTGCGTGTCGCGAACCTGCTTCATGTCACGAATTTCGCGGCGCAGCTTCGACATCCGCTCGCGAATGCGCCGGCGGTCGGTCTCGATCTTCGTCTCGCCGGGCCCTCGGGTGCCCACGCCACCACCGGCACCGCCGGCCCGGCCGCCGGCCTGCCGAGACATCGATTCACCCCAGCCGCGCAGTCGCGGCAACATGTATTCCATTTGCGCCAGCGACACCTGCGCCTTGCCTTCTCGGCTGGTCGCGTGCTGGGCGAAGATGTCGAGGATCAGCGCGGTGCGATCGATGACCTTGACCTTCACCACCTTCTCCAGCGCATTGAGCTGGGCGGGGCTGAGCTCACCGTCACAGATGACGGTGTCTGCACCGGTGGCCACGACGATCTCGCGCAGCTCGATGGCTTTTCCGGAGCCGATGTAGGTGGAGGGATCCGGCTTGTCACGGCGCTGGATGAGCCCCTCCAGCACTTCGGAGCCCGCCGTTTCGGCCAGCGCGGCCAGCTCTGCCAGGCTGGCGTCGGCGTCGGCCGCCGAACCTTCGGTCCACACACCGACGAGCACGACGCGTTCGAGGCGCAGCTGACGGTATTCGACCTCGGAAATGTCGGTGAGTTCGGTCGACAGCCCGGCCACGCGGCGGAGCGCGCTGCGGTCCTGGAGCGCGAGCTCACCGACGCTGGGCGTCTCTTGGGGATATTCGGGGTACGTCATAGGCGAATCAAGATTCGCACGAATGTCACTTCTCATGCACCTCGTTTAACGAGCAGGCGGCGCCGGGTGTTCCCTCGCACCGGCCGAGCCGGCCGTTCCTTTACCGTTGGGCCGCCCACCACTGCTCGGCGAGTTCACCGTGCGCGAGCAGTACCGAGGGCCCACGCAGATAGCTGTTGGCATCGGTGATCCTCACGACGACCTCGCCGCCCGGGATTCGCACGGTCAGCGCGCCGGTCTGCGCACCCTCGTGTGCCAGGGCCGCCACGGCCGCCGCGACCGTCCCGGTACCGCACGAGCGGGTCTCCCCCACCCCACGCTCGTGCACCCGCATCGACACGGCGCCGTCCGCGGGAGCGGTCAGCACCTCGACGTTGACGCCCTCGGGGAACTGCGCCTCGTCGAAACGGACGGGCGCCGCAACGTCAAGGGCGGCCAGGTCGGCCGCGGTCAGCGTCGCGTCGACGCAGGCCAGGTGCGGGTTGCCGACGTCGACGGCGAGCCCGGAGAATTCGCGCCCGGACACGATGGCGGTCCCGCCTCCGAGCCGGTTGGCCTTGCCCATCTCGACGGTGACGTCGGCGGTGGTCGCGTCCACGGTGTGCAGGACCACCGGCCGCGGTCCCGCCAGAGAACCCACGACGAACTCCGCGCGCGGCTCGAGGCCGCTGGCGCGCAGGTAGTGGGCGAAGACCCGCACCCCGTTGCCGCACATCTGAGCGATCGAGCCGTCAGCGTTGCGGTAGTCCATGTACCAGTCGTCCTCGGCGACGCCTTCGGGGAGCCGGTCGAACACCCCGACGGAGCGGGCGGCGCCGGCTTTCGTCACGCGCAGCACGCCGTCGGCGCCCAGCCCCTGCCTGCGGTCGCACAGCGCCGCGACCGCGGCGGGTGTCAGCACCACATCGGCATCCAGGTCGGGCAGCAGCACGAAGTCGTTCTGCGTGCCGTGGCCTTTGGCGAACTTCACCTGGTCAGGATACGTCGCGCCAGATGCGCAGGACTTCGTCGACGTTGCCCGGTGCGGCGCCATCGAGCCAGGTGATGCGGTGATCCCGGCGGAACCACGACCGCTGCCTGCGCACGTACCGCCGGGTGCCGACGAACGTCGGTTCGCGCGCCGCGGAGCCGTCGCCTCCCGCATCGAGGTCGGCGAGGACCTGGGCGTAGCCCAGCGCCCTGGCCGCGGTGACGCCGTCGCGCAGACCGCGGCCCAACAGCGCTTGCACCTCGTCGACCAAGCCGCGTTCGAACATCGTGTCGGTGCGCCGCTGCAGGCGTTCATCGAGAATTGCTGTGTCCCAATCCAATCCGATGATCGCTGCGTTCCATCTGGGCGCACCGATACGCGGCGCCGACGCCGCGAACGGTTTGCCGGTGAGCTCGACCACCTCCAAGGCCCGCACGATGCGCCTGCCGTCGGTGGGCAGGATCGACGCGGCCGCCGCCGAGTCGACACGGGCGAGTTGAAGGTGCAGCGCGGCGACGCCCACCTCGGCGAGGCGCTCCTCCCATTTGGCCCGCACCCGAGGATCGGTGGCCGGAAACGACCACTGGTCGAGCAGTGACTGGATGTAGAGCATCGATCCCCCGACGATGACGGGCAGGGCGCCCCGCTCCGCAATGGCCTCGACGTCACGTCCCGCGGCCTCCTGGTAGCGGGCGACCGTCGCGGTTTCGGTCACGTCGAGGACGTCGAGTTGATGGTGGGGCACCTCCCGCCGCTGCGCGACCGAGAGTTTGGCGGTGCCGATGTCCATGCCGCGATAGAGCTGCATGGCGTCGGCATTGACGACCTCGACGGCGATCTCGTCCCTGAGAGCGGCGGCCACCTCCAACGCGAGATCGGACTTACCGGTCCCGGTCGGTCCGATGATGGCCAGTGGGCGCACAGCCGTCACGGCGTCCAGACGCCAACGAAGTAGCCGACGCCGTACGGGGCGCCTCGGTAGAGCTCCGTCGCCGACCGGGGTCCTGTCCCGACCAGCCCAGCGAGCACCTGATAGGCGACGCGGCCGACGGCAGCGTCGGACAGCGCGGCCAGCGCCGCGGTGTCGCCCGCCGACAGTGCGTCGTCGAGCGCCGCCTGTGCGGGCTCCGATTCCGGGTCGTAGCCGCCGGGAGCCGCAGCGGTCAGCGTGTTGGCGCCGTCGGCGACCACCAGCACTCCGACGTCCTCGCTCACCGCGTCGATCTGTGCGCGCAGTTGCCTACCCAGCCCGACCGCCGTATCGGCGTCGTGGTCGGCACTAAAGCTGTGCACTTCGACGTGAGCTTGCGGCCTGGCGAGGCCGCGCAGCCAGCCGGCCACCAGCGCGCACAGCGGCAAAGCCCTCGGCGCCGCAGCGCCGCCCGCGGACAGGCTCACGCGCACGTCCACGCCGTAGCCGGCGAACGTGCCGACCGATTCGGGCCCGTAGACGCCATCGGCCGGCCCCACGCCGACCGCGATCCAGCGCCCCGGTAGGTCCTTGGCCGCAGCTAGGGCGGAGCGTCGCAGATCCTCGGTTTCGGCAGCAGCCGACGAGGCCAGTTCCGGAACCATCACCGGTGCCGAAGGGACGATCGCTATGGCGCTCAGCACGACAACCAACTAATCACACGATTGCCGGATCCCTGCCGGCCGCTTCCCCGCGCGCGAGTGCCGCCGTCGCCACCACCATCACCGCGACCGCGGCGATCAGCGTGATCCACCCTGCCTCTCCCGGTCGCAGTGTCTCGCCGAGGACCACGACGCCGAGTGCGCAGGCCACCATCGGCTCGGTGACCGTCATCGTCGGCAGCGACGCCGTCAGCGCACCTGCCCGGAACGAGGCCTGCTGCGTCGACGTGCCGAGGATCCCGACCACCGCCCACGCATACAGCTCGGGAGTGCGCACCAACTCGACGACGCCGGCCAGGCTGGTCACGTCGAGCCGGTGCACGACAGCTTTGGTGAGCACAGCGAACAACCCCCACAGCGCGCCGGAGACCACCGCCATGAGCACCGCGCTCGTGGGCCCGGACCGGATCCTCGCACCCACCAGGCACAACGCCAGGACAGGTCCCAGGACGACGGCCACCCAGATCCACGTTTCCAGCGACGCGCGCGAGTGACCCTCTGTGGGGTTGCCGATCGTCACGATCACAGCGACCGCGCCGGCCAGCAGTGCCGCCCACATCCATTCCCAGCGGGTCACCCGTCGGTGCGACAGACTCGCGTTGATCGGCAGGGCGAACAGCAACGAGGTCACCAGTAGCGCCTGCACCAGAAGCACCGACCCCAGCCCCAGCGCTGCGGCCTGGCACACGAACCCGGCAGCGGCGACCCCGCTACCCAGCCACCACCTGCCGTCTTTGAGGAGTCGAACAAACAGCTCCAGGTGACCGACCGATTCGTCGGTCACGTCGTGGGCTGAACGCTGGTGGATGACGTCGCCGACGGCGATGAAAAAGGCGGCGGCCAAAGCGAGCAGCGCGGCGAGATCCGCTTTGGCCATCACCACCTCCGACGTGTTCCTCGCGCACTTTCGGACCGAGCCTAGGCATCCGCCGTGCCCAAGGCATGGGCGCAGCGCCGGTCGACCTGTTTGAATAGCCTTCTACGACGACGTGAATAGCTACAGGCGCCGCGCTGCGCGGCACGTGCGTGGGGACACCCACGCTGAGGACACGAGGTAACGGACATGACGATCACCGATTCGGGCGGATCCCAGGAAGCCGGGCAGCAGAGCTCCGAGGCCGCGGCCACGCCCAGCCCGACGCCGTCTGCCGCTGCCGCCAAACCCAAACCCGGTCCCGTGCCCCGCCCGGGGCCGCGGCCGTCGGCGCCGCCCGCGGCCCCTGTGGTCAGCACCGTGCCCGTCAGCGACCCACACAGGTTCGGACGAGTCGACCCCGACGGCACGGTGTGGCTGGTCACCGCGTCCGGCGAGCGCAACATCGGTTCGTGGCAGGCCGGCGACGCCGAGGCCGCCTATGCCCACTTCGGCCGCCGCTTCGACGATCTGCAGACCGAGGTAGTCCTCCTCGAGACCAGGCTGGCCGCCGGCACCGGCGATGCCCGCAAGATAAAGTCGGCGGCGTCCACGCTGGCCGAAACGTTGCCCGAGGCCCATGTCCTGGGCGACGTCGACTCGCTGGCCGCCCGGCTCGCCGCGATCGTCGAGCACGCCGACGCCGCCACGCAGGAAGAGAAGGCCAAGCGCGAAGAGCTGCGCGCCGCGCAGACCGCCCGCAAGGAAGCGCTGGCCGCGGAGGCGGAAGATCTGGCGGCCAACGCGACGCAGTGGAAAGCGGCGGGCGACCGGATGCGGGCGATCCTCGACGAGTGGAAGACGATCACCGGACTCGACCGCAAGGTTGACGACGCGTTGTGGAAGCGCTACTCAGCGGCCCGCGAGACGTTCAACCGCCGCCGCGGTTCGCACTTCGCCGAACTGGACCGCGAGCGCGCAGGAGCCAAGCAGGCCAAGGAAGCGCTGTGCCAACGGGCCGAGTCGTTGTGCGACTCCACCGATTGGGGTCCCACCTCGGGCACGTTCAGGGAACTGCTGGCCGAGTGGAAGGCCGCGGGCCGCGCGTCCAAGGACGTCGACGACGCCTTGTGGCAGCGATTCAAGGCAGCGCAGGACAAGTTCTTCTCGGCCCGTAATGCGGCCACCGCCGAACGTGACGCCGAGTTCCGGAGCAACCTCGACGCCAAAGAGGCCCTGCTCGCCGAGGCAGAACGGATCGACGCCTCCGACCTCGACGCCGCGAGGGCGGCACTGCGGGTCATCGGCGACAAGTGGGACGCCATCGGAAAGGTGCCCCGCGAACGGTCTGCCGAACTGGAGCGCCGGATGCGCGCCATCGAGAAGAAGATCCGCGATGCCCCGACCGGCGGCGTCGACCCCGAGGCCCAGGCCCGTGCGGACCAGTTCCGGGAGCGCGCCGAGCAATTCGAGCGGCAGGCGGAGAAGGCGGCCGCCGCGGGCAAGACCAAGGACGCCGAGAAGGCGCGGGCCAGCGCCGAGCAGTGGCGGCAGTGGGCCGACGCGGCGGCGGACTCGCTCACCCGGAAGCGCTGAGCCGTTACGACGTCGGCTTGTCGGGGTCGTCGTCGGTGAAGGTTTCCAGCAGGCCCTTGTTCTGACCTGCCGCGCTCTGGTCGCGCCGATACTGCTCGGCGGCAAGGTGCAAAGCGGTACGTGCGGCGACCACTCTTGCCCAGTTGTAGGTGAGCAGGATGACCGCGAACCACGCCACGACGAGGCCGATTCCGGGGCCTGGGTACGGATCAGGCGCGGTCTGGCGGGTCCATAGGGCGAGCACCCCGAGGAATGACGCCACCGTCGACCCGGCAAGCGCGACCCATGCCACAGCCCACCGGCGGGTCAGCAGCGCCAGCATCGAGAAGCCCACCCCGAAGACGACGGCGAAAATCGCGAACACGCGGTGCGGCAGGATGACGCCGTTGTCGGCTGCGGCCGCGGTGCCGGTCACGACGTCGAGGCCCCGCGCACCGCCGGTGTGAGGCAGGAACAGCGTTGCCAGCAGAATGAAGACCAGGATGGCGATCACCAAAGCCCTTGGGCCCGGATCGATCTCACGTGCCACCCGGCGTTCGGCGGCCTCGATGTCGCCCTTGAAATCTTCGAAGCCGTTTCCGGGCTGCGCGCTCACCGGGAACACCCCGCCGTCACGGGCGCCGACACCGGAACACCGATGCCGGGCATGCCGAGCCCGACGCCCGTGCGCGGTGTCCGCCCTGCCGCGTGCGCATCGCCGGCACGGGTGCGGCGATGCTCGGTCAGGATCGCGTCGGCGATCAGATGATGGGGCGCGGCGCCGGTGACGGTGGTGACGACGACGTCGCCAGGCCTGATGTCGTCGCGCAGCGCGCCGGGCGCGAAGTGCACCAGCCTGCCGTCGCGGGCGCGGCCCGACATCCTGGCGGTGGTCACGTCCTTGCGTCCCTCACCCGTGGCGACGAGCAACTCGACGCTGCGACCGACCTGAGCCGCGTTCTCTTCCAGCGAGATTCGTTCCTGCAGCTCGATCAACCGCTGATAACGTTCGGATACAACAGCTTTGGGAATCTGATCGGCCAGATCGGCGGCCGGGGTGCCCGGCCGCTTCGAGTACTGGAATGTGAACGCGCTGGCGAAGCGCGACGCCTCGACGACATCGAGCGTGGCCTGGAAGTCCTCTTCGGTCTCACCCGGGAAGCCGACGATCAGGTCTGTGGTGATCGCCGCGTGCGGGATGGCCGCGCGGACGCGGTCGATGATGCCCAGATAGCGGTCGGCCCGGTAGGAGCGCCGCATCGCGCGCAGGATGCGGTCAGAACCGGATTGCAGCGGCATGTGCAGGGTCGGGCACACGTTGGGCGTATCGGCCATCGCCTCGATCACGTCGTCGGTGAACTCGGCGGGGTGCGGCGAGGTGAATCGCACGCGTTCCAGCCCGTCGATGCGGCCGCAGGCGCGCAGCAACTTGGCGAATGCGCCGCGGTCACGCGGCTCGGCGGCCCAGGCCGTCGGGTCCTCGCGTAACCGCTCGTCCGTGGCAAAGGACACACCGTAGGCGTTCACGTTCTGGCCGAGCAGCGTGATCTCCAGCACACCCTGGTCGACCAGCGACTGCACTTCGGCGAGGACGTCTGCCGGCCGCCGGTCCACCTCTTTGCCGCGCAACGACGGGACGATGCAGAACGTACAGGTGTTGTTGCAGCCGACGGAGATCGAAACCCAAGCGGCGTAGGACGATTCGCGGCTGGCAGGCAGCGCCGACGGGAACTCCTGCAACGCCTCGGCGATTTCGACCTGCGCGACGCGGTTGTGGCGGGCGCGGTCCAGAAGAGCCGGCAGCGACCCGATGTTGTGGGTGCCGAAGACCACGTCGACCCACGGCGCCTTGCGCAGCACCGAGTCACGGTCCTTCTGGGCCAGGCAGCCGCCGACGGCGATCTGCATGTGCGGGTCGGCTTGCTTGCGCGGCGCGAGATGACTGAGGTTGCCGTAGAGCTTGTTATCGGCGTTCTCGCGCACCGCGCAGGTGTTGAACACCACGATGTCGGCGTCGGCGCCCGCGGGCGCGCGCTGATAGCCGGCCTCTTCGAGTAGCCCGGACAGACGCTCGGAGTCGTGCACGTTCATCTGGCATCCGTAGGTGCGGACCTCGAAGGTGCGCACGGTGCGTTCGGGCGCGAGCCCGAGCGTCTGCGGCGTCACCGTGGAAGTCACTGCCCCATCCTACGGAGCAGGCGGTGCCGCCCCGAAATCGTGGGCCAGGGCGAGCGAAGCGACGGGGGAAAACGACCAGGGCGAGCGAAGCGACGGGGAAGACGACCCCAGGGCGAGCGAAGCGACGGGGGAAAACGCAGGGATCGCGGAGTTCCAGGCACGCTGGGCCTTCCCTGGGTAAGGTCATCACGCATGGAGAGCCCCAGGGAGTCCCCTGATGTGCCGATGATCTCGGTCAAGGGGGTCAACAAGCACTTCGGCGCCCTCCACGTCCTCAAGGACATCAATCTCGACGTCGGCAAGGGGCAGGTGGTCGTCGTGCTGGGACCGTCAGGCTCCGGCAAGTCGACGCTGTGCCGCACGATCAACCGACTGGAGACCATCGACTCGGGCACCATCGCGATCGACGGCGAGGTTCTGCCGGAGGAGGGCCGCAAGCTGGCCCAGCTCCGTTCGGACGTCGGCATGGTATTCCAGTCGTTCAACCTGTTCGCGCACAAGACAATTCTGGAAAATGTCACGCTGGCGCCGATGAAGGTGCGCAAGGCCTCCAAGGAAAAAGCGCGCGAGAAGGCAATGCGTTTGCTTGAGCGCGTCGGAGTGGCCAACCAGGCCGAGAAATACCCCGCCCAACTCTCGGGCGGTCAGCAACAACGTGTCGCCATCGCGCGATCGCTGGCGATGGACCCCAAGGTCATGTTGTTCGATGAGCCGACCAGCGCGCTGGATCCCGAGATGATCAACGAGGTCCTCGCGGTCATGTCGGGATTGGCCACCGATGGTATGACGATGCTTGTGGTCACCCACGAAATGGGGTTCGCGCGGCGCGCAGCAAACCGCGTGGTGTTCATGTCGGACGGTGCGATCGTCGAGGACGCCGAACCCCTTCAGTTCTTCGAAAACCCCCAGACCGACCGTGCCAAGGATTTTCTGGGCAAGATCCTCCATCACTGAATCCCACCGGAGCCCCGGCGAAAGGAAACCCCGTCATGTCCCCGAAGTTCCTCTCCAAGCGCGTCCTCGGTGCGCTCGCTCTGGCAGCGGCCCTGCCGCTCGCCGCGACCGCATGCGGTGGCGGCGACAGCGGAGGTGGTGGTGGCGGCGGCGACACCATCGTCATCGGCACCAAGTTCGACCAGCCCGGTCTGGGGATGAAGAACCCCGATGGCACGATGAGCGGCTTCGACGTCGACGTCGCGACCTATGTCGCGGGCGAACTCGGGTATGCGCCCGACAAGATCGAATGGAAGGAAGCGCCGTCGGCGCAGCGCGAGAACCTGATCCAGAACGGCCAGGTCGAATTCATCGCGGCGACGTACTCGATCACCGATGCCCGCAAGGAGAAGGTGTCCTTCGCCGGTCCGTACCTGATCACCGGCCAGAGTCTGCTCGTCCGCGAAGACAACACCGACATCACGGGCAAGGACTCGCTCGCGAACAACAAGATCCTGTGCTCGGTGTCGGGTTCGACGCCGGCGCAGAAGATCAAGGATGAGTTTCCGAGCGTTCAGCTTCAGCAGTACGACACCTATTCGGCCTGCATCGACGCGCTCAAGAACGGCGCCGTCGACGCCGTGACCACCGACGAGGTCATCCTCGCTGGGTATGCGGCACAGACCCCCGGCACGTTCAAGATCGTCGGGGACACCTTCTCCGAGGAGAACTACGGAATCGGCCTGAAGAAGGACGACGCCGAACTGCGCACCAAGATCAACGACGCACTGAAGAAGATGGAAGAAAGCGGCGCCTGGAAGGAAGCGTTCGACAAGAACCTCGGCCCTGCAGGCATCACCGCGCCGGCACCGCCGCCGATCGCCAACTGAGCGCGCGGTACTGACCGGAGCCGCACGTGGAGGTTTTCACCGAGTATCGCGCGGAGATCTTCGCCGCGTTCTGGACGACGATCCAGCTGACGGTGCTCTCCGCGGTCGGCGCTCTCGTCCTCGGCACGGTGCTGGCCGCGATGCGGCTGGCACCGGTGCCGGTGCTCAACTGGCTGGGTGCTGCGTACGTCAACATCGTGCGCAACACCCCGCTGACGTTGATCATTCTGTTCTGTTCGTTCGGGTTGGCGCAGACGCTGGGACTCACGCTCGCCAACCGGCAGTCGCCGACGTTCATCGCCGATAGCGGTTTCCGGCTCGCGGTCCTCGGCCTGACGGTCTACACCGCCTCGTTCGTGTGCGAGACGGTGCGATCCGGGGTGAACACCATCCCGCTGGGCCAGGCTGAAGCAGCTCGTTCACTGGGGCTCACGTTCGGCCAGAACCTGCGGATCGTGTTGTTGCCGCAGGCGTTTCGCGCAGTGATCATTCCGCTGGGCTCTGTGCTGATCGCGCTGACCAAAAACACGACCATCGCGTCGGCGATCGGCGTCGCCGAGGCGGCGCTGCTGATGAAGGAGATGATCGAGAACACCGCGGCGGTGCTCGTGGTCGGCGGCATCTTCGCCCTCGGATTCGTGGTCCTCACCCTGCCGCTGGGACTGCTGTTCGGGTGGCTGGGCAAGCGGATGGCGGTCGCCAGGTGACCGGCTCTTCCGTCCTGTTCGACGCCCCGGGTCCGCGGGCCCGGGTTCGTAACCGGATCATCACCGGCATCGCGATCCTCGGTTTCATGGTCGTCATCGCCGTGGTGCTCGCCCGCCTGGTCGAGCGGGATCAGCTCACCGCTGAGAAGTGGCGACCGTTCCTCACCGGCGACCTGTGGCGCACCTACGTGTGGCCCGGTATCGAGGGCACACTGACGGCCGCTGCGGTCTCCATCGTTCTCGCACTGGCGCTGGGATTCGTGATGGGCGTGGGCCGGTTGTCGACTCACACCGGAATCCGTTGGGTGTCTTCGGTGTTCGTCGAATTCTTCCGCGCGGTACCCGTGCTGATCATGATGATCTTCGCCTACTTCTTGTACGCCTTCTACGAGGTGTTCCCGTCGCAATACCTCGCCCTCGCCGGCGTGATCACCGGCCTCACGCTGTACAACGGCGCCGTCATCGCCGAGATCGTGCGCGCGGGCGTGCACGCGCTGCCGCGCGGCCAGGCGGAGGCCTCGTCTGCACTCGGGCTGACCTGGGGCCAGACGATGCGGTCGATCCTGCTGCCGCAAGCCATCACGTCGATGCTGCCGGTGCTCATCTCTCAGCTCGTCGTCGTCTTGAAGGACACCGCGCTCGGGTACCAGATCACGTTCGTGGAGATGGTGCGCCAGGGCACGGTGATCGGTTCGGCGTACGGCAACTACATTCCGGCCCTGATCGTCATCGCGGCGCTGATGATCGCGCTGAACTTCACACTGTCGTGGTTTGCCACCCGACTGGAGAAACGGCTGCGACGTTCGAGCAGGGGGCCGGCGCCCATGGAGGCCGAGCCGCTCGACCTGCAGGGTGAACGCAGCCGCGGCGTCTGACGTCTTGCGATGACCGCCAGCCTGAACGCTTTCGAGGTCCTGCCCGAGTCGACGCTGCGCGAGGCGGTCGACCTGATGGTCCGCCTCATCGAAGCGTGCGGCGCCGTGGTCATCATGATCGGGGCGGTTGTGGCCATCGCGAAGTTTGTCGTCGCGCTGGGGCGGCGCAACATCAATCAGTTCTCGTCCGTGCGGCTGACGTTGGCCCGTTTTCTCGTGCTGGGGCTGGAGTTCCAGCTCGCCGCCGACGTGTTACGCACGGCCATCTCGCCATCCTTTGAGGAGATCGGCAAGCTGGCGGCCATCGCGGCGATCCGCACCATCTTGAACTACTTCCTCAATCGCGAGATCGCGCAGGAGCAGGCGGAAATCGAGATGCTGAAGAATGCATCCGGTCCGCAGAGGCCTGCCGATCCCCCACCGGCTCCGTGAACGTCGTCCTCGGCGCGGCATGGTGTTTCGCGGCCTCCGGGATCCTGCTGGGGATCGCGGCGCTGGTCGTGTTCCGTCAGCCGCTGCTCGCGCTGCGGGTGACGCTCGAGTTGCTCACGGCGGCCGGGCTGTTGCGGTTGAGCGTCGATTCGTCGTGGGCGGCGATCGCGGTGACGGCGGTGCTGATCGTGATACGCCGCACCATCACCCGCAGCTTGATGGCCGACCTCAGCGCGCCGCCATGGCGAAGTGCCTAAACCCGGCGTCGTTCCCGCTCGTTGGCCAGTTCCGCGGTGACGACATCCAATGCCATGGTCTGGTGATAGCCGCGGCGGGCCAGCATGCCGACCAGCCTGCGCACCACCTTGTTCTCCGCATCCCGGTCGCCGGGATCTCCGAGCTTCTCGCGGCGTAGTTTGTCGCGGACCAACTGCTCGGCGCGGGTGCGTTCGGCACCGGCGTCGATGCCGGCCAGCGCTGAGTCGATGACCTCGTTGTCCACGCCCTTGTTGCGCAGCTCGGCAGCCAACGCGCGCTTGCCTTTTCCGGCATTCTGACGCCTGGAACGAACCCACTGTTCGGCGAAGTCCTCGTCGTCGACGAGACCGACCTGAGCCAGCCGGTCGAGGACAGCCACACTGACCTCGTCGGGATATCCCCGCTTGGCCAACTGCGCCTCGAGCTCGGCCCTCGTCCGGGCCCGCGCGGTGAGCAGGCGCAGGCACAGGGCCCGCGCCTGCTCGGCGCGCTTGCCGGAGTCCTCGGTGTGACCCGGGGCTCCGCCGGGATCAGAAGTCGACGGGAGCGGGAAGAGCGCCATCGGCTGCGTCATCGGTCAACTGGGCCCCGATACCGAGCTTCTCTTTGATCTTCTTCTCGATCTCGTTGGCCACATCGACGTTCTCCAGCAGGAAGTTTCGCGCGTTCTCCTTGCCCTGACCCAGCTGCTCACCGTCGTAGGTGAACCAGGATCCGGACTTGCGGATGAAGCCGTGCTCGACACCCATGTCGATGAGCGAGCCCTCCCTGCTGATGCCCTTGCCGTAGAGGATGTCGAATTCGGCCTGCTTGAACGGCGGCGACACCTTGTTCTTGACGACCTTGACCCTGGTGCGGTTGCCGACCGCGTCGGTGCCGTCCTTGAGGGTCTCGATACGGCGGACATCCATGCGGACCGACGCATAGAACTTCAGCGCCTTACCGCCCGTGGTGGTCTCGGGCGACCCGAACATCACACCGATCTTCTCGCGGAGCTGGTTGATGAAGATGGCGGTGGTACCCGAGTTGTTCAGCGCGCCGGTCATCTTCCGCAGCGCCTGGCTCATCAGGCGAGCCTGCAGGCCGACGTGACTGTCCCCCATCTCGCCCTCGATTTCGGCGCGCGGCACCAGAGCCGCGACCGAGTCGATGACCAGGATGTCCAGTGCGCCGGACCGGATCAGCATGTCGGCGATCTCAAGCGCCTGCTCGCCGGTGTCGGGCTGGGAGACCAGCAGTGCATCGGTGTCCACGCCGAGCTTCTTGGCGTAGTCGGGGTCCAGCGCGTGCTCGGCGTCGATGAAGGCGGCGATACCGCCCGCGGCCTGGGCATTGGCGACGGCGTGCAGCGCAACGGTGGTCTTACCGGAGGATTCCGGACCGTAGATCTCGATGACGCGGCCACGGGGCAGCCCGCCGATGCCGAGTGCGACATCGAGCGCGATCGAACCGGTCGGGATGACCGAGATCGGTGGGCGCACATCCTCGCCCAGCCTCATGACCGAGCCCTTGCCGAAGTTCTTGTCGATCTGTGCGAGCGCGAGCTCCAGGGCCTTCTCGCGATCGGGGGCTTGCGGTGCCATGGTGATACCTCTCCGGTAGTCGTTGTTGACCGGTTCTCGGTCGGTTAGCCGTGACGCTAGGCGAGGCCACCGACAAGTCCTGTTTCCGATGACTCGGTCGAACTTCACCCACAGTAGACGAACAGGTGTTCGATTCAAGCGGACACGCCGACGACTAGTGTTTCGACCATGACGATGCGAGACGACATCCGGATTTCCGCGCAGGATGAGCAGATCGCAGCCTATCTCTACCGACCTGCGGTCACCGACGGTGCGGTTCCCTGCGTGGTGATGGCGCACGGCTTCAGTGGCACACGTGACGACGCGCTTCCCGGTTACGCCGAGGTCTTCCGAGACGCCGGTTTCGCCGTGGTCGTGTTCGACTACCGTCATTTCGGCGCCTCGACCGGCACACCCCGCCAGCTGCTGCACATCGGCAGGCAGCGCCAGGACTATCGGACGGTCATCGCCTGGGCTCGCCGCCTTGAGGGCGTCGACGCCGACCGGATCGTCGCGTGGGGAACGTCGTTCAGTGGCGGCACTGTCCTCGCCGTCGCCGCCGAAGATCCCCGGCTCGCGGCGGTGATCGCCCAGGCGCCGATGACCGATGCCCTCGCCTCGGTACTCCAGGTGCCGCCGACGACGGTCCGGCGGATCATCCTGGCCGCAATCCGCGACCAGATCGGCGCCTGGCGTGGACGTCCACCGCTGACCCTGCCCGCTGTCGGGGCTCCCGGCACCGTCGCCGCAATGACCTCACCGGACGCCGAGGCCGGACTCCGGGCGGTTATCAGCCCGGAGTCTTTGTGGCGCAACGAGTTCGCAGCCCGACTGATGTTGACGTTTCCGTTCAACCGGCAGGGTCGCAAGGCCGCCCGCCTGCAGATGCCGGTGCTGTTCTGCGTCTGCGACCACGACACCGTCACCCCGCCCGGTCCCACCGTCGCCGCGGCGCGGCGCGCCCCGCGCGGCGAGATCCGCCACTATCCGTGCGGCCATTTCGACATCTACCACGACCCGCAGGCCAAGGCCGACCAGTTGGAGTTCCTCCAGCGGGTCACGGAGCGGCGGGTGCGGTCCTGATCGTGACGTGGTGGTGGATGGGCGTCTTCACCGACCGCGCGATGAAGCAGTAGTCGCCGACCCGATGGTGCAGGCGCTCCGCGAGTTCCTCGTCGGATCCGGGGGCGACGGTCACCACGGGATTCAAGGTGACGCTTTCGAATTGCCCTGCGCCGCCACGCTCTTCGACCATGACGGCGGTGGGCCTGTCGCGATAGTCGGTCACCGTGATGCCCGCGCCCGCCGCCAGGGCCAGATACCACAGCATGTGGCATTGGGCGATCGACGCGATGTAGAGCTGCTCGGGGTTCCAACGAGTTGGATCTCCGCGGAACGCCGGATCCGACGAACCGTCGATCGGGTGATGTCCGTCGGCGCTGACCACGTGATCTCGGGAATACGATCGCGCGTTCTGCGTGCCGGCTCCCTGGTTGCCCGTCCAGGTGAGGACGACCTCGTAGGTGTGCCGGGTCATCGACGCCTCACCACTGATCGCGCGGCACGTCGAAGTCCGCGCACAGGGCCCGCCATACGTCGCGCGGCTCGACCCCGTCCTCGATGGCCTGGGCGGCGGTACGACCGCCGATGCTGGTCAGCACATGGTCCATCAGCATCGAGGACGCGCGCACCGCGCCGAACTGCCCCTCGACCAGTTCCTGGAATTCCGTGAGCCGCACGAAACCAACCTACGCCGAGGGGCCCAGCGCGTCATGGCACACCCGTACCGGATCTGCCACACCAGCCGCGCTGGCACCGGCCCGCACAGCGGCCTCCCGATAGCGGGCCGAACCGAGCACGTCTCGCACCGACGCGGCCAACGCATCGGCGGTCAACGGCCTGACCAGCTGCGCACTGCCTTGTCGCACAACCCGATTGGCGATCTCCCACTGATCGCCGCCGCCGGGGACGACGACCATCGGGACGCCGGCGAGCAACGATTTGGCGACGGTGCCGTGGCCGCCGCCGCAGATGAGCAGATCAGCTCGTGACAACAGTTCGTCCTGGCGCCCCAGCCCGATCACCGCCCACGGCGGGGTATCGCCGTAAGCGTCGTCCAGCTGCGACACCACCACGCGGGCACCCTCGGGCAGCACCTCGCCGGGCACCAACGTGCTCAGCGCCAGCTCGACGAGCCCGCCCGCACCGGTCATTGCGGTGGACGGGGCCACCACCACGACGGGACCGTCGCCGTCGGGCAGCGTCAGCACCTCGGTGGTCGGTTCGAAGTGCAGCGGTCCCACCACGACGGCTTCCTCCGGCCAGTCCGGGCGCGGCACCTCGAGGGCGGGCAGCGTGGCGATGAGCCGGCGCACCGGCCCCGGGTCCTCGGCGGGCAACCCGATCGCGGCCCGGGCCTCGGCGCGCTGGCGCAGCCCGGCACGCCACGATCGCGCGCTCAAGGTCCGCAGCACCGCATCGCGCAGCCGGCCGCGGACGCCCAGACCGGGTGCCAGTCCGCTGCCCACCGGCGGGAGGCCCTTCGACGGCCGGTACAGAGGATGGGTGTTCAGCTCCACCCACGGGATGCCGAGCAGATCGGCTGCCAGTCCGCCGCACGCGGTAATCGAATCGGACACCACCAGATCGGGCCGAAGGTCGCCGATCCGGGATCGATTGAGCACGGCCATCCGCGCGGCCCGCTGATGGATCTTCGCCCCGGCGTCCGTGTCGTCGTCGAACGCGGTCGGATCCAGGCCGTCGAGTTCGATGGCCTCGATGCCCTCCGCGTGAGCGGCGTCGAGCCATTTGGTGCCCGTGAGCAGTGTCGGCGCGTCCCCCGCAGCCACGAATCTCTTGCAGAGCGCGATCGCCGGAAAGGAGTGTCCCGGGTCGGGTCCGGCGACCACGGCAACGCGCATGCGGGCTACCCTGCCACAGCGCCGGTGGCTAGGCTCGGGCGATATGACCGACGAGGCACTCCCCACCGCCACCACAGCAATCGCCGACAAGGCCGACGTCGTCCAGAGGTTCCTCTACGCCCTCGAGGACAACGACTTCGACACGTTCGAAGAACTCGCCGCCCCGGATCTGGTCTGGCAGAACGTCGGACTGCCCTCCATCCGCGGGCGCGCCAGAATCCTGACCATGCTGCGCCGCGCCGAGGGCAAAGGCGGTTTTGCGGTGAAGTTCCACCGCGTCGCCGCCCAGGGCGACACGGTGCTCACTGAGCGCACCGACGCGATCATCCTGGGGCCGCTGCGCCTGCAGTTCTGGGTGTGCGGGCGATTCGATTTCAACGAGGCCGGCCAGATCACGCTGTGGCGGGACTACTTCGACCTCTTCGACTTCATGGTCAAGGCCCCGTTGCGCGCCCTGCCCGGCATTCTGGTGCCGGCGCTCCGCCCGAAGTTCTGACTGCCGAACGACCTGCCCACGCACCGAATGCGCGCTTTGTGATGGAATTTCGGCGGCGGTCTCAGGCGCCGCGCAGGCGACCCAGCTCGTCGAATGCCTGGGCCCACCCCGTCAGCCGGTCGGTGGCCATGCCGAGTTGGTCACGGTAGCGCCGCTGTGACATCGGCGAACTCGACAGCGATCCGGAATTCGCAGCGGACACCAGTTGCGCTGCAGCGGAGACCATCTCGTTGTACTGGTGGGCACCGCGGTCGAGTTGCGTGGTGAACGCGGCGATCGTCGGCGTCAGGTAGGCCCGCGACTGCGGCGAGGATTTGACCGCCTTCTCCATCGACACGACCTCCGAGGCGGTGGCAGCCATGGTCGCCACGGTCTGCTCGGCGGCGACGCGCAGTTCGAGGAGCTCGCCGGGGGGCAGCATCTGGCCGCGCTCGAGAATGCCCAGCAGTGAGATGAACCCGCGCTCGGACGCCGCCAGCGCGGCCATTGGCCGGCGCGCCGCCGATCCCCAGGGTGGGAGCCGGCGCAATCCGTGAGTCCGCTGCGGCGGCAACGGTTCTCCGCGCAGCCAGCGGTACCGCAGGAATGCCAGCGTGGCCAGGAAGGCGGCGCCGACGGCGATCGGCGACGGGATGAACAGCGCCCACACCGGAGTGCTCCACGACGCCAGCAGTGCTGTCACACCCACCCAGAAGACCGCGGACACGGTGAAGAACCAGCCGAGCCGCAGCGCCCAGCGCCGTTTGCGCAACAGCTTGGCGCGCGGGTCGGCCGCGGCGTTGAGTTTCTCGGCCACCATGTCCGACCATTCCGCTGCGGTGTCGATGCCGCGCTGGGCCATCGAACGCCAGGCTTCGGGTCGTCCGGTCCGAGAACTCACGATCAACTCCCGTAAGTTATTGCGACAGCGGGTTTTCCGGTGTCGGGTTGGTATTTGCGGCCGGAGTGGCCGGGGCCTGGTTGGGTGTGGCGGCAGCGGGTCCGCCGGCGGGCAGCTGCTCGCCGCGCATCGAGGCCCGGATCTGTTCGAGACGGGAATGTCCCGCCATTTGCACGCTGGCCTGCTGAACTTCGAGCATCCGGCCCTGAACCGAGTTCTGCGCCAGCTCCGCGGAACCGATCGCATTGGCGTAGCGGCGCTCGATCTTGTCGCGCACCTCGTCGAGGCTGGGCGTATTGCCCGGCGCTGCCAGCTCGCTCATCGACCGCAGAGAGGCGCTGACCTGCTCCTGCATCTTCGCCTGCTCCAGCTGCGAGAGCAGCTTGGTGCGCTCGGCGATCTTCTGCTGCAGCATCATCGCGTTCTGCTCGACGGCCTTCTTGGCCTGACCGGCGGCCTGCAGCGCCTGATCGTGCAGACCCTTGAGGTCTTCGACGCTCTGCTCGGCGGTGACGAGCTGCGCGGCGAACGCCTCGGCGGCATTGTTGTACTCGGTGGCCTTGGCGGTGTCACCGGCGGCCACGGCCTGGTCAGCCAGGGTGAGAGCTTGACGGACGTTGACCTGCAGCTTCTCGATGTCGGCGAGCTGGCGGTTGAGCCGCATCTCCAGCTGACGCTGGTTGCCGATCACCTGTGCGGCCTGCTGGGTCAGCGCTTGATGCTGACGCTGGGCCTCCTCGATCGCCTGCTGGATCTGCACCTTCGGGTCGGCGTACTCGTCGACCTTGGAGCTGAACAGCGCCATGAGGTACTTCCACGCCTTGGTGAACGGATTGGCCATGACTTCATTCCGCCTTCGTGTCTGTCGAACCATGTCCTGATCGAGCCCGGTGGCTTACCGGCACGTGCTTGGACCCAACTTATCGGTTCCGCGCAGATCACCACACCCCTGCACGGCGAACCTGTCAGGCCACCGCCATGGACACGACCTGCGGGATGACGACCTTGGTCGTGACGTCGATGTTCGCGGTCCGGGCAGCTGCGCGGGATTCCTCGCGGGCGAGGTCGTCCCCGGCCGCGGACAGCACCCGCGACAACGGGACGTCCAGCGCGGAGCAGATCGCGCTGAGCAGCTCGCTGGAGGCCTCTTTGCGGCCGCGCTCGACCTCCGACAGGTAGCCCAGGCTCACCCTTGCCGAATCGGACACCTCCCGCAGTGTGCGTCCCTGCTCGACTCGGGCGCGACGCAGCACGTCGCCGATCACCTCGCGCAGCAATGCCGTCATCGCACGTCCTCCTTGTCTCGACTAATCAGACCAACGCTCGATGTCGCCGAGATGGTTCCCGACCGTGCGCCGAAATTCCGAGGAGTCCTCATTGCTGCTCGACGAGCCGGCGCAGCCGGTGCACCGCGGCATGGACGGCACCGAGCCGGATATCCCAGCGACTGCCCGGCAGAGCCAGCTCGACGACCTCTGCGCCGCCGGGACCGGCCAGGCCCAGGAACACCGTGCCCACCGCGTGACCGCCGTGGGGTTCCGGGCCCGCCACACCGGTGAGGCCGACACCCCAGCTGGCGCCGCATCGGTGCATCGCACCCACGGCCAGCGCCCGAGCAGTGGGCTCGGCGACGGGGCCGAACTCCGCGAGAAGTTCGGGTGCCACGCCCGCCAGTTCGGCTTTGGTCTCGACGGTGTAGGTGATCAATCCCCCTTGCAGCACCGCGCTGGCTCCCGGTACGCCGGCCAGCGTCGCTGCGAGCAGCCCCGCGGTCAGCGATTCCGCGGTCGCGACGGTCTGGTTGCGGACGGTCAGATCCGCGACGAGCGAGCGGGCCTCGTCATCGATCAGCGGGTCGTCCACGTGAATCCCTGAACGCAGAGACGAAGTAGTCGATTCCGGTGATCACCGTCAGCACGACCGCGGCGAGCATGATCACCCAGGCTCCGGTCAACCACGCGCCCGACAGCGGGAGGACGAACAGCCCGATGGCGACGGCCTGCACAAGTGTCTTGAGCTTGCCGCCCCGGCTGGCGGGGATGACGCCGTGGCGCAACACCGCCAGACGCAGCACGGTCACTCCGAGTTCGCGGACGAGGATGACGACGGTCACCCACCACGGCAGGTCGCCCAGCATCGAGAGTCCGATGAGCGCCGCGCCGATCAGAGCCTTGTCGGCGATCGGATCGGCGAGAGTGCCGAACTCGGTCACCATGCCGTAACTGCGGGCCAGGGCACCGTCGAGATGGTCGGTGATGACGGCGACTGCGAATACAGCGAATGCAGCTACCCGCCAATATGTTTCGTGCCCATCACCGACGAACAAGAACACCAGGAACACTGGGACCAACACGAAACGTATGCCGGTGAGCACATTTGCGAGGTTGGCCACGCGGGCGCGTGGAACCACTGGGTCTACATGTGGTTGGCCCGGCACCGCCACAGAATACTGGTTGCCGATGTGGATACCCTTCGGAGCATGAGCGCAGATCCGGACACGCCTACCAGCGAGCTCGTGGTGCGCCGGGCAACGACTTCCGACGTGGCGGCCATCAAGGAGCTCGTCGACATCTATGCGGGCAAGATCCTGCTGGAGAAGAACCTGGTGACGCTGTATGAGTCCGTGCAGGAGTTCTGGGTGGCCGACATGGACGGCGAGCTGATCGGCTGCGGCGCCCTGCATGTGCTGTGGTCCGACCTCGGCGAGGTGCGCACAGTGGCGGTGCATCCCAAGGTCCGCGGTCAGGGGGTGGGCCACGCCATCGTCGAACAGCTGCTAAAAGTGGCGGCCGAACTGCATCTGCGCCGGATCTTCGTGCTCACCTTCGAGACGGAGTTCTTCGGGCGACACGGCTTCCAGGAAATCGAGGGCACCCCGGTGACCTCCGAGGTCTACGAGGAGATGTGCCGCTCCTACGACACGGGTGTGGCCGAGTTCCTCGACCTGTCCTACGTCAAGCCGAACATCCTCGGTAACACTCGGATGTTGTTGACTCTCAAAGCATCTGAGCGGTGATCACCACCGCAGCAACACCAGCTCGACGCTGACGCCGGGCCCCAGGCCGATCATCAGACCCGTCGACCCCGGCGGTGGCGCGCCGTCGATCGTCTTTTCCAGGATGTGCAGCACCGAGGCCGAGGACAGGTTGCCGACCTCGGCGAGCGAACGTCGACTCCGCTCCACGGCGGTGTCGGGAAGCTTGAGGCTGTTCTGGACGGCGTCGACGACCTTCGGGCCGCCCGGGTGGCACACCCAGAGGTCGATCTCGTCGACGGTCAGCTGGTGTTCGGCCAGAAACGAGGTGACGCTGCCGGCGAGCCGCCGCTCGACCACGTCGGCCAGTTCGGCGGTCAGCACGATGCGGAAACCTTCCGCGCCCAGCCGCCACCCCAGGGTATCGCCGCTGTCGGGATACACCTCGCTGCGCGTGGCGATCACCCGGATGCCATCGCCGACCCGCTCACCGGCGGCCACCAGGGCCGCGCCACCGTCACCGAACAGACCCGTGACGACGAGATCGGCCGTCGTGACATCGGCCATCGGCCAGCTCAGCGAGCAGAGCTCGACCGCCAGCAGAGCGGCGCGGTGATCCGGCCACGCCAGCAGGTAATCGTGCAACCTGGCCAGGCCGGCGGCACCAGCCACGCAGCCCAGCCCGAAGATCGGGAGCCGCTTGATGTCGGGCCGCAGCCCGAGCCGGGGTATCAGCCGCGCATCCAGCGACGGCACCGCGACCCCGGTGACCGAGGTGACGATGAGCAGATCCAGATCCCGTCCGACCAGGCCCGCGGCGTCGAGGGCGCCGCGCAGTGCGCTCTCTGCGAGATCGGTCGCCTTCTCGACATAGCGGTCGTTGGCCAGCTCGATCGAGCGCAGCCCCTCGTACTCGCTTAACAGCAGCACGGTGTGGCGGTGATCGACCCCGGCCTTGGCGTGCAACTGCTCGAGCAACACGCGCTCCTGCGGGCCGAGACCGCAGAGCTCGGCTACCTTCGCCGTGAGCGCAGCCTGCGAGTAGCGGTGGGCCGGGAATGCCGACCGCACGGCCAGAATGCGGCTCTCAGATCTGCGCATAACCGCCTCCGCCCACATACCCGAGGACCACCAGCAGAACGACGTCGACGGCAGCGATGCCGAATGCCGCCGCGAACGGGACCTTGCCGGTGCCCACTGCGCCCATCACCGCGAACACGCAGGCGACGGCCATCCCCGCCACCGCGATCCAGTGGAACCGGGAAGCCACGAGCAGCAGTACGGACGCCGAGAGCAGCAGGACAAGGGCTGCGCCCCGAACGGCGCCCGCGCCCCACCGCGCGCCGAGGCGTTGCGGCAGGCCGGCCACCCCGGTCGCGCGGTCGGCCGTCAGATCCGGCAGCACATTGGCGAAGTGGCCGCCCAGCCCGAGCAGTGCCGCGGCGGCGGTGGCATACCAGGTCGGCAGCGGCTGCCCCGGCAGCGTGCTCGCCGCGTAGGCGGGAATGGGGCCGAACCCGAGGATGTACATCAGTCCCGAGGCAGGTGTCGACTTCAGGCCGAGGTTGTACGCCCAGGCCGCGCCGACGATGACAGTCAGGATGAGGGCGGTCAGCGGGCTGATGGCCAGCGCCATCGCCAGCGCGGCCAGCAGCGCCGCGTACGCCGCGATCCAGACCGGCCGCACGCCGATGACGCCCGCGGCGACGGGTTTGTCGGTCCGGCCGGCCGCCGCGTCGCGGGCGGCGTCCACGGCATCGTTCGACCAGCCGATCGACAGCTGGCCTGCCAGCATCGCGGGCCCGGTGAGGGCCGGCCCGATACCGTCGGGCGCCGCTTGCGCCGCCAGCACGGTGGCCAGCACCGAGATGGCCTGCGACGGCCCGGGGTGCCCGGCAGCGAGCAGTGCGCGGGCGCGCGTCAGGACGTGAGCTGGGGTCTGCGTCGGGACCGTCATCGTCGGCCTCCCGTCGTGCATACACGCGACCGAGTCAGCGCGCGAGCCAGCGTTGACATGGTAGTAAATTTTGGTGACGGAAGTGCCCGATAAGTGAGGCTCGCTCTGCGCGGGGCCAATCCCCTTGAGTGGTTGGCGCTGCGAGCCGGCGTGGTCCCCACCGCCGCCGCCGAAGCCTGGGGTGGGATGGCTTTGTCGGCGGTGGTCATCACCGCCGTGCAGACGGGCATGACCGCCCGGCTCGCTGAGCGGCCCTCGACGGCCGAAGAACTCGCCGCCGATCTGAACCTCGATCCGGTGCCGACCCGGCTGCTCCTCGACTGCTTGCGGTCGGGTCGACACGTCACCGTCAGGGCCGGGCGCTACCGGCTCACCCGCTCGGCGCGCCGCTGGTTGGACCCACGGTCTGCGCTGTCGGTCGCGGGCTACGTGGCGGGCACCGCGGATTACTGGGCATGGTGGTCGACCCTGGATCAGGTGACTCGCATAGGGCGGCCCGCCGGACATCACGACGCCCCGCCCGGCGATCCGTATTGGCGGCGCTACCTCCACGGGCAGCTGGAACTGGCGCGCCTGTCCGCCGGCGAGGTGGCGAAAAAGCTTGCACTGCCGCGTGACTCACGATCACTGCTGGACATCGGAGGCGGGCACGGCTGGTATTCAGCGCAGCTGTGCCGTCGCCACCCGGGCCTGCACGCGACGGTGCTCGATCTGCCGGGCAGCGCGGCGATCGGTCGCGAGATCATTGCGGCGGCAGGGATGTCCGGCCGTGTCGAGCACCGCGACGGCGACGCGACGACCGACGACCTACCCCCTACTCCCGACGGCAACGGGTACGACACGGTGCTGTGCTTCAACCTGTTGCACCACCTGACCGCCGAGCAGAGCGTCGATCTGTTCGCCAAGGTCCACGACGCCCTGGCGCCCGGCGGCACGCTCGCCGTGATGGACGCTTTCGCCGAACCCGGTCACCGCTCCTCGGCCCAGGCCAATGTCCTCGGCCTGTTCGTCTACCTCAGCTCCGGCGCGCAGATTCACCCACCCGAGACGTTGTACCGCTGGCTCCGCGATGCCGGATTCCGCGCACCGCCCCGGCGGATCAGGATTCTCCGGATCCCCGGCCAGGCGATGTATGTCGCGACGAAGAGCTAGCTAGAAGTCCGGTTCGTCATCCACGTCGTCGCCTGACGCGTCGCTTCCGCCGCGGATCAGCATCAGCGTGCCGGCCAGCTCGTCGGGTTTGACGAGCACCTCGCGCGCCTTCGAGCCCTCCGACGGGCCGACGATGCCGCGGTTCTCCATGAGGTCCATCAACCTGCCGGCCTTGGCGAAGCCGACGCGCAACTTGCGCTGCAGCATCGACGTCGACCCGAACTGGCTGGACACCACCAGTTCGACGGCCTGCAGGAACACGTCCATGTCGTCGCCGATATCGGGGTCGACATCCTTGCGTTCGCCGGCCTTGACGGCGGTGACGCCCTCGACGAACTCGGGCTCGGCCTGATCCTTGGTCGCCGAGACGACCGCGTGGATCTCCTCGTCGGTGATGAACGCACCCTGCAGGCGCATGGGCTTGTTGGCGCCCATCGGCAGGAACAGGCCGTCGCCCATGCCGATCAGCTTCTCTGCGCCCGGCTGGTCCAGGATGACGCGGCTGTCGGTCAGCGACGACGTGGCGAATGCCAGCCGCGACGGCACGTTCGTCTTGATCAGACCGGTGACGACGTCAACAGATGGCCGCTGGGTCGCCAGAACGAGGTGAATGCCTGCGGCACGGGCCTTTTGGGTGATCCGCACGATGGCCTCTTCGACGTCACGGGGCGCGGTCATCATCAGGTCGGCGAGCTCGTCGACGATCGCCAGGATGTACGGGTACGGCTTGTATTCGCGGTTGCTGCCCAACGGTGCGGTGATCTCACCGGAGCGCACCTTGTCGTTGAACACGTCGATGTGGCGCACCCGCGAGGCCTGCATGTCCTGGTAGCGCTGCTCCATCTCCTCGACCAGCCACGCCAGCGCGGCGGCAGCCTTCTTCGGCTCGGTGATGATCGGCGTGATCAGGTGCGGAATGCCTTCGTACGGCGTCAGTTCCACCATCTTCGGATCGATCAGGATCATCCTGACCTCTTCGGGGGTGGCGCGGGCCAGCAGCGAGACAAGCATCGAGTTGACGAAGCTGGACTTGCCGGAGCCCGTGGATCCGGCCACCAGAAGGTGCGGCATCTTCGCCAGATTCGCCGAGATCATCTCGCCCTCGATGTCCTTGCCGAGGCCGATGACCAGCGGATGGTGATCGGAACGCACCACAGGGTCGGTCAGCACGTCGGCCAGGCGCACCATTTCACGGTCGGTGTTGGGCACCTCGATGCCGACGGCGGACTTGCCGGGGATGGGGGCGAGCATGCGGACGCTCTCGGTCGCGACCGCGTAAGCAATGTTGCGGTGCAGCGCCGTGATCTTCTCGACCTTGACGCCGGGGCCGAGTTCGACCTCGTAACGGGTGACGGTCGGTCCGCGCGTGCAGCCGGTGACCGCGGCGTCGACCTTGAACTGGTCGAGCACCGACGTGATCGCGTCGGTCATGGCCTGGTTGGCCGATGTCAGCCGTTTCGGCGGATCGCCGGCGATGAGCAGGTCGAGCGGCGGCAGCGTGTAGGGGCCGTCCACGACACGGTCGAGGACGAGCTTGGGCTCCTTGCGCGTCTTCTTACGCGACTTGGCCGCCGACTCGATGGCCTTGGGAGCGATGTCTTCTTCGGCAAGCGGGTAGTTGTCCATCGGCGTGCCCACAGGGCCGTCGGGACGCGTCAGCGGCACGGTGGGCTGGGTGGGTGATGGCCACGCCTCCGCTTCGTCGAGAGGTGCACCGTCGTAGTACCCGTCGGAGAAGTCCTCGGATGTCTCGTTCTCGTCGTACTCGTCGTCGTATTCGTCGTACTCGTCGTCGTATTCGCGGTTCCAGCGCGTCGTGAACATGTCACGGACGGTCGCGGGCACCTCGCGGATCGTCGTCCCCGTCACCAGCAACACACCGAAGAGGACACCGATGAACAGCAGCGGCGCCGCGATCCACGTGGTCAGCCCGTCCGACAGCGGGCCACCGATGACGAACCCGACGAATCCGCCTGCGTGCTGGCGACCGATCGGGTCCGCCGGCGACCCCGACCACAGGTGCCAGAGACCGAGGGCCGGCAGCGCGATCATCGCGAACCCGAGGATCAGTCGGGGCCTGGCTTCGGGATCCGGCTCGGAACGCATCAGGGTGACGCCGATTGCGGCCAGCACGAGGGGCACCAGCACGACGGCAGCGCCGATGACGACCCGCACGACCGTGTCGATCCACGCGCCGACCGGCCGCGCCGCGTCGAACCAGGAACTCGCGGCCACGACGACGGCCAGACCGAGCAGGGCCAGGGCAAGGCCGTCGCGACGGTGTCCGGGCTCCAGTTCGCGTGCACGACCCACCGAGCGGGCGGTGCTTCCGGCGCCCTTGGCCACCATGAGCCAGCCTGCCCGCACCCCGCGTCCGACAGCTGTGCCCGCCGACGCGACAGGTGACGGACCTCGGCGGGCGGGCTTGCGGCCCGGCGCAGAGGCGCGCGCCGGCCGTTTCCCGCCGCGCGTTGGGGCCTTTGACCTGCTCTGACGTGCAGAAGATCGGGCCGCGGTCTTACTCGCCATAGGGTCCAGCCTAGTCGCTGTGACCTCAGATGCACCATGCGCCACACTGGTCACAGCTTGGTGTCAGCCGGGCATCGGACCGGTAGCGGCTCTACGGCCCGCAATTCGCCCACCGACGACACACGCGGCAGGAGACAGTACGGTGACATCTGTTCAGTACCGCTCAACGAGGAGTTCCGCATGCCGATCGTCGTCATCGCCACCATGACCGCCAAGCCCGAGTCCGTCGACACGGTGCGCAATGCCTGCACACAGGCCATCGAAGCGGTCCACGACGAGCCCGGCTGCCAGCTCTACTCGCTGCACGAGTCCGACGGCACCTTCGTGTTCGTCGAGCAGTGGGCCGACGCCGACGCACTGCAGGCGCACAGCGCCGCGCCCGCGGTCGCCACGCTCTTCGGCACCGTCGGCGATCACCTCGACGGCGCTCCCGACATCAAGGTGATGCAGCCGGTCGTCGCCGGCGACCCGGCCAAGGGCCAGCTGCGTCCTTAGGGGTTCGCTGACCATGGGTGAGCTCACCGGCAAGGTCGCTTTGATTACCGGCGCCGCGCGCGGCCAAGGTCGCGCGCACGCCGTCAAACTCGCCGCGGAGGGCGCCGACATCATCGCGCTGGATCTCTGCGCCCAGATCGAGTCGGTCCCCTACCCGCTGGCCACCGCCGAGGACATGGCCGCGACGGTCAAGCTCGTCGAGGACACGGGCGCGCGCATCGCCACGTATGAGGCCGACGTCCGCGACCGCGACGCCGTCAAGGCCGCCGTCAGGGACGGGACCGAGAAGCTCGGCAACCGTCTCGACATCGTGGTCGCCAACGCGGGCATCGCACCCATGGCCGCCGACAGCGCATGGCAGGACGTCATCGACGTGAACCTCACCGGCGTCTACAACACGATCGACGTCGCCATGAAGCCGATGGTGAAGTTCGGCAACGGCGGAGCCATCGTGCTCATCAGCTCGGTCGCGGGTCTGGTCGGCCTCGGCGCCCCCGTGGGAGGCTCCGTGGGGTACGCCGCCGCCAAGCACGGCATTGTCGGAATCATGCGGGTGTACGCCAACTTCCTTGCCCAGTACAGCATTCGAGTCAACTCGGTGCACCCGGCCGGCGTGAACACGCCCATGATCGACAACGAGTTCACCCGGTCGTGGCTGGATGGCATGGCGCAGCAGAGCGAGGGCGGCCCCGACATGGGCAACGCGCTGCCCGTGCAGACGCTGGAGCCCGAGGACATCGCCAACGCAGTGTTCTGGCTGGTGTCCGATGCCGCTCGTTACGTCACCGGGATCACGCTCCCGGTCGACGCGGGGTATATCAATAAACGATGACCTCTCGAAACGCCGCCGCCCAGACCGCCTTCGGGCCCATGGTGCTGGCGGCCATCGAGCACAACGAGCCCGCCGCGCGTCGCCTGGTCGATGATGATCTCGCGGAGTCATTCCTGCCCAGCAGATTTCGCTTCCTGGTGCGCGCGACACGCTCGGACACGCTTCGGCGGGCAACCGTGTCTGCCATCAACCGGTCGGGGCCCGGCCTGTGGGCCAGCATCGCCTGCCGCAAACGCTTCATCGACGAACGCCTCTCGGATCCGCTGAACGACACCGAGACCGTTGTCGTGCTCGGCGCGGGCTTGGACACGCGCGCCTGCCGGATCGCCCGCCACAGCGACATGCCGGTCTTCGAGGTCGACCAGCAGGTCAATTCGACACTGAAAGCGGCTGTGCTGCAACGGGCGCTGGGTTCGGTTCCGCCGTCGGTGCATCTCGTCCCCGTCGACTTCGAGCGCGACGCGCTCATCCCGACGCTGGAGGCGCGCGGCTATCACCGGCAAGCGCGGACGTTTTTCATCTGGGAGGGTGTCACGCAGTACCTGACACCTGAGGCGGTGCGGTCCACCCTCACACAGCTCGGCGACGCCGCCCCTGGCAGCAGGCTGGTGTTCACCTATATCCGCCAGGACTTCATCGACGGCACCAACCTGTACGGCTCCGAGTCGGTGTACCGGAAGTTCCGCAAGCGGCGCGAGGTGTGGAAATCCGGGTTGGTTCCCGAACACGTCGGCGAACTTCTCGCGGAGTACGGCTGGCGGGAGGTCGAGCAGGCCGGGCCGAGCTACTTCCGCGACACCTACATCCGCCCCACCGGACGCGATCTCACCGCGTCGGCACTCGAATGGACGGTCATGGCCGCCCGCTGACAGATGTCGCCGGAACGCCCGCAAACTCGCTGAGCGTGATCTCGCGGTGCAGTCCTCCGCCATCGGAATAGCAGTGCCGCATCCGCAACCCCTCACCAGGGCGATAGCTGGGCCCTTCGACTGCGCACGCCGTTCTACCAGGCCACACAGGTGAACGGGCGTAGGATTAGAGTTGTCGGGCGGCTCGCTGAGGGTCCGGGCGTCAATTCCGGTTGGGGCGTGAGCCCCGAGAACCGGGCCAGGATCTCTGGCTGGTCCGTCCGCGGCGAGCAAATAGGGGCGCAATTCGACGGCGCGGGTCCGGGCATGCCGATCGTGCGGGCCCCGCCGTCGCACACGGGGGGTTACGCGATGCTCGTTCCGGCGCTGGAATGCGGTTCGACGTCCACGGTGTCCATCACGGCCGTCCCGCCAATGCCAGAAGTGACGCCATGGCAGCCATCCTGATCGCCGAGGACGAGTCGCGGATCTCGTCGTTCGTACGAAAAGGACTGTCCGCCAATGGGTTCGCGGTCACCATCGTCTCGGACGGGCGGTCTACCTACGCCTATGCACGCAGTGGCGACTTCGATCTGATGGTTCTCGACACCGGACTTCCCGGGATGGACGGGTTCACCGTCCTTCGGCGTCTCCGCGCCGAGGGCAGCACACTTCCCGTCGTGGTCCTGACCGCCCGCACCAGCGTGACGGACACGGTGGCCACGCTCGAGGCAGGCGCGGATGACTACCTCCCCAAGCCATTCCGCTTCGAGGAACTGCTCGCGCGGGTACGGCTGCGGCTCGCTCCGGAACGGGTCGCGGAGACGGCCTCGCTGTCCTACGGCGGACTACGGCTGGATCTACGCAGCCGCAGGGCTCACGTCGGCGACTACTGGGTCGATTTGTCCGCACGAGAGTTCGCGTTGGCCGAAACCTTCCTGCGCCATCCCGGCCTGGTGTTGTCGCGCGAACAGTTGTTGACCCAGGTCTGGGGCTACGACTACGAACCGGGGTCCAACGTGGTCGACGTCTACGTCCGTTATCTGCGGCGCAAGCTGGGCACCCACCGCTTCGTCACCCTGCGCGGCGTGGGCTATCGACTGGAAGCCATCTAGCAGTCAGCAAATTGACCATCAATGTAAATATTGATTGATCTACGCGCTTTGGCCAGTGCGAACGATCAAATGAAACGAGTCGTAGCGTAACTCAATAGCAATCCCTTTCTTCTATGCTCTGGTTTTCTTTTGAAGATCAACTACCTGCGCGAATGTCCGATCTTGACCGAATTCTTGGTTTCACTGAAACAACCTGAGGCAAATTTACGCAGAGCGATATTTGATCGTGAAGTTCTCTGGTACGCGCGTATTGCCAAAGCCTTTACGCTGTGCATAATAATTGAGGAGCAACGAGATTAAATTTGTGCTCCGCGGCCGCCGCGCCATGGTTCACGAGGGGTAACCGTGATAGCGCGGCGCGCCGATTGCTTCCGCAGACGGCAGTCGTTCAGATCTCGATGACCGTCGGAACGATCATCGGCTGCCGGCGGTAGGTCTCTCCCACCCATTTGCCGACGGTGCGCCGCACGCCCTGCGCGATACGAGTCGGATCGGTGACGTTCTGCGATGCGAGGTGTTCCAGTTCCTGCTCCACCTTGCGGGCGACAGGCTCAAGCGCCTTGGGGTCTTCGGAGAAGCCACGCGAATGCAGGTGCGCAGGCCCGGCGGGTTTTCCCGTGCCACGCCGGACGACCACGGTGACAGCGACGAAACCCGAGGACAGGATCAACCGCTCCCCCAACGTCGCGTCCCCGACGTCGCCGGTGATCAGCCCATCGACGAACATCTTGCCGACCGGAACCGCACCGGCGATGCCGACACGTCCAGCCACCAGGTCGACGCTGACCCCGTTCTCGGCGAGGACGATGTTGTCTTCCGGCACACCGGTCCTGGCGGCCAGCGCGGCGTTGGCCCGCAGCATGCGCCACGTCCCGTGCACGGGCATCACGTTGCGTGGCCGCACCCCGTTGTAGAGGAACAGCAGCTCGCCGGCGTACGCGTGTCCCGAGACATGTACTCGCGCTTGTTGATTGGTGACCACCCGGGCACCGATCTTGGCCAGCGAGTCGATGACCCCGTACACCGCCTCTTCGTTGCCCGGGATCAGCGAGGACGACAGGATGATCAGATCGCCTGCTGTCAGCGTGATGCTGCGATGCTCGCCCCGCGACATCCGGGACAGCGCTGCCATCGGCTCGCCCTGCGTACCCGTGGTGATGAGCACGACCTGATCGGCAGGCATCATCTCCGCGGCCGCGATGTCGAGCACATCCTCGTCAGCGACGTTCAGATAGCCCAATTCACGGGCGATGCCCATGTTGCGCACCATCGATCGCCCGACGAACGAAACCCGCCGGCCGAGCGCGACCGCGGCGTCGATGATCGACTGCACGCGATCGACATTCGATGCGAAGCAGGCCACGATGACCCGGCCGTCGGCACCGCGCATCAACCGGTGCAGCGCCGGGCCCACCTCGCTCTCCGACGGTCCGACGCCCGGGATCTCGGAGTTCGTCGAATCGCAGAGGAACAGGTCGACACCGGCATCTCCGAGGCGTGACATTCCGGGCAGATCGGTGGGCCTGCCGTCGGGAGGCAGCTGGTCGAGCTTGATGTCGCCGGTGTGCAGCACCGTGCCCGCGCCGGTGTGGATGCCGATCGCGAGGCAGCCGGGGATGGAGTGGTTGACCGCGAAGTACTGGCATTCGAAGACGCCGTGGGTGGTCTTTTGTCCCTCGGCCACCTCGACGAACTTCGGGCTGAGCCGATGTTCGCGGCACTTCTCGGCGACCAGGGCGAGCGTGAACTTCGAACCGACGATCGGAAGATCCGCACGCTGCTTGAGCAGGAACGGGATCGCACCGATGTGGTCTTCGTGCGCGTGGGTGACGACGAGCGCCTCGACGTCGTCGAGACGGCCCTGGACGTGGCGCAGGTCCGGCAGGATGAGGTCGACGCCTGGCTCGTCGTGGGTCGGGAACAGCACCCCGCAGTCCACGATGAGCAGCCGGCCCAGATGCTCGAAAACCGTCATGTTGCGGCCGATTTCGCCGATGCCGCCCAGTGCGGTGATCCGCAGGCCGCCCGGGGCCAGCGGTCCCGGTGGAGTGTGCGTCAAATCCACTGGCGGACCACTACCTCAGCACCGCGGCGGCGCGCATGTCGGCGGCCAGCGCCTCGATCTGCTCGTCGGTGGCGGGGATCTGCGGCAGACGAGGGTTGCCCGCCTCGAATCCCTGCAGCCGCAGGCCCTCCTTGGAGAGCGTGACGCCGCCCAACCGGGACTGGGCGGCGCTCAAGGGTCCCAGCGTCACATTGATCTTGCGTGCAGTAGCGACGTCACCAGAAGCAAACGCCGTCAACATGTCTCGCAGCGCACCGGCCGCGAGATGTCCCCACACGCTGATGAACCCGACAGCGCCCATCGCCAGCCACGGAAGGTTGAGTGCGTCGTCACCCGAGTAGTACGCCAGGCCGGTCTCGGCGATGATCTGTCCCCCGCCGTGCAGGTCACCCTTGGCGTCTTTGATCGCGACGATGTTGGGGTGTTCGGCGAGGGTGCGGATCGTGTCCCATTCGATCGGCACCACCGAGCGCGGCGGGATGTCGTAGAGGACGACGGGGAGGTCGGTCGCGTCGGCCACGGTGGTGAAATGCGCGACAAGCCCAGCCTGCGGCGGCCGTGAGTAATACGGGGTGACGACCAGCAGGCCGTGCGCGCCTTCGGCGGCACAGGCCTTTGCCAGGTGGGCACTGTGGGCGGTGTCGTAGGTGCCCGCCCCGGCGATGATCCTCGCCCGGTCCCCGACCGCTTCCAGGACGACCCGCAGCAGCCGGATCTTCTCGTCATCGGTGGTGGTCGGTGATTCGCCGGTGGTGCCGGAAACCACCAGGCCGTCGCATCCGGAGTCGACCAGGCGGACGGCCAGCCGGGCCGCGGTCTCGGTATCGAGCGAGCCGTCGCGCTTGAACGGAGTCGCCATTGCGGTCAACAGGGTGCCCAACCGGGCCTGCGCGTCGAATCCGCCGGTACTCACGGGCACCAAGATTACCTGGTCGCCTTTGCGAGCCACGAATGCCTTTCCGGCTCAGACCTCGGTTGCCAGCGGGCTGGTCGCGACCTCGGTCCCGTCGGCCAGCGCGATAATCTCGAAGTCGGAGAACACCTGGGGCGCGACATCGATCAGTTGGCGTAGGCATTCGATTGCCAGGCGCCGGATCTCGACGTCGGCGTGTTCGCTGGCTCGCATCGCGATGAAGTGCCGCCAGGCCCGGTAGTTGCCGGTGACCACGATCCGCGTCTCGGTGGCGTTGGGCAAGACGGCGCGCGCGGCCTGGCGGGCCTGCTTACGCCGCAGCGTCGCATTGGCCGAGTCGGCCAGCTTCGCTTCCAGCCGGGTAAGCAGTTCGATGTACGCGGCGCGGCTGGCGTCGGCGGCGTCGAGGAAATCGTTCAACAGTTCGGGGTCGTCCTCGATGCCCGGAGGCACGACGACCTGCGAATCGTCTTCCGGAACGTAGCGCTGGGACAGCTGCGAGTACGAGAAGTGCCGATGCCGGATCACTTCGTGAGTGCAGGACCTGGACACACCGCTGATGTAGAAGGACACCGAGGCGTGCTCCAGCACGGAAAAGTGACCCACGTCGATGATGTGCCGCAGGTATGTGGCATTGGTCGCGGTGCGCGGATTGGGTTTCGACCAGCTCTGGTAACAGGCGCGTCCAGCGAACTCGACCAGCGCGGCGCCACCGTCTGCGTCAGTGCTCCACGGCACGTCCGGGGGCGCCGAGAACTCCGTCTTGGCGATCAGCTGCACGCGCAGCGGCGCAATCTCGGCCACCGGCCGAGCCTAACGTGTACCTGCCCGGCGGTTCGGCTGCAGAACTCACCGCGGATCGCCGTCAAGGTAGCGGTGCTCGACGCGGTCGCCGCCGGAACGCTTCGCCAGATACATTGCGGCGTCGGCGACGTGGATCAGCCGCTCGAGGAATTCGGGGTGCTCGACCTCGATGCCGGCCGGGATGGTCGCACTGCACACTCCCACGCTGCCGGTGATCCCGAAGGGCAGTGACGCGATACCCGCGCGGATGCGTTCGGCAATGAACACGTGCCGGGACGCGGCGCCAAGGTCGGCGACGACGAACTCTTCGCCGCCGAGCCGGCCGAGCACCGCGCCCGGCCCACTGCACTCTGCAAGCACCGTCGCGACACCGGCGAGTGCCGCGTCACCCACCGCGTGGCCCTGGCTGTCGTTGAGACGCTTGAACTTGTCCAGATCCACCATCGTCACGTTGACGGCGACGTTCACTTCCTGCTTGGCCACTACGTGTTCGTGCACGGTGTTGTAGAACGACCGTCGGTTGAGAAGACCGGTGAGCGGGTCCCGATCAGAATTGCGCAGATCCGTGTGCAAAGAGTGCACGAGCGTGTGGATTCCGAACGGCACACCGATGTTCAAACCGAGCACCAACAGAAGCGAAGCGACCACCATCCAACCGTCGCCGGTCTGGACAAACCACCTCGTGGCGGTGATCCCCGCGATGACAACTGCCAGCAGAAAGTTGGCCATCACGTGCGCGATGGCGTGGAAGTACGCGATGAACCCGCCGATCGCCGCGAACATCGTGGCGCCCATCAGTCCGCCGTACGGGTCGGGGACGACAAGGCAGCCCGTCGCGATGCACGCTCCGCAGACGGCGATATATGTCAAGGACTGACGGCGGGTCGGCCAGCGAAGGAGCCACAGCATCGCGGCGGCGAACGCCAACAGCGAGGCAGCGATCGCGGCACCGATTGCCTCCGGCCCGCGAGGCCCCGCAGGGCTGGCAACCATCATGACGGGAACGGCGCCGAGAAGCAGCGTGAAGACCCCGGTGGCCACGCGCCACAACTTCTGCAGGTCACGGTCACGCAGATAGGAGCTGAACCAGTCGAACTGGTCCGTCTGCTGCCACCACCAACCAAGCACGCCACATTCTCGCAATCCGGTGACGCGATATGTCACCGCGTCAAGATTGCAGTCTGCACCCAGATGGCAGGAACGTCACGCCGGGTTGGCGTTGATGAAGTCGACGACGACGGCCGCGAGTTCACGGCCCTTGTCCTCCTGGAGAAAGTGCCCACCGCCGGCGATGGTCACCTCGGGTTGCCCCTGCGCGCCGGGAATGAACTTGCGCAGGGCCGCATCCGCACCTCGGGTGATCGGGTCGGAATCGGAGAAGGCGCACAGGAACGGCTTGTCGAACCGCCGCAGCCCTTCCCAGGCCGCCCTGTTCGCCGGTGCCGCGGGATCGTCGGGGCTGGTCGGCACCAGCGTCGGGAACTGCCGTGCGCCTGCCTTGTAGGAGTCGTCGGGAAACGGCGCGTCGTAGGCGGCGATCACGTCGGCGGGCAGCGTGGAGACGCACCCGCCGTTGACGATGTTGCCGACGGCGAAGTCGGGGGTCTCCTGGCTGAATCGCTGCCACGCCAGGAAGGCCTCACCGGGATGCTGATCCCCGGTCGGGAGGGTGGTGTTGGCGGCGACCACGCGTGCGAAACGGTCGGGATGTTCGCCGACGAGCCGCAGGCCGATGAGGCCGCCCCAGTCCTGGCACACCAGCGTGATGCCGGTCAGCCCGATCGCCTCGATCGCCGCCCACGTCCAGTCGACGTGGGCCTGATACGTGTAGTCCTCGCGGTGGGTCGGCTTGTCGCTGCGGCCGAACCCGACGAGGTCGATCGCGACGGCACGCAGACCGGCGTCGACCAGCACCGGGATCATCCAGCGGTACAGGTAGCTCCAGGACGGCTCGCCGTGCAGCAGCAGCACGACCGGCGCGTCGGCGGGCCCTTCGTCGAGGTAGTGCATGCGGAGGCCGTCGACCTCGACGTAGTGGGGTGTGAACGGGAAATCCGGGAGGTCGGCGAAGCACTCGTCGGGGGTGCGCAGTACGTCCATGCGCTCACCTAACCAAGGCGGAGCGCAGCTGGGTGACCAAATCGCCTCGCTCGCCCACCACGACATCCGACAGCCCGAGCCATTGCGCCATTGCCTGCAGCTGGACGGCGAGTTCGCCGGCGATGTGCTTGCGGTCCCGTCCCTTCTCGGTGAAAGCACCCACGACGTTGAGCGCCCCGGCGGCCCGGTCGGCTTTGAGGTCAACTCGGCCGACCAGGTCGCCGTCGAGCAGAAATGGCCAGACGTAATAGCCGAACTGGCGCTTGGGCTGCGGTGTGTAGATCTCGATGCGGTAATGGAAGCCGCCGAACAGCCGCTCGACGCGCGGCCTGAAGAAGATCAGCGGGTCGAACGGGCACAGCAGCGCGGTGCCGCGGTCTCGGCGCGGCACGATCTGGCCCGCGCGCAGGTATGCGGGCGCCGACCAGCCGTCGACGTCGACCTGTTCGATCTCCCCTTCGGCGATCAGGTCGGCGATGGCCGGTTTGACCTGCCGCGCGCTCAGCCGGAAGTAGTCGCGCAGATCAGCCTCGGTGGCGACGCCGAGTGCCGTCGCGGCGCGAAGCGTGAGCTCGCGGACGGCATCGGCCTCGTCGACCTGGCGCTCGATCACCTCGGCGGGCAGCACCCGTTCGGTCAGGTCGTAGTGCCGGGCGAACCCGACCCGCGTGGCCGTGGTGAGCACGCCCGCCGACCACAGCGCCTCGGCGACCCACTTGGTGTCGCTGCGATCCCACCAGGGACCCTTGCGTCCCCGCGGCTCCGACTCCAGATAGGCCTCGATCTGGCCCGCCGTGGACGGACCGAGGTGGCCGATCGCGGCGACGATGTCTTCGGCGAGCTTGGCGTTCTTCTTGACGATCTCGACGCCCCACCGGCCATGCTGGTACTCCCGCATCCGCCATCGCAGCAGTGGCCAGTCGTCCACGGCCATCAGCGCCGCCTCGTGGGCCCAATATTCGACGAGCAGCCGCGGTGACTTCTTCGAGTGGCTCCACGCGGCGCGGTCGACGAGGTCTCGGTCGTAGGCGCCGAGCCGGCTGAAGACGGGTGCGTAATGGGCGCGGACCGACACCGACACCGAGTCGAGCTGCAGCACCTGCAGGCGGGCGATCAGCCGTTTCAGATGCGCACGCGTGACGACGCCCGCCGATTTCGCTTCGTGGAAGCCCTGCGCCGAGACCGCGACCCGCCGCGCCTGCGCAGCGGTGAGCCTCATTTCCTCAGGTAGCTGTAGAACTTGTACCGCAGCCCCGAGGAGCTGTCGTGCCAGTCCCCCTCGGTGCCCACCCACGCCTCGTCGAGAAGCGGTGCCAGTGCGTCCTCGTCCTGCCTGTGCAGGTCGAGGTCGATCTCGGTGACCTCACACCGTGTCGCCAGCGGTAGGGCCAGCCCGTAGACCTGCGAGCCGCCGATCACCCACGCGTCGTCCAGTGGCGCGTCCTCAAGGGACGTGACCACCTCCGCTCCGTCTGCCATGTAATCAGCCTGCCGGGTGAGTACGACATTTCTGCGTCCCGGCAGCGGGCGGAATTTCGCGGGCAAAGATTCCCACGTCTGCCTGCCCATGATCACGGTGTGGCCCATCGTGAGTTCCTTGAAGCGGGCCATGTCCTCGGGCACGTGCCACGGGATGCCGTTGTCGCGCCCGATCACGCCGGAGCTGGACTGCGCCCAGATCAGGGAAAGTTCCGTCACACTGCCACCGGGGCCTTGATGGCCGGGTACGGTTCGTAGTTCTTGATGACGATGTCCTCATAGGTGTAGTCGAAGATCGAATCACGTTGACCCAGAACAAGTTCCGGATAGGGCCGCGGTTCGCGGGACAGTTGTTCGGTGACCTGCTCGACATGGTTGTCGTAGATGTGGCAGTCGCCGCCGGTCCAGATGAACTCCCCCACGCCGAGACCCGCCTGGGCGGCCATCATGTGGGTGAGCAGCGCGTAGCTCGCGATGTTGAACGGAACACCGAGAAAGAGGTCGGCGCTGCGCTGGTACAGCTGGCAGCTGAGGCGACCCCCCGCGACGTAGAACTGGAAAAACGCATGGCACGGCGGCAGCGCCATCTGCGGGATCTCGCCGACGTTCCATGCCGAGACGATGTTGCGCCGGCTGTCTGGATCGGTGCGCAGCAACTCCAGCGCCGCGCTGATCTGGTCGATGTGCTCACCGGACGGCGTCGGCCACGACCGCCACTGCACGCCGTAGACGGGTCCGAGATCGCCTGTCGGAGAGGCCCATTCATCCCAGATCGTGACACCGTGCTCCTGCAGCCACCGCACATTGGAGTCGCCGCGCAGGAACCACAGCAGCTCGTAGATGATGGACTTAGTGTGCACCTTCTTGGTGGTGATGAGCGGGAAACCGGCGTTCAGGTCGTACCGCAGCTGATGGCCGAACACACTCCGGGTGCCCGTGCCGGTGCGATCCGATTTGGGGACCCCGGTGTCGAGCACGAGACGGAGCAGATCCTCGTACGGGGTGGCGATCGGCACGCGCTTAGCTTACGTCCAGCGATGCGGAGTAGAACGGATCCCATGCCGAGGATCACCGACACCGTGACGACCCCCGACGGTTCCTGCCCCGTCAGCCTGCACACCCCCGATGGCGAGGGCCCCTGGCCGGGCATCGTCATGTACCCCGACGCCGGCGGTGCGCGGACCACCGTGCGCGCGATGGCCGACCAACTCGCCGCCTATGGCTATGCGGTGCTGGTACCCGACGTGTACTACCGCGAGGGCGACTGGGAGCCGTTCACGATGGCGACCGTGTTCTCCGACGACGCCGAACGCAAGCGCCTGTTCCGGATGATGTCCGACGTCACCCCTGAACGCATGGCCTCGGATGCGACGGCGTTCTTCGACTACCTGTCCAGCCGGACCGAGGTCACCGGAGAGACGTTCGGAACGACGGGATACTGCATGGGCGGGCGCACCTCGCTGGTGGTGGCGGGTCGGGTCCCGGAGCGTGTCGCGGCGGCGATGTCGTTCCACGGCGGCGGACTGGCCTCCGACGACCCGGGGAGCCCCCACCTGCTGGCCGACAAGATCCGGGCGGCCGTCTATGTCGGCGCTGCCCGCAACGACCGGTCGTTCACCACCGAGAACGGCGAGACCCTCGAGAAGGCGCTCACCGCGGCCGGCGTCGAGCACACCATCGAGTGGTACCCGGCAGAACACGGTTTCGCCGTGCCCGACAACGGGCCGTACGACGAAGCAGCAGCGGCACGGCACTGGGAGGCCACGGAGTCGTTCTTCGGCGCACACCTTCGCTGAAAGTCTTTACGCCGCAACGCTTCAGGGTGTGGTGCGGCGACGCGCATGCAAGACGGCGGCTACGCCTCGCAGGATTCCCCGCGCAGCGTAGACACCGGCGAGGATGCTGAGCACGATGAGCACGATGAACATCAGCAGCCAGTTGGCCCGACTGTGTTCTACGTTCCACCAGATGATGGTGAACAGGATCGCGCAGATGAAGACCACGATGTCGCGCCAGTTTCCCTGATATGACGCCGCGAGTTCGCGCATCTCCCGGTTCTTGTCGACAGCGGCAATCAATGAATCGATGCGCAGATCGATCACCCGCTGCAGCTCGGCGCGGCGCTCGACCTGATCCTCGGGGAGTCGATCCAGCAGATCCATGTCTTTGGCGAACATGCCGCGCACATCGGGAGGCCTGAGGTTTCCCGCCGCGATGCCGAGCAGTGCGCCTCCCGCGATCGGCGCACCGGCAAGGGCGAGTTCGGCGATACCGGGCATCACGACTCCTTCGTCAGCTACTTCGTCCCGAATATTTGCTCGATCAAGCAGGCGTCGGGATGGGTACGCACCCACACCGTATTACCACCATGGATGGTGAAAACGTCAGCGCCATGCGCGATCTCATCGCCGATACAGATTTCCGTGAAAGCGAAAAAGGCATCCCCTCGGCAATGTGGTGCCCATCTTTTCCCCCGAAAGTACGCAGTCGGCTCCGTTTTCGGCGCTCGTAATCTACGCTTTGGTCAACGACGTCAGCCTCTCAAAGTTGGCTTGGCATCGCGGGGGGATTATTCGTGACCAGATCATCAAGAATGGACATACCTCTGCGCGAGCTGCGCGGAGTGACGGTACTTGCGCACCTCAACGCGGAGAATCGGCACGACATCGCCGCGACTCTTGCCACTTTCAGACCGGGTTTCGAGCGCACCGAGATGCCCGGCGACGACGTGGCGGACGGGCGGGCCGCAGTCGCCGATTCATATCGTGAGCTGTTCACCGCGTTTCCGGACATGCATTTCGACATCGCACCCGACTCTTTCGGCCACCAAGGAAACCGGGTGATTTTCGAGACGGTGGTGCGCGGGACGCACCGGGGGCCGTTTCGCGGACTGCCGCCCACCGGTCGGCGCCTGAACCTGCCGATCGTCACCGTATTCGAGTTCGACGGTGCTGATCTGATCTGCGAGCGCGTGTACTTCGACCGGTTGACACTGTTCGTCCAACTCGGCGTCGGTCGCGAACCCAATTCCGTTCCCGGAAAGATGGTGACCCTTCTCAGTCATCCGGTGACGGGCCTGCGGGCGGCGATGCGTGCCCGTCGTCATCGTTCCACGAGCTGAGGCGCGGGCCACCATCGCTTCGACGGCGAACTTGCACGTCAGAAACATTCCGCGCCCGTCGAAATGTTCGGAGACGGCCGCGGTCATGCGGCGGGCGTCCTGCTCCAGCGAGACGTCGCCGACGACCATCTCGACCTCGGCACCCGCAATTGCGAGCTCCAATAGTTCCCTACAGACACGCAGGGAACCGCGGAAACCGCCTACCCGGTCAGGTCATCAGCCCAGCCGCGACCGTCGCCCCGAGATTCCAGCAGGCCTCGAGGTCGTCTTTCGTGGGCTTTCCCGACACCGTCACCGTCTCGGCGGCCTGCTCCCAGCCCAGGCCGCCCGTGATTCCGGCGAGGGCTCGCTCAGCGCCTTCGGTTCCTTCGTTGCCATGGACGTAGACGCCGAAAGGCCTACCCCGAGTGGCGTCGAGCAGCTGGTAGTACGCGCAGTCGAACGCGTGTTTCATTGCGCCGCTGATGTATCCGAGATTGGCCGGTGTGCCAAGAACGTAACCGTCGGCCGCCAGCAGCTCCGCCGGTGAAACGGTCAGCGCCGGTCGCCGGAGAACGTCGACGCCGTCGATGTCGGGATCGGTCGCACCGGAGACGACCGCCTCGAACATCTCGTGACAGTGCGGGGACGGGGTGTGGTGGACGATCAGCAGCGTCTTGCTCATCGCGCCGATTCCTCCATCTGTACAGCCTTTTTCATCGTCTCTCGGGCGCGCGAACGGTCGCCGGCATAGTCGTAGGCGCGGGCCAGTCGATACCAGCGCAGCCAGTTGTCGGGATCGGCCTCGAGTTCGTCGCGCACCGTGTGGAACAGCGCGTCGGCGGCATCGCGTTCGATGCGCCCGGATGCCCGTCGCGGAAGGTCGCTGACGTCGAGCTCCATGCCACGCTCCCGGGCCTTGAGGGCCAGGCGTTGGTGCGCCAGACCCGCGCGCAGCGTCGCGACAAGGACCCAGACGCCGATGCCGGGCAGGATGAGAATCGCCAAGCCGAGACCGATCGGGGCGACCTCGCCGGAACCGATGAGGACAAAGGCCGCGCGTCCCAGCAACACGAAATAGACGATGAGCGCGACACACATGAAGCCGATGAGCAGCTGGATGCGAAGTGCGCGCGCTCCGTCGCTCATGTCAGATCGAGAAGGGGCTCGAGACCGACCGTGAGGCCGGGGACTTCGCGGATCTTGCGCACAGCGAGCAGGACGCCGGGGACGAAGGAGGTGCGATCAATGCTGTCGTGACGGATCGTCAGCGTCTCGCCGAGCGTGCCGAAAAGAACCTCCTGATGTGCGACGAGGCCGGCGAGGCGCACCGAATGCACCGGGATGCCGTCGACGTTCGCCCCCCTGGCTCCGTCGAGTCCGGTAGTGGTCGCATCGGGGTTGGGCGGCATGCCTTTTCGCGCCTCCGCAATGAGCCGCGCGGTGCGTGCCGCAGTACCCGACGGAGCATCGGCCTTTTGCGGGTGATGCAGCTCGATCACCTCGACGGACTCGAAGTACTTGGCGGCCTGCTGCGCGAAGTGCATCGACAGCACGGCGCCGATCGCGAAGTTCGGGGCGATGAGCACCGAGACATCCGGCTTGGCCGAAAGCCATTCCCTGACCTGATCGAGCCGCTCGTCGGTGAAGCCCGTGGTCCCGACAACAGCATGAATTCCGTTGTCGATCAAGAACTTCAGATTGTCCATGACGACGCTGGGGTGGGTGAAGTCGATGACGGCCTCGGTGTCACTGTCCACGAGAGCGGACAGTGAATCGCCGGCGTCGACTCCCGCGGTGAAGGTCAGGTCATCGGCATTCTCGACGCCGGCAACCATCGTCGCCCCCACTTTGCCCTTGGCGCCCAGCACTCCGACTCGCATGGGCTCACTTTATCGGGCCTCCTGCAACCGCCGACGCGCCGACCTCTGAATTTTCTTCTGTCACTTGAGTTTCTCTCGTCACATTCGGGCGCATTCTTGTCGGATCATCGAACTAGTGTTCGATGTATGGAGGTGGTGTCGGACGCGGTGGCGGTGATGAGTGAGCAGATCGCCGTTCTCTCGAAGGCGTGTGACGAGTTGTCGCACCGGGAGCTGATCGGGCTGCTCGCCGAATTGGCGACAGTGACGCGGTCGGTTCCGACTCTTGAACACAAAGTGCTGGCGCGGCTGCTGGCAGAGACTGAGCCGCACCGGCTGGGCGAAGCGACGTGGAAGAAGGTGCTCACCACGGCGCTGCGGGTCTCGGGTCGTGAGGCGGCGCGGCGATTGGTGCGGGCCAAAACGCTGGGGCCGCGCCGCTCGCTCAGTGGTGAGCCGTTGGCGCCGCTGTGGGAGGCGACCGCCACCGCCCAAGCCGACGGGCTCCTCGACGAAGAGCACGTGAGCGTGATCGCGAAGTTTCACAAGGCGCTGCCCACCTGGGTGGACGCCGGCACGCGGGCCCAGGCCGATGCGGAGTTGGCGCGTCAGGGTGGGGGGCTGGATCCAGAGAATCTGGCGGCCGCGGCGCGGTATCTGCTGATCAAGATCGACCAGGATGGGCCGCAGCCCTCCGAGAAGGACCGTAAACGCACACGCGGGCTCAGGTTCGGGCGTCAACAAGCCGATGGTTCCAGCTTTCTCAGCGGCTGGGTGACGGCGACGTTCCGTGCCGCTGTGGAGGCGGTGTGGGCCAAAGACGCCGCCCCCGGACACAACATCCCCGACTACGAACTCAACGAGCCCGCCGAAGCCGTGTCGACCGCTGAGGCAGCCGCAGGCGGGCCCGCGGTCGCTGACGAGCCGGTCGAGGCCGTGTCGTCTGACAATGAGACCGTCGATGCCGACGCGGCGGTCGCTGATCACGATCCGCGCCCCGAGGCGCGCAGCTCGGATCCGCGCACCCAGGCGCAGCGCAACCACGACGCCCTCGAAGCGATGACCTTCCGAGCGCTGGAATCCGGTCAGCTGGGCACCCACAACGGCCTGCCAGTCACCGTCATCGTCTCCACGACACTGCAAGACCTCGAGAAAGGTGCCGGCGTCGCGGTCACCGGCGGCGGCACCTTGTTGCCGATGCGGGATCTGATCCGGCTGGCCACCAACGCTTTTCACTACCTGTACGTGTATGACAAGCACACCAGCGAGAGTCTGTATCTGGGTCGCACCAAACGACTGGCCAACCCAGCGCAGCGGATCGTGGCCCACGCCCGCGACCGCGGCTGTACCCGGCCGGGCTGCGCGGCGCCGGGCTACTGGTGTCAGCTGCACCACGCCGTCACAGACTGGAAGAACGGCGGCCAGTCCAATGTCGATGACTTCACCCTGGCCTGCGGAGCCGACCACCGCATGCTCGACAACACCGACTGGCGCACCCGCAAGAACACCAAAGGCCAGACCGAATGGCTGCCCCCACCCGACCTCGACACCGGCCAACACCGCACCAACGGCTACCACCACCCCGAACGCTACCTACTCCCCGAAGACCAGGACGACGAGCCGTAGCGCCGTCTAGCCTCAAGGGATGGGCTGCATGAATCGGCGAACGTTGACGCTCGCCGCTACGGCCGCGTCCGCACTTGTGGGCGTAGCACTCACCGCGCCGACCGCACAGGCTGTGCCGTATGGCAGCAACGGCGTTTTCGGGGTGACGACCCAGCCTCGGGACGGGTGGGCGACCACCTACATCCCTCCCGGCCGCTACCGCGTCGACCAGTCCCCCAGCATGCAGCCCTACCAGAGCCCACCGGGAATCTGGTTCCGCTGCAACAATTTTCCCTGCGCTCCCACGTTCCCTGCCAACATCATCGCGACGGGACCCGCGCAGCGCAACGCTCCCACCTTCGTGGACATCCTGCCGAGCGACGTAGCCGTCGCTCTCCACAACGTCACGTTGACGCCGGCCTGATCACAGCGGCGAGGCACCGCGCAGGTGCTCGAAGATCAGTGACGTCTGCGTCCCCGCCACGTCGGCATCGGCGTTGAGGTTGTCGACGACGAACGCGCGCAGATCGTCGGTGTCGCGAGCCGCGACATGCAGGATGAAGTCGTCGGCGCCGGCCAGAAAATAGACATCCATCACCTGGGGCTTGCGCCGGATCGTCTGGATGAAGCTCCGAATTTTGCCGCGCGAGTTGGCCTGCAGGCTGACCGAGATCATCGCCTGCAGTGTCAGCCCGATCGCCGCCGGATCGATGTCGGCGTAAAAGCCCCGGATCACACCGACCTCCTGCAGGCGCCGCACGCGGCCGTGACACGTCGAGGGTGCGATCCCGATCAGATCGGCGAGCGCACTGTTCGACATACGCGCATCAGCATGCAGGGCAGTGAGAATGCGCCGGTCGACGTCATCGATCGCGACGCTCCGAACATCCTTCGGACGAGCCGTCCGAGCCTCGCCATATTCCGATGATTCTTCTTTCATATGTGCACTCTACGGAATTATCCTCATGGTTATTGCCTTCATTTCGATGTTTCTTCACAATTGTGAGAACCAAATGCCTAACGAGGAGTGATCATGCGCGTCGGTATCCCGACCGAGATCAAGAACAACGAATTCCGAGTCGCGATCACCCCATCCGGTGTCGCCGAGCTGGTGCAGCGAGGGCACGAAGTGCTCATCCAGGCCGGCGCGGGCGACGGCTCCGCCATCTCGGACGCCGACTTCAAGCGTGCCGGCGCCCAGATGGTCAACGGGGCCGACGAAGTGTGGGCCGAGGCCGAGCTGCTGCTCAAGGTCAAGGAGCCGATCGAGCCCGAGTACACGAAGATGCGCAAAGGCCAGACGCTCTTCACCTACCTTCACCTGGCCGCGTCCAAGCCGTGCACCGACGCTCTCATGGCGTCGGGCACCACGTCGATCGCCTACGAGACGGTGCAGACCGCCGACGGCGCCCTCCCGCTGCTGGCCCCGATGAGCGAGGTGGCCGGCAGGCTCTCCGCTCAGGTCGGCGCATATCACCTGATGCGTAGCCACGGTGGCCGCGGCGTCCTCATGGGAGGTGTCCCCGGAGTCGCCCCCGCCGAGGTCGTCGTCATCGGCGGCGGCGTCGCCGGCTACAACGCCGCGCGCATCGCCAAGGGCATGGGCGCACACGTCAACGTCTTCGACGTCAACATCAACACGCTGCGCAAGATCGACAACGAGTTCAACGGAAGCATCGAGACGCGCTACTCGTCGATGCTCGACCTCGAGGATGCCGTCAAGGGCGCCGACCTCGTCATCGGTGCGGTACTGGTGCCGGGCGCGAAGGCGCCCAAGCTGGTCACCAATTCGACTGTGGCAGCCATGAAGTCGGGAGCCGTGCTCGTCGACATCGCGATCGACCAGGGCGGTTGCTTCGAAGATTCCCGCCCGACTACGCACGACGACCCGACGTTCGCGGTGCACGACACCGTGTTCTACTGCGTCGCGAACATGCCGGGCGCGGTGCCCCGCACCTCGACCTACGCGCTGACCAACGCCACGCTGCCCTACGTGCTGAAGCTGGCGGGCAAGGGCTGGCAGGACGCCTGCCGCGCCGATGCCGCACTGTCGAAGGGGCTTTCGACACACGAAGGCGCACTGCTGTCCGAGCAGGTGGCCACCGATCTGGGCTTGCCCTACACGGACCCGGCCGACCTTCTGGCCTGACAACCTTCCTCTTTCGCCCGGTCGGTGTCGACGACGCCGACCGGGCGATGAGGACTCAGTCGAGCAGGTCGCCGTCGACGTAAAACCAGCGTCCGCCACGCACGGCGAACCTGGACCGTTCGTGCAGCACGCCCGCCCTGTGGTGGGCGCGAAATTCGACCTCGCCTGAATCGTCCCCACGTCGACCGTCCACGCAATGGACGACCTCCAGGCGCGTCCACGTGACCGTGAACTCCGCGACGTCGGCGGGGCGTGTCCGCGGATGCCATGTCCGCCACAGGTATTCAGAGTCACCGACGACATACGCGCTGTAGCGCGAGCGCATGAGCACCTCAGCGGTCTCGGCTTGGCGTTCTCCGACGAGCAGCGGCAGACAGCACACGCCGAACCGATGGCCGGTGCCGCAGGGACAAGGTTCGTCGGAGCGCATGCCCCACAGTGTTGTGACTTGACAGGTGTCAAGTAAACTTGCGGGCATGCTTGCGCTCACCGACGTCCTCCCCAACGTCCCCACCACCACGGCCGACGCCCTTGAGCTGTTCGATTCCTGCCCGCCCGTCGAGCCCGAGTCCATGCTTGGCACATGGCACGGCGCCGAACTCCCCACCGATCACCCGCTCGACGGCATGCTCGCCGCCAGCGGCTGGTGGGGTAAGCACTTCCGCAACAGCGAATCGGTGGATCCGCTGCTGTTCCCCACCAACGACGGCGCAGGCTTGTGGGCCCTGAACCCTCTACTCGCATTCGCCGGGCTGGGTGTGGCCACCAAGATCCCTGCGCTGAAGAATCAGAACTTCTCGGGCACCATCGCCGCACTCAGGCCCGCCCTGAAGGCTCGCGGACCGAAGGCACGCCTGCGCACAACCCGCTACCGCGGCGTGGACACCGCAACCATGATCTACGACCAGTTACCGATCAACGACGTGTTCCGCTTGGCCGACGACACCGCGGGATCAGAGGCAGTCATCGGTGCGATGGACCTCCGCGGCATCAAGGCGCCGTATTTCTTTGTGCTGCAACGCGACAATTCGCTGCGGCTGGTCTAGCGCCCGTCCAGCTCCGCCATCACCAGCGTGGCCAGTTCGCCGATCAGCGGGCGCAGGCTGGCCGCGTCCGGATCGTCGACCGCTGACCGCGTCATGAATGCCAGCAGCATCCGCTGCCCGGCCGGACCGTAGACGACACCGACATCGTTCGTTGTCCCGTAGTCGCCGCTGCCCGTCTTGTCCGCGCTGGTATACCCCGCGGGCAAGCCCGCGCGCATGCTCGACGTCTGATTGCCGAGCATCCAATCCACGAGCTGCTGGCGGCCCGCGGGCTGCAGTACGTCGCCGGTGAGGATCGCTCGGTAACCAGCCCCCAGCGCCCGAGGCGTGCTGGTGTCGCGTGGATCGCCTGGCACGGCGGAGTTCAGCTCCACCTCCCAGCGATCCAGCCTGCTTCGGTCGTCGCCGATGCTGCGCGCGAACTCGGTGATCGCAGGGGGCCCGCCCAGAGCTCGTAACAGACCGTTTGCCGCGGCATTGTCACTCTGCTGCAGCGCAGCCTGACACAGCTCGGCCAGCGTCATCGCCGTCCCCACCCGCGGTTCGGTCACCGGCGAGTGCGGGCGGATGTCGGCAGGCTCGATCGGCACCGTATCGCTGAGCGCGAGACGGCCCTGCTGCGCCCGCTGCAGCACCGCCGCGGCGGCATACGCTTTGAAGGTCGAGCACATCGCGAACACCTCGGTGTCGCGGTAGCCGAGACTCTCCTCGCTGTCGAGATTGACTGTATACAGGCCGATTTGGGCGTTGTGTCGCTTCGCCAGCGCCTCGATCCGCTCCTCGACCGGAGGCAGCGGTTCAGCTGGGTCGGCGAGTACGGTCTGCGACGAACACGCAGTCAGCGCGAACAGAGACAGCCCACCGAACAACACATGCCGTCGGGAAAGTTCCGTCATCGCCTTCCAGGCTACCGGTCAACCAGCGATGGTCTGCAGGGCCCTCGGCAGCGAGCGCTTCCCGCGCACCGGCCCCAGCACCGCCGCCCCGAACGGCTTGGCGAGCAGTTGCCTGGCCACCGCGTTGACCTCTTCGAGCGTCACACTCTCGATTTTCGACAGGGTCTGGGCGATCGTCCGATGCTCTCCGTAGTTGAGCTCGCTGCGCCCGATGCGGTTCATCCGGGAACCCGAATCCTCCAGTCCCAGAACCAATCCGCCCCGCAGTGAACCCTTCGCGATACGGCACTCGTCGGCCGTGATGCCGTCGCGCGCCACCTCGGCCAACACGTCGGTGGTCACGCGAACCACCTCGTCGAAACGCTCGGGCAGACATCCGGCGTAGATGGACAACGCGCCGCTGTCGGCGAAGGTGTCGACCGTCGAGTACACCGAGTAGGCCAGTCCCCTGGTTTCTCGAATCTGTTGGAAGAGGCGCGAACTCAGCCCGCCTCCCAAAGCGGTGTTGAGCACCGACAACGCCCACCGGTGATCCCAGTGCCGCCCCGGGGTCCGAACCCCCAGCGACAGGTGGGTCTGCTCGCCGTCCCTGTTGACCAGCTGCAGTGTCGGCCGACCGGTGACCCGTCCGGCACCCTTGCGTGGAGCCACTGGTGCGCGCCCGCGCACCAGCCGCGCACCGAAGTGCTCGCGGACCAGCGCGACGACTTCATCGTGCTGGATGTTTCCCGCCACGGCCACCACCATCCGGTCAGGCGTGTAGCGGCGCAGATGGAACGAATGAAGTTGTGCGCGGGTCATCGCAGAGATCGAATCGACGCTGCCGATCACCGGACGGCCTACCGGGTGATCACCGAACATCGCCGAAAGGAAGACGTCACCGAGCGTGTCTTCGGGATCGTCATCGCGCATGGCGATCTCTTCGAGCACCACGTCGCGCTCGACCTCGACGTCCTCGGCGGCACAGCGACCGTTCAACACCACGTCGGCGACCAGGTCGACGGCCAGTGCCAGATCCGAGTCGAGCACATGCGCGTAATAGCAGGTGTGCTCCCGCGCGGTGAAGGCGTTCAGCTCCCCGCCGACTGCGTCAACGGCCTGCGCGATCTGCACCGCGGAGCGCGTCGGGGTCGACTTGAACAGCAGGTGCTCGAGGAAGTGCGCAGCGCCGGCCACGCTTCGGCCTTCATCTCTCGAGCCGACGTTGACCCACACACCGACCGACGCCGAATGCACGGACGGGATGTGTTCGGTAACCACACGCAGGCCACCGGGTAATTGGGTGCGGCGCACCGCCGCGGACTTGTCGGTATCGCCGGAGCGACGTCCGCAACGGAGCGCGCCCGTGCTAGCTGCTGGAGGTCGCTGCTGCATCAACCGGTGCGTCAGCGGTTGTCTCGGACGCCGAGTCGTCTTCGGCGACCAGGACCAGCGAGATCTTGCCGCGGTTGTCGATATCGGCGATCTCGACGCGCAGCTTGTCGCCGACCTTGACGACGTCTTCGACCTTGTTGATCCGCTTGCCGCGGCCGAGCTTGGAGATGTGCACCAGCCCGTCACGGCCGGGCAGCAGGGAAACGAAAGCTCCGAAGTCGGTGGTCTTCACGACCGTGCCGAGGAAACGCTCGCCGACCTTGGGCAGCTGCGGGTTCGCGATCGCGTTGATCTTGTCGATCGCCGCCTGCGCCGCTTCGCCGTTGGACGCGCCGACGAACACGGTGCCGTCGTCCTCGATGGAGATCGACGCGCCGGTCTCCTCGGTGATCGAGTTGATCATCTTGCCCTTGGGCCCGATGACCTCGCCGATCTTGTCGACCGGAACCTTGATCGTGGTGATCCGCGGTGCGTACGGGCTCATCTCGTCGGGGGCGTCGATCGCCTCGGCCATCACTTCGAGGATGGTCAGACGGGCGTCCTTGGCCTGGCTGAGTGCACCCGCCAGAACCTGCGACGGAATGCCGTCGAGCTTGGTGTCCAACTGCAGGGCGGTGACGAAGTCCTTGGTGCCCGCGCATTTGAAGTCCATGTCGCCGAAGGCATCTTCGGCGCCGAGGATGTCGGTTAACGTGACGAAGCGGCGCTCGACCTTGCCATCGACTTCGACGTCGTCGGACACCAGGCCCATCGCGATACCGGCGACGGGCGCCTTGAGCGGCACACCGGCGTTCAGCAGCGACAGGGTCGACGCGCACACCGAGCCCATCGACGTGGAACCGTTGGAGCCCAATGCTTCCGACACCTGACGGATTGCGTACGGGAACTCTTCGACGCTGGGCAGCACGGGCACCAGCGCGCGCTCGGCGAGCGCGCCGTGGCCGATCTCGCGGCGCTTCGGCGAACCGACGCGGCCCGTCTCACCCGTCGAGTACGGCGGGAAGTTGTAGTGGTGCATGTAGCGCTTGGACGTCTCCGGCCCGAGCGAGTCGATCTGCTGGGCCATCTTGACCATGTCGAGGGTGGTGACGCCCATGATCTGGGTCTCGCCACGCTCGAACAGCGCGCTGCCGTGCGCACGCGGGATCACCGCGACCTCGGCGGAAAGCGCGCGGATGTCGGTGACACCGCGTCCGTCGATACGGAAGTGGTCGGTCAGGATGCGCTGGCGCACAAGCTTTTTGGTCAGCGACCGGTAGGCGGCGCCGATCTCCTTCTCACGGCCGGCGTACTGCTCGGCAAGACGCTGGAGCACCTCGACCTTGATCTCGTCGGTGCGGTCGTTGCGCTCTTCCTTGCCGGGGATGGTGAGCGCCTGCGAGAGCGCCTCGGTCGCCACCGACGCGACGGAGTAGTAGACGTCCTCGGCGTAGTCCGGAAACAACGGGTACTCGGCGGTCGCTTTACCCGCGGCGCCGGCCAGCTCGGCCTGGGCGTCGCACAGCACCGAGATGAACGGCTTGGCGGCCTCAAGGCCTTCGGCCACGACGGTTTCGGTCGGGGCGCCCGCGCCACCGGCGACGAGCTCGATGACGTTCTCGGTGGCCTCGGCCTCGACCATCATGATCGCGACATCTTCTTTTCCGGCGGTCTCTACTTTGCGCCCGGCGACGACCATGTCGAACACGGCCTTCTCCAGCTGCTCCACGGTGGGGAACGCGACCCACTGGCCCTCAACGAGAGCGACGCGCACGCCGCCGACCGGGCCGGAGAACGGCAGACCCGAGATCTGGGTGGACGCCGACGCCGCGTTGATGGCGAGCACGTCGTACAGATCCTTGGGGTCCAGGCTCAGCACCGTCACGACGACCTGGATCTCGTTACGCAAGCCGCTGACGAACGACGGGCGCAGCGGCCGGTCGATCAGGCGGCACGTCAGGATCGCGTCGGTGGAGGGACGTCCCTCGCGGCGGAAGAACGATCCGGGGATGCGGCCCGCGGCGTACATCCGCTCTTCGACGTCGATCGTCAGCGGGAAGAAGTCGAAGTGCTCTTTGGGCTGCTTGCTGGCGGTGGTCGCGCTCAGCAACATGGTCTCGTCGTCGAGGTAGGCGACGACGGAGCCGGCGGCCTGCTGGGCCAACCGGCCCGCCTCGAAACGGATGGTGCGGGTGCCGAAGCTCCCGTTGTCGATCACGGCGGTGGATTCGTACACGCCGTCTTCAATTTCAACTACAGACATGGATGTCCGTACGGCCTCTCTGGGTCATCTACGGTTTTGCGTGATCACGCTCGCTATTGCGGACACCCCGGGGGTGACCCGGGAAGTCGCCCGGATGCGTCGACGGCCGTCGATCGAAGCGGCCGGAGGGATTCCTCCGACAGCCACTACCGAAGACCGCGCGATCGGGCGGTTCGTGTCTTGTCACGCGGGAACGGTGCACGCGGGTCTGCGAGGACCGCACCCAGGTGTGTTCGTGCCATGGGGCAGGAGAACGCACCCATGTTACATCCCGGAACCTCCGGAATCCCTAATCGTGGTGGCCGCCGAGATCAGGCGACGTCGTCGACGCACACCGCGCCTGCACGGCCGTCGTCCGCGTGGGAAGCGGCCAGTGTCAGCGGCGCAGGCCGAGGCGCTCGATCAGCGAGCGGTACCGCTCGACGTCGACCTGGGCGACGTACTTCAGCAGCCGGCGACGACGGCCGACCAGCAGCAGCAGCCCGCGACGCGAGTGGTGATCGTGCTTGTGCTGCTTGAGGTGCTCGGTGAGATCGGAGATCCGCTTGGTCAGCAGCGCGACCTGCGCCTCCGGGGAACCGGTGTCGGTGTCATGCAGGCCGTACTGGCCCAGGATGTCTTTCTTCTGCTCGGTCGAGAGCGCCACGAAACAACTCCATCAATTCGGTCCGCGAACATCGGGGTTAATCCCGAGAAAGAGCACGGCCACCGCGAACTGCAGCACGTCTCAGGTCGGCAGGGAGTCTAGCAGCGCGCCCACGACGGCCGCCAATCGACGAAAGCCCAGCTAGTGAGCCGACAGGATGGTGCGTGCCCGGTCGGTGTCGGTGCCCATCGCCGTCACCAGGTCGGCCACCGAGTCGAACTTCTCCTGGCCGCGCAACCGCGCGACGAAGTCGACGGCGACGTGCTGGCCGTACAAATCCGCATCGGTGTCGAGTACGAACGCCTCGACCGTTCGAGTGCGCCCGGAAAAGGTCGGATTGGTGCCGACGGACACCGCGGCCTGATAGCGCTCACCCGGAATGACGGTGCCGACCACGGGCCCGTGCCCGAGGACGGTGAACCAGGCTGCGTAGACGCCGTCGGCTGGGATGGCCGAGTACATCGGCGGTGCGACGTTGGCGGTCGGGTAGCCCAGATCTCTGCCGCGACCATCGCCCCGCACCACCACCCCTTCGACGCGGTGCGGCCGCCCCAGCGCCTCGGCGGCGGCCACCATGTCGCCAGCGTCGACACAGGAGCGGATGTAGGTCGACGAGAACGTCACCGTCTCGTCGCGGTGGTGTTCTGCCACCAGCGAGAGGGAGTCCACCGCGAAACCGAACCGGTCGCCGGCCTTGCGCAACAGGTCGACGTTTCCGGCGGCCTTCTTGCCGAACGTGAAGTTGTCGCCGACCACGACCTCGACGACGTGGAGCCGCTCGACGAGCAGCTCGTGGATATAGCGCTCGGGCGTGAGCTTCATGAAGTCCGCGGTAAAAGGCACGACGAGGAAAACGTCGATGCCCATCTCCTCGACCAGCTCGGCTCGCCGGGTCAATGTGGTCAGTTGCGCAGGATGGCTCCCCGGGAAGACGACCTCCATCGGATGGGGGTCGAACGTCATGAGCACCGTCGGTACACCGCGCGAACGGCCCGCCTTCACGGCGCGACTGATCAGTTCCTGATGCCCACGATGGACGCCGTCGAACACACCGATGGTGACGACGCATCGACCCCAGTCTGTGGGGATTTCGTCCTGCCCCCGCCAGCGCTGCACGCCGTTAGCCTACGACCCGCTAGCCACTTCGGCCCAAATCGCAGCCGAGCGACACCAACGGATCAGGTGATGATTGCCTAAACTTCAATGTCGTGACCCCCGACGGCAGCCCGGACAACACCGCCGACCCCGCCAGACCCACCGATCTGTCGACGGTCGCCCAGGACTACCTGAAGGTCATCTGGACCGCGCAGGAATGGTCGCGGGAGAAGGTCAGCACGAAGATGCTGGCCGACCGCATCGGAGTCTCGGCCAGCACCGCGTCGGAGTCGATACGCAAGCTTGCCGATCAAGGTCTCGTCGACCACGAGAAGTACGGCGCGGTGACACTCACCGACGCAGGCCGGCGCGCCGCGCTGGCCATGGTGCGCAGGCACCGGCTGATGGAGACATTCCTCGTCAACGAGCTGGGTTACGGCTGGGACGAGGTTCACGACGAGGCCGAGATTCTGGAGCACGCGGTCTCTGACCGAATGCTCGACCGCATCGACGCGAAGTTGGGCTACCCGACACGCGATCCGCACGGTGACCCGATCCCCGCAGCGGACGGCAAAGTTCCGACGCCCCCCGCTCGACAGCTGTCGGCCTGCCAGGACGGCGAGGCGGGCACTGTCGCGCGCATCTCAGACGCAGATCCCGAGATGCTCAGATATTTCGACTCCGTCGGGATCAGCCTCGACTCCCGGCTGCGTGTCGTCGCCCGCCGCGACTTTGCCGGGATGATCTCCGTTGCCATCGAAGAACCCGGCGACGAGACCACTGTCGACCTGGGCAGCCCTGCTGCACAGGCAATCTGGGTCATCGCATAGGAAGGCACCATGGCCAAACTGGAGCTGTCCCGCTCGCTTCCGCTGTCAGCCGAGCAGGCGTGGACGCATGTGTCGGACCTGTCGTCGATGGGCGACTGGCTGACCATGCATCAGGGGTGGCGCTCCGAGTTGCCCGACGAGATCACGGTGGGGACGACGATCGTCGGGGTTGCGGGTGCCAAGGGGATGCGTAACCGCGTCACCTGGACTGTCAAGGAGTTCGATCCACCGTCGGCGCTGGCGGTCAGCGGCGAGGGCGTGGGGGGAACCCGCTACAAGCTCACGATGAAAGTGGCCTCGACCGGCGACGGTTGCACCTTCACGGTGCGGATGGATCTCGGCGGCGCTCCCCTGTTCGGACCCATCGGCGCCGCGGCCGCGCGCGCGGTCAAAGGCGACATCGACAAGTCCATCAAGGAATTCGAGCGGCTCTACTGCTGAGCGATCAGGCGTGGACCAGCGCGGGCGATCTCTCATCGCGGCGTTGCCAGCTCCGTACCATGGCGAAGAAACCCGCGGTGAAACCCGTTGCCAGCGCGAACATCACGGCTAGATCGTGGCCGGTGACCAGCCCCCGGTTGACGTAGAACATCGTGATGGCGGTGAATCCCGGAAGATACAGCAGCGCCCCTGTGACGGCACCCGGGAAATACCGCCCCGTCTTCAGGGTCTCGACGATGTGGAAGAACCCGTTGATCAGCAGCACGCCGACGAAGAACCACACGGCGGGCAGGTAGACGAAGCTCAAGGCGAGAATGGCGATCGGATTGAACAGGCCTGCAACGGCATCTGTGAAGAATGCTCGGCGGGCCGTCAGCGGTCCGTGCGGATCGCCGCTTCGCCAGGCCACCGCGTTGAAATACTTCAGGAAACCTCCGGGCCACAGGTACTCCTCGATCGTGTGCAGCGTCGCGATGGGCCAGATCAGCCAGAACACCCAGTCAGGGTCGGTGCGCCTGCCCGGGTCGACCAGGATGAAGACGCCGAGGGCGATGGCAATCACCGCGCCAGTCCCGTTGAGCCATTGGGTAGCTCGGGTGTAGCGGCGGTACTCGTGCACGGAGTAGGTGAGGGCTGTAGTGCTCATCGTGTTTCCTTCTGGGCTCGGCCTTGCAGGTAGTGACTGACGTGGGCTTCGAGGTTGACGGTCGGAGGCTCGGGGAGCAGGCGTGAGACGATCCCGAGGTACACCAGGGGGCCTACCAGAGATGCGTACGCCTGCAGCGGCGGTTCCTCGATGAGAGCGCCTTCGTTCTGGTAACGAGCCAGAATTCCGGCAACCCTTCCGACTTCGCCAATCGAATACGTTGCCGCCGAACGTAGTTCGTCATTGTTGGCGAGTTCGGACAAGATCGTCGGCAGCACGTTCTTGCGGCGACCCGTTGCGTCCCAGATCGAGGCCACCATGCGCAGCAGGTCTGCCCGCAGATCGCCCGTGTAGTCGCCGACAGAACTTGCGATCGTCGCAGCCTCGCGCTCGAATGCAGCCGCCACGAGTCCTGCCTTCGAGCCGAAGCGACGGAAAATGGTCACCTCGTTCACACCGGCAAGCTCGGCGACGCGACGGGTCGTCATGGCTCCAAAGCCCACCTGCTCGGCGCACGTCACCGCGGCGTCGAGAACAGCCAACTGTGTGGCATCCCATTTCGGCTGAGCCATCCCCGGACCTCCTATGCAAGCAAGTACTTGCTTGCACTTTAGAAGGTGCCTCTGCGTACGTCAACCGTCCACGTTCAGCTGCCCAACGCGCACCCAACATCGCGCTTGGTCTGATGGCGGTGCGACGTGAGCGGCACGTCGGACCACGCAGAAAGGACCCACCCATGGCAGGACTTCGTTTTGGCACCTCCCTGGTCGCCACAGCGGTAGCAGCGGCCGTCTGGGCAGTGACCTACGCCCCGATCGCGGCATCGCAAACGGGCGGACCGCTGATCGAGACCACATGTACGTACCAGCAGATCGCCGAAGCTCTGAACGTCGAGGCGCCACGGGCCGCGGAGCGGCTACGCAATCGCCCCGAGGCGCAAACGAAGGCGCAGGCATTGCTGGCGCTTCCCGTTGCCGAGCGGCGCGCCAAGGTGGACGGATTCCTCGACCGCAACCCTGACGTCCGGCGCATCATCGAGACGCGACGGGACACGCCGCAAGGGCAGAACACGGTGGCCAAGCTCCAGCGGGTCGCGCAGACATGCCACAACTACTGAATGGCAGCCAGCGTGACAGTGACGGTGAGCCCGCCCTCCGGGCGGGCCACCGCATGGACCGTTCCGCCGTGCGCCGTTGCCACAGAACGCACTATCGACAGACCCAGGCCGGCGCCCCGGTTGCTGTTGGCGACTCTGTCCTCGACCACTGCGCGGCGGAACGGTTCGAACAACGCGGGCACGGTGTCGTCGGCGACGACGGGACCCGTGTTGGTGACGACGAGGCGCATGTCGGCGCGCACCCGGGACAGATCAACCCACACCTGGCCCCCTTCGGCGAGGTTGTACCGGATGGCGTTGTCGATCACGTTGTGGGCCAGACGTTCCCACAGCACGGCGTCGCCCTCGATGTACACCTCGTCGAGCCGGGCGGTCACCACTACCTGCGCGCGCTCTGCATCCGACTCGAGACTGCCGATCACACGACGCACCAGCTCGGCCACCGGAACCCTCGCCTTGGTGGCAAGCTGATGGCTACCGGCCAGCGTCAACAGACCCTCGATGAGTCTCTCGTGGCGGGAATTGACCGCGAGCAGCGTGGCGCCCAGGTGTCGAAGCGAATCGGGAGCCTCGGGGTCGTCGAGGGCGACCTCGATGAGCGTTCTGTTGATGGTCAGCGGCGTGCGCAATTCATGAGACGCGTTGGCGACGAATCGCCGCTGACCGTCGAACGACCTGTCCAATCGCTCCAACATGGCATCGAAAGTGTCTGCCAAATGCTTGATTTCGTCGTTCGGACCGGCAAGTGCGATCCGCTCTCCCAAGTTCGTGTCCACAACCCGGCGCGCAGTCGCGGTGATCTGCTGAAGAGGTTTCAGCACACGGCCCGCCAGCAGCCATCCGGTCCCGACAGCAATCACACCGGCAGCACCGAGAGACACCACCGACCACACGACCATGGCTCGCAGGGTTTCCCGGCGGCGGGCTTGGGCTTGCTCGGTGATCGCCGTGATGAGGCGATTGGCGATGGGCCGCGCCTGTTGTCCGCCTTCTCCGAGCAGGATCTGCCGGGCGATGGCCTCCGCGCCGGCGCCGAGCCGCCGATCCAGCGACTGGTCGACATACAGGTACATCATGATCACCAGCACTGCACTGGAAACGAAGAACGTGCAGGCGTACAGAAGGGTGAGCCGCAGACGAATCGTCGAGCGATGCTTCATCGGATGCAATACCCCGCGCCCGGCTCGGTGACGATCACCGGTGGCTCGCCGAGCTTCCGGCGCAGCGTCATGATCGTGTAGCGGACCGCACCCGTGAACGGGTCGGCGTTTTCGTCCCAGGACTTCTCCAACAGTTGTTCGGCCGAGACCACACCACCTTCTGCCCGCAGCAGCTCGCCGAGCACACTGAATTCCTTGGGGGTGAGAGATACCGGTGCCCCGTCGCGAGACACCACTCGCCGATGCGTGTCGAGCCGGATGCCCGACCGCTGCAACACCGGCGCCGCCGCGGGACGCGCTCGTCGGCTGAGAGTCTGCACGCGTGCGGCCAGTTCGGCGAAAGCGAACGGCTTGATGAGATAGTCGTCGGCCCCCAACTGCAGTCCGGCGACCCGGTCCGCCACGGCCGTCGCGGCGGTGAGCATCAGTATCCGCGCGTCGGCCCCAGCCTCGACCATCCTCCGACACACCTCGTCACCTGGCATCGCCGGCAGGTCGCGGTCGAGTACGACGACGTCGTAATCGTTGACCATGACCCGTTCCGACGCCGTTGCCCCGTCGTAGGCGACGTCCACCGCCATCGCGTATCGCCGCAGCCCGGCCGCGATCGCATCGGCCAACACCACCTCATCCTCGACCACCAAAACGCGCATCTGCACATAGTGCCCACATCCACCGTTAGGCGAGCGTTGGCCGACGCCGGCCCCGTTTCAGCTCCCGCTGAGATGGTCCACGAGCGCGGTCAGCTCGGAAGCCTCCCACGACCGGGCTTCGTGCGCGTCCCAGATGTCGTAGGCACGGTCGAGGGCCTCGCGCGCGGGCACACCCCGGACGGTTTGCAGCGCGGTCATCGCCAACAGCAGGGCGCTGGTCTCGGGCGAGTAGAGGATGTTGTCTCTCATGCCCGCAGTTCTACCGCGTCGACTCAGAGCGTGGCCGGACGGATCACGACGACCGACTTCGTCCGCGAGCCGGCGTCCTCCAACAGTGCCATCACCCGTCCGTCTGGTGCCGTCGCGGCGTACACACCGCCGATTCCGGCGGGCGACAACGGACGTCCGTGACTCACGTCGATGACCTCCGCCTCGCTGAGGTCGCGGCGCGGAAACGCCCGCAGGCACGCCTCGTCCAACGTGTAGCTGACTCGGGCGTCATCGGCCAGCTGCTCCAAGGTGCGGGCCTGGTCGAGCCCGAAGCCTCCGACGCGGGTACGCCGCAGCGCGGTGAGGTGACCGCCGACTCCGAGCGCGGCCCCCACATCGCGTGCCAGCGCCCGGATATAGGTGCCGCTCGAACAGTCCACGACCACGTCGACATCGACGAGATCGCCGGCGTGCCGGACGGCAAGGACGTCGAATCGATCGATGCGAACAGGCCGGGCGGACATCTCCACGGTCTGGCCTTCGCGCACCATCTGGTAGGCGCGTTTGCCGTCGACCTTGATCGCACTCACCGCCGACGGCACCTGCTCGATCTGCCCTCGCAACGGCGCGATGGCGGCGTCGATCTGCGCGCCGGTCACATGAGCCGCCGAAACCTGCTTCAGCAGTTCACCTTCGGCGTCCTCGGTGGAGGTGGTCTGCCCCAGCCGGATCGTCGCCTCATACGACTTGTCCGTGGCCGTCAGCAGACCGAGGATCTTGGTGGCGCGTTCGATCCCGACCACCAGCACACCGGTCGCCATCGGGTCCAGGGTGCCGGCATGCCCCACCTTGCGGGTGCCGAACAGGCGGCGGCAGCGGCCGACGACATCGTGGCTCGTCATGCCTCCGCGTTTGTCGACGACGACCAGTCCGGCTGCTGTCACAGCACGATTGCGGTCAGGGCGATTCCGTCGCGCACCGACCAACGACCCGACAGCGACGTCAGCGGCGGGCCGGACTCGGCGGCCGGATCGATCAGGATCCTCGACGTGAACGTGCCGCGCTGGCCCGTGCCGTCGGAGCTGTCGACGTCGAAGGTGATATGAGCGTCCTCGAAGCCCAGCCACCGATGCGTCAGCGGGTACCACGCCTTGTAGGTCGCCTCTTTGGCACAGAACAACACTCGGTCCCAGTGCACACCGCCGGGCATCGTGCCGAGTTCGTGCCGTTCGATGGGCAGGCTGATCGCGTCGAGGACACCGTTGGGGAGCACGTCGTGCGGCTCGGCGTCGATGCCCAGTGAACGCACCTGCTCGCGAAGGCCGATCGCCGCGCCTCGGAAGCCCTCGCAATGGGTGAGGCTGCCGACGACGCCGTCGGGCCAGCAGGGTTCGCCCTTGTCCCCCTTGAGGATCGGCACCGGCTCCATACCCAGGTCGACGAGCGCCTGACGCGCGCAGTAGCGGACGGTGATGAACTCGTTGCGCCGCTTGGCCACCGACTTGGCGATCAGCGGCTCCTCCTCGGGCAGCGGTGCGAGCTCCCTTGGGTCCGAGTACAACTCGGCTGCAGCCAAGGCGTCGACGCCGCCGGGCAGCACTCCGGCAAGCAGGGGTGCTGCGATCACGCCCGGTCCTTGATCCGCTGTTGCATCTTCGCCGCGTTCTCGCGCATCTCCTGCGTGATCTGGAAGTGGCCCCCGAACTCGTTGAGGTAGCCGGGCGCATACTTCGGGTCCGGCAGAATCTGGCGCAGCCAGCGATAAGGCCTGCGGCGCCGCCACTCTCGCGGATAGCCGACAGAGACTTCTTCGAACCGCACGCCGTCATACCACGTGGTGCGCGGGATATGGAGATGGCCGTACACCGAGCAGATCGCGTTGTAGCGAGTGTGCCAGTCGGCGGTGGCAGTGGTGCCGCACCACAGCGAGAACTCGGGATAGAACATCGCGTCGCAGGGTTCGCGCACCATCGGGAAGTGGTTGACCTGGACGGTCGGCATCATCCAGTCAAGATCCTCGAGCCGCTTGCGGGTGTAGTTCACGCGGTCGCGGCACCACGCATCGCGCGTCGAATACGGCTCCGCCGAGAGCAGGTACTCGTCGGTGCCGACGATGTTTTTCTCCTTGGCGATCGCCAGGCCCTCGGCCTTGGTTCCCGCGCCCTGGGGCAGGAACGAGTAGTCGTAGAGCAGGAACATCGGGACGATCGTCGCGGGCCCGCCCTCTTCGGTCCACACCGGATAGGGATGCTCGGGGGTGATGATGCCCATCTCGTCGCACATGTTGACCAGGTAGTCGTAGCGCGCCTTGCCGAAGATCTGCATCGGGTCGCGCTGGGTTGTCCACAGCTCGTGATTGCCGGGAATCCAGATCACCTTGGCGAAGCGCTTGCGCAGCAGATCGAGTGCCCACCGGATCTCGTCGGTGCGTTCGGCGACGTCGCCGGCGACGATCAGCCAGTCGTCGGGCGAGGCCGGATGCAGCGACTCGGTGACCGGCTTGTTGCCGGTGTGTCCGGTATGAAGGTCACTGACCGCCCACAACGTCGGGCGCCGTTCGTCAGTGGTCACAACCCGTCAGCCTACTGGTGGACATGGGCCGGCCACCCGGTGGCAACTAGAACAGGTTCTAAGTTCCCGCCCGGCGGCCCCGCAAGGCCCGATACACTCCCGGGACACGTTGTGTGTCCGACGACACCAACCGGCACCCGAGGGGGTTCACGATGGTCGCCAAGCTGCGACTGTTCTCGGCGCTGTGCGCGCTGGTCGCAGCGGTGGTCGTGGTCTGGCAGGCCAACCCTGTCGGACCCGCGACGACCGGGAGCGTTGACCTGCGGTCCACGTTCGCACCACTGCCTAACGCAACCACCACGATCAAGTCGCCGGTGATCGAGCTCACGGACCCGGATCCGTTCGATCCGTGCCGCGACATCCCGCTCGACGTCGTCCAGCGCATCGGCTTGGCCTACACCCCGCCGACTGCCGAGGACAGCCTGCGCTGCAAGTACGACGCCGGCAACTATCAGATGGCCGTCGAAGCCTTCGTGTGGCGCACCTATGAGCAGACGCTGCCACCGGATGCCGTCGAATTGGACATCAACGGCCACCGCGCCGCCCAGTACTGGATCATGAAGCCCACCGACTGGAACAACCGCTGGTGGATCACCTGCATGGTCGCGTTCAAGACGAGCTACGGGGTGATCCAGCAGTCGCTGTTCTACTCCCCGATCTACTCGAACCCCGACCCCGACTGCATCCAGACCAACCTGCAGCGCGCCCACGAGCTCAGCCCGTTCTACATCTACTAGCGGCCATCAGGTGCCACCGGGCGTTGCGTAGCCTCGTGGGGTGACGCTCCAGCAGGCTGCCATGGCGAGGCTCAGCAACGTGCTGCAGCTGCCGCCATCGACCACCGAGTTCGCGGTCGACCGCCGGGTGCGGGTACCGATGCGCGACGGCATCGACCTGATCGCCGACCACTATGCCCCGCAGACGCAAACGCCCGCGGGCACGTTGCTCGTGCGGGCCCCGTACGGTCGCGGGTGGCCGTTCTCGGGCCTGTTCGGCGCGGTGTACGCGGCACGGGGTTACCACGTGGTGTTCCAGAGTGTGCGCGGCACATTCGGTTCCGGGGGTGAGTTCGATCCGTTCGTCAACGAGGTCGCCGACGGTGCCGACACCGTCGCGTGGCTGCGCGACCAGCCGTGGTTCACCGGGACGTTCGCGACGATCGGGCTGTCGTATCTCGGCTGGACGCAGTGGGCGCTGCACTCCGATCCGCCGCCGGAACTGAAGGCGTCCGTGATCACCGTGGGACCGCACGATGTCAGCGGACCACGCTGGGGCACAGGCTCGTTCGCGCTGAACGACTTCCTCGGCTGGAGCGACCTCGTTTCGCGTCAGGAGAACCCGAACCGGCTCCGGCTGCTGCTGCGGCAGGCACGCGCACAGCGGTTGGTGACCCGCGCGTCGCTCGGTTCTCCGCTCGGGGCTTCCAGCCGAGCGCTGCTCGGCACCGGTGCGCCGTGGTTCGAGACGTGGCTCGACCATCCAGATCCCGACGATCCGTTCTGGACGGGCCTGCGGTTCGACGACGTCTTGGCCAGCAGCGAAGTGCCCGTGCTGTTCCTCACCGGCTGGCAGGACCTGTTCCTGGAACAGACACTTGAGCAGTACACGAAGCTGCGCGATCGCGGAGTGACCGCCGGCCTCACCGTCGGGCCGTGGACCCACGGCCACATGATGACCAAGGCTGCCCCGACAGTGCTCCGCGAGACTCTCGATTGGCTCGGCACCCACCTTGGCGGCGAGTCCCCCACCCGGAGTGCGCCCGTGCGCATCCACGTCAACGGTGTCGGCTGGCGCGACCTGCCCGAGTGGCCGCCGGCAGCGAAAGACCTCGTCCTCTTTCCATCCCCCGGTGGCGGATTGCAGTCCTCCCCTCCGGATTCCGGCCAGTCGCAGACATTCGTCTACAACCCTGCCGACCCGACCCCGACCGTCGGCGGACGGCTCCTGTCCCCCGCAGGCGGCTACCGCGACGATGCCTCCTTGTCGCGGCGCGCCGACACGCTGACGTTTACGAGCGATCCGCTGCCCACCGACCTGCAGGTGATCGGAACACCCGAGGTGCAGTTGTCGCACAGCTGCCCGAACCCGTACAACGATCTGTTCGTCCGGATCAGCCAGGTCGATGCCCAGGGCGGCTCACGCAACGTCAGCGACGGCTACCTGGCCGCCGCGCCGTCCGGAGCGGCGCGCATCGAGCTGGACTCACTTGCGTGGACCTTCCCTGCCGGGTCGCGGATCCGCGTCCTCGTGGCGGGCGGCTCTCATCCGCGGTTCCTCCGGAATCGAGGCACGGGCGAACTATCCTCGGGAGCAACGACGTTCGCGACCGCGCGGCACACCGTGCATCTCGGCGAGGCGACCAGGCTGACGCTTCCGGTGTCAGGCGACTGAATTCCTGACCCGCTGCGCGATCGCCTCCAGCGCCGTCTCGTCATGCACCGGCGCTCCCCAGATCGATTTCACGGGCAACGACACCCAGCTCGTGCAGCCGCGGTACGCGGGAACGCGCTGCAGCCTTACGGGGGTGATCAGCGGGGCCGCCGAGACGACGAGCACGGTCAGCCGGTGCCGCGGCCGGAAGTCCAACCGGTCCTCCTTCACCGACTGGGCGGTCCAGATATGCAGTGGGGCAATCTCTTCCAGCCCTTCGGGGCGTTCGACTGCAATTGCAGCAACCACCCGCGCGCCGGCCCGCAGAACGACGGCGTCCTCGGCGCTGTCGGTGGCGGCGGCCTTCAGCAGGTCGCGGTGTTCGGGTCGCACCCGCTCGGCGTGGCTGTGCGCGACGGTCGGGAACAGCAGGAACCGCGTCTGCGCGACGTCGGCAGCCACCTCGAAGCGCTTCTCGTGGATGCCGCCCTTGCGCAACAGCACGGTCTGTCTGCCGTCGAGCAGCGCGTGTACCGCGGCACTCCACTCCTTGAGGGCGGGGTGCGTCACTTCAGGTTGAGTCGTGCGCGAACTTCGGGACGGCGCAGCGGCGGAAGGGTTTTCGGGGGTTGCTTGCGGGGTTGCAGTCCGGCCAGCAGCCGCTGCGTGGTCTGGGTGACCTCGGCGACCGCGAGCTCGAACGCTTCGACATTGGCACCGGACGGTCGGGTGATCCCGCTGACCTTGCGCACGTACTGGCGGGCCGCTGCCTCGATTTCCTCGCCGGTCGCAGCCGGCTCCAGCCCGCGCAACTCCGTGATGTTTCGACACATGACCTCCACGATAGGCCGCGGCCCATATTCCAGACACGTGTCGATACGGTGAGCGGATGAGCACCCCCACCGAAGACGTTCTGCTGATCGACACCCGCGACCGCATCCGCACATTGACGCTGAACCGGCCCGGTTCGCGCAACGCGCTGTCCTCTGCGCTACGCGCGAGCCTGTTCGCGGCGTTGCGGGACGCGCAGGCCGCCGACGACGTCGACGTCGTCATCCTCACCGGCGCCGACCCCGTGTTCTGCGCGGGCCTCGACCTCAGGGAACTCGGCGATTCCACGGATCTGCCCGATATCTCGCCGAAGTGGCCGCCGATGACCAAACCCGTGATCGGGGCCATCAACGGAGCCGCGGTCACCGGCGGTCTGGAGATCGCGTTGTACTGCGACATCCTGATCGCCTCCGAGCAGGCCCGCTTCGCCGACACCCATGCCCGGGTCGGGCTGCTGCCGACGTGGGGCCTGTCGGTGCGGCTGCCGCAGAAGGTCGGCGTAGGGATGGCCCGCCGGATGAGCATGACCGGCGACTATCTCTCTGCGCAGGAGGCGCTGCGCTGCGGGCTTGTCACCCAGGTGGTTCCGCATGGCGAGCTCCTCGAGACCGCTCGTCAGGTCGCGACGTCGATCGTCGGCAACAACCAGAAGGCGGTGCGTGCGCTGCTCGCCTCCTACCACGCCATCGACGACGGCCAGAACAGCGGCGCGCTGTGGCAAGAGGCGGCCGCCGCTCGCGAATGGATGAAGAGCGCGACCGGCGACGACATTGCCGCCAGCCGCAGCGGCGTGATCGAGAGGGGCCGGTCGCAGGTGCGCTAGAGCACTGGCAGGACCAGCTCGCGATACCGCTCTTTCATCGCCTCCAAGATCTCCACCCCGTCTGTGGCCCAGACGGTTTCGTTGAAGATCTCGACCTCGATGTCGCCGTCGTAGCCTGCGTCGCGCACCAGGGCGGTGATCGAGGCGAAGTCGATCACGCCGTCGCCCATCATGCCGCGCGACACCAGCGGATCGGCAGCCATCGGCACCAGCCAGTCGCAGATCTGGTAACTGCTGATCCGGCCCTGCGCGCCGGCGCGCGCCACCGAATCGGCAAGGGCGGGATCCCACCACACGTGGTAGGTGTCCACGACGACGCCGACGGTGCGCGCCGGGTGCGGCGCGGCCAGCTCGAGGGCCTGCGCCAGAGTGCTGATCACCGCCCTGTCGGCGCAGAACACCGGATGCAGCGGCTCCAGTGCGAGGCGAACGTCACGCTCGGCGGCATAGGGCACCAGCTCGGCGAGGCGTTCTGCCAGCCGAGTCCGTGCACCGATGAGGTCACGGTCGGGAATACCGCCGACCACCATGACGAGTTCGGGAGTGCTCAGTGTCGCCGCCTCGTCGATCGCCCTGCGGTTGTCGTCGAGAGCCGCATCGGCGTTGTCGAGACCGGTGAGGAAGCCACCGCGACACAAACTGGATACGCGTAACCCGTTGTCCAGCACGATCTTCGCGGCTTGCTCCGCACCGGTCTCGGCAACCCGGTCACGCCACAGTCCGATTGCGGGTAGACCCGCCGCCGCGGTGGCCTCGACCGCCTCGCGCAGCGTCCAGCGCTTGGTCGTCATGGTGTTCAGCGAGAGCCGCTGGTACATCAGCTGATCCCGTTCAGCGCGAGGAAGGTGCGCATCCGGTCCGCCGCGAGGTCCGGGTCGACGAGCAGGCCGGCACGGTCGGCGAGCATGAACACCTCACAGAGATGATTCACCGAACGCCCACTGGCGAGCCCACCCACCATCGCGAATCCCGGCTGATGGCCGTTGAGCCAGGCGAGGAACGCGATGCCCGTCTTGTAGTAGTAGGTCGGTGCGGCGAAGATGTGCCGGCCGAGCGCCTGGGTGGATTCCAGGATCGCACGGGCGTCGGCCCGGTCTCCGGCGTCGAGGCACTGAAGCGCCGTCGACGCAGCGGGATAGATGGCTGCGAAGATGCCGAGCAGCGCGTCCGAATGACGGTGGCCGTCGCCGAGGATCAGTTCCGGATAGTTGAAGTCGTCCCCGGTGTAGAGACGCACCCCCTCGGGGAGCGCGCGGCGCAGCGCCACCTCGTGTGCGGCATCGAGCAGCGAAACCTTCACCCCGTCGACCTTGTCAGCGTACTCGCGGACCAGGCTCTCGAATGTCGCTGTGGCGCTGTAGACGTCGGTGCTGCCCCAGTACCCGCGCAGCGCGGGGTCGAACATCTCGCCCAGCCAGTGCAGGATGACGGGCCGGTCGGCTTCGGCGAGCAGGGTGCCGTAGACGGAGAGGTAGTCTCCGGGCGAGGTCGCCGTCTGCGCGAGCGCTCGCGACCCCATCAGGATCACGCGTGCGCCTGCACCGCGAACGACGTCGATCTGCTCGCGGTAGGCGTCGGTGATGGCCGCCAGACCGCGCGCCCCTGCCGGCACGTCGGTCAGTTGGTCGGTGCCTGCGCCGCAGGCGAGCAGTCCTCCCACCGCGGCGGCCTCGCGACCGGAGCGGACGATGAGCTCGCGTGTCGCCTTCCAGTCCATTCCCATTCCGCGTTGCGCGGTGTCCATCGCGTCGGCGACGCCCAGTCCGTAGGACCACAGTTCGTGCCGGTACGCCAGTGTGGTGTCCCAGTCCAGGTCCGCGGGCGACCCTGGGGTGTTGTCCGCCAACGTTTTCGGGACGACGTGCGCCGCGGCGTAGGCGGTGCGGGAAGTGATGGGCTGCCGGGGTCTGCGCCACGGGCCGGGTTCGCCGAGATGATGCCTGCGAAGCTGCTGCCCATCGACCGGCAGCAGGACCGACGCGGTCGACGTCTGCGTCGTCGCCGTCACAGCACGATCTCCGGAACCTCGAGCCGGCGGCCTTCGGCCGAGCTCTTGAGTCCGAGTTCGGCCAGTTGCACACCGCGGGCGGCTGACAGCAGGCCGAAGCGATGGGGGCGCTCGGCCACCACGTCCCGCAGGAACTCCTCCCATTGCAGCTTGAACCCGTTGTCGAGGTCGGCGTTGGCAGGTACCTCGAGCCACTGTTCGCGGAACTTCTCGGTGACCGGGAGGTCGGGATTCCACACCGGCTTCGGGGTGTGCGCCCTCTGCTGTGCGACGCAGCGCCGCAACCCCGCGACGGCGGATCCGTGGGTGCCGTCGATCTGAAATTCGACGAGCTCGTCGCGGTAGACGCGCACCGCCCAGGACGAGTTGATCTGCGCGACGATGCCGCCGTCGATCTCGAAGATGCCGTAGGCGGCGTCGTCGGCGGTGGCCTGATAAGACCGGCCGTTCTCGTCCCACCGGGTCGGGATGTGGGTGACGGTGCGTGCGGTCACCGCCTGCACCGACCCCAGCAGGCCTTCCATCACGTAGTTCCAGTGGCAGAACATGTCGACGGTGATCCCGCCGCCGTCCTCGGAACGGTAATTCCAGCTGGGGCGTTGCGCCGGCTGACCATCGCCTTCGAAGACCCAGTACCCGAACTCGCCGCGCATGGACAGGATGCGGCCGAAGAAGCCCTCGTCGACCAGTCGCCGCAGCTTCACCAGGCCGGGAAGGTAGAGCTTGTCGTGCACCACCCCGGCCACCACGCCCGCGTTCTCCGCCATGCGCGCCAGTTCGACTGCCTCGGTGAGCGTTTCGGCCGTCGGCTTCTCGGTGTAGACGTGCTTGCCCGCCTTGATCGCCGACGACAGTGCCTCGACCCGGCGCGAGGTGACCTGCGCGTCGAAGTACACGTCGACGGTCGGATCGGCGATCACCGACGCAACGTCGGTGGTCCATTCGGTGACCCCGTGCGCAGCGGCGAGTTCGGAGATCTTCTCGGCGTTGCGCCCGACCAGGATTGGTTCGACGACAACCCGGGTGCCGTCGTCGAGGATCAGGCCGCTGTCGCGCAGCGGCAGGATGGACCGCAGCAGATGCTGGCGATAGCCCATCCGGCCGGTGACACCGTTCATGGCGATGCGCAGGGTCCTGCGCGACCCGTTCGATGAGGTCGATGAAGTCATCGGAAAATGTCCTTGTCTGGGAGCCGGGCCGGCTTCACGTGTCCGGGCGCGGCGAGTGCTGTCGGGTTGACCTGAACCGCCGACATCTCGGCGACGAGATGCGCGGTGTCAGCACTTCGGAATGCGCTTTCCACGGTAAGCTGTCACGGCGTGGCGGTCAACCCCGAAGCCTGTCGACGGCGTCCTGCCCCGCGGCGGGGAACGACCTTGGAAAGAGCAGGAGCAGCGCAGATGCCAGCGGTAACCCTTCAGGATGTCGCGGCGCGCGCTGGCGTGTCGCAGGCTACCGCCTCACGAGTGCTCAACGGTTCGACCCGGATTCCCGGAGAAGGTGTCGCCGACCGCGTCCGCGCCGCCGCGCGCGAACTCGGCTACGTGCCGAACGCTCAGGCTCAAGCCCTTGCCCGGGCGTCCACCGGCCTGCTGGGGCTGATCGTGCACGACATCGCCGACCCGTACTTCTCCTCGATCGTGCGCGGCGTCCAGCTCGCCGCGAGAACGGCACGCAAACAGGTGCTTCTCGCGAGCACGGACCGTGACTTCGACATCGAACGGGACTCGGTCAGCACCTTCATCTCCCACCGTGCGGATGCGATCGTGCTGGCCGGTTCGCGCCAGAGCGGAAACCTCGACCGCGAGCTCGAGGGCGAGTTCGGGCGTTACCGCGTCAACGGCGGCCGGGTGGTCGTGATCGGCCAGCCGCTGGCCTTTGGCAGTGCTGTCGAACCCGAAAACCGTTTCGCCTCAGGAGAATTGGCGGATGCCCTGGTTGCCGCGGGCCACACCGACTTTGCCGTGATCGGCGGCCCCGCCAGCATTCGCACGTCTGTGGACCGCCGTAACGGATTCGTCGAGGCGCTCGGACGGTGCGGCCTCACCCCGCTGGTCGAGGTCTCCGGGAACTTCACCCGCGACGGCGGCTACTCAGCGGCGCAGCGACTGGCCGCGGCCTTGCAGCTCACGCCGGAGTCCGGAAGGAAGCCGCCCTGCGTCTTCGCCGTGACCGACGTCATGGCCATCGGCGCGATCGCCGCGTGGCGCGAGATGGGCCTGAGTGTGCCCCGGGATGTCTGCATCGCCGGTTTCGACGACATCCCCACGCTGCGCGATCACACGCCCAGCCTGTCGACCGTCGCGCTCCCGCTGGAAGAGATCGGGGCCCGCGCCGTCGACCTCGCGCTGCGCCTCGACGCTGATGATCTGCGTGAGCGGGTGCCGGGCACGGTCATTCTGCGGGACAGCACTCACCTGGGCTGAACTGCGCAGACCGCACGCAGACCGGTGGGGTCGTTGACAGTGTGCGCTGGGTCACGTTAGGGTCGGTCTCGCTTCGGAAAGCGCATTCCCATTCGGGTGATCACCCGAGCCACCGCGACTATTTAGGACATTTCATGGCGGTAACCGCATCGGCCGGCTTGCGCCCCTCCTCGCCGGCGCCACCCCCGGCCTCGTCCGGCACGAGACGCACCTGGCGTCCGTCGTTCTCGCCGCGGCGCACCGCGTCGGCCCTGTGGCGGCCCATCGCGCTCGTCGTCGTACTGACCGCCGCCTGGTGGGCTGTCACCGAGGCCGACCTCGTCGCGCCGTACATCCTGCCCTCGCCTGCTGACACCTGGCAGACCACCCAGGAGAACGCCGCCTACCTCATGCAGCACACCTGGGTGACCACGTGGGAAACGGTGCTGGGCTTCATTATTGCCGCCGTCTTCGGCGTCTTGGTCGCGGTGGTCATGATGTACTCGGTCAACCTCGAGAAGACCGTGTACCCGCTGATCCTGTTCGCACAGGTCATCCCGAAGATCGCGATCGCGCCGCTGTTTGTCGTGTGGCTGGGCTTCGGACCCTCGCCGAAAATCCTCGTGGCAGTGCTCATGGCCTTCTTCCCCATCGTCATCTCGGGCCTGGCCGGCCTGCGCTCTGTCGATCCGGAGATCCTTGAGCTGACCTCGACGATGGGTGCGAGCAGGGTCAAGACCTTCATGAAGATCCGCTTCCCCGCATCGCTGCCCCAGTTGATGTCGGGCTTGAAGGTCGCTGCCACTCTCGCGGTCACAGGCGCGGTGGTCGGTGAATTCGTCGGCGCCAACGAAGGTCTCGGTTACGTCATCCTTCAGGCGAACGGAAACGTCGACACCGCAATGCTCTTCGCCGCCCTCATCATCATGTCGCTTCTCGGCATCGTGCTCTTCGCGATCATCGAGATCGCCGAGAAGCTGCTCATCCCGTGGCACTCCTCGCGCCGCACCACCAGTTCCGCCAGCACCGCCGCCTGATCCCGACTTCCTTAGGAGAAAGACAATGATGTTCACCCGACGCCGGGCCGCCGCTGTCGCAGCTGCTGCCGCCGCCATGCTCACGCTGTCCGCCTGCGGCGGTAGCAGCACCGAAAACAACTCGGCCGCAGAAGGATCCACTGCTCCCGCGACGCTGATGCTCAACTGGTATCCCTACGGCGAGCACGCGCCGTTCTACTACGGCGTACAAGAGGGGATCTTCGCCAAACACGGTATCGACCTCACGGTCGACGCGGGCCAGGGCTCGACCAAGACTGTCCAGGCGGTCGGCTCGGAGCAGGCCGACTTCGGCTGGGCCGACACCCCCGCCGTACTGAGCAACATCGACAAAGGCGTGAAGGTCAAGAGTGCCGGCGTGTTCCTGCAGACCACGCCGTCGGCGGTGCAGGTGTTCGCCGACTCCGGCATCGAGAACCCCCAGGACTTGGTGGGCCGCACCATCGCGGTGTCCGCCGGCGACGCCCCCACCACGACGTTCCCGATCTACCTGAACAAGGTGGGCGTCCCCGAGGACCAGGTCACCCAGCAGAGCCTCGACGCCGCGGGCAAGATGGCCGCGATGCTGTCCGGCCGTGTCGACGGGCTGATCGGTTTCGCCCACGACCAGGGGCCGACCATCGCCAACAAGAGCGGACGCGAGGTGCGCTATCTGCGCTACTCGGATGCCGGGCTGAACTTCTACAGCAACGGGCTCATCGTCAACACCTCGACGATCGCCGACAACTCCGAACTGGTTCAGTCGATGGTCGACGCCACGAGCGAGGCGTACGCCGCAGCAGTGGACAACCCGGAGGCCGCCGTCGACGCGATGGTGGGCAAGGATCCGCAGATGCCTCCGCGCGAAGTTCTGCTGCAGCAGTGGCAGCAGACCATCCCGCTGCTGTCGACGCCTGCCACCGCCAACCAGGTTCCCGGTGCCAACGCCGAAGAGGACTGGAAGACCACCATCGCGACCCTGAGCGAGGCGGGCCTGCTGGAAAGCGCCAAAGAGCCTGCCGAGTATTGGGATTCGTCGTTCGCCCCCGAAGGTCAGCAGTAGGAGATCATGAAAATGACCACTGCCACCATCACACCGCCGGAGGCGGGCGCGACTTCGCTGAGTTCCTCGGCCATCACGATAAGCGACCTCACCGTGCGGTTTTCCTCGAAGCGAGCCGATGTCACCGCTCTCGACGACATCGATCTCCAGGTCGCCGACGGCGAGTTCGTCTCGATCGCGGGCCCGTCGGGCTGCGGCAAGTCGACGTTGCTGAAGGTCGTCGCCGGTCTCACCGATGCGACCGCGGGCGAGGTCCTGTTGCGCGGCGAGAAGGTGCGCGGCCCGCAACGCGAGATCGGCTACGTGTTCCAGCGGGCGGCACTGCTGGAATGGCGTTCGGTGCGCAAGAACATCCTGCTGCAGGCCGAGATGCGGGGCATGCCCCGGCAGGCGGCGCAGCAGCGGTGCGACGAGCTCATCGAGATGACCGGCCTCACCGGTTTCGAGAACGCACTGCCTCACGAACTGTCCGGCGGTATGCAACAACGTGTTTCGTTGTGCCGGGCGCTGCTGCACCAGCCGCGAGTGCTGCTGATGGACGAGCCGTTCGGCGCTCTGGACGCGCTCACGCGCGAGAAGATGAACGTCGAACTGCATCGCATCTGGCGTGAAACCGGCACCACAGTGGTGCTGGTGACCCACTCGGTCGCCGAGGCGGTCTACCTCGCCAACCGGGTCGTCGTGATGAGCCCGCGGCCGGGCCGCATCGTCGAAACCCTCGATGTCGAGCTACCCGCCGAGCGCGATTATGCCGAGACGATGGAGCGGCCGGAGTTCATCACCGTCGCAAACCGGGTGCGTGATCTCCTCGGAAGTACCTCGGCCGCCGACTGATTCGTCCCCCCGCCCGCACCGCGAGCGCGCGTGTCTGCACACACCTCCCCCGGTGTGTCGTGTGCAGATGCGCGCGTTCGCCGCGATCGAGCGTCAGCCCTCGTTCGACTGCTCTGCAGCCAGGTCCTCCACCGACATTCCCGCAACCAGACGATCCAGCGCACCCGTCATGGTCGGGCACTCGCTCGCCGGATGCTCGGTCGGGCAGTTCAGCGCATGGGTCAGGAACTGTTGGGCCGCCCTGGCTTGTTCGATGACCCTGTCCAACTCGGCGATCTGCTCGCGAACGCTTCCGCGCCACTGTCCGCCCGGCGCATCGAGGACCGCCGCCGCGGTGTCCAGCGGCAGCCCAAGCCGGTGCACGATCTTCAGGAATGCCAAGCGGCGCAGCTCTTCTCGGCCATACATCCGGCGGCCGGACATCCTCGACCTCGGGCGGACAAGCCCCCGCTCGTCGTAGTACCGCAACGCCGAGGCCGTCATCTGCAGTCGAGCGGCCGCCTCGCCGATCGGGATCAGGTCCATTCCCCCATTTGACTTCAACCCGCCTTGAACCGGCAAGGTCGTGCTCATGAGTGATCTCGCCGTCAATCACCACGCCGATCACCCCGGCTTCTCCGGGTTGCCAGGCTCGCTGTTCGCCCTCATGTTCCTGTTGACCGGTAGGGCCGGTGCCAGGCTCGCCGAGGAGCTCACCGGCATCGGCGCCGGTGACCACGTCGTCGACATCGGCTGCGGTCCCGGAACCGCCGCGCGGGTGGCGGCGGGCAGGGGCGCTCGGGTCACCGGAGTCGAACCGTCGGCGTCGATGCTGCGCGTTGCGCGGCTCGTCTCCGGCCGGAACACAGGGATCCGCTGGGCCGAGGGCACCGCCGAAGCGCTTCCCGTCGCCGACGGTACCGCAACCGTCATCTGGGCTCTTGCCACGGTGCACCACTGGCAGGACGTCTCCGCCGGAATCGCGCAAGCACAGCGCGTGCTGGCGCCCGGCGGAAGGCTTCTGGCCGTCGAACGTCAGTCACCGCCCGGTGCCACCGGCGTGGCGAGCCACGGCTGGACCGAGAGGCAGGCCGAAGCTTTTGCCGCCCTGTGCCGTTCGGCCGGCATGGTCGACGTCGCAGTTGATAGCCGCCGCGCCGGGCGTAGAGCGGTGTGGGCAGTCAGCGCCAAGCGCCGATCGTGAACGAGGCGCAGGACCGTCAGCGTGTGCCGGGTATCAGCCAGCGGCCGGAGAGAGCCCGCCAGCCCACGAAGATCAGCCGCAACACCATGAAGGTGGCCAGGCCCGCCCAGATCCCCAGCAGACCCCACCCGTAGGCCAGCGACAACCAGATCAGCGGTAGGAAGCCGAGCAGCGCACTGGCCACCGTGGCATTGCGCATGAACGTCGCGTCACCCGCACCCAGCAACACGCCGTCGACGGCGAAAACGATTCCGGCAATGGGCAATATGCCCACCAGGAACCACCACGGCACCCCGATCGCGTCGAGCACCGAGCGATCGGTCGTGAACACCGATGGGATCACCGAGGACCCCAGCGCGAACACCGCGGCGAGGACGAGCCCGGCGACGGTCGAAAAGATCGTCACCCGCCACGCCACCGACTTTGCGTGCGTCAACTGCCCGGCGCCCAGCGCGGCACCGACCAGCGACTGCGCGGCGATGGCGAGCGAATCCAGAACGAGTGCAAGGAAACTCCACAGCTGAAGCACCACCTGGTGCGCGGCCACGGACGCGGCTCCGAAGCGCGCCGCAACCGCGCCGGCGGAGATGAAACACGCCTGGAACGCCATGGTTCGCAATATGAGATCGCGGCCCATCACCACCTGCGCGCGCAGCACAGCCGGACGCACCCCCAGGGGCACCTTCTCCACGAACAACGCCCGGCAGAACAACAGGGCGGCCAACCACTGCCCCACCACGTTCGCCACCGCAGACCCGGACAGCCCGAGCTCGGGCGCTCCGAACCATCCGAAGACCAGGACCGGACACAGCAGCGCCGACAGCCCGAAACCGACGACGACATATCGCAAGGGCCGCACCGTGTCCTGCACGCCGCGCATCCAGCCGTTCCCCGCGGCCGCGATCAGGATCGCCGGCACCGCCAGGCTGGCGATCCGCACCCACGGCAACGCCGCGTCGGCGATGTCGCCACCTGCGGCCAGCGCGGACACCAGCGGAACGGCAGTGACCTGGACGGCGGCCACGATCGCGGCACCGATCCCGAGCGCGAGCCAGGTGGCCTGTACCCCCTCCTCGACCGCTGCCCTGCGGTCCCCCGCCCCGAAGAACCGCGCGGCGCGAGCGGTGGTGCCGTACGACAGAAACGTCAGTTGAGAGCTGAGCACTCCCATGACAAGTGCGCCGATGGCCAATCCGGCCAGGCTCAACGCGCCGAGACGACCGATGACAGCCAGATCGAACAGGAGATAGACGGGTTCGGCCGCGAGAACCCCCAGTGCCGGGAACGCCAGCGCGGCGATGCGCCGACTGCTCGCCGGTTCGACGGCGTCAGCCAAGGGCCGCACGCAATGCCGCGATGACGTCGGCGGCGGCCCCGGTGGCCGAGTACCCCGCGGCCAGGCGGTGTCCGCCTCCGCCGAAACCGGCGGCGACTGCCGACACATCGACGGTCTTGGCGCGCATCGACACCGACCAGCGTTGCGGCTCAATCTCTTTGAAAACCGCCGCCACTTCGGCCTGCTGGGTGGTGCGGACGATGTCGACGATGCTCTCGACCTCTTCCGGTCTGGCCGCGGCCCACTCGTCGTGATCGACCACGGCATAGACGAACCCGCGGCCGTCGAGCGCGTCGGGGATCAATTCGGCTGACCCCAGCACCCGCGACAACATCGGCAGCCACGCGAACGGATGGGTGTCGAGCAGCGTCCGGCTGATCGTCGCGTTGTCGACGCCCGCCTCGACCAACCGGGCCGCCAGCCGGTGCGCGCGGGCACTGGCCCAGCGGAATGATCCGGTATCGGTGGTCAGCCCGGCGTACAGGCAGTGCGCAACCCCGACGTCGATCGGTTTGCCCCATGCGTCGAGCAGCTCGGCGACCTGCATCGTCGTCGAGTCAGCAGAGGTGTCCACGAAGTTCGCGCTGCCGAACAGCTGATTGGAGACGTGATGATCGATGACGAGGACGTTGCGGTCACCGGCGGCGAGTTCGCGCAGCGCACCGAGTCGGTTCACGCTCGGGATGTCGACGGTGACGAGCAGGTCGGCATCGCGACGCAGTGTTGCCGGAGGAACGAGCAGGTGCCCGCCGGGCAGCGAACGCAGGGACTCGGGCAGTTCGTCCGGCTCGGCGAAACTGACCTGCACCGCCTTGCCGGACTGCTCGAGAACCAGAGCCAGTGCCAGTCCGGCCCCGATGGTGTCGGCATCCGGGAAGACGTGACAGACGATGCTCACGCTGTCCGCTTCTGCCAGCAGCTCGGCAGCACCGAACGCGTCCACGGCACGCGCGCCCGCGCCAGTCGTCACATCAGTCATCGAGCGAGTCGGAGCCACGCATGTCCTCTGCGGTCGATCCCCCGGTTGCCTCGTCCACCCCGCTTACACGGTAAGGGTCGGCATCGCCTGCGTGCTTGGCACCCTGACGAACTCTCGCCAAATCCTCATCTGCCGCCCTCGCCCGGGCCAGCAGCTCCTCCATGCGGTGGGCGGCGTCGGGCACGGTGTCCCGGGCGAACGCCAGTGTCGGGGTGAACCGCACTCCCAGCGAGGCTCCGACCCTGGTGCGCAGCACACCTTTGGCGCTCTCGAGCGCCGCGGCGGCCCCGGCGTAGTCGGGTTCCTCGTCGAGGGAACTCCCCAACACCGTGTAGTACAGCGTCGCGTCATGCAGGTCGTTGGTGACCTTCGCGTCCGTGATGGTCACGCCGGCGAGCCGAGGATCCTTGATCTCATACTCGATCGCCGACGCGACCAACGTCGAAATCCGCTTGGCAAGCCTTTTGGCCCGCGCGGGATCTGGCATCTAGACGCGTTCCTTTTCGACCAACTCGTACGTTTCGATGACGTCGCCTTCTTTGATGTCGGAGTAGGTCAGCGTCAGGCCGCACTCGTAGCCGTCGCGGACCTCGGTGACATCGTCCTTCTCCCGCCGCAGCGAAGAGATGGTGAGGTTCTCGGCCACCACGACGTTGTCGCGCAGCAGGCGGGCCTTGGCGTTGCGCCGCATGATGCCCGACTGCACGAGGCAACCGGCGATGTTGCCGACCTTGCTCGACCGGAAGATCGCCCGGATCTCGGCGCGGCCGAGTTCCTTCTCCTCGTAGACCGGCTTGAGCATGCCCTTGAGCGCGCTCTCGATCTCGTCGATGGCCTGGTAGATCACCGAGTAGTAGCGGATCTCCACACCTTCGCGGTTGGCCAGCTCCGTGGCCTTGCCCTCGGCGCGGACGTTGAAGCCGATGATGATCGCGTCCGAGGCCGACGCCAGGTTGACGTTGGTCTCGGTGACACCGCCGACGCCGCGGTCGATGACGCGCAGCTCGACCTCGTCGTCCACCTGGATGCCCAGCAGGGCCTCCTCGAGCGCCTCGACCGTGCCGGAGTTGTCGCCCTTGAGGATCAGGTTCAGCTGGCTGGTTTCCTTCAGCGCCGAATCCAGGTCCTCCAGGCTGATCCGCTTGCGGGTGCGGGCCGCCATCGCGTTGCGCTTGCGCGCGCTGCGGCGGTCGGCGATCTGCCGGGCGATGCGATCCTCGTCGACCACCAGGAAGTTGTCGCCTGCTCCTGGCACCGACGTGAAGCCGATGACCTGCACGGGACGCGACGGCAGCGCCTCGCTGACGTCCTCGCCGTGCTCGTCGACCATGCGGCGCACACGTCCGTAGGCGTCGCCTGCGACCACCGAGTCACCGACACGCAGCGTGCCGCGCTGGATGAGCACGGTCGCCACCGGACCGCGGCCGCGGTCCAGGTGCGCCTCGATCGCCACGCCCTGGGCCTCCATATCGGGGTTGGCCCGCAGATCCAGCGACGCGTCGGCCGTCAGGATGACCGCTTCGAGCAGCTGCTCGATATTGGTGCCGGCCTTGGCCGAGATGTCGACGAACATCGTGTCGCCGCCGTACTCCTCGGGCACCAGCCCGTATTCGGTCAGCTGACCGCGGATCTTCGCCGGGTCGGCGCCTTCCTTGTCGATCTTGTTGACCGCCACCACGATCGGCACATCGGCCGCCTGCGCGTGGTTGACGGCTTCCACCGTCTGCGGCATGACACCGTCGTCGGCGGCCACGACCAGGATCGCGATGTCGGTGGCCTTCGCGCCGCGGGCGCGCATGGCGGTGAACGCCTCGTGACCCGGGGTGTCGATGAACGTGATGGGCCGCTCGGTCCCGTCGAGGTCGACGGTGACCTGGTAGGCACCGATGTGCTGGGTGATACCGCCGGCCTCGCCCTCGCGGACGGTGGCGTTACGGATCGTGTCCAGCAGTCGGGTCTTGCCGTGGTCGACGTGACCCATGACCGTGACGACCGGCGGACGGAACTCGAGGTCCTCCTCGCCGCCCTCGTCCTCGCCGTAGGACAGATCGAACGACTGCAGCAGCTCGCGGTCCTCGTCCTCCGGGGACACGACCTGCACGACGTAGTTCATCTCGCTGCCCAACAGCTCGAGGGTCTCGTCACCCACCGACTGGGTGGCCGTGACCATCTCGCCGAGGTTGAACAGCGCCTGCACCAGCGAGGCCGGGTTGGCGTTGATCTTGTCGGCGAAATCGCTCAGCGATGCGCCGCGCGCCAGCCGGATCGTCTCGCCGTTGCCGTGCGGCAACCGCACGCCACCGACAACCGGGGCCTGCATGTTCTCGTATTCGGCCCTTTTCGCGCGCTTTGACTTGCGTCCACGCTTCGGGGCGCCGCCGGGACGGCCGAACGCACCCGCCGCGCCACCGCGCTGACCGGGACGTCCACCGCCGCCGCCACCCGGGCGACCGCGGAAACCTCCACCAGCGGGAGCTCCACCGCCGCCACCTGCGCCGCCGCGGTAGTTACCGCCGCCGCCACCACCGGGACGACCGACGCCGCCAGGTCCGGGACGAGGACCGCCACCGGGACGGGGACCGCCACCGGGACGCGGCCCGCCACCTGGGCGGGGACCGCCGCCGGGACGCGGGGGCATATTGCCCGGCGTCGCACCGGGACGGGGCCCGCCTGCGCCGGGTCCGGGTCGCGGACCGCCGGGACCCGCCTGTGGCCTCGGGGCGGGACGCTCGACCGGCTGCTGGGAAGAGAAGGGGTTGTTGCCGACGCGCGGGGTTCGCGGCGCGGGCTTCGGCCCGCCCGGCCGGGGACCGCCCGGGCCGGGACGCGGACCGGGGGTGGGACGTGCCTCGGGAGCCGCGGGCGTCTCCGAGGCCGCCGACGCGGCAGGCGCGGGTGGAGCCGCAGGCGTGGGCGGTGCCGGTGCCGCGGGCGGTGCGGCGGCAGCGGGTGCCGCCGGTGCTGCGGGTTTGGGCTGCTGGGGTGCGGGCGGTCCGGGTCGCGGACCGGGACGCCGGTCGGCGGATGGGGCCGGCTTGGCGGGCGAGCCATTGGACGCGCCGGCGCCGGGCTTCACCTTGTCGGTCTTGTTCCCACCGAATGATTCACGCAGCCGACGGGCGACCGGGGCCTCCACCGTCGACGACGCGGACTTGACGAATTCTCCTTGCTCGCCGAGACGGGCGAGCACTTCCTTGCTTGTGACACCGAGTTCCTTAGCCAACTCGTGCACGCGGGCCTTACCTGCCACTACATCTCCTGTCTAGGAGGCGACAGCGGTGGTAGGCGCCGCGCCTCGGGTTAGCTATGACGCATGGTCATCGGGGCTTCACGGTGTGCTCATGTTCTTCGCTTACCTGTTCTGTTGCCCGTGCGCGTCGGGCACCTCCCGGGATGGGAAATGCTCTGACACCGCGGTGATGTCCGGTGAACCGGTGATCCGCAACGCTCGGCCGAATGCCCGCCGGCGAACGGCCGCTTGCAGACATTCCGGATCGGGATGCAACCACGCACCCCGCCCCGGAAGCTTTCTCGCCGCGTCAACGGTCACGGCGCTGGAACCATTCCCAGGACCGTTCCCGCCGTCGACAGCGACAACCCGAAGCAGTTCGACGGCCAGCTCTCGTTTACGACATCCGATGCACGTCCGCACCGGGCCACCAACGGGGGTGGAGGTGCTTTTTCGCATCCGAGCCGATGTCTCGCGCTGGATCACAGCTGAGTCTACCGTCACCACGGCGCAGAGAGGAAAACGGTGCTGATGGTGATCCGGCCTCGCTGGTCAGCGCTCCTCCACCGCGCCGTGCGGGGCATCGCGGCGCGCTGCCGGCCGCGAGGCCTGGGGGTCCGCTCCCTCGGCGGCGTCGTCGCTGCGGATGTCGATGCGCCAGCCGGTGAGCCGCGCCGCCAGCCGCGCGTTCTGACCCTCCTTGCCGATCGCGAGCGACAGCTGGAAGTCCGGCACGATCACCCGGGCCGCACGGGCCGCCGCGTCGATCACCGTCACCGACACCACCTTGGCCGGCGACAGAGCATTGGCCACGAACCTGGCGGGGTCTTCGTCGAAATCGATGATGTCGATCTTCTCGCCGGAGAGCTCGCTCATCACATTGCGCACTCGCTGTCCCATCGGACCGATGCAGGCGCCCTTGGCGTTCAGCCCGGGCGCCCGCGACGCCACCGCGATCTTGGAACGATGCCCTGCCTCGCGGGCCACTGCCACGATTTCCACCGATCCGTCGGCGATCTCGGGCACCTCCAGCGAGAACAGTTTGCGCACCAGGTTCGGGTGGGTGCGCGACAGCGTGATGAGCGGCTCACGCGCGCCGCGGGTGACGCCGACGACGTAGCAGCGCAGCCGGTCGCCGTGTTCGTAGCGTTCGCCGGGCACCTGCTCGGCGGCGGGGATGACGCCCTCCGAACCCTTGGTCTCGCTTCCCATCCGCACGACGACCAGACCGCGGGCATTGGCGCGGGCATCGCGCTGGATCACACCGGCGACGATGTCGCCCTCCCTGGCGGAGAATTCGCCGTAATTCTTCTCGTTCTCGGCGTCGCGGAGGCGCTGCAGGATGACCTGACGGGCGGTCGTCGCGGCGATGCGACCGAAACCCTCTGGGGTGTCGTCCCATTCGTGCAACACGTTGCCGTCTTCGTCGGTTTGCCTGGCCATCACCTTGACAACGCCGGTCTTGCGGTCGATGTCGATGCGGGCGTCCGCCTCGTGCCCCTCGGTGTGCCGATATGCAGTCAGCAGAGCCGATTTGATCGTTTCGACGACGACGTCGACGGTGATCCCCTTGTCGGCCTCGATCGCGTGCAGTGCCGCCATATCGATGTTCACGGTCGGGCATCCTCTCCGGAGACACCGGCCAGTTCCAACTCGCGTGGACTCGGCGGTGAAAACTCCACCTGGACAACAGCTTTGGTTATGGCATCGAGTGCGATCTCGCGCACCTCGGGGTTCTTGCGCGGTTCACGCACGACGACGCCGACGGTCCCGTCGCCCAGCTGACCGATCCGTCCGATCAGGCTCGACCCATCAGCCAGGGTCAACTCCGCTAGCCGACCCCGCGCCCTGCGGTAGTGCTTTTCGCTGGTCAGCGGGCGGTCCACCCCGGGCGAGGACACCTCGAGCACATAGGGCGGTGAGTCCAGTTCGTCGAGCAACTCGGAAGCAATTCTCGACAGTTCGGCAACGGAGTCGAGGTCCAGACCGCGGTCGCCGTCGGCCACCACCGTGATGCGCGGCGGGCGGGCGGCGGCGTCGATCACCACGTCTTCGATGTCGTAGCCCGCGCGCGCGAACGACCCGTCGAGAAGTTCGATCACCTGTCGTTGCGACGGTAATCCCGTAGACCGCTCCGCCACGGCGAGCTCCTCGTCTTGAGTTGTCCGGACACGGTGCGCAGGGAGGGCCCTGCGAATCCGACTCCCCACGATACGCCAGCGTGGCCTAGACAAATAACGAAAAGCGCGCACCGCCGACCGGCTGTCGGGGAAGTGGGTTCTGCGACCCCGCGACGGACGGATGGCAGGATGTGGCACGTGCCGAGACCGCCGACCGTAAGCCGTCGACGTGTGCTCGTCGGGGCGGCTGCGCTGGCAGCGCTCTCGGTCACCGCGGCAGGTTGCGCAGACCCGCCTCCTCCGCCGGACCTCGACGATCTCACCACCGCGCTGGACCGGGCGCGATCCGATGCCGAACTGGCCTCCGACGTCGCCGAGACCGTCCGCGGACGGCTGGCCGACGTACTGACCGACATCGCCGCCCAACGTGCCGCCCACGCCGAGGCGCTGTCGGAGGAGATCGTGCGGATGACGGGCCACCCGGCGCCCACTGCCAGCACGACGGCGAGTCCCGTCCCGACGACCACGACATCGCCGTCGGTGCCCGCACCGAAAGCCGAGGACGTGACCGGGGCGCTGCGCGCGTCGGCCGACAGCGCAACGCAGGCCGCGGGTGCGCTGTCGGGGTACCGAGCGGGCCTGCTCGCCTCGATCGCCGCGTCGTGCACCGCCGCGTACGCCGTCGCGCTCGCCGGGACGGGGCAATGACCTCTCCCGAACCCGATTCCACCATGCCGGCGCGTCCGGAGGACTCCGCTGCGGCTGCCCTCTTCGACGCGATCGCCACTGAGCACGCCACGATCTACGGATACGGCGTCGTGTCGGCGCACTCCGTACCCGAGGTCAACTACCTGGTGTCCACAGCCATCGCCGAGCATCGCGCGCGCCGCGAGGCGGCCATCGAGCTGGCTGAGCAGCAGGGCTTCGCCGTGGCGGTGCCGGCTGCGGGCTATCAGATGCCTATGGAGATCGACAGCTCGGCCGACGCCACCAATCTCGCGGTCCGGATGGAAGAGGATGCCGCCGTGGCGTGGCGTGCCGTCGTCGAGCAGGCGACCGACCAGAGTGTGCGCGCGTTCGGGGTGACGGCGGTGTCCGAATGCGCCGTCACCGCCGCCCAGTGGCGCGTCATCCGCGGCGACAAGACGGTCACCGTCGCCTTCCCCGGCGGCAGCGAATAGCCGGCCGTCAGCCGGAGATCGCGCTGCTGATCTCCCCCACCGCGCCGTCAATCGCCACGTCGCGCTTGTTCCCGCTGAAACGGTCGCGCAGCTCGACCACTCCGTCGGCCCACCCGCGCCCGACGACGACGATCCACGGCACACCGAGCAATTCGGCGTCCTTGAACTTCACTCCGGGAGAGGCGGTCCGGTCGTCGAGGAGCACGTCGATGCCGAGGCGGTCCAGGTCGGCGGCCAGTTCCGTGGCGCCCGTGCGGGCGTCGGCGTCCTTGTTGGCGATGACGACGTGCACATCGAACGGCGCGACGCTCGAGGGCCAGCGCAGACCGAGTACGTCGTGGTGCTGTTCGGCGATCACCGCGACCAACCGGGACACGCCGATGCCGTACGACCCCATGGTGAGCCTGACCGGCTTGCCGTCCTCGCCGAGCACATCGGCATTGAACGCATCGGCGTACTTGCGGCCGAGCTGGAAGACATGTCCGATCTCGATGCCGCGCGCAGCCACCAGGGTGCCCGCGCCGTCCGGCGACGGGTCACCCTCGCGGACCTCGGCGGCCTCGATGGTGCCGTCCGGGGTGAAGTCCCGTCCGGCCACGAGGTCGACGACATGGTCGCCCTTGGAGTCCGCACCCGTGATCCACGCCGTACCGTCGACCACCCTCGGGTCGACAAGGTAACGAACGCCGTTGGCCAACAAACCTTTCGGTCCGATGTATCCCTTCACCAGGAAGGGGTACCTGGCGAAGTCCGCATCGTCGAGCATCGCGTACTCCGCCGGCTCCAGCGCGGCGCCGAGGCGCTTGTCGTCGACGTCGCGGTCGCCGGGCACGCCGACGGCGAGCAGCTCCCACTCGCCGCCCGGCTCGCGCACCTTGAGCAGCACGTTTTTCAGGGTGTCGGCGGCGGTCACCGGGCGGCCGGCGAAACTGGGCAGGTCTGCGCTATTGGCCCAGTCGACGAGAGTGGCGATGGTCGGCGTGTCACCGGTCTGGTGCACCGTGGCCTCTGGCAGACCCTCGAACGGGATGGCGTCGGGCACCGCGGTGATCACGGCCTCGACGTTGGCCGCATAGCCCGATTCGGGGCAGCGTACGTAGGTGTCCTCGCCGACGTCGCTCTCGGCGAGGAATTCCTCGGACGCACTGCCGCCCATCGCCCCCGACACCGCCGAGACGATCACGTAGCGCACCGCCAGCTTCTCGAAGATCCGCTGATAGGCCTCGCGGTGTCGGTGGTAGGCGGACTTGAGCCCGCCTTCGTCGATATCGAAGGAGTATGAGTCCTTCATGATGAATTCGCGACCGCGCAGAATGCCGGCACGCGGGCGCGCCTCGTCGCGGTACTTCGTCTGGATTTGGTAGAGCGTCAGCGGAAAGTCCTTGTAGGACGAGTACTCGCCCTTGACCGTCAGCGTGAAGAATTCCTCGTGCGTCGGTCCCAGCATGTAGTCGTTGCCGCGGCGGTCTTTGAGCCGGAAGACTCCGTCGCCGTACTCCGTCCACCGGTTCGACGTCTCGTACGGCGCCTTAGGAAGCAGAGCCGGGAACAGAATCTCTTGTCCCCCAATGGCATTCATCTCATCGCGGACGACCTTCTCGATCTTGCGCAGCACCCGCAGACCCAGCGGCAGCCAGCTGTACAGGCCGGGCCCGACGGGCCGAACGTAGCCGGCCCGGATGAGCAGCTTGTGGCTCGGCACTTCGGCGTCGGCCGGATCGTCGCGCAGGGTGCGCAGGAACAGCTCGGACATGCGGGTGATCACAGCCGACCACCTTACTGATCGGCTGGATCCCCGCCCGAGTCGCTACGCTCCCACCCCACCGAAACTAGAGCTCGCCCGCCTCCACGGCTTCGCGAGTCTCCCGTGCCCGCGCGATATCTCGGGCCGAGTATCCGATGAACAGCGCCGCGACACCGACTACCAGCGCGATCGCGGCGACCCACAGCAGCGAGTACGTGTAGCCGTGCCCCAGCGCGTCGAGCTGGGCAGGGCTCATGTCCTTGACCGGCCCCATGGTCCCCCCCAGATACAGGGTGCGCGACGTCTGGACGGCCTGGATGACGACGAGCACCAATGGGCCGCCGAGATTGAACACCATCAGCGTCACCGAGGACAGTGGGCCGATGTCGCGGGGCGCCACGTTGGCAAGCAGGCACAGCGGCAGGATCACCGAAATCACCCCGATGCCGACCCCGCCGACGACGACAGGCAGGAAAAGGTCGGGAAAGTATGGAATGGACCGGTCCAGGGTGGACCCGTACAGCATGGCCACGAGCACGAGGACGCCACCGCCGAGGATCACCCAGCGGGGCGCTATCCGCGGGGCGAGGTGGGTCGCCAGGACGTTGCCGAGGACGAACGCGACCGCGAACGGCATGAAGCTGATGCCGGCGCGCAGCGGCGAGTAGCCGAGCACATCCTGGACGAGCAGTCCGATCATGACCGACAACGTCAGCATCACACCGCCGGCCAGGAAATACGCGACGAACGACGCCACCCGGTTGCGGTTGTCGAAGATCGACAGCGGCACCAGAGGGTTGTCCGCTCCACGCTCGTCGAGCAGGAAGGCGATGAAGAACACCGCGGCCGCCACCACAGCCCCGATCACCCACGGGTCGACCCAGCCGCGGGGCGGACCCTGGGTGAACACCAGCACCGCCGACGTGCACGCCATCGTCGCCAGTAGCGCCCCGGTGATGTCGAGCTTGATGCGTTCGTGCCGGGTCTCGGCCAGCCGAGTCACCGCGATCCAGATGATGACGATGCCGATCGGCACGTTGACCAGAAACGCCAGCCGCCAGGACAGACCTGTGACCGCGCCCCCAAGGATCAGCCCGAGGACAGACCCAAGACCCTGCATGGCCGCCGACACGGCGAGCGCGCGGTTTCGGGCATGCCCCACCGCGTACGTCGTCGCGATCAGCGCCAGGCCGGTCGGGGCAGCCACCGCGGCGCCGACGCCCTGGACCGCGCGGGCCACGACGAGCGTGACCTCTTCGGTGGCCAGGCCGCATACCAGCGAGGCGATAGTGAAGACGCCCACTCCGGACAGGAAGGCGCGCTTATGGCCGACGGCGTCGCCGATCCGTCCGCCGAGCAGCAGCAGACCTCCGAAGGCCAATACATAGGCTGTGATGACCCAGCTCTTGCCGGCGTCCGAGAGATCCAGATCGGCCTGCATCCGGGGCAGCGCGACGATGACGATGGTGCCGTCGAGGGTCGACATGAGCTGCATGCCGGTGATCGCGACGATGGCGATGCCGAGCACCGACGAGGACAGTGGTTCCGTCTCGCGTTCAGGCGACCCGGAAGCCATGGTTGGCCACCCTACCGACCCGGTGATTTCGGCGTGGTCGAGCTAACGCTCTGCCCTGGTCTGATGTCGAGCTAAAGCTCTGCCCTGGTCTGATGTCGAGCTAAAGCTCTCCGGCGTCGATGGCGTCCTTGACTTCCTGGGCGTGCGCCACCTGCTCGGCGGTGTAGCCGATGAACAGCGCCGCACCGCCGACGATGACGGCGACCGCGGCGACCCACAGCAGGCCGTAGGAGTACCCCTGGTCCAGCGCGTGCAGTTGGACGGCATTCATGTCGCTCACCGGCCCGGTGGTGCCGCCGAGGTACAGGGTGCGCGACGTGATGACCGCCTGGATGATCGCCAGCACGACCGGTCCGCCGAGGTTCTGCAGCATCAGCGCGATCGCCGACACGGGACCGATCTGGTCGAAGCCGACACCTGCGATCGCCGACACGGTCAGCGGCACGACGATCATGCCGATGCCGAAGCCGCCGACCGTGATGGGCAGCACGAGGTTCGGGAAGTACGGGATGTTGGCGTCCAGCGTGGATCCGTAGATCATCGCGGCCAGCACAAGCACGCCTCCGCCGATCACGAGGATCCGCGGCGGGAACTTCGACACCAGCGCCGAGGAGACGCCGAGCCCGATGCCAAGGGCGATGACGAACGGGATGAAGCCGATGCCGGCCCTCAGCGCGCTGTAGCCGAGGATGTCCTGCACGTACAGCCCGATGGTCACGGTCAGCGTGAACATCACGCCGCCGGCCAGGAAGATCGCGGCGAACGTGGCGACCCGGTTGCGGTCGTAGAACAGTTCGAACGGCACGACGGGGTTTTCGGCGGTGCGCTCGACCCACAGGAAGGCGATGAGTGCGCCGACTGCGACGATGCCCGACCCGATGGTGACCGGTGAGATCCAGCCCGCTTCGGGCCCGATCGAAAAGGCGAAGACGGCGGCCGTGCAGCCCAGAGTGGCCAGAAGCGCTCCGGTGGCATCGAGCTTGAGGCGTTCGCGGTGGGTCTCGCGCAGGGTCCGGCGGGCCAAATGGATCATCAGCAGACCGATGGGCACGTTGATGAGGAAGGCCCAGCGCCAGGACACCTCGGTCAGGGCACCGCCGAGGATCAGGCCCATCACCGAGCCGATGCCAGTCATCGCCGCGAAGATCGCTGTTGCGGCGTTGCGGGCCGGCCCCTTCGGGAATGTCGTGGCGATTAATGCCAGTGCGGTCGGTGACGCGATAGCCGCGCCGACGCCTTGCAGCAGGCGTGCGATGACGAGGGTGGCTTCGTTCCACGCCAGACCGCACAGCACCGACGCGATGGTGAACAGTGCGACGCCGACGATGAAGGTGCGCTTGCGGCCGATGACGTCGCCGAGGCGGCCGCCCAGCAGCATGAGGCCGCCGAAGGTCAATACATACGCGGTGATGACCCAGCTGCGGCCGGCGTCGGAGAGGCTGAGCTCATCCTGGATCCTCGGCAGCGCCACGATCGCGACCGTGCTGTCCATCGTGGCCAGCAACTGCATTCCGCCGATCGCGACCACCGCCGCGATGAAACGCCGCGACGGCATCCAGGCAGGGGTCCTGTTAGGTCGGGCCGCGCCGTCTGTAGGGCCACCGGGATGTCCGCCTGCCGTCTCACCCACCCCGGGAACGCGCGTCGGCAGGGCCCGGTCAGACACTCGGTCCGAGCCTCGTTTGGTCCTGCCTTCTGCATCACGGTGGATGGCGGCACGCTCCGCATCGTTGAGAGCCGTCATATCGGGTTACCTTACAGTAATCTTAAGAACCCTTTAAGTGCCGAAGCCGGCCACCGCCCCGATAACGACGATCGCCGGGGGCCGAATACCGTCCGACCGGACGCGTTCGGGCGTCTCGGCGAGGGTTGCCCGCAAAGTCCGCTGCGATGACGTTGTGCCGTGCTGAACCACCAAGACGGGCGTATCTGCAGGTCGGCCGCCTCGAAGAAGAACTTTGACGAAAAGCTCGATCCGCTCGACGGCCATCAGCAAAACAATTGTTCCGCTCATCGCGGCGAGCGCATCCCAATTCACTAACGATTCGGGGTGGTCCGGCGCAAGATGACCGCTGACCACCACGAATTCATGAGTAAGACCGCGGTGAGTGACCGGAACGCCGGCCAATGCGGGAACCGCTATGGCACTTGTCACACCGGGCACCACAGTCACCGGAATTCCGGCGTCCGCGCACGCGATCACCTCTTCGTAGCCGCGGGCGAACACGAACGGGTCGCCGCCCTTCAGGCGGACCACGAACTTGCCTTCCTTGGCCCGCGCGATGAGGACGTCGTTGATCGCGTCTTGCGCCATCGCCCGGCCGTAGGGGATCTTCGCGGCGTCGATCACCTCGACGTCGGGCGACAATTCGGCGAGCAGTTCCTGCGGGGCGAGCCGGTCGGCGACCACCACGTCGGCATGCGCCAATAGTCGCCGCCCGCGAACCGTGATGAGTTCCGGGTCGCCGGGGCCGCCACCGACCAACGCGACGCCACCTTTGATGACGCCGGAGGCGGCCGCGCTGTCATCGGTGAGAAGACCCTGCTGCAGCGCCTCACGGATCGCCGTGCGAATGCCCGCCGAGCGGCGGTGCTCGCCCCCGGCCAGCACGCCCACCGCGAGCCCTTCGTACTCGAAGGTCGCCGGCGTGACGGCGGTGCCCTCGATCGCCACGTCGGCGCGCACACAGAAGATGCGGCGGTTTTCGGCCTCTGCGACGATTGCGGCGTTGACGTCGGGATCATCGGTGGCGGCGATCACATACCAGGCGCCTTCGAGGTCGCCGTCACGAAACTCGCGCATTGTCAGCGTGATTCCGTCGATCGCCTCGACGACAGGGGTCGCGGCCTTGGTGATGACGTGGACGTCGGCGCCGCTGGCGACGAGCAGTGGCAGGCGCCGCTGGGCGACCGTGCCACCGCCGACAACGACGACCTTCTTGCCTTCCAGGCGCAGGCCCACCAGATAGGCGTTGTCGGTCTCAGGACTCACCCGGCGAGCTTAAAGGTTGCCGCAGCCGCGACGAAGCGCGCGACCGCCCACGGGTGTGCCGCCGGGTGGGTGTGCAGATAGCCCGCGTGCACTCCGCCGGTGACGGCGCCGTCCTCGATCACCTGCCCTCCGCGGCCCCGGTAGCGCCAGGCGGGTTGCCGACCGTCGCCGTATTGCACTGTCGTCCGGTGAAATTCGTGACCCACAAGGCGATCGCCGACCCTGTGCAACGCAGAATCGGCCACTGCCACCGCATCCCGGTAGCCCAGGGTGAGCGATGCGGTGAATGACGCCGAACCGGCCAGCACGCCACACATCGGGTGCCCGTCGAGCTCGTCGACCAGATAGGTCAGCCCGGCGCACTCGGCATGCACCGGCGCTCCGCCCGCGGCCAGCGCCCTGATCTGACCGCGGACCACGTCGTTGGCCGACAGGTCGGTGCCGAACTCCTCCGGGAAGCCGCCTGGCAGGACGAGCGCGGACGCTCGCGCAGGCAGCGGGTCGCTCAGCGGGTCGAACTCCACGACCTCTGCGCCCGCGGCGGCCAGGATCTCGCGGTGCTCGGCATAGCCGAACGTGAACGCCTTACCGGCGGCGAGCGCCACGGTGGCAGGCTGAGTCGTCGGGAACTGCGCCGGCGTCCACGGCTCGTCGACGACCCGGCTCGCGGCGACCCTCACCACCGCGTCGAGGTCCACGTGGCGGGACACCAGGTCGGTCATCGCCTGAACCGCCGCGCTCGCCCGACGGCCGTGTTCGACGGCCGTCACCAACCCGAGATGCCTTGAGGGGACGGCGAGTTCGTCGGTCCGCGGGATCGAGCCGAGCACCGGCACGCCTGCGTGCTCGCACGCCTGGCGCAGCACGCCGTCGTGGCGTGCCGAGCCGACGCGGTTGAGAATCACGCCCGCCAGACGCACGGAACGGTCGAAGGTCGCAAAGCCGTGAAGCAATGCCGCGACGCTGTGGCTCTGGCCGCGCGCGTCGACAACGAGGACGATCGGAGCACCCAGCAGCCCGGCGACGTGGGCGGTGGAGCCCTGCGCGGGGCCGACCGTGGATTCGCTGATACGTCCGTCGAACAGGCCCATCACGCCCTCGACGACAGCGATGTCGGCGTCGTCGCTGCCGTGCCGGTACAGCGGTCCGATGAGGGGCTCGCCGACCAGAACCGGGTCGAGGTTGCGGCCCGGCCTGTCCGCAGCCAGCGCGTGATAGCCGGGGTCGATGAAGTCGGGGCCCACCTTGAACGGCGCCACCCGATGGCCGGCCCGCCGCAGCGCACCCATCAAGCCCGTCGCGATCGTGGTCTTGCCGCTGCCCGACGAAGGCGCGGCGATCACCACCGCCGGCGTGCTCACCGAGTGCCCCGCCCTTCGCACCGCGAGCGCGCGTGTCTGCACAGCGGCGCGCCGCGTTCAATGGCATTTCGCGCGCGCTCGCTCACCACTCGATACCCTTCTGGCCCTTGCGGCCCGCATCCATCGGATGCTTCACCTTCGTCATCTCGGTCACCAGGTCGGCGGCGTCCACCAGCGCCTGCGGTGCGTCGCGGCCGGTGATGACCACGTGCTGCGTGCCGGGTCTGTTGGCCAGCACGTCGATCACTTCATTCGTCTCAACCCAGCCCCACTTGAGCGGATAGGTGAACTCGTCGAGTACATAGAAGTCGTGGCGCTGCTCGGCCAGCCTGCGCGAGATCTCGGCCCAGCCGTCAGCCGCCGCGGCGGCGTGATCGACCTCCGTGCCCGCCTTGCGCGTCCACGACCAGCCCGACCCCATCTTGTGCCATTCGACCGGGCCTCCGACACCGCGCTCAGCGTGGGCACGGCCGAGCTCGGTGAGGGCCGTCTCCTCCCCCACCTTCCATTTCGCGCTCTTGACGAATTGGAACACGGCGATATCGAAGCCCTGATTCCAGGCACGCAGCGCCATGCCGAACGCGGCCGTCGACTTGCCCTTGCCCGGACCGGTGTGCACCGCCAGAAGCGGGGCGTTGCGTCGCGCCCGCGTCGTCAGCCCGTCGTCCGGAACCGTCAGCGGTTGACCCTGAGGCATCGCATCACCCTTCTACGCGGCACCCTTGACGAGGGCGGTCAGATTGTCGGAGCGCAAGTGCGCCAACCGGACCGCAGGCGCATCGAGCTGGCGGGCCAGTTCCTCCGCGAGATCGAGCCGGATATAAGACGTTTCGCAGTCGACGACGACCGCCGCCGCGCCTTCGGCCACCAGCAGAGCCGCCGCCGTGCGCGCCCGGCCAAGTGGGTCCGGCCCGCCTGTCGCGCGACCGTCGGTCAGCACCACGACGAGACTGCGGCGCACGCGATCGCGCGTCCGCTCCCGCACCACCATGTCGCGGGCGGCTAGAAGGCCCTGTGCCAGAGGGGTTTTCCCACCCGTGCTGAAGCGGGTCAGCCGCCGGCTGGCGATGTGCACCGACGATGTCGGCGGCAGCAACACCTGAGCGTCCTGCTGGCGGAACGTGATGACCGCGACCTTGTCCCGGCGCTGATAGGCGTCCCGCAACAGCGACAACGTCGCTCCACTGACCGCCGACATCCGGTCACGGGCCGCCATCGAGCCCGAGGCGTCGACGACGAAGATCACCAGGTTGCCCTCGCGGCCTTCCCGCAGCGCACGACGGACGTCGTCCGGATTCGGCCGTATGGCACCGGCTCCCGTCTGCCTGCCCGCCGCGGCCAGCAGCGTCGCGAACACATGCATGCCGTGGCCGGCGCCCGGCTCGTCGGTCGCCGAGATGACCGTGCCGGTGCGGTTGCGCGCACGGGACCTGCGGCCGGGAGCCCCCTCACCGACACCCGGGACCACGAGCGCCCGGGTCTTGAACGTCGCCGACGGCGGAGCGCTCTGCCGGGTCGCCGAACCGTTCTGTCGCGACGAATTCTGCTGCGGCGCTTGCTGGTCACTGGAGTGCGACGCTCCGCCGCCCGGCGGGTCCGGATCAGGATCGGGCTCCGGCGGATTATCCGCGGATTCGCCGGCCTGCTGCATCGCCTCGTCCAGCCGCTCGGGGTCCAGACCGGGATCGTCGAACGGGTCGCGGCGGCGACGGTGCGGCAGCGCGAGTTCGGCCGCCACCCGGATGTCGTCCTCGGTCACGGTTATATTTCCCGTCGCTTCGCTCGCCCCGGTTATATTTCCCGTCGCTTCGCTCGCCCCGGTTATATTTCCCGTCGCTTCGCTCGCCCCGGTTATATTTCCCCGCCACGCGGCGTGCGCCATCGCGGTCCGCGCCACCACCAGGTCGGCGCGCATCCCATCGACGTCGAAAGCAGCACATAGCGCCGCGATCCGCCGTAACTCGTTGTCGGGCAACACGACCTGTGGCACCAGTGCGCGGGCCGCGGCGATGCGTGCGGCCAGTTCGGCGTCCGCGTCGGCGTATCGCGCCGCGAAGCCGACGGGGTCGGCCTCGTACGCCAGCCGCGCCCGGATCACCTCGGCGCGCACGTCGACGTCGCGCGAGGCGGCGACGTCGACGGTGAGCCCGAATCGGTCGAGCAATTGCGGACGCAGTTCTCCCTCTTCGGGATTCATCGTGCCGATCAACACGAAGCGGGCCTCGTGACTGTGCGAGACACCGTCCCGCTCGATGTGCACCCGACCCATCGCCGCGGCGTCGAGAAGCACATCGACGAGATGGTCGTGGAGGAGGTTCACCTCGTCGACGTACAGCACACCACGGTGCGCTCGCGCCAACAGCCCCGGGGAGAACGCGTGCTCGCCATCGCGCAGTACCTTTTGCAGGTCCAGCGATCCGACGACGCGGTCCTCGGTGGCACCGATCGGCAGCTCCACCAACTGCCCGCCGTCACCACCGGACGCCGCGGAGAGCACCTCGGCGAGACCGCGCACGGCCGTCGACTTGGCGGTGCCCTTCTCGCCGCGGATCAGCACTCCCCCGATGTCCGGTCGGACCGCGCACAACACCAGCGCCAGGCGTAGACGGTCGTGCCCGACGACGGCGCTGAACGGATAGACCGGGACGCTGCGCGTCACGGTTTGACCATCGGCACGTGCGGGATTCCGTCGTCGAGGAACTCGTCGCCGTCGCGGACGAAGCCGTGCCTGCCGTACATATCCTCCAAATAGGTCTGGGCGTTGATGTGGCAGGGATAGTCGCCGACCTCAGCGAGCGCAGCCTGCAGCAATCTGGCGGTGTGGCCGTGGCCTCGATCGGTGCGCTTGGTGCACACCCGCCCGATCCGGAACGCCTTCTGCCCGGCCGGGTGCTCCTCCATCAGCCTCAACGTCGAAATGACCTCTCCCTCGGGGTTTTCCAGCCAAAAGTGCCGGGTTTCGGCGAGCAGGTCACGACCGTCGAGCTCCGGGTACGGAGTGGCCTGCTCGACGACGAACACCTCGACGCGCAGCTTGAGCAGCTCGTAGAGCGTCGCGGCGTCCAGGTCCTTGGCCCAGCTGCGGCGTAGCGCCACTGTCATCGGGAGAAGTCCTGAGTCAGACAGACGCCGCTGCCGGGGTGTGCTCGGTTCCCGCGGTCGACTGGCCGTCACCAGTCGCCGGGACGACGTCGGCGGACTTGTCCAGCTTGAGCACTTTGGTTCCGTACGCCCACACCTCTTCGAACAGCTTCGGCTCGTCGGACAGCGCAGTGCCGAGCGAGGGCACCATCTCCTTGAGCTTGGGCTCCCAGCTCGGGTATTGGTCGGGGAAGCAGCGCTTCATCACGTCGAACATCGCGGGCACTGCGGTCGACGCGCCGGGCGAGGCGCCCAGCAGGCCGGCGATGCTCCCGTCGGACGCGGTGAGCACGGTGGTGCCGAACTCGAGTGTGCCGCCCTTGCCCTTGGCCCTGCGGATGACCTGCACACGCTGGCCGGCGATGTCGAGCTCCCAGTCGGAATCCTTTGCGCTGGGCGCGAAGTCGCGCAGATTCTCGACGCGGGCCGCCTCGCTGAGCAGTAGCTGGCCGATGAGGTACTTCACCAGACCCATTTCGGTGACGCCCACGCCCAGCATCGACATCAGATTGTTGGGCCGAACCGAGAACGGCAGATCGGTGACCTTGCCCTGCTTGAGGAACTTCGGCGACCACCCGGCGAACGGCCCGAACAGCAGCCAGGACTTGTCGTTGATCACGCGGGTGTCCAGATGAGGGACCGACATGGGCGGGGCGCCCAGCGGAGGCAGCCCGTAGACCTTGGCCTGGTGCTTGGCCGCCAGCTCCGGATTGCCCGTGCGCAGCCACTGGCCGCCGACGGGGAAACCGCCGAAGCCCTTGGCCTCCTTGATGCCTGCCTTCTGCAGCAGCGGCAACGCCCCGCCGCCCGCGCCGACGAAGACGAACTTGGCGTTGAAGTCCCGCGTGAAACCGGTGCGGCGGTTGACGACCTTCACCGTCCACGAGCCGTCGGAGTTCTGGCTGAGGTCGCGGACTTCGTGACCGAACAGGGTCGACAGGCCCTGCTTGGCGCCGTATCCGATGAGCTGGCGCGACAGGGAACCGAAGTCGACGTCGGTGCCGTCCTGCGTCCAGTTGAGCCCGACGGGCTCCGAGAAGTCCCGCTTCTCGGCCATCAGCGGCAGCCGGCGGGCGAATTCGTCACTGTCGTCGATGAACTCCATGGTCGCGAACAGCGGGTTGGTGACCAACGCTTCGTAACGCTTGCGGAGATACTGCACGTTGTCCTGGCCGGAGACGAACGACACATGCGGGATGGGGTTGAGGAAGCTGCGGACGTCCGGGATGACGCCGTTGTCGACCGCGTAGGCCCAGAACTGCCGTGAAACCTGGAACTGTTCGTTGACGTTCACCGCCTTGGCGATGTCGATCGAGCCGTCGGGGCGCGCCGGGGTGTAGTTCAGCTCGCACAGCGCGGAGTGGCCGGTACCGGCGTTGTTCCACGCGTCGCTGCTCTCGGCGGCGGCGCCGTCGAGGCGCTCGACCAACGTCATCGACCAGCTCGGCTCCACCAGCCGCAGCAACGCGCTGAGGGTGGCGCTCATGATGCCGGCCCCGACCAGCAGGACGTCAATCTTCTCTGCTTCTGACACCTTTTCGTGGGTCCTTCGTGGTTGCTGCCCGTCGAACACGGCTTGCCGGTGTTCAGGTTATCCCGCCCGGCTTTTCCGTAACCCGCCAACCACTGCCGAAACGCTCGCCGCCGCCTGCGCGCCGTTAGGGTGGCAAACGTGTCTCGATGGGAGCCCGACGTGCTGCCCGGATACTGGCAGTGCACCTTTGCGCTCGGCCCCGATCCCGACGGCGAGGGAGAGTTGGAGGCGACGCTGGTGCGCCGCGGCGACGCGGACCCGTCGGCGCGGCATGCGGTGTTGATGGTCCACGGCTTCACCGACTATTTCTTCAACACCGAGATCGCCGACCACTTCGCGGCCCGCGGTTTCGCGTTCTACGCCATTGACCTGCACAAATGTGGACGCTCACACCGTCGGGGACAGACGCCGCATTTCACCACCGACCTGGCGCGCTACGACGTCGAACTGGAGCGGGCGTTGGATGTGATCGCGGCGGTGTCGGGTCCGCAGGTGCTCGTTTACGGCCACTCGGCGGGCGGCCTGGTGGTGTCGCTATGGCTGGACAGGCTGCGAGCGCGGCGCTCCACGGCGCGCAAAGGCGTCGGAGGGCTGGTGCTCAACGCCCCGTGGCTGGATCTGCAGGGGCATGCGATCTTGCGCACACCACCCACCTCGGCGGCGCTGATGGCCATGCGCAGGTTCCGCAAGCATTCGGTGATCCGCCGACCGGTCAGCGAGGGCGGGTACGGCTCGACTTTGCACCGCGACTTCGCCGGCGAGTTCGACTACAACCTGGAGTGGAAACCGGTCGGCGGCTTCCCGGTCACCTTCGGGTGGATCCATGCGATCCGGCGGGGCCAGGCGAAGCTGCACCGGGGCCTCGATGTCGGCGTGCCGAACCTGATCCTGCGGTCCGACCACAGCGTGCGCGAAGTCGCCGACCCCGCGCTGATCCAGAAAGGCGACGCTGTGCTGGAGGTGTCGCAGATCGCACGATGGGCCGGCTGCATCGGTAACCGGACGACGATCGTGCCGATCGCCGACGCCAAGCATGACGTCTTCCTGTCGCTGCCCGAGCCGCGCAGGCGGGCCTACGACGAGTTGGACCGTTGGCTGCACTGGTATCTGTCCGAGGCCACAGGCGCACCGGGCGCCACCGCATCACCGTCCGAGGGGAGCACAGGGCATGGCTGATTTCGACATCGCGATCATCGGGACAGGCTCTGGGAACTCGATCCTCGACGACCGGTACGCCGACAAGCGCGTCGCGATCTGCGAGCAGGGTGTGTTCGGCGGCACCTGCCTCAACGTGGGCTGCATCCCGACGAAGATGTTCGTCTACGCGGCCGGGGTGGCCCAGCAGATCCGGGAGTCGAGCCGATATGGCGTGGACGGACATCTGGACGGGGTGCGATGGACGGACATCGTGTCGCGGGTGTTCGGCCGGATCGATCCGCTGGCCAGCGGCGGTGAGCAGTATCGACGTTCCTCACCGAACGTCGAGGTGTTCGCCAGCCACACGCGGTTCGCCGGGCCTGATACCGGCGATGGTTACCGGCTCCGGACGGACGACGGCGACGAGTTCACCGCCGACCAGGTGGTGATCGCCGCAGGCGCGAGAGCGACGGTGCCGCCCGCCATCCGCGATTGTGGGGTGGCGCATCACACCAGCGACACCATCATGCGAATCTCGAATCTGCCCGAACACATCGTGATCGTCGGCGGCGGCTTCGTGGCCGCCGAGTTCGCCCATGTCTTCTCCTCTCTCGGGACGAGGGTGACGATCGTGCTGCGCGGCACGACGATGCTGACCCATTGCGACGACACGGTCTGCGAGCGATTCACCGACATCGCAGGCAAGAAGTGGGAGATCCGCAGCCGGCGCAACATCGTCGGTGGCGAGTCCGACGATTCCGGGGTCCGGTTGCGGCTCGATGACGGTTCGACGCTGGAGGCCGACACCCTCCTGGTCGCGACGGGGCGCGTCCCCAACGGCGACCTCCTCGATGCGCACCTGGCGGGGATCGAGGTGAACGACGGCCTGGTCGCCGTCGACGAATTCCAGCGCACCACAGCGCGAAACGTCTTCGCGCTGGGTGACGTCAGTTCCCCGTTTCAGCTCAAGCATGTTGCCAACCACGAGGCCCGTGTCGTCAAACACAACCTGCTGCAAGGCTGGGACGACACCGCGAACCTGATGCCCGCCAATCACCGCAATGTGCCGTCCGCGGTGTTCACCGAGCCGCAGATCGCGTGCGTGGGTCTGACCGAGAACGAAGCTCGCGCAGCTGGTTACAAGATCCGGTCGAAAGTTCAGGACTACGGCGATGTCGCCTACGGGTGGGCGATGGAGGACAACACGGGGTTCGCCAAGCTGATCGTCGACGATGACAGCGGGCTGCTGCTCGGCGCGCACATCATGGGCCATCAGGCGTCGTCGATCATTCAGCCGATCATTCAGGCGATGGCGTTCGACCTGCCGGCACAGGAGATGGCGCGCGGCCAGTACTGGATTCACCCGGCGCTGCCGGAGGTCGTCGAGAATGCGTTGTTGGCGCTGTGCGGCGAGCCGCCATGGCCGCGGCCCCGGCGGCACTAGGCAGAAGCCGCGGCCCCGGCGGCACTAGGCAGAAGCCGCGCCCCCGGCGGCATTAGCTTTAGCGCCGAAACTGCATTCCGCGCGGTCGTTTCGCGGATTTTCGCGCGCGGAATGCAGTTTCGGCGGCGGTCAAGTCAGGCGGCGGTCAAGTCAGGCTGCGGTGGCGCCGCGCAGGTAGCCGCGACTGGCCGCGACGTCGACCAGCAGGCGTCGCAGCGTGCGCCTGCCGCGGTGCAGACGTGACATCACGGTGCCGACCGGGGTTCCGAGGATGAGCGCAATCTCCTTGTAGCTCAGCCCTTCTACGTCTGCGTAGTAGACGACCAGACGCTGCTCCTCGCTGAGCTGTTCGAGCGCCTGCCTGACCTCGTCGTCGCCCAGGGATTCCAGCGCGGCGAGCTCGGCTGAGGGTAGGCCCGTCGACGAATGCCCCGCGTGGTCGTGCAACTGCGCATCGGTGAGGCCTTCGGACAGGATCTCCGCCGGCCTGCACTGGGACCTGCGGTAGGACTTGATCCACGTGTTGGTCAGGATGCGCAGCAGCCAGGCGCGGATGTTCGTCCCTTCTTCGAAGCGATGAAAAGCTGCGTAGGCCTTCATCATCGTCTCCTGCACGAGGTCTTCTGTATCGGCGGCGTTGCCGGTGTAGCGGCGCGCGGCACGCTACAGGGTGTCCAGCAGCGGCAGTGCGTCGCGCTCGAACCGTTCCAGATCTGGATCCGTCATCGTCATGGTCATGCTCGGTTCCCTCCACATCGCTTCTGTCGTCGTTGATTCCAATCTAGGAGCGATCGACGCGAATTCCAGATGTGCATAGGAAACGCAAACATTTGCAAAACATTTGAACGAGAACAGCTTTCAGATTCGACGGGTGACGGCGAACGCGCCCGGACCCGTGGCGGCCAGAAGCAGGAAGCCGAAGCAGTACAGCACCGCGGTCTCACCACCGTTGACCAGCGGCCAGAATCCGTCGGGGAAGTGCATCCAGAAATAGGCGACTGCCATCATGCCCGAGGCCAGAAATGCGGCGGGCCGGGTGAGCAGGCCGATGGCGATGAGGCCGCCGAGCACTATCTCCAAGGCGCCGGCCCACCACATCGGCCAGGCGCCGAGCGGTGCGGGTGACCCCTGCGGCCAGCCCGCCAGCTTGGCGGTGCCGTGCATCATGAACAACAGGGCGACGACGATGCGGAACACGCCGAGCGCGATGTCGGCCCGTACAGTCGGACGGGCCTCGAGCGTGGTGTCAGTGGACATGACGGAGAACCTTCCCTCGCATGGTGTGAATCACGTGAGTGCCCGGACGTCACCGGCCGGGCTCACCGAGCCATTGTCCCGGCAGGCAACGCCACCCGGGTCGACCCTCATAGGCAATTCAAATGTCTGACAGCGTTTTTCGTAGCGGTCAATAATGCTGACGTTCGGGCCGGGGCGAGACATATGAGATCTCTATGAGGGTGGTGACGGCGCGGGCCGCTGCGCGTGACAATGATCGGATGACGTCTGCGCCGGTGGAGGACCAGGGGCCCCGTCGCGCGATCCTGGGCAAGCTGCCCCGAATGTATCGCGCCGACGGGTCTCCGATACGCGTGCTGCTCGTCGACGACGAGCGCGCACTGACCAACCTCGTGCGCATGGCGCTGAAGTACGAAGGATGGGAGATCGAGGTCGCCCACGACGCAGCCGAAGCAGTCGCCAAATACCAGGAGAACACCCCCGACCTGCTGGTCCTGGACATCATGCTTCCGGATATGGACGGCCTCGGAGTGCTGGCCCGACTGCGTGAGTCCGGTACCTACACACCGACGCTGTTCCTCACCGCCCGCGATTCGGTGTCGGATCGCGTCACCGGCCTGACGGCAGGCGGGGACGACTACATGACCAAGCCGTTCTCCCTGGAAGAACTCGTCGCACGGCTGCGCGGGCTGTTGCGCCGCTCGGCCTACCTCACCCCCACCGAGGACGAGACCCTTGCGGTCGGAGATCTCGCGCTGGATGCCGCCAGCCGTGAGGTCACACGCGCCGGCGAGCCGATCTCGCTGACGTCGACGGAGTTCGAGCTGTTGCGGCTGCTGATGCGCAACCAGCGAAAAGCCCTGGACCGCAACGAGATCCTACGGCAGGTGTGGAACTACGATTTCGGCGGCCGGTCCAGCATCGTCGACCTGTATGTCTCCTACCTGCGCAAGAAGATCGACGCAGGCCGGGAACCGATGATCCACACCGTGCGCGGCGTCGGCTACATGCTGCGACCGGCGCAATGATGCCCGCGTGGCGGAGCTGGTCGCTGCTTCGTCAACTGGTCGTCGGCGTCTCGGCGGTCGTGATGGTGGTCCTGGTCACGGTGGGCACGATGTCGGTGGTGAGTCTGCGCGCTTCCGTGCTGGGCATCATCGACACCCAGCTGACGGGCGCCGCCGACGGTGGGATCAGCTCGATGAACAAATACCGGAGTTCCCCCGGCCCCGGAGGCGAGCTGCCCGCCCCCGGGACGATGAAACCCCTGACTCATTTCATCGGGCAGGCCCCTGGCAATGTGGTGGCGCTGATCCAGAACGGCAAGGTGGTGGACTCGGCGTTCTTCGGGGACGGTGAGGCGCGCAAGGCCCCTCAGGCAGCCGTCGACACCATAGCGGGGCTGTCGTGGAGCGATCCGGAACCTCGCACCATCGAGCTGCCCGGACTGGGCTGGTACCGGATGGTCGGCAGACCCGGCGACGGTGACGAGATCCTGGTGACCGGCGTGTCCCGGGCGCCCGCGTGGGACGCGATGGTGCGTGAGACCGCGATCGTGTCGGGGATGACTGCCATCGCGCTGGTGGTCACCGCACTGAGCACGATTGCGATGGTGCGCTTCGCGCTGCGGCCGCTGCGCCGGGTGGCAGCGACGGCAGCCGAGGTGGCCAGCCTTCCGCTCGACCGCGACAACCACGCGATCACGCCGCGGGTTCCGCCCGGCGATACGGATCCCCGCACCGAGGTGGGACTGGTCGGAGACACGCTGAACCGGTTGCTCGACCACGTCGAGCAGGCACTGAGCGATGTCGCGGCCTCGGATCGGCGGATGCGGCAGTTCATCACCGACGCCAGCCATGAGCTGCGCACACCGCTGGCCGCGATCCACGGTTATGCGGAGCTGACCCGGCAGGACAGCGCGGTGCTGCCCGAGACTACGGAGTACTCGCTGGCCCGCATCGAAGCCGAGACTCGGCGGATGAATTCGCTGGTCGCCGATCTGCTCCTACTGGCGCGTCTCGACGAGGGTCAAGACCTGCAGGCCACCTCGATCGACCTCGCCGATCTGGTGGTCGACGCCGTCAACGATGCGACGGTGTCGGCGCCGACGCACGGCTGGTTGACACAGGTTCCCGACGGGTCGGTGTGGGTGCGCGGTGACAGGGCCCAACTGCACCAGACCCTGGCCAACCTACTGTCCAACGCTCGTCTGCACACGCCCGCGGGCACCACGGTCACGACTCGCCTGTCGGCCGGGACGGACGACGACGGAACGCCCTTCGTCGAGATGTCGGTCACCGATGACGGGCCGGGCATCGACGCCGAGCTTCTGCCGCACCTCTTCGAACGTTTCGTGCGTGCCGACAAGTCTCGGTCGCGCCAGACGGGAAGCTTCGGGCTCGGACTGTCCATCGCGGCGTCGATCGTGGAATCGCACGGCGGCACCATCAATGCTCGATCCTCCTCGGGAGCAACGACGTTCAGCGTCCGTCTGCCCGCCGCGCCTGCGCCGGCCGTCCCGGCGCAGACCTCAGCGTGAGCCGACGGCGAACCCCCACGGAAGCTCCAGCCGGTGCGCGGCAAGCAGTTCGGAATCGGCGAGCACCTCGTCGATGGGTCCGTCGGCGACGATGACCCCGCCGTCCATGACGATTGCACGCCGACACAGTTGCGCCGCATAGGGCAGATCGTGGGTGACGATGAGCATGGTGGCATCCAGGCCCGCCAATGTTTCGGCGAGTTCCCTACGCGCCACCGGATCGAGGTTGGCCGACGGTTCGTCGAGGACGAGCACCTCTGGTTCGCAGGCCAGCACCGTTGCCAGGGCTGCCCGGCGACGCTGCCCGCCGGACATGTGGGCGGGGCTGCGTCCTGCCAGCTCGGTCATGGACACCGATTCCAGGGCGCGCGCGACGCGGTCCTCCAGTTCGGCACCGCGGAGGCCGAAATTGGCAGGTCCGAAGGCGACATCCTGGGCGAGGGTCGGCATGAACAGCTGATCGTCGGGATCCTGGAAAACCAACCCGACGCGACGGCGGATGTCGCGGAGAGTGTTGCGGGACAAGGTGGTTCCACCGATCTCGACGGTGCCCTGCAACGCGCTGAGGACACCGTTGAGGTGGAGCATCAGGGTGGTCTTGCCAGCGCCGTTGGGCCCGAGCAGCGCGACGCGTTCGCCCGTGGCGACCTCGAGATCGATTCCGCGCAACGCCGAATGCCCGTCGGGGTAGGCATAGCTCAGCCCCGTCACCCGGATCGCCGGCGTCACAGCGTCACCCAGGCCGTCAGAGCCACCGATGCGGCGGCCGCGGCGGGAATCAGCGCCGTCACCCACTGCCGCGGCGTCGCCGAAGCGACGCATCCGGCCCCGACCGCCAGCGCCGGGACGTGCCCGTCGAAACCTCTGGACAGCATCGCCAGATACACGCGCTCACCGCGTTCGTAGGATCGCAGGAACAGTGCCCCTACGCTTTTCGCCGTCGCACCGACCTGGTGCAGCATTCGCGGCGAGTCGCCGCGGGAGATCCGCGCCATCCGCATCCTGCGGGCTTCCGCGGTGAGGACATCGATGTAGCGGATCATCAGAGTCAATACCGACACGATGACGGCGGGCACCCGTAGCCTGCTCAGCGCCACCGGTAACTCCGCCGCCGCGGTGGTCGCCGCCACGGTCAGCGAGGCGGCGACGCCGAGGGTTCCTTTGATGACGATGCCCCAGGCGGCGTACAGCCCGGCGACGGACAGTTGCATGCCGGCCACGTCGACCCGCTCACCTCCCTCGGCGAACGGCAGAAGCACCGCCAACACGATGAACGGTGCCTCGATCAACATCCGCGGCAGGATCCACCGCAAAGGAATGCGCGCGATGGCCCACACCGCAACGATGATCAGCGCGTAAATGCCGAACGGCCAGAACAACTCTCGCGGCGTCGCCACCACGGCGAGCACGAACGCCACGAGGCAGACGATCTTGACTTCCGCAGGGAGCCGATGAACAGGCGAATCGTCGTCGCGGTACAGCGGGTGCGCGTGACCGCCGCCCACCGTCAAGGACCTTCTGTCGACTTGCGTTTCACCCGGGATCGGGCGATCAACCAGAAGGCTCCGCCCGCAACGAGCACCGTGACGACGACGCCGACGATCCCTGCCAGGCCCCCTGTGCCGTCCTGCCCGCCAACGGCGTAGTCGGCCAGTGGAGAGCCGGCCATGGGGTGCTCTTCGGCGTGCTGGGCGATGCAGTCACCCTGCAGTTCCTCGCCGTCGGCTGTCTCGACCACCTCACAGCCCTGCAGTGTCGCCGAGTCCAGGCCGTCCGGGCTGGAGCTGGCGAAGTAGGAGACCCCGCCGGCGATCAGCACGGTGACGATCGCGAAGCCGATCCAGAACCGCCAGCGGCGCTGAGACGTCTCGGTCATGCGGTCACCTCCGCGGACTTGCTGTTGGCGCGAAGCAGGTAGACAAGGTCGGGCCGGGCCCGGACGACGGCCATCACCGTCAGCGCGGTGATGATGCCCTCACCGACGCCGATCAGGACGTGGGTCCCGAACATGTAGGCGGCCACCGAGTCCAGCGACGTCGACGTCGCGCCGCCCAGCGCGTATTGGAGGACGAATCCCATGGCAGCGCAGACGGTTCCGACCACGGCTGAGGCGAAGGCGAGCGCACCGACGACCGGTACCGCGACGCTGTCCCGCCCCCGTCTGATCAGGCGGTACAGCAGCACGGCCGTGCCGTAACCGGCGGCGACGCCGATGACGGCCATGTTGGTGATGTTGGTCCCGAGCGCGGTCACGCCGCCGTCGGCGAACAGCAGGGATTGCACGATCAAGACGATGGCGACGCAGAGCGCGCCGGTGTAGGGCCCCACCAGGATCGCTGCCAGCGCGCCGCCGAGGAGGTGTCCGCTGACGCCGGGCAGGATCGGAAAGTTCACCATCTGCACGGCGAAGATGAAGGCGGCCACGAGGCCTGCGAGCGGCACCGTGCGCTCGTCGAGTTCCTCGCGCGCCCGCCATGCGCAGATGCCCAGCGCGACGATGGCGACGACCCCGAACAGCAGCGAGATCGGGGCGTTGACGATGCCGTCGCTCATGTGCATCGCTAGGTGGGAGACGGTCACCCGCAGATGCTATTCCTCCATCTGTTCATCTGTCTAGCTGGTCAGATGGAGAGTATTCACCAGCCGTCAACCGGTCTTGATGCGCTCGCCGGCGGGGTCGTAGAGCGGTCGCAGGGACACCGTGATCGGGTAGAGCGTCCCACCCACATTGATCTGGTAGGCGCCGGTGCGTACCCAGTCCGCATCGATGACCGAACCGTTCGCCGAGCGCAGATATGCCAGCCCGACCCCCGCTCCCGTCGTCTGTCCCCACGCTGCCGACGTCACCTGTCCGGCTACATCGCCGTCGCGCAAGATCAGTTCACCGCCCCAGAGCATGGGCTCGGCGGAGTCGACGGCGAACCCGACGAGCTTCTTGCGCACGCCCTCGACGCGCGCCTTCTCGACAGCCTCACGGCCGAGGAACGGAATGTCGGTCTTGAGCTTGCAGGCAAAGAGCAGTCCCGCCTCAACGGGATTCTCGCTCGGTGTGAGCTCGCGGCCGAACGCACGGTAGCCCTTCTCCAGCCGCAGCGATTCGATCGCGGAGTATCCGCCGCGGGCGATCCCGTAGCGCTCCCCTGCTGCGATCAGCTCCTCGTACACCCCGACCGCGAACTCCGCAGGGACGTACAGTTCCCATCCCAACTCGCCGACGTAGGTGATGCGCGTCGCGCGCACCGTGGCGTAACCGAGCGAGATCGGGCGGCTGGACCCGAACGGGAACGCCTCGTTGGACAGGTCGGCGTCGGTCAGGGCCGACACCAGGTCGCGCGACCGCGGCCCCATCACCGCGAACACCGCGTACGAGGAGGTGACGTCGACCAGGTGGGCATTCGCGCCGTCGGGCATGTTCCTCACGATGTGGTCCTTGTCGCGCTCCGTGGTCGCGGCACTGCTGACGATCAGATACTCGTCGGCACCCGTCCTGGTGACCGTCACATCGGACTCGTAGGTCCCTCGCGCGTTCAGCATGCCGGTGTAGACCGCGCGTCCGATGTCCACGCCCACGTCGGCAGTACACAGCCACTGCAGCGCGGCGCCGGCGTCGCGGCCGACCAGCAGGTACTTCGAGAAGGAGGTCTGGTCGAACACCGTGACGCCGGTGCGCGTGCTGATCTGCTCGGCGGCCGACCATTCCAGCCAATTCGGCTTGCCCCAGGTGTAGTCGATCACCGGCGCCGACCCCGGCGGGGCGAAGAAGTTGGCACGTTCCCAACCCATCCTGCTCCCGAAGTTCGCCCCCGCAGCTTCGAGCAGGTGGTGTACGGGTGAGCGACGGAATGGCCGCGCGGTCTTCATTTCCCGGTTCGGCCAGGGGATTTCGTAGTGGATGCCGAGCACTTCGGCGACCCGGTCATGCAACCACCGGTTGTTTCCGTTGAACGGGGCGAACCGGCGGATGTCAACCCCGGTGAGGTCGGTCGTCGGCGCTCCCTCGACGATCCATTCGGCGAGCGCACGTCCGGCGCCACCCGCCGTGGCGATTCCCACGGAGTTGAATCCCGCGCCGACGAAGAAGTTCCGGCATTCGGGCGCCTCGCCGAGGATGAACTGGTTGTCGGGCGTGAAGCTCTCCGGCCCGTTGTAGAACTTCTTGATTCCGGTCGATTCGAGAGCCGGGATGCGCAGCAACGCACTGTTCATCAGGATCTCGAAGTGCTCCCAGTCTTCGTCGAGGAGCTGGAATTCGAACGGGTACGGGATGGCGTCGGGCGAGACCCACGGTTTGGCCTCGGGCTCGAACCCTCCGATGACAAGGCCTCCGACCTCCTCTTTGAAGTAGGTGTAACCGTCCGGGTCGCGCAGGATGGGCAGGTCCGGATGGACGCCCTCGATCGCCTCGCTGACGACGTAGAAGTGCTCGGCGGAATGCAGCGGCACGTTCACCCCGGCCATCGCCCCCACCTGTTTGGCCCATTGACCCGCGCAGTTCACCACGATCTCGGCCTCGATGTCGCCCGCGTCGGTGCGCACTCCCCGCGCCCGACCATCCTTGACGAGGACGTCGAGCACCCGCGTCTTCTCGACGATCCGGCAGCCGCGGTTGCGCGCTCCCTTGGCCAGTGCGAACGTCAGGTCGGTCGGGTTCGCCTTGCCGTCGGCCGGCAGCCAGATGGCACCCACCAGATCGTCGACCCGCATCACCGGATAGTGCTCGAGAGCCTCCTCGGGACTGAGCAATTCGCACTGCAGATCGAACGCGGCAGCGTTGGCCGCGGTGCGACGCAACTGGACCATCCTGTCCTCGGTACGCGCCACCGTGACACCACCACACTGTTTGTAGCCCGCCGACAGGCCGGTTTCGTTTTCCAGTTCCGCGTACAGCGCGGTGGAGTACTGCACCAGGCGCGTCATCCCTTCCGACGCGCGCAGCTGCCCGACGAGACCGGCTGCGTGCCAGGTGGTTCCGCTGGAGAGCTGGCCCTGCTCGAGCAGCAGCACGTCATCGATCCCCAGCTTGGTCAGATGGTAGGCCACACTCGTGCCGATCACCCCGCCGCCGACGATCACCACATGGGCACGCTCGGGCAGGGGCTTGGCTGAGGTCATGATGTCCTTTCCTCGGCGACCGCGTCGAGCAGGCGCGCGTAGTTCGGCCCACGAAACTCGGCGACAGCCGCCTCGTAACGCTCCATCGCCCACCCCCAGAAGTCGAATTCGATTGCACTGGAACCATTCTGGATACATCCCCACAGGGTCCAGCCGTACTTGGCGACGAGACCCTGGAGGTGGGCGCGCGCGGTCTTGTGTCGCAGGGGGCGACCGTAGTATTCGGTGACCAGTTCCTCGAGCTGATCGAGGGAAAGACCGCACTCGCTCCAGATGTTGCCCAGTTCGAAGCACGGGTCGTTGTTACCCGAGTATTCGTAATCGATCAGCCACATCCGGTCGCCGTCCTCGATGAAGTTGCCCGCGAGCAGATCGTTGTTACAGGGCACCGTGGTGTCGTCGGTCGCGCTGAGTACGCGCTCGGCAGCGGCGAAGGCATCAGCGTGCTCGTGGTAGTCCGCCGGGATCCGGAAGCCGTGCTGCTGGGCGGTCACGAGGTAGGCAGGTTGGCGTTCGAACATGTCGAAGCGACCCCGGAAGCGGGGGCCGCAGTGCAGTGTCCGGCATGCCCGCGCCGCCTTGGCGATCACTCCCTCGCGCTGAAAATCCCTGTTCTCCAGCGTTTTTCCTTGAAGGAAGCTCAGCAGCAACACCCCGAGGTCGGGGCGATAGTCCAGCACCCTGGCCCCGACTCCAGCCTTCTCGGCGGCCACGGTGTTGAAGTGCTCACGATCACGATCAATACCGAGCAGGTTGCGCTCGGCATCGACGCAACGCGCCACGTACACCCCGTCGGGAGTCGTGATCTTGACATTGCGGTTGGTCAGCCCGCCGGAGAGCTCCTCGAGGGTGCGCGGCCGCCCGGCCAGCAGCTCGATCTGATCGAACACCCCGTCGAGGTGTTCATCGGTGAGCCGTGCCGACATTCGCGATCCTCAACCGCCGCAGTGTTGGTGGTGTCACTCTAAACCCGTCGACTGCAAAGGTCTAGACTTTATGGCGCTTTATCAGACGAGGCGAGTGACGGGGGTCGGTTCCGCTCGGGATTTGATACGGATCGCGGTCCGGTCCGAACGCAGGTAATCCCTGGAGAATTCGACGGGCAGACCGTTGTCGGCGTAGGACGTTCGCACGATGATCAGCAGCGGGCTCGCCGGTGCCAGCCCGAGGATCTCACTTTGCTCCAGTGTCGCAGGGGCCGCCTCGATCCGTTCGTCGGCGGTACAGGGAGACAACCCGTAATCACGCATGACGGCATATAGCGAGCCGTGCAGATCTTTGGAAATGAGGCCGGGGAACGGTTCAGCGGGCAGATACGCCTCTTCGAGGATGATCGACTCGCCGTTGGCCGTGCGCACGCGCTGGATCTCGTGCACGTAGTCGGTCCTGCGCAGTCCCAGCGCCTTGCTCACGACGATGTCGGGCCGGCGGGTGGACGCTCGGAGCACCATCGCCCCGGGCGCCACGTCGATCCGGCGCATCTGCTCGGTGAAGCCGGGTAGCGCCGCATGGTCGAGTTCGAAACGCGGCGCGGCGACGAAGCTTCCGCCGAAACGTCCACGGCGGCGATCGATAAAACCCTTCGCTTCCACCGCGCTGAGCGCCTGCCGCAGCGTCATCCGGCTCACTCCCAGTGCCGTGGCGATCTCCACCTCGGGAGGCAGCTTGTCCCCGGGCATCAGTTCCCCCGAGACGACGAGATTCTCCAGCCAGTGCGCGATCCGCGCGTGCACGGGCTGGTCGGAATGCCCGCCCAACTCGGGCTGCGGCGCCAGCGGTGGCTCGTCGAGATTCAGCACACGCACCACGCAAGTGTAGGTCCGGGACGGGTGCGCTTTGGCTGCAATCTGTTTCGCTCAGCCGTGTCTTGCGCCGATCCAGTGCAACAGGTCGTGCACGATTTCGTCTTCCAGCCGATAGGTCACCGACCTGCCCGAGCGGGTGCTGGTCACCCAGCCCTGCTGGCGCAAAACCCGAAGTGCCTGTGAGACCGCGTTCTCCGATCGTCCGAGCGCCGCCGCGAGATCGCTGACACAGATCCCAGGTGCCCGGTGCAGGCTCAGCAGGATCTCCAGGCGATGCGGGTCTGACACCAGGTCGAATCGCTGGGCCCAGCCCGGCGTGTCCACCTCGGCCAGCGCAGACGACGCCCGATCGACGAGCTGTTGATCCTCCACAGAGGAGAATGTAGTCCTCGCGCCCGGTCAACGGCTGACATCCACGCGGTCAGCGCTTCGTCGCCGTCACCAACAGGTATTCCGCGTCATAGGCGGTACGTCCGGGTTCGACGGAGCGGTTCCAGTCCGTGAGGAACTCCAGGAACGCCGCGTCGAGCTCAGCCACCCGATCCGGTCGCTCGGCGTTGTACCGGTATGCCGCGATGGTCGGCCCGTAATTGCGCTTCCAGTACTCGCGGAACTCGGCGGGCGTGGCGCAGTGGTTCATGTGCACGGTCTGGCGGGTCATCGTCAGGTCCGTGACGCGATCGCCGAACAGCGTGGCGACGTGGTCCTCGCTGCCCCACAGCGGGGCCGGGCTTGCCCCGGGAGGGGGCGGCGGCACGAACGGCTTCATCGTCGCGAAGAGCCTGCCGATGAAACCCTCCGGCGTCCAATTGATGAGGCCGATAGTGCCGCCGGGGCGGACCACGCGCAGCAGTTCGTCTGCTGTCACCTGGTGGTGGGGCGCGAACATCGCTCCGACACAGGACATTACGACGTCGAAACTGCCATCGGCAAAGGGCAGGGCCTCCGCGTCGGCCTCCACCCATTCCAGTCCGACACCGTATTCGGCAGCGATGCGACGACCCGCCGCGAAGAGCTCCGGGGTGAGGTCGCTGGCCGTGACGACGGCGCCGGCCACCGCGGCGGGAATCGACGCGTTGCCGGTGCCGGCGGCGACATCGAGCACCCGGTCGCCGGGTTTGATCGCGCATGAATTGACGAGCTCGGGCCCCAGCGCCGGAATCAGCTCGGCCGCCACGGACGCGTAGTTCCCCGAAGCCCATAGGGCACGGTGCTTGGCTTTCAGCGCGCGGTCGGCATCGAGGTCAACAGTGGTCATTTCGGTGTTCTCCTTTTCTGTGGTGGGTGTTGGTCGTCATCGTGGTCGCCGAGGTTTCGGCGCTCGTTCGGCAAACGTGAAATCGCCTGTTCAGCGCATTACCCATCGGCTCCGTCTTTTCCGTTGCCGCCGTTGGCGGTCTTCCCCTTCCCGCCGGTGCCGCCCGATCCGCCCTCGCCGCCTGCGCCGGCGTCTCCCCCGTCGCCGCCGCTGCTGCCGTAGCCGTTGCCGTTCACCGATGAGCCGTTGCCGCCCTTGCCACCGTCTCCGCCGTCGGAGCCGAGGCCGCCTTTGCCACCTTGGCCGCCGTGCCCGCCGTGACCCGACCCGTCGTTGGTGTGGCCGTTGCCGCCGGCGCCCCCGTCTCCGCCGTCACCGCCCAGTACGCCGCCTCTACCGCCTGCTCCCCCTTCGCCGCCGTAGGTGACATCCCTGGTACCGATGACGGTGCCGCCTGTCCCGCCGCTGCCTCCGGAGCCCGACACGATGGCGTGGCCACCCTTGCCGCCGGTACCGCCGACGCCGGCGCCGTCGTTGCTGATCGCGTACCCACCGTCGCCGCCACGGCCACCGTCGCCCAAGGCCGCCGTTCCGCCGTCACCGGCCTTGCCGCCGAGGGCCGTTCCCTTCTGGGTGGAGGAATTGCCGCCTCGGCCGCCCCGGCCGGCGTCACCGAGAACTCCTGCCGCGCCGCCTTTTCCGCCGTTGCCTCCAGTGGCGGTCCCGGATTGGGCGTCGGCGACGCCACCCATGCCGCCGTCGCCGCCGCGACCGGCCAGCAGACCGCCGCGACCGCCGTTTCCTCCGTTGGCGGCCGTCGGGGCGATGCCACCGCGGTTGCCGCCGTTTCCGCCTGCGCCACCGTTGCCGAACAGCAGGCCGCCTCGGCCGCCGTCCTGCCCGGGCGCGCCCGGTGCCCCGTTGCCGATCAACAGGCCCCCGTTCTCTCCCGGCTCGTCACCGTTACCGATGAACACCCCGATCAGCGCTGCCACCGCGTTGGGCCCGGCGGAAGTCGGAGCACCGGCGAGATGCTCGGGTGCCCCCTGCTTTTCGTCGCGGTCACCGTCGAGACGAAGCGACCGTGACGCAGCACGGACGTGGTCGCGCTGCCCGGGTCCACCCGTGAGGGACTCCAGGAGCGTGGCGGTGTCGACGGATTCGGGCACGACGACACGCACCTCGGACGATAGCGAAAATCGTTGCGATATGGCCGGATACGTCGGTGCCGACGGTACTGTCGGGGATTGCCGTAGCTGCAGCGCGGAGACAACCGGCGCCACCGGCCCGGGCGTCACAAGCGTCGGCGTCACCGGCGTGAGCGCCACGGCCGCTCGGCTGACCGCAGGCGGTGTGATGTCCAGCGGCGTTGCGCCTGCGGGCAGGGTGACGCCGCCGACGCCGAGGGTGAGCGCGAGCACGCCGACGCGGCCGATGGATGGGTAGCGGTTCATCGCAGACTCCAGGTGATCGAGGGGCCTGACACCCCGGTGGTCGATGCGGCAACCGTCGCCCCGCGTGCTGTCGAAGACCTGACGCGATTCTGAAATTCGCTGTTCAGAGGCGTTATCGCGCCGGATCAGAAGCGGCGCAGCACCTCACGGGCGTGGGCGACGGCTTCCACACCGCTGACCGCACTCGCGTCGGCGGTATCCGTGGATTCCATCGGAGACTGTCGGCCTGCCGCCACCAGCGCGCGATGCAGAACCATCGCGTCGTCGGTCGCCCCGACCCGGAGCAGGAAGCGGGTGATGTAGCGCAGATTGAGCCACTGCTGGCTCCAGTCGCCGACCCGGTCCCAGTGGTCGACGACATCGACGAAACCCTTGGCGGCGATCGAGGGTTCGCCGTGAACTCCACGCGTGGCGGCGGCCTCCATCAGCGCGATGCCGTGCCACCAGAAGTTCTGCACCGCCTCGGCGAGCGCGGCCGCCTCGTCGAACAGCGCGAGCGCGGTGTCGGGATCGGATTTCTTCACCACCAGACCAAGCGCGTAGCGCGCCATCGATCGCGCGGTGGGATTGCCGGTGGCCTCCGCCGCCGCGACAGCCTCTTCGGCTGCCGCCTGCCCCGCCTCGGGCGTACGCAGGGCAGCCTGACAGATCGCCACGTAGAAGAGCGTCCACACCAGGCGAATCGGATCGCCTTCCGCGCGGGCGCGCTCCTTTTCGGTTTCGTAGTGCTGCAGGGCGACCGCGGGATCGCCCTCGTAGAGTGCGACATCGGCCAGCACGTCACCCGGAAAGGCCACGCGGCCGTTGCCCCGTCCGGGGGCACGTCCCTCGGCCCGAGAGGCCAGCGCCCTGGCACGCGGGTGATCGCCGCGGTTCCACGCTCCGCGCGCGGCGAACCCGACGGCTGCGGCGAATAGCGGATGGCTTGGATCGGTCGCCGCGAGTACCCGCTCGGCCCACCCGGAGGTCTCGTAACCTATTCTCAGATGCACGATTTCGGACAGTGACGTCACCAACCGGAGCGCCGCGTCGACATCTCCCGCCGCCATTGCGTATTCGAAGGCCGCACGGAGGTTGTCGTAATCGGGAAGAATCCTTTCGACCCACGCCTGTTCCTCGGCGGTGTGCGCCCCGGCCGCAGCGAGCTGGGCGAGCTGGGTGAAATAGGCGGCGTGCCTGGCACCCACGTCATCGCTTATCCCCCACTCCGACATGCGTTCCCGCCCGTGGGCGCGCAATGTCTCCAGCACGACGTACCGGGTGGTGGCTGCGCCGCCGCGTACCGTCACCATCGACTTGTCGACCAGCCCGGTGAGCAGGTCGAGCGTGTCGTCCTCCGTCGCACCGGCTTGCCCACAGACTCCGTGGGCCGCCTCCAGATCGAATCCTCCCGCGAACACCGACAGCCGCGCGAACAACGCCTGCTCAGACGGCGTCATGAGCCGGTAGGACCAGTCGATGGTCGCCGCGAGGCTCTGCTGGCGGGGCGCTGCGCCGCGGACTCCGCCATGCAGAAGACGGAGCCCGTCGAGCCGCCGGGCCAGGTCGAGGCTGCCCATGACGCGAATTCGCGCCGCCGCCAACTCGATCGCCAAAGGCAGACCATCGAGTTGCCTGCAGATCTCGGCGACCGCGCCCACCGGCTCACGAATCAGGTCGAAGTCCGGCCTGCCTGCTCTGGCCCGGTCGGCGAACAACGCGGTGGACTCGTCGGTGTCCAGCGGCGGCACCGCGAAAAGACGTTCACCGCTGACGCCGAGCGCCTCTCGGCTGGTGGCCAGCACCGTGACCCGCGGGCATCGGGTGATGATGCGGTCGACGAGCATGGCAGCGGAATCGAGGAGGTGTTCGCAGTTGTCGACGATCAGCAACAGCTCCCGCGTCCCGAGGTATTCGATGACCGTCGCCTCGATATCGAGACCCTGTCTCTGCTGCAGCCGCAGCGCAGCGGCGACCGCATGCCCGATGGCGGCCCCGTCGTCGAGCGGGGCGAGCTCGCAGAGCCACACACCGTCGGGGTACCGGTCACTCGCGGCGGTCGCGACCTCAAGTGCCAGCCTGGTCTTGCCCACACCGCCCACCCCCGTCAGCGTGAGCAGCGGCCCGTCGGCCAACGCTGCGGCGACACGTTCCCTTTCCGCGTGCCGCCCGATAAATGCGGTTGGCCGTCGCGGCAGCGAGACCGCGGTGTCGCGGTTCGACTGGGGCGGGGACGCCACCTGTGCGGGGCCGCGATCGCCGACGAGGATCTGTTGGTGCGCGTCACGCAGCACGGGACTCGGATCGACGCCCAATTCCTCGACGAGACGCTCCCGCACCTGCCGGAAGACTTCGAGTGCCGACGCCTGCCTGCCCGCTCGGTACTGGGCGAGCATGAGCTGCGCCGCGAGACGCTCGTCGAGCGGATGCGCAGCCATCTCGGCCGTCAGATCTCCCACCAGCTCCGCATGCCTTCCGGCTGCGAGCGCCCGGTCGTTACGGTCCAGGAAAGCCGAGAATCGTTCGACCTCAAGGGAACTGCGAACTTCGTTGATCCACGGCGTATCGAGCGTGGCGAAAGGCACTGCGCGCCAGAGCCCCAACGCCTGATCGAACAGCGACGCAGCTTCGGCAGGATCGGTCGCGGCGCGGGCGTCGGTGACCAGTCGACGGAAGCAGTGCAGATCGACGCTGCGCGCGTCCGCCGACAACAGGTATCCGCCGGGCTGACGCAGAATCTGCACATCACCGGCTTCGGCGAAGAGGTTGCGCAGCCGGGACATGTACGCCGCGAGCGCGTTCCGCGCGTTGTGCGGCGGTTCGTCCGCCCACACCCGGTCGATCAGCCGATCTGTGCCCACGGCGTGGTTGACGTCGACCAGCAGCGACACCAGAACGCAGCGTTGCCGGACATGTCCGATCTCCAGGCGCCTGCCGTGCAGCCACGCCTCGACATCGCCGAGCAGCCGGAAGTCCACCGCCACGCGCACCAGCTTCCACCAGGTTCACTCTGTGTGTCTGCCGAATGCCTCTGCCCGCTCAGCAGAACCGGAGCAAGCTGGACCGGGCCAGAGCCAACGCCTGCTCGCCGGTCAGTGCGGGCTGCACTCCCCCGACGTCGACAATCGCAGCAGGGTCGAGCATCTCATGGCCGGCAGCCAGCGTCGCGCGCTGCAGAGCGGCTGCCTCCTCCAGAGCGCCCAACCGCTCCAGCAGCCGGACGACGAAGCGGATCGCGAACCAGTGCTGGGAGCCGGTGCCCGGCCCCGCTTTCGTCCAATGGTCGAGCACCTCGATGAACTCACGGGCTGCTTCGGCAGGATCTGCGTGCAGTGCACGCGTGGCGGCGGCCTCCATCCGCGCGATGCCGGTCAACCAGTTGTTCTGCACCGAAGCGGCGTGGCCGATCGCTTCATCGAGGAAGGCCAGTGCGCGCTCGGGATCGGTGCTCTTCAGTGACCGCCCCAACGCAGCGCACGCCATCGCCAGGGTGCTCGGATTCTGCGTGCGCCGAGCGGCTCTCATCGCTTCCTGCGCAGCGGGCAGGCCGGCGTGCGGATCACCGTGGGCGTCGTGGGCGATGGTGATCTGATAGAGCACCCAAACGAGCCGGGGCAGGTCGCCTGTGGTTTTCGCCGCTTCGATCTCTTGCGTGTAATGCGCCAGCGCGGTCGCGGGATCTCCTTCCAACACAGCCGTGTCGGCCGGGATGTCGGCCGGGTACGCCAGATAGGTGTGCCCCGGCGCGGGCATTCGTCCGGAAGCGCGGAGGGCAAGGGCCCGAGCTTCAACGAAATCACCGAGCACCCATGCCTTGCGGGCCGCGACGCCGAGCACATCGGCGAAGAGCCGATGGCCGGGATCGGCCACGCCGACCGCCCGGTCGACCCAGTCGGTCGAGGTGTAGCCGACCCGCATCTGCATCAACTCGCAAACCGAGGCGACCATCCGCATCACCGAATCGGTGTCGCCGTCAGCCATCATCCGGTCGAAGGCCACCCGGATGTTCTCGGTATCCGGGCTCGTCACCGTGGTTCCCGCGGTCGGTGCCAAGCGCTCGATCCACACCTTTTCGTCGGGCCCGCGCACGGCGGCCGCGCCACGTTCGATCAGGTCGACGAAGTACCGGGCGTGCCGGATCGCGTAGTGTTCCTGTAACCCATTGTCCTGCAGTCGCTCCCGCCCGTAGGCACGCAGTGTCTCCAGCACCGCGTATCGCGTGGTCGCCGGCCCACCGCGGATCGTCACCATGGACTTGTCGACGAGACCACTGAGCAACTCGAGCGTGTCGAGCTCACTGTCGCCCTCGTCGGCGCACACCCCGTGCGCGGCTTCGAGGTCGAAGCTGCCCGCGAACACCGACAACCGGTCGAAGAGCAGTTGCTCGCGCTCGGCCAGGAGCCGGTAGGACCAGTCGATCGTCGCGGTGACGCTCTGGTGGCGAGGGTGCGCCCCGCGGGAGTTTCCGGACAACAGCCGCAGGCCGTCGAGTCGCCGCGCGATGTCGAGGCTGTTCATCATCCGGGTGCGCGCAGCAGCCAGTTCGATGGCCAGCGGCACCCCGTCGAGGCGCCGGCAGATCTCGGCCACCGCCCCGATCGGTTCAGCGTCGAGGTCGAAGTCGGGTCTGCCTGCCCTGGCACGGTCGGCGAACAACGTGGTCGCCTCGTGGTCGGGCAGCGGGGGAACCGGCATGACACGTTCCCCGGCGATGGCGAGCGGTTCACGACTGGTGGCCAGTACCGTCACGCGGGGACAGTTCCTGGTCACCCGGTCGACGAACCCGGCCGCTGAGTCGAGGATGTGTTCGCAGTTGTCGATGACCAGCAGCACGTGGTGTTCGCGCAGGTGCTCGATCACGGTGCTCTCGACCCCGAGCCCGGGTCTCTCCTGCAGCCCGAGCACCGCCGCAACCGTCTGACCCAGCGTCGCGCCGTCGGCCACCGGTGCCAATTCGCACACCGAGGCGCCGTCGGCGAAGTGACCGCGGGCACGTTCGGCGACCTCGAGCGCCAGTCGCGTCTTGCCGACACCGCCGACTCCGGTCAGCGTGATCAGCGGCCCGTCCAGGACGGCGGCGGTGACCGCTGCCATGTCGTCGGCACGTCCGATGAACGAGGTCGGCCTGCGCGGCAGGTTCGACGACGGCCTGACATGGTGTGCAACCGCTTTCGGCGGAGGCACCGCCCGAGGCGGCGCTGCGTCGGCGTCGAGAATCTGCCGGTGTACCTCGCGCAGCATCGGGCTCGGGTCGACACCCAGTTCGTCGACGAGGCGGTCGCGCATTCGGCGATAGGTGTCCAGCGCGTCCGCCTGCCTACCGCTTCGGGACTGGGCCAGCATCGCCTGCCCCGCGAGCCGCTCGTCGAGAGGGTGCGCGTGCAACGCCGATTCGAGCTCGGCCACGATCTCGGTGTGACGCCCTGCCCGCAAGGCGGCGTCGTTGCGGTCCAGGAGCACCGACATGCGTTCAGCCACAAGCACATTGCGCATATCGGAGAACCACGCGGTCTCCATTCCCGAGAAGGGCTCACCGCGCCACAGGGCCAGCGCCTGCTCGAAGCGCGACGTCGCCTCGTCGGGCTCGGCGATCGCGCGGGCCGTTTCGGCGAGGCTGTGAAACAGATGGAAGTCCACGCAACTCTCGTCGGCGGTCAACGTGTAACCCGCTGGTCCCCGGGTGATCGCGACGGCACCCGCGGGGGCCAGCAGTGTCCGCAGCCGGGAGACGTATCCGGCCAGTGCGTTTCGGACCCGGCTCGGGGGCTGCTCGGCCCACACCCGGTCGACGAGCTGGTCGACCGACACCGGCCGGTTGACATCGACGAGCATCGCTGCGAGCACGCAACGCTGACGGGCGTGGCCGATGTCGAGGCGTTGCCCGTTCACCAACGCCTCGACCTCACCGAACAACCGGAACACGACCGACATCGGTTCACAGCGTTCCTCAAGAAGGCGCTCGGCGGGGCGCGAACACGCCAGACGCGACGACGAATGCAGCCGCGGCCTGCGTTCGCAGACCGCGGCCGCCGATTTCGGACGCGGGTCAGACGTCGCCGTTGCTGCCGTTGCTGCCGTTGGTGGTGCCGGGGTTCTTACCGCTTCCTGTTCCGCCGGTGCCGCCGGTTCCCGGCGCGTCACCGCCGGGTCCCGCGTCACCCCCGTTGCCCCCGTTACCGCCCTTGCCCGTCGACTTCGTGTCCGTCGACGTGGCCGATCCGCCGTCGCCACCGTTGCCGCCCGCAGAGCCGAGCCCACCGTTGCCGCCGTCACCGCCCGTGCCGCCCTGGGCAGGCCCCTCCTTCGACGTCGAAGAACCGCCCTTGCCACCGGATCCGCCCGCACCGAAGATCCCGCTGCCGTCACCTCCGTTGCCGCCACCGTTGCCGTTGGCGTCGCCGTCGCCGTCAGCCGTGGCGGTGCCCGAATCCCCACCGTTACCGCCGGCACCCGAGACATGCGCGTCACCGCCATGCCCGCCCGAACCGCTGTTCGCGGTGCCGGTGTCGGTGTGAGCATCTCCCCCTGCGCCACCGTCGCCGCCGTTGCCGACAACGGCCTCACCACCGTCGCCGCCGGCGCCGCCGTTGGCCACACCGTCTTCTGTCGAAGCATTTCCGCCCGAACCGCCCTGGCCGCCGCTGCCCGTGAGACCGCCATGGCCACCGGACCCGCCGCTGCCCCCGGTCGCGTTACCGTCGGTGACCGCGACACCGCCGCCGCCACCTTTGCCGCCCCTGCCGGAAATCAGCCCGCCGTTGCCACCGTTGCCGCCCGTGCCGCCGGTCGCACCGCCTGCGGCGAGCACACCGCCGCCGTCACCGCCCGCGCCACCGTTGCCGAAGAGTCCGGCGTTGCCGCCCTTACCGCCTGCACCACCGGTTCCCGGCGTCGAGGCGATCACCGCCCCACCGGTGCCACCATTGCCGCCGTTGCCGAATATGCCTGCGTTGCCGCCGTTTCCGCCGACCTGCCCCGCAAGTCCGATCCCGCCGTTGCCACCGTTGCCGAACAGCAGACCGCCGCGGCCACCGTTCTGTCCCGGCCCGCCGTCGGCACCGTTGCCGATCAGCAGGCCGCCGTTCTCGCCCGGCTCGTCACCATTGCCGATGAAGACCCCGATGAACGCGGCGATGGGGTTCTCACCGGCGAACTCGGGCGACGGAGCCGGACGGACGGGATGATCGTCGTCATCCCGAGCCGGGAATCCGGCTCCTGCGGTATCGTGATTGGCCCAAAGCGCGGCCGGGCGATCCACCTCGACTTCGATGGTGTTGTCACGCTCACCGTCGACGAGAGTGCCTGTCCCACCGCGGATCGGCACGCGTGCCCGCTCGGGCGCCACGGCAACTGAGCTGAGGGCCTGCGCTGCGACGGGCTGCGGTATCTCCTGCGCCGGGGGTGAGATCGCGGCGACGGACACATCAGGAATCGGCATTGTGTACGTGCCTGCGGTGCTCGCGGCTGGGGCAAAAAGGACCTCCGCGATCTTGGGGGTGCTGTCGTGCTGCGGGACGGTCGATACCAGAGCGGTACCGACGCCGAGGGCGACGGCGAGGCTTCCGACGCGTCCGACGTGCCTGCTGTACGCGGGGCGATTGCTATCTGTCATTGCTGTCTCCATGTGTCGCCCGGGATTCGGGGTGCTGTAACGGAGGCAACCGTCGCGCACACGGATGGAACAGCTATTCGGCAACGATGAAATGCCAGTTCACGACATGTTTTGGGAGGAGTCAATCCAGAAAGCCGTGCAGCAGCGCAGCCGACGCCCACACATGCGCGGCCATGATCTGTGCGGCGGTGTCGGCGTCGCCGGCCAGGATCGCCGTCACGATTGCCTCGTGCTGCTCGTCGGAGTGGGAAATGTTGCGGGGCAACAGCGGTATGCAGTCGAGTAGTTCGTTGAGTCGCATCCTGTTCTGGGCGACCAGCGGCACCAGCGACGGCACGCCCGCCGCCTCGGCGATCGCCAGATGCAGCCGCGAGTCCAGTCTGCGGTAGTCTTCGGGCGCGGCGCCTCGGACGTCGGAAAGTCTGCTCCACAACGCCTCTCGCTCGACCGCGGTCAGGGTGCGCCCCGCCGCCATCCGAGTCGCACCCACCTCGAGGATCTCGCGCAGCCGCAGCGCGTCGTCGATGTCGGCGCGCCGGAACTCGACGTCCCCGGTCCGCGGCGACGGCAGTTCGTCGGCGAGGAAAGTGCCGCCGTAGCGGCCTCGGCGGGACACGAGATATCCGGCGTCGGAAAGAGATTTGATCGCTTCCCGCACGGTGTCTCGACTCACGCCGAGGCGCGTGGCGAGTTCGCGCTCGGGAGGCAGGGATTCCCCCGGGTGCAGTACACCAAGGCGGATCGTCTGCAGCAGACGCTCGACGGTGTCCTCGAAAGCGTTGAGCGGCCGCACCGGACGCAGCAGCGCATCGCTGGCGCTCTGTTCCTCCCTGTCGTCCGGCGCGGTCATCGTGCCCCTTACAGCGGCGTCACGTAGTGGCCGCTGATTCCGCCGTCGACAAGGAACGTCGACGCGGTGATGAACGATGCGTCATCGCTGGCCAAAAACGCCACGGCCGCAGCCAACTCCTCCGGTTCGGCGAAGCGGCCGACCGGCACGTGCACGAGCCGCCTCGCCGCGCGCTCGGGATCTTTGGCGAACAACTCCTGCAGCAGTGGGGTGTTCACCGGTCCCGGGCACAGGGCGTTGACCCGGATTCCCTGCCGGGCGTACTGGACGCCGAGTTCGCGGGACATGGCCAACACCCCGCCCTTGGAAGCGGTGTAGGAGATCTGTGAGGTCGCCGAACCCATGACCGCGACGAACGACGCGGTGTTGACGATCGATCCCTTCTGCGCGGGAACCATGTGGCGCAATGCTGCCTTGCAGCAGAAGAAGACCGACTTGAGGTTGATGTCCTGCACCCGATCCCAGGCGTCGATGCCGGTGACCTCGATCAGATCGTCCTCAGGCGGGCTGATGCCCGCGTTGTTGAAGGCGATGTCGACCGAGCCGTGCGTCTCGGCCGCGGTATCGAACAACGCGTCGACCGCCACCTGATCGGAGACGTCGACCTGGACGAACTGTACATTCAGGTCGTTGGCCACACTCTTGCCGGTGGCCGGGTCGATGTCACCGATGACGACGATCGCCCCTTCGGCCTGCATCCGCTTGGCAGCGGCCAGCCCGATGCCGCTGGCCCCGCCGGTGATGACGGCGACCTTGTCCTTGAGTCGCTGACTGAGATCCATCTCGTTAGGCCTCCTGGGCATCTTGAACTGCAAAGAACACGTTCTTGGTTTCGGTGAAGGACAGCGGGGCATCGGGTCCGAGTTCACGGCCCAGACCGGATTGCTTGAAGCCGCCGAACGGCGTGTTGTAGCGCACCGACGAATGCGAATTTACCGACAGATTGCCCGATTCCACGGCGCGCGACACCCGCAGCGCCCTGGACAGATTCTCGGTCCAGATCGACCCCGACAATCCGTACACGGTGTCGTTGGCCAGCGCGATGGCGTCGGCTTCGTCGTCGAACGGCAGCACCGTGACAACGGGCCCGAAGATCTCCTCGACCACCGTGCGGTCGTTGCGCGGCGGGGTGAGCACCGTCGGAGGGAACCAGTACCCCGGCCCTTGGGGCGCGGTGCCCTGGAATGCGATCGGCGCTCCCTCGGGCACATAGGACGCCACCGACTTCCAGTGGGCCTTCGACACCAGCGGGCCCATCTCGGTGCTCTCCGCGCCTGGATCGCCGACCACGACACCTTTGACGGCAGGTTCGAACAACTCCATGAACTTATCGAAAACGTTGCGCTGCACCAGAATACGGCTACGGGCACAGCAGTCCTGGCCGGAGTTGTCGAACACCCCGTACGGCGCAGTCGCAGCGGCCCGCTCCAGATCGCAGTCGTCGAACACGATGTTGGCGCTCTTGCCGCCGAGTTCGAGGGTGACGCGCTTGACCTGTGCGGCCGCCCCGGCCATCACGCGGGTGCCGACTTCGGTCGAGCCGGTGAACACGATCTTGCGGACATCGGGATGGCTGACGAAGCGCTCCCCGACCACCGACCCCCGCCCCGGCAGCACGCAGAACAGATCGGCGGGAAGCCCGGCCTCGACGGCGAGCTCGCCGAGCCGAATGGTGGTCAGGGGTGTCCATTCGGCAGGTTTGACGAGGACAGCGTTGCCCGCGGCGAGTGCGGGCGCGAATCCCCACGACGCGATGGTCATCGGGAAGTTCCACGGGGTGATGACGCCGACGACACCGAGTGGTTCGTTGAACGTGACGTCCAGGCCACCGGCGACGGGAATTTGCTTGCCGGACAACCGCTCCGGAGAGGCGGAGTAGTACTGCAGCACGTCGCGGACGTGTCCGGCCTCCCATCGCGCGTTGCCGATCGGGTGCCCGGAGTTGGCGACCTCCAGCGCAGCAAGCTCCTCGGTGTGCGCGTCGACGACGGCCGCGAATGCGCGCAGTGCGGCGGCGCGGTCCGCCGGCGCCTGCGCGGCCCACTTCCGCTGCGCGGCCTTCGCCCGCGCCACCGCGTCGTCCACGCCGGCCTCGTCGGTCTGCTCGACGCTGCGCAGCAGCTCCTCGGTGGCGGGGTTGATCACGTCGCTGTGCATTGCCGAAGTCATGCGTTCACTTTCTGGTTCGCGTAGGCGGTCGCGGCGCCGACCAGGCCCGCGAAGAGTCGTAGATCGTCGAGCCGTTCCTCCGGATGCCATTGCACCGCAACGACCCATCGGTCCGGATGCTGGGCAGGGTCGATCTCGACGGCCTCGATCACCCCGTCGATGTCGGATGCGCTGACCACGAGCCCGTCGCCGAGCCGGTCGATGGCCTGATGGTGGTAGCACTGCGCCTCGGTATCGGGTCCGACCAGGGACGCCACCCTGCTGCCGGGCACCGTCCTGATCGAGGACGTCGTGAACACCGCGTTGCCCTGTTGATGACGGGTGTGCCCCACCACGTCGGGTAGATGCTGGTGCAGTGTCCCGCCCATCGCGACATTGAGCACCTGCGCACCGCGGCAGATGCCGAGCACCGGCATCTGCCTGCGCAGCGCGGCGCGCAGCAGCGCGAATTCCAGCGCGTCACGGATACGGCTGTCGGGCACGGGTTCGTCGGTGGTCACATGACGCTCGGCTCCGTAGGTCGACGGGTCGACGTCGCGTCCGCCAGTGATGATCAAGCCGTCGAGTCCGTCGAGCAGCCGCTCGGCGATGGCCTCATCGACAGGCTGGGGTGGCAGCAGCACCGAGATGCCCCCGGCCATGCCGACGCCCTCGAAATAGATGGCGGGCAGAAAGCTGGCCCGCACGTCCCACACACCGGTCTGCGCCTGCTGCAGGTAGGTCGTCAGTCCGATGACGGGCCTAGAGGCGCTCAAAGCCACGCTTCCTTTCCCAATCGGTCACGGCCGCACCGAAGGCCTTCAGTTCCACCCGGGCGTTGTTGAGATAGTGGTCGACGACGTCGTCCCCGAACGCGTCCCGCGCGACGGTGGAGTTGTCGAGCAGCTCCACAGCCTCGGCCAGCGTGGTCGGCAGCTGGTCGGCACCGCTGGTGTAGGCGTTGCCCTCCGTCGCATCCTCGAGCTCCAGCTCGTTGTCGATGCCGTACAGGCCACCGGCGATCAACGCCGACACCGCCAGGTACTGGTTGACATCGCCGCCGGGCGCCCGACATTCCACTCGCATACCGTGGCCGTGGCCGACCACGCGCATCGCGCACGTGCGGTTGTCCAACCCCCAGGCCACAGCAGTCGGGGCGAAGCTGCCCTCGACGAAACGCTTGTAGGAGTTGATGTTCGGCGCATATAACAGCGTCATCTCTCGCAGGGTCGCCAGCTGGCCCGCGACGAAACTTCGGAACATCGGCGACATCCCGAGCGGGTCGGAGTCATCGGCGAACACAGCAACGGTGGGCTTGCGCTTCTCGTCGAGGCCACGCAACGAGATGTGGATGTGGCAGCTGTTGCCTTCTCGCTCATCGTATTTGGCCATGAACGTCAGGCTCTTGCCGTGCTGGTCGGCGATTTCCTTGGCGCCGTTGCGATAGATCGTGTGGTTGTCGCACGTGATGCGGGCATGGTCGTAGCGGAAGGCGATCTCCTGCTGACCCAGGTTGCACTCCCCTTTGACGCCTTCGCAGTACATGCCGGCACCGTCCATGCCGAGCCGGATGGCGCGCAGCAGGGGTTCCATCCGCGTCGAGGCGTGCATCGCGTAGTCGACGTTGTAATCGGTGGCCGGCGTGAGCCCGCGGTAGTCGGCCTTCCATGCGTCGCGAAACGTGTCGTCGAAGACCATGAACTCGAGCTCTGTGCCGACATAGGGCACCAGCCCGCGCTCGGCCAGCCTGTCGATCTGCTTGTTGAGGATGCTGCGCGGGGCCTGCGTGACCGGCGTTCCGTCCGTCCACGACAGATCGGCCATCACCAAAGCGGTGCCCGGCAGCCAGGGCACCAGCCGCAGCGTGTCGAAGTCCGGCGTCATGACCATGTCGCCGTACCCGGTCTCCCAGCTCGAGATCGCGTAGCCGTCGACGGTGTTCATGTCGACGTCGACGGCGAGCAGGTAGTTGCAGCACTCGGAGCCGTGGTCGGCGACGTCCTCGACGAACAACCGCGCGGACACGCGCTTGCCGGTGAGCCGTCCCTGCATGTCGCAGAACGCGACGATGACGGTGTCGATGTCGCCCTCCGCGACCTGTTGTTCCAGTACCGCCTTTGACAGCAAGCCGCGTGTGCTCATCAGCTCAAGCCTGACCTTCCTCCGGGTTCTGCCTACGGACCGACCATTGGCTCCCGAAGGGGCCGCAACGCCCACCTTTGCACGAACACATTTTCATGTCCAAAGGTAGGACACCAGACCAATAGGCGCTCTATTGTCCGACATGGTGCCAGCGCTCGTCCGTGCGCTGCTTTCTCGTAGAGGAGGTCCCCGTGCCCGAGGGACATGAGCATTTAGACGAGGACGAACGTCACTTAGCGAGCCTCGGATACGTCCAGGAACTGTCCCGATCGTGGTCGGGATTCAGCAACTTCGCCATCTCGTTCTCGATCATCTCGATCCTGGCGGGCTGCTTCACGTCGTTCGGCCTCGGCTGGAACAACGGCGGCCCGGCAGCCATCGCCTGGGGCTGGCCGCTCGTCTCGATCTTCATTCTGATCATCGGCCTGTGCATGTCCGAACTCGTCTCGGCCTACCCCACCTCGGGCGGCATCTACTGGTGGGCGGCCAAACTCGGCGGCGCAAAGGCGGGCTTCTACACCGGGTGGCTCAACCTCATCGGGCTCATCGCCATCCTGGCGTCGGTGTCGTACGGCTGCGCCACGTTCCTGGACCTGACGCTGGGCACCTTCAGCGAAACCTGGCTGGAGGGCTACAGCCTGACCAGGACGTTCGTCATCTTCCTGGTCATCCTTGCGATCGCGGCCACCATCAACATCTTCTCGTCACACCTGCTGGCGCTCATCAACAACATCTCGGTGTGGTGGCACGTCGTGGGCGCGGTCGCAGTGGTCGCGATCCTGTGGCTGCTGCCCGAACAGCACGCCAGCTTCTCCACCGTGTTCACCACGACCGTCAACAACACAGGCTTCTTCGGCGGCGAAACCGGCGTCGCGTTCCTGTTCTTCGTGCTGCCGATATCGGCCATCCTGACGCAGTACACGATCACCGGCTACGACGCGTCTGCGCACTTGTCGGAGGAGACCAAAAGCGCTGCCGACGCCGCGGCGAAGGGCATTTGGCGGTCGATCCTCTACTCGGCCATCGGCGGCTGGATCCTGCTGCTGACGTTCCTGTTCGCCGTGCAGGACGTCGACGAAGTGACGGCGGGCGGCGGCGCGGTCGCGGTGATCTTCGGCCAAGCGCTCGACAGCCAGTGGATGGGCATCGTCCTGCTGATCTCGACGTGCGGCCAGTTCTTCTGCACCACCGCCTGCCAGACGAGCGCGTCGCGCATGCTGTTCGCGTTCAGCCGCGACCGCGCGGTGCCCGGCCACCAGCTGTGGTCGAAGGTGAACAAGACGAAGATCCCGGCCAACGCGGTTTTGATCACCGCCGCGCTCGGCGCGCTCATCACCCTGCCCGCCCTGGTCGAGGTGGACATCAACGGCGCGCCGGTGCCGATCGCGTTCTTCGCGGTCGTGTCGATCGGCGTGGTCGGTCTGTACCTGTGCTTCGCCGTACCGATCTACTACCGCTGGCGGATGGGCGAGGCGTTCAAGGCCGGTCGGTGGACTCTGGGCAGGCACTACAAGTGGATGGCGCCGGTCGCCCTGATCGAAATCTTCCTTACGTCCTTCATCGCGCTGTGGCCGACGTCCAACCTCGGGGCGCCGTGGGACCCCGGGTTCGAGTGGAAGTACGTCAACTACACCCCGTTGCTGGTCGGCGGCGTGCTGATCCTGCTCTTCATCTACTGGAACGTGTCGGTCAAGCACTGGTTCACCGGCCCGATCAAGCAGGTTGACGCGTCCGGGGACACATTGGAGGGAGTGTCCTGACGGCACGTCGACAGACCCTGTGACGACTGTCTCGATCTTGATTGCTCTGGGCGGGTTTGACCGGCTTTCGGTGGGGTAATCACCGTCGACGCCGAGCCCCGCCGTGCGCTGGCAGATAGAATCGGCACCGCCGTCAGAAAAGCCACAGGATAGGGACCTAACAAGGTGTGTGGAGCCACCGGCGAGGTACGCCTCGACGGAAAAACCCCGGATGTCCGAGCCGTCACGGCAATGGCCGAAGTCATGGTCCCCCGGGGACCGGACGCCGCCGGCGTGTGGTCGCAGGGCAGGGTGGCGTTGGGCCACCGGCGCCTCAAGATCATCGATCTCTCCGAAGCCGGCGCCCAGCCCATGGTCGACGCCGAACTCGGTCTGTCGGTGGCGTGGAACGGCTGCATCTACAACTACGAGCAGTTGCGTGACGAACTGTCCGGACACGGATACCGCTTCTTCTCCCACAGCGACACCGAGGTGCTGCTGAAGGGCTACCACCACTGGGGCGATCGCTTCGTCGACCACCTCAAGGGAATGTTCGCTTTCGCGATCGTCGAACACGAAAGCGGCCGGGTGCTGCTGGGCCGCGACCGGCTCGGCATCAAACCGCTCTACCTCACCCAGACGCCCGACCGGATCCGCTTCGGGTCTTCGCTGCCGGCCCTGCTGGCCGGCGGGGACGTCGACACCCGCATCGACCCGATCGCGCTGCACCACTACATGACGTTCCATTCGGTGGTGCCGTCGCCGCGCACCATCCTGCGGGGCGTGAGCAAACTGCCGCCCGCCTCGCTGATGGCCATCGAACCGGACGGCAAAGTCGTCACGACAACGTACTGGGAGCCCGACTTCACCCGCCGCGCCGATCGCGCCGACTGGTCCGAAAAGGATTGGGAGGACGCCGTTCTGGAGTCACTCCGGACGGCCGTGAAGCGGCGCCTCGTTGCCGACGTACCCGTCGGCTGCCTGCTCTCGGGCGGTGTGGATTCCAGCCTCATCGTCGGACTGCTCGCCGAAGCGGGCCAACACGGCCTGGCAACCTTCTCCATCGGTTTCGAGTCGGTCGGCGGCGTCAAGGGCGACGAGTTCAAGTACTCCGACATCATCGCCGAGCGGTTCGGCACCGATCACCACCAGATCCGCATCGGCACCGAACGGATGCTGCCCGCCCTCGACGGCGCGATTGGCGCCATGAGCGAACCTATGGTGAGCCACGACTGCGTCGCCTTCTACCTGCTCAGCCAGGAAGTCGCGAAGCACGTCAAGGTCGTGCAGTCAGGGCAGGGTGCCGACGAGGTGTTCGCCGGCTACCACTGGTACCCCCCGATGGGTGAGCCCGCCGCCGCATCGGTGGAAGGCTCCGTGGCCAGCTACCGCCGCGCCTTCTTCGACCGCGACCGGGCCGGGTACACCGACCTCGTCGCGCCCGGTTACCTCACTGACGGGGATCCGAGCGAGCTGTTCGTCACCGAGCACTTCGCACGCGCCGGCGCCCAGACGGGCGTGGACCGCGCCCTTCGCCTGGACACGACCGTGATGCTGGTCGACGACCCGGTCAAGCGCGTCGACAACATGACGATGGCCTGGGGGCTGGAGGGGCGCGTGCCATTCCTCGACCACGAGTTGGTCGAGCTCGCCGCCACCTGCCCCCCGGAATACAAGACCGCGCACGAAGGCAAGGGGGTGCTCAAACAGGCTGCCCGCCAAGTAATTCCGTCAGAAGTCATCGACCGGCCGAAGGGTTACTTCCCGGTGCCCGCGCTCACCCACCTGGAAGGCCCGTATCTCGAGCTGGTCCGCGACGCGCTCTATGCGCCGGTAGCCAAGGAGCGTGGGCTCTTTCGCCCCGACGCCATGGAGCGACTGCTGGCCGACCCGAACGGGAGGCTGACCCCGTTGCGAGGCAACGAGTTGTGGCAGATCGCGCTCCTGGAGCTCTGGCTGCAGCGGCACGGCATCAACGGACCCGCCGCATGACCGCCGACGCTTCCGCCGACCCCAAGGCCGATCACACCACAGCGCTGGAAACACCGGAAGCCATCACCCTGGGGTTGCACGAAGCGGCTACCCGTGACGTGCTCGACACGATGTCTGACGACGTGGTCCTCGAACTCGGTTGGGGCCGGCTCATTTTCGGCCAAACCTTCGCCGACCCGGCCCGCTTGGCCGACGTGCTGCGCCAGGAAGGCCAAGGGCGACGAGACATCTGCATCTATGCGCGGGAACCACACGTCCTGGTGTCCAAAGCACCATCCGAGCTGTTCATCGACCCCAGCCACACCTACCGGTTGCGGTTCGCCGACGTCGAGGACGAAGCTTCCGTCCACACCGGGTTTCACGTACGCACCCTGGAAAGCCGCGGCGACGCCGATGAGATGAATCGCGTCTACCTGCGCTGCGGCATGGTGCCCGCCCCGACTGATGTCCTGTGGAACAACCATCTCGACCAAAAGTCCGTCGACTATCTGGTCGCGGTCAACGACGAGGACGGCTCCATCTTGGGCACCGTCACCGGCGTCGACCACAAGGCGCTGTTCTCCGATCCCGAAGAGGGCTCCAGCCTGTGGACCCTCGCCGTGGACCCGGCTGCGGCGCTACCCGGAGTCGGGGCGGCGTTGACCCGCAGCCTGGCGACGCTGTATCGCGAGCGGGGCCGCGCCTACATGGATCTTTCGGTCACCCACGACAACAACGCCGCGATCGCGCTGTACGAGAAGCTGGGCTTCGCCCGGGTGCCCGTGATGGCCGTCAAGCGCAAAAACGCCATCAACGAACCGCTGTTCACGCATCCACCCGAGACCGTCGACGACCTCAACCCCTATGCCCGGATCATCGCCGACGAGGCGATGCGGCGCGGCATCTGGGTCGAAGTGCTCGACGCCGAGGCAGGCGAGATGAAGCTGTCGCACGGCGGGCGGACCGTGGTGACCCGCGAATCTTTGTCCGAATACACCTCCGCTGTCGCGATGGCGCGCTGCGACGACAAGCGGCTGACCCGCCGCCTGGTCTCCGAGGCGGGTATCGCAGTACCGAAGGGTCGCCTCGCGACGTTCGACGACGCGGACTACCAGTTCCTCACCGACGTCGGCGATGTGGTGGTGAAGCCGACACGCGGCGAGCAGGGTAAGGGCATCACCGTCGGCGTGAACAGCACCGAAGAGCTTGACGCGGCTTTGGCCCGCGCCCGCGAACAACACCCCGAGGTGCTCATCGAGCAGCGCGCCGAAGGCGACGATCTGCGGCTGGTGGTCATCGACGGCAGGGTCGTCGCCGCGGCGCTGCGACTGCCCGCCGAGATCACCGGCACCGGCAAGCACACGGTTCGCGAGCTCATCGAAACCCAGAGTCGGCGCCGTTCCGCAGCCACCGGCGGCGAATCGAAGATCCCGATGGACGTCGTCACCGAATCGACGGTCAGGGAAGCGGGATACACGTTCGACGACGTACTACCCGAAGGGAAGCGGCTGCGGGTGCGCCGGACGGCCAACCTTCACCAGGGGGGCACCATCCACGATGTCACCGCGACCGTGCACCCCGAACTGTGCCGGGTGGGCGTGGCTGCCGCGCAGGCCATCGGGATTCCCGTCACCGGCATCGATCTTCTGGTCCCGGATGTGACCAAACCGGATTACGTCTTCATCGAAGCCAACGAGCGGCCTGGGTTGGCCAACCACGAACCGCAGCCCACCGCAAAAGCCTTCGTGGACTTCCTCTTTCCCAACCAGCCCGGACTGCCCCAGGCGTGGACCCCGGACGAGGCAGCGAGCAGTTAGCCCGCCGTCACCAGGTGCTGGTGCGCATCACGATCTCGGCGGCGAGCTGCGCCGTGGAATCGGCAGCATTGCGCCGGCCCAGGAGGTCGACGATGCGGTACTCGCCGTAGACGAAACGCTGGCTCGCCTTGGCCACCGCCCGCGCGGCGCTGGAACTGACGAGCGCGGTCGTGTTCAGCTCGACCGGAGGGCAGTGCTCATCGCGGACCGCGCCGGTGAGGTCGGCAACCTTGGGATGGCCGCGGTCGATGACAACAAGCCCGATGAAGCGGTCCAGGCGCGTCGCCGCCAGCTCCCAGGCGAGCTCACCGCCCATGCGGTCACCAACCAGCAGAGCCCACCGAACCTCAAGTGAATCGAGGATGCTGATCACCGACTTGGCGGTCAGTCGCGGATCGGGTCCGATCACGACGGTCTTCAACGACGCGGTGTGCAACCGTTGGCACACACCTTCGTAGGCTGCCGGCGCCTGGTGCGCCGCACCCAGCAACACCACGACGGAACCCTTCTCCGGACCGGCGACCTCGACAGGCACACCGAAACCGTCAACGGTCACCATGGGACTGGGCATTGCGTCACGCTACAGGGACTGATGGAGTCGGCGCGGCTGTTTGAACACGGTTGACAGAGCGTCAGGAGTTCAGCGCGCGCTCAGCTTGCTTGGTGGTGATATCCAGAAAGGTTTGCGGGAGCGTGCCTTTGACCGCGATGGACGGATCGGGTGTCGGAAATGCGATACCGAAGATGCCGATATTGCCGACGTTCTCGAACGAGAAGTAGACGCTGCTCTTGTCGCCCATCAGATGCATGGTCTGCTCATAGGCCAGCGCGTCTTCGCGTGGGATCCGCATCTGCGTCGTCGTCATCTCGATGCCGGGATCCGCCTCATCGAAGAACGTCCGGTATTCAGCACACCGCTCTGCGGTCGCCGCCAACTGTTCTAAATTGAGACGCCACGACAGCACCGTGATGACCATTCGGGCACCGTCATAGGCGACCACGTATTCGACCGCGCTACCCGGGCCACGTTCGGCGGACCCGGCGATGTCGCGCGTCAGACCGTCCGTGCAACCCTCAGGCATCGACAGCATCGGCGGCGGACCGTTCGCGTTGTCGCCCTCCCCCGGGTCGCGATCAATGCGCTCGAAACGCACCCCAGGCGGGAAATCGGCTTCGGTCAACACCGCTCTGTCGAGCCGCGCACCCGGCCAGGTCGCGCTACCGGTGATCGTGTTTCCACACCCGGCGAGCAGGCAGCCCGTCATCGCAAGGACCAAAACCTTCTTGCTCCTCACGTGCGCAGAAGCCCAATCGCTCCTCACGTGCGCAGGAACCCGCCGCCTCATGGGACTCAGGCTACCGAGCACTCAGAGCTGGGTCAGGATCTCCGCGCCAGAGTCCGTCACCACCAGCGTGTGCTCGAACTGAGCGGTCCACTTCTTGTCCTTGGTGACAACCGTCCAGTCGTCGGACCAGATCTCGTAGTCCAGGCCGCCCAGATTGATCATCGGCTCGATGGTGAACGTCATCCCCGTCTCGAGCACCGTCTCGACCGAGGGCTGGTCATAGTGCAGCACCACGAGACCGTTGTGGAACGTGGTGCCGATGCCGTGCCCGGTGAAATCGCGAACGACGTTGTAGCCGAAGCGATTCGCGTATGCTTCGATGACGCGCCCGACCACCGACAGCGCCCGTCCCGGCCTGACCGCTTTGATGGCTCGCATGGTGGCCTCCTGCGTGCGCTCTACGAGCAGCCGATGCTCCTCGGACACGTTGCCCGCGAGGAACGTCGCGTTGGTGTCTCCGTGCACGCCGTTGATGTAGGCCGTGACATCGATGTTGACGATGTCGCCGTCCTCGATCACCGTCGAGTCCGGGATGCCGTGGCAGATGACCTCATTGAGCGACGTGCAGCACGACTTCGGGAAACCCTTGTAACCCAACGTCGATGGGTACGCGCCGTGGTCGACCATGTACTCGTGGGCGATGCGGTCGAGATGATCGGTGGTCACTCCAGGCGCCACGGCCTTCCCCGCCTCAGCGAGCGCGCCCGCGGCGATCCGACCCGCTACCCGCATCTTCTCGATCACCTCGGTGGTCTGCACCCACGGCTCGCTGCCCTCACGCGCCGTCGGCCGGCCGACGTATTCGGGGCGCTCGATCGATTTGGGCACCGGCAGCATCGGGGACACCGCGCCGGGCCGGAGGGCGGTCCGTACAGACATATAGCAATGCTAGCGTTCCGCCATGCAGGTCACCCCAGGCCATTTGTTCGCCCAGATGAACTTCCGTGACGTCGAGGTGTCCGACGAGCGCCTGGTCATCGAGCTGGACAACCAGCCGAATCTGGTGAATCGGCGCGGAGCGCTGCAGGGCGGACTGGTCGCGACGCTGATCGATATCGCCGCGGGCCGACTGGCTGACCGGCACACCGGACCGGGCCAGGACGTGACGACCGCCGACATGACGATCCACTTCTTGGCCCCGGTGCTCGAAGGTCCGGCCCGCGCGCAGGCCACGATGGTGCGCGCCGGCCGCCGACTGCAGGTCATCGCCGTCGATGTCGTCGACGTTGCGCGTGACCGGCTCGCTGCGCGAGCGACCCTCAGCTTCGCCGTGCTCGACCCGCGCTAACGAACCTCCAGGGACCCCAGCGCCGATCGCACCCGCTCCGGGAGAGACCCGCCGTGGCTGAGCCAGTCGTCGAGCGCGATCCGCACCGACGCCATGGCCATGGCGCCGAGCAGTCGCGGCCGCGCATCCTCGGGCAGCAGGTCCGGGAAGCGGGGGGCCACCAGATCGGCGATCGCCGCTTCGTAGCGCAGATAGATCTGCAGCGTCCAAGCGCTGAACACCGGGGATGACCTCGTCAGCGTGGCCAGCTCGCGCACCTGGTCGGCGACCGTGTCGAAGTCGTCGCCGAGCCTCTCGAAAGCGCCAAGCACCGCGTCGACGGCCGAGAGCGCGGGCGGTTGTTCGGCGATCGCATCGGTGATCGCGTCCAGCCAGTGTGTCGTCATGCCGTCGGCGACGGCGTCTTCTTTGGCGCTGAAGTAGCGGAAGAACGTGGCCCGGCCGACCTCTGCGGCGACCGCGATGTGCTCTATCGTCGCGCCGGCCAGCCCGTGATCGGCGACGGCCTGCGCGGCGGCCGCCGCGATGCGGGCCTTGGTCGCGCGTTGCTTACGGACTGTCAGACTTTCTCGCGCGATTCCCGATGAGACGACGTCCATGGTGGAACTATGTCTCACCGTGAATGCGAAAGGCAAGGACCTCGCGCCGGCGAGCCTCGAATCATGGAAATTCGTTCAGCAGATGCTGGCCGACCTCACCAACTCGGTCATCGAGGATGCGACCAGTGAGCGTGAACTGCTCGAAGGCCTCGGCGTACTGGCCAAGGCCACGGCACTATGCACGGAGATGACCGTCGAGGCCGATCCGCAGCGGCCCCGGTTCTTCGACATGTGCACCGAGACCAGGCTGATCGGTGGCCCCAATCCCGACGGTCGATACCTGCTCGCGATGATCCGCGGCGACCGCACCTACCGGATCAGCGGCACCCGGGGCGACACCGCTTATCTCGGCTTTCAGGTGCTGGCGGGCAGCGGGTTGACGCCTCGCCGAATGGCCTCCTACCTGGGTGACAGTGAACTCCGCTGCATCAGAGGCGCTTTCGAGTTGGTGGTATCCGCAACCAAACCATCGCCCGACATTCTGGGCACCGCGCAATGGTTAGAGGTGCCCGAGGATGCGTCGTCAATCGTGGTGCGCGAATACATCGGCGACTTCGCCACCGAGTTGCCCGCAACAATGCGGATCGATTGCCTCGATCCTGCTGCCCTGCAGCCGGTTTCCGACACCGGCATGGCCGAGGCACTCACCGCGATGGCATGGACGATCGTCAAACTCACCACCCTGCACCGCACCGTCAAGCCCGAAATGCTGAGTGAACCCAACGTGCTCGTCACCGCGCACGCCGCCGATCTCGGCAGCGCCGACACCACACCGGACAACCTCTACATGATCGGGTCGTTCGCCCTCGAACCTGACGAAACGCTGCTGCTCGAATTCGCACCGCCCGACACGCGGTACTGGAACGTCACCCTCGAGAGTGTCTGGCACGAGTGCCTCGAGCCGCGTTTGAGGCACAGCTCGGTGACCAACAAGGGCGTGGCACCCGATCAGGACGGACAGGTCCGCATCGCGATCGGCGCCGAAGACTCCGGACACGGGCACTGGCTGGACACCGGCGGGCGACACCGGGGCTTCGTCGTCGTGCGGTGGCTCGACAAGCCAGAGGCCCCCGAGGTGCGCAGCACCGTCGTACGAGGAGCCGCCTGATGGACAGCGATCGCTTCCACCCTGACCTGCTCATCGAGAGGGCCTGCGACAAAACGGGTCTCGAGGACTTCGGGGACAGCACCAGCTGGCGGGATGGTCTTGACCGCGTGTGCGACGGACTGGCCTCTCCCGAGTCGCGGCTCAACGAGCTCGGGGTGGAGATCGCGGTGATGGACATCGACCGCGCGCTGACGAGCAGGTTGCAGATCGTCGACTGGCGCAAGCGCCACCCCAACGTCGCCGCGGCTCCCGTCGAACGGCCGATCTTCATCGTCGGCCAGCCGCGCACGGGGACGACGATCCTGTTCGACCTGCTCGCCCAGGATCCCGCGCTGCGCCCACCGCTGACCTGGGAAGTGGACAATCCCTTTCCGGTGCCAGAGGCCGACACCTACGACACGGACCCCCGGATCGCGCAGACGCAGGCCACTTTGGAGATGTCCGAACAGATCGTGCCCGGGCTGCTGTCCCACCATCCGATGGGGGCGCTGGTGGGGCAGGAATGCGTGCGCATGTTCTCAGGCGAGTTCTGCTCGATGATCTTCCCGACGCAGTACCGGATGCCGGACTACTATCGCTGGCTGCTCTACGATGCCGATCACCGACCGGCGTATCGCTATCACCGAATGTTCCTGCAGCACTTGCAGTCCGGGGTCGGCGGCCAATGGCTGCTGAAGTCACCGGCGCACCTGTGGCAACTCGACGCATTGCTCGCCGAGTACCCGGACGCGCTGATCGTGCAGACGCACCGCGACCCGCTGAACGTCATCGCCTCGATCAGCGCGCTGATCCATCATCTCCGCCGGATGGCATCCGACGAGTCCTCGATCCCCGACTGTGCAGCGCAGTCGCGCGAGCAGATCGTTGTCGGCCTCGAGTACGCGATGAAGATGCGCGATTCCGGTGTGCTGCCCGCAGACCAGGTGGTCGACGTGCACTTTCGAGACTTCATGAAGGACCCGTTCGCGACCATTCGCGGGCTCTACGGGCGGCTGGGCCGAGAACTCTCCCCGACCGCCGAACAGCGGATGCGCGAACACCTTGCCGCCCACCCCGGCGACCACGGCGGCAATCGATACCGCTGGGCCGACACAGGTTTGGACGCCTCAGAGGTGCGCGAGCAGGTGCGCTCCTACCAGCAGCGCTACGACGTCCCCGATGAGCCGCTGCGGTGATCCCGTCAGCGAGCGCGCAGCGGACCGCGTCGCCACGACTTGCGCGGTCCCCGGATGTCCACCGACCCGCACACGACCTTGCCCGTGAGGATGACGTGCGGGTTCCCCTCGGCTGGCGCCTCCCGCCGGTGATCGTGAGCGCTTCCGACGTTGACCTCGACGTCGTCGATGGAGGCGCTCGCCCCGTCTGGGAGGCGCAGGTCCAGGCCGCCGAACTTCATGTCCAGCTCGATGACGACGATCGGCCCGGCGAAGCGAGCGCGAGTGAGGTCGAGGTCCACCGATCCCATCCGCCGGTGCAGAGCCAGCCGCGAGGGCACCACCCATTCGCCCTGCCGCTTCAACGAGCCGAGGACGCCGCGCAGCTCGACACGGTCGGCCGCCGACGTCACGATCGCCCCAGGACCCGGCAGGTCACTGACGAGCGCATCCAGTTCGGATCGCTGCCGGGCCTGCGACACCATCGCCGACCGCTCCTCGAACTCCTGGATATCGATCAGGCCGAGTGCGACGGCGTTGTGCAGCCTGCGCAACGTGCCGTTGCGATCCGCGTCGGAGATTCTCATCTCGGTCGGCTCGACGGCACCGTATCGGCCGTGGTTGATGTCGGTCATGGCGACACCTACGGTACCGCCGGTAGTGGCTCTCCAGCTGCCCCGGCCTTTAGGCCAGGTAGTCGGGAGGCAGTGAGTCGAGCATGTTCTTGACCATCCGGACCGCGTACTCCGACGTGCCGCCCCCGACGATGAGCGCCGAAAACGCCATGTCTCCCCGGTAGCCGGTGAACCAGGAATGCGAGCCTCCCGCGAACTCGGCCTCGCCGGTCTTGCCGCGGACGTCGCCTGCGCCTTGCAGATCCTCGGCGGTGCCGTTGGTCACGACGAGCCGCATCATCGGCCGCAGGCCCTCCACCACCTCAGGTGAGATCACTTGCCGCTCGCCGGTAACGGTGGTCTCGCGGCCCTCGATGAGGCGGGGCACCGGGGTGTGGCCCGCCGAAACGGTAGCCGCCGCCAGTGCCATCCCGAACGGGCTGGCGAGCACCTTGCCCTGACCGAAGCCGTCCTCGGTGCGTTCGGTCAGGTTGACCGTTGGCGGCACCGAACCGCTCACGGTCGGCAAGCCCGCGATGTCGTAGTCGGGTCCGATGCCGTACTGCGAGGCGGCCTGGGTAAGCCCTCGCGGTGGCATCCGGCTGGCCAGCTCGGCGAAAGTCGTGTTGCACGAGCTGGCGAAGGCCCGTGACATCGGGACCGTGCCGAGATCGAAGCCGCCGTAGTTCGGCACCGTGCGGTGGCCGATGTCCATGGTTCCCGGACACCCGAGAAGTGTGTTGGGCGTGGCCATCTGGCGTTCGATCGCTGCTCCCGCAGTGACGATCTTGAACGTGGAGCCCGGGGGGAAAAGGCCCATGGTGGCCAGCGGACCTTCGCGGTCGGCGGCGGCGTTCTGTGCCACCGCCAGGATTTCACCCGTCGACGGCTTGATCACGACGATCATCGCCTGCTTATCGGTGAAATTGACCGAGTTCTGCGCGGCGTTCTGCACCGAACGGTCGAGGCTGATGCTGACCGACGGCGCGGGCTCGCCGGGAACCTCGTTGAGGACGTCGACGTCGACACCGTTCTGGTTGACCGTCACGACACGCCAGCCCGGGTCACCGTCAAGATCGTCGGCGACGGTCTTCTTGATCTCAGTGACCAGGGCAGGTGCGAAAGTCTCGTCGGTGGGCACCATGTCGGGCTGCGGTGTGATCACCACACCGGGCAGTGCACGCAGAGCTCCCGCGACGGCGTCGTGGTCGGCCTGCTTGAGCGTCACCAGACTCAAGGACCCCGGGGTGGAGCTGGCCTGCTCGGCGAGGCGTTGCGGATCGAGGGCGTTGTCGAAGCGGTGCAGCACACCGGCGACCGTCTGTGCGGTGGTCATGAGGTCGGCGCCGGCCGCCTTGGCGTCGAGCGAGATGTTGTACCTGTAGCCGGGCACCAGGACATTCGTGCCGGTGCGTTCATGCACCGATGCTCGCGGCGGGGAGTCGGCGCGCAGTGCGAATGTCTGGTTCTCCCCAAGCCTCGGATGCAGACCGGTTGCGCCCCACCGCACTTCCCAGCGGCCTTCGTCGCGCACCATGTTGAGCTGTCCGTCGTAGGTCCAGGTGCGGTCCTTGGGCAGGTGCCAGGTGTAGCGGTAGGCAATGCTGCCGGTGTCCTCGGCGTATTTGGTGCTCAGGACCTGGGCGTCCAGGCCAGTGGCCTGGAGTCCGGCCCACGCCTCATTGAGCGCCGCGCGGGCGGCCTCCGGATCGTCGGCCAACAGGGCGGCGGCGCTGGTGTCACCGGTGGCGAGCGCCTCGAAGAATTCCTCTGCCGTGGGCTCGGGCCCGTTGGGCCGCGGGGTGCACGCGCCGAGCGCGAGGACCAGCGCCGCAGTCGTCATCAATGCCGCGCTACGTGATACGGGTGAGAACAGTGTTGCCATTGAGGCAGATGTTACGAAGGCGAGACCTCCAGTGGGCGGAGGCGCACCGACCCGGTCACACCGAGATCCTCCATTTGCGAACGAAGTGCGAGTAACCGTCCGCAAAAGGTGGATTTCGGCGTCCGTCAGGACCCGTAAGCGCCCGCGGCCGGCGCGCGCACGACCAAAGGCACGGCCGGGAAATAGGCCGCCATCTCCGAGCGCGAGGCGCGTAGCGCGGCAGTGCCGTAGCCCCGCTTGCGGTGGTCCGGGTGGATCCAGATTCGCACCCCGACCTCGCCGTCGACCAGCTCGCCGAACACCATGCCCACCTTCGTCGACCCGACCTCGGCCACCAGCCAGGCCGCCTCCTCCGCGGCGACACGTGCCACGGCATCGCGAATCTCGTCACCGAGATCGCCTGCCGGCGCCGCGGTTCCGTCGCCCGCCGACTGCATGTCGGCGGTGCGCGCGGCGAAGATGTCGCGGTCTTCGTCTGCAGTGAACGGCCGCAGGATCAGCCGACGCGCCGACCCCGGCGTCTGTTCCGATGGGGTGAACGTCAACCCCGCCTGCTGGTCCAGGTTTTGAAACTCGTCGGCGATGCGGCGCCTTGACACCTTGGTGAGACGGTCGAACGACAGGCTAAGGACGGCCTCGGCGGCTTCTTCGGAGGTGTCGAGCAGCGCGGCGATCGACTCGATCGCCGCGTCGTAGTCTTCGGACCCGACAACCGCGTCGAGGACCTCGTGACGGCGTTCCATCGCATGGACGAGCGCAGCAGCCATCTCGCGGCTCGCCGCGGTCGCGTCCTGGGAGGTCATACCCGAAGAGTAAGCGCAGTGCTGGTTCAGTCCAGCAGGACCGTCGCAAATGACGCGATCTCGGTGAAACCGATCCGCGCATACGTTGCCCTGGCGACGGTGTTGAAGCTGTTGACGTACAGGCTCGCGATACGTCCGCCGCCGACGACCGCCGCCGCGACAGCCGCGGTGCCGGCAGTGCCGATGCCGCGGCCCCGCTGATCCGGATGCACCCACACGCCTTGGATCTGGCCGACCGCCGGAGACTGCGACCCGACCTCGGCCTTGAAGACGACGTCGCCACGGTCGAATCTGGCCCACGCACGGCCGGCAGCGATCAGCCCGGCGACCCGGCGGCGGTAGCCCCGCCCACCGTCGCCGATGCGCGGGTCGATGCCGACCTCGCCGATGAACATGTCGATGGCCGCCACCAGATACGCGTCGAGTTCGTCCATCCGCACCTGACGCACAGCCGGGTCGATGCCGCACGCAGGCGCGGAGTTCAACGCCATCAACGGTTGATGCGCACGAACGTCGCGCGCCGGACCCCAGACCGGCTCGAGCCGCTGCCACATCGGGAGCACAAGCTCGGCGCGACCGACGAGCGACGAGCAGCGCCGAGCGGAGCTCATCGCTTTGTCAGCGAAAGCATTCAGGTCTCCGAGCCCACCGCGTAGCGGAATGAGGTTGGCCCCGGCAAAGCACAGAGATTCCGTGGCGCGCCTACGGGTCCACAGTTCCCCGCCGATGGCGGACGGCTCGATACCGTGCTCGGCGACCCGGGAAGCGACCATGCAGCCTGCGACCGGATCCTCGTCGAGAACCTGCCGCACCGCCACGATGTCGCGCACCACCGACACTCTTCGTTCGTCGACGAGACGAAAAAGCGGAGGAGCCGACATCTGGACTCTTTCTGCGACTGACCCGTAGGGGGATGGCCCCACCCCCTGGGGCCAGGTCTCAGCTTACGGTCACAACGGGCGAACCGGTGACATCATCGGAACCTCGCGCCGTGCCCATTTCGGAGGCGAGCCGCATAGCCTCTTCGATCAGGGTCTCGACAATCTGCGCCTCGGGCACCGTCTTGATGACCTCGCCCTTGACGAAGATCTGTCCTTTGCCGTTACCGGACGCCACCCCGAGGTCGGCTTCGCGGGCTTCGCCAGGCCCATTGACGACGCAGCCCATCACGGCGACGCGCAACGGCACCTCCATGCCCTCCAGGCCGGCAGTCACCTCGTTGGCCAACGTGTACACGTCGACCTGGGCCCGCCCGCACGACGGGCACGACACGATCTCCAGACCACGCGGGCGCAGGTTCAGCGACTCCAGTATCTGGTTGCCCACCTTGACCTCTTCGGCGGGCGGCGCCGACAGCGACACCCGGATGGTGTCGCCGATGCCTTTGGACAGCAGCGCGCCGAAAGCCACCGCGGACTTGATGGTGCCCTGGAACGCCGGGCCCGCCTCTGTGACGCCGAGATGCAGCGGATAGTCGCACTGCGCGGCCAGCTGTTCATAAGCGGCGACCATGATGACCGGATCGTTGTGCTTGACGCTGATCTTGATGTCACCGAAGCCGTGCTCCTCGAACAGCGAGGCCTCCCACAGCGCCGATTCGACGAGCGCCTCCGGGGTGGCCTTGCCGTACTTCTTCAAGATGCGAGGGTCGAGCGAGCCGGCGTTGACGCCGATGCGGATCGGAATGCCCGCGTCGCCCGCCGCTTTGGCGACCTCCTTGACCCGGCCGTCGAATTCTTTGATGTTGCCGGGATTGACGCGCACGGCAGCGCAGCCGGCGTCGATCGCGGCAAAGATGTACTTGGGCTGGAAATGGATGTCGGCGATCACCGGGATGTTCGCCTTCTTGGCGATCACAGGTAGCGCATCGGCGTCTTCCTGCCGAGGGCAGGCGACGCGCACGATGTCGCATCCGGACGCGGTGAGTTCGGCGATCTGCTGCAGTGTCGCGTTGATGTCGTGAGTTTTGGTGGTGCACATGGACTGCACCGAGATGGGGTGGTCGCTGCCGACCCCGACATCGCCCACCATCAGCTGACGGGTCTTGCGACGGGGTGCCAGAACGGGCGCGGGCGGCGCAGGCATTCCAAGACCGATAGAGGTCACTTCGGAGTCTCCTACTGGAACAACGTGATCGGATTGATCACGTCTGCTGTCACGGTAAGCAGCGTGAAGCCCACCATCACGATGATCACGACATACGTGAGGGGCATCAGCTTGAGGTAGTTGACGGGAGCGCCGGCCACTTTGCCGCGCGCTTGACGGAACATGTTGCGGACCTTCTCGTACAGTGCGATCGCGATGTGCCCGCCGTCGAGCGGAAGCAACGGGATCAGGTTGACCGCGCCCAGCACGAAGTTCAACTGGGCCAGGAAGAACCAGAACGCCACCCAGATCCCGTGCTCGACGGTTTCGCCGCCGATACGAGAGGCCCCGACAACGCTGATGGGCGTCTCCGGATCGCGTTCGCCGCCCGTGATGGAGTGCACGAGCGCACCGATCTTCGTCGGGATCTTCACGATGGCCTTGCCGAGTTCGACGGCGAGGTCTCCGGTGAACACGAACGTGCCCGGTACCGCGGTCAGCGCGTTGTACTGCGTCGGCCCGAACTGAGCGGCGGTGACGCCGATGCTGCCGACTTCGGCGGGGACGGCCGGTCCGCCGTCCTGTCCCGCCACGAACCGCTGGCTGGGGGTGACGACGACGGTCGTGGTGAACTCGCGCACCTGACCGTTCTCGTCGCGCTGCACGGTGAGCGTCGTCGGACCGTTCTGCGCCCGCACAGCCTCGACGAGCGCGTCGAACGTCGCGACCTCGGTGTCGCCGACCTTGGTGATGACGTCGTTGGCCTGGATGCCGGCCGCCGCCGCGGGACTGTTGGCGATGCAGTCGCCCAACTGTCCCTCGGTGACCTCGGATTTGATGCACGACGTCTCCCCGACCACCGCGGTGGTCGGAGCCTTGATGTTGGGCAGTCCCCAGATGATGGCGATCGCGTAGATAAGGACAAGACCGATGATGAAGTTCATTGCAGGCCCGGCGAACAGCACCGCCACGCGCTTCCACGTCTTCTGCCGGTACATCGCATAGGGCCGGTCTTCGGGATCGAGTTCCTCGACCGCGGTCATGCCCGCGATGTCGCAGAACCCGCCGAGAGGAATGGCCTTTATGCCGTACTCGGTCTGACCCAACCTGTTCGGCCGCCAGGTGGACCACAGCGTGGGGCCGAACCCGACGAAGTAGCGGCGAACCTTCATCCCTGTCGCGCGGGCCACCCACATGTGGCCGCATTCGTGCAAGGCCACAGAGACCAGGATGGCGAGCGCGAACAGCGTCACGCCAAGCACGTACATCATCGTGGCGGCCAGTCCTAACTTCTGCTACCTGCGGGTTCGGCCTCGACCGCGCTGCGGGCCCGGTCACGGGCCCAGTCTTGAGCGTCGAGTACGTCTTCCACGGTAGCTGGTTCGGCGGCCCACTGGTCGGCAGCGCGCAGCACGTGAGCAACTGTGCGCACAATCGCGGAGAATCGGATCCGCCCGGCGAGGAACGCCGCGGCGGCTTCCTCGTTCGCCGCGTTGTAGATGGCGGTCAGGCAACCACCGGCCCGGCCCGCCTCGCGCGCCAGCGCCACCGCCGGGAAAACGTCATCATCCAGTGGCTCGAAATCCCACCGCGACGCCGTGGCGAAATCGCAGGCCAACGCCGCGCCGGAGACGCGAGACGGCCAGCCGAGCGCCAGGGCGATGGGCAACTTCATGTCGGGTGGGCTCGCCTGGGCGAGCGTGGAGCCATCGGTGAACGTCACCATCGAGTGGACGATTGACTGCGGGTGGACAACGACGTCGATCCGGTCATAGTCGACACCGAACAGCAGGTGCGTCTCGATCAACTCCAACCCCTTGTTGACCAGCGACGCTGAGTTCAGCGTGTTCATCGGCCCCATCGACCAGGTGGGATGCGTGCCGGCCTGCTCGGGGGTGACGTCGTCGAGCTGTTCGGCGGTCCAACCGCGGAACGGGCCTCCGGAGGCGGTGAGGACGAGCTTGGCGACCTCGTCGGCACTGCCCCCACGCAGGCACTGAGCGAGGGCGGAGTGCTCAGAGTCCACGGGCACGATCTGGCCGGGTGCAGCTGCCTTCTGTACCAGCGGTCCGCCGGCAACCAGGGACTCTTTATTGGCGAGGGCGAGCCGGGCGCCGGTGGCCAACGCGGCCAGCGTGGGTTTGAGGCCCAGCGCCCCGACGAGCGCGTTGAGGACGACATCTGCCTCGGTGTCCTCGACGAGGTGGGTCACCGCATCCGGACCCGAGTAGGTGACGTCGCCGACGGCAATCGCGGCGGCCTCGTCTGCAACCGCGACCCGTGTCACGCCGGTCTGGGCGCGCTGCCGCGCCAGCAGCTCAGGGTTACCGCCACCGGCGGCGAGCCCGACCACCTCGAAGCGGTCCGGGTTGGCCGCGATGACCTCGAGCGCCTGGGTGCCGATGGAGCCCGTGCTTCCCAGGATCAGTACGCGCCGCCTGTCCGTCACGCGTTCATTGTGCCGCCCCAGGATGTGACGTGTGTATGACGCCAACGGTTTCGACCCATCCAAACGGGTCCCGGCTGGGAATCACCCGTGTGCCAACTGAGTGCGGGCAACGGTGTCCGTACACGAAGGGATGAGGAAATGAAGATGACGAACCACCGGAAGACGACTGCCGCGGCCGGACTCGCTGCGCTCGCCATTTTCGGCGCCGCCGCCTGTTCGAGCGAAGAGGCTGCCAGCACCGCTTCCTCCGCGACGAGTGCGGCCGAGTCGGCCGTCGAATCAGCTACCGGCTCGGAGACGACGACGACGTCGGCCCCGGCTGCAGACCCCGCCGCCAACCTGATCGGCAGTGGATGCGCGGCATACGCCGAGCAGGTGCCCGAGGGTCCCGGTTCGGTGGCAGGCATGGCGATGGATCCGGTGACTGTCGCCGCGTCGAACAACCCGCAGCTCACCACTTTGACGCAGGCGCTGTCCGGTCAGCTCAATCCCAACGTCAACCTCGTCGACACCCTCAACGGGGGCGAATTCACCGTGTTCGCACCGACCAACGACGCGTTCGCCAAGATCGACGCGGCCACGCTGGAGACGCTCAAGACCGACTCTGATCTGTTGACGAGCATCCTGACCTACCACGTCGTTCCGGGACAGGCCGCGCCCGACGCAGTGGCCGGGGAGCACACCACCGTCCAGGGTGCGCCTCTGACGGTGACCGGCGCCGGGAACGACCTCAAGGTCAACGACGCCGGACTGGTCTGCGGCGGCGTCAAGACCGCCAACGCGACCGTCTACATGATCGACACCGTGCTGATGCCGCCGGCCAGCTGATTCTCCTCACACACCAACACCGACACGAAAGGAAATTGATCATGAATGTTTCTGTAAAGCGTTGTCTCGGAGCTGGTTTCGCAGCAGCCGCGGTAGCCGGGCTCTCGCTCGGGGTGGCGGGCACGGCTTCGGCCGCCCCTGTCGGGCCGGGCTGCGCGGCCTACGTGCAGCAGGTTCCGGAGGGCCCGGGGTCGGTCCAGGGTATGGCGATGGCTCCGGTGGCGACCGCCGCGGCGAACAACCCGCTGCTCACCACACTCACCAAAGCCGTTTCCGGCCAGCTGAATCCGAACGTCAATCTCGTGGACACGCTCAACGGGGCCGAGTTCACGATCTTCGCCCCGACGGATGAGGCGTTCGCGAAGATCGATCCTGCGACCATCGAGACGCTGAAGACGAACTCGGAGTTGCTGACCAACATCCTGACCTACCATGTGGTCCCCGGTCAGGCAGCGCCTGACGCCGTCGTCGGCGAGCACGCGACGGTGCAGGGCGCGAAGGTCAATGTGACCGGTACGCCCGACCATCTGATGGTCAACAACGCATCGGTGGTGTGCGGAGGGGTCCAGACCGCGAATGCGACGGTCTACCTGATCGACACTGTGCTGATGCCGCCGACGGCCTAGCCGCGGCTCCCTGACAGAGGATCCCCCGTACACCTCCCCCGGCTGTACGGGGGATCCTCGTCTCTCGTTGGTATCTCAAAGCCTGACCTTGGCGGTGACCTTCTCCGCGAACATCTCGACGTGCCGTGTCGAGGAATGTCGCGCCCGACCAGACCTGCACAGGCATGAACCTTTCGTCAGATTTTGCGTGCCCCTGTTTCTCGATCGCAGATAGCGGGCAGCATCAATGCCATGCCCGCCGTCCTGTGGTTTCGCCGCGATCTACGGCTCGCCGATCAGCCCGCGCTGCTGGCCGCCGCCGAGGACGACGGCGAGGTGCTTGCCTGCTACGTCCTGGACCCGACACTGAAGGCGTCGTCCGGCAAGCGGCGGCTCCAATACCTCTACGACGCACTTCGCGACCTGCAGGACAGCCTGGATGGGCGGCTTCTCGTCGCCCGCGGTGACGCGAAGTCGGTGATCCCGAAGCTCGCGAAAGCCATCGGGGCCGGCTCGGTTCACATCTCCGAGGAGCACCTGCCGTACGGCCGCCGCCGCGACGACGCCGTGCGCGAGGCGCTTCAGGGCGACGGACGGAAGTCGGGCGAGGTCGAGCTGGTCGCAACGGGTTCGCCCTACCTGGTGTCACCCGGCCGCGTCACGAAGGGCGACGGCAGCCCGTACAAGGTGTTCACCCCGTTCTACGACGCGTGGCGCAAGCACGGCTGGCGCAAGCCCGCTGAATCGGGGAAGAAGTCGGCGCGGTGGATCGACCCGGGCGATGTGAAGGGGGTGCGGGCCGTCGAAATCCCCGATCTGGGTGTCGAACTCGACCGCCCCGCAGGCGAGTCCGGGGCACGTAGACAATGGGCCGACTTCGTCGAGGACGGGCTGGCCGACTACGGCGACGACCGCAACCGGCCAGACCTCGACGGCACCAGCCGGATGTCGGCGCACCTGAAGTTCGGCACCATTCACCCACGCACTCTGGCGGCGGATCTGGGCCGCGGGACGGGCGCCCAGACGTATCTGCGCGAGCTCGCGTTCCGGGACTTCTACGCATCGGTGGTCCACGAATGGCCCCGCAGCACGTGGTGGAACTGGAACACCGCGTTCGACGCCATCGAGGTCGACGACGGGCGCGAGGCGCAGAAATCGTTCGAGGCCTGGAAGGCGGGCAAGACGGGCTTCCCCATCGTCGATGCCGGGATGCGCCAGCTCGCCGAGACCGGCTTCATGCACAACCGGGTGCGGATGATCGTGGCGTCGTTCCTTGTCAAGGACCTGCACCTGCCATGGCAGTGGGGTGCCCGCTGGTTCCTCGACCAACTCGTCGACGGCGACATGGCCAACAACCAGCACGGCTGGCAGTGGGCGGCCGGGTGCGGCACCGACGCAGCGCCGTATTTCCGTGTGTTCAACCCGACGACGCAGGGCAAGAAGTTCGACCCATCCGGCGACTACGTGAAGCGCTGGGTCCCGGAGCTGCGCGACGTCGAGGATGTGCACAACCTCGATCGCGATCGGCCCGACGACTACCCCCAGCCGATCGTCGATCACAAGCAGGAGCGCGTCGAGGCGCTGCGCCGCTACAACGCGCTGTGACTACTTCAGCGTTTGGCCTGCGTCCAGGGGCAGCGCCACGCCGGTGACGTAGCGGCCTGCCGGTCCGCACAGGTAGACCATCGCGTCGCTGACGTCGCGCGGCTCCATCATCGGCAGCTGCAACAACGGCTGCTGAGCGGCACTGAACGACGGGTGCTCGCCGACCCAGTCCGCCATCGCCTGGTTGAGCACCATGGGCGTTGCTACGCCACCGGGGTGGACCGAGTTGACCCGGATGTTCTTCTCCGCCAGCGAGCGGGCGAAGTGCCGCATCAGACCGACGACGCCGTGCTTGGCCGCGGTGTAGCCGGCCGCGCCGTGGTTCATGGTGCCGAATTCGGTACTGACCGAAGTGAATCCCGCCGCGGAGCTGGTGATCACAACGGCGCCGCCCTCAGGATTGCGCAGCAGTGCGGGCAGCGCCGCGTCGATGGTGAAGTAGACGCCGTTGAGCATCACGCCGATGGCGTCGGTGAACGCGGCGATGTCGCGGCCCTTGTCCCCCGCGGCGGGCAGGATGCCGGCGTTGGCGAGCACGAAATCCAGCCGCCCGAACGCATCGACACCTTTGGCGAGCACCTCGGAGAGACGGTCTCGATCGCGGACATCGCCGCGCTCGGCCAGGATGCGGCGGCCCGTCTTCTCGACAAGGCGTGCGGTCTCCTCGAGGTCCTCGGGGGTGGCCATCGGGTAGGCGACCGAGTCGAGTTGGTCGCACAAGTCGTAGGCGATGACGTCTGCGCCCTCTTCGGCGAATCGGACCGCATGGGCACGTCCCTGGCCACGCGCAGCGCCGGTGACCAGCACGACCTTGCCTTCGAAGAGGCTCCCCGGGCGCTCGCCTGTCATGACGGGCCAGCCTACTGCGGCCAAAGACCCGGCTCTACGGCAACGCGTAGTAGAGCTGTGTCAGAATCTTCCCAAGAAGCACTCCCGACCATTGCGACCCTGAGGAGCCAGCCGTGGCAAGCACCGAGGTGGAACGACGCACCGGCGTGGACGTCGAAGAGGTGCCGTCTGCGGAGTGGGGCTGGTCGACCGGCAGCGTCCGCGGTTACCAGATCGGCGGCATCCTGGCCGCCGCGTTCCTGCTGCTGATGATGCGCGGCAACCACCAGGGCAGGGTCGAAGATCTTTTCCTCATCGGGTTCGCGCTCTTCGTGCTGGGTTTCGTTGCCCGCAGCTGGTACACCACACGTAACCGCGACACCCGCTAGCGCCGGTCGCCAACGGCCGGCCGCGAATCACACCGCCGTGACGGCGTCTAGCGTCCCGAAACGGGCACCAGGTCGACGCCGTCGGGCGGGTACCACAGCGCAGTGCTGACGAATTCTTCGGCGGACTGTTCGGCAAGCGGCTGCCCGGTTGCCCGTATCGCATAGGCCTTGAATGCGCGCGCTGCGGTGCTGAGCTGGTGACGCACCGCGTCGAAGCGCCCGTCGGAACCGAACAACGCCGACGCGCCCCACACCGTGACCTCGACCCGCCCCGCATCGACGACCCCCAACACCGCCTTTTTGAGCTCGTCGTGACGCAACACCCGTGCGTCGACCGCGACGGCGGCAGGCGTGTCGCGCAGCACGTCGACTGCCGACGTCATCACCTCGGCGTGGACGCCGAGAACGGTCAGTGCTCGCACGTCGGATCCGGCGGGAACCCAGACGGTGACCTGCCAGCCCGCCCGGACCCGGTCGCACAACCAGCCGCCGGCTGAGGCGACAGCCCCGTCGACGTCGGCGGCGATCACTGTCATGCCGTAGGTACGCATAATCTCTCCGGCCGTGCGCACGCCGGTCTTCCTGCGTGGAATCGACCTGAAGTCGTCCAACTCGATCATCGTCATTGCGCCACCCTTCGGCGCGTCACGTCGCGCCCTCCACAGCGTGACACTATCGAGCTGATCTGTAAAGTATCGATAAAGTTTCGATGCTGCGCGATTACGCGTCGCCGTAGCGCGAAATCGCGTTCCGGCAACAGGTTCCGATGATCAGAGCGCCGGCGCCGTCGGCATGGCGAGCTCGACGGGTGTCAACTCCCCCGTCAGGCCGGATGCCTCCCGAATCTCGGAGAAGGATGCAATGAGGGCATCGGTGGCCTCGTGCGGATCCTTCAGGGTGCGATCGTCGGTGAGCACGGAAATGGAGAGTTGGTCCACGTAGCTCCACACCGTGATGTTCATGCCACTGCCCGCGACGATCGGGCCGACCGAATAGATCTCGTTGATGACGGCGCCCTCGAAACGCCCCCGTTCGCGCGGGCCCGGCACATTGGACACCGTCAGGTTCATCACCATCGCCGACTCCACGCGGCGAGCCTGCGAGCGAAAAACACGTGGCGCCATGCCGGGTGGCAGGTATGTCAGCCAGGACGGCAGCAAGTTGGGTCCGAGCAGATTGTGGTTCTCCTTCGCGATCGCCGTCGAGGTCGCAGTAAGCCTCACCCGCTGCAGCGGGTCTGCGATGTGGACCGGCAAAGATGGTGTCATGTAGGTGAATTCGTTGCCGGCGAGGCGGTCCTGTGACGTGTTGACGCTGACCGGAACCCCCGCGATCAGCGGTGAGTCCGCCGCACCGTCGTAGCGCAGCTGCAGTTCGCGCAGCGCACCCGCGGCCGTGGCGAGCACGATGTCGTTGAGCGTTACGCCCAGATGCCTGGCCGTCTCTTTGACGTCAGCCAACGCCAGCGGCGCCGTCGCAAAACGACGCCCGGGGCCGACGACATGATTGATGAAGGTCGGCGGCGGCGCGAAGTTGCGCGCCAGATCGGGATTCGGGCCGCGTTCCCTGGCCTTCCTGCGCACCCGCACGACACCCTTGGCGGTCTCGTCCACCAGTTTGGGCAGCCTGCGAAACTGCCGCAGGTGATCGCGCGCAGCACCCCGAAGCAGGTTGCCGGGCGCCGTCGAATCGGGACGGATCGCGGGCATCTGGCCGCCGATCTCAGGCGGGTGGGGCTGAATCGCCATCGCCAACTGGTTGGCGGATGCCATTCCGTCGGCGAGCACGTGGTGAACCTTGTGAATTACTGCAATCTTGTTGTCCGCCAGTCCATCTGCGATATACATCTCCCATAGTGGATGGTTGCGATCCAGTGGCGTGCTGGCGATCTCGCCGATCAGCTGGTCGAGTTCGCGGCGGCCGCCTGGCTCTGCGACGCGAGCCTTGCGGAGGTGGTAGTCGACGTCGATCTCGGCGTTCTGTACCCACATCGGGTGGTGCAACTTCATCGGGATGTCCACCAATTGGTAGCGCAGCGGAGCGAGTGCATGAAGACGTGGCAGGGCGATCTTGCGAAACAGCTCGAAGTCGAAACCGCCGACGTCCGACACGTCCAGCACGCCGATCTTGAGGGTGTGCATGTGGATCTCCGGCGTCTCGCTGTACAGCATCATGGCGTCGACGCCATTGAGTCGTCTCACGTGCCACCCCCGTCAGTCGTCGATACGCGAAGTGTCATACCCATTCCACCCAAATTTCGCCCACTTCGACGGCGATCGAGGGAACTGCCAATCCTTGTTAGCAGAAGTTCAATCGGCAGGCAGCTCCACGAAAATCGGACTTCGTGACGTTTCGCGGATCATTTGTAAACTCTCAGGCGAATCTCGAACAGCGAGGGAAAGAGCGGGACGTAATGACGCGCATGAAAACGCTTGGCCTCGGGCCACTTCGATGAGCCTGGTCGCGGGCAGCGGACCCCTCAGCCGCGATCGCGCGGGACAGCTGAGCCCGCCCACCGACGGTGACCTCGTGTACATCGAGCCGCATCCACGGCGCGTGCAAGCGTTTCTCGACGGGCGCGAGGTGATCGACACCGAACGCGCGCTGATGGTGCATCGGCGCGGCGCGGCGCTGAGTTTCGCCTTCGCCGCCGGCGAGGTCGGCAATCTTCCCAGCCACGAGGTCCCCGAGGCGCCGGGTTACGTCGTGGTGCCGTGGGAGGCCGTGGACACCTGGCTGGAGGAAGGCCGCCGTCTCGTCCATTACCCGCCCAACCCCTACCACAGGGTCGACTGCCGCCCCACCAACCGCGGCCTGCGCGTAACGGCGGCGGGCGTCACATTGGTGGACACCGTCGACACCGTCATCGTGTTCGAGACTGCGCTGCACCCGCGGCTCTATGTGTCGCCTGCGCTGGTCGACACCGGACTGCTCCGTCGCTCGGAGACGTCGACCTACTGCAACTACAAGGGTTACGCGACGTACTGGAGCGTCGTAGCCGGTGACACCGTCGTTCAGGACGCGGCGTGGAGCTATGACGAACCACTCCCGGAGAGCCTGCCTCTCGCCGGTCTCCTCTCCTTCGACGACACGAAGCTCGAGGTGGTGGCCGAGCTTCCGCAATCGGCGTCCTACGACGACTGTCGATGCCGGCTGTGAGCGGCGTCACATATGGTCGTGACCACCCACCCTACGGTTGCGTAATCGTAGGTTTGCGCAGGTTACGCTTGCGTATGTCTTTGCTGAGCCGTCACACTCCGCGGTATGGCTCAAGGGCACTACATCGCCAACGTCCGGGACCTCGCCTTCAACCTGTTCGAGGTCCTGCGCCTCGGTGAGGTGCTCGATGCCGGCAATTACGGCGATCTGGACACCGACATCGCCCGCACGATGCTCGACGAGGTCGCGCGCCTGGCCGAGGGGCCGATCGCCGCGACGTTTGCCGATGCCGACCGCAATCCGCCGATCTTCGACCCTGCGACGCATTCCATCTCGGTCTCCGACGAGATCAAGCGCACCGTGGCCGTGGTGAAGGACGCCGGGTGGTGGCGGGTCGGCATCGCCGAGGAGATCGGCGGCGTCCCTGCGCCCGCGGCGCTGATGTGGGCGCTGGGCGAGATGTTCTTCTGCGCCAACCCGGCGCTGGCGTTCTTCCACTCCCTCGGTCCCGCGATGGCTCATGCGCTCGCCATCGAAGGCACTGAGCAACAACGGATGTGGGCCGCTCGAGGACTGGAGCGGGGCTGGGCGGCGACGATGGTCCTCACCGAGGCGGATGCCGGCTCCGACGTGGGCGCGGGGCGCGCGAAGGCGATCGCGCAGCCCGACGGGACGTGGCATATCGAGGGAGTTAAGCGATTCATCTCCGGCGGCGATGTCGGCGACACCGCCGAGAACATCTTCCATCTCGTGCTCGCCCGGCCGGAGGGCGCGGGACCCGGTACCAAGGGTCTGAGCCTGTTCTACGTACCGAAGTTCCTGTTCGACCCCGAGACGCTTGAGCTCGGCGAGCGCAACGGCGTCTACACCACCAACCTTGAGCACAAGATGGGGCTGAAGTCCTCCCCGACCTGCGAACTCACCTTCGGCGCGCACGGCAGGCCCGCCGTCGGGTACCTCGTCGGGAACGTCCACAAAGGCATCGCGCAGATGTTCACCGTGATCGAACACGCCCGGATGACGATCGGCGTGAAGTCCGCGGGCACGCTGTCGACCGGCTATCTGAATGCGCTCGCCTACGCCAAGGAGCGCATCCAGGGGTCCGATCTGACGCAGATGACCGACAAGACGGCTCCGCGGGTGACGATCATGCACCACCCCGACGTGCGTCGCAGCCTGCTGACGCAGAAGGCGTACGCCGAAGGACTGCGGGCGCTGTACATGTACGCCGCAGCGCATCAGAACGACGACGTGGCCGCACTGACGTCCGGCGCCGACCCGTCGATGGCTCACCGCGTCGACGATCTGTTGCTGCCCATCGTCAAAGGCGTCGGTTCCGAGCGTGCCTACGAGATGCTGACCGAATCGCTGCAGACCCTCGGCGGCTCGGGCTTCCTCCAGGACTACCCGATCGAGCAGTACATCCGTGACTCGAAGATCGACTCGCTGTACGAAGGCACCACCGCAATCCAGTCGCTGGACTTCTTCTTCCGCAAGGTCGTTCGCGACCGCGGCGAAGCCCTTGCCCATGTGGCGGCTCAGATCACCCGCACCGTCGACTCGTGCGACGCGCGACTCAAGCCCCAGGCGACGTTGTTGGCCGCGGCGCTGGAGGACGTTCAGGCCATGGTGGCGACAGTAACCGGATACCTGCTGGCGGCCTCGGAACAGCCCGACGAGATCTACAAGGTCGGCGTGGTCTCGGTGCGCCTACTGCTGGCAGTGGGCGACCTGATGATCGGCTGGCGGTTGCTCGAGGCCGCACACGTCGCGCACGCGGCGCTGGAAGCCGGCGCCGCCGCCGAGGATGCCGCGTTCTACGAGGGCAAGATCGCCACGGCATCGTTCTTCGCGGCCACCGTGCTGCCGCAGCTGTCGGCGGTGCGCCGGGTCGTCGAAGACATCCACGACACCGCCGCCGACCTGATGGCGTTGCCCGAGGCGGCCTTCTGAGCCAAGCTTCTGCTATGGCCCGCTGGTTCGCCCTCAAGCCCGCCGATGCCGGCTTCTTCACGTCCGCACCGCACGTGTTCCGGTATGTGAAGCACTTCGACACGCCGCCCGCGCAGGTGTGGGAGTCGCTGCAGTCCGACGAGTCGCTGGCCGCCTGGGGCAACACGGTGGGCTCGCTGACCTGGACGTCCCCTCGCCCGTTCGGGGCCGGCACCACCCGGGAGGTAGGCACCGGCCCTGTCCTGGTTCGCGAACAGTTCTTCGAGTGGACCGAAGGCAGCGGATACGCCTTCTTCGCGACCGAGGCCAACGTGCCGCTGTTCCGGCGATTCGCCGAGGACTATCGGATCGAGCCCGAGGGCACCGGAACACGCTTCACCTGGTTGGTGGCCATCGAACCGGTCGGCGCTCTGAAGCTGCCGTTCAAGGTCTTGGCACCGGCCGTCAGGGCCGCATTCGGCCGCGCGGCCTCCGACGGACAGAAGTACTTCGCCGCCCGATAGGGTCGGCACCTGAGACAGGTGGCAACCGCAGTTGGATCGCGCAGCTGCTGCAGTTCGAGCGCCACGGCGACGCAGGAAGCGCTATGGCGCGTGTAGTTCTCGCCGAAACTGCATTCCGCGCGCCCTCCACGCACGATTCGGCGCGTGGAATGCAGTTTCGGCGGTAGGTTCTGGCTCGTGTCGACGCTGACGAACCGCCAGATCGTGTTACGCCGCCGCCCCGACGGGCTGGTCGCTCCCGATGACACGGAGCTCGTCACGGTTCCCGCGCCCGAACCCGGCGAGGGCGAGGCGCTCGTGCGCACGACGTACGTCGGCTTGGACGCAGCTGTGCGGACGTGGCTCGACGACCAGCCGAGCTATCTTCCTCCGGTCCAGTTGGGCGAGGTCATCCGGGCCGCCGGTATCGGAGAGGTCATCGAATCCCGTTGCGCCGCCTACTCTGTCGGCGACATCGTGACCACCCTGACCGGTTTCCAGGAGTACACGATCGTGCGCGACGACCTCTTCACGACGCCGGTGCCTGGCCGGGGCGATCAGGTCGACCAGCTGGCCGTGATGTCGATCTACGGTCCGACGGGCGCCACCGCGTACTTCGGGATGACGGGTATCGGGCGCCCGCAACAGGGTGAGACGGTGGTCGTGTCGGCGGCCGCCGGTGCCACCGGATCGGTTGCCGGCCAGATCGCCAAGATCGCCGGTGCCCGCGTGGTGGGCATCGCCGGTGGTCCCCACAAGTGCCAGGCCGTCGTCGAGGACTTCGGGTTCGACGCGTGCATCGACTACCGAAACGAGGACGTGCCCGCCGCGCTGAAAAGGCACTGCCCCCAGGGCGTGAACGTCTACTTCGACAACGTCGGCGGGCCTATTCTCGACGCGGTGCTGGGCAGGCTCGCGCACAAAGCCCGCGTCGTGCTGTGCGGCGTCATCTCCAGCTATCTGACGGGCCGGCATCCCGGGCCGGCGAACTACGTCAATCTGCTCGCGAAAACCGCACTGATGCAGGGCTTCAACGCACTCGACGAATGGGGCCGGTTCGACGAGGCCTTCGCCGCGCTCCGCGGTTGGGAAGAACAGGGCCTGCTGACCCATCGGGAGCACATCTGGGAGGGCATCGAGTCATGCGTGGATGCCCTCAACGGATTGTTCACCGGCGCCAACATCGGCAAGACCTTGGTCAGGGTCTCGTAGACGGGCTCATAGTCGGCCGATGACGGTCTCTCCGAACTCGTCGATCGCCTCGAGCGCGTGCGCGAGGCTGTCCCCGGGCGCGTTCACCTGAATCCACGTCACGCCCGCCTTCTCCAATTCGACGAGACCGGAGAGGAATTCGTCAGCATTGAAGTTTCCGGAGCCCGGTGCTCCGCCCGCGTCGTTGGTGAAGGTGATGTCCACGCCGCGGGGATCGCGGCCGGCCTCGTCCAGGCGGCGGCGCAGATCGTCGATGCCCGCCTTGAGGTGCTCCGTGGATTCCAGCGCCGCTGTGCGCGCCGTCTGCGCCAGAAGCGCCGGGGCCCGGAACGGGCACCAGCCCTGGGCGTACTTCGCGACCCTCGCACGCGCCGCCGAGGTGTTGCCGCCCACCCAGATCGGCGGGTGTGGAGCGCTGACCGGTCTGGGGTGTGCGGTGATGCCCGTGGCGGTGAAATGCTTGCCCTCATAGCTGAGATCATCGGTGGTCCAGACCTCGCGGATGACGTGGAGCGCCTCTTCGAAGAGACCGGCGCGCTCGTCGAAATCCACCCCCAGTGCTGTGAATTCGCGTTTGAGGTAGCCGACGCCGACGGCGAGCGTGAATCGGCCGTCGGAGATCAGATCAAGGGTGGCTCCGGCCTTGGCGACCACGAAGGGGTTGCGGTACGGCAGCACTACGACGTTGGGGATGAGCCGCAAGGTCGTGGTGTGCGCTGCCGCGAAGCCCATCGCGACGAAGGGGTCGAGGGCATCGTGGCCGCCCGAATCGAGCCACCGCTGGGTCGGCGCCGGGTGGTCGGTGAACCCGAAACCACCGAAGCCTGCCTTCTCGGCCGCAGCGGCCACCCTCGCGATACCCGCACCCGTGACCAGTTCCGGGTTGTAGGGATGGCTGTGCATCGGATGGGTGATTGCGAACTGCATGCCCGGCCTCCGAGGTCAGAATCGTCTTCTCTGCTCCAGAGAATGTCGTTACCATGCAGGCGGCGGAAAGTACAGCGGCGGGAGCGACGATGAGCAGTCCGGAGATCGGTGTCTATCTCCCTCAGATGGGCTTGTCGTTCGAGGACCTGCTGCACCGCGCTCGGCGATGCGAGGAGCTCGGGATCGACTCGCTGTGGCTCTACGACCATCTGTACGGGCCCGGGATGCCGGAGTACCCGTCGATGGAGGCGTGGACGCTGGCCACCGCGTTGCTCAGCCGCACCGAGCGGCTGCGAATCGGCCATATGGTCCTGTGCAACCAGTTCCGGCATCCGGTCACGCTGGCGAAGATGGCGACCACGCTGGACCAGATCTCGGGCGGGCGGCTCTCGCTCGGCATCGGCAGCGGCTCGATCGAGGACGAGCATCGCCGCGCCGGTCTGCCCTGGGGCACGTTCGCGGAACGCTCCGAGCAGCTCGGCGAGACGCTGCAGATCCTTCATCAAGCATTCGCCGACCAGCGAATCGACTTCTCCGGCAAGCACTTCAGCGTCACCGATATGCCCGTCAAGCCCGGCCCCGTCCAGCAGCCTGGGCCGCCGATCGTCGTCGGCGGTGTCGGTGAGAAATTCACGCTGCCCCTGGTGGCGCGCTACGCCGACGTGTGGAACGTGCCGACCTACGCGCTGGACCAGATCGAGACGAAGATCGCGGTGCTGCGGTCGATCTGCGAGGACATCGGCCGGGATCCGTCGAGCATCGTCCTCTCCATCGAGGCGGTGATGGCGTTGGCGCCCGACGACTCCTCACTGCAGAAGGTGCGCAGCCTTGCCGAGAAGCGCTTCGGCGGCGAGGGTTTCGGGTTGTATGACACCAACCTGATCGGCACTCCCGGCTCCATCGTGGATCGCTTGGGCGAGCTGGTCGAGAGGGGTTTCGGTCAAATCGTGTTGTTCACCCACGACCGGTGTTCGGACCAGACGCTGGATCTACTGGCGACTGAGGTCATCGCCGCGCTCTAGCCCGTCGAACGTGGGCCTAGAGCACGCGAATCACGCGTTCTGCGTGCGCTATCCCCACGGTCAGCGCGGCGGCGAGTAGTTCGGCTTACCCAGCCCGAGGGCGTGCTGGGCGATCATGTTGCGGAACACGTCGAGCGTGCCGCCGTAGATACCCGTGGGCGACGCCAGCCGAAAGAGGTACTCGGCACTGAGCCCGTCGGGCAGTGCAGACGCGGCTCCGAGGATGTCCATCAGATCCGGTGTCACGTCCCGCAACGTCTGAGCGATCGCCACGCGTCCGAACATGCCGGGTGCGCTCATGGCAGCCTCCAGCCGCGCGACGCTGCGACCCAGCCGATAGGCCACGGCATCGTCGGCGACATCTGCGGCTCCGGCGATCCGGTCGATCTCGTTGGCAAGCAGCAGGGCGTGCTCCGTCATGACGGCGATCTTGTGCAGGCCGCTGCTGTCGCGTTCCACGGTGCCGTGCTCGGCGTTGAGCGCCTCACGCAGAACGGCCCACCCGCCATTGACTTCTCCGATGCGATAGCGGTCGTCGATGCGGACGTCGCTGTAGAACGTGATGTTGGTGCGGTCGCCGTCGACGGTGCGGATCGGCTGGATGTCGACACCTGGCGCATCGAGCGGGACGAGAAACATGGTCAGGCTCTGATGCTTCGGGGCGTCCGGATCGGTGTTGGTGATCAGGAAGACGTACTGGGCGTGGTGGGCGTTGGAAGTGAACATCTTGGAGCCGTTGATGATCCACGTTGATCCATCCGCTTCCCGGACGGCCCTGGTCTTGCACGTCGCGACGTCCGATCCACCTTCAGGTTCGGTATAGCCGAGACACAGCCGGTAGTGACCGGACAAAGTCTTGGGGAGCACCTCCGCTTTGAGCTCATCGGAGGCGAACTTGTCGACCGCGGTCGCGACCATCGACGTCGTGCCCCAGTGAAACCACGGCGTCTGCGCCCGGCCGATCTCCAGCTCCCAGATACGCCGCTGCACGGCAGTGAAGCCACCCTCGCCTTCGGGACGCCAGTCGCGCTCCAGGTAGCCTGCCGCACCTAGCGCCAGGTGGACGTCCTCGTCGAAGTTGTCGCCGGTCTCGCGGTCTCGCCTGAGCACGTTCTCGGTCACCACCGACGCGAGGAACTCCCGCAACTCGGCCTGGAACGTCGTGTCCTCTTCTGACAGCGCGACTTCAGAGAAGTCCATACCGACATCTCCCCTCTGCTTGGCGCACTCCACGCAGCGTGACATTATGGCGTGAGTTTGTAAAGCAGCGGCATAGAAGGGCAGTCTGCGTGGGAATCGTGACGACGACATCGGAGACCGCGTTCACCCAGTCGCCGGAGGAGATCTACGACTTCGTGACCAACCCCGTCAATTGGACGAGGACGTATCCCGGCAGCGCGCACGTCGGCAAGGTGCCCGAGAAGCTACCGCTGGAGGTCGGCGACACGTGGACCGAATCGGGCCCCGACGGGACTCGCATCTTCACGTGGCATCTCGCGATCGCGATGCGACCCACGTTGTGGATGTTCAACTCGGTCGGCAACCTCGGACACGACAGCGACGGAAACGGCGGCATGCCCGGCCGAATCACCGTGCAGTACAAGTTCACTCGGCCCGGCCAGGGCATCACCCTTTTCAGCCGCACCATGACGGTCGAGGCGTTCAAGGACTCTCCGCTACCCGATGGCTTCTTCCGCACGGTCAACCCCGCCAACATCGACGCCTACCACGAGGCGATTGCGCGCGAGCTGGCGAAGGAAGGCTCAACGTAGAAAAGCCCGGCGGAGCGCCGCACCCTGGATATCGAACAGTTGGCCGCTGGTTTCCCAGTCCGGCGCCAGCGAGTCGAACCCGTGGCACGTCCCGCCGAACACGTGAAGCTCGGTGGTGACCCCTGCCCACATCAGTCGCAGCGCGTAGTCGATCGCCTCGTCACGCAACGGGTCCAGCTCGGAGCAGGTGATCAAGGTGGCCGGCAGCGAGGAAAGCTCGCCGGCCCGCGCGGGCACGGCATCGTCGGGGACGGACGCACCCGCACCATAGTGCCGCCACATCCACGCCACAGCTTCGGCATCGAAACCCGGAGTCGCGGTGAACTCCTCCTTCGACGGGGTCGGCCTGTCGTCGAGCACCGGCTGGTGCAGCAGCTGGAACACCACCGGCGGCCCCTCGCCCTCCCCCGATCGCTGCGCCAACCGAGCAGCCAGCGCGGCGCCTGCGCTGCTGCCGGCGACCGCGATCGCGGCCGAGTCGATGCCCAGTTCGGCGGCACTGCGCACCGCCCACTCCAGGATTGCCGCAGCGTCGTCCAACGCTGCGGGAAACGGCTCTTCGGGCGCGAGACGATAGTCAACGGACAGCACGGTGACGCGGGCCCGGCGCGCGAGCTCGATGCACTGACGATGATCCGTGTCCAGATTGCCGAGCACGAAAGCGCCTGAGTGGCAATAGATCACCGCAGGTGATCGCGGAGGGCCGCCGCGGTAGATCCGCACGGTGACCAGGTGACCGTTCGCGACGGCGACCTCACGCTGCTCGACCTCGACCCCGACGAGATCGGCCGTCCTGGCCGCTTCGGCGCGGCGCTGGTTCAGCGAGTCGCGAACCGCGCCGAGCACCGGCGGAGACAGATCGGTGCGTGCGGAGATCAAATGCCGCAGCGCAGGATCAAGGCGGTCCGCGATGTCGCGGATCGGCACCATCATCGCTTCACCGCGGTCTGGCCGCCGACGTGGATGGGAGAGCGAGTCGCCGGGGCGTCGAAGGTGTACTCGCGCGGACGGAACCACCGGGTGAGTCCCCAGAAGTCCCGGGCGCTGCGCGGCCACTGGGTGACGACGCGTCCGTTGGGAGCGCGGAAGTAGTTGCTACACCGTGTCAGCCATACCGTGCCCTGCATCCAGCCGTCGACCTTGTCGAGGAAGCGCTTCATCGCCTCGCTCCTCACCTCGATGTACGACTTGTTCCTGCGTCTCATATAAGTCAGTGCGCGCACGATGTAGCGTGCCTGCGCCTCCAACATGAAGATGACGCTGTTGGAGCCGACGTTGGTGTTGGGCCCGTACAGCATGAAGAAGTTGGGATATCCGGGCACCGCCATTCCCAGGTAGGCGAAGGCTCCGTCAGTCCACGTGTCGCGCAGCGCAACCCCGCCGGCACCGCGGACATCGATCTGGCCGAGATAGTCTGCGGCGGCGTACCCGGTAGCGCACAGGACCACGTCGACATCGAGCTCGGTGCCGTCCTCGGTGACCAGCGAGCGCGACCGCAGCGCACGTGCCGGGCTGGACACCACATCGACGTGCGGCTGGGTGAGTGTCTGTAGGTAATCGGTGGCGAACACGAGCCGCTTGCAACCGAACGGGTGCGTGGGCGTCAGCTTGGCACGCAGTGCGTCGTCTTTGACCGTCGCCTCCAAGGTCCGCAGCGCAATGCCCTTGAATTCTTCGGTCTTGTCGCTGCCGTTTTCGATGACCGAGATGTTCGACTCGCTGCGAAACCACAGCCGGATGCGGTAGACCTTCTTGGCCAGCGGAATGTGGGCGAACATCCATTTCTCCCGCGCGGTGTACTCGCGATCCGGTTTGGGCAGTACCCAGGTCGGTGAGCGCTGAACCGAATACACCATTGAGGCCTGCTTGGCGACTTCTGGAACCAATTGCGCCGCAGTCGATCCGGTACCGAGGACAGCTACCTTCGCACCACGCAGATCAACCGAGTGGTCCCACTTCGCAGTATGCATGATGGTGCCGGTGAAGGGTTCTTCCTCGACGAGATCAGGCATTACAGGCTGGGTGAACAGACCGACTGCCGACACCACGATGTCGAAGCGATGTTCCTCTCCGGTGGATGTCACCAGGCGCCATTGGCGTTCCTCGGAAAACCACTGCGCCGAGACGATCTCCGTATTCAGCCGCAACTTATCGTGCAGCCGGTAGCGCTGTGCGCACCTCTCGAAGTACTCGAGGATCTCCTCCTGGCCCGACCACAGGCGCGACCATCCCGCGTTGAGGTCGAACGAATACGAGTACAGGTGCGACTTCACGTCACAGGCCAGGCCCGGATACGTGTTGATCCGCCACGTTCCACCGACGCCGGCTTCGCGATCGAAGATGGTGAAGTCGTCGAAACCCGCTCTGCGCAGGAAAATACCGAGTGCCAGTCCGCCCGGGCCGGCGCCGATGATGCCGACGGAGAAGGTCTTGCGCATACGAGGAGCGCCGGGGAAGGTGGCCATAGGGGTCGTCATCCAATCTGGAGGGACTGCCCACCATCGACGATGAGCTCAGAGCCGGTGATGAACGTGGCGTGCTCGGAGACCAGGAACGCGATGGCGTCCGCGATCTCCGTCGGCACGCCGATCCTCCCCATGAGCGTATGCGCGGCGAGGCGACTCTGGGTCGCGCTGTCGAGCATCGGCGTCTCCACAGGTCCCGGGAACACCGCGTTGACCCTGATTCCGTGGGGCGCCAATTCGACTGCGGCGACCTGGGTGAGGCCGCGCAGCGCCCACTTCGACGATCCGTAGGCGCTGTGGTTGGGGAACGGCCGGATCGCGCCGGTGCTGCAAGTGTTTACGATCGCCGCGCCGTGGGCGCCGCGCAAATGCGGCAGCGCGGCCTGCATGCCCAGGAACGGCCCGAGGCAGTTGACTCGCCAGCTGCCCTCGAAACCGGCGGCGGTCTCCTCCGACAGCGAGGCACGGTGCAGCACACCGGCATTGTTGACCAGCGCCGTCAGCGCACCGAAGTGTTCGACGATCCTGGTCACCGCGCTCTCCCACTGCTCGGTCGAGGTCACGTCGAGGGTCACGGCCAGAGCCCGGTCGGTGTGCAGGTCGGCGACGGTGCCGGCAACCTCGTCGGTGAGCAGATCGCATGCTGCGACGCAGAATCCGTCCTGCAGGAGCCTGGCGGTAATCGCGGCGCCCTGCCCTCGGGCGGCGCCGGTCACCAGGGCGACGCGCTCGGCGGGCATCAGGCGTCCTCTCCGAGCGCATCGGCGAGGTGTGCGGCGGCCCCGCGACGCAGTGCCTGCGATTCGGAGGCCAGTGTGATCATGTGAAATCCGTGTTGGGCGAGCATGTTCCCTGCGGTTCCTGTGCTCGCGTGGATGGCGCTGACCAGCCCTGCCTCGGTAGCGATGCGCTGGACCTCGAGGATCACGTCGAAAACGTCGCGACGGGCCCATGCTTCCGTCGGTCCGTGGCCCATGGAGATGGCCAGATCGGCGGGACCGACATATATTCCGGTGAGCCCGTCGACACCGCAGATCTCCTCGGCGGCAGCCAGACCACGCGTCGTCTCGATCATCGCGAAGACCGACACCCGTTCCTGTAAGGCGATGGGGTCGATACCCAGGCTCGCACGAAGCGGACCGAAGCTGCGCACCCCGCCGGGGGCGTAGCGTGTCGCGGCCACCGCAGCGGCGGCGTCGGCCGCGGATTCCACCATGGCGATGACGACGCCGTCGGCGCCTGCGTCTAGAACTCGTCCGATCGGTGCGGGTGCCGCGTCGGGAAGACGCACCAGCGTGGCAATGGGTACGTGCTCGAGGCGGCGCAGCATCAACGCGACGTCGGCGTCGCTGAGGTAACCGTGCTGGATGTCGAATCCGACGTAGTCGTAACCGGCGGCCGCGTACTCCTCGGGCCCGATCACCGTCGGCCCCACCAACCAGCCGCCCCACACGTGCGGTTTTGCGGCCAGGGCGTCCTGCAGTCTGCTCGTCATCTCAGGCCACGATCGCTATCTTGATGCGTCCGGGCACGGGCCGCGACGCCAGCTCGAACGCCGCCTGCACCTCGTCGACACCGAAGGTGTGGGTGAGGTAGCGGTCCAGGAGCCCGGGATGCTCCGCTGCGAACGTGTCGGCTTTGTGCAGCACGCGTTGGCGGTCCATGGTGACTCCCGACTTGAGCGTGAGGTTGTTCCTGAGCATCGTGCGCATGCTGATCGGATAGCAATCATCATCGGGCACACCGAAATAGAACACCGTGCCGCCGAAGGCGGCCGCTTCGATCGCGTGTCCCAGCGTGGCGACCTGATGTCCCACGGCCTCGATCACGACGTCGGGCTTGGCGTCCGGCCTCAGGTGACTCAGCCAGCGGTCGCTGGTGGCACGCACGACGGTGTCCACCCCGAACGACGGCCCCACACCGTCACGGTCGACCGGATCGACCCCGGTGACGTGCGTAGCGCCGAAGCTCTTGGCGACGTACGAGAACAGCAGACCGATCGACCCCTGACCCAGGACCGCGACATGCCGCCCGGCCAGATCCGGAAGTTGTTCTACGGCGTACAGAACGCAGGCCAGCGGCTGCAGTGCGACGGCGTGAGCGGGGCTCAGCGACGTGTCGTAGGCCGCCAGACCGTCGCCGTCGGCGACGACCTCCTCCATCAGTCCGTCGAATCCGGAGGCCCAACCGACGACGCGGTCTCCCCGCCGGTGGGCAGGGTGCCGGCTCGCGATCACCTCTCCGGCGATCTCGTGGATCGGGAAGCCGTCTTTGTCCGCGGCCTGCTTGCCGGTGTCGAACGGCAACCGCCCCTTGGCGCCGCGGAAGCCGGGAAGGTCGCTTCCGCAGATCCCCGCCGCCAGGAATCGCAGCAGCACCTGCCCGTCGCCGAGGGATTCCGGCGACCGCGGCAGCACGTCGCTTTTCGTGAACGTATACGGCGCGATCAGTCGGTAGGACCACATCAGATACCCCCCGCATGGACTTCGACGGGAAGGTTGTTCCAGCCCCACTGGAAACTCGACGGCGGCCGCGATGCCGCGGCGATGTCCACATCGAATTCGCGCACGCGCTTGAGCCATTCGGTCACCATGATCGCGATCTCCAGCCGCGCGAGGTGGGCGCCGAGGCAGAAATGCTGTCCGCGCCCGAAGGCCAGAAGCCGCGGAATCGGCCGGTTCCAGATGAACTCGTCGGGCCGGTCGTACTCGCGCTCGTCGCGGTTTGCCGAGGCGAGCAGTGAGATGATCCGCTGACCCGGTCTGATCGTGGTGTTGTGCAGCGTGAACGGCCGGCGTGCCGTACGCGCGAACCACTGTGCGGGCGCGCAGTAGCGGATCATCTCTTCGCGTGCGACGGGCACGGCGGTGTCAAGATCGGCACGGACTTCGGCGAGCTGGTCAGGTCGCTCGGTGAGTTCCCACAGGCCATGCGCGACGATCTTGGGGACGGTCTCGGTGCCGCCGATGAACACGCCGAGCATCTGCACAGCGGCTTCCATGTCGCTCAGGGGGGAGCCGTCGGGCAGTCGGTAGGCCAGCAGGTTGTCCACGATCGGAAGCGGGTCGGATTGGCCCGCCCTCCTACGCTCGACCACTGGGGTGAGGTACTCCAGGTAGCCGGGACGCGCGTTGGCGACCTCGACGCCGTCTCCCGGCGTGGCGAGACTGCCCGCGTTGACGGTGGCCAGCACGTCGGCCGCCAGTTCTGCTGGCAGTCCGACGATTTCGCAGACGATCGATGCCGCGACGATGCCGCCGTAGTCCTGCGTGAGATCGAATCGGCCACGCGGCAACAGCTCGTCGAGGCGTTCGTTGGCGAGGACCCGGATGCGGTCACGCAGCGCATTGACGTTCTTGGGCCGGAACGGTGCTGCAGTGCATCGGCGTACCTCGTCGTAGATCGGGGAGTCGAAGTTGGCGTGAAAAGGCATGGGGTGCAGGGGCGGATCGGGAACCGGTCCGTCGTGATGCTCGGCCAGCACCGTCGCGGCGGGCAGGGTGCCGTCGGAGGCCACGAACGTTCCGTCGTTGATCTCCAGTACATTCCAGATGTCGTCGAAGCGTGACAGGGCGAAGGTGTCCCACTTGTCGAGGTAATAGACCGGATGCTCGTCGCGCAGAACGCGGTAGAACGGCAGTGGATCGGCCATCACCGCCGGGTCGAACGGGTCGTACATCACTGCAGCGGCGACGGCGGCAGGGCGGCCAGGATCGAGTCCTCCCAGCCGTCGCGCAGCGCCGGGGCGACGCTCATCCACGTCACGATCTCGGCGGGCGGACTGTCCTTCCAGGAGGGGTAATGGTTTTCGAAGCAGGCCCAGTCCGCCTCCAGAGCCCAGTAGTGGATCACTTCGTTGAACCGGAACGTCGTGATGAACGAACCGAGCCAACGCTTGCCGGTCGACTCCGACCAGGGCACGTAAAGGCGTTCGAGTTCGCGGATGTAGTCGTCCTGGCGTCCAGGTTTGGTCTGCATGATCTCCTGGATCACCAGGCCGGCCTTGAAACCCGCGTCCTGCAACTGGGTCAGCGTCTTGTTGGCCCGCCCGGCATACATGATCCGACCCTCGCCGCGCGCGCCGACGTCACGCAGGTACATCGACCACTTCGCGGCGGCTGTTTCATGGCTGCCTCCGCGGGACTGGGCTCGTCCGATGCGGGCGTAGTCTGCGAAAGCGTCGATCTCCCAGATGATGGTGACCTGGGGCCAGTGCCCGTTGTAGGGCGTCGTCTCCCACAACGCGAACAACCGCGCGCCGAGTTCGCTCATCATCGGGTGGTAGCAATTGCTGAATTCCGCGGCGAACTGGTCGCCGCGCGCCGTGCCGAGATCGATAGTCTCGTGCAGATAGAGCAGGGTGTGGCTGTGGTATTTCTTCATGTTCACGACGAGCTCCCCATTGACAGCAGCACAGTGCGAGCGTGACACTTTTCCCATGTTTTGTAAAGTGCCGGAGACGGGTCCGCTAGTGTTCGCACGATGACGCTCACCCCGCTGGCGAACAGATTCTGCTTCGGCGAGGGCCCACGCTGGTTCGAGGGCCTGGTGTGGTTCTCCGACATGCTCGGTGAAGCCGTGCACACCGCCACACTCAACGGCGAGACCAGCACCTTGCCCCTACCCGGCCATGCCCCGTCGGGTCTGGGTTTTCGCCCCGACGGATCGCTTCTGATCGTCTCGACCGAGGCCAGGCAGATCCTGCGCTATGACGGCGACGCCGTCGAGGTCGTCGCCGACATCTCTGCACTGGCCCCCGCCAACCTCGGCGACATGGTGGTCGACCGCCACGGGTGCGCCTACGTCGGGTCCCAAGCGCGCGAAGGCGGCGTTATCGTCCGCGTCGACCCCGACGGCGGACACCTCGCCGTCGTCGCCGAGAACCTGGACTTCCCCAATGGAATGGCAATCACGCCCGATGGCAGAACCCTGATCGTCGCGGAGTCGACGGCGCGGCGGCTCACAGCCTTCACCATCGCTGAGGACGGAACGCTCTGCGAAGAGAGGGTTTTCGCCGACGAACTGGACGGACCGCCGGACGGCATCTGCCTCGACGAAGGCGGCGGTGTCTGGGCGGGAATGACGCTGGCACACCAGTTCGAGCGCATCGTCGAAGGCGGCCAGGTGACCGACCGCATCGAGGTGGGTGACCGCACCGCCATCGCGTGTGCACTGGGCGGACCCGAAGGCGTGACATTGTTCCTGCTGACGACGACCGACGCCTATCCCGAACGGCTGCGTGGCACAAAGCTCTCGCGCCTCGACGCCGTCAACGTCGAATTCCCCGCCGCCGGGTTCGTACCCGAACCCCACACCCACTGAACACATCCCCCGTCGCTTCGCTCGCCCCAGAACACATCCCCCGTCGCTTCGCTCGCCCCGGACACATCCCCCGTCGCTTCGCTCGCCCCGGACACATCCCCCGTCGCTTCGCTCGCCCCGGAAAGAGGTGCAGATGCCGGACTGCTATTACGAATTGGTCGACGCCGACGACGAGCGCGGCGAGAAGTTCGCCGCCACCGACTTCGTCCGCAGTACGTGGACGGCGGCCATCCAGCATGCCGCTCCGGTCTCGGCGCTTCTGGTGCGCGGATTGCAGCGCTGCGAGCCGCGCGACGACACCAGGCTGAGCCGGGTGCTCGTCGACCTGCTGGGGCCGGTGCCTGCCGACGGCGATTTCTGGGTGCGCGCCTGGCGCGAGCGCTCCGGTAAGCAGATCGAGCTCGTCAGCGCCGAAATGTTGGCGCTGGGGCCCGACGGGCAACCGCGTCCGGTGGCCAGGGCCAGCGGTTGGCGGCTGCAGACCCTGGATACGGCCACGGTCGTCCACACCCCCGCCGAACCGCTGCGACCGGTGTCCGAGGCGTTCACCCGCGACATGAAGAAGGACTGGGATCTCAACTACGTGCACAGCCTGGATTGGCGGTGGCTGACTCAGCCGATGAGCGACGGGCCGGGTGAGTCGTGGATCAAGCCGGAGGTCGCCCTCGTCAATGGTGAGTCGATGACACCGCTGGAGCGGTTGTTCGCGGTCGCCGACGACGCCAACGGCATCGGCACCAAACTCGACATCCGTCGGTGGACATTCCTCAACACCGACCTGGCCGTGCACATCCATCGCCTCCCCGAGGGCGAGTGGGTCGGCATCCGCGCCGAAACCAGTTACGGCCCAGACGGTATCGGCACCACGATCGGCACGCTCTTCGACGAGTCAGGCGCTGTCGGGGCGATCCAGCAGTCGGTTCTCGTGCGCCCGCGCCCACCGAGATAGATCTCGCGAAACCGCCGTCACGGTAGCCGGAGGCGCGTCCCCACTACGCTGGTGGCCGTTTCGCGAAGTGTCCTTCAGCCACTGAGGAAAAGTGCTGCGGCCGGGCACTGGGTGACGGCCTGCTGCATCCGCGAGCGATCAGACTCGGGCCGCTCCGGCTCGTGGATCACCACGGTGCCGTTGTCCTGCACCTCGAAGACCTTCTCGGCGATCGACTCGCAGATGCCGTGTCCGGTGCACTTGGCAAGGTCCACGTCGACTCTCATGCGCTGCGTCCACGCTCCTCCGACGATGGTGCGCTCACACAGTGAGCGTGACACTTCATCGATAATTTGTAAATCTTGGTATATGCAGCAAGCGCTGACGGACAATGCGACGCGGCAGCGGCTCCTCGCTGCCACCGCCGAGGTGCTCGGACGGAACGGCACTGCGAAACTGTCGCTGTCCGAAGTTGCCACCCAGGCCGGGGTGTCGCGACCGACGCTGTACCGGTACTTCGCCGACAAGCGCGAACTGCTCGACGCGTTCGTGGTGTGGGAACGGCAGCACTACGAACGCGCCATCGCCAAAGCCACGGTCGACCTTCCGCCACACGAGCGTCTAGACGCCGCACTGCGGGTCATCGTCGAGTACCAGCTCTCCTACCCCGGCCTGCGGATGGTCGATGTCGAGCCCGACCAGGTGATCCGGCGGATGGCGCGGGTTCTGCCCATGATGCGTGAGAGGTTGCAGCGCCTGTGCACCGGCCAGGATGCCGAACTGCGTGCCGCGACCGCGGTGCGGGTCGCGATCTCGCAGTACATCGTGCGCAGCGACGACACCGTCGACTTTCTCGCCCAACTACGTCACGCTGCGCGCGTGAAACAACAGATGAGTAGTCGGTCCGAGATCACCGATGACTGACGGGCGCCTTAGTAGTTTCTGCCATGGGGTGCAACGGATTTGGGATACCCTAGTGTTCGCGCCCTACGTCGAGCGCTTCGTGCGCTGAGCGAGCTGGGTCAGCACCTCGTCGGTGTGCTGACCCAATTCGGGTGCAGTCCAGCGCACTTCGGCGGGCGTGCCGTGAAAGTCCGCCGGCGTGGCCACCATCGGCACTGCCCCGGCCTCGTCGTCGGGCACGTAGACGATCCCGCCCGCGGCGTGGAACTGATCGTCGCCGAGGACGTCCTCGATCGAGTTGATCGGCGACCAGAACAGATCCGGTTGTCCGGCAAACACTTCCGTCCATTCGTCGAGTGTCTTGCCCGAGAAGATCAGGTCGAGTTCGGCAATCAGCTCGACCGCGTTCGCCGCACGGTTCCGCGCGGAGGCGAATCGCTCGTCGGTCAACCAGTCAGGTCGTTGCACCGCCGCGCACAGCGCCGGCCAGTGCCGATCCCCCTGCAGGCCGACCAGCCAGAACCTCCTGCCGTCTGCGGCGGCGTAGTTGTTCATGCACGGGTTGCCCATCGACTCGCGCGCTCCGATGGCGATCGGGTGTCCGGTGATGAGGAAGGTGTTGAGATCGAAGCTGATCGTGTAGGCACCCTGCCGGTACAGCGATGTCGACACGAGCTGCCCCGTCCCGGTCTGCCCCCGCGCCACGAGCGCCGCGCAGATCGCGCCCGCCAGCGTCATCCCGGCCATGTGATCTCCCATGCCACCACGCTGGAACGGCGGCACGTCGCCAGGACGGGTCAGCAGATGCGCCAGACCCGACCGCGCCCAGAAGGCGGCGACGTCATAGGCCGGCCGATCCGCGTCGGGCCCCTCGGCCCCGTAGCCGGTGATCAATCCATAGACCAGGCGCGGGTTCGCCGCGGCGACCTCGTCGAAGTCCAGCCCGATGCGCCGCAGAGCGCCGGTACGGATGTTGGTCACGAACACGTCGGTTCCGTCGAGCAATTCGCGGGCACGCGCCTTGCCGTCGTCGGTGGCGAGATCCAGCACGACGCTGCGCTTGCCACGGTTGTCCATCTGAAACGGCGGGCTGACGTGGTGCCGGTCCTGCGGTGCGATTCCCAGCATCCGGCCGAAGGTGCGGGCGGGATCGCCGTCCGGCGGCTCGATCTTGACGACGTCGGCACCCCAGTCTGCGAGGATGCCGCCGGCCGCGGGACCCGCCACCCAGACCCCGAGTTCGACGACCCTGATTCCCTGGAGCGGACCCGCCATGATCTCCCCATCCTCGTCACTTTACAAAAGCAATCCCATTTGTAACGCTTTACTAGCAGCCGATCCCAGCCTAGGAGGCACGTGGTGTCCGTCATCGCCAATCGGGTCGCACCCGCGACCGGCCTCGCCTCGCATCTTGGTCGGGGGCTGCGGCGAATCGGGACCGACACGCTGATCGGGCGGCTGCGCCCGCTTCCGCGCACCATCGGTGACCTCGACCCCGCGGCGATGTCTCGGCTGATGAACCGGAGGGTGACGTCGATGGCCGTGATCGGCGGCGACGCAGGCACCTCCTCGCGCGCCCGGCTCGCCCTCACCGGTGAGGACGTCCCCGCGTCGGTTTTCGTCAAGATGGCCGCCGAGACCGTAGCCACCCGCCTGATGGGCGAACTCGGGAACCTCGCCGAAACCGAGACTCGCTTCTACAGCCAGCTCTCCAGAGAGCTGACCGGTGTCCCCCGTAGTTACGGCGCCCAGTTCGACCCGTACACGGGCCGGTTCGCGCTCGTCCTCGAGGACCTCGCGGCCGGTGACTGCGAGTTCCCGGACACCCTGAACCCGATCGACGCCGATCGGGCCGCGCTGGTCGTCGAACTGCTGGCGCAACTGCACGCCACCTTCTGGGGCCGGCTTCCTGAGCGCAGCGGGGCCGGACCGTTGGGTTGGCTCTACACCGCCTCCGAGGACAGCGCCTCGTTGCTGACTACGCCACTACTGAAGACCTCGGCGCGCAAACTGTCCGAGCGCACGGACCTGCCGATCGATCGCGGCCGTTTCATCGACGACCGCTATCGCGCCGCCGCGGCGCTGGTCGACCGCACGCCGCACACCGTGATGCACGGCGACGCGCACCCGGGAAATCTGTATTTCCGTGACGGGCGGGCGGGACTGCTGGACTGGCAGGCGGTGCGCCGTGGCCACCCCAGCCGGGAGCTCGCCTACACGCTGGTCACCGGCATGACGACCGAGAGCCGGCGCGAATCCCAACGCGACCTGCTCCGCGCCTACCGCAGCGCCTTGGCCGCGGCGGGCGGACCCGAACTGGACGCATCCGAACTCTGGGACCGTTACCGCCAGGGCGCGCTATACCCCTACGTCGCCACGCTGATCACCGCGGGAATGGGCGGCATGCAGAACGAGGACATCGCGCTGAAAGGCCTGGAGCGCGCGCTGGACGCACTCGACGATCTCGACACCGTCACCCTGCTCGAGAAGAGCCTGTGATCAAGAATGCCCGCGCGCCGTCGTCGGCAGGCACGGCCACGCTTTACGATCGACACCGAACCCGTAAGTAAGGCCAGGTACGTGAACCATCCAGCACGCGACAGCGACGACACCACAGACGACACCTCGACCAGGAACCGGATCCTCGCCGCAACCGCCGAGGTGCTCGGCCGCAGCGGCCAGACAAAGCTGAGCCTGTCCGAGGTGGCCCTTCAAGCGGGGGTATCGCGTCCCACGCTGTACCGCTGGTTCGCCGACAAGCAGGCGCTGCTGGAGGCGTTCGGCATCTACGAGCGAGAGATGTTCGAGACGGGCCTGATCAAGGCGACCGCCGGCTTGCGCGGCAACGAACGCGTGAACGCCGCGATGCAGTTCATCGTGCAATACCAGCAGTCCTACTCGGGCGTGCGCGTGGTCGACATCGAACCGGAGGTGGTCATCGCGCGGCTGGGCCACATCATCCCGTCGATGCGCGCACAGCTGGAGAAGCTGTTACCGGGTCCCAACGGCGCGGTGAAGGCGGCGACGGCGATCCGGGTGGCGGTATCGCACTACATCGTCCGGTCCGACGACGACGACCAGTTCCTGGCTCAACTCCGTCACGCGGTGGGAATCAAGACCACCTGAACGCGTGACACTTGGCTGAATTCTTGTAAAGCTAGCTGTCATGACGACAGCGGAGACCGAAACCGGCGTGCTCGCGGGCGAGCAGCGCATGCTCATCGACGGTGAATTGCAATTCACCGGCAGCGGAGCCACATTCGACGTGATCCACCCGGCCAGCGAGCAGGTCGCCGGCCAGGCCACCGACGGCACCGTCGATGACATGGCTCGCGCGGTCGGCGCAGCGCGGCGCGCGTTCGACGAGACCGACTGGTCGCGCGACCTGGAGTTCCGGTATCACTGCCTCACCCAGCTGCACGAGGCCTTTGAGCGCAACAAGGAACGGTTGCGACGCGTGTTGATCACCGAAGTGGGTTGCCCGGTCAAGGTGACCGGCAGCCAGATCGAGAGTCCCATCGACGAAGTCAAGCACTGGGCCGAGCACGGCAAGAACTTCAACTATCTCGTCGACAACGGTGTCCACGAAACCCCGCTCGGACCCGCGCAACGCAAGATCCACTACGAGGCCGTCGGCGTAGTCGGCGCCATCACGCCGTGGAACGTACCGTTCTACCTGAACGTCGCCGAGACGGTGCCCGCACTCATGGCGGGTAACACGGTGGTGCTCAAGCCCGCACAGCTGACACCGTGGTCGGGCAGCGAGTACGGCCGCATCGTCGCCGAGGAGACCGACATTCCGGCGGGCGTGTTCAACGTCGTGGTCTCCAACGCCAACGAGGTGGGCGCGGCCCTGTCGTCGGATCCGCGCGTCGACATGATCACGTTCACGGGCTCCACCGCGACCGGACGGGCCATCCTCGCCGCAGGCGCGTCCACCGTGAAGAAGACGCTGCTCGAGCTCGGCGGCAAGAGCGCCCACATCGTCCTCGATGACGCCGACTTCACTATGGCGTTGCCGATGGCCGCGCTGATGGCGTGCGTGATGTCGGGCCAGAGCTGCATTCTTCCCAGCCGGATTCTGTTGCCGCGCAGCAGGTATGACGAGGGCATCGACATCATGAAGACGATGATGGAGAATTTTCCGGTCGGCGATCCGTGGGATCCGGGCAACATGCAGGGGCCCCAGATCAGCGAGACACAGCGCCAGAAGGTGCTCGGCCTGATCAAGTCCGGTGTCGAGTCCGGAGCTCGCCTGGTCACCGGTGGCGGTGTGCCGGAGAACCTACCCGTCGGCTATTACGTCCAACCGACGCTGCTGGCCGACGTGGACCCCGATTCGCAGGTCGCGCAGGAGGAGATCTTCGGACCCGTCTTGACGGTGATCCCCTATGACACCGACGACGAAGCGATCGCGATCGCGAACAACTCGATCTACGGCCTGTCCGGTGAGGTCAGCGGCGCCGACCTCGACCGCGCCTTCAATGTGGCCACGCGCATGCGCACGGGCAACGTCACCATCAACGGCAAGAGCCACTTCGGTATCGGGAGCCCGTTCGGCGGGACGAAGCAGAGCGGACTGGGATACCGCAACGGCGAAGAGGGCTACAGGGAATACCTCGAGGCCAAAACCATTGGCATGCCCGCGTGACCGACGTCCAACGCCTCGCCGATGAATTGGAGATCAGGGCGCTTCTGAGTCGTTATGCCAGGGCCGTCGATTCGAAGGATTGGGACCTCTACCGCTCGGTGTTCACCGACGACGCGCACATCGACTATTCCTCGGCCGGGGCCGTGGCGGGAAGCCGTGACGAGGTCGCGGCGTGGTTGGAGGCGGGATTCGCGGCCATTCCCTGGACGATGCACTACATCACGAATGTCGAATGCGAAATATCCGGGGACACCGCGACGGCACGCGCGATGTTCTACAACCCGATGCAGTTACCCGGCCTGCCGGACCAAAGCTGTTGCGGCGGTTATTACTTCCACGATCTGGTGCGCACGCCCGAGGAATGGCGCAGCCGCAACCTGCGCGAGGAGAACGTCTGGTTCGTCGGCAAACCCTAGCCGGCCGTCCAGCGTCCGGCGTTCGGTTACGGCACGCTGTGGCGGAAACATGCGGCCGGTGTCGCCATAGCGTTACGCAACTCAGCTCTCGCTATCCGATTGACGGCTCGGCCGTCGCGGCCAATTGCCCACACGCGGCGGCGATTTCGCGACCGCGAGTGTCGCGCACGGTGCAGGAGACCCCGCGTTCGCGCACCCGGCGGACGAACTCCCGCTCCACGGGTTTGGGGCTGGCATCCCACTCACTGCCGGGCGTCGGATTGAGCGGGATCAGGTTGACATGCACCAGCGGCCCGAGCGCGCCATGCAGTTTCTTTCCGAGCAGGTCGGCGCGCCACGGCTGGTCGTTGACGTCGCGAATCAAGGCGTATTCGATCGACACCCGTCGGCCGGTGACGTCGGCGTAGTAGCGCGCCGCATCGAGGACCTCGGAGACTTTCCAGCGGTTGTTCACCGGGACGAGGGTGTCGCGCAGCTCGTCGTCGGGGGTGTGCAGTGACACCGCGAGCGTCACGTTGAGCTTCTCGTCGGCGAGCTTGCGGATCGCGGGCGCCAGACCGACCGTCGACACCGTCACCGACCGCGCCGAGATCCCGAACCCGTTCGGGGGCGCGGCGATGATCCGCCGCACGGCTGCGACCACCCGGTTGTAGTTGGCGAGCGGCTCCCCCATGCCCATGAAGACGATGTTGGACAGGCGCCCACCATCGCGGTCGCGGAGTTCGGCACTGGCGGAGCGCACCTGCTCAAGAATCTCGGCGGTCGACAGGTTGCGCTTGAGCCCGCCCTGGCCGGTTGCGCAGAACGGGCAGGCCATGCCGCAACCGGCCTGCGACGAGATGCATACGGTGTTGCGGTCCGGGTAGCGCATCAGCACCGACTCGAAGGTCGTCGCGTCACCGGCCCGCCACAGCACCTTGCGGGTCTCGCCGGCGTCGCATTCGATCTCTCGCATCGGATTGATCAGCGTCGGGAACAGCGCTTCGGCAACCTGTGCACGCACCCCGGCGGGCAGATCGGTCATCTGCGCCGGGTCGGCGATCAGCCTCCCGTAGTACTGGTTGGCGAGTTGTTTGGCGCGGAAAGCGGGAAGTCCTAGGTCGGTGGCTGCGGCGGCACGGTCATCCTCGTCGAGGTCAGCAAAATGCCGGGGCGGCATGGCGCGTCGCGGCGCATCGAACACGAGGGGCAGAGCGGGCACGGATCCAGACATGGCCCTGCCAGTATCTCACTGAAAGGCAAAGCCTCAGGCCAGCAGCGACAGCACGACCCAGGTGGCGACGGCCGACGGCAGGACCGAATCGAGGCGGTCCATCAGCCCGCCATGCCCGGGCAGCAGCGTGCCCATGTCCTTGATCCCAAGGTCGCGCTTGACCTGCGATTCCACGAGATCACCGAGCGTCCCGGTGATGACGAGCATCAGCCCGAGGGGTACGCCCACCCACCACGGATTGTCGGTGAGGAACTGCACGGCCAGCGACGAGACCAGGATTCCCAGGACAAGCGACCCGACGAGTCCCTCCCAGGACTTCTTCGGGCTGATCGCCGGCGCCATCGGGTGCTTGCCGAACAGCACGCCGGCGGTATAGCCACCGACGTCGGAGGCAACCACGCCGAGCATCAGGCAGAACACCCGGCCCGCACCGTCGTGTGGATAGATCAGCAGCGCACCGAAGCTGCCGAACAGCGGCACCCATGCCGCCAGGAACACGGTCGTGGCCACATCGCGCAGATAGTTTTGCGGGGCGGTGGACAGCCCGCCCGACACCAACCGCCAGATCATGCACACGACGACGGTGGCCCCGAACGCGCCGAGAGCGCCAGCCGCGCCGAAGGGCCACGTCAACCACACCATCGCCTGGCCGCCCACCAGAAGCGGGATGACGGGGATCGAGAAGCCGCCCTCACGGAGGCGTCGGACCACCTCGTGGGTGGCCACGGCCATCGCCACCGCGACGACCCCCACCCACACCTTCGGAGCCAACAGCAGTATCGCGATCAGCGATCCACCCAGCCCGAAGCCGACGGCGAGCGCCGCGGGCAGATTGCGCCCCGCGCGCGAGGTCTTGACCGGCTTCTCTGCCACGGGAGTCGACTGCTGATCGGTCATGGTCAGACCTCCAGCAGCTCGCCTTCTTTGTGCTTGACGATCTCGTCGATCTGGCTGGTGTACTGGTGGGTGCTCTTGTCGAGATCCTTCTCGGCGCGGGTCACCTCGTCCTCGCCGGCGTCGCCGTCCTTCTTGATCCGCGACAGCTCTTCCATGGCCTTGCGGCGGATGTTGCGGATCGAGACCTTCGCGTCCTCGCCCTTGGACTTGGCCTGCTTGACGAGGTCGCGGCGGCGCTCCTCGGTGAGCTGCGGGATCGCGATGCGGATGACGCTGCCATCGTTGGTCGGATTGACCCCGAGATCGGAGTTCCGGATCGCATCCTCGATGTTCTTGAGCTGGTTGGACTCGTAGGGCTTGATGACCACCAGGCGCGCCTCCGGCACGTTGATGCTGGACAGCTGCGTGATCGGCGTCATCGCGCCGTAGTAGTCGATGTTGATGCGGTTGAACATGCCCGGATTGGCGCGGCCGGTACGAATCGACGCCAGGTCGTCCCGTGCCACCGACACGGCCTTCTCCATCTTCTCCTCTGCATCGAAGAGGGTTTCGTCGATCACTGTCTCTCCCGTCGCTTTTGCTCGCGCTCGCCCGTCACCTGGTGACCAGCGTTCCGATCTTCTCACCTGCGACGGCTCGCGCGATATTGCCATCGATGAGCAGGTTGAACACCAGGATCGGCATTCCGTTGTCCATGCACAAACTGAACGCCGTCGCGTCGGCCACCGCCAGCCCGCGGTCGATGACCTCGCGGTGGGTGATCGCGGTGATCATCTCGGCATCGGGATGCACCCGCGGATCGGCGGTGAACACTCCGTCGACGGCCTTGGCCATCAGGACGACCTCGGCGCCGATCTCGAGTGCGCGCTGCGCGGCGGTGGTGTCGGTCGAGAAGTAGGGCAGCCCCATGCCGGCCCCGAAGATGACGACGCGGCCTTTTTCGAGATGCCTGCGGGCACGCAGCGGAATGTAGGGCTCGGCGACCTGTCCCATGGTGATGGCGGTCTGCACCCTGGTGTCGATGCCCTCCTTCTGCAGGAAATCCTGCAGCGCAAGGCTGTTCATCACGGTGCCGAGCATGCCCATGTAATCCGAGCGGGTGCGTTCCATGCCTCGCTGCTGCAGTTGGGCGCCTCGGAAGAAGTTTCCTCCGCCGATGACGACGGCGACCTCGACACCGCTGCGCACGACCTCGGCGATCTGGCGCGCCACCATCGCGACCACATCGGGGTCAAGTCCGACCTGCCCTCCACCGAACATTTCGCCGCCCAACTTGAGCAGCACTCTGGAATAGGCGGGCCGGTACGAGGGGGGCTGATCAGCAACGGGCTCTGTCATCGGGGCCAATAGGCTCCTTTCGGGTCCGTATGTGAGGTTGCCATCGACGAGGCGATACCCCAATCCTGCCAAACCTTGACGTCCGCGATGGCGAATGGGTGCAACGGGGTGCGCCGTCGAGCCGACCTCGCCCCGCGAGCGCGCGTGTTTGCCCGCCGACACGCCGCAGCCGGCGGGCATTAAGCGCGCGCTCGTCGGCGCCGATTGTCACGTTTGCGCCGCACGTCTCGTCTACACCGTGGACAGACCCCACGGACGAACGGAGCATGCCCATGTCCACTCGGCCGCTGCTGAACAAGGCAGTACCCGATGCCTACAAGACGACGATCGCGCTCAGCGAGCAAGCCGAGAAGGCTGCCCTGGACGCCGGCGTCGAGCCCCTGGCCATCGAACTGGTGCGGATCCGTGCCTCGCAGATCAACGGCTGCGGCTACTGCCTGCGTATGCATGTTCGCGACGCGTTGGCCAAAGGCGAAACCACCGATCGCATCGCGGTGCTGCCCGCGTGGCGAGAGACGGGGTATTTCTCCCCGGCCGAGCGGGCCGCCCTGGCCATCGCCGAAGAGATCACGCACATCGACACACCCATGGCCGGTGTGGACGACGAAACCGCGGCGGTCACCGATCAGCAGGCCGCCGCACTGCGGTGGGTCGCCATCTCCATCAACGCGTTCAACCGCGTGGCGATCTCAAGCCACTACGCCGTTAAGCCGTGAGAGCGGTGTCCGCCACATTGCACCGGGTTTTGCTCGGCTTTCTCGCTCTGGTCGGCGCGGTCACCGGTGTGTGGGCCTACTTCGCACCGCAGCACTGGTATGACACCTTCCCCGGGCTGGGCCTGAGCTGGATCCCCCAACTCGGCCCATACAACGAGCACTTCGTCAGGGACGTCGGCGCGTTCTTCCTCGGCCTGACCGTGCTCAGCGTGGCCACGCTCATCTACGTCGCCAACACGACGCTCGTGCGGGTATCGGCCGGCGCGTGGTCGATGTTCAACCTGCTGCACCTGATCCTGCACCTGCAGATGTTGCACCACTACAGCCCACGGGATCAGGTCCTCAACGTGGTGACGCTGAGCGCGCTCCTGATCGTCTCGCTGGCGCTGTTCGTCCCCGCGCGGCAGGTGCATCGTGCGTGATGGGCGCGTTCACGGTTCGCGAAGGCGCCCGAAATGCCAAGAGAGACGGCGTTTTGCCGTACAGACACGCGCGCTCGCGGTGCAAGTCTTAGGACTCCATCGCGCGCTCTGCCACTGGGAGACCCGCATGGTTGGCGTGACACGCCTTCGGTGGTGACGGCGGCAGGTCGAGGGCGGGGTTGCCGTCGAAGAAGCCGATCGGCTTGAGGTGGAATCCGGTATAGGCGCACGGCATCACCGGCCAGTCCTCGGGCCGCACGACATGATGGGCGCCGAGCGTGTACCAGAGCACCACATCGGAGTCGTCCAACGGCTCGTCGCCCGAGACGAATTCGGGCAGGCCCTGTATATCCGCCGACTGGTACATGTAGTCGCCCGCGGCGAACTTCTCCGCCGGGTCGTACTTGGTCACCCACAGGTTGTGCTGAAGAAACCTGGCCCGGTCGTAGATGTAGGAGCCTTCCTGCACCATCACCGGCACGACGTCCTTGGGCACCAGCTTGTAGGCCACCGGGACGCCCAGTTCGTTCTTCTTGGACGGGTTGGCGATCTTCCAGTACCTGCCCGTCGACCAGTTCCAGTCACGCGCCCCCTCGGCCTCCGAGGCCACCAGCGTGTCCCGGGTGATCCACGCGTTGCGGTGGGGGTTGAGCTCTGGATCCGGTTCGGGTACCGAATCAACTTCGTACACACTGTTTCCCGTGCCGTCGACGCTCATGTCCAGTCGAAAGTTGAAGAAGTGCTGGTGATTCGGACCGTAGATGCCCGGAGCCACCATCTTGCCCCAACGCGGCTGCTCCCCCGGCTCGACCTCGACGGCGCCGGTGGTCAGCACGCCGGAGAGCTTCACCTCAACCTCGATGGAGGCGTCGTTGTAGAAGTACCAGAAGAAGCCGTACTCGTAGTTCCCGACGGTGCAGATCATCGAGATCACCAGCCGCCGGGATCGGCGCACCTCGACTTCTTCGGTACGGAAATCGGTGTGCTTCCATGAAATTCCAAAGTCTTCCTCGTGCATGCAGATCGCGTTCGGGATCGTTACCGCGTTGCCGCTGGAGTCGTTGACCGTGCCATCGAAGTAGTAGATCTCGCCGAGACAGTCACACCCGAGTGTCAGCGGGTTGGCCGAGAATCCCATCCCGACTTCACCCATGTCGAACACGTTCTTGTTCCAGTGCGTCGGCGACGAATCGCCGTAGGGCACCACCATCTCCGACAGCGACGCCCGATACATGATAGGCCGCGTCACGCCCCGATCGGTATAGGTCACCTCGTGCAGCGTGATGCCCTCGCGCGGATTGAACCCGATGCGCAAAGACCACTTCTGCCACTGCACTTTCCAGCCGTCCACCGTGAAGCTCGGCCCGTCAGGCTGGGTGATCTCGATCGGTTTCACGTCGTCGCGGAATTGCGTGAACGCCGGTCTGTTGTCGGGAGAGAACATGAACTTCTCGGAGTAGTTGCCCGCGGTCGGCGGCAGCGGAACCACACCGTGATCCTCGACGTCGATGACCCTCATGGCGTCGAGGTCGAACGTGACGATGACGCCTTCGACGGGTCGTGCGTAGCCGTGCTCCGACGGCGCGGCCCGCATGAAGGTCAACGGCCGGCAGATCAGCGGCGAGTTGTCGTAGTGATCCTGGGCGCCGTAATACCCTGCGGGCCAGGGATCGATCATCGCGAGACTGAAATCGGTGACGCCCCGCTTGCGCATCGCCTCCTGCCAGCGTGGATCCTCACGGACCTTCTCCTCCACCCCGGTCATGTGCTCGACGAGATAGGACGGGAAGCGGCCGGGGATCGGCGTCCACGACTCGACGACTCGCGCAGTCAGATCGACGACGGCCTCATAGATCATCTTCGCCGCCGCGTCGTACATCGTGACGAATGCGCACCGCGGGACCTCCATCCCCGCGGGGAACGTCAGAGCGTCCGTCTTGGCGGGTTCGGCGAGCTGAATCATGACGAACTTCAATGTGGGGGTGGCATATTCCGATCCCGTGACGATGGCCGCGGCGGCCTCGATCTCGGCTCCGGTCAACGGGTCGAGGGGGTAACTGCCCACGGCAGAACCGTGCTCGGCCCGCGTCCGGGTGTCCTCCATCGTCATTTCGCTGTTTCCTCTGTTTCTGTCTTGGTGAGGTCAAAGACGGCCAGGTGGGCCAAGGCGTCTTCCTGACTGGTCTTGTGCGCCGAGCGCCGGCCGAAGACGTACACGATGGCACCGAGAGCCACCATCCCGAGGCTGATGCTGCCGACCCACATCATCCATTCGGCGTCGCCGACCCCGGAGCTGGCAAGCCATGACTTCGCGAACGAATAGTAGATGCCGCCGATCGTGCCGATCGTGCCGACGATCACCGTGATCCGCACACCGACCATGCCGCCGGGAATGCGCCAGAACGTCTCGTTCTCGTAGCGGTCCGCGTACCTCTTGCGGGCGATAATGACCGGGAACAGGAAGAAGAAGCCCGAGATCAGCCAGACCGTCGACAGGCCGCCCTGCAGGAAGATCGTGGTGTTGACCAGACTGCTCTGCGAGTACAGGCCGACGATCAGCAGCGAGGAGATCACACCCTGAATGAGGATGGCGGACACGGGGTTACGTGTGCGCGGGTTCAGATGCGTGAAGATGCGCGGCAGGTGGCGCTCCAGGCCGGAGACGAAGATCAGGCGCGAGTAGGCGACCTGGTAGGTCATCAGAGCGACGATGATGATCAGCGCCAAGACCACCGCGCAGACCTCCATCAGGCCGGGAAAGCCGGCCACGTCGAGCATGCCGATCACGCCCGTCACCGCATCGATCTCGTCGGTGGGCAGCGCCATCATCGTGCCGAGCGTCGTCAGCAGGTAGATCGCCACCAGCGCCGTCGACCCCCACAGGATCATCCGCGGGCCGCTCTTGCGCACCGACAGGAACTCCGCACCCATGTTGTAGGGCGTCTCGACACCGAGCAGATAGAGAAGCACGGTGCCGTACAGGAAGCCCGCCACGGCGAAGTTCGGGACCAGAGCCTCCGACCAGCTGAACGGTGTCGCCGAGCCGTTCTGCACCGCGAACAGCAGCCCGCAGACGAAGATGGTCAGTGCGAGGATGCCGAAGACGACGAAGACGACGTTCATGATCCGCTGACTGGCAGACAGTTTGGCCAGCGCGAGCCCGATCACGGTCCACAGGATGACCAGCTGCAGGATGACGCTCGCCGTCACCCCGAGCTCGGCGTGAAACGCCAGCAAGAGGAACGAGAGCACCACCGCCGGTGACGATGCGGCATTGAGGATCACCGGAACCCAGGACAGGTATCCACCGATGAAACCCCACGTCTCCCCCATCGTCCTGGTGGCCCAGATGTACACGCCGCCCTGGCCCGGCCACAGGTTGCCGAGTTCGACCACAGCCATGCCCGCAGGGACGAGGAACGTGAGAATGCCCAGGATCCACATGGGTATGGCGGTCCAACCGCCGGTGGCCATCACCGACGAACCGGTGATCCAGCAGATGATGAACACATACGCCGCCGTAAGACCGAACGTGCTCATGACCTTGGGCAGGATCTGCTCGGGGACCAGCTCGGTGGTCATCAATTTGTCACGGTCGGCTGAGCCGACAGTTCTACCTGGGTCGGCTGAGCCGACAGTTCTACCTGGGTCCGCGGTCGGCACGGGCTCCGTCTGTGTCATGCGTTCTCCCACAAGTGTTGGAAATCAGCAGTGTTGGTCAGTTGACGATCTGTCCGTCTTTCATCCGGACGACACGGCTCGCTTCGTCGGCCACCGTGGGGTCGTGGGTGCTCGCGACCACGGTGACTCCCATGGTCGAGCACAGGTCGCGCAACATGCGCACCACCGTCTCCCCCGTGCGGTGGTCGAGGTTGGCTGTGGGCTCGTCGGCGAGGACAAGGGTCGGATTGCTGATCAACGACCGCGCGATCGCCGTCCGCTGCTGCTCCCCACCCGACATCTTGGTCGGTTGATGGTTGATGCGATGCCCGAGCCCGACCAGCTCCAGAAGCTCGACGGCTCGCTTGCGCAGCGACTTCCGATCGTAGGGCTCGAACATCAGTGGAAGCTCGACGTTTTCGACCGCCGACAGGAACGGAATCAGGTTGTAGCTCTGGAAGATGAAGCCGATGGTGTCGTGCCGCAAGGCCGCGTACTGACTTTCGGTCAGCGCCGAGGTGTCTTGGCCCGCGATCTTGACGGTACCTTTGGTCGGCCGATCCAGTCCCCCGATGATGTTAAGCAGGGTGGACTTTCCGCTACCGCTGGGGCCCATGAGGCACACGAATTCGCCGGGCATGACGGTCAACTCGGCGGCCATGAGCGCCTTGACGACCTCATCGCCGAGCTTGTGCAGCTTCCAGACGTCGGAGATCTCGATCACCGGTCCGGTACTCATCTCGGTTTCGGCTGCGGCTCCGGATGTTTCGTCGAGCGTGGTCATGGGATCAACCTCCAGAGGCGAGCGAATGGATGGGCGATCGAGATGCGGCCTTCCAGGTGGGCAGAATGCTGGTGGCCAGTGCAGCCACGATACTGACGACGACTGCGGTGCCCGCACCGAACGCCAGCCCGCCATAGGACACCCCGGTGGCCACAACGCCGGTCAGCGCCAGGACGACGCCGCTGACGAACGCCAGCAGTGCGCCGGCGAGCGCCCCGAGCATTCCGGCGATCACCGGTTCGACCAGCAGTGCTGCCACGACGGGCGCCCGGGGCACCCCATTGGCGGCAAGCACGCCGAGTTCGCGGGTGCGGTGGGCCACCGTTCGGGTGGTCGCCACGGCGACTTCTGCCACGCCGACGAGAAGAACCGTCACTGCGATCAGCACCACGGCGCGGGCGATCTCATCGGCATGTCCCAAAGAGGCCGACTGGGTGCGGATTCCGTCGGACATCCCGAACACCAGGACCACCAGCAGCGCACCGGTGGCGGTCGTGAATACGGGGAGCACCATCTCCCCGAGTCGTCGCCGGGTGGCGAGCCATCCGTAGGACAATCCTTTGCCGATGCTCATCTATCGGCCCCCCAACAGTTCGACCGGCTTCTGCTGCAGGAGTCGGTGAACCGGAATCAGTGCACCAACAATGGCCATGGCCGGCAGGAACATCGCGGTCAGCGCCGCGCCCTGCAGCCAGGACGAAAGCGACGCGATACCCGGAATCACCAGAGCGACAGCAATTCCCGCCCCGGCGACCCCGACCGCATAGGCCGTCACGAACACCAGCGCGGATTCGACGAGGAAGAAGTACAGGACTTCGTCGGCGAGGCCGATGCTGGACATGATGCCGAACTCGCGTCGCCGCTCGGTGACGGCCGCGAGGAACGAGGACACCGCGATGACGAAGCCGAGTCCCAGGCCCACCATCGAGATCATGCCGAGAGTGGAACCAGTCACCTTGCCGGAGAACAGCGCAGAGTAGCGCTGCTCGAAGGACAGTGGGCTGGAGCCGCCGACGGTGTCGTAGATCAGGCCGGCGCCTCGTGGGTCCGGTTGCATCGACGGATCCGTGCTGAACGGCAGACCGACTGCCGCACCGAAGCTTTGACCGAGATCGCGGCGCTGTTGCTCTCCAGGCGGAGCAACCACCGTCCACCAGCCGTTGTCACCGACGACCGCCTGAGCCGCCGAAGTCGGCACCGTCAACGATTGACCGTCGCCGCTGACCGTGACCACCAGGCGTTGCCCGCCGACCTGCACCTGCGAGCCCGCAGCCAAGTCCAGTCGGTCGGCGAGGGCCGGGCTGAGCACCGCCTGCTCGGCCGCCAACTCGTTGCTGCCACGCAGCGACACTGGCCGGCCGTCGACGTCGATCACACCGGACAGTGTGCGGGTCGCCGTCCAGCCCTCGGGGATGGTGATGGCCGGTGCCGGACCGCCGACGACAATGGACTCGACGTCGGGGTCGTAGTGCACCCCGGCCGCGGGCACCACCCATAACTGTTGTCCCCCAAGCACATCGGTGATCGACGCCTCTCCGGTGGCCGCGAATCCGGCCGAGATCGCGCGAACGACCGTAACGCACGCGATCGCCAACGCGATGCCGAGGACGGACAGCACGAATCGTTCCGGGCGGCGCCGGATGTTCGCCAGCGCGAATCGGACCAGGCACCCGAAGGTGTTCCCAGTCGAAGGCGCGATCGGCGGCGATCCTGCCCGCGCTGTGGTCTCCACAACGGCGATGCTCGGACCGAAACGTTTCACCGGCCGCCACCCACGGTCTCGGTGGCGTTAACGAAACCGCGGCGACGTTACTTCGATGTGTCGGTGCCGCTACGGATTTCGTCGTAGCCGAGAGAAAGTCGAGGAGCTGATGACCGCTATGACTGAATCCGAGGCCACGGCTGCGCCTCTTCGAGCTCGTAGGCGAGTTGCAGAAGGCGTGCCTCGTCGCCGACGCCGGCGGCGAACATCATGCCCACCGGCAGGCCCGCCGCGGATTGCGCGAGGGGCAGCGAGATCGCCGGCTCACCAGTGGCATTCTGCAGCGGCGTGAACGCCACCCAGTCGACGAGCCGGTCGATGATTTGTTGGTATGACGATGTCGGATCCAGGTGGCCGACGGGTGGCGGAACGTCGGCCAGCGTCGGCGTCAGGAGCGCGTCGTATGTCGAATACAGCCGCGACGTGATCCGTCGGATGCGTTGCAACCTGACGATCGCCAGCGGTACGCGATGCAGGTTGCGCCCGGCCCAATCGTGGAGGCCCAGTGAGAGATTGTCGAGCCGCTCGCGGTCGAAAGTGGGCCCGAAGCTCCGGCGGCCGCCCTTGATCAACGCGAAGGCGAGAAACGACCAGTAGAGCAGGAAGTCGTCGATGAAACGCGCCGGAATCGGGTTGTCGATGATCTCGATTCGATGGCCGAGTCGTTCGAGCAGCGACGCAGTGCGCAGCGTCAACTCCCGCACCTCCGGGCTCGACTCGCGAATTATCGAGCTGGTGCATACCGCGATGCGCATGCGCCGTGGACTGGGCGCTGCGATGTCCCCGATCGGCGGCAGCTTCGGGTTGGCCGAGACCTTCTCGATCTCACGATAGAAGGCCGCAGTGTCGCGAACCGAACGGGTCACGACGCCGTTGGCGACGATTCGGAGCGGCATCTGACGCATGTCGCTGTCTAGGGGAAGCCTGCCCCGTGAGGGCTTGAGACCGACGAGTCCGTTGCAGGAGGCGGGAATTCGGATTGATCCGCCGCCGTCGTTGGCGTGGGCGATCGGCACGACGCCGGCTGCCACGAAGGCACCCGAACCCGACGAGGACGCCCCGGCGGTGTGCTCGGTGTTCCAGGGATTGCGCACCGGCCCGAGTCGGGGATGCTCAGCGGCGGCACTGAACCCGAACTCCGACATTCGCGTTTTCCCGATGGGCACCACGCCGGTCGCCAGAAACGCTTTCGCGAAGTCACCGTCCCCGGACGCGGGAACCGGATCCCATGCGTCGGTTCCCCTCATCGTCGGCATATCTGCGACGGCGACATTGTCCTTGATGAAGGAGGGCACCCCATCGAAGAAGCCGCCGTAGGGATGACGAAGCCCGCCGCGCACCCGGGCCCGTTCGAAGGCCTCATGTGCCAACCCGTTCAGTGCGGGATTGACCTTCTCGGTGCGGGCGATCGCGGCGTCGACGACCTCGGCCGCCGAGACCGACCCGGCACTCAGCGCGGCAACCAGACCGACCGCGTCGAGATCTCCCAGAGCGTCGTCGGCGAAGGCGTCAATGCGATCCATCCATCCGACGGTACCAAAGCGTACCGCGTTGCAGGCGCGCCCCTCAGCAGGGAATTCACTCCGCGCGGCGCAATACCGCGCCGACGGTCATCGCGAGAATCTTCCAGTCGAGCCACAGCGACCAGTTCTCGATGTAGAAGTTGTCCCATTCCGCACGGTCGGCGATCGATGTCTGCCCCCGAAGGCCGTGCACCTGAGCCCATCCCGTGATTCCCGCCTTGACGCGGTGGCGATCGCCGTAGCGCGCGATCTGAACGTTGAACAGATCGACGTACTCGGGACGCTCCGGCCGCGGACCGACCAGGCTCATCTCCCCCCTGATCACATTGATCAGCTGAGGTAACTCGTCCATCGAGGTGGCCCGCAGGATCTTGCCGATCGGTGTGCGGCGGTCTTCGCCCTCGACCCCGCCCGGGGCCGAGGTGTCCGAACGTACGAATGAGGCGTCGGTGTCCCGCGGCGGTCGCATCGAGCGGAATTTGAGGCAGCCGAACTCGCGCCCGTCGCGGCCGATTCGCGGCTGGCTGAAGAAGATCGGCCCGGGGGAACTGAGCCGCACAAGCAGCATCAGGGTGAGGAAGAAGGGGGAGATCAACAACAGGCCCACAGTCGCGAAGAATCGGTCGGAGAGGTGCTTGGCGGCGAACTGCCAACTGCGCGGATCCGTGCGCGGCACCGCAATCAGGGGCAGCCCGCCGATGTGCTCGATGTGGGCGTGCACTCCGACGGTGTCGTAAATCCGCGGGACAATCCACACGGTCACACCGCGCTGATGTGCCACCTTGACCGCCGCGGTGATGGCTTCGTCTCTCGTCCGAGAGAACGCGACGATCATGCACTCGGCGCCGGTCCGAGTGATGACTTCGTCGAGCATCTCCAATCGGCCCAAATACGGAATGGTGGCGGGCTGGTCGCGGTCGATCCCCATCATCGGGATCTCGTCGTCGATGATCCCGATGGGTTGGAGTCCGTACTCCGGCGTGATGTTGAGTCGATCGACTACCTTGGCGGCGACCCGGCCGTTGCCCACAATCAACGTCGGGGCCGTCATCCGGTTGTGGCGGTAGTGGTGGTTCTTGATGGCGATCCACAGGAGGCGACCCAGCGGAATAACGACCGCGGCGCACATCCACATCCTGGCCACGGCACTGCCCCGCGAGCCTTCGATCAAGGGGTTGAGAACCAGGCCGCTCAACAGCAGCATGGCCGACAAAGCAACCACGGCCTCGATCGTGGGCAGCTCATCGAGGAAAGTGCGTTTGAGCGAGCGGCGGTACAAGCCTCGAAGGGCAGCGATGCCAACGACCGTCGGCGCGAAAAAACAGAGCATCCAGGTCGGAGGCAGGGTCAACTGGTCAGAGCTTGCCCAGGTCATCCCGAGCGCCACCGCCAGCGACGCCGTCGACAAATCGATCAGCGCACCCAGGTACGGCTCCCAGGCCTTGTGTTTATGTAGCTGATCGCTCTCGACCGGAGCTACTGCCGGCGTTCCCCCGCTGACAACTGAATTTGCCGTGCGGGCCGTATCAACCGTGTTGGTCACCGTGACCAGAACAGTTTGCGCACCCCATCATGGAAGAAGATTAACTCTGGACTGCGTTCACGGACGGCAATTGGCGATTTCAGAAGGTCGCCAACGGGTGAAATTGATTAGCTGCACAATTTGCCAAAGGATCACTCTCCGGCGCACGGCAAAGTGCTGTTCTCCAGAAAAACAGTCTTTGACGGCCACATACCCACTGGCCTTACGGTAAAGCAAATAGAAGCGGCGCGGCGCGGCGTTTTCTTGATCTGCCACGGTCGAGTTTGTCCATATCGCGCACGAAATCAGGGCCGATAAACGAAGCCCCCGAGACCAAGGTCTCGGGGGCTTCGCGAAGGGTGGAGATCAGGCCTGGCCGACCTCGAAGCGGGCAAACCGCGTCACGGTGACACCGGCCTCGTCAAGCAGGGCCTTGACGGTCTTCTTGTTGTCGGACACCGACGGCTGATCGAGCAGCACGACGTCCTTGTAGAAGCCCGTCACGCGGCCTTCGATGATCTTCGGCAACGCCTGCTCGGGCTTGTCCTCGTTGCGGGCCGTCTCCTCGGCGATACGCCGCTCGTTGGCGACGATGTCCTCGGGAACGTCCTCACGGGTGAGGTACTTGGCCTTCAGCGCGGCGATCTGCAGGGCGACCGCGTGCGCAGCCGACTTGTCGTCACCCGTGTACTCGACCAGAACACCCACGGCGGGCGGCAGGTCGGCCGACCGCTTGTGCAGGTAGGTCTCGACCTGTCCGTCGAAGTACGTGGCACGACGCAGTTCGAGCTTCTCGCCGATCTTGGCCGACAGGTCGGCGATGGCCTGCTCGACCGTCGTGTCACCGAGCTTGGCGGCCTTGAGGGCCTCCACATCGGTCGCCTTGGCGGCTGCCGCGGCGGCGACGATCTGATCGGCGGCCGCCTGGAACTCCGCGTTCTTGGCGACGAAGTCGGTCTCGGAGTTCAGCTCGATGAGAGCTCCGTCCTTGGCGGCGACCAGGCCCTCGGCGGTGGCGCGCTCGGCGCGCTTCCCGACATCCTTGGCGCCCTTGATGCGCAGCAGTTCGACAGCCTTATCGAAGTCACCCTCGGCCTCGACCAGCGCGTTCTTCGAGTCCAGCATTCCGGCGCCGGTCAGTTCACGCAGGCGTTTGACGTCGGCAGCGGTGTAGTTAGCCATGAAGCCTTTCCTTTAAAAGACGTCGCAAAAGATCAGGAGGACTGTTCGGTTGTGGCCTCGCCCGCATCGGGTGCGGACGTGGTGGCGCCCGCGAGCAGCTCCTGCTCCCACTCGGCGAGCGGCTCGGCAGCTTCGGCCTCCGACTTGTCGGAGCCTGCACCGGCGCGGGCCTGCAGGCCCTCCGCGACGGCGGAGGCAACGACCTTGGTCAGCAGCGCGGCCGAACGGATGGCGTCGTCGTTGCCCGGGATCGGGTAGTCGACGAGGTCGGGATCGCAGTTGGTGTCCAGGATCGCGATGATCGGGATGTTCAGCTTGCGGGCCTCGGCAACCGCGAGGTGCTCCTTGTTGGTGTCGACGACCCAGATCGCCGACGGCACCTTCTGCATGTCGCGGATACCACCGAGGCTGCGCTCGAGCTTGTTCTTCTCGCGGGTCAGCATCAGGATTTCCTTCTTGGTGCGACCCTCGAACCCACCGGTCTGCTCCATGGCCTCAAGTTCCTTGAGGCGCTGCAGACGCTTGTGCACGGTGGAGAAGTTGGTCAGCATGCCGCCCAGCCAGCGCTGGTTCACATAGGGCATGCCGACGCGGGTCGCCTCTTCGGCAATGGATTCCTGCGCCTGCTTCTTGGTGCCGACGAACATGATGGTGCCGCCGTGCGCGACGGTTTCCTTCACGAATTCGTAGGCCTTGTCGATGTAGGTCAGCGTCTGCTGCAGATCGATGATGTAGATGCCGTTGCGGTCGGTGAAGATGAACCGCTTCATCTTGGGGTTCCAGCGACGGGTCTGATGCCCGAAGTGGGTGCCGCTGTCGAGCAGCTGCTTCATGGTGACTACAGCCATGATTGGCCATACCTCTTTATGTTGTCGGTTGACGCGCGGCGACGGGTGACGCCGAGCCCTGGCGACTGCTTCGATGCCGGACCCGACCCCCGAGAAATCTGACCCGGTGAGGCGGGACCGCCCGGCATACGAGGTAACGGACCAGTGGGTCCGTGACGCAGACGCGCGAAGTCAGCTCGAGTTAACGAGCTGCGCGTAGGAGTTTACACGCTCAAAACAGGTGCTTTTACCACCCTGACCAGCCATCCCCAGGCGACGTCGCGGGGCTTTCTCCTCAGGGGCGACGTCCGCTGAACTGGTCGAATGCGGATTTTCGCCCTCGCGGCGGTGTCGATGCTACTGAGTGCAGCCCCCGCGTCGGCCGACGGACGCCTCGATTGGCCGTTGCGTCCCCGCCCGGCGGTGTCGCGCCAGTTCGACGGCCCATCCCCCAACTGGCGACCCGGGCACCGCGGCGTGGATTTGGCAGGGGCTGCAGGTCAGCCGGTGTACGCCGCAGGCGCGGGAACGGTGGTGTTCGCCGGCGAGTTGGCGGGCCGGACTCTCGTGTCGGTCGCTCACCCGGGTGGCCTGCGCACCACCTATGAGCCCGTCCAGCCTGCGGTGCGGCGCGGCCAAACGGTGGCGGGCGGTGCATATTTGGGTGAACTGATGGCCGGACATGCGGGCTGCGCGGCGGCAGCCTGCCTACATTGGGGTGCGATGTGGGGACCGGCATCGCGGGCCGACTACGTCGACCCGCTGGGACTACTGGCGGCGACGCCGATCCGCCTGAAGCCGGTCAGCTAGGGAAACCCGGGCACCGAAGACGACTCATGCGCGCGGATGGGCCTGGTCGTGCACCGCCCGCAGCCGCGCCACGGAGACGTGGGTGTAGAGCTGCGTGGTGGCGAGGGTCGAGTGGCCCAGCAATTCCTGCACCACCCGCAGGTCGGCACCGCCTTCGAGGAGGTGGGTGGCCGCGCTGTGGCGCAGTCCGTGCGGACCGATGTCGGGGGCACCGGTGACAGCGGCCATCGTCTGGTGCACGACGGTGCGCGCCTGACGGGGATCCAACCTTCCGCCGCGGGCACCGAGGAGCAGCGCAGCGTCTGAGGCCGCCGTGACAAGCTTTGGCCTGCCGTCGGCCAACCAAGCGGTCAGCGCGGCCTGCGCCGGCTGGCCGTAGGGCACGGTGCGCTGCTTGTTGCCCTTGCCCAGTACGCGCAGCAGTCGCCGGGACGAGTCGACGTCGTCGATGTCGAGCCCGCACAGCTCACTGACGCGGATGCCCGTCGCGTACAGCATCTCCACGATCAGACGGTCCCGCAGCGCGAGTGGATCACCTTCCTGCGCACCGCTTTTCGCGGCGTCCATGGCGTCGATCGCCTGATCCTGCCGCAACACCGCAGGCAGGGTGCGGCGGGCTTTGGGGACCTGCAGCCGGGCCGCGGGATCGTGGTCGATCAGACCGCGGCGCAGCGCCCACGCGGTGAAGGTCTTGACCGACGAGGTGCGGCGGGCCAGCGTCGATCGGGCGGCCCCCGCTCCCGCCTGGCCTGCCAGCCATGACCGCAGCATCGGCAGCGTCAGACCGCCCAGACCGGCGGCAGGATCCCGCTCGGCGACGAAATCGAGCAGCGATCGCAGATCGCCCAGGTAGGCACGGCGTGTGTGCTCCGAGCGGCCACGTTCCAACGCCAGGTACTCGTCGAACGCCTCGAGGTGGCAATCGAGCACCCGGTCGCTGCGCTGCTGCCTGCCGGTCTCCACGCGGCTACGGTCGCAGACCGCCAGGAGAGGTTCTAGAGGACGCGCCGCACTGTGTCCGGAGTGAGATCCGCCAGCGACCGATACCCGTCGACGGCCATGATCAGGTCTGTCTCGGCAAGCAATGATCGCAGTACGTGGACGAGCCCGTCCTCCCCGCCGAAGGCGAGCCCGTAGGCGTAGGGCCTGCCGATGCCGACCGCGGTGGCGCCCAGCGCGAGCGCCTTGATGATGTCGGCGCCGCTGCGGATGCCCGAGTCGAACAGCACCGGCAGCCCGTCGGCAGCCTCGACCACGCCGGGCAGGCAGTCGATCGCGGGCAGTCCCCCGTTGGCCTGGCGTCCGCCGTGGGTAGAGCAGTAGATGCCGTCGACGCCGCCGTCTTTGGCGCGCCGTACGTCGTCGGGGTGGCAGATGCCTTTGAGCAGCAGCGGGAGATCGGTCAGTGACCTCAGCCATGGAAGGTCGTCCCAGGTCAGCGGATTGCCGAAGAGTCCTGCCCATTGCAGGACTGCTGCCTGTGGGTTCTCCTCGGGCGGTTGGGTGAGCAGGCCGCGGAACACCGGGTCGCTTGTGTAATTGGACAGGCAGCGGCCGCGAAGCTGGGGGAAGTTCGCGGTGGACAGATCGCGGGGGCGCCAGCCGGGGATCCATGTGTCGAGGGTGACGACGAGCCCCTTGTAGCCGGCCGCTTCCGCGCGGTGGACGAAGCTGGCCGCCAGATCGCGGTCGGTTGGGGTGTACAGCTGGAAGAAGCCCGGGGTGTCCCCGAACTCCGCGGCGACGTCCTCGATCGGGTCCTCGGTCAGCGTCGAGACCATCATCGGCACGCCGGTGCGGGCGGCTGCCCGAGCGGCCTCGAGGTCGCCGTGCCCGCTCTGCGAGCAGATGCCCGCGACGCCGACGGGTGCCATGAAGATCGGGGAGGGCAGCTTCATGCCGAACAGATCGACCGTCAGGTCGCGATCCTTGGCGCCGACCATCATTCTCGGCATCAGACCCCACCGATCGAAGGCGGTGCGATTGCTTCGCTGGGTGTTCTCGTCACCGGCGCCGCCCGCGACATACGACCAGACCGACGGAGCCATGGCCGCCTCGGCTTTGGCTTCCCAGCTGGCGTAGTCCATGGGAAACGCCGGCATGACGCCGGAGAGGCCTTGCAGGTAGATCTCGAGCTGGTAGTTACCGAAGGTCATGGACGTCAGCCTGCCATCGACCGGTTGCCAACCGAGCTATTTCGATTCCGCCTCCGCGAGTTCGCGCTTCCATTCGCGGAACGTCTCCTCGGTGCGGCCGCGCCGCCAATAGCCCGAGATCGAGGACGCCCACTTCGCATCGATGCCGCGTTCCTTGCGGATGTAGGGCCGCAGGTTGTGCATGACGGCCTGGGCCTCGCCGTGGATGAAGACCTGCACCTGACCGGGCAGCCACGCCGACTCCTTGACCGCGGTGATCAATGGCGCGTGGTCGCCGGCACTGTCCTCGGCCACCAGGTCGGCGCGCCCGCCGCGGTAGATCCACGACACCTCGACCCCGCCAGGCGCGGTGAGCTCGATCTGATCTTCAGGGCCGGCGACCTCGATGAACACCTTGCCGATCGCGTTGTCCGGCAAGGCTTCCAACGCGGTGCTGATTGCGGGCACGGCGGATTCGTCACCGGCGAGCAGATGCCAGTCGGCCTGCGGATCGGGCGAGTAGGCCCCGCTGGGACCCATCACAAAAAGGCGCTGACCCGGTGTCGCCGACGCCGCCCACGGTCCGGCAACTCCGTGCTCCCCGTGGACCACGAAATCGATGGTGATCTCCCGCCGGTCCGTATCGGCGTGGCGGACCGTGTAGGTGCGTACGGTGGGCCGCTTCTCGGCCGGCAGCTCGTTGAAACTGTCGAGGGTCAGCGCGCGTCCGAAAGAGGTCAGCGAGCTGACGTCGATGTCGTCGTCGACGAAGACCAACTTGACGTACGAGTCGGTGTTGTCGTTGGGCTTGAATGTGTCGAACCCATTGCCGCCGAGCACAACCCGAATCACATGCGGGGTCAGCTGCTCGGTACGCACAACCTCGAAGGTGTGCACGGGACGTCCTGCCACTTCGTTTCCTCCACTGCGTAGCTTCGGGCTCGACTATACGAGCGTCGACCCGTTCACAGGCTCCTAGCGTTTTGCCAGCTTCCAGCAACCCTCCTCCTGAATGGCGAGGCCACGCACATTCAACATGGTCAGCGGTCCGAGCACCTCCGTCGCGGGCATTCCGGCGGTGACGGCAATCTGTTCCACACTGCGCGCACCGCGCCCGGGCAGTGCCTCGTACACCATGAGTTCCTCGCTGCTGAGCTCGTCGACTTCACACTCGGGGCGACCTCGATCGGGTGCGAGCTCGCCGACCATTCCGACCAGTTCGACGACCTCGTCGGCACGGGTGACAAGAATGGCTTTCTCCTCACGGATCAGGACGTGGCAGCCCACCGACGCCGACGACGTGATCGGCCCGGGGACTGCGCACACGCTTCGCCCGAGTGCCTCGGCCCAGGCGGCGGTGTTCGCCGCTCCGCTGCGGACTCCTGCCTCGACCACCACTGTCGCCTTGCCCAGCGCTGCCACGAGGCGGTTGCGGGTCAGGAACTGTCGACGCGTCGGCCGCGTCCCGGGTGGATACTCGCTGACGACAAGACCGTGCCTGCCAATCCTGTGAAGCAAGGCGGAATGCCCCGCGGGATAGGGCACATCGAGCCCAGCGGCAAGCACAGCCACCGTCTCGCCCTCCGAAGCCAACGTGGCGCGATGCGCAGCGCCGTCGATGCCGTACGCACCGCCCGACACCACCGCGACATCACGCTCGACCAATCCCGCAGCGAGGTCGGCGGCCACATACTCGCCGTACGGGGTGGCCGCTCGTGTCCCGACGATGGCGGCGCTGCGGTCGGCAATGTCGCACAGCAGCGACGGCCCCGACGCCCAAAGCACCAGCGGAGAAAGGGCGTGTGGCCGTTTCTCGTGGTCGGCGGAGCGAAAGGCCATGAACGCCAGGTGGGGCCACTCGTCGTCATCCTCGGTGAGCAGGCGGCCACCCATTCGGTCGAGTACATCGAGATCTGCTGCCGTGCAGTCGAGTTCGTGGCGGGCTTCGGTGGCGCGAAGCAGTTTGGTTTCGACCTGCCTGCACCGGATACGCTCGGCAGCGGCCACGACCCCTTCTCTTGCCACCAAGTCGGCGAGGAGTCGGTTCGGCGGCTCGGCGACCCTGGACACATATGCCCAAGCCCGGCGCGTCGTCTCGTCCATCAGAAGCCCCCCACTTGCCGAAAGCTCATTGCTGTCGCGACGTCAGCCTTGTTCGGCGAGGTCCGACCGACGAGATCGCAGAGAGTCCAAGCGACCCGCACAGTGCGATCCATGCCGCGAATGCTCAACGACCCGCGGTCCACCGCGGTACGCAGCGGTTTCATCGCGTCGCTGCTCAGCGCAAACTTTCGGCGCAGAAGTGCGCCGCTGACTTCGGCGTTGGTTCTGATGCCGTACGGCCGCCAGCGTTCTGTTGCCGCAGCTCGGGCGGCCAGAACCCGTTCGCGGACAACAGCAGTCGGCTCCCCCTCCTGGTCGTTGAACGTTCCTTCCCGCGATGGGTGCATCTCGACGCGAAGGTCGACTCGGTCGACGAGAGGCCCCGACAGCTTCGTCCGGTAGCGGCGTTTCTCGGCCGCCCCGCACACGCAGTCCCGTGGGTCGGGCGGGGCACACGGGCAGAGATTGGCAGCCAGCACCAGTTGAATCCGGCATTGGTAGCGCGCGACGCCGTCGCGGCGTGCGAGCCGGATCTCGCCGTCCTCCAGCGGTGTTCGCAGCGCCTCCAGCGCATTCGTATTGATCTCTGCGAACTCGTCGAGGAACAGGACGCCACGGTGGGCGCGGCTGACCGCTCCTGGGCGCGCCATCCCCGGCCCGCCGCCGACAAGCGCGGCCACACTGGAGGTGTGATGCGGTGCGACGAACGGTGGACGGGTGATCAGCGGGGCGTCGCCGGTCAACACTCCGGCCACCGAATGGATGGCGGTGACCTCCAGCGACTCTGCCATCGACAACGGTGGCAGCAGTCCGGGAAGTCGTTGCGCCAACATGGTTTTCCCCACACCGGGCGGACCCTTCATCAACAAGTTGTGCCCTCCGGCAGCAGCCACCTCCACCGCATAGCGTGCTTGCGTCTGCCCGACCACATCGGCGAGATCCGCTGTCGTTTCCGGAGCCTGGTCGGTACTGTCGACGCGCTCTTCCAAGTCACCCTTGCCCACCAGCCAGGCCTGCAACTGGCCGAGGCTGCGAACTCCCCACACCTCGATACCCTCGACCAAGCTCGCCTCGGCGAGGTTGTCGATCGGGACCACCGCCGCGGCCCAGCCCCGACTCTGGGCGGCAAGCACCGCCGGCAACACACCATTGACCGGCCGCACCCGCCCGTCGAGGGCGAGCTCACCGAGCAGCACTGTCTTCTCCAGTCGCGGCCACGGCTTCTTGACCTGCGCCGAGAGCACCGCAGAGGCCAGTGCTATGTCATAGACCGAGCCCATCTTCGGCAACGTCGCCGGTGACAGCGCCAGGGTCAGTCGCGTCATCGGCCAGCTGAATTTGCAGTTGTGGATCGCCGCGCGCACCCGGTCGCGGGACTCCCGCAGCGCCGCGTCCGCCAGTCCTACGAGATACACCCCGGGAAGCCCCGCACTGATGTCGGCTTCGATCTCGACGATCTCGCCCTCCACCCCGCGCATCGCCACCGAGAACGCCCTACCGAGCGCCATCACCCCACCCCCTGGATGTGCGTGATCTCCGGACTGCGGCGACGCCCGATGCGGACAGTCACGACATCGATGCGCACCGCTGTCCAACGATTGCTCTGCTGCGCCAACCACAGCCCGGCAAGCCGACGCAGCCGCCGCACCTTCTCCGCCGTCACGGCCTGCTCGACGCCGCCGAACTGATCGCTCGTGCGGGTCTTCACCTCCACGAACACCACGGCACTCGCAGCGTCGTCGGCGGCGATCACGTCGAGCTCGCCGTACCGGCACCGCCAGTTGCGGGCCAACACACGCAACCCCGCACCCTGCAGGTGATCCACCGCGAGCTGCTCGCCCAACGCCCCGATCTCGGCGCGGCTCTCTGTTCTGGTCATGAGGCCACCCTGCTGAACCCACCCGACGCCGGCCCGGATCCATCCCCAAACCCGAATTCATCCCCAACAAGCCGAAACGCAGTTTCACCGCCGTCAAATCCGGGGTACACGCAACCATCAGCCGACCAGGAGGACATGATGGCCATCCAGACCCCAGGCGGGTCGATGCCGCGCTCGCTACACGGCGCCGCCGACCGCGCGACCGACAGCAATGCTTTCGAGAAACTGGCGCGCGTCGGCTTCGCGGCCAGCGGTGTGCTTCATCTACTCGTCGGCTACATCATCGCGCGGCTCGCCTTTGTCGGAGGCGGAGGCGGTAACGCCGACCAATCCGGCGCCCTGGCCACTCTCGGAAGCCAGACCGGCGGCGCGATCATGCTGTGGGTCGCCGCGGCGGGCCTCGTCGCACTCGGACTCTGGTACGTCGCCGAGGCGGTAATGGGCGCCAAGCCCCGCGACGGTGACGACAAGCCCGGCTGGAAGCGGGCGAAGGCTCTCGGACTCGCGGTCGTCAACTTCGCCATCGCGTTCTCCGCGGCCCGGTTCGCCATGGGCAGCGGTCAATCGAACGCCCAGCAGAACGCCGGATTGTCGGCACAGTTGATGCAGTCGACGTGGGGCAAGGTGCTGCTGGTCGCTGTCGGTATCGGCGTGGCCGCGGTCGGCGCCTACCACGTCTACAAAGGTGCGTCGGAGAAGTTCCTCGACGAGCTTCGTGTCTCGGGCGGCAAAGCCGTCACGGCCATCGGCGTTACGGGTTACGTCGCCAAGGGCATTGTGCTGGCAGGCGCGGGACTGCTCGTCATCCTCGCCACGGTCCAAGCAGACCCGTCGAAGGCGACCGGTCTCGATTCGGCCGTGAAGACTCTCGGGCAGGCACCCTTCGGCAAGTTCCTGCTGATTGCCGCGGCGGCGGGCATCGCAGCGTTCGGCCTCTACAGCTTCATCCGGAGCAAGTACAGCCGCATGTAGACCCGACTGGGCACAGATGAGGTGAGGGTATCCTCACCGAATGCGTCCGCTCGTCGATCACCTGCGCAGCCGGGGTGACCGCATCGCGGTCCTCTCCGACTTCGACGAGCTCACATATGGCGCACTCGCCGACCGTGTCGAGGCGTTCGCCGCCGAGCTCGGGCAGCGGCGGCAAGTGGTTCTTATCGAGACGCGCAACGACGTCGCGACGCTGGTCCGCTACCTCGGCGCGCTGGCGGGACGCCACGTCGTCCTACCCGTTCCCCCCGGGCGCGAACACGCCAACATCGTCGCTACCTATCGTCCCGACGTCGTCATCGACAGCGCCGGTGTGCACATTCACAGTGACGGCACGCACGTACTGCACGACGACCTGGCTCTGCTGCTGTCGACGTCTGGCAGCACCGGCTCCCCTAAACTCGTGCGCCTCTCGCACTCCAATCTGTACGCCAACGCGGCATCGATTGTCGAGTACCTTGCTATTGACGAAAGTGACCGCGCAGCAACCACATTGCCGATGTCCTACTGTTACGGATTGTCTGTGATCCACAGCCACCTCTTGGCAGGCGCGGCGCTGATACTGACCGAACATTCCGTCACGGACCGCGAGTTCTGGGAACTGTTCCGCCGGCACCGTGGCACGTCGTTCGCCGGCGTTCCCTACACATTCGAGCTGCTCGAGCGGGCCGGCTTCCCCGCCATGAGCCTTCCGCACCTGCGGTACGTCACGCAGGCGGGCGGAAAGATGCCGCCAGATCGAGTGCAGAAGTTCGCCACCGTCGCAGAACAGCACGGCTGGCGGTTGTTCGTGATGTACGGCGCCACCGAGGCAACGTCGCGGATGGCCTACCTCCCACCACACCTGGCGCGCCACCGGCCTGACGCGATCGGCATCCCGATCCCGGGCGGCGACTTCTCGATCGAACCGCTCGACGACTGGCCGGACGACGGCACCGGCGAACTGGTCTACCGGGGAGCCAACGTCATGATGGGCTACGCCCACTCCCCCGCCGATCTCGCACTCGGAACGACCCTTGATGCGCTACGCACCGGAGACATCGCGCGCCGAGCCGATGACGGCCTCTTCGAAGTCGTCGGCCGGCGAAGCCGTTTCGTCAAGATGTATGGACTACGCATCGACCTCCAGCAGCTCGAAGCCACCCTTCGCGGCAAAGGCATGCAGACCCTGTGCACCGACCGCGGCGAGCGAATCGCCGTCGTCGCGGCCGGGAAGCACGACCCCGCGGACGTGCGCAGGGCGGCCGCCGCTGCCGCGGGGATACCGGCGGGTGCCGTCGACGCGGTCGTCGCCGCCGAGCTCCCCCAGCTGCCCTCCGGCAAGCCCGACTATCCCACCGCGCGGATCATGGCGGCTGACGCCAAGGCGCCGGAAGCTGCCAGCGGAGACCTGCGCGCGCTATTCGCCGATGTCCTGAACCTCCCGCCGTCCGACATCGACGACGGAGCCAGCTTCGTCGACCTCGGCGGAAACTCCTTGACCTACGTGACGATGTCGGTGCGACTCGAACGGATCCTGGGCAGGCTGCCCGCCGATTGGCAGCGAAAGACGCTGCGCGAGCTAGCTGCTGCCCCAGCGCCGAGGCCCCACCGGTGGCAATCCTGGGGAAGCACGCTGGAAACCAGTGTCGCCCTGCGCGCTGTCGCGATCGTGCTGATCGTCGGATCCCACGCCGACCTGTTCACCATGTGGGGCGGCGCGCACATCCTCCTCGGAGTGGCCGGCTACAACTTCGGCCGATTCTGCCTGACCCCGCTGCCGCGCACCGTACGTGTTCAGCACCTACGCTCGACCATCGCGTGGATCGCGATCCCGTCGATTCTGTGGGTGGCCGTCGCCCTCGTGGTCACCGACGACTATCACCTGTCGAATCTGTTGCTGGCCAACAAGTTCCTGGGCCCGTATGACAGCATGACCGCGGGCCGGCTGTGGTTTGTCGAGCTGCTGGTGTGGACGTTGCTCGCCCTCGCAGTGCTGTTCTGGCTACCCGCCGTGGACCGCGCGGAGAGACGGTATCCGTTCGGACTGGCGATGGCGTTCCTCGCCGTCGGTATGGCGCTGCGCTATGACATCCTGGGTCTCAACCTGGGCCGCGAGGCGTGGTTCACGATGCTGGCCTTCTGGTTCTTCGCGGTCGGCTGGGCGGCGGCGAAGGCGAGCACCACGATCCAGCGCGCGGCGGTGACAATCGTGCTGGCCGTAGGCTTGCACGGCTACTTCACCACCACGGTGCGCGAATTGCTCGTGCTCACCGGACTGGCTCTGCTGATCTGGCTGCCCGCGATCCGCTGTCCCTCCGGTGTCGCGGTTGCTGCGGGCGTGGTGGCGGAGGCGTCGCTGTATGTGTATTTGACGCACTACCAGGTGTATCCACTCTTCGGCGAGCATCGGGTGGCTGGTGTGGCGGCGTCGCTCGTCGTCGGGGTAACCCTCACAGCGATGGTGACCCAGGCCCGTCAATGGTTGCGCGAACGCAGGCTCAGCCGGCCGGTTCCGGTGCAGGCTCCCGCTCTGCGATGAGACCTTCCTGAACCAGAGTCGCCGCGATGACGCCGTCTTGACGGATCAGGCTCGCGGTGACGACGCCGCGGCCGCGTGCTGCGGCGGGTGACCTCGCTTCCAACAGATTCCACTGATCGGCACGTATGCCTTGGTGAAACCACACCGATGAATCGGTGGTGCCGCTGCGGTGCGTTCGTGATCGCATCGAGTGGCCGTGCACCTTCAGCGCGGGGTCGATCAGATATACATCGGTGACGTAGACGGCGATCAGCGTGTGCAGCAACGGATCGTCGGGCACCGCGACAAGTGTCTTCCACCACAGGCGCCTGACGAAGTCTGCCCCGGAGCCGTCGTCGACCAGGCGGATGTCGAGTTCGTCGAGCGGCATCGACGGTGCAGGGCCTGCGGGCCCGGTCGATGGCAACGCGTCGGGGTCGTCTGGCAGCTCGCCGCGCCTGCCGTGCTCTGGGCCGGGCAGCGGCGCGGAGAAAGACACCGTCGCCGTGGTCAGGAGGCGCTCGCTCTGCGTCGCATCGACGCGGCGGGCCGCGGCGGTACGGCCGTCGTAGGTCCGGGCGACGCAATAGTCGACGGGGTTACCTGCCTCACCCCCGCGCAGGAACTGCAGGTGCATCGCGGTCGGCGACTTTCCGGCATCGACGGTGCGGGCAGCAGCGGCCAGGCTTTGAGCGACCAGTTGACCTCCGTAGGCGCGCTTGCCCTCCGGACCACTGGCCGCCCCACGCCATGTCTCCTCGCCGGTATCGGCGACATCGAGGAGGTCGAGCAGCCTGCTCATGCGACCGTGCCAGATCCACGGAGTTCGTCGATCTGAGCGGCATCGAGCGACAGCCAGTCGGCCAGCACGACGTCGGTGTCGTCGCCGAGGGCGGGCGCCGGGACCGCTTTCGGATAGACACCGTCGATCGCCACGGGCAGGCCGGTGGCGAGGTAGCGGCCGACGCGCGGCTGGTCCAGCTCGGTGAACAGCGGGTTGGCGGTGACGCGCGGATCCGAGGCGGTCTCGGCGAAGCTCTGGTAGCGCTCCCACAGCACCGACGTCGTCGACAGCGCCGTCGAGATCTCCGCGCCGGTGCGGGCGCTGAACCATTCCGCGTACAGCCCACTCAGGGCGTCGCGGTGCCGGTAGCGCTCCCCCTCGTCGGAGAAGTCGGCACCGAGCGACTCCGACAGTGCGGCAACGGCTTCCGTCGTCCCCGTTAGAGTGTTGAGGTCACGGAAGTGCCTGCCGGTGAGCACGACGACCATGAACGCGACACCGTCGCTGCTCATGAAGTTCTGCCCGTAGGTGCCGTAGACCGCGTTGCCGATGCGCTGCCGGGAGGTGCCGTTCACCATGGCCTCGGTGAGCAGGCCGAGGTTGCTCGCGGTCGCAAGCGCAACATTCTCCAGCGGAATACTGATCTGCTGGCCGCGGCCGGTGGCGTCCCGATGTCGCAATGCGGTGACCACGGACAGCGCTGCGTACAGCCCGCAGCTGACATCCCACGCGGGGAGCACGTGGTTGACAGGCGTGGTCAGCCCCGCCGGCCCGGTGACGAGCGGGAATCCGATCGCCGCGTTCACGGTGTAGTCGACGCCGGTGCCCCCGTCGGCACGGCCGGAGATCTCCACATGGATGAGATCGTCCCGGCGCTCGCGTAGGGCATCATAGGAATGCCACTGGCGGCCAGCGACATTCGTGATGAAGACACCGCTGTCGACGATCAGTCTCGCGACCAGATCCTGGCCCTGATCCGAGCGCATGTCGACCGCCAGCGATCGCTTGCCCTTGTTCAGTCCCGCCCAGTAGATGCTGTCGCCGGCTTCGGTGAGGGGCCAGCGCTTGTAATCGGCGGCGCCGCCGACGGGGTCGATACGCAGCACATCGGCTCCGAGCTGGGCCAGCGTCATACCCGCCAGCGGCACGGCGACGAAACTGGAGATCTCGACGACTCGCACGCCGGCCAGCGGCCGCGCCGGATCAGGCCCTGATTCGGTCATCCGCTCAAGCTAGCAAGCTCATCCCTCGGCGATCCCTGCGCTGCCGCCTCTGCCGGTCAGCATCACACCGCGGTCACCGTCGGCTTCTCCACGTCCGGCCCCATGTGGACCGGAATCATATGAGCTCGATCGCCTCCGCGATGGAGGGCAGGACGCGGCTCGGCCGGAACGGATAGCGCTCGACGTCCTCGATCGTGGTCGACCCGGTCAGGACCAAAATGGTCTCCAGGCCCGCTTCGATGCCCGCGACCACGTCGGTGTCCATACGGTCCCCGACCATCACCGTGCTCTCCGAATGAGCTTCGATCCGGTTGAGCGCGCTGCGAAACATCATCGGGTTGGGCTTGCCGACGAAGTAGGGTTCGCGGCCGGTGGCTTTGGTGATCATCGCGGCGACCGATCCGGTGGCGGGCAGCGGACCTTCGGCGGACGGCCCGCTGACGTCAGGGTTGGTCGCGATGAAGCGCGCGCCGCCCAGAATAAGGCGGACCGCCTTGGTGATCGCCTCGAACGAATACGTGCGTGTCTCGCCGAGAACCACGAAATCGGGCGCCACGTCGGTCAGCGTGTACCCGGCCTCGTGCATCGCGGTCGTCAGGCCCGCCTCGCCGATGACGTAGGCCGAACCGCCCGGGAGCTGATCGGCGAGGAACGTCGCGGTCGCCAGCGCCGACGTCCAGATGGCGCTCTCCGGAACGACGAGTCCAGACCGGGCCAGCCGCGCGGCGAGGTCGCGCGGGGTGAAGATGGAATTGTTGGTAAGCACGAGGAAAGGACGCTCACGGTCGACGAGGCGTTGCAGGAACTCGGCTGCGCCTGGCAGGGCGTGTTCCTCGCGGACGAGAACGCCGTCCATGTCGGTGAGCCAGCACAGCGGTGAGGTGCGCACGGGTTCAGTCTGTCAGTTTCGTGCAGGCGCTGCGACATCCCATCGGCACCCGCCGACGACCCCGAGACCAAAGATCTACTGCGACAGCGGAACACCACGAGCCGGTCGCAAAAAATCCAAAATTCTTGCCGATCGGAGCTAGCACTCTCGTGGGTCGAGTGCTAACCTCGGCATCGCACAGTGATTTGGTCGCCCGCCAGGGTGGCGGGCTCTGGAACTTAGGAGGTGGATTGCTGTGCTCCGCTTTGATCCGTTCAGTGACATCGATGCTCTGACCCGGGGCCTGCTTGCCAGCCAGACCGGATCGAATCGCGCGCCACGGTTCATGCCGATGGACCTCTGCAAGATCGATGACCATTACGTGCTGACCGCCGACCTTCCCGGTGTCGATCCAGGCTCGGTCGACGTCGACGTCGACAGCGGCACGTTGACCATCTCGGCGCACCGCACCGCCCGATCAGACGATTCGGCGCAATGGCTGGCCAACGAGCGGTTCTTCGGTCGTTACCGGCGCCAGCTCTCACTCGGCGACAACGTGGACACCGCCGCCATCAAGGCAACGTATGAGAATGGCGTCCTGACGGTGACGATCCCGGTCGCCGAACGCGCCAAGCCGCGCAAGATCGAGGTCAGCCGCGCCGGCTCGCAGACATCGATAGAGCCCACCACCGTCGACGCCGACTGAGAACCGAACCTGTTGTCGCCCAGGGCGGTTCGGCGCCGCCGGACCGCCCTGAGCCCCTCATCGTCGTAGGGATCGGGCGTATCGCGGAACCCCGGCGGCCCACCCCGGCAGGCCCCTATATGTCCTGGGGTCGAGCACGGCCGGCCAGGCGCTGCGGCCGTGGCGGTGATCGAGTGCGTTGAACCTGCGCTCGAGCCAGCGCAGACTCAGCGGGACCGCGAACGGGTACAGCATCAGATGTTCCGCCAGAGGGTCGCGATGGTACTTCACCGTCGCTCCACCCTCGGTGTAGCGACGAACCAGGGCATCAACGTCGGCTACGTCGACGATTCTGTCGTGCAGGCCCTGGATCATCAGCACCGGCATGGTTGGCGTTGACTGGCCCAGACGCGTCATCTCGAACACGCGCCGCAGTTCGGGCAGCGCAAACAACTCGTCGAGCGTCATATCGACATAGTCGGCAATGTCGGCATTGCGTAATCGGCGGATCGCCGCCCCGGTCGACATCTGCTCGATCTCGGTGAGCAGCGCCTTCCCGGCATCGGTGGCATGCTCGTCGACGACCTTCTGCGCCTCGGGAAACACGTGGACCAGCGACGCGATCATCAGCGCGGCCAGCCCTGCCCACGGTGTGGAGTTCAGGCGTCGCGCAACATTTTCCGGGTCCACCACCGGTGAGCCGAGTACCGCCCCAACCACTCTCAGCTCCGGCGCGTGATCGGCGGCCGCCTCGGCCGCCCAACCGGTGGCCAAGCCACCACCCGAGTACCCCCACATCGCCATCGGCGCCTGAGCCGACAAACCGAGCTCGGAATGCCCCACGGCGGCGCGCAAACCGTCGAGAACACGGAAGCCCGCTTCATACGGTGCACCCCACATTCCCTGCAGGCCTTCGTGATCCGGGATCGACACGGCCCATCCGCGTGCTAGTGCGGCTGAGATGAAGAGGAATTCGGCCTGCACCGAGGCGCCCACCAACTGCGAACCGAGGCGAAGAGCATACGACGGGAAGCAGTGCGCGGCGACGGCATCGATCGCGCACTGGTAGGACAGGATGGGGCACGTCTCCGGCGCCCGCCCCCGGGGGACCACCACCGTGGTGACGGCGGCCTCCGGCACGCCGTGGGCATCGGTGCTGCGATACATCAGCTGCACCGCCGAGCCATGCCGAAGTCGGCCGAAGAAAGCCAACGGCACACGCCGGGATCGCAACACCGTGCCCGGCGCGAGGTCTCCCAGGCCCGGCGGGGCCACGTAGAAGTCGTCGTCAGCCGGCGTCGGGACGGCAGCATTTCTCATGTCGCCCACCTGGTGCGGGGGCGTGTTGTCATCGCGTCGATGGGATCATTCGACGGCCTGCCCGTTCAGCCGTCAAATCGCACAGCGAACCGGCATCGCGGAAGGCTACTCGGGAAGCCGCAGCTCTGGCTTCTCGACCTCTTCGATGTTGACGTCTTTGAACGTGATGACCCGGACCTGCTTGACGAAGCGCGCGGGCCGATACATGTCCCACACCCAGGCGTCACCCAGGCGCAGCTCGAAGTACACCTCGCCGTCGGCGTTGCGGGGCACCATCTCGACGCTGTTGGCCAGGTAAAAGCGTCGCTCCGTCTCGACGACGTAGCTGAACTGCCCGACGATGTCCTTGTACTCGCGGTAGAGCGAGAGCTCCATCTCGGTTTCGTACTTTTCGAGATCTTCGGCACTCATCGGCTCAACTGTCCTTCACGTAGTACGCCGTCTCCTGGCGTGTCCACAGGCATCTTCCCGCACTCAAGTTCTCCATGCTCCCCGGGTTCCCCATCCACGACCAGTCTGCGCACGTTGATGAAAGAGAACCGGTGCTGACTCGACGGACCCAGCCGGTTCAGCGCCGCACTGTGTGCCCGGGTGCTGTAGCCCTTATGATCGGCGAACCCGTAGCCGGGATGATCGTTCTCCATCGCGACCATCAGCCGGTCTCGACTGACCTTGGCCAGCACGCTGGCTGCCGCGATGCACGCCGCGGCGGCGTCGCCGCCCACCACCGGCAGCGACGGCATCGGGAGGCCGGGCACCCGGAAGCCGTCCGAGAGCACATAGCCCGGCCGCACCGGCAGGCCCGCCACGGCACGGCGCATGCCCTCGATGTTGGCCACGTGCACGCCGCGGCGGTCGACCTCCACCGACGGGATGAACACCACATGGTAGGCCAGCGCGTAGCGCCTGATGATCGGGAACAACCGCTCCCGCTCGGCCTCGTTCAGCTTCTTCGAATCATCGAGCGCTGACAGGCTTTCCAGCCGGTTGGGGCCCAGCACACACGCCGCGACGACCAGCGGGCCGGCGCACGCCCCGCGTCCGACCTCGTCGACACCGGCGACCGGTCCGAGACCGGCCCGGTACAACGCGGATTCCAGCGTGCGCAGACCCGACGATTTGCGGATGACGGCCCTCGGGGGCCACGCAGCCGGCAACTGTCAGTGCCTCCTGTGTGTCGCTCTGCGGGTTCAGCTCTGCGGGTTGACCGACAATACGCCGCCCCACCGCCCCGGCGGCCAGGCGATGAATTGCGCCTTCCCGATCACATTCTCCACGGGGATGGTTCCGGCCGTCGGGTCGCCGGTGCACAGCAGACCCTTCTGCGCATCGGCGGGAATGTTGGTGCAATGGGTTCGCGAATCGGCGGAATGCGTGCGGTTGTCGCCCATCACCCACAGTCTGCCCTCGGGAACCGTGACGGGTCCGAACTCATTGCCCAGGCACGGGTAGACCGCAGGGTCGGCCATCATCGTCTCAGGGCTCAGGTAGGGCTCGTTGAGCTTCTTGCCGTCGACGGTGAGCCCGGTGTCGACGCGGCACTGAACCGTCTGTCCGCCGGTGGCGATGATTCGCTTGACCAGATCGTTCTCGTCGGGCGGTACGAAGCCGACGACCGACAGCGCGTTCTGCACCCAGCGGATGGCCGTGTTATCCGAACGGATCGACTTGTAGCCGATGCTCCAATTCGGTGGACCCTTGAACACGATGACGTCGCCGGGTTCGGGTTCGCCCCAGCGGTAGGACAGCTTGTCGACCATGATGCGGTCGCCGACGCAGCCGTTGCAGCCGTGCAGAGTAGGTTCCATCGACTCCGACGGAATCAGGTACGGCCGGGCGATGAACGTCAGCATGACGTAATACAGCACCAGCGCGATGCTGATCAGGATCGCGAACTCTTTGAGGGCTCCGCGCTTCTTCTTGCCGGACTTCTCGTCGGCGTCCTCGGTATCTGATTCGACGGTTCGACCGTCGGTATCCGATTCGACGGTTCGACCGTCGGTATCCGATTCGACGGTTCGACCGTCGGGATCTTCGAGCGTGCGCTCGGTGGACGAATCGTCGGACGGGTCGGGATTGCCGGAAGGCCCTGAGGACAGCGTCACGTGATCAGACTAGCCAGCGGGCCGTCAGACCACGCGCGACCACGAGGGTCAGCGCTTTTCCTTGATCTTGGCCTTCTTGCCGCGCAGCTCGCGCAGGTAGTACAGCTTGGCCCGGCGCACATCACCGCGAGTCACGATGTCGATGTGGTCGATGTTGGGCGAATGCACGGGGAAGGTGCGCTCGACACCCACGCCGTAGCTCTCCTTGCGCACCGTGAAGGTCTCGCGCACACCGCCGCCCTGGCGGCGGATCACGACGCCCTTGAAGACCTGGATGCGCTCCTTGGAGCCCTCGATGACCTTCACGTGGACGTTGACGGTGTCGCCGGGGCCGAAAGCCGGGACATCGTCGCGCAACGACGTCTGATCGACGAAATCCAGCGTGTTCATCGGTGACACTTCCTTGTTGTTCGCGGCTCCGTACCGGCGTCACGATGACGCACCAGAGCCGATGTATTCGGACGTCTTGGGCGAGTCGTGCAACCGAACCGGGACATGCGGCCCCAGCCGTGCACAGACAACTGCCCAATTGTGCCAGACGGAGACCGTTTCCCCGAAATCCGGTTGAACCGAGCACCCGGCACCCCCGTCGCCGCAAGGCGAGCTCGGTGGGGAACGGTTACCCTTGTTTTGCCCGGGTGTGCACCCTTGTGCAGCCCGATCTCGGGGGACAGCGTCGGCCCACACACTCTGGAGGAGCGAGCGATGCGACGGCCGTTGAGGCTGTTCACCAGTGGCGCAGCGGTATCACTTCTCGCCGCCTGTACGGCGACAGGTTACAGCGCCCAGCCCGTCTCCCCGGGCCCTCATCTGACGGTCACCGCTCCGCTCGGCACAATGGCACCGTTGCCCGAGATCCCGCCCGACGAGCCCACCCCGACGTTCGCCGGACTGGCCGATCGCGAGCGGCAGGCCACCACCCAGGCAGCTGCGGCGGGTGCCGACATCACAGCGGCGGTACTCGACCGCAACACCGGCCAACTGGTGACCAACGGCAACACCAAGCCCATCGCGATCGCCTCCGTGGTCAAGCTGTTCATCGCCGACGACCTGCTCTTGCAGGTCGCTCAGGGCCGCACCACGTTGACGCCGGACGATCACAAGCTGCTCAACGTCATGCTGCGGTCATCCGACGACAGCGCGGCCGAGGTGTTCTGGAATCGCAGCGGCGGCAGCGTGATCGTGGACCGAATCGTCACACGCTACGGGCTGACGTCAACCCGGCGGCCCGGCAACGGCCGGTGGTTCAACACCATCAGCACGGCCCCCGACTTGGTCCGCTACTACGACATGCTGCTGTCGGGGGCGGGCGGGCTTCCCAGAGCGCAAGTCGATCTCATGCTGTCCTACCTCTCCGCGTCGACGCCCACCGCACCCGACGGGATGGTGCCCGGTGGCATCTACCCCCAACGGTTCGGCATCCCCGAGGGACTTTTCGCCGAACCGGTCGCCGTCAAGCAAGGCTGGATGTGCTGCATCGGCTCGGATTGGATGCACCTGTCCACGGGCGTCATCGGCCCTGACCGTCGCTTCATCATGGTAATCGGATCGATGCAGGCCACCGGCGACGACGCGGCCCGCAAGACCATCACCGACGCCGTCAAGACCATGTTCCCGGCCGGGCGAATCTAGCCGTCGCCGAGCAGGTCCGGTCGTCGTTCGCGAGTGCGCTGCAGCCCTTGCTCGCGCCGCCACGCCGCGATGCGAGCATGGTCACCGGAGAGCAGCACCTCGGGGACATCGAGTCCGCGCCAGCTGGCCGGCCGGGTGTAGCTCGGACCTTCCAGCAGACCGCCAACGAGCTCAGAATGCGAATCATCCTGGTGGGAGGCGGGGTTGCCGAGCACATCGGGCAGCAGGCGGACCACCGCCTCGATCATCACGACCGCGGCCGACTCACCACCCGGCAGCACGTAGTCACCGATGGAGACCTCCTCGACTCGCATCCGCGTGGCGGCGTCCTCGACCACCCGCTGGTCGATGCCCTCGTAGCGGCCGCACGCGAACACCAGGTGTTGCTCCCCCGACCAGCGTTGTGCCGCAGCCTGATTGAACAGGCGACCTGCCGGTGACGGAACGACGAGAAGGGTCCGCTCTGAACAGATGTCATCGAGCGCCGGCCCCCAGACCGGCGCCTTCATCACCATTCCCGGACCGCCACCATAGGGCGAATCGTCGACCGAGCGGTGCACGTCGTGGGTCCAGTCCCGAAGATCGTGTACCGCGAGTTCGACGATGCCCGCGTCGATGGCCTTGCCCGGCAGCGACTGCCGGAGGGCGTCGAGGAACGCGGGAAAAATTGTCACCACATCGATCTTCACGGCTGCGCGTCCTCAGAGTTCGAGCAGACCCTCGGGCGGGTCGATCACGACCGCCTGGTCTGCAAGCGACACCGACACGACGATCGCCGATACGAACGGGACGAGCACCTCGGCCCCGTCTGCATCCCGTACCGCCAGCAATTCGCCTGCGGCCGTGTGCAATACCTCGGCCACCGTGCCCACGATGCGCCCCTCGGTCGTCGTGACCGTCATACCTTCGAGCTGGTGGTCGTAGAACTCGTCGGGATCGTCGATGGGTGGCAGAGTGCCCGAATCGACCAGAAAAAGGATGCCGCGCAGCGCATCGGCCGCATTGCGGTCACCGACGCCCTCCAGCCGAACCAGAAGCCGATCACCGTGTGCACGAACGGATTCGATGACAAAGTCGCGTTCGGCGCCACCACGGCCCGGGCGCCCCCGCAGAGTTACACCCGGCGCGAACCGGCCGTCGGGATCGTCGGTGCGGACCTCGACGGCCATCTCACCCGTGACGCCGTGCGCCTTGATGACGCGCCCCACGACCAAATCCATCAGGCAGCGCCCTTCGGTTCGCTACTGGTCGGTGTCCACCACATCGACGCGGATTCCGCGACCGCCGATGCCCGCCACCAGCGTGCGCAGCGCGGTCGCCGTGCGACCGCCGCGTCCGATGACCTTGCCGAGATCATCAGGGTGGACATGGACCTCGACGGTGCGGCCGCGGCGGTTGGTCACCATGTCGACGCGCACATCGTCAGGGTTGTCGACGATTCCGCGCACGAGGTGCTCGACGGCGTCGACGACGACAGAGCTCACTGCCGACTCAGCTTTCAGCCGGGGTCTCGGCGGCGGCCTCGGCGGGTGCCTCGGTGGCCTCGGCAGTTTCAGTGCTCTCGGTGGGCTGCTCGTCCTTCTTGGCCGGAGCCTTCTTCTTCTTCGGCGTGGTGGCCTCGGTCGAGGGGCCGTCGGCATCGGCGAGTGCAGCGTTGAACAGGTCGAGCTTGCTGGGCTTGGGCTCCTTGACCTTCAAGGTGCCTTCTGCGCCGGGCAGACCCTTGAACTTCTGCCAATCGCCGGTGATCTTCAGCAGCTGCAGAACCGGTTCGGTGGGCTGAGCGCCGACGCCGAGCCAGTACTGGGCGCGCTCGGAGTCGATTTCGATGAGGCTCGGCTCTTCCTTCGGGTGGTACCGGCCGATGACCTCGATGGAGCGGCCGTCGCGGCGGGGGCGCGAGTCGGCGACCGAGATGCGGTACTGCGGATTGCGGATCTTCCCGAGGCGGGTGAGCTTGATCTTGACAGCCATGATTGAGCGATCTCTCCTGTGATTGCCACGCTGCAATTCAGCGATCGCGGCGGGATGCCGGATCCGGTTTTGCCTTACGTGTGTGACTGGGCACGGCGCATCCTCGCGGAAGCCGTACGCGGACAGCCGCCCATTGTGCCAGACCTGCGCCCATCAGTGGAAATCCCACATCCGGCCACCTCGCGGACGCTTTACAAAACGACACCGCAGTGTCACCTTTCTAGGCATGGACGACGCGGCCGCGCTGCGGGAGATCGAGGCGATCAAGCAGCTCAAGGCGCGCTACTGCCGGCTCCTGGACACCAAGGACTGGGACGCGTGGCGGTCGTTGTTCAGCGAAGGCTTCCACAGTGACACCTCGCAGGCCGGCGGCAAGGTCATCACCGGAGCTGATGAGTTCGTTGCGTTCCCCCGCCGCAGCTTGCGCGGCAACGTCACCGTGCACCAGGTGCACGCTCCCGAAATCGAGCTGACCTCGCCGACGACCGCACAGGGCGTGTGGGCCCTCGAAGACGTGGTGCGGCTGGCGCCCGGGTTCAACCTGCGTGGCTACGGGCATTACCGCGAGACCTACGAGAAGACCGACGGGCGCTGGCTGATCACCAGCTCGACGTTGACCCGGCTTCGCGAAGACGTCTTCAACGTGGCGTTCTCGCTGTATCTGTCCGACCGCCTGAAGCGCACCGCGGCAAAGATCGCGCGGCGCGGCGCCCGGTGACGGGTCACACGATCTTGTCGAAGCATTTCTCTTCGACGCGCTTGCTCATCCGCCAGCCCTGATCGGTACGGACGAACTCGTCGACGTACCAGATGCCGACGAAATAGATCTGGCCACCGTCACCGCCCATTGCCATGGGGTTGAAACAGATCGCGCGCGACGTCGCGGTGTCCCCCTCCGGACCGTACGAGATGCGTACATCGGCGTTGCCGACCAGGTGGTAGTACGCGGGACAGTTGGGCAGCACCTCTTTGAGCCACGCCTTCACCTCCGGGAAGCTGCCGTCGATGCCGCCGGCCACCCGGTAGTCGATGTAGGCGTCCGGGGTGAAGACCGCGTCGAGGTCGTCGAAGCGACGTTGATCGATCGCCGTGGAGTAGTCGATCAACAGTTGCTGGATCTCCAGCCGGTCCGAGATCTCCTCGATGCTCAACATGGCTTTAGATTGAACACGATCCGCCCGCCGCATCACGCGCAGTTAGACTCAGCCGCCATGACAAGGCTTCTCGCGGCCTTCGCGGCCACGCTGTGTCTGGCCGCCGGGGGCGCTGCGATCACGTCGCCGGAGGCTTCGGCCGTACCCATGTCGGGGATCGCCCAGCCCGCCGGCTCGATGCCGGTTCCCGACGGACCGGCCGAGGCGTGGGTCCTCGCCGACATGGACACCGGCGCCGTGCTGGCCGGTCGGAACGAGAACGGCCACTTCGCCCCGGCAAGCACCATCAAGATCCTGTTGGCGATGGTGGCCCTCGACGAGTTGCCCCTGGACGCGACGATCGTGGCGAACGAGGCCGACACCAAGGTCGAGTGCAACTGCGCGGGAGTCGCCCCGGGCGTCACCTACACGACCCGCCAGCTCCTCGAAGGTCTGCTGCTGGTGTCGGGCAACGACGCCGCCAACACATTGGCGACGATGCTGGGCGGTCGTGAGGCCGCCGTGACGAAAATGAACGCCAAGGCCGCGATGGTGGGCGCCTATGGCACCAATGCCGGCTCACCCTCGGGCATCGACGGCCCCGGAATCGACATCTGGTCCACGCCCCACGACCTCGCCGTGATCTTCCGCGCCGCGATGGCCTATCCGGTGTTCGCGCAAATCACCGCGCAACCCACCGCCGTGTTCCCCACCAAGACCGGCGACACCGTGCTGGTGAACCAGGACGAGCTGCTGCACCGCTACCCCGGCGCCTTCGGAGGCAAGACCGGCTATACCGACCTCGCGCGCAAGACGTTCGTCGCAGGCGCATCGCGCAACGGCAGACATCTCGTCGTCGCGCTGATGTACGGGCTGGTCAAAGAGGGCGGGCCGACGTACTGGGATCAGGCCGCGGCGCTGCTGGACTGGGGTTTCGCGCTCGGTCCGAATCCGGGGATCAGCAGGCTTTAAACCGGCTGAGACCGGATGGATATCTGATCGCGCGCAAGTCGAGTCCTGGCGCGATTAGCGTCGCCATTTGTGCGAAGACAACTCGCGGGGCTGGCGCTCGCCCTCGGAGCGCTCATCCCTGCCTCGTCGGTGTCCGTCGCACCGGCCGGTTGGGCCCAACCCGCCGTCGAACCCGCTGCCGCCCAACCCCTTCCAGATGGTCCGGCGAAGGCGTGGCTGGTCGCCGACCTGGACACCGGCCGCGTACTGGCCAGCAAGGATCCATTCGGCACCTACGCTCCCGCCAGCACGATCAAAGTTCTGTTGGCGATGACCGTGCTGGACCACCTTCGGCCGGACAACTTCGCCAGGGCCAACGAGTCCCACACCAGGATCGAATGTTCTTGTGTCGGGCTCAAACCCGGGCAGGCCTACACCACCGCGCAACTGGTGGCCGCCATTCTGATGGTGTCGGGCAACGACGCCGCGACCATGCTCGGCGACATGCTCGGCGGCCAGCAGGTCGCCGTCGCCGCGATGAACCGCAAGGCCGCACTCGTCGGTGCACGCAGCACCAAAGCGTCATCGACGTCGGGACTGGACGGTCCGGGGTGGGAATCCGTCACGACCCCACACGATCTGGCGGTCATCATGCGCGCAGCGCTGAAGTATCCGCTGATCGCCCAGATCATGCGGTCACCGTCGGCACCCTTCCCCGGTAAGACGTTGCAGAACCAGAACGAGCTGCTGAGCCGGTATCCCGGCGACCTGGGGGGCAAGACCGGTTTCACCAATCTCGCCCGCAAGACCTACGTCGGCGCGGCGCAGCGCGGTAACCGGCGCCTGGTCGTGGTTCAGATGTACGGCAGCGGCGATCTGTACGGGCAGGCAATCGACCTGCTGAACTACGGATTCAGCCAACCGTAGGAAGTTGCGTGACGCAGCGGCGGAATGCGGGCCCGAGAACCGCTTCGGCGTCGCGCAATTCGGCCTAGTTGGCGATTTCTGCGAACGCGCGCACCGGGAACGTCCCGAAGTTCTCGATCGCCGGAGGTGCCGCGGTAAAGCGCGCACCCTTCTCGGGCAGCGCGCCGAGATTGGTGAGGTGCTCGACGATGTGCACCCCGGCACCGAGCAGGAGCGTATGCACCGGGCGATGTCCGCCGGACTCCGTGTCGTCGATGTTGACCGAGTCGATGCCGACGAGGACCGCGCCGGCCTCCGCCAGATGCTGCGCCGCCTCCGCGGTCACGAACGGCGCACCCGAACCGTACGCATCGGTGCCGAAGTGCCTGTCCCATCCCGTGTGTAGCAACACGGCGCACCCGCGCACCTCACGGCCGGCGACATGGGTGGCGGTGACGGCGCGCTGACCTTCGAGATGGAATACCTCGGCGGGCAGGCCCACCAGCGTCGCGAGATCGAGGCCCGCGAGGTCGGCCCCGTCGGCGTACCGGTGGAATGGCGAATCCAGGTAGGTACCCGTGTTCCCGACCATGGTGATGATGTCCATCGCGAATTCGGTTCCCGGAGCGTATTTCTCGCGAGATTCACGACGGGTCAGGTGCGGCGTGATGACAGGCGCGGGCAGGCCCGGGTACGTGATGAGGCCGGCGCGGATCCGGTGGCTCAGGTCGACGATACGCGCCATCTCAGTAGACGACTCCGCGCAGGATCACCATCGTCGGATTGCCCAGCACTGCAGCGCCCGTGCGAGGGTCCTCGGCGAAGCACACGAGGTCGGCGGACGCGCCGTGCTCAAGGCCCGGCCTCCGCAACCATTCGCGGGCGTCCCAGCAGGCAGCACCGAGCGCCTCGGTCGGCGACATCCCAACCCCCTTCAGCGCGTCGACCTCCTCGGCGATACGGCCGTGTGCCACCGCACTACCTGCATCTGAGCCCGCGAAGATCGGCACCCCGGCCTCGCGGGCGGCACCGATTCTGGCAGAACAGGATTGGTACAGGGCCCGCATGTGCTTCTGATAGTCCGGATACTTATGCGCCGCACCGGCGATGTCGGGAAAGTTCTCGATGTTGATCAACGTGGGGACCAGCGCCGTGCCGTACTCGACCATCAAGTCGATGGTGTCCTCGGTGAGCCCGGTGCCGTGCTCGATGCAGTCGATTCCCGCCTTGATCAGCCCGGGCAACGCGTCCTCGCCGAACACGTGGGCGGTGACGCGGGCACCGTTGGCGTGTGCGGCGTCGATCGCCGCTTCCAGGACGTCGTCGGACCACAGCGGAGCCAGGTCGCCGGTGTCCCGGTCGATCCAGTCCCCCACCAGCTTCACCCAGCCGTCGCCCCACCGGGCCTGCTGTGCCACCGCGTCGGGCAGCTGCCACTGATCCTCCAACTCGGCGGCGAACCCGCGCTGGTACCGCTTGGGTCGGGCCAGATGCCGCCCCGCCCGGACGATCCGCGGCAGGTCCAGACGATCGTCGAAAACCCTTGTGTCGGTGGGTGATCCGGCGTCGCGCAGCAGCAGCGCACCGACGCCACGCTCGGTCTCGGCCTGTGCGACGGCCTCATCGAGCTCAATCTCACCGCCGGGGCCCAGCCCCACGTGGCAGTGGGCGTCGACCAGGCCGGGAAGCACCCAGCCGCCGTCGAAGATCGTCTCGGCGTCGGCCACCGGTTCAGCGGACAGTCGTCCGTCGACCACCCACCACTCGACCGGCTCGTCGAGGGGCAGTCCTCTACCGCGTACGCGGAATGCCTGCATCAGTTCTTGGGGAACTTCAGCTTCGACAAGTCGATGTCGGCGAGGCCGGGCGGCAACTCGTCGAGCCCCTTCGGCATGTTGGACAGATCCGGGAACCCGGCCGGCATCCCGGGCATTCCGGCGCCGAGCGGGTTGCGGTTCTTCGGCGGTGTCGGGCCCCTGCCGCCCTTCTTCTTGCCCGCCTGCTTGTTCTTGCCCTTGCCGGCTTTGCGGGAGTTCTTGCGGCCGAACGGCATTCCCATCTGGCCGGCCATCTGCGACATCATCTTGCGGGCTTCGAAGAACCGGTCGACGAGCTGGTTGACCTCGGCGACGGTCACTCCGGAGCCGTTGGCGATGCGCAACCGGCGCGAGGCGTTGATGATCTTGGGGTCCGCACGCTCCTGCGGCGTCATACCCCGGATGATCGCCTGCACGCGGTCGAGCTGGCTGTCGTCGACAGCGGCCAACGCATCCTTCATCTGGCCGGCCCCCGGCAGCATCCCGAGCAGATTGCCGATCGGGCCCATCTTGCGGATGGCCAGCATCTGTTCGAGGAAGTCCTCGAGGGTGAGCTCGCCGCTGCCGATCTTGGCGGCGGTGGCCTCGGCCTGCTCGGCGTCGAAGACCTGTTCGGCCTGCTCGATCAGGGTCAAAACGTCGCCCATGCCGAGAATCCGGCTGGCCATGCGGTCGGGGTGGAAGACGTCGAAGTCCTCGAGCTTCTCGCCCGCCGACGCGAACATGATGGGCTGGCCGGTGACCTCGCGGACCGACAGCGCGGCGCCACCGCGCGCGTCGCCGTCCAGCTTGGTCAGCACGACGCCGGTGAATCCGACGCCTTCGCGGAACGCATCCGCGGTGGTCACGGCGTCCTGACCGATCATCGCGTCGAGGACGAAGAGCACCTCGTCCGGGTTGACGGCGTCACGAATCGCCGCCGCCTGGGCCATCAGCTCCTGATCGATGCCGAGCCGGCCCGCAGTGTCGACGATCACCACGTCGTAGTGCTTGGACCTGGCCTCGGCCAGACCGGCGGCGGCGACGGCGACCGGATCCCCGGGTGCGGTGTCATCGGAGCCCTCGACAGTGCCCGCATGGGGGGCGAAGACGTGCACGCCTGCGCGCTCACCGACAATCTGCAGCTGGTTGACCGCACCGGGACGCTGCAGGTCGCAGGCGACCAGCAGCGGGGTGTGCCCCTGCCCTTTGAGCCATTTCGCCAGCTTGCCGGCGAGAGTCGTCTTGCCCGAACCTTGCAGACCCGCCAGCATGATGACCGTCGGTGGGTTCCTGGCGAACGACAGCTGGCGCGTCTGACCACCGAGGATTCCGATGAGCTCCTCGTTGACGATCTTGACGACCTGCTGCGCGGGGTTGAGCGCCGCGGAGACCTCGGCGCCTTTGGCGCGCTCCTTGATGCGGGAGATGAATTCGCGGACGACAGGCAGCGAGACGTCGGCCTCGAGCAATGCAAGTCGGATCTCACGCGCGGTGGCATCGATGTCGGCATCAGTCAGCCGGCCTTTGCCCCGCAAGCCTGAGAGGGCACCGGTCAACCGGTCGGACAGGGATTCAAACACGAGGCCAAGCCTATCGCGGGTGCGGGAAACGCCTGACCTGGGCGCTACGGTGTGCTCAGCCGTTCCGGATGATCTCTCTGGCCACCTCGACGGCACGGTCGATCGGTACGGCCAACCCGATGCCGATGTTGCCCGCCTCCGATCCGCCGACGGTGGCGATGGCCGTGTTCATGCCGATCACCTGGCCGTCCAGGTTGGCCAGCTCTATTTCCTCACTGCCGCTGCGGATTTGGTGCCGAACTTGTCGGTGGGGGTCGGTAAAGTCGCATGTATGTTCGAAGGGCTGCCGGATTCGGTGTCGTGTGCCGGGATGGCTGATGCTGAGCTCGATGCGGCCATCGCGGC
>NZ_LQPC01000046.1 GCF_002101705.1 Mycolicibacterium iranicum | reverse complement strand
CGGCTCTACACCAGCGACGCGCAACGCTGCGACGAATACCCGCGCTGGTTGCACACCTATAATCACCACCGCGGCCATCACAGCACTCGGCGGTCAAGCACCAGCCAGCCGCGTACCTAACCTCTCAGGTCAGTACAGCTAGCTCGAGCCACACAAAGGCGAAGAGCCCCATAGCCGCCGGCCAGTAACCCCATCGTTGCGGATACGGGCGGGGTAGCGGTCCAAGGTCCCCTTTGCGGACGACTCCGCAGAACCGATACACGGTGCGCAGGGGAGACAGCAGGCGCCAGACGGGTCCGATGCACACCGACACCGCGACCAGCCCGACCCAGAGCAGGACGTAGAACGCGCCGGCCAGCGCATTGTCGCTGCCTTGTGGACCCCATAGGGCGGCCGCCGCCACCCAGAGGGCGAAAGTCAGTGCCGCTAGCGCAGCGATCCAACGCAGCACCGCGTTATCGACGGTCCGGGTTACCCACTCTGGTAACTCGCGGCCCGGCTTCGCCGGGTCGAAGCGCGGGTTCTTCCACGCGAGCGCGACGACGGCGAACGTCGCCGTAAGCGCCCACGCCGCGCCGATCAAGGCGAAAGACAGCGGTACAGGGAGATCTGTCGACCCGCCGACGCCATGGGCAAGGATGTCGACACGTGGGGTCACGGGCGAACTTGAATGGTGACGACAGTGCGGTTGACATCGTGGAGCTCGACGTCGACCTGACCAGGCACGTCGACGGTGAATTCGAAATTCTGGTCCGGGCGCGGTTCGACATTGAACGTGTGCTCAGGCACAGAATGCACGTGCAGCTGGTCGGCAACGTCGCTGGTCACCTGGAGCACGATCGGTTTCCCGATGGTCGCCTGGGTCTGCCCGTTTGTCGGGGTAACCGTGCCGCCGCTGATGGCGATTTCGACGATCGTGGCTTCTTCGGGAAGTGGCGCCTGATGAGCCCGCGGCGATTGGGTAGCGCCGGCCGCAGAAGGCGTGGGAGCCGCTGACGGACTGGTCGATGCCGAATCGGTCGTCGTCGAGCCGCAGCCGGCCAGCAGGACGAACAGCGCCACCGGGGCGAGGGTCACGACAGATCTGGCTGTTCAGTGGTCATGGGCGTTCGTTCCTCTCAACGACGGGATTCTCGGCGGAACCCGCATCTACAGCGGGTTCGCGACGACGATTTCGGCGCGCGATATAGAACACGACGCCGACAATGATCAGCGCGGGCGCAAACGCGGGCAGGGACATCCACAGCCCTACATCGGTTGCGAGATATGTGACTACGGGAGGCTTCATGATCTTCGAGCCGATTCCCTCGTCGCCGTGATCGCATCCCGATCAACCGCGGCGAACTTCAACATCTGCGACTCCCCACGACATGCATCAGCACCTACGTACTGTCTCCGTAATTCGCGTGGACGAAACATACCGGAACCTCCGGTACCGCGTACCGCTAGGTGAGTCGAACGCCTCGTCGGGCATCGATGGGTGCGAGGCCGAACATCTCGTGAAAAGCCCGGTTTGCATGGGAGCTGTCACTAAAGCCGGCGGCGTGTGCGGCATCGGTGATGGTTCCACCATCACGGGCCACCGCCATCGCACGAATGAGTCGACTCCACCGCACGTAGGCGGGAAACGACATACCGACCTCCTGCGCCATCAGCCGTCCGAGTCGGTCGGCGGACAGGTGCACCGCCTTGGCTACGTCGGTCAGCTTGACCGGGCCGCTGAGCATGTCGGGCAGCATGCCGACCACCGCTTCGACGCTGGGGTGCAGCGCGCCACTCGCCTGCTCCTTCGGCCCGACCAGTCGCGCAATCACGTCATCCGCAGCTGAGGAAAGAGGTTGTCTCGCATCGATGTTGAGGATGCCGGCACCGAGGCGCACCCATTCGTGGACATCAGGGCGGATAGTGCTGCCGAAGAGACGCGTCACTTGCCGGCCGACGACGCTCGTAGGTTCCAGGTACACCATCACTCCAGAGCCTGTGCCGGTGTCGATAGAGTGCGCAGCGCCCGCGGCGATCACCGCCGCAGACGCGGACAGCCTTTGGCCATCGGCGTCGGACAGGGATACCGCACCATCAGTGAGAGTCACAATCTGAAGGGCTGCGTGCGCGTGCTTGTGGGCCGAGCCGATCCGTCCCCGGAAAACGAGCCGCCCCGGCTCGATCAGCGCCTCGCCAGCCCACGTCACGTCCTTGAGTATGCCGTGTGCCGCCATCGCTAGGTTCAGATGCGCAATCCCGAGCGTCTCGGTATCGCCTACCGTGCGACTTCCTCGGGTGATACGGTCGCATCGTCGTTCATGGCACCGAATTTGCATGCGCCACTTGCCCGGAACGGTTCCGCCAGCTGCGCGAGATATCCCGCCGGGTAGTTGGGTTTTGCCGCCATGCCGAGATCATCCGAGCGAAAACGGCGGTCAGGATCGAAGGAGAACGTGCGCAAAGCGTGATCCCATGTCAACGTGAATAGTCCGAAGTTGACATCACCAATACCAGCCCACTTGAGGTGGTGGAAACGGTGGCCTTCGTTGAGTGCCAGCACTTTACGTAGAGGTCCGACGCGGTAATCGGCGTTGGAGTGCTGAAGCAGAAGCTGTACCGCGATCGCCACCGTGAGTACCTCTGCAACGGGTTTCGTCAACCCAAGGATCAGCAGGGGTGTGATGCCTGCCGCCAGTTCAAGTGCTCCGTGCAGCGGGTGCTTCATGAGGCCATTGAAGCCGTAGAAACGCTTGACACTGTGGTGGACAGCATGGAAGCGCCACAGCCACCCGACTCTGTGACTTGCCAGATGTACCAAAGTGACTCCAAGGTCGGTGACAAAGATTGCGATGACAACCTGAACAACAAACGGCAACGACGAAGGCCACCATGCACTGAATGGATTAAGCATCGCCAGGACGGGAACGACGAGCACAGTCAACAGCAACGACGTTTCGTTGATCAGAGCATGTGCGACATCGCGCCGACTGTCACTGATCGGCTCGTTCCAAACATCGCTGTAGGGCAACACCCGCTCAGCCGCGAACGACAAGCCGATCGCAATCAGAATGAGCCCCGCCATGCAGACCTCTGCCCACGCGGCGTGCGCCAACGCGATGGCTGCGCCGTTGACGCCTATCAACATGATCGGCGCATAGCCGTATCGGACGATCGTTGTAACCATGATTACAGCGTCGGCGCAGAAAGATGTCCACCGCTTGAACAGATCCGTTCAATCGCGAAGAGCTGGCGTTCAATGCTAATTAGACAACGAAGTAACGACAGCCAGCTGCTATAAGCCGTGCGGCGTCCCGCCACCTACCGGGGCGTGTTGTTATGCACGATAACGTTACGGTTTGGCGCCACGCTGACGCGCCTATAACGATATGAGAGTTAGCCTGATGCCCAAGCGCAGTCACCGGGAGCACACGACAGCGGGGATCGACTGCAAGGTGTTCGATCTTGTGCAATCCCTTGCAGAAGCGTGCTTATGCGGCAATGCGAGTATTTCATTGGGGTACCTTCGACGGCGAGACGCGGACGGCGACTGTCCAATACATAGGGTTCAGTGAAGATGTCCTCTTTCACGGGCGGCTGCATCGCCGAGGGGTGAGCATCACGGGGGATCGGCAAAGCTACAAATACATGACGGGCTTGCCGGTCCAGGCCTGCTCGGACCGATGCATTCCAGAACACCACCCGGCGGTTGGCACCATAGAGAAGCGTCGTGGATAACGACTGATATCCATAGCGCGGTTGACTTGTCCCCCACGACCCGATCGAGTCGATGCGACAATATGCGGGAATCGAATATGCAGGTTTACCGGTATTAGTCTGCTCATTGCATCCGGTGAATTTGGCATCCTCGCACGGTCAGGACAACAAACATTCCCCAGCCGAGCGAGCGTCCAACAAGAACGAGCTGCAAGACGCTCCCCTGGGGCGGGGAGCAGGCCGCCGCCCCTAGTTAAGGGTGCCGCAGTTCTCCGTAGCGGATAGGTGTCAGATCCTCGCTGTGGCTGACGTGGAGCTGACCGGGGCGGGTCCGTTGTTCGTAGGCGGTGATGACCAGCCAATTCCCCCGGCGGCAGGCACCAGTACGCCTTGCACATGCAGGAACCATGCGGCATGGCCCACCGCTTGGCACGCCGGCCAGTCGTCGCCATAGATGTCGTCGTCCTCGAGCCCCACCGCTTCGCGGGCGTCAGAGGTGATGAGATCCAGGACGGCCAGGTCGGTGGCCTCGATGGTGTGCAGTCGATACGAAGCTTCGAGCATCTTCTCGCGGGTCGTCGACGCCGCCCGCGCGGCGCGTTCTACTTCGACCATGCACGCTTGCGTGGAGTCGGCCAGATAGATCGCCGAGAAGAGTCCGGCAGGGTTTCCATCTTCCGCCGAATCTGCGCGCCCCTTCCCCGACAAGGGGTCACGGTGGGCGCCCCTGTAGCGAGCGCACGTGCCCGACCACCGGCTGGTGCCGCGCGCGTCGATGCGCTGCACCAGGTCCTCGTCGAGCGCATCGCTCACACGAAGATCCCTTCGGCCATGGCGTCGATGAGGGCCAAGACGCGCTGGTACTCGCCGTCACGCACCAGGTCGGCGGGCTTGGCGTGGGCCAGTAATCGATTCGGGGAGAACATCCAGACGTTGGCCTGGTCTCGGGGAAGCACTTCGGCCAGCGCGTCGGCGACGTAGGCCAGTTCGATGAGTCGTTGTTTGTTGAGTCGTTGTGGAACGACCTGTCCCGAGGTCCAGCGCGCCACCGAGCGCGCCGACGCGTCGACGATGTCGCCGACCTCTTCGTAGGTCAATCCCAAGCGCTCGATCGCACTCGACACGGTCGAGGCGAGCGCGTTAGCTCCCACATCGTCTGCCTGTCTTGCTTTTGTCTGCGTGTGTGTCATGCATTCTGTCATGAAACAACGCCCGAGGTCGAGAGGACGTTTTCACACGATGGGCATTCAGTTTCGGCTCGGACCCAACGACCACAAGCAGGTCGAAGATTTCCTGTCGCGTGAGCACGCTGGCACCGACGCCATCACCCTGGACACCAAAGCTGCACGTCACCAGGCCGCTGCGGCGGCAGCCGCCGTGGAGGCGGGCCTGCGGGTGTACTGGGAGCCCGCCGCTGAGCGGCTTGCCGACGAGGGCTTCGGCCTCGACAAGCTGCCGTGGACCGGCCGTCCCTACGGCATCAATGCCCTTGCCGAGGATCAATCGGCACGCCGCGCTGGTAGACCTGACGGTGCAGAAGCACCCGGAGCTCGTCACCCACGTCACGGCCCCGCACTTCTACGTCACCGACGAACGCACTGCACGACTGAACGTCGATCTCGCCGAACGCACCCGCCTGGCCGTCGGCAAGGACAAGCCCACCCGGGCCGTGATCGCCGTTCACGCTCAACGTCAAGTTCACCGACCTCAATAAGGAGTACGGCCTCACCGTCGAGAACGCGGTGCTGCACTACGCTCCCGAGCCGGTACCGAACGCCAACGCCAGCCTGACACTGCTAAAGCCACGCTGGACGATATTCAGCTGGGCACCATCACCCTTGACGACGCCAAGAAGCAGAACAAACTCACCATCGATGGCCAAGAAGCGTCGTTCAACGATTTCCTTGGCCTACTCGACACCTTCCCGTTCTGGTGCAACATCGTCACCCCATAGCCCGAAGCCGGCGTGGCCGTTCACCGAAGACTGACCTGAGATAAAACCGGCCCTAGCCATCGGCACCGATGGCACCTGTCCCAGATGTCGAGTCCGACACCGTGGGCCCGCACACCACATGGCGGTGAAACGCGCGATCTCCGAGGCGTGCGCCAGCCGGTCCACGATAACCTCGCCGCGCTCCTCAAGGACCGGTGAACCTAACAGCCGGCACCGACGTTCACCGCGGCCCGCGTATTCGGCCACCGCACCACGCCGCACGCCCCATCAGACAGCGTCCGCGTCGACACGACCGCGACCCCGCAGCCGCGCTGCGGCGACGCATCGCTCAGTGCGCCCAGCAGGCCGGCGGGAGTGCGGGATCGCGGCCCCGCGGCAGCGTCCCCGCGACGGCATCAACTTGCGCGCTGCCCTGCGCCGTCGCAACGCCGCGCCGAGCGCCCTTCTGTCGTCGGGTTCAGGACGTAGCGCACCCTTGAGACTTCCGTCGCCGCGCCACCGCCGAACCGTCACGCTGGCGCCGCTCCGGCCGGCGGTTCGCCCGCGTCCGGGCCGACCTCCCCGTCCGCCGCCGCCTCCCCCGTTCCGGACACATTCCGACCTAGTGCCTGCGAACCGTTCCGCGATACCGGATTTGCCGCTTTCGGCGCATGCCGTGCCATCACGCGAACGATTGCGATCCCGAGGTCGTGTTTGGTGGCGATCGTCGTCAGCGTCTCACCCCGCTCACGCATCCGTTCGACGGCCGCGCCCGCCGCTTCGCGATCGTCGCCTACCCGTTTAGCTTCTTCGCGCGCCAACTGCGCGTCGGCCTGCGCGCGCAGCTCCGCGCGCCGCTGCTTCTTCCACTCGCCAATCGCGTCGAGTTTGTCGATCGCGTGAAGCAGGATCGTCGCGTCCTTAAGGTTCGCCTTCTCCCGCGCCGCAAGCTCCTCGTTGGCGCGCCGAGCCGCTTCCACAGCCCGGCGCCGGGCCTCCGCCTTGGATGTTCTCGCTGCCGTCATGGTTGAGGACCTTAGAAGTGTTCGGGCCGTGCAGGCCACCACCACAGCCACATTCGTCGCCCACGACTTTTTTCGTCCGCCCTCCTGACCGCTTCACCGTCGCCACCCTCAACCCACCGTCACCCACCCCACTCGCCAACCACCGCACCCACCGCCAGCCGCCCACCTCACACCCCGTTTACAGCCCGCCGACAGACCACACACCTCTTGCACTATGGGTCGGAAGGTCGCGAATCAACCTGAAGTTGACGCGTATATCTGGCGCATGGGACCAGCGCCGGATGCGCTTCATTGAACCACTTTCGTGTTCCTCCTGGTAGACGGATTTCGCTCGCAGGTGTGGTAACTTGCGGTTGTCATTGACAACTCTAAGTTGACGATAGATGGAGGTTCTCTTGTGAGCGTTCCGGGGTCGGCGCACTTGGTTCTTGCCTCGGGCGTGGTTCACCTGGACGAGGCCAGCGCAGTCTTCGAAGCGATGCTGTCTGGGTGGGGTCGTCAACAGGCGTCTCGGCTACTCGCTGCTGAGGCCACGATCGAGCCGCGGCTGGCGTTGGTGCGGCGGTTCGCAGAGTTCGCCGGGGCGCCTCCGTGGGACTGGACTGCCGGCGATGTCGAAGACTTCACGGCCGCTTTGATGTCGGGCCCGGAACGCAAAGCACCGTCGACCATTCGCGGCTATCACATGTCGTTGCGGATGTTCTGCGACTACCTACTCGATAGCCGCTACGGTTGGATCGCGCAATGCGAGAACAGGTTCGGACGGATCCCATCGCAGGTCTGTCACGACTACAACACCGCCGCGCATCTGGTCGACTACGAGGGCAAGCCCGCGCGTCGCCCGTTCACCTACGACGAACTGGAAACATTGTTCGATTTCCTCGATGATCGCGTCGATGTTCTCGCTCGGTCCAGGAACAAAGGCGCGTTCGCGGCGCTGCGCGACGCACAGATGATCAAGACGGCCTACGCCTTCGGTTTACGCCGCCGCGAGCTGTGCTATCTCGATCTCGCCGACCTGCGTCCGAACTCGCGGATGCCGGCCTGGGGCACGTTCGGCGCCGTCCACGTTCGCTACGCCAAATCACGTCGCGGCAGCTCTCCCAGGCGTCGCACCGTGCTCGCCGTTCCGGAGTTCGACTGGGTGATCGACGGACTGCGCCAATGGGTCGACCACGGCCGCCCACTCCTCAGCCCCGGGAACCGTCAAGAGCTCTGGCTGACCGAGCGTCGACGGCGCGTGGCGACCAAGACCATGGATAGGCGATTCGCCGTCGCACGGGTGCAAGCGGGACTGCCTGCCGAGCTCACCTTGCACTGCCTGCGGCACTCCTATGTCACCCATCTGATCGAGTTCGGTTATCCGGAGCGGTTCGTCACCGAACAGGTGGGGCACTCGTATGCCTCGACCACCGCGATCTATACCTCGGTGTCCGACGACTTCAAGACCAAAACACTGCAGGCGGCGCTGCGCCGCGTCTACGGATCATCCACGACGACAGGTGAAGGCGGAGATGAGCACTAGGACCGTGCTGCGGTGGAACCTGCGTCAGCTGATGGCCCAGAACGGAATGTTCGCCACCACCGACCTTGTCGCACCGCTGCACGAGCGTGGCGTGGAGATCTCCCGACAGATGGTGCACCGGATCGCGACCAAGCCCCCGCAGCGCATCAATCTCGACCTGCTCGCCGCCCTCTGCGACATCTTGTCGTGCACGCCCAACGACCTGCTCGAGCTCGTCGCCGAACAAGTCCGTGAGGCGCCCGCGGTCAACGACAGCGGACCCGGCATCGGCGACCTGCGACCCATCCGCGCCACCATCCGCCGCCCCCACGACAACCAGTGACTCAGCGGGCCTGCTGGGAGTGTGCAAGCACCATCCGGCTAACCCCACTGACGCACGGGCGTCGCATCTGTGTCGCATGCCGTCGCAGACGGCACTATCACCCCGAGAAATGCCCGCGGTGTGAGACCGTGCGGCCACTGGCGTGGCAGCTCGACGATGCCATCGTGTGCGCCTCCTGCGCCGGTGTCGCATCGATCTTCACCTGCAGCGAATGCGGCCGCGAAGAACACCCCTACGGGTTCTACCGATGCGCCCGCTGCTTCCTACGCGAGCGCCTCACCGAGCTGCTCACCGACCCGATCAGCGGCACGATTCATCACCGACTACGGCCCGTGTTCGACGAACTGATCAACGCCGACCGCCCACAGACGGTGCTCTGGTGGCTGCGAAAGAAGCCCGGTACCGGCCCGCAGCTCCTTCGCGACATGGCCTGCGGAACGCGTGAAATCAGCCACGACACCTTCAGCGATCTTCCCTCGGACCGAGCCCACGATTACTTGCGCAGCCTCCTGGTCGCGGTCGGCGTTCTGGGCCCGATCGACATCCGCGTCGAACGGATGCTGCCCTGGATCGAGGACGTTGTAGCCGAGCTTCCGGCCGAAGACGCCGCCATCGTTCGCCGATTCGCGCATTGGCATGTACTGCGCCAGATGCGCAAGGCCTCCCACGAGAACCGGCTGACGAGATCGATGACCGATGCCTGCCGTCGTCGCGTCCGCGTGGCGATTCAGTTCATGGCGTTTCTGCACACCCACGACGCCACTCCGGCGACAGCGACACAGGAGATGCTGGAGCGCTACCAGGCGCTCCACCGGAGGCCGCTCACTGCCGAGTACGCCTTCCTCGTCTGGCTACGCCAATCCCGCATCAACACCACACTGAGGGTCACCGATCCGCCACGGTCACCTCCCTCGGTAACCGTCTCGGATTCCCAGCGGTGGGCCGCCGTCGGGCGGCTGCTGCACGACGACACAATCCGCCGCAAAACCCGCATCGCGGGACTGCTCACATTGTTGTTCGCCCAACCTCTTTCGCGCATCGTCGCCCTGCGATCAAGCCAAATCTCGATCTCCGACGATCACGCCGTGCATGTCGTCTTCGCCGCCATCCCCATCCAAATGCCTCCCCTACTCGACGACCTCATCCGCGAGCATCTGGAGCAGCAATGCGAAAGCCGCTACACCCCATCCCATACGGGCTGGCTGTTCCCCGGCCGACTTCCCGGCACCCACCTGTCCACCGAGAACATCCGCACCCAGCTCGTCGCGGTCGGGGTGAAACCCTACGAACATCGCAAAGCCGCCCTCTTCCAGCTCGCCAGCGACATGCCCGCACCCGTGCTGGCCGAACTGCTCGCGATCACCACCAAGAACGCAGCCGCCTGGGCCAAACTCGCCGCCCGCGACTGGACCGATTACGTCACCGAACGCGGCAGATCAATGCCGCATCGAAGGCGGAGCTAACTCGCAACAGCGATGTCGTAACCACTCCATGCCGCCGAGGCCACGATTCGCCTGCTCTCGTCAAAGTTGTTCTTTGTCAATCCTCCTCGCCACAAGTCAAGCAATCGAGAAACGGGTTCAAGCAGTTGCGCGCCCTCAAGCGTCTGAGACGCCGAACCGCGGGTGACCTGCACTTCGGGTAGCTCACTACCCTGCTGCGAGTCTCCGCACCTCGCTGTGGAACGGAAACCAGCGTACGGCCTCGCCGATGATGGCGACGAATGGTCCTTCGATGCCATCACCGACGCGATTTGCGAGAGGCGAAAAGGGCCCGAAGACCAGCCGGCTCGACATTGTGATTTCGTTGTGCCTAGCGAGCTGAGCGCGCCGGGCGGCCCGTCTTCTTGGTGGCGATGTTCGATTTTATGGCGTCGCTGTCGGTGTTGCGGTGGGCGGCGAGAAAGTCATCGACGATGTTCGCGCAGTCATTGTGAGTGATAGTGCGAAGCCCGGTCATTCGGGCGAAGGCGAGTGGTCCGACGAGTTGGCAAAGCGCCAGTTCCTGGTCGAAGTCGTTGAGTTCGGCTTGAGCTTTTGGGCTGGTGAGTACGGCGTCAAATGGTTGACGATATTGATCGACAACTCGGGTCCGTAGCGCCCCGGATGTGTGGCGGTCTTCCGCTTGGGCATTGGAGCCGGTGGGCCCCAATGAGAGCCACGCGAGTGTCGTGACATGCAGCGGTGCGTCGTTGAAAAGGGCGGCTTGGCGGCTGAGCAATTCGATCAGCTGCTCACGGAGGGGTCCGCTGGTCGGTGCCGGAGTGGTCACTTGTGGAAGTAGGCGTTCGAACGTGGCTGCCAGTAAATGCGACGAACTGTGGAAGTGGCGGTACAGCGTGGTTCGGGCCACTTTGGATGCTTTGGTGACGGCATCGATAGTGACCGCTTCCACCCCACCGGTGCTCAGTAGCGTTGCCGCAGCATCCAGCAGCCGGGTGCGTGACCGGATGAGCCGAGGGTCCACGTCGTCGTCAGGGACGGGCACTGCCTGACTGTCGCTCACTCGTTCACCTCGGCGGTCGATCTTCACGCGATGCTGTCACGGCAGTCTAGCAGTGTGGTACTAACGGTAGCGCAGCGAAACCGATCGTATTGGAGGGTGACGGTGCCCGAAAGCCTGTTGCCGCCCGAGCGGCTGCCCTCGCACACCACGACATGCATGGGTTGCGGCCCGGACAACCCCCACGGACTGCGGTTGGTGGTGCATCGTAGCGGCGACGCGGTGTACACCGATGTGACGTTCGATGAGCGCCATATCGGGGCCCCGGGCCTGGCCCATGGCGGGGCAGTGGCCGCGGCATGTGATGACGTCCTGGGCTTCACGTTGTGGATCGCCGGAACCCCGGCGGTGACCCGCACCCTGACGGTCGAATATTTGCGGCCGGTGCCGCTGCATCAGACCCACCGGATTACTGCCCACATCGTCTCTCGTGAAGGGCGGGCGCTGCATGTCACGGCGACAGGCACGGGTGAGGGTGGGATCGCCCGCTTCACCGCCAGTGCAGTGTTCATTGTCGTCAGCCCTGAGCACTTCGCCGCACACGGCGATGTCAGCGCTTTCGGCGATCTTCTGGAGCAGTTCTCGCGCCGCGGCGGCCTCGACCCGGAGCCGTCATGACTGTCCCTCAGGCGCGCAGCCACGGGAAAACCCCGCCTTCGGAAGCGAACTCGGTCGCTGCAGAGAAGCGAGCCGCTAACGCGTCGCGTTCACGCGCGTCCGCACGGCGCCGGGAGACCATTCTTGATGCAGCTTTGGTCGTGGCCGCGGCGGGTGGTTACGAGGCGGTTCAGATGCGGACAGTTGCCGAGCGGGTCGGCATCGCCGTCGGCACGCTTTACCGCTATTTCCCGGCGAAAACCCACTTGCTGGTGGCAGCGCTGACGCGCGAGTTCCGTCGACTCGACTCGGCCGGGGACTGGGCGAGTGGTGAGGGCACACCGCTGGAACGGCTCGAACGGCTCACCGCACATCTGCATGACCGCTGGCAGCGCGACCCATGGCTGACGACGGCCATGACACGGGCCTTCGCAGTCGCAGATACCCGCGCCGCCGCGGAACTCGACCGCGCGGCCGATGAGATCCAGATCCTGCTGGCCCGCACGCTCAGGGGCGGCGAGCCCACTCCTACCGATCTGCACGTGGCTGGGATCATCTCCGACATCTGGCTGGCCAACCTCGTGGCCTTCAGCGGCCACCGCGCGACAGCCGCCGACACCCGCGACCGCATTGACCGAGCCACCAGGCGCGTCGTGACCAGCGCTGCTAGGCCAGCCGTCTACCGGTAACGATACTGCTGGTATCGCAGCGATACTTGGCGTACTCTTTGGGGATACGGCTCAACGATGCGTCGAAAAGAGACTGCCATGTACACCCAATGGATCGAAAACCTTGTCGTACAACGCCTCTCGCTGCACGGCGGCCTGGTTCTGGATTTCGATGATTACAACGAAATCGTCATCTCCTGCCCCCTACTATTGACGCTTCCTGCCGTCGGCACCTACCCCATCGAGGCGGTGCGTATTGACCCCCTCAGGATCGCGACCCACGAACGCCCGCTGCTGAACCTCGCCGGCGCACTGTGCACCCAGGCCTGGTCCAGCGACGATGGAGGGCTACACCTGAGCTTCTCGCGCGGACATCGCATCGATGTCGATCCCGACGCTGAACAGACAGCGTGGGAGCTCTATGGCATGCGCCACGGCTACATGGCCTGTCTACCTCAAGGACGGGTACGCGTGGTCCGCCATGACCTCCCCGACACCGACGACGCCAACATCGTCAACAGCGTCAGGCAATCATCGGCGGGGTCGGCGCGGCAGACCCACTAATCCGGCCGCGGACACTGCGACGGGTCGACTTGGGCGGCAATACGTGGATCAGGTTGAACGTGGACAGGACCGCCCTGGCGACATCGAGGCGGGCGAGCATTCCCGGATGATGCTGTCGAGGTTTTGTTGCACGCGTTCGGCAGTGATGCCGACCGATGGTGAATACAGCATGATGTGGTCGAGGACGCCGTTGTACCGTCTCAATTGTTCACGGACCTCGTGCGCCGTCCCGGCGACACCCATGGCGTCGATCATCTCCTCGGACACAGCGGCGAACATCGCCGGGAAATCGCGCTGGGCGAATGCTTGCCGGATGGCTCGGCCTTCGCTGGCGAAGCCGTTCACATCGAGTACCGTCTCGTAGGATTTGACCGAGGAGTAGAACGCAATCTGCTGCGCCAGTTCGCGCCTGGCGACCTCGGCGTCGTCGTGGATGGCGCACATCACCATGGAAATGATTTCCACGTCATTGGGGTCGCGGCCGGTGTGCGCGGCGCCCCTGGCGATAGCGGGCCGGACGACCTCTTCGACGTAGGTGGTTGTGAACAGCGGATGTCCGGCTAGGCCGTCGGCCACCCGCCCGGCCGCCTCGCACATCCGGGGCCGGACACCGGCAGTGACGATCGGGATCGGCCTGCTGGAGGGTCCCACGTCGCCGGTCGGGGTGAGATTCATTCTGTAGAAACGGCCCTCGTGATGGATCGGGCCTTCATGCAGGTTCCATATCCGGCGCAGCAGCATCACGAGTTCTTCCATCCGCAGGGCGGGTGCGGAGGTGTCGGGCACGCCGTGCCAGTCGCCCATCATCCGTTTGGTGCCGTTGCCGATGCCGAGTACCAGTCGTCCGTTGGAGAGTTCGTCGAGGTCGCGCGCCTCGGTGGCCAGCACCAGGGGGCTTCGGCCGACGCCGTAGAGAATGGAGGAACCGATCCGACAGTTCTGGGTGCTGTTGGCCATCGCGGCCATGGAGATCGATCCGGACCGAGAATAGAACTCCGAGGCCCATACGGCGTCGAACCCGGCCGCATCAGCGGCCTGGGCGGTCTGGGCCAGTGACTTCAGATCCGCGCCGAGAACCGACAGGCCGTAGGTGCTCATGACTGGTCTCCTGTGCGCGGGCGCAGCCCGTCGAACATGACGGCGCTGAGGGTGCTGGCGACCACCGTCTCGTCGAGGTGGTTATCGGTGACCAGGTACATGAGTGCATTGATGGTGACCGCGCCGAACAGCGCAATCGACGTCGATCGCGCATCGGGCTGAGCGACGAGGGATCCGTCGCGGGCCCCTTCGATGAGCAGGGTTTCGACGGGTTGTTGGTAGGCGGTATTGATCATCTCGGCGATAGCCGGCATGCGGGCCGCTCGTCCCAATTCGCCGATGAGTGCACGGCATACCGCTGGCCGCTGCGCCATTGCCCGCAGTTGTGCGCGGATCACGAGTTCGAGGCGTTCGGCACCGGTGCCGCCGGTGTGCACGATCGCGGTCACAGCATCGAAGATGTCCTTGAGGAGGTCTTCGAGCAGGAAAGCAAGGATGTCCTCTTTACCGGCGAAGTAGTAGTACAGCGTCGCTTTCGGCACACCGGTCACCGCGGCGACGTCTTCGATCTTGGAGTCGTTGAGCCCCTTCTCGGCGAACAAGTCCGCCGCGGCGGGAAGCCGGTCAGAGATCTGACGTGGAATCTTGCGCATTGCCCCCCTGTCCCGTTCGGCCGGTTTAGACTGCGAGTCTAAACCGTCGTTACTTTGGTGGTCGGAGGTCTTGGTGGTCTCGGTGCAAATTCGTTACGACCCGTTCGACGCCTCGATTCTCAACGACCCCTATCCGACGTATCGGTCGTTGCGTGACACGGCTCCGGTGTACCGCGCCGAGGAATCCCATACCTGGGTGTTGAGCCGGCACGCCGACGTCCAGGCCGCAGCACTGGATCACGGCACGTACTCCTCGGTGGACGGCATCTTCCCCACCCCACCGGGATCGGACTTCATCGGCTCGTTCCTGCCGATGATGATCGTGATGGACCCTCCGCGCCACGACCAGTTGCGTGCCCTGGTGAGCCGGGCGTTCACTCCCCGGCGGGTGGCCGGGCTGCAGGGCGCCATCACACAGATGGCCGCGGAGTTGTTCGAGCGCCTCGACGAGGGCTCTGGTTCGGCGGACTTCGTGACCGACTTCGCCGCGATCCTGCCCGCCGCGGTGATCGCCGATCTACTGGGCATTCCCGCCACCGATCGTGATCAGTTCCGATTGTGGTCGAGCCAACTGGTCCAGGTCGACGTCAACCACGGACAAACCACCGACGCACTGACCGCCGCCACCTCGATCTACGCCTACTTCACCGACTTCCTCGCCGACCGCCGCCAAACCCCCCGCGAGGACATGATGTCGGCGTTGGCGAACGCCACAGTCGACGGGATCAGACTGACCGACGAGGAAGTCCTCGGCTTCTGCGCGCTGCTGCTCGTCGCGGGCTACGAGACCACCACCAATCTGCTGGGGAACTCCGCGGTCGTGCTGGCCCAGCATCGGCAGACCCGCCGACGCCTGGCCGCCGATCGAACACTATTGGGGCCGGCAGTTGAGGAGTTGCTGCGCTACGACTCACCGGCACAGGGACTTTCACGAACCCTGACCCGCGACGTCACACTGCACGACACGACCATGCGTCAAGGTGAGAAGGTGCTGCTGCTGTTCGGGTCGGCCAACCGCGACGAGCGCGCCTTCCCCGATCCTGACGTGTTCGACATCGAGCGCACCAGTGAGCACCAGGTCGCCTTCGGTCGCGGCATCCACTTCTGTCTGGGCGCGGCACTGGCGCGGATGGAGGCCCGCATCGCTCTGGATGCTCTGTTGGACAAGGTGCCCGACTGGGAGGTCGATCTTGAATCGGCGCGGCGGCTGCGGTCCGGACCGATCCGCGGCTACACATCGCTGCCCATCACTTGGACCACACCGGTCTAGCCCGTGCCCCTCCTCGACGACGCGTCGTGTGCATCACCGCGCGGCCAGGTTCTTCATCGCCGTCGATATCGAGCACTCCGCCGCGCACGGCGACCTCGGCGCATTCGGCGACATGCTCAAACGATTCGCGGGCTCGAACGGTGATCGACCCATGACCGGACAGGAGAAAGGGGCATGGTGGTGGCAGTGACATTCGCGCACTTCGATGAGCAGATCGCCGACCAGCTGCTCAGATCGCCGAACACAGCAGGTGGACTGTCGAGGTTTCTGAGCTTTCGGCACACCGAACTCGCCGCCGGTCGGCTGGTGGCAGAGATGGAAACCCGTGCCGAACTGCTCACACCCTTCGGCACCCTGCACGGCGGATGTCTATCGGCGATGGTCGACCACTGTCTCGGAGTCGTGTTCTACCCCGTCATTCCGGCCGGATCATGGGTCGCCACCACCGAATTCAAGCTAAACCTGCTGCGACCCGTGTCCACCGGTGTGTGTGTCGCCGTCACCGACATCGTGTCGCTGGGCAAGCGCAGTGGAGTGGCGCGCATCGACATTAGCAACGGCGACAAAGCCGTCTGCGTAGCCCAGGGCACGGTCACGATCGTGAACGCCGCGGGCAACGCACTATGAAGGCGCTTGCTGCCGGGCCCACGCTTCGGGCGGACGACGATCTCGCCAGGAAGGTGTCATGACCTCCGCCGTGCAGCATCGGGTCCGAACCCAGGACGGGATCGCCCTGGCTGCGGACTGCTACGGCCACGATGACGCCCGTCCCGTCGTGCTGCTCCTGCACGGCGGCGGCCAGAACCGGCACGCGTGGAGCACTTCAGCGCGTCGCCTCCACGCATGCGGATACACAGTCGTCGCCTACGACACCCGCGGTCACGGCGACAGCGACTGGGACCCAGCCGGCAGGTACGACATCGAGCGACTCGCGACCGATCTTCTCGCCGTGCGCGAGCACTTCAGCGCCTATACCGCCCCTGCCGTCGTAGGTGCATCCCTTGGGGGCATGACCGTGCTCGGCACGCATCTGTTGACATCCGGGGCGTCGTGGGCGGCGGTCGTCCTGGTCGACGTCACCCCGCGACTTGAATTCCAGGGCGCCCGTCGCGTGGTGACGTTCATGGCCGCACATCCCGATGGCTTTAGCACCCTCTCTGACGCCGCAGAGGTGATCGCCGCGTACAACCCCCATCGCTCGCGCCCGGCCAACGTCGACGGCCTGCGCAAGGTGCTACGGCAGCGTCACGACGGCCGCTGGATCTGGCGGTGGGACCCGGCATTCATTCACTCCAACTTCGACTTTCTCCGCGACGAATCGACCACGGGAACGGAGCAATTCGACGCAATCAGCCACCTGCTGATCGACGGAGCCCGACGGGTCAATGCCCCAACACTTCTCGTAAGGGGCCTCTTGTCCGACGTGGTCTCCCAAGCCACCGTCGACGAGTTCAAGCAACTGGTTCCCCACGCCGAGACCGTCGACGTATCCGGCACCGGACACATGATCGCCGGCGACGACAACGACGCCTTCGGCTGCGCCGTCACCGAGTTCCTCGGCCGGAACCTCCTGTAGGTCGCGACGTTGGTCGAGCACCATCGATCGGCCAGTAGTCAGAACCGATCTTGACTTCACAGCGCGCGAAGCGGAGCCCATGAAGTGTTCTTCGGTTAAGGCCGACTTTGAACTGTGCCGGGCTCTGGTCGAGCTAGACGCCACTACGCACTTGCTGGCCACCATCGGCGTCGAAGAGTTCCTTGGTCCAGCGTTCGAGGATTTCTGCGCTGTCCCAGTCGTCGGGATGAAATCCGGCGCGGGTGTAGGAGCGAAAGCGCGCAATTGCTGCTGGGCTGAATAGCGGGTTATGACGGAAGGCTCGAAGGCTGCGCAGCAAGCGCACCGGGTTGTAGGCGGAACGGTCACCAGCCAGAGAGCGGGTGGTCTGGATGACCAACTCGCTGAACAAGAGGAGGCTGGCGATCCGCATCCCCCAGACCCTGGTGCGTTCGCTTCCACCGACCGTCTCGTAGACATCGAAAGCAACGGCCTTATGCTCGCATTCTTCCAGTGCGTGCCAGAGCAGAATAGGCCGCACTTCGGTGTCGCCGATCAGTTCTTGAGCTTCGTCGCTGGTGAGAATGATCTCGGCGAATGTCGCCGTGTAGTGCTCGAGGGCGGCCGTCACAGCCAGGCGCATCTTGGGAGAAAAACGCTTCTCAAGTCGGCCAACCAGCTTCTTGACATGCCGATCGATCCCCTCGGTGGGATAGCCCATTGCTTGAAGCCGATCGTTGAGCAGCCGATGCTGGTGTCGGTGGGTGGCCTCTTGTGCGATAAACCCCTTGACCGCCTCCTTGAGGTCAGCGTCGCTGATGTGGTCCCGGTACTCGCGGACTGACCGGATAAAGAAGTCTTCGCCTTCGGGGAACGTGGCCGACAAGGTGGACACAAAGTGGCTCATCACCAAGTCGCCATCAACGAAGTGCTGCCGACTGGTCCCAGCAGGCATATCGAATCGAACACGGCGGGGCTTCGGGACGACCCGTGCGGTGGGCCGTGTGGACGAATCGTCGCTCATGTTGTTCTCCCATTCGCCAAGGACGCGCTGTCAATCTGACTCTAAGCCTTGTCAGAATTAGATGGCAAGCTATCCACGTGGTTTCGGCGCGGGTGTATAGCGGAATGTCCGCCGAGGAGCGTCACCGGAACCGGCGCACCCGTCTCATCGAGGCCGCAACGGAGTTGATCGGCACGCGCGGCGTTGCCGCCGCCACTGTGACTGCCGTCTGCGCTGAATCGGGTGTCACGTCACGGTACTTCTACCAGCACTTCTCCGACCGAGACGCACTCCTGCGGGCTGTCTACCAGCAGCTCTATGCCACCTTCCAGGAGGTGATAGTCGACGCGATCCCCGATGCCGGCGAGCCACCGGAGGTATTGGCGTACGCGCCAATCCGCAGGCTGGTCGGCATGATCGACAACGACCCGCGGCTGGGTCGGATCCTGTTCGTGGAATCTGCAACCGAGCCGCTGCTCCGAGAGCTACGCAGCGAACTAATGGCAGGTTTCACCGACCTTGTCTTGCGCGAAGCCAGACTTCACCTCGACATCGCCGACTCTGCCGTGGGGGTTGCCCATTTGGCTTCGACCTTGGGCGTGGGAGGGCTATTCGAAGTCTTGCGCCGCCGACTCGACGGAGAACTGGAATTCACCACAGATGAACTCGTTCAGCACTGCGCAGGTTTCCTGGGCAGCCTAGGCAATTACGTGCTGCTGCAGAACACGGGCCAGTCGGCCACAACCGAAGCGCAAACCTAGAGCTAGCGGCCCCGCTACGCGATGTGGCCGTGCGTGCGCCCGACGACCAACGTCCGAGAACAGCAACAGCAAGACCCTGAACGGCATCCAAGGCCAGTGTCGTCGACTTACAGCGTCAGCCCTGGCTTCCAGAAACCCACTGAGTGTTCGATCATTCCTCTGCCCACTGCGACCGTCGGCCCGGTCCCGACTCGATAGCGGTCGCCGGCCCCTTCGCCAGCCGCGCGCTTTGCGCGGCCTGGCGACGACGGCCCCGCCACCACTTGCACTACATGCGGTAGCGTAGCGATACCGATAGTATCGCTACGATTCGCTACTAGTGGAGGCCCAGTGACCGACGGCACTGCAGATTCCCCAGGCCAGGCCACGCGCCGTGGCCAGCGGGACAACGGATCCCCCAACCCGGCCGAAACCCGCGAGTACAGCGAACGGTTGGCAGCGCTAGCCCGATTCACCCTCCGACACAAAGCGCTGGTCATCGGGGTATGGCTAGGCGCCGCGGTCGTCCTCGCGTTGCTGTTCCCCCAGCTAGAAACCGTGGTGCGCCAACAGTCGGTGGACCTCATCCCTCGCGATGCGCCGTCCTTGCAGACGGTTGACCGCATGAGCGCCGCTTTCGGCGAAGAAGGCTCAAAAACCATGGTGTTCGTCGCCATGGAAGACCCCAATGGCTTGACTCCGACTGCACGGCAGCGCTACGGCGAACTCGTGCGCCGGTTGCAGGGCGAAGGCAACCACGTCCTGCTGGTGCAGGACCTACTGTCCGATCCGATTACCGAAGCCCAGGCAGTCAGCGCCGACCGCAAAGCTTGGTACCTGCCCGTAGGTGTCACCGGCACCCTCGGAGACCCCACGGCCGCCGAATCGGTAAACGCGGTGCGCAACATCGCCGCCGAGGTCTTCACCGGCTCGACCACGACTGTGCAAGTGACGGGACCACCGGCAACCTTCAGCGACATGATCGCATCCGCCGAGCACGACCTGCTGCTGATCTCAATCGCTACCGCGGGCGTGATCGCCCTGATCCTGCTGATCGTCTACCGGTCGGTGTTCACCGCGCTGTTACCGCTGCTAGTAATCGGGTTGAGCCTGGCAGTCGGGCGCGGCGTGCTGTCCGCCCTCGGCGAGATGGGCATGCCCGTCTCCCAGTTCACCGTCGCCTTCATGACTGCGATCCTGCTCGGCGCGGGAACCGACTACACCGTATTTCTGATCAGCCGATACCACGAACAGCGCCGCGCCCAAGTACCCGCCGATCAGGCCGTCATCCACGCCACCGCCAGCATCGGGCGCGTCATCCTCGCCTCCGCCGCCACCGTCGCACTCGCGTTCCTGGCCATGGTCTTCGCGCGGCTCAGCGTCTTCGCCGCCCTTGGCCCCGCGTGTGCCATCGCCGTACTGTTCGGATTTCTGGCCACCGTAACCCTGCTGCCACCGGTGCTGTCGCTAGCCGCCAAACGCGGCATCGGTGAACCCAAACCCGATCGCACCCGCCGCTACTGGAACAGCGTCGCCGTCGCCGTGGTCCGCCGTCCCGTGCCACTACTCATCGTCAGCCTGGTCATCTTGCTCGCCCTGTCGGCAGCGGCAGCAACCATCAAAATCAGCTACGACGACCGCAAGGGCCAACCAGACACCACGGCCAGCAACCTGGGCTACCACCTGCTGGACCGCCACTTCCGCAAAGACGTCGTCATCAGCGAATTCCTCGTCGTGGAAAATCCGACCGACATGCGGACCGGCAAAGGACTGGCCGATCTTGACGAGATGGCCTCCCGCGTCTCCCAGATCCCCGGCGTCACCAAGGTTTCCGGAGTCACCCGCCCCACCGGAGAGCGCCTCGACCAAGCAGAACTGGCCTGGCAGAACGGCCAGATCGGCGACAAAATGGCCGGCGCCGTCGCCGAGGGCAACTCCCGCAAGGACGACCTCACCAAACTCACCGACGGCGCCGACCAGCTCGCCGACGGCCTCGCCCAACTCGACAGCACCGTGCGCACCGCCTTCACACCACTAGCCGGAATCCTCACCCAAGCCCAATCCGCAGGAACTCAGGTCAACCAATTCCGGCCGCTGCTGCAACAACTTTCCGCCACTGCCCCCGCCGTCGACCAAGCCATCCAATCCGGCCCAGGACTACGACCGCTGGCCAACCAAGCCCAAAACGCAATCACTCAACTCGACCCACTCGTCGGCGCCCTCAACACCTCACCCTGGTGCGCCACCACCCCACAATGCGCCCAAATCCGCAACCAGGTCCAGATCCTGGTCACTCTGCGCGACAACGGATTCTTCAACCAAATCGCCGACCTCGGGGACCGCTACGATCCCGCCACCAATGCCACCGTTGGTGGCACCCTCGCCAACGTCCAGAACGCAGTCGCCTCACTGGACAAGGCATTCGGAGCCCTGGGTGACCCCGCCGACCTGACCACAAATCTCCGCCGATTGCAGGACGGAATCGGACAGCTGGCCTCCGGCGCCCAAGCACTCGCCACCGGCGTCCGCACCCTCGCCGACAGCAACATCGAAATGCTGTCCGGCATGAGCCAGATCGCCACCCAACTACAGAACTCCTCGCGCGCAGCGGCCGACTCCGACTCCTCGAGCGGTTTCTACCTGCCCGCCAACGCATTCGAGAACCGGCAATTCACCGACGTCGCCGAACAATTCCTCTCACCGGACGGCAAAACAGCGCGGTTCATGATCGAAAGCAGCCACGACCCATACAGCGTTGAAGCCATGGACCTCGCCAGCCGCATCACCGACACCGCCAACACCGCACGACCCAACACGTCACTCGCCGACGCCACCGTGTCCGTAGCCGGCTTCCCCGCCGTCAACTCCGATATCCAACGACTCCTCTGGGCCGACTTCGCACAACTAGCCATCGCCACCATCATCATCGTCGGCGTCATCCTGGTCCTACTACTGCGCGCACTCCTAGCACCGCTCTACCTACTAGGCACCGTCGTGCTCAACTACCTCGCATCACTCGGCATCGGCGTCGTAGTCTTCCAATGGGGACTGGGCCACGAAATCGCCTGGCCCGTACCGCTGCTGGCGTTCATCATCCTCGTCGCCGTCGGCGCCGACTACAACATGCTGCTCGTCTCACGGCTCCGCGAAGAATCCGGAACCAACATCCGCGTCGGCGTCCTGCGCACCGTGGCAAACACCGGAGCCGTCATCACCTCCGCTGGCCTCATATTCGCCGCCAGCATGTTCGGCCTCATGGTCGGCTCAGTCGCCATCATGATCCAAGCCGGCCTCATCATCGGCTTCGGGCTGCTGCTCGACACCTTCCTCGTGCGCACCCTCACCGTGCCCGCCATCGCCACACTCCTACGCGAAGCCAGCTGGTGGCCCACCAAAGCAACAAACCCGCGACCCGGTCAGACCAACCCAGGAGGCATTAAGGACGCACCTCACGTGCTGGTCCAGGAGAGGTGAAAAGCGAACAGAGCAATACCCGGCGCTACATGCCGACCAGCGTGAAGGCGTATTCACCCCGAATGAATACGACCCCTGCGCCGGTACAGCGGACCGCTTATCGACGGACGAAAACGGGTACGGCTGCCGATCGGCCCCCGGTGCTGCGAGGATGGCGAGGCTCGCTGACGTCCGACGTCTGCCGCGGCGACGCTCGTCGAAGGGCACGGATTGCATCTCGGAGGCCCCGATCATTAAGACCTGCGGAAAGCGGTTGAACGACCAGGCCAATGCAGAGAAGTCCGCGCTACCGTGCAGCAATGGCATCGACGGTCGGCGCTCTGTTCGCCGCGGCCGGTGTTCGGCGCCTCGGCGCCGTTCCGTGGCAGACAGCCGTGCCATCGGTGTGTCCGGGCGTTTACGTCGTGGCCAGAGTCTCCGACCCCGCCGGGCAGGTTTCAGGCGACGCGGACATCGACCTATCCGCGGTCAGACAGCTGTTGGAGATCCGCAAGGAGTTGACCCTAGACGGGCAGCGACCCTCGCCAGAAGCGCTGTCCGACCGGCTCATGTCAATGTGGCTACCAGACGAACCTGCGATCTACGTCGGGCTGGCTAGCTGTACTGACCTGAGAGGTTAGGTACGCGGCTGGCTGGTGCTTGACCGCCGAGTGCTGTGTGGCCGCGGTGGTGATTATAGGTGTGCAACCAGCGCGGGTATTCGTCGCAGCGTTGCGCGTCGCTGGTGTAGAGCCG
>NZ_LQPC01000045.1 GCF_002101705.1 Mycolicibacterium iranicum | reverse complement strand
CAATCACCACCGCGGCCACACCGCACTCGGCGGTCAACCACCAGCCAGCCGCGTACCTAACCTCTCAGGTCAGTACAGCTAGCCCATCCGCGCACACGCTTCGACAAGGGCCTGCTGCGCGTCGTCGGTGTCTCCATGGACGAGTCCCGAAGCCGCCGAATGGATGACGGCTGCGCGTGCGAAGGGCTCGAGGACGGGCCACGGGTCGCCCTTCGGCAGCGCCGGCCCGTCGTAGGCGTCGAGGAACGCCGCCCAGTCGTCGTCCGGGATCAGGCCGGCGGCCCAGAAACCCGCGGGCCGCGCCAGATCCCACACCGGATCGCCGAGGCCGACGTCGTCGATGTCGATGAGCTGCCACCGCGCCGACATCCTGCCGAGCTGACCGAGATGCCAGTCGCCGTGCACCAGTGTCCGTGGCCGGCCCGGCGATCCGGAGCGCCACACGACGTCGGGCAGGTTCGCGGCGGCGACCTGGACGGTTCGCTGCACCGCGCCTGGTCTGCCCCGCAGATTGTCGACCGCGCGCCGCAGCCGTTGCGGCCAGCCGTGGGCTGGACCACCGACGGTGACGGGTTCGGTGTGCAGCTTCGCCAAGACTGCGGAAGCAGCGGGCCACGGCACCGATTCCGGCTCTGCAGCAACGGTTTCCACTCGCGGCCAGCTGGTCTGCCAACGATCCCCGATGGCCTCGGGCACGACTGACAGCGGAGACAGCAGCACCTCGGACGCTTCGGCGATTCGGAGGCGCTGCGTCAGCAGCGCGGGGTTCGTCCCGGCCCGGTGCAGCTTGTGGACGACATCGCCGTCGAACACGATCTGCGCACCGGAACGGGTTTCCACAGTGCTGACGGTAGGTCAGCGGCGCGGGATCTCGGCGTGGACCGCGACGTTGATCCGGTTCCAGGCGTTGATGGTGACGATCATCGCGATGACCTGGCCGAGTTCCCGGTCGGAGAACACGCCTGCCGCGTCCTCGTAGACGTCGTCGGGGACGCCGTCGGCGCCGAGCACGGTGACGGCTTCCGTCAGCGCCAGCGCGGCGCGCTCGGTCTCGTCGAACAGGTCGCCGGCCTCGGTCCACGCGGAGAGCACGTCCAGCTTCTGTTCACTCACGCCCATCTTGCGGGCGTCCCGGGTGTGCATGTCGAGGCAGAAGGCGCATCGATTGATCTGTGACGCACGGATTTTGATGAGCTCGCCGAGCTCGGGATCGACGTCCTTGGCCGAGGCTGCCGACAGCGTCATCATCGCATCGAACAGCTCGGGGGAGGTCTTGTAGATCTTGATGCGGCTCTGGGTGGTGTGTGTCTGTGTCATGGTTTCGACGCTAAACCGAAATGTCCCGCCTCGATGGTTCAATATGGACGTGCATTCATGGGCCAATTCTGGGACGCGGGACCTTCACCTGGACCTCCGCGAAGCCCTGACGCCCGGTGCCCGTGGCACCAAGGATGCGCTCATCGCGGCCCTTCGCGACTCGGTGCGGTCCGGTCGCCTGGCGAATGGCACGGTGCTGCCGCCCTCGCGGACACTGGCCGCCGACCTGGGGTTGGCCCGCAACACCGTCGCCGATGCCTATGCCGAATTGGTGGCCGAAGGCTGGCTGGCATCGCGGCAGGGAGCCGGGACGTGGGTCGCGGGCACGTCGTCTGCTCCGCGGGCGGCGCTGCCGTCTCGCCCGTACGGAGCGCGCGTGGTTGCCGTGCACAACCTCATGCCAGGATCTCCGGACGTCGCGGAGTTCCCGCGAGCCCAATGGGCAACCTGCATGCGCAAGGCGCTGATGAACGCTCCCACCGAAGCCCTCCGGGTGGGTGATCCACGCGGGCGGCCTGAATTGCGTTCTGCACTCGCCGAATATCTCGCCCGCGCCCGCGGCGTGAGGGTGTCGCCGGACTCTGTCGTAATCTGCGCCGGGGTCCGTCAGGCAGTGCAACTGCTTGTCCGGACGATCGGCGATCCCGTCGCCGTCGAAGCGTACGGACTATTCCTGTTCCGGGACGCCATCGACGAGTGCGGGGCGTCCACTGTGCCGATCGGAATCGACGAAAAAGGAGCCATCGTCGAGGAACTCGACGGACTGAGCGTCGGTTCAGTGCTGCTGACTCCCGCTCACCACAACCCGTTGGGCATGTCCCTGCACCCGTCGCGACGCACCGCCGTGGTCGAATGGGCCCAGCGCACAGGAGGGTTCGTCCTCGACGACGACTACGACGGCGAGTTCCGGTACGACCGTCAGCCCGTGGGCGCGCTGCAGGCGCTACGACCCGATCGCGTCGCCTATCTCGGATCGACGAGCAAGAGCCTGTCGCAGGTTCTCCGCCTGGGGTGGATGGTGTTGCCAGAACGCCTCGTGGATCCCGTGATCGCCACGGCGGGGGGCCACCCGTTCTACGTCGACGCGATCTCCCAGCTCACGTTGGCGGAGTTCATCGCATCGGGGTTCTACGACCGGCACATCCGGCGGATGCGGATGCGGTACCGGCGTCGCCGCGATGCTCTCGTCTCCGCCCTCGCCCCGTTCGAGGTGGGGGTCAGCGGGCTCGCCGCCGGAGTGAATGCTCTTGTCACGCTTCCCGACGGCGCCGAACCCGAGGTGCTGCGACGCGCTGGGGGAGCCGGCGTCGCCCTGTCCGGGTTGTCGATCATGCGGCATCCGCTGGCCGGGCCTGGCGTTCCCGATCCGGACGGCTTGGTCGTGGGATTCGCGGCGCCGGCCGAACATGCCTTTCCCGCAGCGGTTTCCGCATTATGCGAGGTTCTGCGGGCCAGCGGGTTGTAGCTTCATACCTGTGACCGGTGACCGCCGACCGATGAACCTCTACGAGAGGTCGTTGGAGCGTTTCGGCCGGAGTTCGGCCGGCCTGTGGTTCGTCACGCGCGTCGCGCCTCGGATCGATCCGCCGCTGTTGCGATTGAGCGGCGGGCGGGTCAGCAGCGTCTATCCCATCCCGGTGATGCTGTTGACTACCATCGGGGCCAAGACCGGACAGCCTCGGCAGCTTCCGCTGCTGTACGCAACCGATGGCGATTCCCTGATCGTGATCGCGTCGAACTACGGGCGGCCGGGACACCCTGCGTGGTACCGGAATCTCGTCGCCAACCCGACGGTTGAGGTACTTGCTGGAAAGCGTTCGGGCACATACACGGCCGCTGAAATTGCCGATCCCGCCGAGCGTGCGAAGGCGTGGGACAAAGCCGTCGACGTGTACGCCGGTTATCGCGACTACGAGATCAGAGCGTCACACCGGACCATTCCGGTGATCAGGCTGGTGCGCGCGTAACAGGTCCGCGGTGAATAGCGCGCTGACTCTTCGCAGTCGAAGGTTATCCACAGGCTGGCGACCTTGTCGGTGGTTATCCACAGGCCGCGACAGACAAGAAGCTCGCCGGTGGATAGCCCGGCATAATCGAACGTATGTTCGATGGATCGGTGCCGGAGCCTGGCCAGTTGGCCGGGCTGACAGCTGCTGAACTCATCGACGCCGCCACCGCCACCGCACGTGCCGAGAACGCCGCCTGCGCCCGCAAACTCGCCGTGATGGCAGAACACTTCCTGCGCCGCACCGCACTGGCTCCGGAGGACCGCCTCACCTGGTGGGTCGACCCTGACGCCGCGGTGACCGCCGAGCTGGCCGCCGCTCACCACATCACCGCCGGCCTGGCTTTGCACCAGGCCTACCGCGCCGTCGTGCTGCGCGAGCGCCTCCCCAAAGTGGGGGCGCTGTTTCTGGCTGGACTGATCAGCGACCTTCTGGTGCGGGCCATCGTCAACCGCACCGCCTTCCTGCTCGACACCGACCTGATCGCCGCCGTCGATGCCGATCTGGCCGCCGAGATCCTCGGTTGGGGACCGCTGTCGGTCAAGAAGACCGACGCCGCCATCGACAGCATCGTCGAGCGCCACGACCCCGACGGCGTGCACCGATCCCGACCTGACAGCCTCGACCGCACCGTGGAATTCGGTCAACCCGGCGATGCTCCTGGATACAGCACCATCTTCGCCCGGCTGTTCGCCGGCGACACCGCTGCCGGGCAGCGCACCGTCACCGCGATGGCCTACAGCGTCTGCGACGCCGACCCCCGCACCCTCGACGAACGCCGCACAGACGCCTTCAGCGCCCTGATGCACGGCATCACCACGCTGGCGTGCCTCTGCGGTACCTCCGACTGCCACGCCGCAGCCAACCCCCGACCCCTACGCGATATCACCGTCTTCGCCATCACCGACCAGACAACCCGCACCGGCAAACCCGCACCCGCCACCGAGGAGGTGGCGGCCGCGGAGCCGCAGCCTGACGCGCCGTCGGAGGCCCCGCCGCAAGCGCCGTCGGAGGAGGCGTCGTCGGAGGAGGCGTCGTCGGAGGACGTGGCTGAGGACGCGACCGAAGCTGAGCCCGCTACCGACGAGCAGGCGGCCGCAGCGCGCTCCTCAAGGGGCGCGTCAACCACGGTGGCCCGCAGCCGTGCCGGCTATCTGTTCGGTTCGGGATTCATGCCGGCAACCCTGTTCGCGGCGATGCTCGAGCGCGGCAGCACAGTGCGCGCCCTGGTCCACCCCGGACAGGCCGGGCCAGAATGCGGCCGTTTCCCCTCGCGGGCCCTGGCCGCTTTCGTGCGCTGCCGCGATCTGACCTGCCGCTTCCCCGGGTGCGACAAACCCGCCACCGAAGCCGACATCGACCACACCGTCGCGCACCCCGTCGGTCCGACGCACGCCTCAAACCTGAAGTGCCTGTGCCGTTTTCATCATCTCCTGAAAACCTACTGGGGCGGGCCCAACGGCTGGCGCGACCGCCAACACCCCGACGGCACCATCGTCTGGACTGCGCCCAGCGGCCACACCTACACCACCCACCCGGGCAGCAGACTGCTCTTTCCGATGCTGTGCCTGCCCACCGCCACCCTCTGGAGCGGCGATCCACCCCAGGTCCCCGACAGCGCGCACAAGAACGACATGATGCCCCGGCGCACACGCCCCCGAGCACAGACACGCGCCGCCTACATCGCCGCGCAACGACTGCGCAACCGCACCGAACGCCTCACCCACAACGCCCTGGACAACGGCGAAGTCCCTCCACCCGATTACGACTTCACCACCGACCCCCGCGAATACGGCAACGATCCACCACCGTTCTGAACGTGGATCGTCACAGTAAGCTGCGCGGGTGGCCGAGCCCCCGATGTCACCGCAGCTGAGCCTGAAGACGCAGATCTGGCGCTTCGTCGTGACCGGTGGCCTGTCTGCGGTCGTGGACTTCGGCCTCTACGTGCTGCTCTACAAGGTCGCCGACCTGCAGCCCGACGTCGCCAAGATCCTCGGCTGGATCGCCGGGACGACCACGGCCTACCTACTCAACCGTCGCTGGACCTTCCAGGCGCCGCCCAGCACCCGACGACTGGTCGCCGTCTGGGCGCTCTACATCACCACGTTCGTCGTCCAGGTCGGCCTCAACCACCTGCTCCTGCGCGCGTTCGACTACTCCGCGACCGGCGTCGTCGTCGCATTCGTCATCGCCCAGGGCACCGCGACGGTCATCAACTTCATCGTCCAACGCGCGGTGATCTTCCGGTTGCGGTGAACCCGGTACCCTCTGTGACGATGTTGAGCACCGAGTTTCCGACCACCGCGAAGCGGCTGACCGGCTGGGGCCGCACCGCTCCGTCCGTCGCGCAGGTGCTGTCGACACCGGACCCCGAGGTGATCGCCGAGGCCGTCGCGCGGGCCGCCGAAGAAGGACGCGGAGGCAGGGGCGTTCTTGCCCGCGGCCTGGGCCGCTCCTACGGTGACAACGCCCAGAACGGCGGCGGCCTCGTCATCGACATGAATGCGTGCAACCGCATCCACTCGATGGACGCCGACAGTCACCTCGTCGACGTGGACGGCGGCGTGAACCTCGACCAGCTGATGCGCGCTGCCCTGCCGCTGGGCCTCTGGGTCCCGGTCCTTCCCGGCACCCGTCAGGTCACCATCGGCGGCGCGATCGCGTGCGACATCCACGGCAAGAACCATCACAGCGCCGGAAGCTTCGGCAACCACGTGCGCTCCATGGACCTGCTCACCGCCAACGGCGAGATCCGCACCATCACCCCCGAGGGACCCGACCGCGACCTGTTCTGGGCCACCGTCGGCGGCAACGGGCTCACCGGCATCATCCTGCGGGCCACCATCGAGATGACGCCCACCGAGACGGCATATTTCATCGCCGACGGCGACGTCACCGCGAGCCTCGATGAGACCATCGCCTTCCACAGCGACGGCACCGAGGACAACTACACATACTCCAGCGCGTGGTTCGACGCCATCAGCCCGCCGCCGAAGCTCGGCCGCGCAGCCATCTCCCGCGGATCGCTCGCCACGATCGACCAGCTACCCAAGAAGCTGCAGAAGAATCCGCTGAAATTCGATGCGCCGCAACTGCTCACGTTCCCCGACGTGTTCCCCAACGGACTGGCCAACAAGTACACCTTCGGGCCGATCGGCGAGCTGTGGTACCGCAAGTCGGGCACCTACCGCGGCAAGGTGCAGAACCTGACGCAGTTCTATCACCCGCTCGACATGTTCGGAGAGTGGAACCGCGCCTACGGGTCCGCCGGGTTCACTCAATACCAGTTCGTGGTACCCACCAGCGCCGTCGAGGAATTCAAAGCGATCATCGTCGACATCCAGCGCTCCGGCTTCTATTCGTTCCTCAACGTGTTCAAACTCTTCGGACCGGGAAATGAAGCACCGCTGAGCTTCCCGATCCCCGGGTGGAACGTCTGCGTCGACTTCCCCATCACCGCCGGGCTCAACGAGTTTCTCAACGGCCTCGACAAGCGGGTCCTCGAATTCGGTGGCCGCCTCTACACCGCCAAGGATTCCCGCACCACCGCCGAGACCTTCCACGCCATGTATCCCCGCATCGACGAGTGGATCGCTTTGCGCCGCAAGGTGGATCCCGACGGCGTCTTCGCCTCCGACATGGCCCGACGACTGGAGCTCCTCTAGATGGTTTTCGATGCGACCGGCAATCCCCAGACGATCCTTCTCTTCGGCGGCACCTCCGAGATCGCCCTTGCGATCGCCGAGCGCTACCTGCGCAACGCCCGCGCCCGCGTGATCCTCGCTGATCTGCCGAACCACCCCCGCAAGGACGCCGCCATCGCGCAGTTGCACGCCGCAGGCGCCAAGGCCGTCGACTGGATCGACTTCGACGCCCTCGACACCGACAGCCATCCGGCAGTCATCGACGCGGCTTTCCACGATGGGGACGTGGATGTCGCCGTCGTCGCGTTCGGCCTGCTCGGCAACGCCGAGGAACTCTGGCAGGATCAGCGCAAGGCCGTGCAGATCGCCGGGATCAACTACACCGCAGCGGTTTCCGTCGGTGTGCTGCTCGGCGAGAAGATGCGCGCGCAGGGCTCCGGCCGCATCATCGCGATGAGTTCGGCAGCAGGCGAGCGCGTGCGCCGGTCGAACTTCGTCTACGGCTCCACCAAGGCCGGCCTCGACGGCTTCTACCTCGGCCTCGGAGAAGCGTTGCGGGAGTTCGGTGTTCGCGTTCTCGTCATCCGGCCCGGTCAGGTGCGCACGACGACGACGATCGAGCACTGGAAGTCCACCGGCGCCAAGGAAGCCCCGTTCACCGTCGACAAGGAAGACGTCGCCGAACTCGCGGTGACGGCGTCGAACAAGGGCAAGGAGCTGATCTGGGCCCCCGGACCGTTCCGGTTCGTAATGATGGTGCTGCGCCACATCCCGCGCCCGATCTTCCGCAAGCTGCCTATCTGATGCGCACAGCGCTGGCCGTTACAGGCCAGATGGTCGCCGCCACGGCCGTCGCCGCCTTCGTCGCGGTCGTCAGCTTGTTCGCCATCGCCCGCGTCGACTGGCCGGCGTACAACTCGTCCAATCAACTGCACGCCCTGACCACCGTCGGCCAGGTGGTCAGCCTCATCGGGCTTCTCGCGAGCGGCATCGTCTGGCGCAGGGGCAGGCAACTGATCGCCCGCATCGCCGCGGTGCTGTTCCTGTCCGCGTTCTCGGTCGTCACGCTCGCGATGCCCCTGGGCGCCACCAGGCTCTACCTGTTCGGCATCTCGGTCGATCAGCAATTCCGCACCGAATACCTGACCCGCCTCGCCGACCAGCCCGGCCTGCACGACATGACCTACATCGGCCTGCCGCCGTTCTACCCCGCCGGCTGGTTCTGGATCGGCGGCCGGCTCTCGGCGCTCACCGGCACACCCGCCTGGGAGATGTTCAAACCGTGGTCGATCATCTCGATCACGATCGCCGTCGCGCTCGCATTCGTGCTGTGGGCGAGCATGATTCGCTTCGAGTACGCGCTCGTCGTCGCCTCGACCACCGCGGCGGCGGCACTGGCATACTCCCCCGCCGAGCCGTACGCGGCCATCATCGCCGTGCTGCTCCCGCCCGTGTTCGTGCTCGCGTGGTCAGGGCTGGGCGGACGCACCCGCGCCGGCGGGTGGGCCGCCGTCATCGGCACCGGCATCTTCCTCGGCATCGCGGGCCTGTTCTACACACTGCTCTTCGCCTACGCCGCATTCACCCTCGCAATCATGGCGGTGCTGCTGGCCGCGGCCCGCCGGCACTGGGACCCGCTGCTGCGGCTGGCCGTCATCGCCGTCATCTCCGGGCTGATCATGCTCATCACCTGGGCCCCGTACCTGCTCGCGGCGGCGCGCGGAACCCCGGCCGAATCCGGCACCGCACAGCACTACCTCCCCAAAGACGGCGCTGAACTGTCCTTCCCGATGATGGACTTCACCCTGCTGGGCGCGCTGTGCATGCTCGGCACGATCTGGCTGGTGGTCCGCGCGCGCAGCTCGACAAGAGCAGGCGCGCTTGCCGTCGCGGTGCTCGCCGTCTACGCGTGGTCACTGCTGTCGATGCTGACCACACTCGTGGGCACCACGCTGCTGTCGTTCCGCCTGCAGCCCACGCTGACGATCCTGCTCGCCGCCGCGGGCGCGTTCGGCTTCATCGAGGCCACCCGCATGGTCGCGGCCCGAGTCACCCAGCCCAACGCGCGCCGCGTCGTCGCCGTCGCCACGGCGGTCGGCTCGGTAGGCGCCGTCACCTTCGCCCAGGACATCCCCGACGTGCTGCGCCCCGACATCGTCGTCGCCTACACCGACACCGACGGCTACGGCGAACGAGCCGATCGGCGGCCACCCGGGGCAGAGCAGTACTACCGGGAGGTCGACGCCCGCATCCAGGACATCACCGGCCGGCCGCGCAACGAGACCGTGGTCCTGACCGCCGACTACAGCTTCCTGTCCTACTACCCGTACTACGGCTTCCAGGGCCTGACGTCTCACTACGCCAACCCGCTCGCGCAGTTCGACCAGCGCGCGGGCGCGATCGAGAGTTGGCAGATGCTCACCACTGCCGACCAGTTCATCGAGGCGCTCGACACGATGCCGTGGGAGCCGCCGTCGGTGTTCCTGATGCGTCGCGGCGCCAACGACACCTACACGCTGCGCCTGGCCGAGGACGTCTACCCCAACCAGCCCAACGTGCGGCGATACCACGTCGCCCTCGACGACGCGCTGTTCGACGATCCACGCTTCGACGTGTCCACCGTCGGACCGTTCGTGCTGGCCATCCGCAAGCCAATTACCATCTAGCCCCGTGGTCGAGCAGCCGAGGAACCACCGCACCGCGCGCCTGATCGCGATCATCGCCGGGCTGCTCGGTACCGTGCTGGCCGTCGCCACCCCGCTGCTCCCGGTCAACCAGACCACCGCGCAACTGAACTGGCCGCAGAACGGTGTGCTTCAGAGCGTCGACGCCCCGCTCATCGGCTACGTCGCCACCGATCTCGACATCACGATCCCGTGCAGCGCCGCGGCGGGCCTGGACCGGCCCGGCCGCACCGTGCTGCTGTCCACTGTGCCCAAACAGGCCCCCAAGGCCGTCGATCGGGGCCTGCTCATCGAGCGCGTCAACAACGACCTGCTCGTCATCGTCCGCAACACCCCCGTGGTCAGCGCGCCCCTGGACCAGGTGCTCAGCCCGCAATGTCAGGAGTTGCGCTTCACCGCGCACGCCGACAAGGTGACCGGCGAGTTCGTCGGCCTGCAGGCCGAACCCGACGTCAACGATCAAGAAAACCCGGCTCAGCCGCGCGAGCCGCTGCGCGGCGAACGCGGCGGATACGACTTCCGGCCCCAGATCGTCGGCGTCTTCACCGACCTGTCCGGCCGCGCACCCCCCGGCCTGGAGTTCTCGGCCACCATCGACACCCGCTACAGCAGCTCGCCCACGGTGCTGAAGCTGCTCGCGATGATTCTCGGCGTCGCGATGACGATCGTGTCGCTCGGTGCGCTGCACGTCCTGGACAGCGCCGACGGACGACGCCACAAGCGCTTCCTGCCGCCCCGCTGGTGGTCGATGTCCCCGCTGGACGGGCTCGTGACGGCAGTGCTGGTGTGGTGGCACTTCGTCGGGGCCAACACCGCCGACGACGGCTACATCCTCACGATGGCGCGGGTCTCCGAGAACGCCGGCTACATGGCCAACTACTACCGCTGGTTCGGCACCCCCGAGGCGCCGTTCGGCTGGTACTACGACCTGCTCGCGCTGTGGGCGCACGTCAGCACCACCAGCGTGTGGATGCGGCTGCCGACGCTGCTGATGGCGCTGGCCTGCTGGTGGGTCATCAGCCGCGAGGTGATCCCACGGCTCGGCTCGTCGGTCAAACACAGCCGCGCCGCGGCGTGGACGGCGGCGGGCCTGTTCCTTGCGTTCTGGCTTCCGCTCAACAACGGCCTGCGTCCCGAACCGATCATCGCCCTCGGCATCCTGCTGACGTGGTGCTCGGTGGAGCGCGGCGTCGCGACCAGCAGGCTGCTTCCCGTCGCCGTCGCCATCATCATCGGCGCGCTGACACTGTTCTCCGGACCGACCGGCATCGCGGCCATCGGCGCGCTGCTGGTCGCCATCGGACCCCTGAAAACCATTGTGGCCGCCCATACTTCGCGCTTCGGTTACCTCGCGCTGCTGGCGCCCATCGCCGCGGCGGGCACGGTCACGATCTTCCTGATCTTCCGCGATCAGACGCTGGTGGGCGAGCTGCAGGCCAGCAGCTTCAAATCCGCCGTAGGCCCGAGCCTGGCCTGGTTCGACGAACACGTCCGCTATTCGCGGCTGTTCACGACCAGCCCCGACGGTTCGGTGGCACGGCGGTTCGCCGTCCTCGCCGTCCTACTCTCCCTGGCCGTCGCGGTAGCGATGACGTTGCGCAAGGGCCGAATTCCCGGCACGGCCGCCGGTCCCGGACTGCGCATCATCGGCATCACCGTCATCGCGTTCCTCGCCATGATGTTCACGCCCACGAAGTGGACCCACCACTTCGGTGTGTTCGCCGGCCTGGCAGGCTCCATCGGCGCGCTGGCGGCCGTCGCGATCTCCGCGGCGGCGATGCGCTCACCGCGCAACCGATCCGTCTCTACAGCCGCCGTGCTGTTCGTGACGGCATTGTCGTTCGCGACGGTCAACGGCTGGTGGTACGTCTCCAACTTCGGCGTTCCGTGGTCAAATGCCTTCCCGGAGTGGAAGTTCGGCTTCATGACGGTGCTGCTGGGCCTGTCGGCCGTCGCACTGCTGGTCGCCGCATGGTTGCACTTCTCCGGCCGCGACAAGCCACCACCACCGGGCACCCAGCCGCTGTGGAAGCGGATCGCCCAGTCGCCGTTGGCGATCGCCACCTGGGCCCTGGTGATGTTCGAGGTGGTGTCGCTGACCGTGGCGATGGTCGGCCAATACCCGGCGTGGACCGTCGGCCGGTCCAACCTGCAGGCACTGACCGGCAAGACCTGCGGGATGGCCGAGGACGTCCTGGTCGAACAGGACGTCAACGCCGGCCTTCTGTCGCCCGCACGCAACGTACCCGTCGGCGAGGCACTCGGCGACGTCACCGCGGAAGGCTTCAGCCCCAACGGCATTCCGTCGGACGTCTCTCCCGACCCCGTCAGCGAAGAGCCGGGCGCGGGCAACTTCGCCGACAGCGACAGCGGCGTCGTCACCGGCAGCGAGGCCGGCACCGAAGGCGGCACCACTTCGGCTGCGGGCGTCAACGGCTCCCGAGCACGCCTCCCCTACGGCCTGGATCCCGCCCGCACGCCGGTGATGGGCAGCTGGCGCAGCGGCACCCAGCAGCCCGCGTTCCTGCGGTCGGCCTGGTACCAGCTGCCTGCCAGCTGGAGTGAGCAGGATCGATCCGACTCGCTGCTCGTCGTCGCGGCGGCGGGACGCTTCGACCCGGGCGAGGTTGTCGTGCAGTGGGCCGGCCCCGACGGCGAACCGTCGGGCAACCTCAGCTTCGGCGACGTCGGCGCCGCACCGGCGTGGCGCAACCTGCGGGCGCCGCTGTCGTCGATCCCGTCCGACGCGACCCAGATCCGACTGGTCGCCACCGACGACGACCTGAGCCCCGACCACTGGATCGCCGTCACGCCACCGCGCATCCCCGAACTGCGCACGCTCCAGGACGTCGTCGGTTCGACCGACCCGGTTCTGCTGGACTGGCTCGTGGGGCTGGCCTTCCCGTGCCAGCGCCCGTTCAATCACCGCAACGGCGTCGTCGAGGTGCCGAAGTGGCGGATCCTGCCCGACCGGTTCGGCGCCGAAGCCAACTCGCCGGTGATGGACTACCTGGGCGGCGGTCCGCTCGGCATCACCGAGCTGCTGCTGCGCGCGGTGACCGTGCCGACCTATCTGAAGGACGACTGGTTCCGCGACTGGGGTGCGCTGCAACAGCTCGTGCCGTTCTATCCCGACGCCGAACCGGCCCGGCTGGATCTCGGCACCGCAGAACGCAGCGGACTGTGGAGTCCCGCGCCACTTCGCCTGAGCTAGACCCGGCACGCCGAGACCGTCGGCATAGGAACGTCGCCTACCATCGAGCCTCGTGCCTGCCCCGACCGCCCGACTCGTCGCCGTCATCGCGGGGCTCGCCGGGCTGGTGCTGTGCGGGCTCACGCCGCTGCTCCCGGTCAAGCAGACGACGGCCACGATCATGTGGCCACAGTCGGGCGGGCCCGACAGTCAGACACAAGCGGTCAACTCCGACGGGTTCGTCAGCGACATCACCGCGCCGCTCGTCTCGGGCGCGCCCCGCGCCCTCGACGTGACGATCCCCTGCGCGGCCATCGCCACGCTGCCCGAGGACGGCGGTCTGGTGTTCTCCACCAACCCGCCCGGCGGCATCGACGTCGGCCGCAACGGGCTGTTCGTGCGCGCCAACGCCGACGTCGTCTACGTCGCGTTCCGCGACACCGTCGCCGCGGTCGCGCCCCGCGAGGCGGTGGACTCGGGTGCCTGCAGCGAACTCCGGGTCTGGGCCAACGTCGGCGCGGTCGGCGCCGACTTCGTCGGCATCCCCGGCGCCACCGGCACCTTGGCACCCGACAAACGTCCGCAGGTGTCGGGGGTGTTCACCGACCTCGAGGTGGCACCTGATGCCGGGGTGAACGCCCGCATCGACATCGACACCCGATTCATCACCACCCCGACCGTGCTGAAGCTGGCCGTGATGGTGCTCGGGGTGATCTGCGTCGTCGCTTCCATCGTCGCGCTCGCGATGCTCGACCGGGCCTGCAGCCGACGCGTACCGCGCGAGGTTAGGCGCCGCAGCCGCGCCGGACTGTGGACGTGGCTCACCGACGCCGCCGTCATCGGCAGCCTGCTCATCTGGCACGTGGTGGGCGCACCGTCGTCCGACGACGGCTACAACACCACGATCGCCCGCGTATCCGACGAGGCGGGCTACATCGCCAACTACTACCGGTACTTCGGCGCCTCGGAGGCGCCGTTCGACTGGTACCAGAGCGTCCTCGCGAATATGGCGTCCATCAGCACCGCAAGCGTCTGGCTGCGACTGCCCGCCACAGCCGCGGCGATAGGGACCTGGCTGATCCTGTCGCGCTGCATGCTGCCCCGGCTCGGCAGGCGGCTGTCTGCCAACCGCGTCACAGTGCTCACCGCAGGTGCGGTCTTCCTCGCGGCATGGCTGCCGTTCAACAACGGTCTTCGGCCCGAGCCTTTGATCGCGTTCGCCGTCGTCGCGGTCTGGATGCTCACCGAGACGACGTTGCGCACGCGCCTCCTGTGGCCGTTCGCGGTCGCGATCGTCGTCGCCGTCTTCTCCGTTACGCTGGCCCCGCAGGGCCTCGTCGCCGTGGCGCCGCTGCTCGTCGGGGGGCGTGGGGTGACGCACATCGTCTCCGTGCGCCGTGCGGCCGACGGTCTGATGTCGGCACTCGCCCCGTTCGCGGCGGCCGCCTCCCTCGTCTTCGTCGTCGTGTTCCGCGACCAGACCCTGGCCACCGTCGCCGAGTCCGTGCGCATCAAGTACGTCGTCGGACCGACCGTGCCCTGGTACCAGGAATTCCTGCGCTACTACTACCTCACCGTCGAAGACAGCGTCGACGGCTCCCTCACCCGGCGCTTCTCGGTGCTGATCCTGATGCTCTGCCTGTTTGGCGTGATCGCGGTGCTGCTGCGCCGCGGCAGCGTTCCCGGCGCCGTCAACGGTCCGGTGTGGCGGCTCGTCGGCGCCACCGCGATCGGGCTGCTGTTGCTGACCCTGACACCGACCAAATGGGCGGTGCAGTTCGGTGCGTTCGCCGGCCTTGCCGGCGTGCTCGGCGCCGTTACCGCGTTCGCGTTCGCGCGCGTCGGCCTGCACAGCCGACGCAACCTCGCGCTGTACGTGACGGCGCTGCTGTTCGTGCTCGCGTGGGCGACCTCGGGCATCAACGGCTGGTTCTACACCGGCAACTACGGCGTGCCGTGGTTCGACAAGCAGCCTGTGATCGTCGGCTACCCGGTGACGACGATCTTCCTGGTGCTGGCCATCGCGTGCGGCCTGCTGGCGGGCTGGCTGCACTTCCGCATGGACTACGCCGGACACACCGAGGTCGCCGACACCGGCCGAAACCGGGCGCTGGCCTCCACCCCGCTGCTCGTCGTCGCGGTGATCATGGTGGTGCTCGAGCTCGGATCGATGCTGAAGGCCACCGCCGGGCGCTACCCCATCTATACGACGGGGTCTGCCAACATCAACGCATTGCGGGGCTCCGGCTGCGCGATGGCCGACGACGTCCTCGTCGAGGCCGACACCAACGCGGGCATGCTGGCACCCGTCCCGGGCCAGCGGTTCGGCGAGTACGGCCCCCTCGGCGGCGAGGACCCTGTCGGCTTCACCCCCAACGGCGTCAGCGACACCCTCGAGCCCGCCGAACCCGTGGCCGCCAACCCGGGCACCGTCAACTCCGACGGACCGGTCGACAAACCGAACATCGGCGTCGGCTACGCGGCGGGCACCGGCGGCGGATACGGCCCCGAAGGCGTCAACGGCTCGCGGGTGTTCCTGCCGTTCGGGCTCGACCCAACCACCACCCCCGTGATGGGCAGCTGGGACGAGAACACCGTGGCCGCCAAAGCGACGTCGGCGTGGTACCAACTGCCGCCCCGCAGCCCCGACCGGCCCATCGTCGCCGTCGCCGCGGCGGGCGCGATCTGGTGGTACAACGAGGACGGTTCGTTCAACTACGGGCAGTCGCTGAAACTGCAGTGGGGCGTGCACCGCCCGGACGGGTCCTACCAGGAGCTCAACCAGGTCGACCCGATCGACATCTTCCAGCAGAAGGCGTGGCGCAATCTGCGTTTCCCACTGTCCACGGCACCGCCGGAGGCCAACGTGGCGCGCATCGTCGCCGACGACCCGAACCTGTCCGAGGACCAGTGGTTCGGGTTCACACCCCCGCGCGTGCCCGTGCTGCAGACCGCCGGCGAGTTCCTGGGCCGCGACACCCCGGTCCTGATGGACATCGCCACCGCCGCGAACTTCCCGTGCCAACGCCCGTTCGCCGAGCACCTCGGGGTGGCCGAGCTGCCGCAGTACCGGATCATGCCGAACTTCAAGCAGATCGTGGTGTCGTCGAACCAGTGGCAGGCCGCCGAGGACGGCGGGCCGTTCCTGTTCATCCAGTCGCTGCTGCGGACCGAGTCCATCCCGACCTACCTGGACGGGGACTGGTACCGCGACTGGGGATCGCTGGAGCGCTACCTGCGTGTGGTGCCCGCAGACGAGGCACCCGACGCGGTGATCGAGGAAGGGTCGACACGAGTGTTCGGCTGGAGCCGCGGCGGACCGATCCGGGCCCTGCCGTGAACGAAGAGAACGGCAGCAAAGTCGCAGGAGCCGTGAACGAAGAGAACGGCAGCAAAGTCGCAGGAGCCGTGAACGAGCGTGCGAGCGACGTAAGGATTGCGCGCCTGGTCGCAACGATCGCCGGCCTGCTCGGCTTCGTGGCCGCGGTCGCCGTCCCGCTGCTGCCGGTCACCCAGACCACGGCGACGCTGAACTGGCCGCAGAACGGGCAGTTCGCGAACGTCACCGCGCCGCTGATCTCGCAGGCTCCGGTCAGCCTTGAGGCGACGATCCCGTGCAGCGGCGTCGGCGACATGCCCGCCGACGGCGGACTGATCCTCGGCACCGCACCCGAGCAGGGTCGCGACGCCGCGCTGAACGCGATGCTGGTCACCGTCAGCGAAGAGCGCGTGGACGTGATCGTGCGCAACGTCGTCGTCGCCAGCATCGAACGTGAGCGGGCCGCCGGATGTTCCGACCTGCGCATCACGTCCACCATGGAGGGGACCTACGCCGAATTCGTGGGCCTGACCCAGGACGACGGCACCCCGCAGCGCACCGGGTACGCCGACCCGAACCTGCGGCCCGCCATCGTCGGCGTCTTCACAGATCTCGTCGGCCCTGCCCCGCCGGGACTGTCGTTCTCCGCCGACATCGACACCCGGTTCACCACGCACCCGACCGCACTCAAGCTCGCCGCGATCCTGATCTCCATCGTGTGCACCGTCATCGCGCTGCTCGCGCTGTGGCGCCTCGACCGGCTCGACGGCAGGCGGATGCACCGCCTGATCCCGACGCGCTGGCGGACGTTGACCGCCGTGGACGTGACGGTGCTCGGCGGGTTCGCGATCTGGTACGTCATCGGAGCGAACTCCTCCGACGACGGCTACATCCTGCAGATGGCCCGCGTCGCCGACCATGCGGGCTACATGTCGAACTACTTCCGCTGGTTCGGCAGCCCCGAGGACCCGTTCGGCTGGTACTACAACCTGCTGGCCCTGATGACCCATGTGAGCACCGCCAGCCTCTGGATACGGCTGCCCGACATGGTCTGCGCGGTGGTGTGCTGGCTGCTGCTCTCCCGCGAGGTGCTCCCCCGACTCGGGCCCGCCGTGATCGCCAGCCGCCCCGCCCTGTGGGCTGCGGGCCTGGTGCTGCTGGGCGCGTGGATGCCGTTCAACAACGGGCTGCGCCCCGAAGGTCAGATCGCCACCGGGGCGCTGATCACCTACGTGCTGATCGAGCGGGCGGTGACCTCGGGCCGGCTCACACCCGCCGCGCTCGCCATCACCACCGCCGCGTTCACGCTCGGCATCCAACCGACCGGGCTGATCGCGGTCGCCGCGCTGGTCGCCGGCGGACGTCCGATTCTGCGGATCGTGATGAGACGAAGGCAAAGCGTCGGATTGTGGCCGCTGCTCGCACCGCTGCTCGCGGCAGGCACCGTGATCCTGGCCGTGGTGTTCGCCGACCAGACCATGGCAACGGTGTTGGAAGCGACCAAGATTCGCACCGCGATCGGCCCGAGCCAGGAGTGGTGGACCGAGAATCTGCGCTACTACTACCTCATCCTTCCGACCACCGACGGCGCGATCGCCCGCCGGGTGGCGTTCCTGTTCACTGCGCTGTGCCTGTTCTCGTCGCTGTTCATCATGTTGCGGCGCAAGCGCGTTCCCGGTGTTGCCCGCGGGCCCGCGTGGCGGTTGATGGGCGTCATCTTCGCCACCATCTTCTTCCTGATGTTCACCCCCACCAAGTGGATCCACCACTTCGGCCTGTTCGCCGCGGTCGGCGGCGCGATGGCCGCGTTGGCGACGGTCCTGGTGTCACCGCTGGTGCTGAGGTCCGCGCGCAACAGGATGGCGTTCCTGTCCGGGGTGATGTTCGTCCTTGCAATGTGTTTCGCCTCCACCAACGGCTGGTGGTACGTCTCCAACTTCGGTGCGCCCTTCAACAATTCGGTGCCGCAACTGGGCGGGGTGACCGCAAGCGCGGTGTTCTTCGTGCTGTGCGGCATCACCGCGCTGTGGGCCTTCTGGCTACATCTGCGCAACAAGCAGCAGTCACGCGTCGTCGACGTGCTCACCGCGGCACCCATCCCGATCGCCGCCGGATTCATGGTGCTGTTCATGGTGGCGTCGATGGCGATCGGCGTCGTGCGCCAGTACCCGACCTACTCCAACGGCTGGGCCAACATCCGCGCGCTGGCCGGCGGTTGCGGCCTCGCCGACGACGTCCTCGTCGAACCCGACTCCAACGACGGCTTCCTCACGCCGGCACCCGGACGGTACGGCCCCCTCGGGCCGCTCGGCGGGACCGACCCGACGGGCTTCTCCCCCAACGGTGTTCCCGACCGGATCATCGCCGAGGCGATCCGGCTCAACAACCCGCAGCCGGGCACCGACTACGACTGGAACCGGCCGATCAAGCTGTCACGGCCCGGCATCAACGGCTCGACAGTGCCGCTGCCCTACGGCCTCGATCCCGCCCGCGTCCCGGTCGCAGGCACGTATTCCACGGAGGCGCAACAGGAGAGCCGCCTAGCGTCGGCGTGGTACGAACTGCCACCCGCCGACGAGGCGCACCCGCTCGTGACCATCACCGCGGCAGGCACCATCACGGGTACCAGCGTCGCCAACAACGTCACCACCGGGCAGACCGTCGAGCTCGAATACGCCACCCGCGGCCCCGACGGCACCCCGGCGCCCGCTGGCCGCGTCACTCCCTTCGACATCGGCCCCACCCCGTCGTGGCGCAACCTTCGCTACCCGCGCTCACAGATCCCTGACGACGCCGTCGCGGTGCGGGTGATCGCCGAGGATCTGTCTCTGGGACAGGGTGATTGGATCGCGGTGACGCCGCCGCGGGTTCCCGAGGTCCGATCCGTGCAGGAGTACATCGGCTCCACCGAGCCTGTGCTGATGGACTGGGCGGTCGGGCTGGCGTTCCCCTGCCAGCAGCCGATGCTGCACGCCAACGGCGTCACCGATATCCCCAAGTTCCGCATCTCGCCGGACTACTACGCCAAGCTGCAGAGCACCGACACCTGGCAGGACGGCATCAACGGCGGCCTGCTCGGGATCACCGACCTGTTGTTGCGCGCGTCGGTGATGTCGACCTACCTGTCCAACGACTGGGGCCAGGACTGGGGTTCGCTGCGCCGCTTCGACACGATCGTCGACGCCGAACCGGCGCAGATCCAGCTCGGCGAGACCACGCATTCGGGGCTCTACTCACCCGGGTCGATGCGCTTCCAGCCGTGAGCGATTCGGTGAGGCTCGGCCGCGCCGTGCTGTCGCGGGTGGTCGAGACGCGAATCCAGCTTCGGACGGCGCTGTTCGGTGAGACGCCACCAGAAGCCTGGCGGGACAACGCAGAACTGCTCGAACCGCTGTTCTGGGACCGCGGCGCCGACGAGTGGAAGATCGTGATGCAAACGTGGGTGCTGCGGGTCGACGGGCTGACCGTGCTGGTCGACACCGGCGTCGGCAACGACCGCGACCGCCCGCACATGCCACCGCTGGATCACCTCGACACAGGGTTTCTCGATGCGCTGGCCGGTGCCGGTGCGCGACCCGAGGATGTCGACGTCGTCATCAACACCCACGTGCACACCGATCACGTCGGATGGAACACGCGCCTGGTCCATGGCACCTGGGTGCCGACGTTTCCCAATGCCCGCTACCTGATGCCCGAGCTGGACTACCGGCACTTCGCCCCCGGCGGCGCCGGTGACCGGGAACAGATGCGGATTGTGTTCGCCGACAGCATCATTCCGGTCGAATCGCAGATGGAGCTCTACTCAGGCGATCACCAGGTCAGCGAATCGCTGTGGCTGCGTCCCGCCGCGGGCCACACGCCGGGATCCTCGGTGGTGTGGCTGGATGCCGGAGTGCCCGCGGTGTTCGTCGGCGACCTCACCCACTGCCCCATCCAGTTGCCGCGCCCCGACGATCCGTGCGCGTTCGACGAGAATCCCCACGAGGCCGCGGTCACCCGCAACCGCGTCCTGACCGAGGCGGCGCGGCGCCGCGCCGCAGTGATCCCCGCGCACTACCCAGGGCCCGGCGGTGCGACTGTGGTCGCGCGCGGAGACGAGTTCATCGTCGACGACTGGCTGGGACTGCCCGCGATCTAGCCCGTGGACTGCTGGTTGTCGTTGGCGCTGGGATCGGTGTTCTCCTGCAGGATGTCGTCGTGGCAGTCGGCCTGGTTCTGCCCCGTCTGCTCCATGCACACCAGCACCGGCGTATCCGGTGGCGGTGAACCCTCCACCGGTGCGGGGGTGCTGCTCGGGTGCGGAATCTCGCCCGGGTAGAGCGACCACAGCGGTTCACCGGACGACGCCAGCCGGGCACAGTAGGCCGGCTCACCGCTTTCGGTGATGCCCGCCCCACCGAGGGTCGCACAGTCCGCGCCGACCACCACGACCGGCAGCGCGACCGCCCCCGACGGCGCCGCACTGGACGTGGGCTCCTTTGCTTCCGAACGGATTTCGTCTTTCTCGAACACCGCGAGCAGGACGACCGCAGCGACGGCCACCAGGGACAGAACGAGCGCCGCGACGACCAGGATGCGACCCCGGGCCCTGCTGGAGGCCGCCCCCGACTTCGACGGTGCCTTGGCGTGCCGAGGGGCCGCGGCGGCACCCGCGTGCCGTGTCGCGTCCGGGTCGTCGAGTGCACCCTGCTGGATCGCCGCACTGCGGTTGGCCAGCGCGCGCGCGAAATCCACACACCTGTCGAACCGGTCCGCCGGCGACTTCGCCAGCGCCTTCTCGAAAGCCTGGCCCAGGCCCGACAATTCGGGCCGGTGCACCGCGATCGACGGAGGCTGGGCGGTGAGGTGCTGGCTGATCACGATAGCCGGATTGGAATGCTGGAACGGCGGAGTCCCGGTCAGCAATTGAAAAGCGGTGGCGGCCAACGCATATTGATCGGCGCGGCCGTCGATACCCTCATCGGCGGTCAGCTGTTCGGGCGCCGAATACGCCACCGTGCCCACCGTCATGTTCGTTCCGGTGAGCGCGCTGACCTCCCCCACGCGGCGGGCGATCCCGAAATCCGCCAGCATGATCCGCTCGTTCTCGGTCTCCGGGTCGGCGATCAGGATGTTCGCGGGCTTGACGTCACGGTGCAGCAGCCCGCGCTGATGAGCGTAGTCGAGCGCCTCCCCGACGGCGATGACCAGCCGGATCACCAACGCCGGCGGCATGCCGTTCGGATACCTCTCGGCAAGAAGACGCGCCGCATCGGTTCCCTCGACATGGTCCATCGAGATCCACAGCCGGCCTTCGAATTCCCCACGGTCGTGCACCTGGACGATGTGCGGGTGCCACAGCGACGCCGCGATGTCGGCCTCCCTGTTGAACCGCTCGCGATACTCGCTGTCGGTCGACACTGCCGCCGACAGCACCTTGAGCGCGTCGTAGCGGGGCAGCCTCGGGTGCTTGGCCAGATAGACCTCGCCCATGCCGCCGGAACCCAACATCCGCGAGATCGTGTAACCCGAGATCACCTCGCCGTCGCTCAACGGCATATCAACGCGGCGGAGCGAGGTAGGGGAACTCGGGGAGCAGACCGGACGGCGCGTGGAAACCCGGCAGTCCCTTCTTCCCGTTGGTCAGGAACTTGGACCGGAAATCGGCGACGTCGTCGGTCAGCGCGCGGCCGTTCGGATACCGGGCCGGCTTGGACGGGTTGTAGGTCAACACGTCCGGCAGCGTGCCCTCGGACTCGATCGCATCGATCGCCTCGTTCCTGGAGTAGCCACCGGTCTCGGCCATCAGCTCGATGAGATGGCCCATCCAGTGCGCCTGGTCCCGGTTCGGCTCTCCGGAACTGAATTCGGCAAGTTCGTCATCGGTGCCGAAGAACCCGCTGATCCACGGGTGGGCGGCGCGGTCGGCGTGCACCCATTTGCCGTCCTTGACCAGACTGCAACGGGCCCACAGGCGCACGTCGGGCTCGGCGCCGAGATAGGTGGTGGGCAATTCCACGGCCATCGCGATGACGTTGGAGTCCGGAAACGACGGATCGCTGCGCGCTCCGGCGAAGAACACGAACGCGCCGCCGCGGGACCGCCAGACGTGCGGCTCGTCGTCGAAGGACACCTCGACGCCGCCGAAGATCTCCGACCCCGACGCGGAGTCGACGCGCGCCTCGGCCTGAAGACCGAGCCGGACGTCGACCCGCTGCCGACCGTCCACCACCTCAGAGAATACGAAGTTGAACGCGATGTCGTTGCGCAGATCGCCGTCGTTGTCGATGCCGATGCGGTAGACCGCACCGGGATACAACGCGTCGGCCTTCGGGTTCGCCGTCAGGATCAGCGTGGTCCGCGCGGAGTCGTTCGGCGACTCGAACACGAACAGATCGCACAGGTCCAATCGTGAATCGCCGAGCGGGGCATCCCGCCTCAGCCCGGTGAAGTCAGTCGACACAGGCCCTATTCAATCGCACCGACCGTCGGTTAGTGAGCCAGCCCCGGCGTTTCCGCGGAACCGGCCACTCCCTCACACGTTGACAAGCACGGTTCTCGCTCGCCGCTCCCACCAGGTGTCGATTATCCAGTCAGCGATCGAACCACCAACGTTTGCCACAGCGTCACCGAAAACCTTATTGATCTTCGTCAGCTGTCGCCCGAACGGAATCAGGCCGATCAAGTCGTTGACGATATCCCCGATCTCTTCGGTGAAATCGTCGGCATCTCTCTTGTTCCAGGCGTTGACCGCCTGTCCCAGATCGATCACCAGGCTAGCCGCGTTGAGCAGACTTCCCACGCCGGGAATGAAGCCGGCCCAGAACGTAAAACCCTCCCATATCGTCTCTATCTTCTCTTCGACGCTGGGCTCCTCCGGCTCCTCCGGCTCCTCCGGCTCCTGCGGCTCCTCGGGCTCTTCCGGTTCCTGCGGCTCCTCTGGTTCCTCACCGTGGGAAACGCCCGCATCGAGCACAACGAGACCGGCACTGCCGATGACGTACAGATGGGTGCCGTTCGGGCTGACGATGATGTCAGTCGGGTACGTGCCGACGCCGGACAGCACGGTGTTGACGATCGTCTTCGTCGCGGTGTCGATAACCCAGACGCCGCCGGTGGTCCCGTCGTCCCCGACCACGTAGACACGTGACCCGTCAGGGCTCACAACCGCTTCCCACGGCGTAAAGGCCCCCAGCTCGATCGGCGCACCGACCACAGTCCGAGTGGCCGTGTCTATGACCCAAACCCCTCGGCCCACCAACTCGCCGGAGGTGTTGTCGAAGGTTCCGCGGGTGGGCACGTAAAGCCTCGAGCCGTCGGGGCTGACCGCCACACCCTCGGGATCCCAACCCACGGAGATCGGGGTGCCGATGACGGAGTTGGTGCTCGTGTTGATCACCGACACGACGCCGGCGCCGTATGTCCCGATGACGGTCCCGGTCACATATAGGCGGGAGCCGTCTCCGCTGGCCGCCATGGCCAGTGCCGGATGCGGGAGCTCGATTGTCTTGACCAGCTTGTTGGTTGCGGTGTCGACCACCGCCACGCCGTACTTTCCCGTCCTGAAGTCGGTAATTTTTGCCACGTAAACGCGCGAACCGTCACGGCTGACAACGACGTCACCGACCATGCCCTCGAAGCTGATCGGTGTGCCGACGGCGGTACCGGTGGCGACGTCGATGACCGACAGTGAGCCGCCGTTGATCGTGCCGTCGTGATAGTTCGTGGCATATACGCGTCTACCGTCCGGGCTCACCCCTAGCCCGAATCCCAACCCGCTCAACGGTATCGGTAGACCAACGGTGGTGTTTGTGGCGGTGTCGACCACCGACAGAACGGCCTTTTGCGACGCGTAGTCATAGCTGATCACATACACGCGCGTGCCGTCGGGACTCACCGTCACACTGCTCGGGGAGCCAACATCGGTGACGGTCGTGATAACTGACGGGTCCGGTGTTCCGGCGGACGCTACGGTCGCAGCGACCGCCCCCGCGGATGTGTCCTCGTCCACTTTCCGCCCGGGAGCCTCGCTAGCGAACTTGGCGCGCGCCGCACCAGCGGTCAGTACATTTGCAGCAACAACGGTTGGCGAAGCGGGTTCGTCGAGCAGATCCGCCGCGGACGCGTACTCCGAGGTCCCCTCGACCGAGACCGTTGCGAGTCCCACGTCTTCGCTGGCGGACTCGGCGTCTGCAGCCTCCTCGTCGTCGAAGGTAACGGATTCCTCGTCGTCGACCGCCGCGTTGACCTCTGTCCGAGACTCCAGGTTGACCTCACCTTCAACCTCGGCGTCGGGATCGTCAGCGTCTACGTCCTCTGAATCATCTGATTCCGCTGCGCTCTTGTGGCTTTGTCGTACCTCCGGCGAGGACGTCGGCGAGGAATTGGTCTCCGACGTGGAATCCGACGGCGAGTCTTCGGCGCTGGCCACACCACATCCCGTCACCACCGCGATGCCGAGGCCAAACGTGACTGCGCCGGCTCCCAGCCATGCGTAGGGCTCTCGACGGTGCGTCGTCTTCGCTCGGTGCCGGCCGCGCGGCCTCGTGGATGAACTTGCCCGAGACCTCGTCAACTCATAGTTGGACACCCGCGAAATACCCCCAGATCTTGATCAGCGTTTGCCGAGGAGGCCCCGGCAGGTCCCGGCAGCAGCGAGACAACGATTTTTACCACGCCGTCACCCGACTCGGTGGTCCTGACGAAGCAAATCAGACGTTCGGCTTACGCCGGATTACCGCAAATCAAGAAATCGAGGAAAGTCCTTCGCTAGATGGGCGTCAGGCCGTGCTTACGCTGCACGCGGTTGATCTGCTTGTCCCGCAGCAGTCGCATGCAGTTGCGCAGCAGCAGCCGGGTCTGATGCGGCTCGATGACACCATCGATGAAACCTCGCTCAGCGGCGATCCACGGCGTGGCCAGGCTCGTGTTGTAGCCCTCGATGAAGTCGGCACGGATCTTCTGCACCTCGGGGGCGGTCGGATCGGGGAACCTCTTGACCAGAAGCTGGGCCGCACCTTCGGCGCCGATCACCGCGATGCGGGCGGTCGGCCAGGCGAAGTTGAAGTCCGACGTCAGCTGCTTGGATCCCATCACGGCGTACGCGCCGCCATAGGACTTGCGGATCGTGATCGTCACCTTCGGCACGTCGGCCTCGACGACGGCGTTGAGGAAGCGGCCGCCGCGCTTGATGATGCCGCCCTTCTCCTGCTCCACACCGGGCATGAAGCCGGGGGTGTCCACGACGAACACCAGCGGAGTGTTGAACGAGTCGCAGAACCGGACGAAGCGGGCCGCCTTGTCGGATGCCTCGTTGTCGATCGCGCCCGACATGTACATCGGCTGGTTGGCGAGGATGCCGACGGGACGGCCGTCCACCCGGGCGAACGCGGTGATGATCGCCGGTCCGGACTGCTCGCCGACCTGGAAGACGTCGCCGTCGTCGAAGATCCGCAGCAAGATCTCCATCATGTCGTAGGCCTGGTTGTCGGCGTCCGGCACGATCGCATCGAGCTCGAGGTCGTGCGGGGTGACCTCCGGCTCCAGCCCAGGGTTGACGATCGGCGGATCGTCGAACGTGTTGCCCGGCAGGAAGCTGAGGTAGTCGCGCACGTACTGGAACGCCGCGGCCTCGGATTCGACGACCTGGTGGATGTTGCCGTAGCGCGCCTGCGCGTCCGCGCCACCGAGTTCGTCGAGCGTGACGTCCTCGCCCGTGACGTCCTTGATGACGTCGGGGCCGGTGACGAACATGTAGCCCTGGTCGCGCACCGCCACGACGAGGTCCGTCTGGATCGGCGAATAGACGGCACCGCCCGCGCACTTGCCGAAGATCAACGAGATCTCGGGCACCAGGCCGCGCAGTAACTCGTGGCGGCGGCCCAACTCCGCGTACCAGGCCAGCGAAGTCGCAGTGTCCTGGATGCGGGCGCCCGCGGAGTCGTTGATGCCGATGATCGGGCAGCCGACCATGGCCACCCACTCCATCAGGCGGGCGACCTTGCGGCCGAACATCTCACCGACCGAGCCCTGGAACACCGTCTGGTCGTGGCTGAACACGCCGACCGGGCGGCCGTTGATGGTGCCGTGGCCGGTGACCACACCGTCGCCGTAGAGCGCCTCGGGATCACCAGGGGTCTTGGCGAGCGCACCGATCTCCAGGAAGCTGCCCGGGTCCAACAGCGCGTGGATGCGCTCCCGCGCGCTCGGGATCCCCTTCTTCGCCCGTTTGGCGACTGCTTTCTCACCGCCCGGTTCTTTGGCCAGCTCCAGCTTCTCGCGCAGTTCGGCGAGGAGTTCGGCAGTCGTTCGCGCCGGGTGGTCGGTGGGAGATACGTCGGTCACTTGCTCTCGCTCTCGGCCTCGATGGCGTTGATCGCCTGGCTCATGTGGGCGCCCACCTTGGCAATGTACGGCTCGTCGATGGCCTGAATGTGCTCGCCCCCGATGGGCACGATCTCCAGATCCTCGACGAATTCACCCCAGCCGCCGTCGGGCTGGCGGATGGCGTAGCGCGGCTCGAAGAAGATCGCGTCGTCGTGGTAGCGGTCGGCCATGTAAAGGGTGACGTGGCCGTCGTACGGCTGGATCTCCGCCGTCTCGAGCAGGCGGTTGTCCAGATAGGACGTGCGCTGGTGCTCGATGATGCCGCCGGGGATGTCGACCCCGCTCTCCTTGACGGCGTCGAGGATGAACTTCACCTGGCCCGCGTCGTCGAGAGCCTCCAGCTCCTCGTACGGGATCGGCGGCACCTCGACATTGAAGGTGCGCTGGGCGAACAGCGCGTAGCGATCCCAGCGGGCCCGCGTCTCCTCCTGCGTCTGCGGGATCTCCTCGCCGGGACGCACCATGTCGATCAGCCCGACGAACCGGACGTCGGCGCCCTCACGCTTGAGCCCGATCGCGCAGGCGTACGCGAGTGCGCCACCCAGCGACCACCCGACCAGGATGTAGGGGCCGTCGCCCTGGATCTCGCGCAGCTTCGGCAGGTACTCGGCGGCCCGTTCCTCGACCGAGCCCTCGACCCGCTCGAAGCCGTACATCGGGGTGTCCGGCGGAAGCCGCTTCAGCAGCGGCTCGTAGACCACGGTCGATCCGCCGGCGGGATGGAACACGAACACCGGGATGCGGTCGGAGCCCTCCTTGCGGGCCCGGATGGTGCGGACGAACCCGTCGAGCTCACCGGCGTCCATCTCGTCGCGCACGGCGACCGACAGATCCTGGATGGTGCGAGCGGACTTCACCTGCTCGGCGGTGATGGTCCCGTCGGCGCGCTCGGAGAGGCGCTGGGCCATCTTCTCGGCGACGTCGTCGGCGATCGTCGGCAGCTCGTTGAAGATGCCGCCCGGCGACTTGCCGGTCACGATCGCCCACGTGGCGAACGTGACGCGCTCGGCCGCATCGCGCGGTGGGACGTCGGCGCCGAGCGCCTCGGTGACCGCCTCCTGCGTCAGCACCTGCGCGGCAAGGCCGGCCGCGCTGGACTTCGCCGGACCGGAGGGACCGCTGGGGTCCGTGGGAGGCGGCGGGATGCTTCCCGGTTCGGAAACGGCCGGGGCCGCTTCGCTTCCCGCGGCGACCGCCGTCTGGTCGGCCTCGTCCACGGTGCCGGTCTGGTCCGCAGTGCCGGTCTGGTCCGCGGCGATCGGATGACCGGCCTCGGCCAGCTTGGCCTCCAGCTCGGCGACCGTGCTGGCACCGCCCATCATCTCGGCCTGCTCGGCGGCGATCTCCTCGGCGGTCTTGCCCTTCTGCGCCTCGGCCAGCTGGTCGACCTGGTCGCGGTTCTCGACCGCGTACGCGATGAGCTTCTCAACGGCGTACAGGTTGGCGTCGCGCACGGCGGTCAGCTGGATCGGCGGCAGGTCGAAGTCGTATTCCACCCGGTTCTTGATGCGCACTGCCATCAGAGAATCGAGACCGAGCTCGATGAGCGGTACCTCCCACGGGAGATCCTCGGGCTCATATCCCATCGCGGCGCCGACGATCGTGCCTAGGCGCTCACCGATCGTCTCACCCGACTCCGGCGACCACTTCGCGAAATCCGCACCGAGGTTCGCGCCTGCGGTCAGGTTGTCCGCCTCGAATGCCGGTGTCTGCTCGGGCTCCGCTTCCGTTGTCGCTGTTGCGATCTCGGCGATCGTGCCCGCCCCGACTGCCGTCGGCAGCGCGGCTTGATGGCCACCGCGGGTCACGATGGCGTCGTAGACCAGCGTGAAAGATTCCTCGATACGAGCGTGCACCTGCACGCCGGCGCCGCCGGGGTGGCGGGTCAGCGTGGTCACCAACCGAGAGCCCTCGGCAGGCGCCGCGCGCTGCTCCGACGCGGTCAGCGAGGCATCCGGAAGAACCTCTGCCGCAGCCGCTTTCACTAACGCCGCCAGATCGGTGGTGCCGCGACCGGCGTACTCCCACACATGCCTGCCGTCCGGGGTGGCGACATGGCTGCCCGGCATGACGGTCGAGTTGCCGCCGCCGAAGTTGACCTCGAGCCAGTGCGGCTTGCGCTTGAAACGCGTCGGCGGGATATCCGCGTAGTCCTCGGCGCTCGACGCGCGCGAGAACAGGGTGCGGAAGTCCAGATCGTGACCGTGCACGAACAGGTGCGCCATCGCCGAGGTCATCGAATCGACCTCGTCCTGCTTGCGGGCCAGCGTCGGGATCAGCTGCGCGTCATGCAGACCGGCGTCAGCCGTGGTCAGCCCAACCTGCATGAGCGCCACCGGATTCGGCGCCAGCTCCAGGAACGTGGTGTGACCGTTGTCCACGGCGTTGCGGATGCCGTGCGTGAAGTAGACGCTGTGGCGCAACCCCTTCTTCCAGTAGTCGACATCGTGAATCGCGTCCGACCCGGCACGGATGAGGCTGCCCTCGTGCACCGTCGAGTAGTACGGGACCTGCAGCGGATGCGCCTCGATGCCCTGCAGTTCGGCGGCGAGCTCGCCGAGCAGCGGATCCATCTGCGAGGTGTGGCTGGCGCCCTTGGTCTGGAACTTGCGGGCGAACTTGCCCTCCGATTCCGCCCGGGCGATGATCGCGTCCACCTGGTCCGGCGGGCCGCCGATGACCGTCTGGCTCGGCGCGGCGTAGACGCAGACCTCGAGGTTCTTGAAGTCTGAGAAGACCGTCTCGATCTCCTGAGCCGAGTACTCCACCAGCGCCATCAGCCGGATGTACTCGCCGAACAGCATCGCCTCGCCCTCGCCCATCAGGTGGGCGCGCGAGCAGATGGTGCGGGTCGCATCCTCCAGCGACAGGCCGCCGGCGAAGTAGGCGGCGGCCGCCTCGCCCAGCGACTGGCCGATCAGCGCACCGGGTTTCGCCCCGTGCGCCTTGAGTAGCTCTCCGAGCGCGACCTGGATCGCGAAGATGACCAGCTGCACCTTCTCGATCGGGAGCTCGGTGGTCTCGTCGGAGTAGTCGATCGCATCGTCGAGGATCAGCTCGAGGATCGAATGCCCGCGCTCGTCCTGGATCAGGCTGTCCACCTTGTTGATCCACTCGGCGAAGATCTCGTCGCGCAGATACAGGCTCTTGGCCATCTTGCGGTGCTGGGCACCGAATCCTGCGAGCACCCACACCGGCCCGTTGGTGACCGGGCCGTCGGAGCTGATCACGATCGGGTTCGGCTTGCCGTCGGCGATGGCGCGCAGACCCTTGACCGCTTCGTCGTGGTCATGGGCGAGTACCACGGCGCGGGACCGTCCGTGGTTGCGCCGCGACAGCGAGCGGCCGATCGACTCCAGCGACGACGCGCGGCCCTCGGGGCTGTCGACCCAGTCCGCCAGTTCTGCCGCGGTCGCCCGCTTACGAGAGGTCAGGAAGCCCGAAACGGCAAGGGGCACAATCGGAACCGGCGGATTGTCGGCATCCGCGGCGGCCATCTTCTCGCGGGCGAGCTCCAGCAGGCGCAGCGCCTCGTCGGTCAGTCCCGGAAGCTCCGGTTCACTCTCGGCGATCTGGCCGTAGAACTCCGGGTCGCGAGCGCCGCCGAGATCGTCGTCAAGGTCGTCGTCGTCCTCGACGAGCATGCCGCCCACGTACACCGCGGGCTTGGCTTCGCTCGCCGGCGTCACCACGGCCACATCGGGTTCCGGTGCCGGCTCGACCAGATCGGTGGGCAGTACCTCACGCAACACCAGATGCGCGTTGGCGCCGCCGAAACCGAAACCGGACACACCGGCGACGGCGTGGCCGCTGTAGCGCGGCCACTCGGTGACCGTATCGGCGACCTTGAGGTGTTCCTTGTCGAAGTCGATGTAAGGGTTCGGACCCGTGTAGTTGATCGACGGCGGAATCTTGCCGTGATGCAGCGCCAGCGCCATCTTCGCCAGGCTCGCCGCGCCGGCAGCCGACTCCAGGTGCCCGACATTGGATTTCACCGCACCCAGCAGCGCCGGCCTATCCGCGGCGCGGCCGCGACCGACCACCCGGCCGAGCGCGTCCGCCTCGATCGGATCGCCCAGGATCGTGCCGGTGCCGTGCGCCTCCACGTAGTCGACGTCACGAGGATTGATACCGGCGTCCTTGTAAGCCTTGCGCAACACCGATTCCTGCGCATCGGGGTTCGGTGCGAGCATGCCGTTGGAGCGACCGTCATGGTTGACAGCGCCGCCGGCGATAACGGCGAGAATCTGATCGCCGTCGCGGCGGGCGTCGGCCAGACGCTTCAACACGATCATTCCGCCACCCTCGGAGCGGGCGTAGCCGTCGGCGTCCTTGGAGAACGACTTGATCCGGCCGTCCGGCGCCAGGACACCGCCGACCTCGTCGAAACCGACTGTCACCAAGGGAGTTACGAGCGCGTTCACACCGCCCGCCAGCACCACGTCGGCGTCGCCGGCGCGCAGCGCCTTGACCCCCTCGTGGACGGCGACCAGTGACGACGAGCAGGCGGTGTCGATCGTCATCGACGGACCGCGGAAATCGTAGAAGTAGGAGACGCGGTTGGCGACGATCGCGCTGGAGTTACCGGTGATCGCATACGGGTGCGCGACAGCCGGATCGGCCACCGACATGAACATGTAGTCGTTGGTGGAACTGCCGATGTAGACGCCGACACTCTGGCCGCGCAGGCTCGACGCCGGAATTCGGGCGTGCTCCAACGCTTCCCAGGTCAACTCGAGCGCCATCCGCTGCTGCGGATCGATGTTGTCGGCTTCCATCTTCGACAACGCGAAGAACTCGGCGTCGAAACCCTTGATGTCAGAGAGGTAGCCACCGCGGGTGCGCGCCCTGCCGACCCGCTCGGCCACGCGCGGGTCCGACAGGAACTCCGACCAGCGTCCCTCGGGGAGATCGGTGATCGCGTCGCGGCCCTCAAGAAGGGCCTGCCACATTTCGCCGGGGGTGTTCATGTCGCCCGGGAAGCGGGTGCCGATACCGACGATGGCGATGTTGGTGAGGTCTTCGTCCACGTCGCGCGACCAGTCTTCGGCGTCCAGCGCCGCAGTATCCTCTTCGGGTTCACCCTCGATGATGACCGTCGCGAGGGACTCGATCGTCGGATGGCGGAACGCGACCGTCGCGGTCAGCGTCACCCCGGTCAGGTCCTCGATGTCGCTGGCCATCGCGACCGCGTCACGGGACGACAACCCGAGCTCGACCAGGGGCGCGGTCTCATTGACCGAGTCCGGCGACTGCCCCGTCGCGTTGCCGACCCAGTTGCGCAGCCATTCGCGCATCTCGGCGACGGTCATATCCGGCCCGTTCTTGGGAGCCGCAGGCGACACCGAATCGTCTTGTGCTTCAGCCATGTTCACTCAACCTCACGATCGCGGAGCGACCGGCACGGCCGCCGAAATTTGAGTTTCAGTCCGTTTCATCAGGGAAGGCGTTGGCCACCTTGCCGCTGCGGAGGCTGCCGTCCAGGTACGCAGACCGGCACGCGCGGCGGCCGATCTTGCCGCTGGAGGTGCGCGGGATCGCGCCAGCCGCAGTCAGCAGCACATCGCGCACCGTCACGCCGTGGCGGACGGCGATCGCCGCGCGGATGTCGTCGACGATCGGACCCATGTCGAGCTTGTGCGCACCGGGCGCACGCTCACCGACGATGACCAACTGCTCGGAGGTGTCGTCCGGGTCGCGCTTGAGTCCGGCGTGGGAGTTCTCGAACACCTCGTCGGGAAGCTGGTTGGCGGGCACCGAGAACGCCGCGACGAAACCGGTACGCAGCGCCTTGCTGGCCTCCTGCGCCGAGTACTCCAAGTCCTGCGGGTAATGGTTGCGGCCATCGACGATCACCAGATCTTTGACGCGACCGGTGATGTAGAGCTCGCCGTCGTGGTACGCACCGAGGTCGCCGGTGCGCACCCACGTGGCATCGTCGGCGGCACCTTCGGCATGCGAGGGCGTCGTGCGGGACTTGAGGATGTTGTGAAATGTGGCGACCGTCTCTTCGGGCTTGTTCCAGTAGCCGGTGCCCATGTTCTGCCCGGAGATCCAGATCTCACCGATCTGACCGTCCGGAAGTTCGGTCGCGGTCTCGTGGTCGACGATGACGGCCCACTCGGCCAAGCCGATCTTGCCTGCACCCGCCTGCGCGACAGCCTTCGGTGAGTCGTCGGGCACCTGGACGAACCGGTTGTTGTTCAGCTCGTCGCGGTCCACCGAGATGATCCGGGGTGACTCGTGGATCGGCGTGGTCGACACGAACAGCGTCGCCTCGGCCAGGCCGTACGACGGCTTGATCGCCTCCGGCTTGAAGCCGTACGGGCCGAAGGCCTCGTTGAAGCGGCGCACCGTGGCCGCCGAGATCGGCTCGCTGCCGTTGAGGATGCACTTGATGTTCGACAGGTCCAGGGGCTCTTCACCGTCTTTGGGCACACCGCGGGACGCGGCGTGGTCGAAGGCGAAGTTCGGTGCCACCGAGATGGTGCCGCCGGTGTCGTCGGGCTTGCGCGCCATCTCGCGGATCCACCGGCCGGGGCGGCGGACGAATGCGGCCGGCGTCATGAAGGTGATGTAGTGGCCGAGCATCGGCGAGAGCAGAACGGTGATCAGACCCATGTCGTGGAAGAAGGGCAGCCACGAGACGCCGCGATCGCCCTCCTGTCCGTCGAGCGCTTCGATGACCTGGACGACGTTGGTGGCCAGGTTCAGATGGGTGATCTGCACACCGGTCGGGATGCGGGTGGACCCGGAGGTGTACTGCAGGTAGGCGATCGTGTCGTGCTGGACGTCGACCGGCTCCCACGTGGCGCCGACCTCATCGGGCACGGCGTCCACGGCGATGACGCGCGGACGCTGATTGGCCGGGCGGGTGCGGAAGAACTTGCGGACGCCCTCGGCGGCGGCAGTCGTCGTCAAGATCGCCGACGGCGTGCAGTCGTCGAGCACCGCGTGCAGTCGCCCGACGTGCCCTGGCTCGTTCGGATCGAAGAGTGGCACCGCGATGCGGCCCGAATACAGCGTGCCGAAGAACGCGACGAGGTACTCGAGGTTCTGCGGGCAGAGAATGGCAACTCGGTCACCGGGCTGGGTGACCTGCTGCAGACGCGCGCCGACGGCCTTGTTGCGGGCGCCGAAGTCGGCCCAGTTCAGATCCCGCTGTACGCCGTCGCGCTCGGTGGAGAAGTCGATGAACCGGTAGGCGACTTTGTCGCCACGCACCTTCGCCCACCGCTCGACGTGACGCACCAAGTTGCCGTTGTCGGGGAACTTGATCAATCCGTCCTTGATGAACGGGTTGTGGAAGGCCATCTGCTACTCCAATACGTCACGAAACCCCAAGGGTCGCGACGGGGTAGACGCCCCCACCCGTCAACCGCCGGCGACCGCTCTTAAAATTTCCTTAAACTACCGCAATGCTAGGCGACCTGCGCGGTCGCGCCAAATCTCAACCGTGTTTCGGCTGCGGCGCGTTGCTCACCAGACTTTGCGCCCAGTTCAGTGTCCACCCTGTTGCTGGGAGACCATCGAGATTCCAGAAGTCGGGCGTGGCGTACATCGCGTGCACGGGCTGACCCGCACCACCGGAGAGCACCTGCAATGTCTGCGGCAGCTGGGTGATGTTGAACGCCGACTCCGGGGCGGCGCAGATCAGGTCGCCGCGGGCGCAGATCTCGTTGGTGCGGTCGTTGAGCGCGCCGAACCCACCGGGGCGCGGGCCCGTCATGCTCAGTCCCAGCGCCGACAGCGTCGGCACCTCGTGCAGCGTGATCTCGGCGCCCTGGCCGGGCGGATTGGGCCCGACATCCTGACCGACGCCGTCCTGCCGGCGGCCGTCCGCGATGAGCGTCACCCCGAGCACGAGGTCCTGGTCCACCGGGCCGCGGCCGTTACCGATGTCGGAGGCGATGTCCCCGGCGATCACCGCGCCCTGGGAGAACCCGATCAGGACATAGCTGGTGAGCGGGCAGCGGTTGTTCATGTCGGTCATCGCCTTGACCGCGGCGCGGGTGCCCTCGGCGCGGCTGTCGTTGTAGGACATCTGCCGGTCGGCCGAGAGCGGGTTGTGGAACTGCGCGGTGTACGGGACGGTGAACACCTCGAGCCGCTGGTTGTCGAACTGGCCGCGGATCGGGTTGGTCACATTGAGCAGTAGCGCCGCCGGGAACTGCACCGGGTTGAACGGATCCAGTGCCACCGAGGACTCCCACGTGCCCGGGATGGAGACCAGCTGGACGTCAGGGCAGCTGGCGTCCTGGAACTCCGGACGCGGCTTCGACGTGGGCGGGACACCCGCTGTCGGCGGCAGCGCCGTGGGCGGGATCGCGGTCGGCGGAGCGTCGGGCCTGCGCAGCACCACGATCACGATCGCCACGATCAGCACCACGACAAGGCCCACCGCTCCGGCCGCGAACAGCGCCAGAATGCGGTGGCGTTTCCGCCTGTTGGTCTTCGCCATCGGTGTTAAGGGCTCCTGCTAGCAGAGTCGTTCGGTCGCGATCCGAATGTAGTCGGCTGTCGCGGAGTCGATGTCGCCCGCAGACGGCGCCTGCGCGCGTGCACCATCGGTGTCGTCGGAATCGCTGACGTCGTTACGCACGAGTGGCGCGACGAAGTCCCACACCGCCTGATCGGTCTGCTTGGCCGCGCGCGCCTGGCACACGTAGGAGCCGATGCTCAGCGCCGAGAGGTCACTGGACGGCGCCACCCCTGCGGCGTGCAGCGCATCGAGATAGGACTGCTGGTGGGGGGTGACGACGAGCGCGTTCGACTTGGACCGGTGGTCGTGGGGGCCGGGAAGCTGGGCGGTGGACAGACCGTGCGGGGGTGCGGTCTCCACCTCGGAGCCCATGCCGGCGATCATGTCGTCACCCAGCGAACAGCCGGTGAGCCAGGCCGCGGGGATCGCGAGCAGCGCGGAAAGTCCTGCCACCCCTGCGATCGACGAACGTGAGCCGTAATGCACGACTCCAAGGTACCGGGCCCGCGAACTGCGCCCCGTCAGCGAATCGTCGCGACGAGTTCGCCGGTCATCGCCGCCAGCTGCCCGCTCCACGAGCCCCAGTCATGATTGCCCGAGGTCGGGAAGTCGAAGTGGGCATTACCCCCACCCACCGAGCGGTAGTGCTGATAGAAGGAGCGGTTGCTGCCCTGCGCCTGGTCGCAGTACCCGATCATCGCGGGTACGTCGGTGCAGGTGGTGGTGGCGGGGCTGTAGACCCAGAGCCGGGTGTTGTTGTTCGCGAGCAGCTGGACGTGCACGTCCGGGTCGTGCCACTTCCAGCGACCCAACTGTGGCAATCCCCACATGTTGCGGGTGTCGGCGCCGCCGAAGCGGGCCAGGCCCGCGGTGATCGCACCGTTCATCGCGGTGGCCGACGGCGTCAGGAAGCCCGACAGTGAGCCGGCGAACCGGTAGCGGTCCGGGTGGAAGGTCGCCATCGTCAGCGCTCCGGTACCGCCCTGGGCGGCGCCGACGATGCCGTGGCCGCCGGGGGCGAGACCCTTGTTGGCGGCCAGCCAGTTGGGCAGCTCGTCGGCCAGGAAGGTCTCCCACTGCTTACTGCCGTCGGCCTCCCAGTTCGTGTACATGCTCCAGGCGCCACCCGCCGGGGCCGCCACCGAGATGCCGAGCCCGGACAGAGTGTTCATCGCGTTGCCCGCCGTCACCCAGTTGCTGACGTCGGGGGCGGCGTTGAACGCGTCGAGCAGGACCACCGCGTGGGGGCCGCCGCCCTGGAACGCCACGGGAATGGCACGCCCCATCGCCGCCGAGGGCACCATCAGCATCTCGACGCCCTGCGCCTGCGCGGGCACCGGCGCGACGGACAGCCCGGCCGCGACCAGTACCGCGGCTGCCACCGCTCGAATCAACCCGCGCATCTGCCACCCTCTTCTCGCGATCTGGTCCCTGAAACCCAGCAGTAGTGAATCACATCACCGCGACGGCCCGGAGGCTAAAAACGATTGACGGCGGTGACCCCGATTAGGGATCACCGCCGTCAATTTCAGCTGTTGCCGAGCGATTAGCCGCCCGCGACCTCAGCCGGCGCGTCGACCGGAGCCGCCGGGGCCGAAGGCTGCGGAACCGCGCCGAGCACGCGCTGGATGTCAGGCTTCATCTGCTGAAGCTGCTGACCCCAGTAGGGCCAGTCGTGCGTGCCACCCGCCGGGAAGTTGAACACACCGTTCCTGCCGCCCGCCGCGATGTACTCCTCCTGGAAGGTCCGGTTAGTGCGGATGGTCAGGCCCTCCAGGAACTTGGCGGGCAGGTTGTTGCCCGCGACGTTGCCGTTGACCTCGGCCGGCTTGCCGTCACCGCAGTAGACCCAGATGCGGGTGTTGTTGGCGACCAGCTTGCCGATGTTGACCATCGGGTCGTTGCGCTTCCATGCGCTGTTCGGGTCCTCGGTGCGGCCCCACATGTCGTTGGCGTCGTAGCCGCCTGCGTCACCCATCGAGATGTTGACCAGGGCCGGCCACCAACCCTCGGACAGGTTCAGGAAGCCCGACATCGAACCGGCGTACTGGAACTGCTGCGGGTAGTAGATCGCCAGCGTCAGCGCGGCCGAACCGGCCATCGACAGACCGACGGCGGCGTTGCGGTTGGGGTTCACACCCTTGTTCGCCGCGAGGTAGGCGGGCAGCTCCTGCGTCAGGAACGTCTCCCACTTGTAGGTGCTGCAGCCGGCTTTACCGCACGCCGGGCTGTACCAGTCGCTGTAGAAGCTGGACTGTCCGCCGACCGGCATGATCACCGCGAGGCCGGAATCGAGGTACCACTCGAACGCCTGGGTGTTGATGTCCCAGCCGTTGAAGTCGTCCTGCGCGCGCAGACCGTCGAGCAGGTACACGCCCGGCGCATTCGGTCCACCACTTTGGAACTGAACCTTGATGTCGCGTCCCATCCCTGCGGACGGAACCATCAGATATTCGACCGGCAGACCCGGGCGCGAGAACGCACCTGCGGTAGCCGAACCGCCCACTGCGCTGACCAGGCCAGGCAGCACGATCGCCGCGAGCGCGACCACCGTGAGCCGGCGGGCCGCCACGCGCAGCTTCCCAACGAGCTTCATGCTTGAGTTTTTCCCATCTGTCGTAACACGGGCAGCAGGCCGTACTCACGACCAGGCTTCATCGAAGCGATCCCCGAGTCCGGCCCAATTGCCCTGTAGTCAACCACACCTTTGTGGTGATCTCTCTTTCCGTGACGCCGCTCAAGTACTGCTCGCGTTCACCGTCACATGCCTTATCTGAACGACATGGCTGCAGCGTTACGAAAGCAGAAAACCCGTGCTGCCAGCAAATCGCCTAAAGTCAGCGCCCTGTCAGGGACCCTCTGCCGGCATTCCGGCGTAAGGCGGATTCACCGGTTCGGGCAAGGGCAGACCGCACCTGGCGAGTTCGTAGAGCGGCACCCGGTCGATGCGATAGCGGGTGAACTCCGCCGCGTGGATCAGGTTCGACAGGAACCGCCTCGGGCTCATCGGCGCGCGGATCGCGTTGAGCACGGCCTCGGTGTCCGGACATTTCAGCGCGGCCGCTGCCTGCCGGATCCAGTCCTCGTCCAGATAGTCCGGAATGTAGGGCTCCTCCTTGAAGAACGGCCCTTCGGCGACGGCCCAGTCCGGGAACAGGTTCTTGTCGTGGCCGATGCGACCGTCCTCGATCCTCGCGGTGTGCGCGGCCAGTGGGTTGGCCAGGCCGATCTGGTCGATCACCCGGACGTCGAGACCGACGTTCATCCCGAGCATGCCCAGGTTGGTGAAGAACACCGTGTGCGGACCGATGTAGTCCCTCGGGGCGTCCGGCGGCGGCGGATAGGCGGGCACGACGTCCCACATGTCGTAGGGGCCGGCCGGGAGCAACAGTGCGCCGTCGGGAGTGTTCTCGATCGCCTCCAACACCGCACGCATCCGCGGATAGTCCAGATAGTCCGCCGCGGTGAGCGGATGGGCGTGGCCAGTGGCCTGCGCGTAGAAACGGCGCTCGTCGACGATGCCCGTATAGGTGACGCGGGTCGCGTCGGCCCCCATCCCGGGCGAGTTGGCCGCCCACAGCGCCCAGCCTGCCACCGCGAACCACAGCAGCGCCGCCGCGCCCGCATACAGATAGCTTGCGCCCCTGGCCATCCGGCGGACGTCGGGCAGCATCAACGGAATCACCGAGACCGGAGCGATGAGGCAGAACAGCGGCGTCAGCAGCACCCGCCCGTGCATGAAGTCACCGCCCTGGCGAATCCAGTACACCGCCTGCAACACGCCGCTGACGAGCATGAAAACGACTACCGCGGAAGGACTTTGCACCGTCCGTGCGAGCCAGCCCGAACCGGCGGGCGCTCTCCGGTTCACCGATGCCGGCCGTCCGCACAGCAGCATCACCATGATCGCCAAACCGATCAGCAGCACAGCGGGAGCCCACAGCAGATAGGGCTGGTTGAAGTTGGCGAGATAGATGAAACCCTGCTCCCACTTCGCGCCGGTCGCGTCCTTGGCCAGTGCCGTTCCGGGAAAGAGCAGGCCGTAATAGCCCATCCGGAAGATCTGGTAGGCCACCGGCAGCAGGCCGCCCGCGACGACGATCAACGCGCGCCGACGCCAGCCCTTCGTGGCAATGAGCATCATCACCAGCGCGAGACCGCCGATGAGTGCGAGCTCGGGCCGCACGAGCACGCTGAATCCGGCGACGACAGCAAGAATCAGATCGAAGGCGCCGGACGTGCGCTCACTCCGCAGCGACTGCGACCAGACGACCATCATCCACCACAGCAGGCCGAGATAGGCCAGCACCAAACCGTTTTCGAGGCCCGAGGTGGCGAAGTCGCGGGCTGGCGGCAGCGCGATGTACACCAGGGCACCTGCGGGCAGCAGCAGTGCCTGACGACCACGCAGCGTGGGCGCGTAGAGCCTGGCCGTACCCAGCATGACCAGGACGATGCCCAGAACACTGAGTAGCAGCGCGAACGTCAGCGCCACATACTCCAGGCGCGCCGGCCCGGAGATCAACCCGCCCAGGTACATCAGATACGACCACGCCGTGGATGTGTTCGCCTCCACCCGCTCACCCGCGTTGAAGACGGGGCCGTTGCCCGCCAACATGTTCCGCGTGGTGCGCAACACGATGAGGCCGTCGTCGGCGATCCAGCGGCGCTGCCAGGCGCCCCAGCCGAACAGCACCGCCACCACGGTGACGCTCAGCCACAGGCTGAGCCGCACCCACACGCCATACGGGAAGGCGGGCCAGCGCGTCAGCCGGCCCGCCGCGACAGCAGAGAGCGTGTCAGCCGAGGAAGACTGCTGCACCGATGGTCCCGATCCACGCCAGCAACAGCAGCTGCAGGACGCGGTCCTTCAGCGCGATCTCTTCGGGCTCGCCGGCAAGTCCACCGTCGACGTCGACGGCGTAACGCAGGATGGCGATGGTGATGGGAATGATGGTGACCGCATACCAGGACGCGTTGGCGCCGTCGCGCTCGAAGGCCCACAGGCTGTAGCAGACCACCATGGCCGTCGCCGCCACCGTCCACACAAATCGCAGATAGGACGCCGTATAGCTTTCGAGTGACTTGCGGATCTTGGCGCCCGTACGTTCGGCCAGTTGCAGTTCGGCGTAACGCTTTCCGGCGACCATGAACAGCGAGCCGAACGTCATCACCAGCAGGAACCACTGTGACAGCGGGATGCCGGCGGCCGCGCCGCCCGCGATCGCCCGGATCAGATACGCCGACGAGACGATGCAAATGTCAAGCACCGCTTGATGTTTGAGTCCAAAGCAGTACGCTAGCTGCATCGCGATGTAGACCGCGATCACGACGGTGAGGTTAGGCGAGGCGATCAACGAGATCCCCAGCGCGGCGAGGCCCAGGACCACCGCAATCGTGTAGGCCAGCCATTCGGGCACCACGCCCGCGGCGATCGGCCGGAACCTCTTGGTCGGGTGTTGACGGTCGGCCTCCACGTCGCGGGAGTCGTTGACCAGATAGATGCAGGACGCGGCCATCGAGAAGGAGACGAATGCGATCAGGATGTTGATCGCCATCTCGTCGTAGTCGTAGGGGACCTCGGCACCCAGAGCGGCGATCGGTGCCGCGAGCACCAGAAGGTTCTTGACCCACTGCTTGGGGCGGATCGCCTTGATGATCCCGGTGACGACGTTCTTCGGCGGGCCGGCCGCCGAGTTCGTCGCGGATGCGACTTCCGATGTGCTCATCGCCACCCTCTGCTCTTCGCGCAAGCGCTCATCGCGCAACTCCTCTGCTCTTCGCGCAAGCGCTCATCGCCACTCCTTCGACGACCTTCGCAACAGCCGTCCCGACCGCGACACCCGCGAGTACGTCAGTCGGGTAGTGCACGCCGACCACCAGGCGGGACAGCACCATCGGCGGCACCAGCAGCGCGGGCAACGGCAGACCGGTCGGCCGCGCCAGCAGCACCGCGGCCGCCGTCGTCGACGTGGCGTGGGCGGACGGGAAGCTCAGCCGACTCGGAGTGCCGACGTTGACCGCGATCGCCGGGTGGTGAGGGCGTTCGCGCCGAACCACCCGCTTGATCACGACGGCGGCGGCGTGGGCCAGGAAGGCGCCGGCACCGGCGGCGAGGTACTCCCGCCGCTTGGTCGGCGACAGCAGCGCGCCGAGCGCGGCCAGTGCCAGCCAGCCAAGACTGTGTTCACCGAAGTGGGAAAGTCCACGAGCGGCAGGCAAAACCCCGGGCCGTTGCGCCAGTGCGGACTGCACGGCCACCAGCACGGCGTCTTCGCCGCGCGGTTGCTCAGCCATTGCCTGCTTCTGCGTTGAGGACGCTCTCCCACCTCTGCGTGCTGGTCAGCGTCGGCAGGGCGGCCCGATACACCTTGCGCATGCGGTTGAACTTGCGCGCCAGCAGCGCCTGGCGCTTCACCGACTCGCGCAGGAGCTCGAGCATCTTCTCCCGGTCACGCTGCCGGTACACCACGCCCCTGCCGTCGGCGGTCGTCACCGTCACGCCGTCGACGTTGCACAGGGAGAACCAGCGCGCGTCCTGCGTGGCGACGTTGATCTGCGGGCGCTGGTGGTGCACCGGATCATGCTGCTTGAGCTGGTGCATGACGCCGCGGGTGAGTCTCATGGAGATCGCCACCGGGTTGGTCGGGATGTTGACTTTCTTCCGCCACCGCTTGTCCGACGGGGCGGGCAGCGCGGTCGCACTTTCCAGCACCACCGCGTCGGGGAACTCCTGGCGCATCTTTCGCACGTCCGGCAGGGCGGACTCCAGGATCGAGAAGATGTGCTCTGGCCCGGCCAGGAAGTCGTCCATCGCCTTGTTCTGGATGGCGACGGTCGAATACTCAAGGCACAAAAGGTGTTTGAGAGTGGCCTTCATGTGGCTGGCGAGTAGACCGCTGATCTTGCCGTCCCAGTGCAGCGCGGCGACGACCAGCCTGTTGCGCAGATGGAAGTAGGCCTGCCAGTCAATGGCATCGTCCTTGTCGCTCCACGCCATGTGCCAGATCGCCGCGCCGGGCAGCGTGACCGTCGGATAGCCGTGCTCACCGGCGCGCAGTCCGTAATCCGCGTCATCCCACTTGATGAACAACGGCAGCGGCTGACCGAGTTCCTCGGCGACCTGGCGGGGGATCATGCACATCCACCAGCCGTTGTAGTCGACGTCGATGCGCCGGTGCAGCAGGCGGCTGCGGTATTCGTCCTCGTCGTTGAGTGGGTACTTCGCGAAGTTGTGGTCGTATTCGGTGTTGACGGCGCCGGTCCACATGAAGTTCTCGGAGTCGACCATCTCGCCCATCACGTGCAGGTGCGACGGTTCCTGCAGGTTGAGCATCTGGCCGCCGACGAGCGTCGGCACCTTCGCGAACCGGTTGAGTGCCAGCGCACGCAGGATCGAGTCGGGTTCGATGCGAATGTCGTCGTCCATGAACAGGATCTGTTCGCAGTCGGTGTTCTTCAGTGCCTCGTACATGACGCGGCTGTAGCCGCCCGAGCCACCGAGGTTCGGCTGGTTGTGGATTGACAGTCGGTTGCCCAGCGCCGACGCGGCCGCCTCGAAGCCGGGATGGTCCTTGGCCTTCTTGGTGCCCTGGTCGGAGACGATCACCGCGCTGATCACCTCGTCCACGAACGGATCCGAGGTCAGCGCGGCCAGTGCGTTGACACAGTCCGACGGCCGGTTGAACGTAGGGATTCCGACGGCGATGCTGGCCCGTCCGGGTGCCGCGATCGGCGCGTACCAGCCCGCGTGGTGCAGTGTGGACTTCGCGTCGGTGGTGATGTCGAACCAGATCCAGCCGCCGTCCTCGAACGGGGTCAGCTCGATCTCGAACTCGCACACTGCGGGGTCCGGCGATCCCTCTTCGCTGTGAACAGGGGCGCCGCCGACGGTGATGCGGGCGCCGGTTGCCTTGGACCGGTAGACGTCGACGCGCGCGCTTCCGGTGAGCTCGACGCGCAGCACCACCGACTCGAGGATCGACCACCGCCGCCAGTAGCTGGCCGGGAACGCGTTGAAGTAGGTGGCGAAGGACACCTCGGATTCGGCGCCTATCTCCAGCGAGGTGCGCGTGGGCGCGTGGGCGCGCCGCGCGTTGGTATCCGATTCCTCTATATAGAGCTTGCGGACGTCGAGCGGTTCACCCGGCCGCGGCAGGATGACGCGGGTCAGGGGGCTGACCGCCCGCGACTGCCCGGGCTGCAACGCTCCGGACGGGATGTCACTCATGCTCGGTTGCTTTCTGTGTTGGGCTCGACCAGCGGCGCCCCGTCGCGCAGATGGGGCGCGAGGGTGTTGTCGTACATATTCAGCGCGCTGGCGATCGCCATGTGCATGTCCAGGTACTGGTAGGTGCCCAGTCGGCCACCGAACAGAACCTTCGATGACGCCGTCTCGGCTTTGGCCCGCGCCCGGTAGGCGGCGAGCACCGCGCGGTCGGCGTCGGTGTTGATCGGATAGTAGGGCTCGTCGTCGTTCTCGGCGAACCGCGAGTACTCCCGCATGATCACCGTCTTGTCCGTCGGGTAGGCCCGCTCCGGATGGAAGTGCCGGAACTCGTGGATGCGGGTGTAGGGCACGTCGGCGTCGTTGTAGTTCATCACCGGGGTGCCTTGAAAATCTCCGGTGTCCAGCACCTCGAGCTCGAAGTCCAGGGTGCGCCATCCCAGCCGGCCTTCGGCGTAATCGAAGTAGCGATCCAGTGGGCCGGTGTACACGACGGGCGCGTCGGGACTGTCGGCCCGCAGCTGATCCCGGACGTCGAACCAGTCGGTGCCCAGACGCACCTCGATGCGCTCGTCGGCGGCCATGTTCTCCAGCCAGGCGGTGTAACCGTCGACGGGCAGACCCTCGTACGTGTCGTTGAAGTAGCGGTTGTCGAAGGTGTAGCGCACAGGCAGGCGCGTGATGTTGCTCGCGGGCAGCTGCTTGGGGTCTGTCTGCCACTGCTTGGCGGTGTAGTGCTTGACGAACGCCTCGTACAGCGGGCGCCCGATCAGCGAGATGGCCTTTTCTTCCAGATTCTGTGCATCGGCCGTCTCGATTTCGGCGGCCTGCTCTTTGATCAGCGCGCGGGCCTCGTCCGGGGTGAAGTAACGGCCGAAGAACTGGCTGACCAGACCAAGGCCCATCGGGAACTGATAGGCCTGCCCGTCATGCAGCGCGAAGACGCGGTGCTGGTAGCCGGTGAAGTCGGTGAACTGCCGCACGTAGTCCCAGACTCGCTGATTACTGGTGTGGAACAGATGCGCGCCGTACTTGTGGACCTCGATGCCGGTCTGTGGTTCGGCCTCCGAGTAGGCGTTACCGCCGATGTGCGGGCGCCGGTCGACGACGAGGACGCGCTTGTTGAGCTGCGTCGCCGCCCGCTCGGCAATCGTGAGGCCGAAGAACCCGGAGCCCACGACGAAAAGATCGAATCCAGAGTTCATCGGCAGCAAGGGTATCGGACCAAGGCGGTCCGACCCGAGTTGGCGGGGCCGGGGCCTGGGCGAGCGAAGCGACGGGAAGAGGCAAACAGGGCGAGCGAAGCGACGGGAAGAGGCAAACAGGGCGAGCGAAGCGACGGGAAGGTTCGACAGGTCGCGATTCGCTCACGATTCAGTCTCATCACTCTGGACTCACCAGTCACATCAGTAACATCGATCGCGAACGACTAACCGATTTCTACACAACCCCCTGTATCGAGGAGACTTCCGTGCCGAACCGACGTCGCCGCCGGCTCTCGACAGCCCTGAGCACAGTCGCCGCTCTGGCAGTCGCGAGTCCTGTTGCTGTTATTGCTGTTTCAGAGCTTTCCGCCCAGGCTGGGACCCAAGGCGCACCCCAGCACCGTGAGTTCGTCCAGGCCGCCACCATCACAGACCTACCCGGCGAGCTGATCACCGCCCTCTCCCAGGGTCTTTCGCAGTTCGGGATCAATCTGCCGCCCATGCCCACCGGCCTGCTGACCGGAACGGGTGCCTCGGCTCCGACCACGCTCACCAGCCCGGGACTGGGCACCGCCGGCCTGATGCCGGGGTTGTCCGCGGCACCGTCGCTGACCGACCCCAGTCTCGCCAATCCGGCCCTGACCACGCCCGGCCTCACCGCGCCCGGCCTGACCACGCCGGGACTCACCACGCCCGGTCTGACCACACCTGGTCTGACCACTCCGAGCCTGACCGATCCGGCGCTGGCTTCCCCCGGACTCACAACGCCATCCCTGACCGACCCCGGACTCGCATCTCCTCTCACGCCTGGGCTGACCACGCCGCCCGCCTTGACGGACCCAGCCCTGGGAGCAATGCCGATCTCCACGTCCGGACTGCCCGCCACCGGTGAGATCCCGATCTCGGCACCGATCGGGCTGGACCCAGCACTGGGTTCGTATCCGGTGCTCGGCGACCCGACACTGGCCGCGACCCAGCCGGCCGCATCCACCAGTGGTGGACTGCTCGGCGATCTGACCAGCGCCGCCAACTCACTGGGCGCCGGCGAGGCGATCGACCTCCTCAAGGGCGTCCTGATGCCCGCAATCATGTCCGCAGTCAAGCCGCCGGTGCCCGCGGCACCCCTGGCGACGGCCGCCGGGGACGTCGCCGCCCCCGTGGAAGCGGGCCTCGGCGCCGCCGAAGCCGCGGTCGAGCCGGGCGCGTAATTCCGGTCCTGTCACGGAACGGCACCGCAGAAGCGCTGAGGCGCTCTGCGGTGCCGTTGTGGTGACGTCGCGATACGCGCGCTCGCGTGTCGCAACACGAGTATCACCTGGCACATACGTAACATCAGTCCGTGCTGTATCGTCGCCCCGCACCGTCGATACTGTTCACCGCGCTTGCGGCGACAGTGGTGCTGCTGCCGTGGGCGATTTCCGGCGTCCCCGGCGAGGCGGAGGACGCCGCAACCGCCGCTCCTCAACTCGTCCAGCAGCCGCTGACCGACCTCGGCGCCGGCGAGACGATCCGCGAACTACACCAAGACACGCCCTTCTCTCTGGTCGCACTGACCTCCGACGACCTCCGCGGGACGTCTGCGCGCGTGCGTGCGAAGAAGGACGACGGCTCGTGGGGACCCTGGTACGAGGCAGAGCCGCTGGAGGGTGTCGGCGCGGACCTGCCGGGGCCACGCGGCACCGAGCCGGTGTTCATCGGGCGCACTCACACCGTGCAGATCGCGGTGACGCGCCCACCCGGCGCGCCGACGACACCGCCGGCCGCGCCACGCAAGCCCGACGACAAACCACCGCTGGGATACGTACCGGCCAACGTCGAGCAGCCGTTCGCACAGAACGTCACCGCTGTACTCATCAGCCCGCCCGAGGCGCCGCCGGATCTCGGTCCGCTACCCAGCGCCGCGACCCCCGCCGGCCAGCCACCGCAGATCATCAACCGCGCGGCGTGGGGCGCCGACGAGGGCATGCGATGCGGAGAACCACGCTACGACACCAGAATTCGGGCCGGCGTCGTTCACCACACCGCCGGTAGCAACGAGTACGCGCCCGGTGACTCCGCCGGCATCATCAGATCGATCTACGAGTACCACACACGCACTCTGGGCTGGTGCGACATCGCCTACAACGCGATGGTCGACAAGTACGGTCAGGTCTTCGAAGGCCGCGCAGGAGGCATGAATCGGCCCGTCGAAGGCGCCCACACCGGCGGCTTCAACCACAACACGTGGGGCGTCGCGATGCTGGGCAACTTCGAGACCGTTCCCCCCACCCCGATCCAATTGCGCAACACCGGAAGACTTCTCGGCTGGGTGCTGGGCCAGGCGGGTGTCGATCCGCTCGGCGCGGTGGTACTGCCGTCAGAAGGTGGTTCGTTCACCAAGTTCCCGTTCGGCGCGTCGCCGACGCTGCCGACGATCTTCACGCACCGCGACGTGGGTATCACCGAGTGCCCAGGCGCCGCGGCCTATGCGCTGATGCCCGAGATTCGCAACATCGCTGCGCGGTTCAACGATCCGCCCGGCCCCGAGCAACTCGCCGAGAAGCTGCGCGGCGGTGCGATCTTCGCGAAGTGGGAGTCGCTCGGCGGAGTCAACAGCTACCTGGGCAGACCCACCTCCCCCGAGGCGTCTGGTCTGGGTTCGACGCGCTACGTGACCTTCGAGCACGGCGCCGTGTACTGGTCGCCCGAAAGCGGCGCCGAGCCCGTCACCGGTGAGCTGTACAAGGCGTGGGGTGCGCTGGGATTCGAGCGCGGAGCACTGGGCCTTCCGACCAGTGCCGAGATCGCGACCCCGCTGTGGATTGTGCAGAACTTCCAGCACGGCACGCTCAACTTCGACAGGGAGAAACAGACAGTGACACGGGTGTTCGACGGCGTCCCCGTTGAATTGCCCCCCGCCGACCTCAATCCGGTTCAGCTGGAACGCTTCACACCCGCTACCAACCCGGTCTAAGACTGCCGCAATCGCTTGCCCAGCTGCGCCCGGGACCGGATCCCCAGCTTGCGATACACGCGGGTGAGATTGGTCTCGACCGTCTTGACACTCACAAACAGGGCCTCGGCGACCTCGCGATTGCTCATCCCTGAAGCGACGAGCTCGGCGACGCGACGTTCGGAGTCGGTGAGCTCCGAGGTCTCGGTGCGTGCCGCCGCGATCCCCGACAACTGCTGTCGAGCCCGATTCACCCACAGCGGAGCGCCCAGCGACTCGAACTCGCGCAGCGCCTCACGCACACACTCGACTGCCGCATCGCGGCGCCGCAACCGGCGCCGCACCTCGCCGAGTACCAGCAGTGAGCGGGCACGCTCGAAAGGCATGGGCAGCCGGTCGTGTTCGGTCATCGCGCGTAGCGCCGCCTGCTCGGCGCCGTCGAGATCACCCTGATCGACGGAGACCAATGCACGGCAACGGCTTCCCACAGCCAGCATCCACGGGCGGTCCAGATGCCGGCCGTTGCGCTCAAGGGCGTCGGTCAGCTCCTCCGCATCGGATCGCCGTCCCACTGCGATCAACGCCTCGACTGCATCGGGCATGAAGCTCGCCGACATCAGTTCCGTGCCGTCGAACGGCCGATACACGTCGATCAGAGGCGCGACGGCTTGTACTGCCGCGTCGTAATCGCCCAGCGACACTTCGAGAAACGCGAGCGCCGTTCTCGCCCATATCGTCAGGGCCGAGTAGCCGGCGCCCTGCGCAAGGGCCCGGTCGACGTGGCGGCGGGCCTGCGCCTCCTGTCCGCGGTAGGCGGCCGAGGCCGCATAGAAGCTCGATGCGATCACCATCGAACCGCCGAGTTGTTCTGCACCCGACAGCATTTCGGTGGCATGCGCATTCGCCTCGTCGTAGCGTCCGCGCCAGATCGCGACCAGGGTTCGGTAGCCCAGAATCGCCACCACATCGTGCTCGGCGCCACGTAGCCGGGAGCGCTCGGCGACCTCGGTCAGCTGGTCGTCGGCCTCTGCCAGTCTGCCCGCGACGCCGAGAGCGAAGCCGCACGTCGCACGGGCATTGAAAGGAATCGGCACATCCACATCAGGATCCTGCAATTCGACCGCGCGCCGCATGACCTCCTCGTCGAGCCCGTCGCCGGCCCGCGCAGCGACGAGCACCCAGAGCGCCAACGCCTGGCTGGTCAGCGCGGATACCCCGGCCCGCTCGGCGATCTCGACTGCCCGTCGCCCTGTGGAGATCTGTTCGTCGAAGCGGCCCGCCATCCCCTGCGCGAAGCACAGCGACACCAGGGAGGCCACCAACACCGCATCGTCGTCCTCGGCGTCACCGCGCGCCTGCTCCAGAAGATCCACCGCCGCGGCGTAGTTGTCCTCGAATGTCCGCACGGCTGCAAGAAGATTGAGGGCGACCGCCCGCAGAACGCCGGGCCGCAGTTCGGCGATCACACCGTCGAGCAGAACCGCGGTTCGCTGCATGTCACCGGCGACGAAATGGTGTTCGGCCGCCCGGATCCTGCGCGACACCTCGCCACCGCCCAGCTCGATCGCCAACTCCACGAGCTCGGCGGCCGCCGCGGGAGCACCGCGCGTCCGCGCGGATTCGGCCGCAGCGTCCAGCGTCGACAGTGTCGCCTCGTCGGCCTCGGTCGTCGCCAACGCCAGATGACGGGCCCGCAATTCCGGTTGGGTGTACAACTGCGCGAGCCGACGGTGAAACTCCCGACGCAGTTCGGGCTCGGCGTTTTCATAGATCCCGCTGGCCAGCAGCGGATGGGTGAACCGAACCCGATTTCCCTCGATGGTGACGATGCCTTCGACCTCGGCGACCTCGAGCATGCCGGTGATCTGCGCCGCGCCGACCCCGATGACGCCGGCCAGCAGATCGACCGTCGGGACGTTGACCGAGGCCGCGACGAGCAGCACGTCGCGCACCTCATCGGAGAGACCGGCGACCCGCAGCCTGACCACATCGGCCAGGGTCTCGGGGAGACGCTGCCCGCGGCCGAGAGGTCCATCGTCGACCACCCGCGCCAATTCCAATGCGTACAAGGGGTTTCCGCCGGATACCTCCGCGATCCGCACGATGGCCGGGCGTGAGAACCGCTTGCCGAGACGGGCCGACAGCATCGTGTGCAACGCGCCCAGACTCATCGGCGGGACCCGCACCCTGACAACTCCCGCGGTGCCGACCTGCAGCCACGACGCGGCACGCTCTCCGAAGTCCTCGCCCGACCGTTCCGTGACCACCACTCCGATCGGCCCCTTCAGCCGCCGCGCGACGAACGCCAGCACCGCGACACTGGAAGGGTCGAGCCACTGGACGTCGTCGATGGCGATGAGCACCGGCGCCTGCGCAGACATCACGTGCACCGCGCTCAGCAGTGCTGCCGCCGTCACCCGTTCGTCGGTAGGCCGACCCCCGGTCGGCTCGCGCAGCATCACCCGGTCGGCGGCCAGGCGCTGCATGTCGGGAAGTCCGGCCAACACCCGTGAATCGATCTTCTCGAACAGATCGGCGACCGCGGCATTGGCCAGTCCGGACTCGGCCTGCGCGGTGCGTGCGGACAGCACCAGGAAGCCGGCACCCTCCGCACGGTCCACGACACCGTTCCACAACGTCGTCTTGCCGATCCCGGCTTCACCCTCGATCAGCAGCCCAGCCGGCTGGCGACCAGCCGCGACAAGGAAATCCTCCACGGCAGAGGCTGGCCCCGCCGGGGAATCGTACGTGCCCCCCACGCCCACCATCATGACAGCGAGCAAATTTACTGGTCCGTCGGTACAGACTGTGTTGCTGGGAACTCCCTGTGGAAGAGCTGTTATAGCCACCAACGCTCGAGCACGCGCGCCACCCCGTCCTCGGCGTTGGTCGCCGTCACCTCGTCGGCGGCGGCGACGGCGTCGGGGTGCGCGTTACCCATCGCGACACCGAGCCCCGCCCACCTCAGCATCGGCACGTCGTTGGGCATGTCCCCGAACGTCACGACGTCGGCGGCCTCGATGCCCAGCGGACGGGCCAGCTCGTCGATGCCGGTGGCCTTGCTGATGCCCAGCGGCACGATCTCGATGAGACCGTTGTTGGTCGAGTAGGTGATGTCACCCTCGACGCCGATGTGCTTGGCGAGCTCGGCGGCCATGTCGGCACTGCGCGCACCCGACTTCCGGATCAGCAGCTTCACCGCGGGTGCGCTGAGCAGATCGTCGATGGACACCTCGGTGTTGTCGGGATTCAGCCAGGCGTGCTCATACCCCGGCGAGCTGACGAACTGGGGTGTGGCCGCATCGTGGGCACTGCGGCCCACCCGCTCCACGGCCAGCCCCGCACCGGGGATCACCCGGGTCGCGATCTCGGCGAGTGCGGCGAGCACGTCGGCCGACAGCGTGCGCGCCGAGATGATGCGGTCCTCCGACGGGTCGTAGATCACCGCGCCGTTGGCACACACCGCCATTGGCGCGAAGCCCAGCTGGTCGACCACCGGTTGCACCCAGCGCGGTGGACGCCCGGTGGCGAGCACGAACTGCGCTCCCGCGTCCACCACCGCGCGCACCACCGAACGCGTTCGGGGGCTGACGTTCTCGTCGTCGTCGAGCAGGGTGCCGTCCACGTCGGTCGCGATCAGCAACGGCGTCATCGGCGATCTCCCCGCCTGCGCGCACGTTCAGCCAACTCGGCCTCCTCCATCACTGCAGCTTCCTCGGGTGTCGGGGCGCTCCCGCCGAGGCGGCGGGGCAACCAGAACGCGCCCGCTGGTTGCTCATACCCGGATTGCGCGTCGTGCAGTAGCTGCGTCATCGACGCACGCAACGTGTCTGCGGCAGCACCGTGGGCCGCGATCGGTTCCCCCGCCGCGACGGTGACCGGAAACTTCTTGCGGCCCAGGGCTTTCGGATGGTCCTTGGTCCACAGACGGTGGGCTCCCCACACGATCAGCGGGACGATCGGCACGTCGGCCTCCTTGGCCATGCGGACCGCGCCGGTCTTGAACTCCTTGAGTTCGAAACTGCGGCTGATCGTCGCCTCCGGGTACACACCCACGATGTTCCCGCGTCGTAAAGATTCCACCGCGGCGGCGTAGGCGCCGGCACCGGCCCGGCGGTCCACCGGGATCGTCCCCGTGTGCTTGATCAGCCAGCCGACCACGAGCACGTCGGTCATCTCCGCCTTGATCATGAACCGCATGCGGCGGCCCCGCCGGGTCGCAGCCAGCGCCGCCGGAAGGAAGTCGACATAGCCGGTGTGGTTGATCGCGATGACGGCTCCGCCGCTGGCCGGGATGTTCTCCAGCCCGCGGAAGGTGATCGTCGTCCCGGTAGCACTCACCGCCAACTTCGCCGTGATCTCCAGCGCGCGGAAGACCGGTTCCATGTGACTATCCCGGCGACTCGCGGCGCGCGGCCTTCTGCTTGGCCTCTTCGGCGTCCATCAGGTTCGCTTCGGCGAGGGTCGGAGCGCCGCCACCCAACCGGTGCGGCACCCAGAACTCTCCGGGCGGGTGCGGCCCGTAGGCGTCCTGCACCTGCTCAAGGAGGTGCTGCATGCGCGAATGCAGCACCGTGGTCAACTCTGCTGCGGGCAGGGTCGGCTCGATCGGCTTGCCCACGGTGATGAAGATCGGCACCTTCGGACGCTTCATGTTCCTGGGGTGGCCCTTCGTCCAGACCCGCTGGGCACCCCAGATGATGTGCGGCACGATCGGCACGCCGGCCGCGATCGCCATCCGAGCGGCGCCGGACTTGAACTCTTTGATCTCGAAGCTGCGGCTGATCGTGGCCTCGGGATAGACCCCGACGAATTCACCTGCGGCGAGTCGCCGGCACGCCTCTTCGAACGACGCGGCACCGCTGGCCCGGTCCACCGGGATGTGTCGCATGCCGCGCATCAGCGGGCCCATGACCTTGTGGTCGAAGACTTCCTTCTTCGCCATGAACCGCACCTTGCGACCCAGATGCTGCTGATAGGCGGGCAGACCGGCAAACGTGAAGTCGAAGTAGCTGGTGTGGTTGATCGCGATCACCGCCCCGCCGGTGCGGGGTAGGTTCTCGACCCCGGTGACGGTGAACTTCAGGCCCTGGAATCGCCAGACCAGCCGGGCAAGCTGGATGGCCGTGCCGTATACCGGTTCCACAGTCGCCAGCGTAGTGCGCGCACAGGAGGGGCCGCGATGAGTGCACCTACCGGATCCCAGCCGGTGCCCGACGTGGTCGCCGACATCGCCGCGGGCAGGCCGGTGACGGCGGTGTGGGTCAACGAACTCGACGGGGTGACCTTCGCCATCGGGTCGACGCCCGCTACCGAGTTCGTGAAGGTCTACCCCGACGCCGTCGCCGGTCTGCTGGCCGCCGAGGTGCCGCGGTTGCGGTGGGCTGCGCTGTACACGCCGGTGCCGGCGGTCCTCGGATCCGGACCCGGCTGGTTGCACACCGCCGCGCTGCCCGGTCGAAGCGCCGTGGACCCGCTGTGGTCGGACGACCCGGAGTCCGCCGCCGTGGCCATCGGGACCGGTCTGCGTCGGCTGCACGACGCGCTGCCCGTCGAGAGCTGCCCGTTCCCGCCACCGTCCTGGGTGGGCGGGCAGTCCCCGACAGGCGCTCCGCCGCCGTCAGACCACCTCGTGGTGTGCCATGGAGATGCGTGCGCGCCGAACACTCTGATGGCCGACGACGGCACCTGGTGCGGGCACGTCGACCTCGGTGACCTGGGTCCCGCGGATCGCTGGGCAGATCTCGCGGTCGCGACCATGTCGCTGGACTGGAACTATCCGAGCGAGGACGACCCGAGCTGGGAGGCCCTGCTGCTGGACGCGTACGGGGTCGCCCCGGACCGGGAGCGCATCGCCTACTACCGCGCTCGGTGGAACGAAGAGCAGCCGGTGCCCGGCTAAACTGTCCGGCGGGCGCGCAGTCGCAACGGTCGTGTCCGGAAGGGATATCTGTGCAGGTCACAAGTGTCGGGCACGCCGGCTTCCACATCGCCACCAAGGCCGGAAGCGTCTTGTGCGACCCGTGGGTGAACCCCGCCTACTTCGCGTCGTGGTTCCCATTCCCGGACAACACGCAACTCGACTGGGCCAGCCTCGGCGACGTCGACTACCTCTACGTCTCACACCTGCACAAGGACCATTTCGACCCGAAGCACCTCGCCGAGTACGTCAACAAGGACGCCGTCGTCCTGCTGCCGGACTACCCCGTGCCCGATCTTCGACGCGAGCTCGAAGAGCTTGGCTTCCACGAGTTCTTCGAGACGACGAATTCCGTCAAACACCGCGTCAGCGGACCCAAGGGCGACCTGGACGTGATGATCGTCGCGCTTCGCGCCCCGGCCGATGGCCCGATCGGGGACTCCGGCCTCGTCGTCGACGACGGAGAAACCGTCGCATTCAACATGAACGACGCGCGGCCCGTCGAGCTCGACATGGTCCACGCCGACTTCGGCCAGGTCGATGTCCACATGCTGCAGTACTCGGGCGCGATCTGGTATCCGATGGTCTACGACATGCCCGCCCGCGCCAAGGAAGCGTTCGGCACCCAGAAGCGTCAGCGCCAGATGGACCGCTGCAGGCAGTACATCGCGCAGGTCGGCGCGACGTGGGTCATCCCGTCGGCCGGACCGCCCTGCTTCCTTGATCCGGAGTTGCGCGATCTCAACGACGACCACGGCGATCCGGCCAACATCTTCCCCGACCAGATGGTCTTCCTCGACCAGATGCGCCGCCACGGCCACGACGGCGGTCTGCTGATGATTCCCGGGTCGACAGCGGAATTCGCTGGCTCGCAATTGACTTCGTTGACCCACCCCCTTCCCGACGATGACGTCGAGGCCATCTTCACCACCGGCAAGGCGGACTACATCGCCGATTTCGCCGAACGCATGGCGCCTGTCCTTGCGGCCGAGAAGGCCGGCTGGGCGCCCGCCGAGGGAGAGCCCCTCCTGGAGCCGCTGCGGGAACTCTTCGAGCCCATCATGATCCAGTCCGACCAGATCTGCGACGGCATCGGGTACCCGGTCGAGCTGCGGCTGGGGGCAGAAACCGTGGTGCTCGACTTCCCGAAAAGAGCTGTCCGCGAAGCAGTTCCGGACGAGAAGTTCCGTTACGGGTTCGGCATCGCGCCCGAGTTGGTGCGCACGGTACTGCGCGACAAGGAACCCGACTGGGTCAACACGATCTTCCTGTCGACGCGGTTCACCGCGTGGCGCGTCGGGGGTTACAACGAATACCTCTACACCTTCTTCAAATGCCTCACCGACGAACGCATCGCCTACGCCGACGGCTGGTTCGCCGAGGCGCACGACGACAGTGCGTCGATTACGCTGGAAGGCTGGGAAATTCAGCGCCGCTGCCCGCACCTGAAGGCCGACCTGTCGAAGTTCGGGGTAGTCGAGGGCACCACGCTGACATGCAACCTGCACGGGTGGCAGTGGAACCTCGACACCGGGAGGTGCCTGACCACCAAGGGACACGAACTGCGCTCGGCGAAGCTGGAGTGACATGACGAACCCGAACGAGCAGCGCCACCCCAAATACTACGACGACGGCCTGATCCAACTGGATCGGGAAGCACTGACGTTGCGGCGCTACCACTTTCCGTCCGGGACCTCCAAGATCATCCCGCTGCGCGACATCCGGGGATACCGTGCGTCTGCACTGGGGCTGGTGCTGGAGCGCTTCCGACTGTGGGGCAGCACCGATCCGCGCCGGTGGATGCCGTTGGACGTCCGCCGACCGCTGAAGTCGACGCTGGTGACCATCGACATCGGGGCCACACCCAACCCGGCATGCACCCCGGCGCGTCCGAATCAGTTCATCCAGCTGCTCGACGAATTTCTCAGTAGCCGTTAGCTTTTGGGCTTGAGCACGTCAACACCGACGTAGGGCACCAGCGCGTCGGGGATCCGCACGCTGCCATCGGGCTGCTGATGGTTCTCCAGGATGGCGACCAGCCAGCGAGTGGTGGCAAGCGTGCCGTTGAGCGTCGCCGCCGTCTGAGGCTTGCCGTTCTCGTCGCGGTAGCGCACGGCGAGCCTGCGCGCCTGGAAGGTTGTGCAGTTCGAGGTGGAGGTCAGCTCGCGGTACGTCTGCTGGGTCGGCACCCATGCCTCGCAGTCGTACTTGCGGGCCGCCGAGGAACCGAGGTCGCCCGCGGCGATGTCGATCACGCGGTATGGCACCTCGATGTGGCCGAGCATCTGCCGCTGCCAGCCCAACAGCCGCTCGTGTTCGGCCTCGGCGTCTTCGGGCTTGCAGTAGACGAAGCCTTCGACCTTGTCGAACTGGTGCACCCGGATGATGCCGCGGGTGTCCTTGCCGTAGCTGCCCGCCTCGCGACGAAAGCACGACGACCATCCGGCGTAGCGCAGCGGGCCCTCGGAGAGATCGAGGATCTCGTCGGAGTGATAGCCCGCCAGCGGCACCTCGGAGGTGCCGACCAGATAGAGGTCGTCCTCGTCGAGGTGGTAGATCTCGTCGGCGTGCGCCCCGAGGAACCCGGTGCCGCGCATGATCTCGGGCCGCACCAGCACCGGCGGGATCATGAGGGTGAAGCCGTTCTCGGTGGCCGTGCGCACGGCGAGCTGGAACAGACCCAGCTGCAGCAGTGCGCCGAACCCCGTGAGGAAGTAGAACCGCGAACCCGAGACCTTGGCGCCGCGCTCCATGTCGATCAGGCCCAGCGCTTCGCCGAGCTCGAGGTGATCCTTCGGATTGTCGAGCGCGGGCGGCTGCCCGACAGTGTCTAGGACCACGAAGTCGTCCTCGCCGCCGGCCGGGACCCCGTCGATGATGACGTTGGAGATCGCCATGTGCGCGGCGGTGTACGCGGCTTCGGCGTCGCTCTGCGCAATCTCAGCGGCCTTGACCTTCTCTGCCAGCTCCTTGGCAGCGGCGAGCAGCCCTGGCCGCTCGTCGGGCGAGGCTTTGCCGACCAGCTTGCTCGCCGACTTCTGCTCGGCGCGCAGGTTGTCAGCGGCCGAGATCGCGGCCCGACGCGCGGCATCGGCGTCGGCGAGCGCGTCGACGAGACCGGGGTCCTCGCCCCGCGCTCGTTGTGATGCGCGGACGGCGTCGGGGTTCTCTCGCAGCACCTTGGGGTCGATCACGCGCCAACCCTACGGGGTCAGCCCGTGACGCGGCTCGGCTGTCAATGTCGCCGCCGACGCGGCTCGGCTGCATAACGTTACAGCTGCATCACTTGTCACAGCACCTGACACGCCTGTCACAATGGACCGGATGTCTGATTCACCCGCATCGACCCAGGGGCACTGGTGGAGGAGCCTCCAGTCCTCGTCGACCCGTCGCGCGCTGCTGCTGACGGCGCTGGGTGGTCTCCTGATCGCCGGCGTGATCACCGTGCTGCCCCAGACGGATCCGTCGGGCGGTCTGACCGCCAACTCGATCTCCCTGGGTCCCCGCGGCAACGACACCTTCGACCACGCCAAGAGCGGGGACTGCCTCAACTGGCCGGACCGCACACCCGATGCCGCCGAGATCGTGGACTGCGCAGGCGAGCACCGGTTCGAGGTCGCCGAGTCCGTCGACATGCGCGCCTTCCCCGGCAGCGAGTACGGTCCGGACGCCGCGCCTCCGTCACCCGCACGCATCCAGCAGATCAGCCAGGAGCAGTGCTCGGCGGCCGTGAAGCGCTACCTCGGTCCGCGCTACGACCCCAACAGCCGCTTCACCGTCAGCATGCTGTGGTCCGGTGACAAGGCCTGGCGCCAGTCCGGCGAGCGGCGCATGCTGTGCGGCCTGCAGCTGCCCGGCCCGAACAATCAGCAGCTCGCGTTCGAGGGCAGGGTCGCCGAGATCGACCAGTCCAAGGTGTGGCCGGTCGGCACCTGCCTCGGCATCGACCCCGCGACCAACCAGCCCACCGACATCCCCGTGGACTGCGCGGCCCCGCACGCCATGGAGGTGACTGGCGCGGTCAATCTGGCCCTGAAGTTCCCCGATGTCCTCCCTCCCGAGACCGAGCAGGACACCTTCATCAAGGACGAATGCACCAAGATGACCGACGCCTATCTGGCGCCGATCAAGCTGCGCGACACGACGCTGACACTGATCTACAGCACGGTGTCGCTGCCCAGCTGGGCGGCGGGCAGTCGTCAGGTGTCGTGCAGCATCGGCGCCACCCTCGGCAACGGCGGCTGGTCGACCCTGCTGAACACCGCCAAAGGTCCGCTGATGATCAACGGTCAGCCGCCGGTTCCGCCGCCGGACATTCCGGAGGAGCGGTTGTCGCTACCCCCGATCCCCGTGCCGGACTCCTCGGCCGACAGCTCTTCGTCATCGAGTTCGTCCTCCTCGGACAGTTCGTCGAGCAGTTCGTCGTCCTCGTCCTCCGACGACAGCCAGCAGCAGACCGTCCACGGTCCGCAGCCGACGACGGCGCCGACGCAGTCCGAGCCGGCGCCCGCCACCGATGTGCCGCCGGGACAGGGCAACACGTTCCTCAACGGTCCTCCGCCCCCTCCGGGCGCCCCACCGGCCGACCAGTTGCCGCCGCCTCCGGCTCCCGCGGCGCCGCTGCTGCCACCGCCGCCTCCGGCTCCCGCACCGCCACCGGCTCCCGCACCGCCGCCGGTCGCGCCGCTTCCACCGGGGCCGTAACCGCGTGACAGTGCGGATGAGCCCGCACCGGTTCGACGAGTTGGTCGGCGACGCGCTCGACCAGATTCCACCGCAGCTGGCGTCGGCGATCGACAACGTGGTGATCCTGGTCGCGGACCGCAACGAGGAGGAGCCCGACATTCTCGGGCTGTATGAGGGTGTCGCGCTCACCGAGCGCGATTCCTGGTATGCCGGGTCGCTGCCGGACACCATCACGATCTATCGCGAGGCGCTTCTCGAGGTGTGTGAGAGCGAGGCCGAGGTGGTCGACGAGGTGGCCATCACGGTGATCCACGAGATCGCCCACCACTTCGGTATCGACGACGACCGGTTACACGAACTCGGGTGGGGCTGAGGCGATCGCACACCGCGCGGCAACCCGATCCTGTCGCCGCCCAGTGCTATGAACGGCACATGACCACTCAGTGCCGCGCCTGCCGTCTGGGCTTGGAGCACTGCCACGGCGCGCTGATCCACCATTCCTTCTCCAGCGCCATCGCCGCCGAATGCACGGAGGACGACTGCTTCGTGGCGTACAACGAACACGAGCTGCACATCGACTGCCGCGCCGTGGGATGTCGCTGCGATGAGGCAGTGGCCGGCTCAGCCCATCGGGTCGGCTGACCGCGACGCGTCAGCTCCCGTCGTCACAGGAGTCTCCGGCCCGAACGGCGGCAACAGCTTTCCCCACTGCAGGCAGCTCCACCGCCCGTCGGTGATCGGGGCAAGGACCACCGATTCTGCGTTGGCCAGGTGGTGGTCGATCGCGAAGTGGTGATCGACGCCGGCGAGGACAGCCGAGACCAGCCTGATCGCCGCGCCGTGACTCACGACGACGATGTCGCCCTGCCAGGCGGCGTCGTCGAGGTAGCGGACGCGGAGCTGGTCGAGAACCGGGACGTAACGATCGAGAACCTGCTGTGCCGTCTCGCCGCCGGGAAGCGCGAGATCGAACTCACCGGCGTGCCAGCGCCGATAGACGGCGTTGAACTCGTCGTGGGCCGCCTCGTCGGAGCGGCCTTCCAGGTCGCCGACCTGAACCTCGTGGATTCCTTCGAACTCGTCGGTGGCGTGCGCCGGACCGAGCTCTGCGGCGATGTGGCCCGCCGTCTGCACGGCGCGGGTGGCGATCGAGTGCGCGATCATCGCGGGCGGGCGCGACAGTCCGCGCGCGAACACGACGGCCTGCTCGCGGCCCAAATCGGTCAGCTCGGCGCCGGGGGGCCGGGTGTCGAGACGGCGACCCACGTTGCCGTGCGACTGCCCGTGCCGCACGAGGACCAGCCGCCCGCTCACGGTTTCCCCTCCCGAAGTCGGTCAAGCCAGGCAGCTGCTTCGTCCAGTGGCGGGGGCGCCGCGCCCACCACGTCGCCCGTCGGCCACGATCCCAGGTAGCGCACGTCGGCGCAGCGCCGGTGCAGCGCCCGCAGTGCCTCGGCCACGGAATCGTCGTCGATGTGCCCGACGAAGTCGAGGAAGAACTTGTACGTGCCCAAGCCTGTCCGCGTCGGCCTGGACTCGATCCGGGTCAGGTCGATGTCGCGAACCGCGAGCTCGGTCATCGCGGCGACGAGTGCTCCGGGAACGTTCTCGAGCTGCAGGACGACCGACGTCCGGTCGGCACCGGTGCATTTCGGCGGCGGGCCCGGGGCACCGACGAGAACAAACCGCGTGCGGGCGTTGGCCTCGTCGACAACGTCGGCGGCCAGGGTGTCCAGGCCGTAGCGCTCGGCGGCCAGGGCGGTGGTGACAGCAGCGTCGGCATGGCCCGCCGCGGCGTCCTGGGCCGCGGCCGCGTTCGAATTCGCCGGCACCAGTTGGGCTTTGGGCAGATTCTCGGCGAGCCAGCGTTTGACCTGGGCGGCTGCCACCGGAAATGCCGCGATCGTGTCGACATCCTCGCCGCGGGCACCCGGGCGCACGGCGATGGTAAAGGCGACGTCGAGCGTCAGCTCCGCGTAGACCTGCAGCGGCGCCCCGTCGGCCAGGCTGTCCAGGGTCGGGATCACCGAGCCGTCGATGGAGTTCTCGATCGGCACGCAGGCGAAGTCCGCCTCGCCCGCGCGGACCGCGGCCAACGCCGCGACCGTGCTCTCGGCCGGGATGGGGGTCACCGGTTCGCCGCCGGACGGGATCAGGCCGTTGGCCGCCAGTGCGCGCAACGCTGCCTCGGTGAACGTCCCCTCGGGGCCGAGGTATGCGATGCCGGGCACCGCACCACACTAGCGGTTGGCGTGGTAATCGCATTCCGCTGCGGAGAAGCCTTGCGCTTCGCGTGAGATGCTAGTTAAGTTAGGCTCACCTTACCAACCGAAAGGTAGCGCGATGGCATCACCAGCACTGACTGCAGCACCCACGACCGCGGAGCGGATCCGGAGTGCGTGTGTACGTGCCGGCGGCGCAATGCTGGCCGTCGAGGGACTCGATCCGACCACCACGCCCGTCCATCACCTCCTCGACGACGGTTCGTTCGCCATCACCGTTCCGGCGGGCGGCACACTGGCGACGACGGTGGTCTCGGCGGGCATCGCAGGCATCCAGGCCGTCCTGGAGATGACCGATTACGCGCCGCTGCCACTACGCGAACCGGTGCGTTCCCTGGTCTGGATTCAGGGCAGGCTTCGGGACGTCCCGATGAGCGAAATCCCCGAACTGCTCGATTTGATCGCCGCTAGCGAACCCAATCCAGCACTGCTGCAAGTGAACTCAGGTCCGGCCCGAGCCGAGGGCGATACCCGCTACACCCTGATGCGCCTTGAGATCGAATCCGTCGTGGTCGCCGATTCGACCGGCGCCGAATCTGTTCCGCTCGGGGCACTACTCGGCGCGCGTCCGGATCCGTTCTGCGCCATGGAGTCCTGCTGGTTGCAACACATGGAGTCCGCGCATCGCGACGTCGTCGAGCGGCTGGCCACGCGGCTGCCCACGTCGCTGCGCCGCGGCCGGGTCCGCCCGCTGGGACTGGACCGCTACGGCGTCCAGTTGCGGGTCGAGCGAGAGGACGGCGACCACGACGTCCGGCTTCCGTTCGCCAGGCCCGTCGACGACGTGACAGGCCTCAGTCAGGCCATCCGCGTGCTGATGGGATGCCCGTTCCTCAACGGTCTGAGAGCGCGGGGCGTCTGAGCGCTGCCGACTACCGCGTGCCGCTACCGTGGCTGCGGTGAGCGCGACCGACGCAGACCCGGCAAGCGGAGACCTGACCGACGCGCAGCGTCGCGCCCTGCGCATCGAGATCGCCGTCGTCCTGGCAGTCACGTTCGGCCTGAGCGCCTACACCGCGCTGCTGCGACTCGTCGAGAGCGTGCTTCTGGGCCTGTCCGGGCAGACGGTCGCCCTCAACCCGAAGCGTTCGCCGTTCGACACCATCGACCTCGGCCTCAACCTGGCCAGCCTGTTTCAGCTGGTGGCCTGGGGACTTCTGGCCGTCTATCTACTGTGGCGCGGCGGAGACGGTCCCCAACGGATCGGCCTCACCCGAATCCGTTGGCGCCAAGACATTCTCGGCGGTGTCGGGTTGGCAATGCTGATCGGCGTCCCGGGGCTGGCGCTCTATCAGATCGCCAGGATCATCGGACTGAACGCCTCCGTCGAGCCCGCCGAGCTCAACGACACCTGGTGGCGCATCCCGGTCCTGCTGCTGCTGGCGTTCGGCAACGGCTGGGCCGAGGAGGTCATCGTCGTCGGCTTTCTGATGACGCGGTTGCGCCAGCTGAAGGTCAATCCGTGGACCGCACTGGTCGTCTCGAGTCTGCTGCGCGGCGCCTACCACCTCTACCAGGGGTTCGGCGCCGGGCTGGGCAACGTCGCGATGGGGCTCGTCTTCGGATATGTGTGGCAGCGCACCGGCAGGCTGTGGCCACTGATCATCGCGCACACCCTCATCGACGTGGTGGCGTTCGTCGGGTACTCGCTGCTGGCGGGGCGACTCGGCTGGCTGCTCTGACGCACGTACATTCTTATGGTGACCGACAAGCGGCCGCCTTTCCCGGGGCCGGTCCCGCCGCCTCCTCCGCGCGGAAACCCCGGCCGCCGTGAGCCCTCCCAGGTGATCCGTCGCGACCCGAACTACCGGCCACCCGGGCCGGATCACTGGCCGCCCAACCCGCCGACCCCACCTCGTCGGCCCGCTCCACCGCCAACCCCACCCCAGCGCAGGCCCGCGC
>NZ_LQPC01000044.1 GCF_002101705.1 Mycolicibacterium iranicum | reverse complement strand
CCTCCCCCGCCGGGAGCCCCGCCCGCACCCGGCGCACCGCTGCCCGCGCCACCAGCCTGAGCTGACCGGGCGATAGCGTCGTTGCCGTGATCGTGCTGCTGCCGCCCTCAGAGACGAAGCGTCCCGGCGGCGACGGCCCGGCCCTGTCGCTGGACACGATGAGCTCACCCGCCCTGAACCCGGCGCGGGAGGAACTCGTCGACGACCTGGTCAGCCTCGCCGCCGACCGGCACGCGGCACGCAAGGCGCTTGGCCTCTCGGCGTCCCAAGATGCCGAAATCGAGCGGAACGCGGCGTTGCGGACGGCGCCCACCCTGCCCGCGATTCACCGCTATACGGGCGTCCTCTACGACGCCCTAGACGTCGAGTCGCTGTCAGGGGCGGCCGTGTCACGCGCGCAGGCACGGCTCGCCGTCGTGTCGGCGCTGTTCGGGCTCATTCGCGCCGGCGACCAAATCCCGGCCTACCGGCTCTCGGCTGGCTCGAAGCTGCCCGGTCGTCCCACACTCGCCGCCCGGTGGAAACCCGCTCTCGAGGCCGTCCTGGCAGCCGCGGCTCAGCAGGAGCTGATCGTCGACCTGCGGTCGGGGTCCTATGCCGCGCTCGGCAGAGTCTCTGGCGCCGTGACCGTCGATGTCGTGGCCGAAAAGCCCGATGGGCGGCGGGTCACCGTCAGCCACTTCAACAAGGCTCACAAAGGCCGACTGGCGCGGGCTTTGGCGAGCACGCGCTCAGATCCTGGCGACGCCGCCGCGGTCGCCACGGTCGCACGTCGCGCCGGTATGCGGGTGGAAAGGCTTGGCGACCAGCTGACCGTCGTGGTGCCGTCGTGATCTGAGATCAGATGCCGAAGACCGCGTCCGTGGTGTAGAACTCCTCCGGCATGTGGGAGAACGGGCTCGGCCTGGTGATGGACACCCACACGCCCGTGGCGTCGGACGCCATCGGCCCACGGACGGTGGTAGCCCCGGCGCCGGCAACGTCGGTGGTCAACGGCGCAACCGCGACCCCTGGATCCCCGGCATTGCAGGTCACCGCCGACGAACGCGGCACCTGGATCACCTTGACGTCGTAGCGGCTGTTGGGTGTCCCGGTGGCGATCTGGATATCGGTGACCAACTGGCCGTCCTCGACGCGGAGTGTCCCGGAGGGGCGACCGTAGTACGCGCCGTGCACGTACTGGTATTCGCTGAAGTCGCAGCGCCGCAGAATCTGGGTGAAGGGAAGGTTTTTGGGCTCCGACACCGCGGCCGCTGTTCCGGACGTGCCGAGAGCCACGGCGGGCCCCCAAGAGACGGTGAGGATGGCGGCGGCAAGGGCGGTTCGCGCGATACGACGCATGTCGGTGAATCCTGTTCTCTGCGGAGGCTGACCCCAAGGTTAAATTGTCTCGCCGTTGACGCGCGCGGTTCTGCGGGGGGACACTTCGGCCCGATGTCGACTCTGTGGGTATATGCGCGAATTCAGCTGATGATGTTCGTGTTCGGCATCGTCGGGCCCATCTTCCTCATCGGTTATTTCGCCTCCCAACCCGACCCCGAGCTGCGCTGGATGTACTGGTGGGGGCTGTTCATCACGTTCGGCGACATCTTGATCGCGCTCGCGATCACCGAATCGGTGGTGCGTAAGGATGCCGAGATCGCCGAGGTTCGGGCCAGGAGGCGTCTCGGATATGACGACTGACGGCATGGGACATCCGGGCTATCCGGTGCCGCCTCCGCCAAGGCGGTCGGGTGTCGACGTCGCGATCTCGGTCGTCACGCTGCTGCTGACGGTCGTGTTCGGCGCGGCCGCGGCGTTCTTTGGGCTCTTCTCACTGGCCTTCCTCGACCACTGCCCGCCTGCCACGTGCAGTGTCGAGGGTGCTGTGAATGCCGTATTCACCTCTCTGCTGGCCGCAGCGGGTGTCGGCGTAATCGGCGCCATCGTCACCGTCATCCAGTTGATTAGGCGAAAAACGGCGTGGCCCTTCGCTGTTGGCACCTTTTCCCTGTGCGCTGCGGCGGTGCTGCTCGGCGTCGTCGGCTACTCGACGGCGGTTGCCTGACCCGCCGACAAGTTGCCTGCTCCCCCGGCGGGCAGGATGATCCGCCTCATGGATAGATCCACGGCGATCGGCTTGTCAGACATCGATGCGGTCGGCCAGGCGGCACTCGCGGCTGCGGGCGAGGTGACCGCCACCGAACTCCTCGAGGCTGCGATCGTGCGACTGGAAGCCGCGCGCGCCCTCAACGCGGTGATCGCCGACCTTTTCGACAGAGGTCGCCAGCAGGCCGTCGCATTGGATGACGCCGGAGTGCTGCGCAACCGCCAGGCTGGTCCCCTTGCAGGAGTTCCCTTCCTGCTCAAGGATCTTGGCGCTTCACTTGCCGGGGCTCCGGAGGCAATGGGCTCCCGTGCCCTGCGTCAGCACGTCGCGGCCGAGACGGCGTGGATTGTCGAGCGCTATCTCGAAGCGGGACTGGTGATCTTCGGAAAGACGAACACCCCGGAATGGGGAAACCACTGCACCACCGAGCCGTCCCTCTTCGGGCCGACGGCTAATCCGTGGTCATCGGAGGTCACCCCTGGCGGATCCAGTGGTGGATCCGCGGCCGCGGTCGCCGCCGGAATCGTCCCCGCGGCCTCCGGTGGTGACGGCACCGGATCCATCCGGGTGCCTGCTGCGTGTTGCGGCCTCGTCGGGCTGAAACCGCGCCGCGCTCGCACATCGTTCGCTCCCGCCGCCGGACACGGACTCGAGGGCCTGGTTAACGAGCATGCGCTCACCCGCACGGTGCGCGACAGCGCCGCACTGCTCGACGCGGTCGCCGGCGCTGGGGTCGGCGACCCCTATGCCGCGCCACTGCCTGCGCAGCCTTTCCTCAGTGCCGTCGCGGAAACACCTGCACCGCAACGGATCACAATTGCCACGTCATCTCCGTTCCCAGGGCCTGCCACCGACACCGCCGTGGTCGCTGCAGTGCAGCGCGCCGGTACGGTCTTGGAAGAACTGGGGCACTCGGTGGAGCCCGGCGCCCCGACGATCGACGCGGACGCGGTCGCCAATGCGATCGCCGTGCTACACACCGTCAGCAACGCGCAACTGTACGAACTCGCCTGCCGCGTTCTCGGGCGCGAACCGAACGAAGACGAGTTCGAGCCGAGCACCTGGGAGATGGTGCGTGAAGGGATGACCACCACCGGCACGGAGTACGCCGACGCCATCGCCGACGTGCATTCTCAGACTCGGCGGTTCGCGGCCGGAATGGCGGGCTCTGACGTGCTGCTGGTGCCCACTCTGCTGACACCGCCCCCGCCGTACGGCCTGCTCGATCAACCGAGGGGCTCGACACGCGCGTTCTTCGACGTGGAGTTCGCGACCACCGGCTGGACCTCGCTGGCCAACGTGACCGGGTGGGCCGCGATCTCGCTGCCTCTTGGTGTCACCGCCGAGGGGTTGCCGATCGGGGTGCAGTTGATGGCCCCCGACGAGATGATCCTCCTGAAGCTGGCCGCGCAATTGGAAACGGCGTTACCGTGGGCCGACCGTCGGCCACCGGGCTGGGTCGGTCGCTGACGACTCGAAATAGCAAAGTAGCGTGCATGCTGCGAGACACTCGGGAGCTCACGGATTCGCCGCAGGGGTACGCCGAGTAGCTTCGCCGTAGCGAATCAGTAGACCTTTTGTCCTTAGAGTGAAACGGACAGCTGAGCCTGCGTGCGACACTTTGGGCTATGGCACTGGACATCGACCGTCCCAAGCTAGAGGGCAACGTCCTGGTCGGCTCCGATCGGCGGCTCGGGTTTGCCGAGTTCGGTGATCCTCAGGGCAGGCCGATCTTCTGGTTACACGGCACTCCGGGTGCCCGGCGCCAGATCCCGCTCGAGGCCCGCTCGTTCGCCGAGAAGAACCGCATACGACTGATCGGCGTCGACCGGCCCGGCATCGGGTCGTCCACGCCGCACGAGTACCGGAAGGTCATCGACTTCGCGCAGGACCTGCGCACGATCGCCGACACGCTCGGCATCGACAAGATGCAGATCATCGGGCTGTCCGGCGGAGGTCCCTACACCCTCGGTTGCGCTGCCGCGATGCCCGATCGCGTGGTCGCGGTCGGCGTCCTCGGCGGCGTCGCCCCGACGCGAGGCGCCGACAGGATCGGCGGGGGTGTCATGGGCAAGGTCGGCCTGCCCGTAGCCCCGGTCCTCGAACGTGTGGGTACACCCCTGTCCCTCGTCGCCACCGGACTGATCCGTCTGATCAAGCCGGTAGCCGAACCGGCCCTGTATCTCTACGCGAGCATTTCGCCCGAAGGAGACCGCCGGCTGCTGGTGCGGCCAGAGTTCAAAGCCATGTTCCTCGACGATCTGCTCAACGGCAGCCGCAAGCAACTCGCTGCGCCGTTCGCGGACGTCGTCGTCTTCGCCAGGGACTGGGGCTTCCGGCTCGACGAAGTCAAGGTCCCGGTGCGGTGGTGGCACGGGGACTGCGATCACATCGTCCCGTTCGAGCACGGCAAGCATGTTGTCGCGCTGCTGCCCGACGCCGAGTTCTATCCCCTGCCGGGCGAGAGCCACCTCGGCGGCCTCGGGGAGGCCGAGGCGATCATGGCGGCGATGAATGATCTGTGGGAGACCGCCAACAAGTGGTGACGCTCTAGCGCTTCAGCCAGCCCCGGATGGTCGGCAAGTCCTTGGTGTAGGTCTGCATCAGGTCGTCGTGGTAGAGCGTGCCGCCGCTGATCGCGGACTCACCCCGCCAGACGACGTGGACGCGGACGACGCCCTTGTTGAAGTAGTCGCTGCGATCGGCGACTCGGTGATTCCATCCGGTCTGCTCGGCGAGCGCCGAGACGGCCTGCCGCTCGTCGGTGTCAACCATGGCTACACCCTAACCCTCGCCCTTGAGCGCCCTTCGGAGCAGATGCATGGCGACCGTGGTGGAGCGCTCACGGACATCGGACCTGTTGCCGGGCAGCGTCGTCGTGCGCGTGATTCCGATGCCGCCCGCCAGCGCGACAGAGAAGCACACCGTGCCAACAGGTTTCTCCGGCGAGCCGCCGCCGGGCCCGGCGATGCCGGTGATGGCGACGGCGGTGTCGGCGCCGAACCGGTGAAGCGCACCGGCGGCCATCGCCTCGGCGACCGGCTCCGACACGGCGCCGTGCTGCGCGATCAGCTCGGCATCCACCCCCAGGAGCTCGGTCTTGGCCGTGTTCGAGTAGGTGACCACACCTCCTGCGACATGTGCCGACGACCCCGCGCGCTCGGTGAGGCGGGCAGCGAGCAGACCCGCCGTGCACGATTCCGCGGTCGCAATGCTGCGGCCCGTCAGCAGCTCGGCGACCTGGTCGTCGACGAAAGCGCCGTCGGTGGAGAACAGCTCGTTGGTGTGCCGAGCTCGCAGCATGTCGAGGAGTCCCGAGTATGCGTCGGCATCCTGGGGTTCATAGCGGGTGACGATCTCCAGCTCGCCACGGCGCAGGCAGGTCGTGATCTCCAGGCGGTCGAAACCGGCCACACTTTTCTCGGCATCGCGCAGGGTCTCGGCGAGACCCGACTCCGGCAAGCCGAACATCCGGATCGTCTCCTGCCGGTAGCGCACCCGTCCGGCGATCGCGGCCTGCAGCTCGTCGGTGGCGACGGCCGCCTCCCACATCGGCTGCAGCTCCCGCGGCGGCCCGGGCAGCACGACGACCGTCGGAGTGCCCGGCACCACGAGTCCGGGAGCGGTGCCGACGGGGTCGAGGATCACGGCGCCGGCCGGAACGAGCGCCTGCTTGCGGTTGGCGGCAATCACTGCTTCGGCGTCGACACCGGGGAAGCGCGCCATCAGGCGCGTCACGATGTCGCTGATCTTGACCTCAAGGCCTGCGTCAAGGACCAGGTCCCTGTCGCAGAACCGCGACACGACCTCCACCGTCATGTCGTCAGCCGTTGGCCCGAGACCTCCGCTGGTGATGATCAGGTCGACGTTCTGGTCGGCGAGGAAGCGAAGCTGGGCCTCGATGTCCCCCGGCCGGTCGCCACACAGTGTGATGTGGCCGAGTTCCACACCGAGTTCGAGCAGCCGGTCGGCGAGCCAGGGACCATTACGATCCTGGACGCGTCCGGTGAGGACCTCGGTCCCCGTCACCACGATTCCCGCGCGTGCGCTCACGACTTCCGACCTTACGCACCGCTGAGGCTTCGCAAGCCGGGGCGGCTACTTGTGTGGGACGTCGTTGACCAGGCCGCCATCCATGACGAATTCGGCGCCCGTCGAGTAGCGGGACTCGTCGCTGGCGAGGAACACCACGAACGTCGCGACTTCCTCCGGTTGGCCGGGCCGGCCCAACGGGATGCGCAGCATGTTGTCCGGGAAGTGCTTGGTCATCGGGGTGCGGATGAAGCCGGGGTGCACCGAGTTGACCCTGATGTTGTATTGGCCGAGCTCCAGCGCCGCGGACTTCGTCAGACCACGCACGGCCCACTTCGAGGCGACGTACGGGTGCACCATGATCGCGCCGCGCAGGCCTTCGATGGATGAGATGTTGATGATCGAGCCACCGCCGTCGGCCTTCATCGCCTCGACCGACGCCTGCATGCCCAGGAACGTCCCGGTGAGGTTGACGTCAATCACCCTCTGCCACTTGGCCATATCAAACTGGCCGATCTGGCCCAGCGCCACCGTGCCCGCATTGTTGACGAGAACGTTGAGTTTGCCGAATTCGTTGACCGCGGTCGCGACGGCCGCCTCCCACTGGTCGGCCTGGGTCACGTCGAGGTGCACGTAACGGATGGAGTCCGGTGTCTCGGCGTTGATCTCGTCGGCCAGCGCCTGCCCCTTCTCATCGAGGATGTCACCGATGACGACCTTGGCACCCTCGGCGATCAGCGCCCGCGCATCCTCGGCGCCCATCCCCTGCGCGCCGCCACTGATGAGTGCCACTTTTCCGTCCACGCGTCCCATGGGGCGACAGGTTACCTCACGCAGTAGACGCGAATTAGAACCTGTTCCAATTTGAATCCTGAGCACGCATACTGCTGGCCATGGCTATTCGTGTGGCGCTCATCGGAACCGGCAACTGCGGCAGTCTCGCGCTGCGCCAGCTCATCGAGGACGACCGATTCGACCTGACGAACGTGTGGGTGTCCACCGAGGCCAAGGTCGGCAAGGACGCCGGCGAACTGGCACGTTTGGACACGGTGACGGGCGTGACGGCCACCGGTGACCTGGACGCGATCATCGCGTCCAAGCCCGATTGCGCCGTCTACTGCGCGATGGGTGACGTCCGTCCTCGAGAGGCGCTGGCCGACGTGCGCGGTCTGCTGGAAGCCGGCATCAACGTCGTCGGATCCTCCCCCGGCTTCCTGTCATACCCGTGGGGTGTCATCGGCGATCACACCATAGAAAAGGTGGAAAACGCTGCACGACAAGGGAATGCGAGCCTCTTCATCACCGGCGTGGATCCCGGTTTCGTCACCGACCTTCTCCCGCTGGCGCTGGCGAGCACCTGCCAGAGCATCAGCCAGATCCGCACCATGGAGATCGCCGACTACGCCACCTATGACGGCGCGACGGTGATGTTCGACGTGATGGGTTTCGGTAATGCGATCGGTGATCTGCCGTTCCTCTATCAGCCGGGCATGCTCAGCGCGGCATGGGGAGTCGGCATCCGTCAGCTCGCCGCCGGGCTCGGTCTCGCCGTGGACGAGATCAGGGACTCCGTCGAGCAGGAGCCCGCCCCCGAAGATTTCGACGTCGCCGTCGGCACCATCAAGAAGGGCACCGTGGCCGCCGTCCGGTTCTTGATCGAGGGACTCGTCGGCGGCGAACCCGTCATCGTCGTCGAGCACATCACGCGTCTGCGGGGGGACCTGCGGCCGGACTGGGCCCAGCCGGCTCAGGAGGGCGGGTCCTACCGCGTCGAGATCACGGGCGAGCCCTCCTACGTCATGGACATCTGCCCGACCAGCCGCAACGGCGACCACAACTACGCGGCGATCCTGGCGGCCGCGGGCCGCATCGTCAATGCCATTCCCGACGTGATGAAGGCCGCCCCCGGTATCCGGACGACGCTGGATCTGCCCCTGGGGACGGGCAAGGGCACCTACCGGCCCGCGTAATCAGCGCCGGGTGACTCCGCGCCACTCGAGTTTGACGGTCGTCCCGCTCGCCGAGGGCTCGATGACGGCGTCGTCGGACAGCGCCTCCATCAGTGGGATGCCGCGCCCTCGAGTTCGCGGTGCAGGCTCGGCCTGGCGGGCGCGCCAGGTCCCGCGGTCTTCGATGCACACCGACAGCGTTTGGTTATCAGCGTCGTAGACAGCCTGAAAGTCGATGGTGCCCGGACGGTCGGCCTGGACGTAGGCGAACTCGGCGGCATTGGCAAGCGCCTCATTGATCGCGAGCACGACGTCGCTGCGGCGCACCTCGTCCAAAGAGAAGAAGCGCAGGAGCCAGTCGGTGAAGTGTTGACGCACACGCGCAACAGCTCCGGCGTCGGCGTCGAGACCGAATCGTTCGAAGCGTTCGGCGTTGGCAACCTCAGCGGGAGGCACGGCATCGATCATGGCAGTCGGTGGCTACCCCACGGCGCACGTTCGTAAGCGGACTTTCTACGTGTCGTTCGCTGCGAGGGCTTCGTCGAGGCTCGGGTAGAGCTTCACGATGTCGGCGATGCCAACCAATTTCAGCGGGCGGCTGGTCGCGGGGCCGTCGGCGACCACGCTGATCGCAACCTCCGAGCCCGCCTTGTCATGTGCGGCCACCAGGACGCCCATCCCTGCCGATGCGAGGAACTCGACGTCGGTGAAGTCGATGACCACTGCGCCGGGTTTCTGCTGCAGTGCGGCGTCGATCGCGGTCTCCAGCTCGGGTGAGGTGAGCATGTCGACGACGCCGGCGACGGCGACGACGGCCGTTCTGTCGACCCATCGTTCCGTGACGACACACGTCGACGAGGACGCCGCGCCCCCAGCGCTCGTGCCTTCGGCTGCTTGCTCGTCCAAGGTTCACCTTCCATGTCAGGCCGCTCATCGCATACTGCGAAAGCACCGATTCAGTGCTACTCGCGCAGGCTGCATCCTGAACCCGGCAAGACCAAACTACCCAAATGAGCCCGGTCGTCTGCTTCGACCAGGCCACAGATTAAACCAGCACCCGCGGCGACGCCCGTAGCATGGCGTGTCAGCGCCCCCAAGCTGCCCCGTGATATGAGGAGCGGAATGTGACCACGGCCCCCGTGACCCCGGCGGATCTGGTCGCACAGGTCGAGGCCAGCCCGCCGGGACCGGCGATCGGTGCCTTCTTCGACCTCGACGGCACCCTGGTGGACGGGTTCACCGCGACCGCGCACGCCGGTGATCGCATCAGACGCCGCCAGGCCCGCATCGGTGAGGTCACCGGCGTCATCGAAGCGGCGATGCGCTACCGGCTGGGGCGGGTCAACTTCGCGAAACTGCTGGAACGCGCAGCGGGCTATCTGCGGGGCGAGTCGCTGGCCGAGCTGGACGAAGTCGGCGAACGGCTCTTCCGGGAGCGCGTCCAATCGCGGATGTTCCCGGCTATGCACGAGGTGGTCCTGGCGCACCAGCGGCGCGGCCACACCGTCGTCATGAGTTCGTCCGCGCTGACCATCCACGCCGAACCGGTGGCGCGCTACCTGGAGATCGATCACGTCCTGTGCAACCACTTCGAGGTCGATGGAGACGGTCGGCTCACCGGCAAGATCGCGCGCCCCGTGATCTGGGGTAAGCGCAAGGCCGACGCGGTGCAGCAGTTCTGCGCCGGCCGCGGGATCGATCTGGCGAAGGGCTACTTCTACGCCGACGGGAACGAGGACATCGCTCTGATGTCGCTTGTGGGCAACCCGGTTCCGGTCAATCCGCGGCGCGACCTCGCCGCCATGGCGGCAGCTCGTGGCTGGCCGGTGATCAGAGTCGCGACTTTGGGCAAGGGCAACCATGGCGGCCTACGCGGTGTACTAAAGTAGAACACGTTTCAGTTTTGGATCGTGGATGAACATTTCCCGCCTATGAGCCCACCAGGAGCGGACTATGCACACTCCCCTGTGCGATGAACTCGGCATCGAATTTCCCATTTTCGCCTTCACGCACTGTCGTGACGTCGTCGTCGCCGTCAGCAAGGCGGGCGGCTTCGGCGTGCTCGGCGCGGTTGGCTTCACGCCCGAGCAGCTCGAGATCGAGCTGAACTGGATCGACGAGAACATCGGCGACCACCCGTACGGTGTGGACATCGTGATCCCGAACAAGTACGAGGGCATGGACGCCAACATGTCCACCGAGGAGCTCACCAAAATGCTCCAATCGATGGTCCCGCAGCAACACCTCGACTTCGCCAAGAAGCTCCTCGCCGACCACGGCGTGCCGGTCGACGACGCCGACAACAATGCGCTGCAGCTGCTCGGCTGGACCGAGGCCACCGCGACGCCGCAGGTCGAAATCGCGCTCACCCACCCGAAGTGCACGCTGATCGCCAACGCGCTGGGCACCCCGCCGGCCGACATGATCAAGCACATCCACGATGCCGGCCGCAAGGTTGCCGCGCTGTGCGGTTCGCCTGCTCAGGCCCTTAAGCACGCCCAAGCCGATGTCGACATCATCATCGCCCAGGGCGGCGAGGGCGGCGGCCACTGTGGCGAGGTCGGCTCGATCGTGCTGTGGCCCCAGGTGGTCCAGGCGGTTGCGCCCCGGCCGGTGCTGGCCGCGGGTGGTATCGGCAGCGGCTACCAGATCGCCGCCGCGCTGGCGATGGGCTGCCAGGGCGCCTGGTCGGGTTCGCAGTGGCTGATGGTCGAAGAGGCCGAGAACACCCCGGTGCAGCAGGCCGCCTACGTCAACGCCAGCAGCCGCGACACCGTGCGCAGCCGCTCGTTCACCGGTAAGCCCTGCCGCATGCTCAAGAACGACTGGACCGAGGCGTGGCAGACCGAAGGCAACCCAGAACCGCTCGGAATGCCGTTGCAGTACATGGTTTCGGGCATGGCAGTCGCCGCCACCAGTAAGTACCCCAACGAGACGGTCGACGTCGCGTTCAACCCGGTCGGCCAGGTCGTGGGTCAGTTCAGCAAGGTCGAGAAGACCTCGGCGGTCATCGAACGCTGGGTGCAGGAGTACCTGGAGGCGTCGGGCCGACTCAGCGACCTCAACGAGGCCGCCAGCGTGTAGCGATTTCGGCGTGATTGTCGTCGCCACCACGCGACGACAATCACGCCGGAATCACCTGCTGTTGAGTGTGATCGCATCCTGGATCAGTGCGATGAACGCCTTCTCGTCGACGGTGTCGTCCTCGCGAAAGTCGATGGCGCGCCGCGTCTTTCCGTCGAGGCTGGCGTTGAACAGCCCCGCCGGGTCGTCGAGCGAGGCGCCTTTGGCGAAGGTCACCTTGACGTAGTCCTTGTAGGACTCCCCGGTGCAGATCATCCTGTCGTGGTACCAGACAGGCACCCGCGCCACTTCCACTCCTCGACGACGTCGGGATCTGCCCGGTGGATCAGCTCGCGGATCCGGGCGAGGGTCTTTCCACGCCAGTCTGCAAGTTCCTTGATACGCGCGTCGATCATCTCGGCGGGTGTGCGCTCGGCCATGGTCGAGGTCTCCTCAACGTCGTCGCTGGATGCGGATCATGGTGCCCGCGAGGCCGCGCAGCCGCTGCGCCGACGCGGGACCCGGAGACATCTCGGAGATCCTACTTCCGTCGCCGGCCCTGACTATGTAGGGTTACATACATAGCCGTCGAGGGAGCCCCGCCGATGTCCAGTCCACGTGAGCGCATGGTGGTCTCGGCCGCGCTGCTGATCCGGGAACGTGGCGCGCACCCCACCGCGATCGCCGACGTGCTCGCCCACAGCGGCGCCCCGCGCGGATCTGCCTACCACTACTTCCCCGGCGGCCGCACGCAGTTGCTCTGCGAAGCGGTCGACTACGCCGCCGACTTCATGGCGCAGCGACTCGCCCAGGCGTCCAGTGGGCTGGAAGCGCTCGACGACCTCTTTGCCTATTACCGTAAGCAGTTGCAGCACAGCGAATTCCGAGCCGGATGTCCGGTGGTGGCGGTCGCCGTGGAAGCGGGTGATCCCGCCAAGCCCGACCAGTCCGCGGCGGTGATCGACAGGGCCGCGGCAGCGTTCGCGCGATGGCGCGATGCGATTTCGCAGCGGCTCGTCGCCGACGGCATGGCGGCCAGCGCAGCGCCCGCTGTGGCGACTTTGGTGCTGTCGTCCTTCGAGGGCGCCATCGTCCTCGCCCGTGCGTCGCGCGATCTCGAACCGCTCGATCTCGTCCATTCGCAGCTGCGGTCATTGATCGATGCGCAGACGTCCGCAGGAAAGCGAGCAACCCGGTGACCGATACCGATACAGACTGGCAACCCACCGCCTGCATCCTGTGCGAGTGCAATTGCGGCATCGTCGTGCATGTCGACGACCGCAGGCTGCTCCGCATACGCGGCGACAAGGATCATCCTGCCTCGCGGGGGTACACCTGCAACAAGGCTCTCCGGTTGGACCATTATCAGAACAACCCCAACCGGCTCACCTCCCCGATGCGCCGTCGGCCCGACGGATCCTATGAGGAGATCGACTGGGAAACCGCAATTTCCGAGATTGGGGCCGGCTTTCGGGCGATCGCCGACACCTACGGCGGTGACAAGATTCTGTACTACGGCGGGGGTGGGCAGGGCAACCACCTCGGCGGTGCCTACAGCGGCGCGTTCCTCAAGGCGCTCGGGTCCTACCACCGGTCGAATGCGCTGGCCCAGGAGAAGACCGGGGAGCACTGGGTCGACGCGCATCTCTACGGCAACCACACTCGGGGTGAGTTCGAGTACGCCGAGGTGTCGGTGTTCGTGGGCAAGAACCCGTGGATGTCCCAGAGTTTTCCGCGCGCCCGTGTGGTGCTCAACGACATCGCCAAGGATCCGGCGCGCTCGATGATCGTCATCGACCCGGTCCTCACCGACACCGCGAAGATGGCCGACTTCCATCTGCGGGTGCGGCCGGGCACCGACGCGTGGTGTCTTGCCTCGCTGGCCGCCGTGCTGGTTCAGGAGAACCTGTGCGACGAAGGGTTTCTGGCCGAACATGTCACCGGCGTCGACGCGGTGCGCGAGGTGTTCGCGGAGGTCCCCGTCGACGAGTACGCGCGCCGCTGCGGCGTCGACCAGGACTTGATCAGGGCCGCCGCCCGCCGGATCGCCGCCGCGGACAGTGCCGCGGTCTTCGAGGACCTCGGCGTCCAGCAGTCTCCCAACAGCACGCTGTGCTCCTACCTCAACAAGATGCTGTGGATCCTGACCGGTAACTTCGCCAAACGCGGTGGCCAGCACCTGCATTCGTCATTCGCGCCGCTGTTCCGGCCGGGAGGTGTGGGACGCACGCCCGTCACCGGTGCGCCGATCATCGGCGGGCTGATGCCGAGCAACGTGGTGCCCGAGGAGATCCTGACCGACCATCCCGACCGGTTCCGCGCCATGATCGTCGAGAGCAGCAACCCGGCGCATTCGGTCGCCGACTCCGACGCCGTCCGCCGGGCGTTCGCCGCGCTCGAGTTCTCGGTCGTCATCGACGTGGCGATGACCGAAACGGCCAGGCTCGCCCACTACGTGTTGCCGGCGGCGAGCCAGTTCGAGAAGGCGGAGGCGACCTTCTTCAATCTTGAGTTCCCGCACAACACCTTTCATCTGCGGCACCGACTGATGGAGCCGTTGCCGGGCACGCTGCCCGAACCTGAGATCTGGGCGCGGTTGACGCGGGCGCTCGGCGTGGTCGACGACGCCGAGTTGACGCCCCTGCGGCAGGCCGCGCGCCAGAGCCTGGCCGCGTTCACCGAAGCCTTCTTGACCGCGGTCGGCGCGAATCCGGGCCTGGGCAAGGTGCTGCCGTTCGTGCTGTACGAAACGCTGGGCCCGACTCTGCCCGAGGGCCTTTCCGGTGCCGCCGCGCTGTGGGGCCTGGCGCAGAAGGCCGCGATGACCTATCCCGAGGCGGTACGGCGTGCCGGGCATCGGGACGGCAACGCGCTGTTCGAGGCGATTCTCGACGGTCGCTCGGGCGTGACGTTCACCGTCCACGACTACGAGGACGACTTTTCGCTCATCTCGCATCCGGATCGCAGGATCGCTCTGGAGATGCCCGAGATGCTGGCTGACATCCGGGCCCTGGCCGACGCTCCCGCGGGCCTGACCACCCACGAGTTCCCGATCGTGTTGTCCGCGGGTGAGCGCCGCGCCTATACCGCCAACGACATCATTCGCGACCCGTCGTGGCGCAAGCGCGATGCCGACGGAGCGTTGCGCGTCAGTCCCGCTGACGCCGAGGCGCTCGGACTCGTCGACGGTGGACGCGCCCGGATCACCACAGCGGCGGGCAGCGCGGAGGCGACGGTCGAGATCAGCGATGCGATGCTGCCGGGGCACGCCTCACTTCCCAACGGCTTCGGGGTCGATTTCGTCGACGCTAACGGCGGTGCCGTCGTACCCGGGGTGGCGCCCAACGCGCTGACGTGGAGTTCCTGGCGTGACGCATATGCCGGGACACCTTGGCACAAACACGTGCCCGCGCGAATCGAGAAAGCCGACCATCGGGTCGGCGCGGCGACCTAGGGGACGACCGGCGGGGCCACCGGCGCCGGAACCTCCGCAGCGGGAGGCAGGGGTGCAGGAGCCGGCTGCGGTCCGGTGTAGGACTGCGTGGCCGGCCCCGCGCTCATGGGCCGCTGTGTGAGGAGCAGAAGCGCGTCGCTGCCGCTGACCTCCTGGGTGCGCATGGCGTGCCACAGGTCACGGAAATAACCGAGCCTGCTCTGCTGGGTCGGCGTCGCGCTGGTACCGGGCGGGAGGTTTTCGGGGCTCGCCAGGTGCGGTGTCTCGGCGGGGGCGGCGAGAGGCAGCGCGGCCGGGTCGCCCGCCGCCGGAGCGACGGGTGCCGCAGGCGCCAGGGGCGCGGCCGCGACGGGCGCGGGGACGTCGGTGGCGGGAAGCGGAGCCACCACCGGGGCGGGCACCGGCACCGGCGGCGGTGCCGGATCGGCCATGGCCGACGGAGCGGCGGCAACCAGCGCGGCGAATGCCGCGGCGCCGATGATGGACCTCGTCCATGTGCGGAAACCGAACTTCACGATGCACCCTCCCGGTTCCTGTCTTGTCACAGGATGCATCAGTCGGGGGGCCGGTTTCGTTACATCGGCGGTTTGACGCAGACGCAGTTTCTTTAACTCGTCTCGCGGGGCACGCCGGTTGGTGTAGCAATGCGTTACGCCCACTTGACGCTTAGGAGCGAACGTATGGCGACTCCCACCCTCCCGCCGGGATTCGACTTCACAGACCCCGACCTGAACTGTGCGCGCCTGCCGATCGAAGAGCTTTCCGAGCTGCGTCGCAGCGAACCGATCTGGTGGAACGAACAACCCATCGGCAACGGCGGGTTTGACGATGGCGGCTTCTGGGTCGTCACCAAGCACAAAGACGTCAAGGAGATCTCCAAGCGCAGTGACGTTTTCTCCAGCCAGGAGAAGACCGCGCTCCCTCGATACCCCGAAGGGTCGACCGGCGAGCAGATCGAGACCGGCAGCCTGGTCCTGCTCAACATGGACGCGCCGCGTCATACGCACCTGCGCAAGATAATCTCCCGGGGCTTCACCCCCCGAGCCGTCGAACGTCTGCGGGACGACCTCAGTCAGCGCGCGCAGGCCATCGCCAAGGGCGCGGCGGCAGCGGGCGCCGGCGACTTCGTCGAGCAGGTGTCGTGCGAGTTGCCGCTGCAGGCGATCGCCGGCTTGCTCGGAGTGCCGATCGAGGATCGCAAGAAGCTGTTCGACTGGTCCAACCAGATGGTCAGCGACGACGACCCGGAATACGCGCACTACGACAACCGCAACGCGGCAACCGAACTCATCATGTACGCGATGCAGCTCGCGGCGATCCGTGCCGAGAACCCCGGTGAGGACATCGTCACCAAGCTGATCGAGGCCGACGTCGACGGGCACAAGCTTTCCGATGACGAGTTCGGCTTCTTCATGGTGCTGCTCGCGGTGGCCGGTAACGAGACCACGCGCAACTCCATCACCCACGGCATGATCGCGTTCACCGAGCATCCGGACCAGTGGGAGCTGTTCAAGCGGGAGCGTCCCGTCACCGCAGTCGACGAGATCGTCCGGTGGGCGACGCCCGTGACGTCGTTCCAGCGCACCGCGTCGCAGGATTACGAACTGTCCGGTGTGCTGATCAAGAAGGGCCAGCGCGTCGTGATGTCCTATCGGTCGGCGAACTTCGACGAGGAAGTGTTCGACGATCCCTTCACGTTCAACATCCTGCGCGACCCGAACCCGCATGTCGGCTTCGGCGGCACGGGTGCGCACTACTGCATCGGTGCCAACCTCGCGCGGATGACGATCGAGTTGATGTTCAACGCGATAGCCGACCACATGCCCGACCTCACCTCGGTCGGTACCCCCGACCGGCTGCGGTCCGGCTGGCTCAACGGGATCAAGCATTGGCAGGTCGACTACAGCGGTAAGGGCTGCCCCGTCGCACACTAGGAAACCGGGGCGAGCGGCGAACCGGTGCGGGTGCTGAGGTCTTGGCATAGCGCCGCAAGCTCGTGGCGGTCGGGGCCGGCAGCCACCGGTGGCCGCCATCCAGTGGCATACACGGCCGTGGCCCGCTCCTGCAGCGGGTCCAGGCTCGCGGGCAGGGCCGCCATCCGGTCGTACGGAATGACGTGCGGGCGCATCGTGGCATCGGCAGCGGCGGCGGCCACCACGAGGTCCGACGGCAGCGGACTACCGAGGTCGACGCCTCCGCCGGCCCACCGGCGCAGGCGTTCGCCGTCGCAGTGCACATGGTCGAGAAACCACGGGCGGATGTGTGCGCGGCACCAGGCGTCGAAGTCCGCCGTCACGGCGTCGGTATCGGAGTCGCGAGACAGCAAGGCGATCAGCGCCTGAGACTGACGGAAGGCCAGGGTGACGCCGCGTCCCGCCAGAGGTGTTGTGGTGCAGACGGAGTCGCCGACGCGAATCAGCCCGGGCTGTAAGGGCCGCCCGACATCATCCAGTTGGCCGCGGTAGCTGTTGTGTAACCGTCCGCCTGGCAGGACACGGGTTGTCGGATACGCGCGGCGGGGGTCGATCCACTCGGCGAGCATCGGGATTGCCCCGACGGCGGCTTCGAACACCTCCCGGTGGCGCAGTGCGTGCATCCGTGAGTCGGTTCCGTCGTGGGTGATGGTGAGCGAGAAGTTCGCGCCGTCATGCAGAAAGGCGACAGCGAAGTAGCCGTCGAGACTCAGCGACAGGCCGATCGGCGAGTTGACCGGGCCGGGGTCGCGGGCCTCGATGAGGCGGTACTGCCTGCTGACGTAGGACGCTGCGCACGGACCGCCCTCGGACGTGTCAGGCGCGCTCTCGCGCATGACACGGCTGGACCGTCCGGAGGCGTCGATGACGAGATCGGCGGGAAGGACCTCACTGCCGACGCGGATCGCGACGGCCCGGCCGGCTTCGCGGCAGACCGCGTCGACGTGGCCGGTGAGCAGGCTCAAACCTGGCTCTCGACAGGCTGTTTCACGCAGGACGCGCTCGAACAGCGCGCGGCGGCTGTGCAGCGCGATCGGGGCGCCGTCATCGTCGGAGACGACCCTGGCGCCGGCCCGCCGCAGTGCGAGGAGCGCATCGGGTATCTGGTCCTGCAGGGCTTCCACCGCCGGTCCCCGGAATGTGTGCGCGTGTTCGAACTGCATCACCCCGCGCCGCCGCCAGACGCCGTCCTTCCCCGGTCCGGGGTCGCGGTCGACGACGACGACGCGGTGGCCGCGGCGGGCCAGCGCGATCGCGGTGAAAAGCCCCGTGGGACCCGCCCCGACGACGACAGTGGGCATCACGTCTCATTTCAGGTAACTTATAGTGTAATGATTACATCGAGAGTCACTCAGAATGGCTGAGGTTGTCAAGCGGGGCTACCGCTCGGACGTCCGGGCGGCACAAGCGCAAGAGACCCGACGCAGGATCGTCAGGGCCGCGTCCGACTTGTTCGTCGCCGCGGGTTACGGCGCCACCGCGGTCGATGCGATCGCCGCGGGCGCGGGAGTCAGCCGCAAGACCGTCTTCAACGCCGTCGGAGGTAAGGCGGAAATCCTTGCGCTGGCGCTCGATTGGGCCATCGCCGGCGACGACGAACCCATTCCACTCGCGGACCGTCCTGACGTAGCCGCGCTGCTGCGACTGGACGATCCGGGGCAACTGCTCGACGCCTGGGTCACCGTGGTCGTCGACATCGACAGCCGGGTGGCTGACCTCTACGCCGCGCTGGAAGCCGCAGCGGGGGTGGATTCAATGGCGCGTGCACTGTTCACGCGTCTGCAGTCGCAGCGCCGGGAAGGGGCGCAGGTGATCGTCGACGCGGTCGTCGCCCGGAAAGGTCTGCGCAGGAGATTGCAACGCGCCGATGCTGTGGATCTGGCCTGCCTGTTCAGCGAACCGCTGATGTATCGACGCCTGGCCGGCGACCGGGGGTGGTCGGACGAGCGGTTCGAGCACTGGTTGCGCTCTACGCTTCGCCAGCAGTTGCTCAGGACCTGACCCCGGTGTCGGGGTAATCGAGGATCGAGCGCCAATAGTCCTCGGGGATCTCGGCGTTGGACCGCAGTACCATCGCCAGGCCGGTGGCCATCGCCACGCCGAGCAGGCCGAGCCACAATCCGGCCACGGCGATGAACACCCACAGCGCGGTCGTCAGTGTCGGCCACGGCGACAGCAACGCCAGCACCGGTGCGAAGAAGAAGCCCGTGCCGATGTACCAGGACGACCCCGCTCTGTCGCACCTCAGGACGAACCGCAGCCATCTGGGAATCGGCGTTACTGCGCGTGTGTCGTGAGCCATGTCCTCACTGTGGCGCGCGTCAGGTAAGCGGAGCAATTACCTCTGAGGTAGTGGCCTGACGGCACCTATGAGGAGAGACTGACTCCCTATGACCATGATGGACGAGCAGGCGGCCACGTTCGGGGCGATGATGCGCGGCTGGCGGCAGCGGCGGCGCATGAGCCAGCTCGATCTGGCGCTGGAAGCCGAGGTGTCGGCCCGGCACGTCAGCTTCATCGAAACGGGGAGGTCGACTCCGAGCCGGGCTATGGTGCTGCGGCTGGCGTCGGTTCTCGACGTTCCGCAGCGGGAGCAGAATCGGATGCTCATCGCGGCGGGGCTGGCCCCGGTGTACGCCGAACGGTCGCTCGACTCCCCTGACATGGCGGCCGTGCGGGCGGGCGTGGCGAAAGTGCTCGACGCCTACGATCCGTTCCCCTGCGTCGTCGTCGACCGCGGGTGGTGGATCTTGACGGCCAACCCCGGGGCGGCGGTTCTGCTCGACGGTGTCGCGCCGCACCTGCTGCAGCGTCCCAACGCGCTACGGATCGCGCTGCATCCCGAGGGTCTGGCCCCCCGGATCGGCAACCTCGCACAGTGGCGCACCCATCTGCTCGAGCGGCTGCGGCGCGAAGTGGCGTCTGGCGACCACGCCGAGCTGCGTGAGCTCTTGGCGGAAATCGATTCTTACCCTGGTGGTTTCGAGGAGTCACCGGGCCTCGGTGGAGTTGCGGTGCCGCTGGAACTGGAGACGACCGACGGTCGCCGGCTGCGCTTCCTGAGCATGGTGACGACATTCGGCACCGCGCTGGACCTGACCGCCTCGGAGCTGAGCATCGAGGCGTTCCTCCCGGCAGACGATGCCACCGCCGCCGCCTTGCGATGAGATCACAACAGTGGGCATTCCGGCCGGACAGGGGCATCCGACGGCATAGAGTCGGGCGCCATGAACACCCGACACTTCATGGCGGCCGTCGTCGGCAGCGTCACCGTCCTCGCCGCCGGCTGCTCGACCCCTGAGCCGGCGCTCGGCGGGACCACCGCGACAGTGTCGATCGACGGTAAAGACACCGGTGGCGTACACCCGGTGCGCTGCCATCAGTCGGGCTGGGCCTGGTACATCGAGACCCCGGACAAACAGGACGGATTCACCGCAGTGCTCGAAACCGGCAGTGAGGTCGCGGCTAAGTCCGTGGACTTCCGCGGCGTCGGCGGCTTCACCGGTTCGTTCTGGGTCGGCAATGTCGGCGAGGCCGAGGTGTCGAGCGCCGACGGCGACTTCACGATCACCGGCACCGCCGACGGCACCTTCGACGACAAGCCGAGAGACGCGGTATCGGCGCAGTTCCGCATTCAGGCGAGCTGCTGACCGCAGTCTCCGACCGGCGCGCTCATGCGTCCAGGCGGGAGAACCGGTTCTGCTTGTACTCCTCGGCGCACGACTGTCTGCGGACCTTGCCGCTGGTGGTGATCGGAATCGCTCGCGACGATCGCCGCAGTGTCGCCGTAGCGACTAGGCCTGGACGATGATCGGGTCGCCCACGCTGACGGTGTCGAAATACCACGCCGCATTGTCGGGGCTGAGGTTGATGCATCCATGGCTGACGTTGGCGTACCCCTGCGAACCCACCGACCACGGTGCGGAGTGGACGTAGACGCCACCCCAGGTGACCCGAACGGCGTACTCCCCCTTGATCAGATAGCCCTCGGCGTCGTCGAGCGGAATTCCGATCGTGCGGGAGTCGAAGGTCACGTTGCGCTGCTTCTCCAGCGCCGTGAACTGCCCGATCGGCGTCGGGAACTTCGCCTTGCCCATCGAGGCGGGCATCTGTCGTGCGACTTCGCCGTCGATGCTCACCGTGAACGTATAGGCGCTCAGATCGGCGACGCTGACCACCGACGAGCCCGTCTCGAAGCTGGTCGCGAAGCCGCCTACTGACACCGTGATCGGGGTGTGGGCCGGGAAGAACTCCGCGGGCTGCCACTGCACGCTGCGGTCGTCGAGCCAGGTGAACGATCCTTCACTGGGTTCTGCCGCGCCCGCAGGCACGACGGCGATGGTGCGCTCGGCCGCGGACCTGTCGGTCACCGCGTCGGTGAACGTGACGGTCACCGGCGCGGCGACGCCGACCGTCTGCCCCGGGCCGGGTGACACGCTGGCCACGGTGGAGCCGATCGCAGCGGTCCCCGCAGGGATCGGCCCGGCCACCGACAATCCGGTGGCGAGCACCGCGCTCCCGATGACGGCAGCGATGCGCCGCGCGACCGCGCGACCGGATCGAGTTTGCTGCAGAAGCAGTCTCGGCATGGTGTCATCCTAATCGTCGTGCTGTGTGGCGACCCCGAAATGCGCGGCGCAGCACATTCGATGTTGCCCCTGATCAGCTATCGTTTCGCCGCGTCGGAACGTTTCACCCGACGTCGGCACGCACGGTGGAGGCACCCCGATTCACCGCCAGCAACGCATAGCCCAGCGCGAGCACACACACGGCCATCGCACTCACGTTGAGAACGACGGAAGTCGCTCCGACGCTGCCGGGATCGAGGAAGTAGTAGGGCGCGCGCCGGCCGGCGCTGTTGAGCACAAGCAGCGCCAGCACCAGGTATGCCGCCGGGTACGACAGCCACGCGACCGGCTGCCACCAGGACACCTGGCTGACTCCCCGGCCGACGAGGAACCAGTCGGCAAGCGCCAGCACGGGGACGACGACGTGGAGAAGGAGATTGGCGGGCGTGTAGCCCATGCTGTGCTCGGTGAGGAAAAGGTTCCAGACGACGCCCGCCATCACGACATAGAGCACCACGGCGCCGCGCAGACCGGTCCGCGCATCCGCGCGGGGTGACATCAGCGTCCACAGGCAGTAGCCGGCAGCGAGCAGGTTCGCCTGATAGGTGAAGGTGATCAAGCGCCAACCCACCCCGCGGCTGGAGGTCAGCTCGACGAGGATCAGGGCGGCCGCGACACACGCGACGATGGCCACGCGCAGGGTGATTCGCAGGAGCATCGGTCGGGCGGCAGGCACGCTCACCACAACCAGCATATGCGCGGTGGCGCGTCGACGTATTAAGGCAGCGGCGCAGGCGGGGGCGGCGGGACGGCCGCGGGCAGCTGCTCGTTGTCGTTGCCGCCCGAGAGCCGGTCGCGGATACGTTGCAGGATGCCCGGGCGTTCCTGCGGAACAGGCGGAACGGCGGCCGGCGGGGGTGGGG
>NZ_LQPC01000043.1 GCF_002101705.1 Mycolicibacterium iranicum | reverse complement strand
CAATCACCACCGCGGCCACACCGCACTCGGCGGTCAACCACCAGCCAGCCGCGTACCTAACCTCTCAGGTCAGTACAGCTAGTCCTCGGGAATCGACCTTTCGATCTCGTCGAGCCAAATGCGGGCCGACATGTCCGACGGCGCGCGCCAGTCCCCGCGCGGCGACAGCGATCCACCGTGCGACACCTTCGGGCCGTTCGGCAGAGCCGAACGCTTGAACTGGGAAAACGAGTAGAACCGCTGGGCGAAGACCTGCAGCCAGTGCCGAATCTCCTTGAGCGAGTACGACGGACGCTGGTCCTGCGAGATCCCCGGCGGCCAATCCCCCTTGTTCGCATCGCTCCACGCATGCCACGCGAGGAAGGCGACCTTCGAGGGACGAAACCCGTACCGCAGCACCTGGAACAACGAGAAGTCCTGCAACACATAGGGTCCGACCTTGTCCTGGCTGCTCTGAATCTCCTCGTCCTCGCCCGCCGGAACAAGCTCGGGGCTGATCTCGGTGTCGAGCACCGATTGCAGCACCTCGTTGACGGCATCCTCGAACTGTTCCGATGAGATCACCCACCGGATGAGGTGCTGGATCAACGTCTTCGGAACTCCGCCGTTGACGTTGTAGTGCGACATCTGGTCGCCGACCCCGTAGGTGGACCAGCCCAGTGCGAGCTCCGAGAGGTCGCCGGTGCCGAGCACGATCCCGCCGCGCTGGTTGGCAAGCCGGAACAGATAGTCGGTGCGCAAACCTGCCTGCACGTTCTCGAACGTGATGTCGTACACCTTCTCGCCGCGGGCGAACGGGTGGTCCATCTCGGAGAGCATCAGCTGCGCCGTCTCCCTGATGTCGATCTCGGAGAACGTCACGCCGAGCGTCTCGCCGAGGCGAATCGCATTGCGCTTCGTCCGATCTCCGGTGGCGAACCCGGGCAGGGTGAACGCCAGGATGTCGCTGCGGGGCCTGCCCAGGCGGTCCATCGCGCGGGCCGCGACGATCAGTGCATGCGTGGAGTCCAGACCTCCGGACACCCCGATGACGACCTTCGGGGAGCCGATCGCTCGCAGCCGCTGCTCCAGACCGGACACCTGGATGTTGTAGGCCTCATAGCAATCCTGTTGCAGTCGCGAGTAATCCGCAGGCACAAACGGGAAGCGCTCCACCTCGCGGCGCAGTCCGATGTCACCGGGCGGTGGGTCGAGCAGGAACTCGACACGTCGGTAGTCGTCGGCGGTGATGCCGTGATGGACGCGGTTGTCGTCGAAGGTCCCCATCCGCAACCGCTCGGCACGCAACAGCTCCAAGTCGACGTCAGCAACGGATCGCCTTGCGCCCGAGGGAAACCGCTCCGATTGCGCCAGGCAGACACCGTTCTCCCACACCATCGTCTGGCCGTCCCAGGCCAGATCGGTGGTGGACTCGCCCTCGCCCGCGGCGGCATAGACGTAGGCCGCCAGACACCGCGACGACGCCGAGCGGGCGAGGAGGGCGCGGTCCTCGGCGCGGCCGATGGTGATCGGACTCCCGGAGAGGTTGGCGAGCACGGTCGCTCCAGCCAGGGCCGCTTCCGCGCTCGGCGGAATCGGCATGAACATGTCCTCGCAGATCTCCACATGCAAGACGAATCCGGGAAGGTCTGCCGCGGCGAACAGCAAGTCCGGACCGAACGGCGCGTCGACGTCTCCGATCCGCATCACGCCACGCACGTCATCGCCCGCAGCGACCTGCCTGCGCTCGTAGAACTCGCGGTAGGTGGGCAGGTAAGACTTCGGCACCACGCCGAGAACCCGGCCACGGTGGATGACGACGGCAGTGTTGTAGATCCGGTGGCCGAATCTCAGCGGTGCCCCGACCACCAGGACCGTCATCAGATCGGCGCTCCCCGCGACGACTTCGAGCAGGGCCTCGCCGACGGCGTCCAGCAGCGTGTCCTGAAGCAGGATGTCTTCGATCGAGTAGCCCGACAGCGTCAGCTCCGGAAACACGGCCAATGCCACGTCGTCGGCGTCGCACTCCCGCGCCACCTCCAGCACAGCGGCGGCGTTCGCTGCGGGGTCAGCCAGGACGACCTGCTGCGTGCAGGCCGCCACGCGGACGAAGCCCTGCTGGTACGCCGAGTAGAAATCCATGCCCCATTGTTGCCCGCGATCGCCGCGCTTATTCGTCAGCCCGCACAACTTGGCGGTTCGGAGCCTGATGCAGGCCGCCTCGGCGCGATGCGCGAGGAGCATTGGCCGCCGGTGCCGCTGGCCCCGAGTTGGCCTGCCGTTTCCCCGACCGCACCGCGCGCGATCCGCGGATTTTCCCTCCGGCGCGCATCGTAGGCGCATGAACAAGGTTGCCACCCAACGCCAGTCCCTTCCCCTGCTGTCCGAGCTCGTCGAGCTTTTCGACAACTTGCCGTCCTTCCCGGCGCTGCGTCCGCTCTTCGAAGGCCGCGTGATCCGCGTCGAAGACGAGTTGCACGACGACATGTACGAGATCCGCGCCGAACTGCCCGGTGTCGACCCTGAGGAAGACATCGAGGTGACCGTCCGCGACGGGCGCGTCACGATCACCGCAGAGCGATCGCGCCCCGGCGACAACTGCGGTCGCTCCGAGTTCAACTACGGCTCGTTCAGCCGCAGCTTGCCTCTGCCCGACGGTGCCGACGAGGACGACGTCAACGCCATCTACGACCGCGGCATCTTGACGGTCTCGGTGCCGCTGTCCGACGAGAACCGCATGGAGAAGCACATCGAGGTCGTCGAGATCGTCGGTTTCGAGCAGGACGACGATGACGACGACGATGACCTTGACGACGACCGTGACGATGACGACGTTGAGGATGCCGATGACGATGAGGTTGCCCATCACCACACCAATGGGAATGCGGAAGCCTCCGACCAGCGGGAACACAGCCATCACGGCTGATCGCCTACATTCGGAGGGGTGGAAGCACCCGAACTCGTCGCCTTGCTGCGGGGTAGACGTATCGCGGTGCTGACCGGCGCAGGGATCTCCACGGATTCGGGGATCCCTGACTATCGAGGTCCGGACTCGCCGCCGAGCAATCCCATGACGATCCGTCAGTTCACCTCCGACGCGGTGTTCCGGCAGCGCTACTGGGCTCGCAACCATCTCGGGTGGCAGCATATGGACCGCACCCAGCCCAATGCCGGGCACCGTGCGCTGGCGGCGCTGGAACGTGCCGGTGTCGTCTGCGGTCTGATCACCCAGAACGTCGACCTGTTGCATTCGAAGGCGGGTAGCGACAAGGTCATCGACCTGCATGGCACGTACGCGCGGGTGATCTGCCTGGACTGCGCTTTCACGATGACGCGGGCCGCGCTGGCCGATCTGCTCGATGAGGCGAACCCGGGCTTCGCCGAACGGGCCGCGGCGGTCGGCGGAATCGCGGTCGCCCCCGACGCCGACGCAGTGGTGGCCGACACCGCGTCGTTCCGGGTCGTCGACTGTCCACGCTGTGGCGGAATGCTCAAACCAGACATCGTCTATTTCGGCGAGAGTGTTCCGAAAGACCGTGTCGATGAGGCGTATTCACTCGTCGACGCGGCTGACGCGCTACTTGTCGCGGGGTCCTCGCTGACGGTCTATTCCGGCTACCGCTTTGTCCGCCATGCGGCCGCCGCGGCCATGCCGGTCGCGATCATCAACCGCGGCTCTACTCGCGGCGACGACCTGGCGACTGTGAAGATCGACAACGGTTGTTCACCGATGCTGGCGCTGCTCGCCGACGAATTGCCAGTGACAGCCGACCTCACCAGGTGACCGGCAGACTCCGGACCGCGTGCACGAAATTGCCGGGCACCAATGACGGTTCCCCGGCCTGCAGGTCGGGCAACTGGGTGAGCAGCTCACGGAAGAGGGCCCGCAGCTGAGCGCGTGCCACATGCGCGCCGAGACAGAAGTGGCGTCCGCCACCGCCGAATCCCAAGTGCGGGTTCGGCTTTCGACTGAGATCGAACCGTGCAGGATCCTCGAACACCTCGCCGTCCCGATTGCCCGACGAATAGAACATGACGACCTTTTCGCCGGCGTCGATCTGCTTGCCCCCGAGTACGTAGTCGCGCGTCGCGGTCCGGCGGAACGTCATCACCGGTGTCGCCCAGCGAATGAACTCCTCGATCGAGCAATCGACACGGCTGTCGAAATCGGCTGTCAGCCACTCACGTTGGCCAGGATGCTGAGTGAGTGCCATGACCGCGTGGGTCGCCGTCTGCCGCGTCGTATCGTTGCCGGCCACCGCGAGGAGGACAAAGAACGCGGCAACCTCGGCGTCGGTGAGCCGTGAGCCGTCCACCTCGGCGTGGACCAGAGCGCTGAACAGATCGTCGCCGGGGGTCTCGCGGCGTTGCGCGGCGAGACTCAGCGCGACCTGGTGCATGTACATCTGCGCTTCGACGAGCACTTCGAGCGGGTTGCGACCGTCCAGGTACACCGGGTCTGCCCAGCTGACCATGGCGTCGGCGGCCTCGGCAACGTGATCGCGTTCCGAGGCGGGTATGCCCACCATGTCCGACAAGGTGCGCACCGGAAGCTCTTTGGCACAGTGCTCGACGAAATCCGCACCCGGCCCGGCAGCCTGCAATTCGGTCACGATCGCGGCCGCGTTCGCCTTGATCGAGTCCTCGATCCGGCGCACCTGCCGAGGCGTGAAGGCCGCGTGCACCACCTTTCTGATCTGCGTGTGGCGCGGCGCGTCCATGGCCAGGAACGACTGCGACGCTTCGAGAAGTTCCTCGGGGACATTCTCGAAAAGCACACCCTTGCCAGAACAGAACGCTTCACTGTCGCGGCTGACCTCCACGATGTCCGCGTGCCTGGTGACCGCCCAGAACCCCCGGTCGAGCGGATCGGGCATCAGTGCATCGTCGACGGGCCGATGCCAGCTCACCGGGCGCTCGCGACGCAGTTCGGCAAAAGCCACCTCGCGAGTGTCGGCTGTGGACGACCAGAAGGCTCGCGACGACAAATCAATCGGATCGAAGGCCCGGACGGTCGATGTGTGGTCGGTCACAGTCATGGACTGGACATTACGGCTAGACAGTGTGTCTAGTCAAGGTGCAGACGCGGCGGCTACGCTGGGCTGATGCCGTCGCTGACCCGCAAGACCCAGGCCACCAGGCAGGAGCGCCGGGAGCAGATCGAACGCCGACTGCTTGACGCGACGGACCGTCTGATGGGCGACGGGACGAGCTTCACCGAACTCAGCGTCGATCGTCTTGCGACCGAGGCCGGGATATCGCGGGCAAGCTTCTACATCTATTTCGAGGACAAGGGCCATCTGCTGCGTCGCCTTGCGACCCAGGTCTTCGGCGATCTCACCGGCGCGGCACAACTGTGGTGGTCGGAGTCGGCCCGTCAGGACCCGGGGACCGTGCATGCGGCGATGATGGCGATCATCGCCGCATACCGTCGACATCAACCGGTTCTCATCGCACTCAACGAACTGGCGGCCTACGACAGCGCGGTTGGTGACACCTATCGCGAACTGCTGGAGGAGGTTACGGCGGGGTTCGAAGCCGTGATCGCCGCGGGCCAGGCCAACGGCGCCATCCGCCCACATCTTCCGCCCGCGACCACTGCCAGCACGCTGGTCTGGATGGTCGAGCGAACATGCCAACAGACTTTGCCGTCTCGGCCCACGTCGTTCGACGCCGAACTGGCCGATGTCCTCACCGAAATCACATGGAGCGCACTGTATCTGCAGCCGTTCAAGGACTGACCGCGACCAGGTCGTCGGCGTGCACGGCGGGCCTGCGCATCTCGGCAGGTAGATCCGAGGTCGACCGGCCGAGCATCGTCGCCAACTCTGCCGCGTCGTAGGCGACGACACCGCGAGCCACCATCGTGTCGGTTTGGTCGCGCAATTCGACCACGTCGCCGCCGAAGAACTTGCCGGACAGTGCCGTGATCCCGGCAGGCAGCAGTGAGCGGCGCTGCCGTACAACAGCTCTGACAGCCCCCTCGTCGAGGGTCAGCGCACCGGCCGATTCCGCGGCGTAGCGCACCCAGAACCGCCGTGCCGACATTCGCTCGGACCGAGCCGCGAAGACCGTGCCCACCGACGCATCGTCGAGGGCGGCCGCGGCGTCCGACGCCGCCGCAAGCAGCACCGGCACGCCCGCGTCGGCCGCCAGCAGCGCCGACGACAACTTCGACACCATGCCGCCGGTGCCCAGATGACTGCCCCGTCCAGCCGTCACCCCTTCGAGGTCATCCGGTCCGGATACCTCGGAGATGAAGCGCGCGTCGCCTTTTCGCGGATCGCTGTCGTACAGGCCGTCGATGTCGGACAGCAGCACCAGGGCATCGGCGCCGACGAGGTGGGCCACCAGCGCCGACAGCCGATCGTTGTCACCGAACCTGATCTCATTGGTCGCGACCGTGTCGTTCTCATTGACGATGGCCACCGCGTGCAGCGCGCGAAGCCGATCGAGGGTGCGCTGGGCGTTGGTGTGCTGGACCCTCATCGAGATGTCGTGCGCGGTGAGTAGAACCTGACCGACCGTGCGGTCGTAGCGGCCGAACGCCGTGCTCCACGAGTTGATCAGAGCCACCTGCCCGACGCTGGCTGCCGCCTGTTTGGTTGCCAGGTCGGTGGGCCGCTTGGTGAGGCGCAACGGCTCGATGCCCGCCGCGATGGCGCCCGAGGACACGATCACCACGTCGGACCCTGCCTTCATCCGCGCCTCGATCGCGTCGGCGAGGTATTGCAGCCTGCCAGCGTCGAACACGCCCGACGGCGTGGTCAGCGCTGTCGTACCGATCTTGACGACGACCGAGCGCGCCTTACGAATAGCGTTGCGGTGCGCGCTCATTCGACGTCCGCGTCCTCGCTGCCCTGCCGCCGCGCCTTGCGTGCGGCCTTGCGCTCGTCGGCGGAGACCCGATCACTGTGCTCAAGTCTGACGTCGGTGCCTCGGCCGGACAGATGCACATCGACCCCGGCTGGGGTCTGCGGCTCCCAGTCGAACGTCATGTCGCCGATCGTCACCGCGCAGCCCGGCCGCGCCCCCAACTTCAGCAGTTCGTCCTCGACACCCAGGCGCGCCAACCGATCACCCAGGTAGCCGACTGCCTCGTCGTTGTCGAAATTGGTCTGCGCCACCCATCGCTGCGGCCGGGTGCCCTTGACGACGAACCCTCCGTGACCGTCGGGCTCCACGGTGAACGACGTCTCGTCGACAGCAATGGGCCGGATGACCGGTCGTCGAGGCACAGCCGGGGGTTGGGCCGCGCGGTAGGCCGCCACCATGTCCCACAGTGCGAACGTCAACGGGCGCAGCCCTTCTCGGGCGACGGTCGAAATCTCGAATACCGGCCAGCCGAAACGGCTGGCAACCTCGTCACGCACGAAGTCGGCCAGCTCGCGCGCATCGGGAACATCGATCTTGTTCAGGACCACGGCGCGCGGCCGGTCGGCAAGGTCACCGAGCGTCGAATCCCCCTGCAGCGTGGGTTGATACGCCCTGATCTCGGCTTCCAAAGCCTCGATGTCGGAGATCGGATCACGACCCGGCTCCAGCGTCGCACAGTCGACGACGTGTACCAGCACGGCGCAACGCTCGATGTGTCGGAGGAAGTCCAGGCCCAGACCGCGGCCTTCAGATGCACCCGGGATCAGCCCCGGAACGTCGGCGACGGTGAAGGTGTGCTCACCCGCGGATACGACACCGAGGTTGGGGGCCAGCGTGGTGAACGGATAGTCGGCGATCTTGGGTTTGGCCGCCGAGATCGCCGAAACCAGGGACGACTTTCCCGCCGACGGGAAGCCGACCAGGCCGACATCGGCGACGGTCTTGAGCTCGAGCGTGAGATCACGGGTTTCGCCCTGCTCGCCCAGCAGCGCAAAACCAGGGGCTTTACGCGCGCGCGATGCCAGAGCGGCATTACCGAGACCACCGCGACCGCCTGCGGCGGCTTCGAAGCGCGTGCCCGGGCCGACGAGGTCGGCGAGGATCTGCCCATGCTCGTCGAGGACGACGGTCCCGTCGGGGACCTTCACCTCAAGGTCTGCACCGGCCGCTCCGTCACGATTGCTGCCGGCTCCCTGCTTGCCCGACGGCGCGACCACGTGCGGATGGAAATGGAAATCGAGAAGCGTGTGTACCTGCGGGTCGACGACGAAGACGATGCTGCCGCCGCGTCCGCCGTTACCGCCGTCGGGACCACCCAGCGGTTTGAACTTCTCGCGGTGAACCGAGGCACAGCCGTTGCCGCCGTTGCCCGCCCGCGCGTGAATCACGACGCGGTCGATGAAGCGAGGCATCGGACGTCCTTTCCATGACGAAATCTACGTTTTGCGTGCCGGATCGCGAGGGCGGTCGGCGCAAAACGTCGATTCCGACGTAAAGGACCTAGGCCTCGCCGGCAGGGGTGGCGCGGACGACGTTGACAGTCTTGCGGCCGCGCTTGGTGCCGAACTCCACGGCGCCGGGCGCCGTGGCGAACAACGTGTCGTCACCGCCACGACCGACGTTGACGCCGGGGTGGAAGTGAGTGCCGCGCTGGCGAACCAGGATCTCGCCTGCCTTGACGACCTGCCCGCCGAACCGCTTGACGCCGAGCCGCTGGGCGGCTGAGTCGCGACCGTTGCGTGAGCTGGAAGCGCCCTTCTTGTGTGCCATGTCTGTCGCTCCCGTCGTTACTTGATGCCGGTGACCTTGAGCACCGTCAACTGCTGACGGTGACCCTGGCGCTTGTGATAGCCGGTCTTGTTCTTGAACTTGTGGATACGGATCTTCGGGCCCTTGGTGTGCTCGAGGACCTCGCCGGTGACCGCGACCTTCTCCAACGCCTTGGCATCGGTGGTCACCTTCGCGCCGTCGACGACCAGGGCGACCGGCAGCGAGACCGAGGCGCCGGGCTCAGCGTCGAGCTTCTCCACCTTGACGATGTCGCCGGCGGCGACCTTGTACTGCTTGCCGCCAGTCTTGACGATCGCGTACGTGGCTGTGTTCGCTGCCATCGCTTGGTCTTCCTCTGCTCTACGTGCGGGCGCGCAACACCGGGGGTGTGCGTGCGGGTCTGGGTGGGATCTCGTCCCGTCTCCGGCCCGCTGTGGGCAGGCCCTGGAGACAACTGGTCAAGGGTACGTGACCAGCGGGAGGAGGGTCAAACCGCTCAGTCGCGGCTGGGCGGACCAGCGGGTCGGGCGGCTGCTCGCCTCCGCTGTCTGCCTACCGGAGCGGCGACGGGCTCCTCATATTCGTCATCCTCGTCATCGGAGTCGTCCTCCTCCGAGTCCTCGTCGTCATCGTACGAGTCCTCGTCGTCATCCTCGTCATCGGAGTCGTCGTCGAGCTCCTCGATGTCGTCGTCCTCGTCGTCATCATCGTCGTCATCGAGGTCGATCTCATCCTCGTCCGAGTCGTCGTCCGAATCGTCATCGGAATCCTCGTCGTCAGAATCCTCGTCGCCGAAGTCATCGGCGTCGTCCCGCACGCCGGTCACAGCAGCATCGGTATCGAGCTCCGCGACATCCTCGGCGGCGATGGCGCCGTCCTCGCCGTCCTCGTCGTGCTCGTCGTCCTCGTGCTTGCCATTGGCAGCGGCCATCGCCTTGAACATGGGATGTTCGCCCGGCGAGTGCGCCGGCACCTTGGCGACCTGGACTTCCTGTTCGCTGCGGCCGCCGCGTTTACCGCGCTTACCGCGCCGGCCCCCTCCGCCACCGTTGCCGTTGGCGTTGTCCGACTTGCGAGTGTTCGTGGCCGCCGCCGAATCGACCGGATCGCCGTGCAGCATGATCCCCCGGCCCGCGCAATGCGTGCAGGTCGTGGAGAACGCCTCGATCAGGCCCGTTCCCAGGCGTTTCCGGGTGAGCTGGACCAGCCCGAGTGACGTCACTTCCGACACCTGGTGCCGGGTGCGGTCGCGGGCCAGCGCCTCGGTCAGCCGGCGTAGAACCAGATCCCGGTTCGACTCGAGCACCATGTCGATGAAGTCGATGACGACGATGCCGCCGATGTCACGCAGGCGCAGCTGCCGCACCGTCTCTTCGGCAGCCTCGAGGTTGTTGCGGGTGACGGTCTGTTCGAGGTTGCCGCCGGAACCGGTGAACTTGCCGGTGTTCACGTCCACGACCGTCATGGCCTCGGTCCGGTCGATCACCAGCGTGCCGCCCGAGGGCAGGTACACCTTGCGGTCCATCGCCTTGGCGAGCTGCTCGTCGATGCGGTGAACGGCGAACACGTCGGGTCCGTCCGGGGTCGAGGGCTCGTACTGGGTCATCCGCGGGAGCAGTTCCGGCGCGACCGAGGTCACGTAGTCGGTGATCGTCTTCCACGCGTCGTCACCCGACACGATCAGACCTGAGAAGTCCTCGTTGAACAAGTCGCGGATGACCTTGACCAGTACATCGGGCTCTTCGTAGAGGGCGACGGCGGCGCCGGCCTTCTTCTCGGTGATCTCGGAGGCCTTGGCCTGGATCTCGTTCCAGCGCTTCTGCAAGCGCTCGACGTCGGTGCGGATGTCCTCTTCTTTGACTCCTTCGGACGCCGTGCGGATGATCACGCCGGCGTCCTGCGGGACGACCTCCCGCAGGATTTCCTTGAGCCGCTGCCGTTCGGTATCGGGCAGCTTGCGGCTGATGCCGGTCGACGACGCCCCCGGCACGTAGACCAGATAGCGGCCCGCCAGCGAGACCTGTGTGGTCAGGCGGGCGCCCTTGTGGCCGACGGGGTCCTTGCTGACCTGGACGACGACGTAATCACCGGGCTTGAGCGCCTGCTCGATCTTGCGCTGGGCACCGCCCAGGCCCGCGGCCTCCCAGTTGACCTCACCTGCGTAAAGCACGCCGTTGCGGCCGCGGCCGATGTCGACGAACGCCGCCTCCATCGACGGCAGCACGTTCTGCACGATTCCGAGGTAGATGTTGCCGACCAGTGACGCGGACGCCGCCGATGTCACGAAGTGCTCGACGACGACGCCGTCCTCGAGCACCGCGATCTGCGTGTAGCGGGCGCCTTCGTGCGGCGGCTCGGTGCGGATCTTGTCGCGGACCACCATCGTCCGCTCGACAGCTTCGCGGCGGGCCAGGAATTCGGCTTCGGACAGGATCGGCGGCCTACGCCGTCCGGCGTCGCGACCGTCCCTGCGGCGTTGCCGCTTGGCTTCCAACCGGGTCGAGCCGCTGATCCCCTGGATCTCGTCGCTCTTGTCCCCCTTGTCGCCCTTGCCGGACTTCCGGGGTTCGCGCTCGTGGACGACGGTGTTGGGCGGGTCGTCGGGCGAGCCGTTGCTGTCGCCGTCGTCGTCGGACCCGGACTTGCGGCGTCGCCGACGGCGCCTGCGGCGATTGCCGGCCTCGCCGCCCGAGCCGTCGTCGTCCCCGCTGTCGTCGTCTTGGTCCTCGGCGCCCTCGCCCGACGGAGATTTCTCGGGGTCGGCCTCGCCGTCGGGATCGGAGTCGGCGGCGGAGTCGTCGCCGCTCTGCTCGCCGCGGCCGCGACCGCGTCCCCGGCGTCCGCGCCTGCGCCGCTTGGCGGCAGGCCGTCCGGACTGATCGTCGTCCGAGTCCGTGTCGGCGTCCCCGTCGTCCGAGTCGTCGGCGTCGTCGTCATCGCTGTCGGCAACAGGCTCGTCGAAGCGCACGGGCTGCGGAGCGACGAACAGCGGAAGGTAGTCGGCGGGCTCTGCGGCAGAGCGGGAACTCGGCGCCTCCAGGATCAGCCGGGACTCCGGCTCCTCCTCGACGCGCGGCTCGTCGGCGGGCGGGTGCTCGACGCGCTCCTCCGAGACGGGCTCCTCCTCGGCGGGCGGCTCCTCGACAGGCTCCGGGATTGCTGCCATCGGCTCGGGCTCGCTCTGCGCTTCGACGGCGTCGGTGGCGACCTCGGTCACCGACTCGGGGGCAGTCTCCGCTTCGGAGGCGGCCAACGCCTCGCGAACGCGGTCGGCCTCCTCGCGGCCCACCGTCGAGTGAGCACTGCGGACTCGGCCGTCGAACTCGCTGAGCGCGTCGATGATCCGCCTGCTGGTGGTACCCAGCACTCTGGCCAGCGAATGCACCCGCAGCTTCTCGGGCGCTGGAGCACCCTTTGCTTCGGCGGGCGTGTCAGCTACGTGCTGAGGCGCTTCCGCGAGATCATGGGATGGTGCTTGAAAGTTCTCATTGTCGGCCACGTATTCTCCTCAAGCCCCCGGGCGCGTCAGTTTGCTGACGCGGCCACGCGAGGGCTTCCGATTCTGTATCCGGGCTACCTACTCCCGGACTTCTTATGGTCTCGCTCCGAGTGATCCCGAAGGAACGGTCTCGGTGCCTGTCTGAATGATGGCTGGACGGCTGCGCCGCACCGATGTAGCGGTGGTCGCGCTCGCCAAAGTCTTCATTCGGATGGCCGACCCGGGTTGTAAGGCCGGTCACCCGCGACCAGTATCCCACATCTCGGAGGGTGATCCGAGAAGGCTGGGTTAGCTCGGGCGAGATGCCGTCAGAGACCGGGGAACCAGAGCTCGATCTCGCGGGCGGCGGAGTCCGGCGAATCGGATCCGTGTACCAGGTTGAACTGGGTCTCCAGACCCAGGTCACCGCGGATGGTGCCGGGCATGGCCTTCTCGACGGGGTCGGTGCCGCCGGCGAGTTGCCGGAACGCTGCGATGGCGCGCGGGCCTTCGAGAACGGCCGCGACGACAGGACCCGAGGTGATGAACTCGAGCAGCGACGAGAAGAACGGCTTGCCTTCGTGCTCGGCGTAGTGGGCGCGGGCAGTTTCGTCGCTGACGTTCTTCAGCTCCAGGGCTGCGATGGTGAGGCCCTTGGCTTCGATTCGGCTGATGATCTCTCCGATGAGGCGGCGCTGCACACCGTCGGGCTTGATCAGTACGAGAGTTCGCTCAGTCACGCACGACAGCCTAGTTGAGGAGTTCCGGCTCTCAGTCGTCGGCGGGGCGCTGTCCCGGCAGCAGACCCCGCTTCTGTCTGCGAAGAACCTCAGCTCGCAGGTAGGCGATGAGCAGCCAAACCAACAGAAACAGCAGGCCGATGAAGCCGATTCCCGGATAGATGAACCAGCCGGCCACGAGAAGCACCTGCACGCCGAGATTGGCCCAGATCGCCCACGGTCTGCCCTGCACCCCGGCCATCAGGACCAGCAGCACCGCGACGCCGATGACGTAGGCCATCGAGAACCCGGTGAGCCCAGGCCCCACGGCGCCGACGACCGGCAGCGCCAGGAGCACGACGATGGCCTCAAGGATCAAGGTGCCCGCCATGACGCCGCGGAAGCTCTTCCACGGATCGGGGGCTTGGGTCGTCATGCCGGGTCCTTTCCGAACAGGGTGCGGGCCGCGCCCGCGGTGACCACAGAACCTGTGATGACGATCCCTGCGCCACTCATGCCCGCGCCGTCGGCGTCATTCCCCGATTCCTCGACCACGGCGGTGGCCGTCTCGATCGCATCGGCGAGCGTCGACGCTGTGATAACCCGCTCCGGCCCGAAGATTTCCTCGGCCTTGACGGCCAGCGCACCGACCTCCAGTGCCCGCGGCGAGCCGTTGTGGGTGACGACGATCTGATCGAGCGACGGTTCGAGCGCGGCCAGGATGCCGTCGACGTCCTTGTCGCCCATGACCGAAAGGACGCCTACGAGGAAACGGAAGTCGAACTCGTCGCGCAGCGCCTCCGAAAGCGCGGCCGCTCCAGCAGGGTTGTGCGCCGCATCGATGAAAACAGACGGTGCGCTGCGCAATCGTTCGAGGCGGCCGGGCGACTTCACGGCCGCGAAGCCGGCGCGCACGGTGTCGATGTCGAGCTGCCGGTCGGCGCCGGCACCGAAGAACGCCTCGACGGCCGCCAACGCCAACACTGCGTTGTGGGCTTGGTGTTCGCCGTGCAGCGGCAGGAAGATCTCCGAGTACAACCCGCCGAGACCCTGCAGTTCCAGCACCTGGCCGCCGATGGCGACCTGCCTGCCGAGAACGGCGAATTCCGAATCCTCCCGCGCGACGGCAGCGTCGGCCCGTACCGACTCGGCGAGGAGGACCTCCATCGCCTCGGGCACCTGACGCGCAAGCACCGCGACGGTGTCGGTTGGCACGAGGTCGTCGGCCTGCCTCGTGATGATCCCTGCCTTCTCCCCCGCGATCTCGGCGATCGTGTCACCCAGATAGTCGACGTGGTCCATCGAGATCGGGGTGATGACCGCGACCGGTGCGTTGACGACGTTGGTGGCGTCCCAGCGGCCACCGAGGCCGACCTCCACGACGGCGACGTCGACCGGCGCATCGGCGAACGCCGCGAACGCCATCGCGGTGACCACTTCGAACTTGCTCATGCGGGGCCCGCCCGCGGCTTCTGACTGCCGGTCGACGAGTTCGACGAACGGCTCGATCTCCCGATAGGTGTCAACGTAGGTCGCGGGGCTGATCGGCCTGCCGTCGATGGAGATGCGCTCGACGGCCGACTGAAGATGCGGGCTGATGGTGCGCCCGGTCCGGCGACTGAACGCCGTGAGCAGTGCGTCGACCATCCTGGCCACCGACGTCTTGCCGTTGGTCCCGCCGATGTGGATGGACGGATAGCCCTGTTGCGGCGAACCGAGCAGCTCCAGCAGCGCGGAGATCCGTGACGTGCTGGGCTCGATCTTCGTCTCGGGCCACCGCTGGTCGAGCAGGTGCTCGACCTGCAACAGGGCGGCGACTTCGTCGGGGGTGGGTTCCACGGATGACATGGGCGATCCGTTCCGCTACCGGCTGGCCGAGAGCGCGGCGAGGCGAGCCTTGATCCGCTCCACTTCCTCGCCTGCCACCTGCTGACGGCTGCGGATCTTGTCGACGACCTCGGCGGGCGCCTTGGCCAGGAACGCATCGTTGCCCAGCTTCGCCGAGGTTCCCGACAGCTCCTTCTCCGCAGCGGCGAGATCCTTTTCCAGCCTTCGGCGCTCGGCTTCGACGTCGACGGTGCCGGATGTGTCGACCTCGACGACCACGGTCGCAGCCGACAGTCTCACCTCCACCGACGCCGACGCGCTGAAACCCTCGGCAGGGGGCGTCAGCCACGCCAGCGCGGTCACCGCGGGGACATGGGCCTGTAGACCTGCCGCCTCGACCTCCGACAACCGGGCCGGCACCTTCTGCCGATCCGCGAGACCCTGGTCGCTGCGGAACCTGCGCACCTCGGTGATGAGCTTCTGCATGTCCGCGACCCGTTGGGCCGCAGCGTGATCCGTTTCGAAGCCACTCGGTGTCGGCCACTGCGCGACGACCAGCGACTCTCCCCCGGTCAGGGCCTTCCACAGCACCTCGGTGACGAACGGCATCACCGGGTGCAGCAGCTTCAGCAGGCTGTCCAGCACGGCGGCGAGCACCGCGGTGGTATGGGAAATCCCTTCGCTCAGCTGCACTTTGGCGAGTTCGACATACCAATCGCAGAACTCGTCCCAAGCGAAGTGGTAGAGCGCCTCGCACGCCCGGCTGAACTCATAGGAGTCGAGCGTCGAATCCACCTCGGCCCGAACCTCTTCGAGCCTGCCCAGAATCCAGCGGTCCGCATCGGTGAGCTCGCCAACGGGCGGCAGCGGCGCGGGACTGGCCCCGTTCAGGAGCGCAAAGCGGGTGGCGTTGAACAGCTTGGTGGCGAAATTCCTGGACGCGCGGGCATGGTCTTCACCGATCGCCAGGTCTCCCCCGGGGCTGGCGCCGCGAGCCAGGGTGAATCGGAGTGCATCGGCACCGAACATCTCGACCCAGTCGAGTGGATCGATGCCGTTGCCCTTCGACTTGCTCATCTTGCGGCCGTGCTCGTCGCGGATCAGCCCGTGCAGGAAGACGTTCTCGAACGGCACCTGAGGTCCGCGCGCGCCGTCGAGCGTGATCGACTCGTCGCCCGCGACGAACGTGCCGAACATCACCATGCGCGCCACCCAGAAGAACAGGATGTCGTAGCCGGTCACCAAAACGCTTGTCGGATAGAACTTCTCCAACTCGGGCGTGCGATCGGGCCAGCCCATCGTGGAGAATGGCCACAACGCCGAGCTGAACCAGGTGTCCAGCACGTCGGGGTCCTGCTCCCAGCCCTCCGGCGGCGTCTCGTCCGGGCCGACACACACCTGCTCGCCGTTGGGTCCGTGCCAGATCGGGATCCGATGTCCCCACCACAGTTGTCGCGAGATGGTCCAGTCGTGCATGTCGTCGACCCAGCCGAACCAGCGCGGCTCCAGGCTCTTCGGGTGAATCACGATGTCGCCGTTGCGAACCGCGTCACCGGCAGCCTTGGCCAGCGACTCCACCTTGACCCACCACTGCAGACTCAACCGCGGTTCGATCGGCTCGCCGCTGCGCTCGGAGTGTCCGACGCTGTGCAGGTAGGGCCGCTTCTCGGCGACGATGCGCCCCTCGGCGGCCAGCGCCTCGCGCACTGCAACTCGCGCTTCGAAGCGGTCCATACCGTCGAATCGGGTTCCGGTGTCGGCGATTCGGCCCTTGGTGTCGAGCATCGTCGGCATCGGCAGCTGGTGGCGCAGCCCGATCTCGAAGTCGTTGGGATCATGGGCTGGCGTGACTTTGACCGCGCCGGTGCCGAATTCGGGGTCGACGTGCGCGTCCGCGACGACGATGATGTCGCGATCCAGGAACGGGTGCGGAAGCGTTTTGCCGACGAGGTCGCGGTAGCGGTCGTCGTCGGGGTGCACCGCGATCGCGGTGTCACCGAGCATCGTCTCCAGCCGGGTGGTGGCGACGACGAGATGCGGTTCGTCGTCGTTCATCGAGCCGTAGCGGAACGAGACCAGCTCGCCCTCGATGTCCTCGTATTTGACCTCCAGGTCGGAGATCGCGGTCTCCAGCACCGGAGACCAGTTGACCAGCCGCTCGGCGCGGTAGATCAGCCCGGCGTCGAACAGTCGCTTGAAGATCGTGCGCACTGCGCGCGACAACCCGTCGTCCATCGTGAAGCGGTCGCGGCTCCAGTCGACACCGTCGCCGAGGCGGCGCATCTGTGCGCCGATGGTGCCACCGGACTCGCGCTTCCAGTCCCACACCTTCTCGATGAACAGCTCGCGGCCGAAGTCCTCTTTGGTCTTGCCGTCGACGGCGAGCTGCTTTTCCACCACGGTCTGGGTCGCGATGCCGGCGTGGTCCATGCCCGGCAGCCACAACACTTCGTATCCCTGCATGCGCTTGCGCCTGGTCAACGCATCCATCAGCGTGTGGTCGAGGGCGTGACCCATGTGCAGGCTGCCGGTGACGTTGGGGGGCGGCAGCACGATCGAATACGGGGGCTTGCCGCTGGACGGATCGGCGCGGAAGTAGCCCGCGTTGACCCAGCCTTCGTATAGCTCGCTCTCTACTGCTGCCGGGTCCCAGGACTTGGGCAGGGCGTCGAGCGCGGGGACGCTGCGCGCGTCACCGTTGGCATGGGGCTGGGAGGTCACCGCGCCATTCTAGGAAGTGGCTGCGAGACGGTGCGTTGCGCCCGAGTGGCGGCCTACTTCCGGCCGCCCAGCAGCCCGCCCAGGATGTCGCCGAGCGGCCCTCCCTTGTCTCCTCCGAGCACGCTGCCGAGGATGCCGCCCAACGGGTTGTCACCTCCTGCGCCTTGGCCGCCTCCCAGAATTCCACCGAGGATGTCGCCGAGGCCGCCGCCGGACTGGCCCTGCGGCGCGGCCTGCCCGCCGGACAACTTTCTGCCGATGTAGGCCAGCACGATCGGCGCCAGGATCGGCAGCAGCTTGTTGATGAGGTCGCTGTTTCCCGCGCCGCCGCCGGACAGCGCCGACGCCACCTGCCCGGTGTCGTTGCCACCGAATATCTTCGCGATCGCCTTCGAACCGTCGGTCTCGTCGACCTGGTCGACGTCCACCCCGCCCTCGAGCAGGCCGCTGGCGGCGTGGGTGGTGGCTGCCGACGCGATGCGTGACGCGGTTCCCGGGTCTTGCGCGTTGTGCTGCAGACCGCCGACGAGTACCGGCAGCAGGGTCTTGACCGCGCTGCTCACCTCGCCTTCGTCGGCGCCGATCCGGCTTGCGATCTGCTGGGTGGGTATCTCGGCGAACAGTTCATCAAGATCAGCCATGAACCGACGGTAGACCCGCCCGAGGGGCCTGCGGGCGCTGTTCGCCTAGTTCAGTCGTGACACCTCGAGCGACACGTGAGCGGCCGGGAACCGGGCGAGCAGCGCGTCGCCCATGGCGGCCGCTGGGGTCAGGATTCCGCGCAGGTCGGAGAGCTTGTCTCGGTCCAGCGCCAGCGCGAGTCCACTCTCGCCGAGCAGCACCGAGGTGGCCTTGTATCCGGGATCGCCCTGCTGGGACATCCGGGCGACATACCGCGCGCCCTGGGTCGTGGTGGTGTACGTCTCGACCGTGTAATGCCCGCGCTCACGGGTCTGCTCGTTCGGACCCGTCCCGGGCTTGGGCAGCACTCTCTCCAGAGCGGCGCGGGGCACACGATTGATGTAGCGGGTGCCGAGCTCCATCGTTGCGACGTTGCCTGCGGTGGCCATGGCGGCGATGACGGGTGCGCCCACCGAGCGGCCGAGGCTCATCTGCTCGGCGTACTCGAAGCGCCTGCCGTAGGCATATTCGAGAAGCGCATTGCTGCGCCGCACGATCCGGCTGTTCGGGATCGCCATCGGAAAGGCACCCACCCAGTAGCCGTTGAGCTCGGGGGCGATGTCGCGGCCTCGCCGCCAGCGCGCGTCGGGCTGGGCGCCGAGCTCAGGCTCGGCGCCGCGGTCCGGGCTCAGCGTGTACGGATCGTTGACGAGTTGCCGACCGTCCGGATCACCGGAGGCCTCTCTGGCGAACTCGACCATCGACGCGATCGTGCCACCCGACGCCCCGCCCGCGAAGGTACGCACCACAAAGTTGGTGTCACCCAGTTGTCCGGTGCCGTCCCGCTCGGCCTGCCGGTACAGCGCGAAGACCGTGAGATCCGACGGAATGGAATCGAATCCGCACGCGTGCACGATGCGCGCACCGGTGTCGACCGCCTGCTTGTGATGAAGGTCGATGGCCTTGCGGACGAAGAGCGTCTCTCCGGTCAGGTCCGCGTAGTCGGTGCCCGCCGCCGCACACGCGGCGACGAGCGGAAGACCGTAGCGCAGGTAGGGACCAACGGTGGTGACGACAACCCGTGTGGTCGCGGCCATCGCGTTGATGGTCGAGGGTTCGGACGCATCGGCCACGATCAACGGCCAGTCCTTGGCCGCCTCACCGAGTGACTCGCGCACCGCGAGCAAGCGATCGGTGGAACGGCCGGCGAGGGCGATACGTGCGCCGGACCCGGCCGAGGCGAGGTACTGCGCCGTCAGTTTCCCGACGAATCCCGTGGCGCCGTACAGCACGATGTCGTGCTCGCGGTCGTGGTTCTGCTCGCTTGCTCCGTTGCCTGCGCCCATGGGGTTGGACGCTACCCGAGCACCTCGGGTAAGTCGGCCTCCTGCCCGAGCACGTGCTGAGCCAGGAATGCCAGCACGACCTGATACCAGATTTTCGCGTGCTGAGGGCTGAGCACCCAGTGGTTCTCGGAGGGGAAGTACAGGAATCGGTGCACCGTGGTGCCGTCGTCAGCAGCGGGCAGGGCGGAGCTGCTCAACAGCTCGTACCAGAGCCGCAGCGCTTCCCCGATCGGCACCCGGTAGTCCTTGTCACCGTGGATGACGAGCATCGGTGTGCGGATCTCGGAGACGAACAGGTGCGGTGAGTTCGCGCTTGTCATCTCCGGTGTCATTTCTCTGGCCCACCAGTAGCTGCCGTCGGTGGTTCCGCCGAATTGGTCGAGGGCCCAAAGACTGGCATGGGTGACTATCGCCGCGAAGCGGTCGGTGTGCCCGGCTATCCAGTTGGCCATGTAGCCGCCGAAGGAACCACCCATCGCCGCGGTGCGCGCCGCGTCGATGCGCGGATGCGCGCACGCCGCGTCGGTGGCCGCCATCAGATCGGTGTAAGGCGCGAAACCCCAAGCACCCCAGCCTCGTTGGATGAAATCCTGGCCGTATCCGGTGGACAGCGCCGGGTCCGGCAGCAGCACTGCGTAGCCCTGGGCGACCATCACCCACGGATTCCAGCGCCAGTGCCAGGCGTTCCAGCTGGCGAGCGGACCCCCATGGATCCACAGCAGCAGCGGCGCGGGGTCTTCACCGTGTGGGACGACCATCCACGAGCGGACGGTTCTTCCGTCGCCGGCGACGGCGGTAACCTCGGTCAGTTCACCGGGAAGTTCGGGAAACTCGACACAATCGAGGACTGTGACCGACCCGTCGGCATCGATGCGGACCGGGTGCGCGGGCGTCGCATACGAACTGCGCAGCGCAAACAGCACGCCGCCCGGCGCCGTCTGCACGTCGGAATAGGTGAAGTCGTCGGACACCAACGACCGCGCCGCGCCGGTTTCGGGATGCACTTCGAAGATCGGTCCACGGCCGTTGTCGTCAGCGGTCACTATCAGGGTGGAGCCGTCGGCCGACCAAGTCACCGACGTCGGCCACCGGTCCCACTCTGCCGTGACCTCACGGGGCTCCTGCCCGAATTGCTTGATGCACAGCGTGATTCGCGGCGCCTGCTGCGGCGTGGAGATGGTCTCACGAAGGTAGGCCACCGCACCCCCGTCCGGTGCGATCGCCGGGGATCCCACGTCGGCGGCCCCGTCGTCGACGATCGTCGACCGCTCGGCGGTGGTCAGATCGACGCGGACCAGAGTGCTCCGCAGGGCGGCACCAGAAGTCGGAACGCTCCATGATGTGACCAGGAAAGTCCCATCGCGGCTGACGTCGAAATGCGCTTCGCGCAGGGCATCTGCGGGTGCCGGGGTCACATCGCGCGGGCCGGCATGGTCGGCGAGGAACAGATGCGTCTGTGCGGGCCCGAGGTCGTGGTCCCAGGCACGCACCGGGTAGCCGGTGTGCAGGATCGCCGAGACTTTGTTGTCCTTGCGGACTTTCCGCAGGGCGGCATCGGAGTCGACGTCCGCCGACGACGGAAGCATCGACGATGCGGCCACTACGGCACCACCGGCCGACCGGACACCGTCCACGCCTCCGGGGAGCGCGCACAGTTCGTAGCCTTCGCCGCCAGACCCGGGCAGGCACCACAGCGATTTCGGCGGCTTGTCGTCATCGGGAGTCGGACGCGCGGCCAGGAAGAGCAGATCGCCGCCATCGGTGAATTCGGGCGACGACTCCCCGGTAATGCCATGGGTGATGCGGCGGGCGGGTTCTCGTCCCGCCGGGTCGAGCTCCCACAGCGCGGAGACGAACTCGGTGCGCTTGTCGTTGAGCTGCGCGACCGTCGTCACGACCCTCGACCCGTCCGGTGAGACCGCGAGACCCAAAACCCGCGGCAGTGCGAGGTAGGTGTCCAGATCGTGAAAGGGCGTCGGAGATACCGGGATTGCGGCCATGACTCTTCGTAACACAGTGAGGCCGTGGCGGCTGCCGCTGCAAGCCCGCTAGTGTCGCTTCATGCCCGCGCACATCACGATCATCGGCGCCGGCATCGCCGGTCTGGCAACAGCCGTGGCTTTGCAGCGCATCGGTCACGACGTATCGGTCATCGAACATCGCACGGATGTCGGCTCGGGGGCGGGCATCAGCATCTGGCCCAACGCGCTGGCCGCGCTCGACGAGATCGGACTCGGCGACGAGGTCAGACGCTCGGGCGGGCGGGTGACCGCGGGGGCGATCCGCTGGCGCGACGGGACATGGTTGCGCCGCCCCTCGGCACAGCGGATCGTCGCAGCGCTGGGAGAGCCCCTGGTGGTCGTCCGGCGGTCCGCGCTGACCGACATCCTGCAGGGCGCGCTGCCGCCGGGAACCGTCGAGAGGGGCAGGCCGGCCGCCGCGGTCTCCGTCACCGGATCCGGGGCAAGAATCACACTGTCGGACGGAAGCCACCGCGAGGCCGACGCCGTAGTGGGCGCCGACGGCGTCCATTCGATCGTGGCGACGACGTTGAACGGTCCGCTTCGCGCCCGCTACGCCGGATACACCGCCTGGCGCGGGGTGGCTGCGTATGCGCTGGATCCCGATCTGGCCGGCGAGACCATGGCCCCCGGAGCGGAAGTGGGGCACGTTCCGCTCGGCCCCGACCACACCTACTGGTTCGCCACCGAGCGTGCCGTCGAGGGCAGCAGCGCCCCGGATGGCGAACATGCTTACCTCACAGCCAAACTGGCGGGCTGGGCCGACCCGATCCCGCAACTCATCGCCCGCACCGACCCTGGCGACCTGCTCCGCAATGACCTCTACGACCGGGCCCAGCCCCGGCGGTGGTCACGCGATCGGGCCGTGATCGTCGGCGACGCCGCTCATCCGATGCGGCCACACCTGGGCCAGGGCGGCTGCCAGGGCATCGAGGATGCGGCGATCCTGGCTCGATTCGTCGAGTTGGCGCCCGACCTTGCGGCTGCGTTCGAGCGGTTCGGCTCGTTCCGGAAGCGCAGGGTTCGTGCGCTGGTACGCGAATCGTCGACGATCGGGCGTGTGGTCAACCTGCGGCCAGCGTTTCTCAGCGGCCTGGCCAGCCGGGCGACGGCCCTGATCCCGGAGCGGGTGGTGACGTCACATCTGGCTTGGATCGCCGCGGGTTCCGCCTTCGTCCTCCCGACCGCGACGGATGCCGCCGGCTAGCGGTTGTTTCAGCGTGCGGAGCGTGGCACGAAAAGCGCGGTGCACATCTTGCGGAGGTCGATGATTCCGCCGAAGACCGACGTGGGCATCGTCGCGCAACCATTGGCCGAAGCGGGCCTGGAGGCGGGCATCGGAGCGACCGGGGCGGGGTTGCCCCACACCTGAGCCGCGGCGCCCTTGGCACCACACTTCGGCCAGGCCTTCAGACCCTGGGTGCGCAGCACGTTCTCGGCGACGCGGATCTGCTCGTGCCGCGGCGCCGAAGCGGGGTTTCCGACTCCCCCGTTGGCCGACCAGGTGGCCTGCTTGAACTGCAGGCCTCCGTAGTGACCGTTTCCGGTGTTGATCGACCAATTGCCGCCCGACTCGCACTGCGCGATCGCGTCCCAGTTGACCGAATCGGCGTGTGCGGTGGCGGTGCCGCCCTCCATCGCCATCGGCACGACGGCCAAAGCTCCGGAGATCGCGGCGGCCAGGAGGCCCTTGCTGACAACCTTACGAACGTTCATCTCTGCGGTCCTTCCCCGACCGTTATGACTTGAGGCCCGAAAGTGAAGTGGTGCTCGGTTCACGATGCGGCTACCCGGACTGTCGAGTGATGCATGTCACCTGTTACCGGAGAGATGAAAGTTTTAGTAGTTGCTTATATGACGTAAGAGACGTCTGAGAAGAACGGGGCATATGGGCCCTGACGGACGAAAAGGCGGTGCCGACCGAAGTCGGCACCGCCTCTATCAGCTGTGGGTGCGTCAGCCGTGCGTACCGCAGACCGGCCACGCGCCGATGCCCTGCGTCTGCAGGACGTTGTTGGCGACACGGATCTGCTCTTCCCGGCTGGCGGTGTGCGGGGAACCCGAGCCACCGTTGGACTGCCAGGTGCCCATGGTGAACTGCAGGCCGCCGTAATAGCCGTTCCCCGTGTTGATGGACCAGTTGCCGCCCGATTCACAGGCGGCCACAGCGTCCCAGTTGACGCCGTCCGCATTCGCGGTGCCGGCTCCGAGTGCCATCGGCGCCACTGCGAGCGCTCCAGCGATGGTGGCCAGCCCAAACGTCTTGCGGATGTTCTTCAACTTCGATCCTTTCGCCGCGCGCGCGCCATCGACACCCGCAACGACACGTGGGGTCGCGCGGGCGTGCAGCCTGCAAGCAGGCCGGGGTAGTTGGGCCGCGCCGTCTCGGTCGGGCACGGCAGGGGAGGTCGCCTGGGACCTCACCGGGTTGTGAACCCGGCAGCGCGGGTAGTCGATGACCACCCGGGCTCCACTCACACGCTGGTTCGTGGTTTTTGAGTTATTTGCTCCGTAAGAAGCTGAGAGGGACCGTACAAACCCGGTCACGCAAAGTCATCTTGATCGAGATCGTGTCGCGAACAGATCACGGAATGATCACGGGCGAGATTGCCCGTCGTCCATGCAGGTCAACCGACCGTTTGACGCGACTGTCGATGGATCACCGGCACGACGAGAAGGTGAGCCAAATCACTGCCATTTTGTGAACTGGCCCACGTACTGAAACGTCGCCACGGCGCCGACTCGGCGCGAAAAGGCTTGAACGCAGCCATAACACACTCCACGATGCCGTTCGACAGCCTTACAGATTCGCTGAGCGCAGACCTTAATAGGACATCATCTCTAAATAGCAATATCCTGGGGCACAAAGCATTTGAGTGATCAGCGCCTCGCCCCGCAGACGATTCGAGGGTCTACCCCTTCATCGTAGAAACCGCGTGAAGTGCTCAATGCTTCTGCACTACAACGGTTTTCGATGTGAAATCGCCGCAATCGCGCCTCTGTGGTCAAGTCGGAGGTGCCAAGGACGGGACGGGCGTCAGGGGAAGGGCAGCCGATACTTTCATCCGGGGATTCGTCGAGGCTCCCATTCCGGTTACGAAAGATGGTCGAATACGCTCATTTTCGCAATCAATGTCGCCGAAAAGTGTTTTCCACCAAAGGGTTACGTCGTCACGTATGCCCGCGCATGGGCAACATCGGGGACCGCCTTCAGCCCGGCCGTCGACTTTTATCACGAACAAACACGACACAATTCAAAGCAAAACAAATGCGGCGCGAAAATAACAAATACCGCACTAAGTGGTGGCGGGTTTGCTGGATAGTCTCGGCGGGAGCACCGCTTCCAGATCGGCGGCGGTGTTGACGTTGGCCAGGGCCGGCTGCTCGGGCATCACGATCCGCTGCGTGTCGACGGAGTCGGCCAGCGCCCGCATGCTCCGCTGTCCCGCCTCGAGCAGGCCGGGAATGACCGCGTGCAATGCGGTGCGATAGATGCCCGCGAGGTAATGATCGCGACCGTCCCACGGGAGCACCACATCGACATCGAGGCGCTCCGCGGGCCCTGCCAGGGCGTCGATGACATCGGCGGTCAACGCAGGCATGTCGACCGCGCAGACGAACGCGTGCTCGCGACCCGCTTCCGCCGCGGCGCGAAGCCCCCTCGCGGTGGCCAGCAGCGGCCCCACGCCCATCACCTCATCGCGAAGCACGACGGCATCCAAGACCGGCAATGCCTGGCCCGGAGCCGCGACGACGAAAACCGGCTCACACCGCGCGCTGACCACAGAGACCACCCGCTCGACGAGGGTCGGCGATCCGGGAGAACCGTCGACCGGCAGGGTGGCCTTGTCTCGGCCCATCCTTTTCGATGCCCCACCAGCGAGTACCACAGCAGCCAACGGCAGCGACGACGTCACACCCGTGACGTTAGCGCAGCGGATACCGGAGGTCAGTTAGTCGACGGTCCAGGTGTCTTTTCCGCGCAGCAGCGCCTGCAGCGCTGCGGTGTCGTGAGCCCGGCTGTCACGCGCGGTCGCGATCTGCTGACGTGCCGCGTCGTCGTAGGTGGGCTTGCTGACCTGGCGGAAGATCCCCATCACCATGTGATCGAGGTTCTGCTCCGAAAGCCGCGACAGCGCAAAGGCGTAGGCAGGGTCCTGCAGGGCCGCATCGTGAACCACGATCTCGTCAGCCGAGACGTCGGCGGTCTTGGCGACCTCCAGCCCGTAACCCGACTTGATGACGCAGTACTCGCCGTCGGCGCCGAACGTGATGGGCTCGCCGTGAACGATGTTGATCAGTCGCTCCTCGGCACCCTCTTTGCGCAGGGCGTCAAACGAGCCGTCGTTGAAGATCGGGCAGTCCTGCATGATCTCCACGAGCGCGGCACCGCGGTGCTGCGCGGCACCCCGGAGCACCTCGGACAGACCCTTGCGGTCGGAATCCAGGGCACGGCCGACGAAGGTGGCTTCTGCGCCGAGCGCCAGCGACACCGGATTGAACGGGTAGTCCAGCGAGCCCATCGGCGTCGACTTGGTGACCTTCCCCGTCTCCGAGGTGGGCGAATACTGTCCCTTGGTCAGCCCGTAGATCCGGTTGTTGAACAGCAGGATCGTGATGTTGATGTTGCGGCGCAGCGCATGGATCAGATGGTTTCCGCCGATCGACAGCGCATCACCGTCACCGGTGACCACCCAGACCGACAGATCCTCGCGAGCCAGTGCGAGACCGGTCGCGATGGTCGGCGCACGGCCGTGGATCGAGTGGAAACCGTAGGTCTCCAGGTAGTACGGGAACCGGCTCGAGCAGCCGATCCCGCTGACGAACGCGATGTTCTCGCGGCGCAATCCCAGCTCGGGCAGGAAGTTGCGGATCGTGTTGAGGATGACGTAGTCACCGCAACCCGGGCACCAGCGGACCTCCTGGTCGCTGGTGAAGTCCTTGCCCTTCTGCGGCTCGTCGGCCTTGGGGACCAGGCTGGTCTTCGTCAGAGCAGCGTCCGTCAATCCCAGGTCGCTGCCAATCAGGTCAGTCATTTCGCCTCCTCGCGCAAGCGCTCGTAGGTCATGCGCTTACCCCCTCGACGGTGGCCGCCGCCAGCCGCGCGAACTTCGCTTTTTCGGTTTCCTTCTCGGCCAGGGTGCCATCCAGTGCCGAATTGATGATGCCCTCCACCTCGTCGGCGAGAAACGCCATTCCCTCGACCTTGGTCACCGACTGGACATCGACCAGGAACCTTCCGCGCAACAACAGCGCCAGCTGGCCGAGATTCATTTCGGGCACGACCACTTTGGCGTACTTGTTCAGCACGTCGCCGAGGTTGGCCGGGAACGGGTTGAGGTGCCGCAGCTGTGCGTGCGCAACCTTGATCCCGTTGCGGCGCGCACGACGGCACGCCTCGCCGATCGGGCCGTAGCTGCTGCCCCAGCCGAGCATCAGCAGTTCGGCATCGCCGGTCGGGTCATCGACCTCCAGATCGGGCACCGCGATACCGGCGACCTTCTCCTGACGCAGCCGCACCATCAGATCGTGGTTCTTGGGTTCGTAGCTGATGTTGCCTGAGCCGTTGGCCGATTCCAGACCGCCGATGCGGTGCGCCAGCCCTGGCGTACCTGGCACGGCGAACTGACGCGCGAGCGTCTCGGGGTCGCGCGCGTACGGCTGGAACGGCTCACCCTCCTTGGCGAAGGTGTGCTCGATGCCCTCATAAGACGAGATGTCGGGGATGGCCCAGGGCTCCGAACCGTTGGCGATCGCGCCGTCGGACAGGATCATCACCGGGGTGTGGTAGTTGATCGCGATACGCGCGGCCTCCACGGCGATGTCGAAGCAGTCCGACGGGGATCGCGGGGCCAGCAGCGCCACCGGTGACTCACCGTTGCGGCCGAACATCGCCTGCAGCAGGTCAGCCTGCTCGGTCTTGGTGGGCAAACCCGTGGACGGGCCGCCGCGCTGGACGTCGATGACGATCAACGGCAGCTCGGTCATGACCGCGAGGCCGATCGCCTCCGACTTCAGCGAGATACCGGGGCCGGAAGTGCTGGTGATGCCCAGCGCGCCGCCGTAGGAGGCTCCGATGGCGGCGCCGATACCCGCGATCTCGTCCTCGGCCTGGAAGGTCATCACGTTGAAGTTCTTGTGCTTGGAGAGCTCGTGGAGGATGTCCGAGGCCGGGGTGATCGGGTACGTGCCGAGCACGATCTGCAGATTCGACAGGTGACCGGCGGCGATCAACCCGTAAGCGAGCGCGGTGTTGCCGGAGATCTGCCGGTATTCGCCGGTCTTGAGCTTGGCGGGAGACACCTCGTAGGTGGTCGCGAACGCCTCGGTGGTCTCACCGAAATTCCAGCCGGCCTTCAACGCGAGGACGTTGGCCTCGGCAACGTCTGGCTTGCGTGCGAACTTCTCACGGATGAAGGACTCGCTGTGCTCGAGTTCGCGGCCGTACATCCACGACAGCAGCCCGAGGGCGAACATGTTCTTCGCCCGCTGACCGTCCTTCTTCGTCGCACCGATCGATTCGACCGCGCCGAGTGTCAGCGTCGTCATCGGAACGGCCTGCACGACGTAGTCGGAGAGCTCTTCGTTCTCCAGCGGGTTCGCGTCGTAGCCCACCTTGGCCAGATTGCGCTTCGTGAACTCGTCCGAGTTCGCGATGATCAGGCCGCCGCGCGGGAGATCGGAGACGTTCGCCTTGAGCGCGGCGGGGTTCATCGCGACGAGGACGTCGGGCCGGTCGCCCGCGGTGAGGATGTCGTAGTCGGCAATCTGAATCTGAAACGACGACACGCCGGGCAGCGTGCCCTGGGGGGCCCTGATCTCGGCGGGGTAATTCGGTTGCGTGGCAAGGTCATTGCCGAACAGGGCGGCCTCGGAGGTGAACCGGTCGCCGGTGAGCTGCATACCGTCGCCGGAGTCACCGGCGAATCGGATGACGACCTTCTCGAGCTTCTGCCGAGGCGCTCCTGAGACTGGGCTGGCCACGTTGCCGTTCTCTCCCACTCGCCTGCCTTTCGTGTCTTCCCCGGTGCTGCTGAGGCCTACATCTGGCGAATTTCCACCGTGTCGCGATCGACAGGACGCGCCATCAGTGGGAGCTCACCAAAGTTTGGTGTCACTGTGAGTACCGATTATTGCACTTCTCTTAGGTAGTCCTATACCAGGCGGCGAGGTTGCGCACAGGTGGACGGTGCTGAAACGCACTGCTCAGCGCCGCGCGCCTGACGCCGATGAGACAAAACTGTGGCGTTCGTCACGGTGGCGAGACATGTCGCGCTCTTAGAAATAGTTACCAATCAGTAGCAGCCAGCTAGCACCGGCGATGGGTGTTCTAGTAATGGACCGGCAGGTTGTAGGGCGTGATGATCTGAATGGGCACCGGCCGCGCGGGCTCCACGGGCAAAGCGCCTCTCTCCTGCAGGATCAGGCGCAACGCCAGTCGCGCGTCGGCACGCAGGTCGATGTGCAGTACCGCTGAGATGCGACCTTCCCTCAGCAGCCGCCGATTGTCGGCATCGAGGTCGTGGGCGATGAACACCTTGCAGTCGCGACCGATTCTCTCGAAAGCCGCGACCGTCGCAAGATTGCCGCCACCCACGGAGTAGACGGCCTCCACACCGGGATTGGCTTCAAGGGCTTCCAGGACGAGCCGCTCGTTGGTGGCGTCGATGCCGTCGCTGTCGCTGACCTCGACGACGGTCCTCCCCGAGCTGCGCAGCGCAGACCGGAATCCGACCTCGCGCTCACCTTCGCCACGAAATACGGTGCGGCTGAGCGTGATGAGGACACCCGAGGGTGATCCCGCCAGCCACTGCTCGACCAGGTAGGCGGCGGTGACGCCGGCGCCGTGATTGTCGATGCCCACATATCCGCAGCGGGAGCTGGCGGGCACGTCGGTCGTATAGGTCACCACAGGTACGCCCGACTGCACCAGGCGGTCGATCGCCTCCGCGACGTCAGGGTCGTCCTGCGCCTTGAGAACGACACCGTGACTGCCACGGATGCCATCAAGCGCTTCGGCCATCTGCGCCGCGGATCCCGACTCCCAGAGGTGAAAGCGGGCTCGCACCATCGCGGGCGCGAAGGCCGGCAATTCGGCCTCGACGGCGGCGCGGAAGGCGTCAGAGAAGCGCCGCGGTGTCTGCATGACGACGTCGATCAGGTAGCGACGGCCGTTCAGGCGCAACTGAGCACGCTGCTTGTCCAGGTCGGCGATCGCCTGGTTCACCTCGGCGATGGTGTTCTGCCGAACTCCAGGCCTGTTGTTGAGAACGCGGTCGACGGTTGCCTCGCTCAGCCCGGACTGCTGGGCGATCTCGCGGACTTTGTACCGGTGCGGCACCCTGCCCCTCCCTCCCGCCCTTCTCGGCGAGCAGACACAAAGTCGCACGCATCTGACCCCCACGAGGCGATTTTGCGTCTGATCGGACCGAATTTTGAGGTTTTTTTGATGGTTTTTTGCCGTTGATTGCGGTCCTGATCACAGCAAGACTAACTGCCATGGCAACGTCCATCCAGCAGCACATCCACGCCGCGCACTCATGCTGGCTGGGTGAGGCGGATTTCGACCTGGACGACTTCTGCGTCCAGGTCGAGCGCAACACCGACCTCGCCGACTATCCGCACGCCGACGATGTCCGCAGCAATGTGCTCATCTACGACGCTGCTGCCACAGCCAAGACGAGCGACCGTCGCGCGCTGCAAGCGGAGCTCATCCGCGCTCTCGCCGACGGCCCAGGTGTCGTCGTATTCGCCGGCGCGTTCGACGCCGGCGTGGTGGACCGTGCCAGCGAGGCCTTCTTCGCGATCATCGAGGCGCAGCATGCCGATGGCCGCGCCTCAGGCGATCACTTCGGCACGCCCGGCGCCAACGACCGCATCTGGAACGCAGCCCAGAAGCTCGCACTGCACGACCCCGCGGCATTCGCCGACTACTACGCCAATGACGCGCTGGCCGTGGTGTGCCAGGCGTGGCTGGGGCCGAGGTATCAGGTCACGTCACAGGTCAACGTCGTCAACCCGGGCGGTACTGCTCAGGTTCCGCACCGCGACTACCACCTCGGTTTCGTCCCGGAGCACCATCTTGAGCGCTATCCGGCACATATCCACCGCGCCTCCCCGACGCTGACGCTGCAGGGCGCCGTCGCGCATTGCGACATGCCGGTCGAAAGCGGCCCGACGATGCTGTTGCCCCACTCGCAGCGCTTCACCGGCGGCTACATCGCGTTCAACAGGCCCGAGTTCATCGATTACTTCGCCGCCCATCACGTCCAACTGCCGCTGCGCAAGGGGGACGCCGTGTTCTTCAACCCGGCTCTCTATCACGGTGCGGGAAGCAACTTCTCGACGGGATCCTCGGCCATCAGGCGCATCGCGAACCTCATGCAGATCAGCTCACCGTTCGGGCGGGCGATGGAGGCGATGGATCGCACCGCGATGGTGCGCGCGGTCTATCCCTGGCTGCTGGCCATGCAGGCCGCAGGGCGGTCGCACCGCGACGTGGAGAACGTCGTGGTGGCCACCGCAGAGGGCTACGCGTTCCCTACCAATCTGGACAGCGATCAACCCATCGGCAGCCTGGCGCCGCCCAGCCAGGTCGACACCGTACTCGACGCACTGTCCAGAAACTTCACGGAAGAAGACCTCGACATCGCGCTTCGCAATCAGAACGAACGGAGAATGCCATGACCACCCTCGGCCTCATCGGACTCGGCCGAATCGGCGCCTTCCATGCCGACACGCTGACCAATCTGCCTGAGGTCTCCGGACTGGTGATCACCGATGAGCGACCGGACATCGTCAGCGAGGTTGCCGCGAAATACGGTGCCACCCCGGCGGAGTCGGTCGACAAGCTGTTGTCGTCGGGAATCGACGGTGTGATCGTTGCGGCGGCCACCCCGGCGCACGCCGAGCTGACGCTGGCGGCCGTGGAGCGCGGTCTGCCGACCTTCTGCGAGAAGCCCATCGCATCCACGGCATCCGAGAGCGCCCGTCTGGCAGGGGTCATCGGCGGGTCCGGGGTCCCGGTGCAGGTGGGCTACCAGCGTCGCTTCGATGCGGCGTTCGCTGCGGTCAAGCAGGCCGTCGACAGCGGGTCGCTCGGAGCGCTGACGACGGTCCGCAGCACCACCATGGACCCTGCTCCCCCGCCGATGGACTACATCAAGGGATCCGGCGGTATCTTCCGCGACTGCGCCGTGCACGATTTCGACGTCATCCGCTGGGTTACCGGACAGGAGGCCGTCGAGGTGTACGCGACCGGCAGCGTGCAGGGTGATCCGCTGTTCGCAGAGTACGGCGATGTCGACACCGCGGCCATCGTGGTCCGCTTCGACGGTGGCGCACTCGGTGTCGTCTCCGCTGGCCGCTACAACGGACGAGGATATGACTGCCGGCTCGAGGTGCACGGCTTCCAGGACTCCGCCGTCGCCGGCTGGGACCAGGGCGTACCCGTGCTCAATGCCGACCCCGCTCATGACTTCCCGACCGGTCAACCGCACCACTTCTTCATGGATCGCTTCACCGACGCGTTCCGCGCCGAGCTCGCTGCATTCGTGAAAGTCGTTCAGGGAGGCCCGATCCAAGGCGCCACCGTGGCCGATGCGGTCGAAGTGGCATGGATCGCCGAAGCCGCGACAGAATCTCTGCGCCGGGGCGTCCCCGTGGCCATCGAGTCGGTTCGGAAGGAGACACAGCAGTGAAGATCGCCGGTGCCCCTATTTCCTGGGGCGTATGTGAGGTTCCGGGTTGGGGCCATCAGCTCGGCCCGGATCGTGTACTGACCGAGATGCGCCAGGCCGGACTCACCGCAACGGAGCTGGGGCCAGAGGGCTTTCTTCCCACCAACACCGTCGACCTGGTGGAACTGCTGGACAGTCACGGCCTCTCGTGTGTCGGCGGATTTGTGCCGGTGGTCCTCTTCAAAGACGACCATGACCCCGCCGAAGACCTCGCCGGCCCACTGGAGTCGCTGGTCGCCGCGGGTGCAGGAGTGGTGGTGCTGGCAGCTGCGACCGGCTTGGACGGCTACGACGCACGACCGATACTCGACGAACAGCAATGGGCGACACTGCTTTCCAACCTCGATCGGCTAGCCGATATCGTCGCTGCGCGAGGATTGACCGCAGTGCTGCACCCGCACGTCGGCACGATGGTCGAGTCCCGCAGCGAAGTCGACCGCGTGCTCACGGGCTCGACGATCCCTCTGTGCCTCGACACCGGACACCTGCTGATCGGCGGCACCGACCCGCTGGCGCTGACCAAAGAGGTACCCGAGCGGATCAAGCACGCCCACCTCAAGGACGTCGACGCCGCGCTGGCCGCGAAGGTGCAGACCGGGGAGATGACCTACACCCAGGCCGTGGCGGCGGGGATGTATGTCCCGCTCGGCGCGGGGGACGTTGACATCGCCGAGATTGTAAAGACGTTGGAGGACAACGGTTTCAACGGCTGGTATGTCATGGAGCAGGACAAGATTCTCGATTCGGATCCTCAGGCGGGCCAAGGCCCGTTGGGCGACGTGGTGGCCAGCGTTGCGTTCCTGCAGGGCGCCGCAGCCGGCGTCTCGTCATGAGTTTGCGCATCGGAATCCTTGGCGCGTCACGCATCGCCGAATCGGCTATCGTCGAACCGGCCCAGGAGCTGGGGCATCGGTTGGTCGCCGTCGCAGCCCGAGATCCTTTACGCGCCAGAATATTTGCCGACAAGTACGGCGTGGACCGGATCGTGCCGACGTATCAGGATCTGGTGTCCGATCCTGAAGTGGACGTGATCTACAACCCGCTCGCAAACGCACTACACGCGCCGTGGAACTTGGCCGCCGTAGCTGCAGGCAAGCCAGTGCTGACCGAGAAGCCGTTCGCCCGCAATCGCGAGGAGGCGGCGCGTGTCGCGAATGCCGCTGTCACCGCTGACATCACGGTGATGGAAGGGTTCCACTACCTGTTCCATCCCGTGAATCAGCGGGCTCTGGCCGTGGCGCGCGACGGCACGATCGGCGACCTGACGCGCATCGAGGTCCGGATGGGAATGCCTACTCCACAGCCCGATGATCCGCGGTGGTCGCTCGAACTGGCAGGCGGCGCGCTGATGGACCTCGGCTGCTACGCGCTGCACGTCATGCGCAGGTTCGGTGAACCGTCCGTCGTGACAGCGACGGCTGCAGAGCGCTCTGCCGGGGTGGACGAACGATTCGACGCAGAGTTGATGTTTCCCTCAGGGGTGACGGCGTCGACGAGCAATTCGATGGTCGACGATGACTACTCGTTCACGCTGCGAATGCTCGGCACCCGCGGAGAAGTCTTCGTGCACAACTTCATCAAGCCGCGCGACGACGACAGACTGACCATCACGACCGAGCACGGCACGACCGTCGAGCACCACGGGACGCGCGCGTCGTACACCTATCAACTCGAGGCCTTCGCCAACCACGTCCAGCACGCAATGCCGCTGCCGCTGAATGTCGAGGACGCGGTGGCGAACATGGCACTGATCGACGAGGCCTATCGCGCGGCCGGGATGCAGCCGCGCTAGCGCTCGCCCCCCGAACAGCCGCACTGGCGGGTCAGCTCGGGTTTGTCGGCTCGGAAGGCTGCGTGCGGCGCTCGTGCCAGCGCAGGCGCAGCAGGAGCAGCCCGCGGTGGGCACGCCACCCCGCCGACAGCGGGTCACGCCACACCGGGGCGTGCACGCGGTATTCGCGATCACTGTCCATGTCTTCATTGTGCCGGGCGTCGGGCGCACCGGCCCGCCGACAGCCGTACCGACACCATGTCGAGACCATGAACGCTTCGTGAGCGGCGAGAAACCGCTCACTCACAGGTGTCGGCCGAGCCGTGGCGGTGCCCGGGTCACCCGGTTCAGTGCACGTCGAACTTCTCAGCCAACGCCCGCAGTGTCGACTCGATGCCGTCGGCGTTCTTCTTCTGCATCCCGAGAATCTCGATGACCAGCGGAACCTTGGCCGTGGAGTAGTCGAAGGTCTCCGTGACTTTGGTCGCGCCGGGTCCCACTTCGGCGAGTTCCCAGCGCCACCGGTGTCCGAGCGGGTGCTCCCATTCGACGATGCGGTTTTCCTCGACCTTGGTGGCCTTCGACGTGATCTTGTACGGCAGACCGTACTGCGTCATCCCCACGGTGAACTTGTCCCCGACGTTCAGCCGGTGCGGACCTTTGACGTCGATGTCGCGCACGGTCCCGGACCCGTCGATCTCGGGGTGCCGGTGGGGGTCGGCGATGAGGTCGAAGAGTGTGGAAACCGGCGCCGAAACCTGCACGCTGCGACTGACAGCCTTCGGTCCCGCGTCTTCTGTCTTCAGGGTCGAGATAGTCATGGGCGACACGTACCCGGTGCCCTCGACCTCGAACCCCGCCGACTCAGTTCTTGGCGCCGCGCAGTTCGTGGGTGAGCGCTTCCAGCTCGTCACCGCCGGCCATTTCCTGGGTGAGGTGTTCCAGCGTGATGTCGTCGTAGGTGCAGTCCAGCTTCTGCCTGCCGCGATTGAGCAGCACGAAGTGGTCACCGACCATGTGCGCGTGATGCGGATTGTGCGTGATGAACACCACGCCGAAGCCGGCTTCCTTGGCCGCGGTGATGTACTTGAGCACCACCCCGGACTGCTTGACACCGAGTGCCGCGGTCGGCTCGTCGAGGATCAGCACCCGCGCCCCGAAGAACACCGCCCGCGCGATCGCCACACACTGCTTCTGCCCACCGGACAGTGAACCGATCGGTACGTCGACGTCGGGTAGGTCGATCCCCATCTTGGCCAGCTCGGTCAGCGTGGTGGCACGCATCGCGTTGGCGTCCAGTGACCATGGGAACGACTTCTTGCGCAGCTCCTGTCCGAGGAAGAAGTTGCGCCACACCGGCATCAGCGGCACGACGGCGAGGTTCTGGTAGACCGTCGCGATGCCCTTGCCCAGCGCGTCGGCGGGTGAGGCAAACCTGGTCGGCTCACCATCGACGAGCAGTTCCCCTTCGGTCTGCTGGTGCAGGCCGGCGATGATCTTGATCAGCGTGGACTTACCCGCGCCGTTGTCGCCGAGGATGCCGGTCACCTCGCCGGCATGCACCCGAAGGCAGATGTCCTTCAGGGCGGTGATGTTGCCATAGGCCTTGCCGACGTTGCGCAGTTCGACCAACGGCACCCTGCCGCCGGATTGAGAATCGCTGCTTGCCTTTTCGACTGAGATGGTCATCAGATCACTTCTTTGCGGCGTAGTTGCGGAAGGCGTTGTTGGCGATCACCGCGAACAGCAGCATCGCGCCCAAGAAGAACTTGAACCAGTCCGGGTCCCAGCCCGCGTACACGATGCCCTGGTTGGTCATGCCGAAGATGAAAGCGCCGATGGCCGCACCGATCGCAGTGCCGTAGCCACCGGTGAGCAGGCAGCCTCCGATGACGGCGGCGATGATGTAGAAGAACTCATTGCCGATGCCCTGACCGGACTGCACGGTGTTGAACGCGAACAGCAGGTGCATGCCGACGAACCAGGCGCAGAAGCCGACGAACATGAACAGCCCGATCTTCACCTTGGTGACCGGAACACCCACGGCGCGAGCGCTGTCCGAGTCTCCGCCGACGGCGAAAATCCAGTTGCCGACCTTCGTCTTGAACAGCACCCAGGTGGCGATCGCGGTGAACACCAGCCACCACACCACCGTGATGCGAATGCTGACCCCGAACAGGGTGAACGACGACGCGAAGACCTTCTGGGCCGAATCCCAGCCCTGCATGTCGCTGACGCTCTGGGTGGCGACCTGACCGGCCACCAGCTTGGTGACCGCCAGGTTGATGCCGGCGAGCATAAAGAACGTGCTCAACGTGATCAGGAAGCTGGGGATCTTCGTCTTCATCACCAGGAAGCCGTTGAAGAATCCGACGGTCAACGCCAGGATCAGCGAAAGCAGCGCCCCTACCCAAAGATTCAGGTGCAGGTTATAGGCAAGCATCGACGCGGCCAGCGAGCTGAACGTCACGGCCACGCCCGCCGACAGGTCGAACTCGCCGCCGATCATCAACACCGCGACACCGCAGGCCATGATGCCGATCGTCGAGCTGGCGTACAGCACGGTCGCCAGCGAGGCCGCCTCGCGGAACGGCGCCGCCACGATCAGGAAGAAGATGAAGATGCCGATCGCTCCGATGCCGGCACCCATCTCGGGGCGGATCAGAATGCGCTGCAGGCGATTCCGTTCCTTGACGCGCTCGTCGCGGACCACCTTGTGACCGGCGACGTCGAGAGCCTCCTGGGTAGTCACTATCGGGTGCCGCCCTTCGCGTACTCCGCGACCGCGTCGATGTTCGACTTGTCGATGAACGCAGGTCCGGTCAGCGTGGGCTGGCCACCGCCGATGACGTTGCCGTTACTGAGGTACAGCCACAGGGAGTCCACGGCGAGGTATCCCTGCAGGTACGGCTGCTGGTCAACTGCCCACTGGACGTCGCCTGCCTGGATCGCCTCGACGAGGGCGGCATTCGTGTCGAAGGTGCCGATCTTGGCGGTGCTGCCCGCATTCTTGGCCGACTGCACAGCGGTCAGCGCGAAGGGGGCGCCCAGGGCGACGATGTAGTCGACGCTCGGATCCTGCTGCAGCTTGGCCGTGATCGTGGATTCGACCGAGGGCATGTCCTTGCCGTTGACGTTGAGGATCTCGGTGGCGGGGAAGGTCTCCTTCACGCCGGCGCAGCGCGCCTCGAGGTCGACGTGGCCCTGCTCCTGGATGATGCAGATGGCCTTGGTGGCACCTTCGGCCCGCAGCCGGTCACCGACACCCTGGCCCGCGATGCGACCGTCCTGGCCGAAGTATTCCTTGACGCCCATCGGCTTCCACGCGTCCATTCCCGCGTTGAACGCCACGACCGGGATCCCCTTGGCCTCTGCGGCTTTGACCGCAGCCTGCATCGCGTCGGGCTTGGCCAGCGTGACAGCGATGCCGTCCACGTCGCTGTCAACGGCGGTCTGCACCAAATTCGCCTGGTTCGGCGCCTCCGGATCGTTCGAGTAGCGCAGCTCGATGTTGTCCTTCTTCGCGGCGGCCTCGGCACCCTTGCGGATCAGGTCCCAGAACGAGTCGCCGGGTACCTCGTGCGTGATCATCGCGATCGTCATGCGCGGGGTGTCGACGGTGCCGCCGCCCCCACCCTCACCGGACTGCTCTGGTGCTCCGCCGGTCGACGAGCACGACACGATGCCCAGGGCCATGATGCCTGCTCCGGCGAACGCTGCGAGCCGCTTGAACGTCATTGCTTCTCCTTGTCGTCGAGACTGTCGCGACGCCCTCATCGCCCTCCCGGGGTGGTGCCGGGCGACACGCCTCCCTGGTGATGTAATACGGCTCACACCAGAAAGTCAAGACTTTGTCCTGACATTAGGACTGCATGTCATTTGTCGGTCGGCATCCTCGCAGATCAGGCCTTCCTGGCTGCAGTCGACCCGCGAACCACCAAAGTCGGTGTCCTGACGATATCGGTCGGCGCACTACCTGCGCCGTCACCGTCCAGGCGGGACACCAGACGGCTCACCGCTGCGTCTGCGAGCGCAGCCGCATCCTGCCGAATGGTGCTCAACTGAATGTGAGCCAACCCTGCCAGCGGGCTGTCGTCGAATCCGAGCAGCGAGATCTGTTGCGGTACAGTCACTCCCGCCCGAATCAGAACGTCCATTACGCCGAGTGCGCATCTGTCGTTGAATGCGAACACCGCGTCGGGAAGGTCGCCCGTTTCGAGCATCGCCGCCGCCGCGGCGGCACCCTCGCGTTCGGTGAGACCACCGGGACGCACGACCTCAGGCAGACCGGCGTCTCCGGTGGCCCGCCGATAACCACGCAACCGTTCTGCCGCTCCCGGCGCACCGCCGCCGTCCAGGTAGAGGATCCGCCGGTGCCCCAGGCCGAGCAGGTGTTCCACGCCCGCAACAGCCCCCGCCACGTCATCGCTGCGCACCGCGTCCACAGCGCGAACCCGGCGTGCCATCACCACCACCGGCATTCCGGACGCAAGGTCGCCGAGCCGACCTGCACGCATTCGGGGCCCGATGAGAATCAAGCCCTCGCACCGATCGTCGACCAGAGTGCGCACCGCCCGCATTTCGTCGCGGTGCGGGGTCACCGCGCTGAGGACGACGTCGTAACCGAGCGCCTCAGCCGAGGCATACACCCCGTCGACGAGATCGGCGTGAAAGGCCTGTCCCACAGCGAAAGTCAGGCCGATCAGATTCGAGCGGCGCTGGCGCAACCGGCGGGCGCGCGGGTCCGGACGGTAACCGAGTTCGTCGGCCGCGCGTTTGACCCGCTCGCGCGTGTGGTCACTGGCCCCTGGCGCGTCGCGCATCACGATGGAGACCAACGCACGCGATACGCCGGCGCGGGCGGCGACGTCTTCCAGCGTCGGTCGGCGGTTCACCCGCTACAGCCTAGAACGTTCCAGCTTCGTCGTTGACGGATCGATCCTGCTCGCCCTAACGTACTAGAACGTTCTAGGTCTGTAGGCGGAGATTCGGAGGGTCTATGCCCGGTTCAACCATCGAAAGCCAAACCGGTTTCGCAACAACAGGATCGGTCTGCACCGTGTCTTCCACCGTCTTGACGGGAGTTCGGTGGTGAGCTTTCAGCTGGCTGTGTGCTCGGAGATGGTGTTCCGCGATCTACCGATTCTGGATCGGGTGAAGCGCATCGACGAACTCGGCTTCGCGGTCGAGATCTGGAGTTGGCACGACAAGAACCTCGACGAGCTTGCAGCGACCGGCGCGACGTTCACATCGATGACGGGCTACCTGCACGGCGATCTCATCGACCCCATGACCTGTGACGAGGTGATTCGCACCGCCGAGCTCAGCATCGAAGCCGCGGAGACCCTGGGCGTGAGGCGGCTGAACCTGCACACCGCCGAACTCGTCGACGGTCGGGCGGCACGGCCGCGGCAGCGCGCCACCGGCCAGATGTGGCTGACTGCGGCGCACACCCTGGAGCGCCTCGGCGAACTCGGTGCAGCGGCAGGGGTGACATTCTGCGTGGAGAACCTGAACACCATCGTGGATCATCCTGGGGTTCCACTCGCCCGCGCCAAGGACACACTTGCCTTGGTCGAGGGCGTCGGCCATCCCAACGTCAAGATGATGCTGGACCTCTATCACGCCCAGATCGGTGAGGGAAATCTGATCGAGTTGGTGCGACGGTGCGGCGATGCCATCGGCGAGATCCAGATCGCCGACGTACCGGGCCGATGCGAGCCCGGGACCGGTGAGATCAACTACCCGGCCATAGCGGTCGCGCTGCGCGAAATCGGTTATGCGGGAACGATCGGCATGGAGGCCTGGCCCTCCGGTGCCGGTGTCGAGGGCAGCGCGGCGGCGCTGGATGCGTTCCGCGCCGCATTTAGCTGACCTCCGCCGAAACTGCATTCCGTGCGCATGTTTCGCCGAAAAGACCGCGTGGAATGCAGTTTCGGCGGGATCAGGTCAGCGGTCGACGAGTGTGGTGTCGAAGTAGTAACGGGAGGCCCGGTAGCAGTGGTGGCCGTACTCGACCGCGGCACCGGAGTCGTCGAAAGCGGTGCGCGCCATCGTCAGAAGCGGTGCGTTCGGCTTCTCGTCGAGCAGCTGCGCCTCGGCGCGCGTGGCGCTGCGTGCGCCGATGCGTTGCCGGGCAAGCCGAATGTGGACGCCGCGCGCCCGCAACGACTGATAGAGGCCGTTGGTCTCGAGCTCTTCGGAATCGGGCGCGATATCGGCGGGCAGGTGGTTGATCATCAGGGCGAGGGGTTCGCCATTGGCGCAACGCAACCGGTGGATGGACACCACCTCGCGGTCCTCGGCGATGTTCAGCTCGCGGGCGACCTCTTCGTCGGGCGGCCCTACCTGATACTTGAGCAGTTTGGTGGTGGGCTCCTGTCCTGCGCGGGCGAGGTCGTCGAACAAGCTGGTCAACTCCACACGGCGGTGAACGGGGTTCTGGACGACCTGGGTGCCGACACCCCGCTTACGTACCAGCAAGCCCTTGTCGACGAGCTCCTGGATGGCGCGACGGGTGGTGGGGCGCGACAGGGTCAACCGCTTGGCCAGCGCGAGTTCGTTCTCGAACCGGTCGCCGGGCGAGAGTTCGCCGTCTCTGATGGTGGCCTCGATCGCCTGGGCGAGTTGATAGTAGAGAGGAACCGGGCTTGACCTGTCGAGCTCCACTGTCAGGGGCACGTCGGCTCCGATCTCGTGTTGGGCCAGTCAACAGAAGCTGAATACTAACATCGATTGAGATAAAGATAGAATGTCAGGACAAAGTCTTGACACCGCACCGTGACCAGGGGCACAGTCTTAGGCAGCCACCCACACCTATCCGTCGGAGTGACTCGTGATGACCAACCATCCATATGACGTACTCGCCATCGGGCGCAGCGGCGTCGATGTGTACCCCCTTCAGGTCGGAGTCGGCCTCGAGGAGGTCGAGACGTTCGGGAAGTTCCTGGGCGGCAGTGCCGCCAACGTCGCGGTCGCTGCCGCGCGTCTGGGCAGTCGATCTGCGCTCATCTCCGGCGTCGGCGACGATCCGTTCGGTCGCTACGTCCGGGCCGAACTAGCCCGCCTCGGAGTCGACAACCGGTATGTCGCAACCCACGGCGAATTCCCTACGCCGGTGACGTTTTGTGAGATCTTCCCGCCCGACGACTTCCCGCTGTACTTCTACCGCAAGCCCAGCGCGCCGGATCTGCAGATCCACCCCGATGAGATCGACGCCGACGCGGTACGCTCGGCGCGGCTGTACTGGTCGACGGTCACCGGACTTTCCGAAGAGCCAAGCCGCAGTGCACATTTCGCAGCGTGGGAGCTGCGTGAACGCAAACCGCTGACAGTGCTCGATCTCGACTACCGCCCGATGTTCTGGGCGACACCCGGTGCCGCCACCGATCAGGTGCAGAGGGCGCTGGCGCATGTGACCGTCGCCGTCGGCAATCGGGAGGAATGCGAGATCGCCGTCGGTGAGTCCAACCCGCACAAGGCCGCGGACGCGTTGCTCGACCTCGGCATCGAGCTGGCGATCGTCAAGCAGGGGCCACGCGGCGTGCTGGGAAAGACTCGTCATTCGTCGGTTACAGTGCCGCCCAACGAAGTTGACGTCGTCAACGGGCTCGGCGCCGGCGACGCGTTCGGCGGAAGCCTGTGCCACGGCCTCCTCAACGGTTGGTCTCTGGAGAAGACGCTGCGCTACGCCAACGCCGCGGGGGCGATCGTGGCCGGTCGGCTCGAATGCTCGACCGCCATGCCGACCGCCGCCGAAGTGGCCGAACTGGCCGAGCAGACCGCAGTGGGGGCCGTCAATGTCTAAGTCTGCGCTGTGCCGGGACTACGCCCAGATCACCGAGGTCCGGGCTGGCGACCCTGGCGCAATCGCGCGTGCCTGGGCGCACCGCACGCCACGGCCAACGTTGCGCGGCAACGGACGGCTGATGATCGTGGCAGCCGATCACCCGGCACGAGGTGCACTCGCGGTGGGGTCCCGTCCCGCGGCGATGAACAGCCGTACCGACCTGCTCGACCGGTTACGCGCCGCGCTCGCTGATCCCGGTGTGGACGGCGTGCTGGCCACCGCCGACATTCTCGACGACCTCGTGCTCCTGGGTGCGCTCGAGGACAAGGTCGTGTTCTCGTCGTTCAACAGGGGCGGGCTGGCGGGCGCATCCTTCGAACTCGACGACAGGATGACCGGCGCCACGGCCGCCTCCACCGCGGCGGCGAACATGAACGGCGGAAAGATGTTGTGCCGCATCGACCTCGATGATCCTGGCACCGTCGCCACGATGGCAGCGTGCGCCAAGGCCGTTGACGAGCTCGCCGCCCATGGGCTGATCGCCATGGTGGAGCCGTTCATGTCCACCCGGGTCGACGGCAAGGTCAAGAACGACCTCTCCCCCGATGCCGTGATCAAGTCGGTGCACATCGGTCAGGGCCTTGGTTCGACATCGGCGTACACCTGGATGAAGCTGCCCGTCGTCCCCGAGATGGACAGGGTGATGGAGTCGACCACTCTGCCCACCCTGCTTCTCGGCGGGGACCCGACCGATCCGGAGGAGGCCTTCGCCAGCTGGGAGAAGGCGCTGTGCCTTCCGTCGGTGCGCGGCCTGATTGTCGGCCGCACCCTGCTGTACCCACCCGATGACGACGTCAGCTCCGCCGTCGCGACCGCGGTGGCGATGGTCCGATGAATTCCCCGTTGTACATAAAAGCCAACAGCGCCGCCGCGCCGTTCACCGTGGCGATCACCCCAGAAGACGCCGGCTGGGCCGAATGTTCGCTGCACGTGGTCGATCTCGGCACGGAGGGTTCGATATCGCTGAACACCGGGCACACCGAGGTGATGATCCTGCCGCTGTCCGGCGGCGGAACCGTCGCATGCGGCGACGACAGCTTTGATCTGACGCCGCGGGCTTCGGTGTTCGACGGTCCGGCCGACATGGTGTACCTGGGCATCGACCAGGCCTACACCATTTCCGGGCACGGCCGGATCGCGATCTGCGGTGCGCAGGCCACGAACGCATTCCCCAATCGCCGCGTCGCAGCCGCCGACGTCGCCGTCGAACTGCGCGGCGCGGGCAACTGCAGCCGCCAGGTCCACAACTTCGGCACCGCGACGGCGTTCCAAGCGGACTCGCTGATCGCGTGCGAGGTGATCACGCCCGGCGGCAACTGGTCGAGCTATCCCGCCCACAAGCACGACGAGAACACCGACGTGGAGACACAGCTCGAAGAGATCTACTACTTCGAAATCGACGATTCTCCTGCCGGGACACCGGGCTTCGGGTACCACCGGGTCTACGGGACGCCCCAACGGCCGATCGAGGTCCTCGAAGAGGTTCGGACCGGAGACGTCGTGCTCGTCCCCCACGGTTACCACGGCCCGTCCATCGCAGCACCCGGTCACCACATGTACTACCTGAACGTGATGGCGGGCTCGGGGCCCACCCGCGCCTGGCTCATTTGCGACGATCCCAATCACACCTGGCTGCGCGGCAGCTGGGAGCACCAGGAGATCGACCCGCGCCTGCCCTTCACATTGTCTTCGCGAAAAGGGGAATGACACAGTGGTTTCCACCGCGCCGAAGTCGACCGAGAAGCTCGTCGACAACGAACCGACCGTGCGGCTCACCGTCGCGCAGGCGACCGTTCGCTTCCTGTCCAACCAGTATGTGGAACGCGACGGTGAACGGCACAAGTTCTTCGCCGGCTGCTTGGGCATCTTCGGCCACGGCAACGTGGCGGGCATCGGGCAGGCGCTGCTGCAAGCCGAAATAGAAGCGGTCGAATCGAACACCGAGCCCGGCCTGAAGTACGTGCTCGGCCGCAACGAGCAGGCTATGGTGCACACGGCCGTTGCCTATGCACGCCAGCAGGATCGCACCCAGACGTGGGCGGTGACCGCGAGCATCGGCCCCGGCTCGACGAACATGCTGACCGGGGCGGCGCTGGCCACCATCAACCGGCTGCCCGTATTGCTGTTGCCCTCCGACACATTCGCGACCAGGGTGAGCTCCCCGGTCCTTCAGGAGCTCGAGTTGCCGTCTTCGGGCGACGTCACCGTCAACGACGCGTTCAAGCCGCTGTCGCGCTACTTCGATCGCGTATGGCGCCCAGAGCAACTGCCTGCCGCGCTGCTCGGCGCGATGCGCGTGCTCACCGACCCTGTCGAGACCGGTGCAGCGACCGTGGCGCTCCCCCAGGACGTGCAGGCGGAATCGTTCGACTGGCCTGTATCGCTGTTCGCCGAGCGCACCTGGCACATCGCTCGGCCACAACCGGAACGTGCCGTCATCGCCAAGGCAGCCGACGTGATCCGGTCGGCGACCAAGCCGCTGATCGTCGCCGGCGGCGGGGTCATCTACTCCGGCGCCAGTGAAGCTCTGGCTCGCTTCGTAGCCAATAGCGGAATCCCGGTGTGTGAGACTCAGGCCGGCAAGGGATCGCTGCTGCACGAGGATCCTCGCTCGGTCGGTGCCGTCGGGTCGACGGGCACCACCGCGGCCAACGCACTGGCCAGCGAGGCCGACGTCATCATCGGAATCGGCACCCGCTACAGCGATTTCACGTCGGCGTCACGTACGGCGTTCAACAATCCCGACGTCCGCTTCGTCAACATCAACGTCGCGTCGCTCGACTCGGTGAAGCAGGGCGGCATCAGCGTCGTCTCCGACGCCCGCGAGGCGTTGGAGGCGCTCACCGACCTGCTCGGCGACTACTCGGTCAGCGACGAATACAGCAGGCGTGCAGGTGAACTCATGACCGAGTGGAACGCTACCGTCTCCAAGGCATACCGCACCGAGGACGGGGCCGCATTGAACCAGAACCAGGTGATCGGCCTGGTCAACACCCTGTCGGATCCCCGCGACATCGTGGTGTGCGCCGCGGGCTCGATGCCCGGCGATCTGCACAAGCTGTGGCGGATGCGCGACCGCAAGGGCTACCACGTCGAATACGGGTTCTCCTGTATGGGATATGAGATCGCGGGCGGCATCGGGGTGCGGATGGCCGCACCGGACCGCGACGTGTTCGTCCTGGTGGGCGACGGCTCGTACCTGATGATGGCGACCGAACTGGCCACCGCGGTGCAGGAAGGCGTCAAGATCATCCCGGTTCTGGTTCAGAACCACGGCTTCGCGTCGATCGGCGGCCTGTCGGAATCTTTGGGCTCCCAACGATTCGGTACGTCCTACCAGTACCGCGGAGAAGCGGGCCGCCTCGACGGCGGGCATCTGCCGGTGGACCTGGCCGCCAACGCCGCCAGCCTCGGCGCCGACGTCATCAAGGCGGGCACTGCCGCGGAGTTCACCGACGCGGTCAAGGTCGCAAAGGCCAGCGACCGCACCACCGTCATCTACGTCGAGACCGACCCGATGATCTATGCGCCGGACAGTCATTCGTGGTGGGACGTACCCGTCAGCGAGGTGTCGACCCTAGAATCGACGCAGCAGGCCTACGCGCGGTATGTGGATTGGAAGAAGGTCCAGCGCCCGTTGATCAACCCGTCCGATCGCTAGCTCGAAGGACAGATGATGAGCACGATAACCATTGGCTCCGCGCCGGATTCGTGGGGTGTGTGGTTTCCCGATGATCCGCAGCAGACGCCGTACACGCGCTTTCTCGATGAGGTGGCCGAAGCGGGGTATGAGTGGATCGAGTTGGGCCCCTACGGGTATCTGCCGACCGATCCGTCCCAGCTGTCCGACGAACTCTCTTCTCGCAGCCTGAAGTTGTCGGCGGGTACCGTGTTCGAGCATTTGCATCAGGACGATTCCTGGTCGGCGGTCTGGAAGCAGATCGAGGATGTGGCGAAACTGACCGCCGCGGTCGGCGGTAAGCATGTGGTGGTCATCCCGGAGATGTGGCGCGATCCGGCCACCGGCGCGGTCCTCGAAGACCGCCACCTCAGTGTCGAGCAGTGGGCCAAGAAGACCGACGGCATGAACGCACTCGGCAAGGCGATGTTCGAAAGTTACGGCGTACGTGCGCAGTACCATCCGCACGCCGATTCCCATGTCGACACTGAAGACAACGTCTACCGGTTCCTCGATGGCACCGACGGGCGGTTTGTGAACCTGTGCCTGGACACCGGGCACATCTCCTACTGCGGTGGGGACAACATCGCGATCATCCGCCGCGCCCCGGAGCGGATCGGGTACCTGCATCTCAAGCAGGTCGATCCGGTGGTTCGGGCCAAGGTCGAGGCCGAGGATCTGCCGTTCGGGGAGGCGGTCAAGCTCGGCGCGATGACCGAACCGCCGCTGGGGATTCCGGAGATGCCGCCGCTGCTGGCCGAAATCGACAAGCTCGGCATCGACGTGTTCGCCATCGTCGAGCAGGACATGTACCCCTGCCCTGTGGACGCACCCCTGCCCATCGCCCGACGCACCCGCAACTACCTCGGGTCCTGCGGCATCCCGTCAGTGAGGTTCTGACCATGTCCGACTTGCGAATTGCCGTCCTCGGCGTCGGCGTCATGGGCGCCGATCACGTCGCCCGGATCACGTCGAAGATCTCGGGAGCCCGTGTCACCGTCGTCAACGATTACGTCACCGAGAAGGCCGAGCAGATCGCCTTTGAGATCGAAGGCTGCCGCGCCGTCGCCGACCCGCTCGACGCCATCGCCGACCCGGAGGTCGACGCCGTCGTACTCGCCACGCCCGGCTCCACACACGAGAAGCAGCTGCTCGCCTGCCTGGAGCATCGGAAGCCTGTCATGTGCGAGAAGCCGCTCACCACCGATGTCGCAACCTCGCTGGAGATCGTCCGGCGGGAGTCCGAACTGGAGCGTCCGCTGATCCAGGTCGGGTTCATGCGTCGTTTCGACGACGAATACATGCGCCTCAAGGCCTTGCTGGATGGCGGCGAGCTCGGTGAGCCGTTGGTGATGCACTGCGTGCACCGCAACCCCGGCGTGCCGTCCTACTTCGACAGCTCGCTGATCGTCAAGGATTCCCTGGTCCACGAAGTCGATGTCACCCGGTTTCTTTTCGGCGAGGAGATCGCCAGCGTGCGGATCGTCAAACCGAACTCGAATCCTGGTGCGCCTGAGGGTGTCATCGATCCTCAGATCGCGATCCTGCGGACCGTATCCGGCCGGCACGTGGACGTCGAGCTGTTCGTCACCACCGGTGTCGCCTACGAGGTACGCACTGAAGTGGTCGGAGAAAAGGGCAGCGCGATGATCGGTCTCGACGTCGGGATGGTGCGCAAAGCGGCACCTGGGACGTGGGGTGGAACGATCACCCCCGGATTTCGGGAGCGGTTCGGCCGGGCCTACGACACCGAGATCCAGCGCTGGGTCGACGCGGTGCGGAACAACACGAACATCGACGGTCCCACCGCGTGGGACGGCTACGCGGCCGCGGCAGTCTGTGCCGCCGGCGTCGAATCACTGGAATCCGGCTTGCCTGTCGACGTGCGGCTCGCCGACCGGCCCTGAAACCTCAACCACAAGCGAGAAGGAAAAGTACGGATGACGAGCACGATTTCGCACTGGGTCAACAACGCTGTTTTCGACGGCAGCTCGAATTCGACTGCCCCGGTCACCAACCCGGCGACGGGCGAGACAACCGGCCAGGTGGCGCTGGCTAGCGTCGAGGACGCACAGAAGGTCATCGACGCCGCGGCCGCGGCGTTCCCGGCCTGGCGCGACAGCTCGCTGGCCAAGCGCACCCAGATCCTGTTCGCCTTCCGGGAGCTGCTCAACGCCCGAAAGGGCGAGTTGGCCGAGATCATCACCAGCGAGCACGGCAAGGTCGTCTCCGACGCACTCGGCGAGGTCAGCCGCGGCCAGGAAGTCGTCGAGTTCGCCTGCGGAATACCGCATCTACTCAAAGGTGGGTTCACCGAGAACGCCTCGACCAAGGTCGACGCCTACTCGATCCGCCAACCCCTGGGGCCGGTCGGCATCATCTCACCCTTCAACTTCCCCGCGATGGTGCCGATGTGGTTCTTCCCCATCGCGATCGCCACCGGCAACACCGTCGTGCTCAAACCCTCGGAAAAAGACCCCAGCGCCGCACTGTGGCTGGCCAAGCTGTGGAAAGAAGCCGGACTGCCCGACGGCGTGTTCAACGTCCTCCAGGGTGACAAGACCGCCGTCGACGAACTGCTGACCAACCCCAGGATCAAGTCGGTGTCCTTTGTCGGCTCGACACCGATCGCTCAGTACGTCTACGCCACCGGCACCGCCGCAGGCAAGCGCGTTCAGGCGTTGGGCGGAGCCAAGAACCACGCCGTCATCCTCCCCGATGCCGACCTGGACCTGGCCGCCGATGCGATGGTCAACGCCGGATTCGGTTCTGCCGGTGAGCGGTGCATGGCCATCAGCGCCTGCGTCGCGGTGGGACCCATCGCCGACGACCTGGTCGCCAAAATCGCCGAACGGACCACCCCGCTCAAAATCGGCGACGGCACCAAGGATTCCGACATGGGGCCGCTGGTCACCAGGGCCCACCGCGACAAGGTGGCCTCCTACATCGACGCCGGCGAAAAGGACGGGGCCAAGGTCGTCGTCGACGGCCGGACGGTGAAAGCCAACGGCGCTACAGAGGGCTTCTGGCTCGGCCCGACCCTGCTCGACAACGTCACCCCCCAGATGAGCGTCTACACCGACGAGATCTTCGGCCCCGTGCTCTCGGTCCTGCGGGTCGAGACCTACGACCAAGCATTGGAACTCATCAACTCCAACCCCTACGGCAACGGCACCGCCATCTTCACCAACGACGGCGGCGCAGCCCGCCGGTTCCAGAACGAAGTCGAGGTCGGCATGGTCGGCATCAACGTGCCGATCCCGGTCCCGATGGCCTACTTCAGCTTCGGCGGCTGGAAAGCCTCGCTGTTCGGCGACAGCCACGCCCACGGGATGGACGGCGTGCACTTCTTCACCAGGCAGAAAGCCATCACCGCACGCTGGCTCGACCCCAGCCACGGCGGCATCAACCTCGGCTTCCCCCAAAACGGCTGAGTTCCCCGGAAGTACACCTGCACCGCGAGCGCGCGTGTCTGTACGTGGACACGCCGCTCGCGGTGGCATTTTCCGCACGCTCGCAGGCCACGAAAGCAACCATATGAACACCGCGTTGATCGCGACGGCATGGACCAGCGCAGGCAACACGTCGCCGATGCGCTCCCCCGCGACAAGTCCTGTCCCGATCCACGAGCGGCTGAAAGCCATCGCAGAGGCGGGCTTCATGGGGTTTGGTTTGGTTGCAGACGATCTCATGGCGATCCGCGATTCGATCGGGTTCGCCGCGCTCGGCGCCATGGCCGCCGAACACGGCCTTTCGCACATCGAGATCGAGTTGATCGAGCGGTGGTCGATTCCTCGCGGCCAATCGGGCCACACTTACCACGTCCGTGACCTCCTGCTGGACGCAGCCGACGTCCTCAAACCCGCCTTCATCAAAATCGGTTCCGAGAATGGCTCCGCCGCCATCGATCTGGCGTCCCTCGTCGCGCCGCTGCGCGAACTCGCCGACGACGCCTCGCGCCTGGGCACCCGCATCGCGATCGAGACGATGCCTTTCTCGCGGCTCGCGACGGTGCCCGTGGGTGCCGAATTGGTCGATGCGGTAGCTCATCCCCATGTCGGTTTGCTGGTTGACGCGTGGCATGTGTTCCGCGCTGAGACCTCTCTCACCGAGCTGGACACGTCCCTACTCGACGGAATCGTCTTCGGCGTCGAGCTCGACGACGCCATGCCCGAGGTGGTTGGCACCCTGTTCGAAGACACCATCGACCGGCGTGTCCTGTGCGGTGAAGGATCCTTCGATTTGAGCGGCTTGGTGGATGTGTTGCGGGGCAAGGGATTCGACGGTCCGTGGGGAGTCGAGATCCTGTCCGAATCATTCCGCACGCTGCCGGTCGGGGAGGCGCTGCAGAGGGCAGCCGAGACCGCTCGAAAGGTTCTGTAGACGGCGTTGTCCGACGATCAGCACCGGCGATACCGTCGCAGGCAACCTGGTCAGGCCTCGCTCAAGACCCGCCGCATATTCCCGGAAGCGGACGCCACCGGGTGGCCATTTCTTACGAGTGGCGCCGGACAGCTTCGGGTCCGCAGGCGCGGGTACTCCTGCTCAATGCGTGTCCCAGCGGCCGTCGCCGCCGCGATCTTGCTAGTAGCGGGTTGCAGCAACCCTCCAGCTGAAACAGTGCCTGCGACCGGCCCTCCACCGACGACCACCACAGGGCTGATCCCGCCGGGCGTGCCGACCGAGGGCACGCGACCGCCGGTGGCGGAATTGCCGGGCGCGGCCGAACCTCAGCGGGCCGCCGTGCCGACGACGCCACCTCCGGGACGTCAGGTGCGAGTTGGGGCCGCACCCGAAGGTATCGTCGTCGACCCCGTCACCCGCACCGTCGCCGTCGCCACGCGCGAACCGTTCGAACTCGTCCTGATGAATGCGGACACCGGCGACATCACCGGTCGGACGCCGCTGCCCGGCGCGGTCCGTCACCTGCAACTCGCCAAACCCGGCGGCCCGGTCCTGGTGCCGGTGGAAAGCGCCAATGCGCTCGTACGAGTCGAGTTGCCCGGCGGAGCCGCGGAGCCGCAGATCATCACGGGCACTGTGCCTCACGACGCGTCGCAGGCACCCGACGGAACCACATTTGTCGCCAACGAGCTCGGCGGCACTGTCAGCGCGATCCGCGACGGCCGCGTCGTCAAGGTGTTCACCGACAGCGTGCAGCCGGCGGGGTTGGCGCCCGTCGGCGACCGCATGGGCCTGCTTGACGTCCGCAAGAATGATCTGACGATCTACGACACGACAAACCTGACCATCGTCGGGTCGACCCCCGCCGGGTCTGGACCCACGCATCTGGTCGCAGACAGGCACGGCCGATTGATCGCCGCCGACACGCGCGGTGATGCGGTACGCGTATTCGACACCAGCCCAATGCAACTCGCGGAGGTGCCGCAGCCGGGTGGGCCGTATGGCATCACCTACGATGCCACGCGGGACCGGTTGTGGGTGGCATCGTCGGGGACGAATGAGGTCGTCGGTTACGACATGGCCGAGGAGACACCGCGTGAGGTGATGCGGGTGCCGACCGTGCAGAACCCCTACACCGTCGCCGCCGACCCGACGACCGGACGGTTGTTCATCGCCGGCGTGACGACGGGAGTGGTGCAGATGGTCGACCCGGGCTGAGCCGGAACGTCACGCTCGTAGGGCGCGAGAGCGCGCACCTGTATGTGCGATACCGGGGTGTCGGCGTACAGACGCGCGCGCTCACGGAGCGACGCTAGCCCACTCACAGGATGTAGAGCATCTCCTGATAGGTCGGTAGCGGCCACAGATCATCGGCCACCACGGATTCCAGCGTGTCCGCCGCAGCGCGCACCGCTTCCATGGCCGGCAGCAGCGCCTTCTGCGCATGCGTGGCCTCGTCCAGCGCCGATTCCGCGGAGTGATCCGACAAGGCGGCCTTCAGCGCGGCGAGCGCCACGGTCAGTTCGGCGATCGGGGCTGAAACCGACTGCAGCAGTGTGGTATCGGCGTCGATACCGGCAGCTTTCAAGGCTCCGACATTCTGCGCGAGCTCGGTCTGGTAGCGGACCGCGGCCGGCAGGATCACCGTCGTGCCCAGCTCCAGCGCCAGCTTCGCCTCGACCGCGATCGTCAGCGCATACTGTTCCAGCCGAACCTCGTACCGGCTGTGCAACTCTCGCTCGTTGAACACGCCGTAACGTTCGAACACCTCGATGGCCTCGGGCTTGATCAGCTCGGGGATCGCGTCGAGCGTGGTTTTGAGGTTCGGCAGTCCGCGCTCGGCGGCTTCGATCTGCCAGTTCTCCGAGTAGCCGTCGCCGTTGAACACGACGGCGCCGTGTTCGGTGATGATCTCGGTGAGCAGCGTCTGCACGGCGCTGTCGAAGTCGGTGCCGTCGGCAATGGCCTTCTCCAGCGCAGTCGCCATGTAGTCGAACGAATCGGCCATGATCGTGTTCAGGACGATCATCGGCACCGCGACTGTCTGCCCCGAGCCGGGAGCACGGAACTCGAAACGGTTGCCGGTGAAGGCGAACGGGCTGGTGCGGTTGCGATCACCCGGATCCGTCGGCAGCGTCGGCAGGGTGTCGACGCCGATGTGCATGACGCCCTTGCCTTTTGACGACGTGGCCGCCCCCTTGGCGATCTGCTCGAAGACGTCGGCCAACTGGGCGCCCAGGAAGATCGAGATGATGGCGGGTGGCGCCTCGTTGGCGCCGAGCCGGTGGTCGTTGGTCGCGGAGGCGACCGAAACACGCAGCAGCCCGGCGAATTTGTGCACGGCGCGGATGATGGCGGCGCAGAACACCAGGAACTGCGCGTTCTCGTGCGGGGTGTCACCCGGCACGAGCAGGGAGCCGAGCTCGGCGTTGCCCACCGAGAAGTTGACGTGCTTACCCGAACCGTTGACGCCGGCGAACGGCTTTTCATGGAACAGGCATTCCATACCGTGCTTCTTGGCGATCGTCTTGAACACCGTCATCAGCAGCTGCTGGTGGTCGGAGGCGATGTTGGCGCGCTCGAACATCGGCGCCACCTCGAACTGAGCCGGAGCAACCTCGTTGTGCCGGGTCTTGGCGGGGATGCCCAGCTTGAACAGCTCGCGCTCGGTGTCCATCATGAAGCCGAGGACGCGCTCGGGCACCGCTCCGAAGTAGTGGTCGTCGAACTCCTGACCCTTGGGCGGCTTGGCCCCGAAGAGGGTGCGGCCGGCGTTGACGAGGTCGGGGCGGGCCAGAAAGAAGTGCCGGTCGACGAGGAAGTACTCCTGCTCCGGGCCGCAGAACGACACCACCTTCTGCAGATCCTTGTGCCCGAACAGCGTCAGGATCCGCTCGGCGTGCACGCCCATCGCCTGCTGGCTGCGCAGCAGCGGGGTCTTGTAGTCGAGTGCCTCACCGGTCATCGACACGAACACCGTCGGAATGCACAGGGTGTTGCCGTTGGGGTTTTCCAGAATGTAGGCGGGGCTGGTGACATCCCACCCGGTGTATCCGCGGGCCTCGAACGTGCTGCGCAAGCCGCCGGACGGGAAGCTCGAGGCGTCCGGTTCACCCTGGATCAGCGTCTTGCCGGCGAACTCGGCGAGCGTCTCGCCGTCGGAGACCGGTTCGAGGAAGCTGTCATGCTTCTCCGCCGTGAGACCCGTCATCGGATAGAAGACGTGGGCGTAGTGCGTGGCGCCCTTCGACAGGGCCCAGTCCTTCATCGCCGAGGCGACGGAATCAGCGATCGCCGGATCGAGCTTGGCGCCCTTCTCGATGGTCGCCACCACGGACTTGTACACCGATTTGGGCAGGCGCAGCTGCATCTCGGCCTTGGTGAAGACATTGGAGCCGAAGATCGCACCGGGCGCCTCGGTCGGATCGAAGCTGATCGCCGGCGGCATATACGCCTCGACATTGTTGATCGCCTGCAGGCGTACCGCATTACCGCTCAATGGACTTCCTATCACTGCTGTGTCCGCGCCCCGGCTCGACGGACAGTTGACCGGCCCACCTTAGGAAGGATCGATGCCGAACTTGTTACGCGAGCGTCAACGTCAGAAGGCGTGCGTTACCAAAGGTCACTTCGGGACCCGGTGCGACGGTTAGGTAGCACTCGACGGCGACGAGCGCGCGGTCAATGCACGTCGCCGGCGGCGCGGCGGTGTGCAGACACGCTCGATCGCGGTGCAAATCGTGCCGTCGTGGGCGGTGGTTGCGCAGCAGACCACAATGGAGGACATGCCCACGCGTCGCCACCCCGACCGAGACATCGACGCCGATGTCGACGAGCGCAACCTGACCGTCACCCAGCGCAAACACGAGGCGGCCGGCGTCAAGGCGGTGATGGTCTCGCTCAAGCGGGGCCTGGAATCGATGGGTCTGCTCCGGACGACGGCGACACTGGCCAAACTCAACCAGCGCCACGGCTTCGACTGCCCCGGCTGCGCCTGGCCGGAAGAGCACGGTGGCCGGAAACTGGCCGAGTTCTGCGAAAACGGCGCCAAGGCCGTCGCAGAGGAAGCCACCAAGCGCGTCGTCACCCGCGAGTTCTTTGCGCGGCACACCGTCGCCGAACTGCAGGCCCAGCCGGAGTACTGGCTTTCCCAGCAGGGCCGCCTCACCGAGCCGATGGTGCTGCGCGCCGGTGACGACCGCTACCGGCCGATCACGTGGGACGACGCCTACGGCCTGATCGCCGACGAACTCCGCGCCCTCGACAGCCCGAACGAGGCGGTGTTCTACACGTCGGGACGCACGAGCAACGAGGCCGCGTTCCTGTATCAGCTGTTCGTGCGGTGCCTGGGCACCAACAACCTTCCCGACTGCTCCAACATGTGCCACGAGTCGTCGGGCACCGCGCTGATCGACTCCATCGGCATCGGCAAGGGGTCGGTCACCGTCGAGGACCTGATCCTGTCCGATCTCATCCTCATCGCCGGCCAGAACCCCGGCACCAACCATCCGCGCATGCTGTCGATTCTGGAGAAGGCGAAAGCCAACGGCGCCAAGATCATTGCGATCAACCCGCTGCCGGAAGCGGGTCTGATCCGCTTCAAAGACCCCCAGAAAGTACACGGCGTCGTCGGCGACGGTGTCCCGATCGCCGACGAGTTCGTCCAGCTCCGCCTCGGCGGCGACATGGCGCTGTTCGCTGGGCTGGGCAAGCTGTTGCTGGAGGCCGACGATCGCGACCCCGGCAGCGTGGTCGACCGCGAATTCGTCGCCGACCACACCGCGGGTTTCGACGACTACGAACGCCGCACCCGCGACGTCGACCTCGAGACGGTGCTGGAGGCGACGGGCATCGACCGAGAGCAACTCGACCGCGTCGCCGCCATGATGGCGTCATCGCAGCGCACCGTCGTGTGTTGGGCCATGGGGTTGACGCAACACAAGCACGCGGTACCCACCATCACCGAAATCACCAACGTGCTGCTGATGCGCGGCATGATCGGCAAACCCGGCGCCGGACTGTGTCCGGTGCGCGGCCATTCCAACGTGCAGGGTGACCGCACCATGGGCATCTGGGAGAAGATGCCCGAGCGCTTCCTGAAAAATCTTGACGACAGGTTCGGTATCCACAGCCCGCGAGAGCACGGCCTCGACACCGTGGGCGCGATTCGCGCGATGCGTGACGGCAACGCCAAGGTGTTCATGGCGATGGGCGGCAACTTCGCCTCGGCGACCCCCGACACGGAGGTGACCGAAGCTGCCCTTCGCAACTGCGCGCTGACGGTCCAGGTGTCGACGAAACTCAATCGCAGCCACCTCGTACACGGGCGCACCGCGCTGATCCTGCCGTCGTTGGGCCGCACTGACCGCGACATCCAGGCCAGCGGCAAACAGATGGTCTCCGTGGAGGATTCGATGTCGATGGTGCATCTGTCCCGCGGGAGCCTTCATCCGCCGAGTGAACAGGTGCGCAGCGAGGTGGCGATAATCTGTCAGCTTGCTCGCACCGTGTTCGGCGCCGACCATCCCGTGCCGTGGGCGACGTTCAACACCGACTACGACACCATCCGGGACGCCATCGCCGCTGTCGTCCCGGGCTGTGGGGACTACAACCGCAAGGTGCGCGCCCCCGACGGCTTCCAGCTGCCGCACCCACCACGCGACTCCCGCGAATTCCACACCGCAACAGGCAAAGCCAACTTCATGACGTATCCGGTCGAATGGGTTGCGGTGCCCGAAGGCAGGCTGGTGCTGCAGACGCTGCGCAGCCACGATCAATACAACACCACCATCTACGGGCTCGACGACCGCTACCGCGGCGTCAGAGGCGGACGACGGGTGGTGTTCGTCAACCCCGCCGACCTGGAGAGCTTCGGGCTGTCCGACGGTGACCGCGTGGACATTGTGTCGGAGTTCACCGACGCCGAGGGCCATCTACAGGAGCGGCGGGCCAAAGACTTCGCCGTCATCGCATATTCGACACCATCGGGCAACGCTGCGGCGTACTACCCTGAGACCAATCCCCTTGTCCCCCTTGATCACACCGCAACAAAGTCGAACACGCCGGTGTCGAAGGCCATCGTGATCCGGCTGGAGCGGGCGTAACCGTGGGAAGGGTCACCGCCCGGCGGCGCGCGCGTCACGTCACGGCCGAAGACGCGGTCGCGCGGCCGGAGACCCTGGTGGTCGAGGAGCCGCTGGAGATCCGGGTCAACGGCTCGCCGACCACGGTCACCATGCGCACCCCCGGGTCGGATGTCGAACTCGCGCAGGGCTTCCTGCTGACCGAGGGGATCGTTTCCGGCCGTGACGACATCCTGTCGGTGCGCTACTGCCGCGGCGCTCCAGTACCCATCCCCGAGTCGCTGCGCTCCAGCCCGCCGGAAGAGGACGGCGTCAACACCTACAACGTCCTCGATGTCACGCTGGCGCCCGACGTACCCCCACCCGACATCGACCCGACACGCAACTTCTACACCACCTCGTCGTGCGGTGTGTGTGGCAAAGCCTCGCTGGAGGCGGTCCGACTGATCAGCAAGCACGGCCCCGGCGACGATCCGGCGACCGTCGCCACCGGCACGCTCTCGGCGCTGCCCGTAAAGCTGCGTCGTGCACAGAAGGTTTTCGCCGCCACCGGCGGACTGCACGGCGCCGCGCTGTTCGACACCCAGGGTGAGACCTTGGTCGTCCGCGAGGACATCGGCAGGCATAACGCCGTGGACAAGGTAGTCGGATGGGCGCTGGAGCAGCGTCGGATCCCCTTGAGCGGCACCGTACTTCTGGTCAGTGGACGGGCGTCTTTCGAACTCACCCAGAAAGCGGTGATGGCAGGCATCCCGGTGCTCGCTGCCGTGTCGGCCCCGTCGTCGCTGGCTGTCGACCTGGCCAGCCAGTCCGGCCTCACGCTGGTGGCCTTCCTTCGCGGCGACTCGATGAACATCTACACCCGCCCGGATCGCGTAACGAATTAGCGATCTACCTGCGATCTCCACCCAATCTCCACACAAGCTCCAAGCACCCCCTCCTGACCAGCGGCGAGTATCGACGCCATGCCAGAGATCCTCATTGCCTCCTGCCCGCCCGTCGGGCATATCGCGCCACTGCTGAACGTCGCCCGCGGTCTCGTCGCCCGCGGCGACCGTGTCACCGTTCTGACCAGCGCCCGTCACGCCGACAAGATCAGGGCCGTGGGCGCGGAACCGCGCCCGCTCCCCTATGGCGCGGACTACGACGATGCCAGCTTCGACGCCGACCTGCCCGGGCGCGCCGAGACGTCGGGCATCGCGCGCATCAACTTCGACGTCGAACACGTCTTCGTCCGACCGCTGCCTCACCAGTTCAGTGCACTCCAGGAATTGTTGGGAGCCAACGACTACGACGCCATCATCACCGACGCCTTCTTTCTGGGGACGCTCCCGCTGCTGCTCGACAGGTCGGTGCAGCGGCCGCCGATCCTGTCCTACTCCACGACGCCGCTGTTCCTCTCGAGTAGGGACACCGCACCGGGCGGCCCCGGCATCGCGCCCATGCCCGGCGCGATCGGCCGTCTGCGCAACCGCCTGTTGACCGCCGCCGCGCAGAAGGTCATGCTGCGCCCGGCTCACCGCGCCGCCAACCGCATGCTCGAAGCGATGGGTCTGCCGAAGCTGCCGGTATTCGTGCTCGATTGCGCCGCGCTCGCCGACCGGGTCATTGTCCCGACGATCCCGCAGTTCGAGTACCGCCGCAGCGACCTGCCCGGCCATGTGCGGTTTGTCGGTGCGGTGAATCCGCTGCCGAGCGACGATTTCATCGCCCCGCCATGGTGGGGCGACCTCAACGGTGACCGCCCGGTCGTGCACGTCACGCAGGGCACGATCGACAACGCCGACCTGACCCGACTGATCGAACCGACGATCGAGGCGTTCGCCGGCGAAAACGTCACCGTCATCGTCACCACGGGGGGCCGGCCGGTGTCGCAGATTGCGACCCCGCTGCCCGCCAATATTCTTGTGGCCGAGTACATCCCGCACGATGTGCTGTTACCGCTGGTGGACGTGATGGTCACCAACGGCGGCTACGGCGCCGTCCAGCGGGCGCTGTCCGTCGGTGTGCCGATGGTGGTGGCCGGGCAGACCGAGGACAAGCCCGAGGTGGCCGCTCGTGTCGAATACTTCGGGGCGGGAATCAATCTGCGCACCGGCACACCGGCGCCCGCGGAGGTGCGACGCGCCGTGCATGCGGTGCTCGCCGATCCGACGTACCGCACCAACGCCCGCCGCCTTCAGCGCGCCTATGCCGCACGCGACAGTGTCGCCGAGATCGCCGGTGTCGTCGACGAGGCCATCGCCGAGGCAACTCCTCGCCTGCAAAGGGCCTGAGGGGACGCGCTGATGGCCGCCATCTTGATCGCTGCGCTGTCGCCGATCGGCCATGCCGAACCGCTGCTGGCAGTGGCCGAGGACCTCGTGAACCGGGGCAACCACGTCACCGTGATGACCGGTCCCGCGCACAGCGGCGCGGTCCGTGAGGTCGGCGCGAAACACCACGTGCTGCCGCCGAGCGCGGACTTCGACGACGCACCGTTCGATGCCGGTCGGCGCGCCACCCGTTCCGGCATCGACGCGATGAGCCAAGCCATTGTCCGGCTCTTCCTGCGACCGATGCCCCACCAGATGACCGAGCTGTGCAACGCGCTGGCAGACCGGCACTACGACGCGATGATCGTCGACTACGGATTCTTCGGAGTTCTGCCGCTCATCCTCGGCGACTGGGGCGGCGTCCCGCCACTGCTGTCCTTCACACCCACTCCCCTGCTTCTGTCGAGCCGCGACGTCGCACCGACCGGGATGGCGTTGCCGCCGGCGCGGTCGACGACTCGCCGGACGGTGTACCGGGGGCTGACGCTGTTCTCGCAGAAAGTGCTGCTGCGCAATGCGCAACAGGTCGCCAACCGGATGTTGGAAACGCTGGGCGCGAGGCCATTGCCGGTGCCTCTGCTCGACATGGGAGTCCTGGCGGACCGGTTGATCGTTCCGACGGTGCCGAGCTTCGAGTATCCACGCAGCGACCTGCCCCGGGGGGTGCGCTTCGTCGGTGCGGTCCGGCCGCGGCCCTGCGACACGTTCAACCCGCCGCCATGGTGGCACCGACTCGACGCGGGCCGCCCCGTCGTGCACGTCACGCAGGGCACCGTCGACAACCGGGACTTGTCCCGGCTCATCGAACCGACGGTTGCCGCGCTCGCCGACAGCGACGTCGTTGTCGTGGTGAGCACCGGAGGCCGGGACCCCAACACCGTCGGCATCCCGATCCCGGCCAACACCCATGTCGCCGGATATGTCCCGCACGACCGCCTCCTGCCGAAGGTCGACGTGATGGTCACCAACGGTGGCTATAGCGCCGTCCAGCGCGCCCTCGCGTCGGGGGTGCCGATCGTGGTCGCAGGCAGCACCGAGGACAAACCTGAAGTCGCCGCGCGCATCGCATGGTCGGGTGCGGGCATCAATTTGCGGACCGGCACGCCGTCGGCGGCCGAACTGAGGTCGGCGGTGGGCCGGATCCTCACCGACGGCCGCTACCTGCGCAACGCCCGCCGGCTGGAAGCGGCCTTTGCGCGTAGGGACGGGGTCGCCGAGATCGCCGCCCTCGTCGACGAAGTCACGTGCGAACGATCCGCGCAATCACGTAGTCCCCTACGCACGACTCAGAGCCTCGCCGGCAGAAAACTCGAATCATGATCAACCAACTGCAGGTCATCGCCGTCGCCGCGTTTCTGCTGTGGGGACTGGCCAGCGCGGTATGCGATGCCTGGCTGCCCGACGACGCACACGTCACGCGCAAATGCAGTGAGGGCTGTCAGTCCGATCAGACTGAACAGCCCTCAGTGCACACCCGGTGATGGGGTTTTAGGCGCTCTTGTCGCGGCGCTCGGTACGCGATGGCTTGCGCGGCACGATGGTCGGCAACACGTTGTCCTGGACGGTTTCCTTGGTGACGACCACCTTGGCGACGTCGTCGCGGCTGGGGATGTCGTACATCACCGGCAGCAGCACTTCCTCCATGATGGCGCGCAGACCGCGGGCCCCCGTGCCGCGATGGATGGCCTGATCGGCGATGGCTTCGAGCGCGTCCTCGGCGAACTCCAGCTCCACGCCGTCCATCTCGAAGAGGCGGGTGTACTGCTTGACGAGCGCGTTCTTCGGCTTCGACAGGATCTGCACGAGCGATTCCTTGTCCAGGTTCGTCACCGAGGCGACGACCGGGAGGCGTCCGATGAACTCGGGGATCAGGCCGAACTTGATCAGATCCTCGGGCATGACCTCGGCGAAATGGTCCTGCGTGTCGATCTCGGCCTTCGAATGCACCTCGGCGCCGAAGCCCAGACCGCGCTTGCCGACGCGGTCGGACACGATTTTCTCCAGCCCGGCGAACGCACCAGCCACGATGAAGAGCACGTTCGTGGTGTCGATCTGGATGAACTCCTGGTGCGGATGCTTGCGGCCACCCTGGGGAGGAACGGAAGCCTGCGTGCCTTCGAGAATCTTCAGCAGCGCCTGCTGGACACCCTCACCCGAGACGTCTCGGGTGATCGACGGGTTCTCGCTCTTGCGGGCGATCTTGTCGACCTCGTCGATGTAGATGATGCCGGTCTCGGCGCGCTTCACGTCGTAGTCGGCAGCCTGAATCAGCTTGAGCAGAATGTTCTCGACGTCCTCGCCGACGTAGCCCGCTTCGGTCAGCGCGGTGGCGTCGGCGATCGCGAACGGCACGTTCAGCATCTTGGCAAGGGTCTGCGCGAGGTAGGTCTTCCCGCAGCCGGTGGGGCCGAGCATCAGAATGTTGGACTTGGCGAGCTCGACGGGCTCGGAGCGCGAGTCGCGGCTCTTCTCGCCCGCCTGGATGCGCTTGTAGTGGTTGTAGACCGCGACGGCAAGTGTGCGCTTGGCGGTGTCCTGACCGATGACATATCCCTCGAGGAAATCGCGGATCTCCGCGGGCTTGGGCAACTCGTCGAGCTTGACGTCGTCAGCGTCGGCGAGTTCCTCCTCGATGATCTCGTTGCACAGGTCGATGCACTCGTCGCAGATGTAGACGCCGGGTCCCGCAATGAGCTTCTTCACTTGCTTCTGGCTCTTGCCGCAGAACGAGCACTTCAGCAGGTCGCCGCCATCTCCGATGCGTGCCATGGTGCTGGGGTCCTACTTCCTGTTGCTGTCGATACCTATCGTTGCGTGCCGTTTCGTGCCGGGCACCGGGACGAAGACCGAAAGTGTGTAGCCCCGACGCTACCCGCTGTTTCCGTTGCCGTGCGACCGATAAAGCCGAATAGCGTCGGTGGTATTCACATGTGGTTGCGACAACATATCGCCTGATTCGTCCTGGGCGGCCGCGGAACGCGCCACCGTGTCTCTGGCGTGTCGCCGCTGTTACCCGACCGAGAGTACCTGTCCGGCGGAAACGTAACCGGCTGGTGTCCGGCCGACATTCGCGAAGCGACCCCCAACGAGGGGTGACAGGGGCCGGCAGCTTTGCGGCCGCCGCCCCCCGCGGTTCGTGCAATGTCAGCGCGGACCGGGACCGAGCGGGCCGGGACCGACCGGCCCCGGACCGACGGGACCGGGTCCCACCGGTCCGACAACGCCTCCCACGCCGACCGGACCGGCAGGGCCGACGACCGGATTCACGCCGTACGGCAGGCAACGCACCGCGACAGGGTTCCAGTAGGTGCCCGCGGGGCAGACTGGCTCCTGGGCCTGTGACACTCCTGCCTGCAACACCGCCCCCGCCGCCGCGGCGATCAGTGCAGCAGCTGCCGTCTTCCTTACTCCCATGGCGTCCTCCTTCACCCGTGCAGAGTCGCTCCGTAAACTGACGACCGCGTGGAATGTCAGCGTGACACGGCCAAACGCCGGGGGACGTGCTTTCGCGGCATTTGCCCGGCCGTTCCCGTCGTAGTGTGCGGGCATGACCACCCTCACGGACGCGTTCGCACTCGCCAGCGGCGACAACGGCCTGGCCGTCGTCTCGACGCTGCGCGCAGACCACACCATCCAGTCGTCGCTCATCAATGCCGGACCGCTGACGCATCCGTCCACCGGACGGGAGGTACTCGGGTTCGTCACCTACGGGAAGGTCAAACTGGCCAATCTCCGCGAGCGCCCGCAGATCGCGCTCATCTTCCGAAAGGGATGGCAGTGGGCCACCGTCGAAGGTCACGCCGAACTTGCCGGTCCCGACGATCCGCAGCCGTGGCTGGGATCCGACGAGCTGGCGCAGCTGCTTCGAGACATCTTCACCGCGGCGGGCGGAACCCACGACAATTGGGACGAATACGACGCAACGATGCGCCAGCAGCGGCGCACCGCCGTCCTCATCGAGCCGACAAGGGTTTACAGCAACGGCTGAGGCCCGTCAGCCCTTCTGCGCAGACAGCTTCCGGTATTCCAGAACGGTGTCGATGATGCCGTAGTCCTTGGCCGCCTCCGCGGTCAGGATCTTGTCGCGGTCGGTGTCCTTGCGGATCACGTCGGCCGGCTTGCCGGTGTGGCGCGACAGCGTCTCCTCCATCAGCGTGCGCATGCGCTCGATCTCTGCGGCCTGGATCTCGAGGTCCGAGAACTGACCCTGGATCACACCGCCCAGTGCCGGCTGGTGGATGAGCACGCGGGCGTTCGGCAGTGCGAGGCGCTTGCCAGGGGTGCCCGCGGCGAGCAGCACAGCCGCAGCCGAAGCGGCCTGGCCCAGGCACACCGTCTGGATGTCGGCCCGCACGTACTGCATGGTGTCGTAGATCGCCATCAGCGACGTGAACGAACCGCCCGGTGAGTTGATGTACATCGTGATGTCACGGTCTGGATCCAGCGATTCGAGCACCAGCAGCTGCGCCATGATGTCGTTCGCCGACGCGTCGTCCACCTGCACGCCGAGGAAGATGATGCGTTCCTCGAACAACTTGTTGTACGGGTTGGACTCCTTGACGCCGAAGCTCGAGTGCTCGATGAACGACGGGAGGATGTAGCGAGCCTGCGGGGTGGTCCGGGGGTCGATCATGAGGGGTTCGCTCCGTTGAAGTTGACACTGGTGATGATGTGGTCGACGAAGCCGTACTCCAGGGCTTCCTGAGCGGTGAACCAGCGGTCGCGATCCGAGTCGGCCTCGATCCGTTCGATGGTCTGCCCGGTGAACTCGGCGTTCAGCCGGAACATCTCCTTCTTGATCGACGCGAACTGCTCGGCCTGGATGGCGATGTCGGCAGCGCCGCCGGTGATACCGCCCAGCGGCTGGTGCATCAGGATGCGGGCGTGAGGCAGCGCGTAGCGCTTGCCCTTGGCGCCGGCAGCCAACAGGAACTCGCCCATCGACGCGGCCATGCCCATCGCGTAGGTCGCGACGTCACACGGCGCGAGCACCATCGTGTCGTAGATCGCCATGCCGGCGCTGATCGAGCCGCCGGGCGAATTGATGTAGAGGTTGATGTCTTTCGTCGGATCCTCCGCCGAGAGCAGCAGGATCTGAGCGCACAGCCGGTTGGCGATGTCGTCGTCGACCTGAGAGCCCAGGAAGATGATCCGCTCGGCCAGCAACCGCTCATAGACCGAGTCGACAAGGTTGAGGCCCGAAGAGGCGCCACGCATGTCAGTCACGACTGGATACCTGCTTTCTTGTTTTACTTCCGACGCGGTGACCGGTCTTACGAATGACACTAACGAACCCGCGCCGCCGGGGAGTCCCCAGACGGCGCGCGTTCGCTCAGAGCGTCACTTGGTGTCGTCGGCCTTGACTTCGTCGTTCTGGGCTTCTGCCTCGTCTCCGGCATCTTCGGAGTCGTCGTCGTCATCGTCTTCGTCATCGTCACCGGCAGCAGCGGCAGCCTGTTCGCCGGACGGTCCGAAGAACTCGGTGGTGTCGATCTCGGTGCCGTCGGTGTCGGTGACCGTGGCGCCGAAGACGACCGCGGCCACGGTCAGGCCGCGCCGCACATCGGCAAACATCGCCGGCAGCTGGTTGTTCTGCTGCAGCATCTGGAGCAACTGCTGAGGCTCCAGGCCGTACTGGCGCGACATCAACACCAGCCGCTCGGTGATGTCGTTCTGGCCGACCTGGATCTCGAGCTTGTCGGCGATGGCGTCCATCAGCAGCTGGGTCTTGATCGCCTTCTCCGCGTTGGTGCGATTATCGGCGTCGAACTCCTCGCGGCTGCTGCCCTGCTCCTTGAGCGTCTCGGCAAACTTGTCCTCGTCGTGGTCGAGTCCGTGGATCGCGTTGTGCAGTGTGTCGTCGACCTGCGCCTGCACCACCGCTTCGGGCAGCGGGATCTCGGTCTGCTCCAGGAGCACCTCGATGGCCTTGTCGCGGATCGCCTCGGCCTGCTGCACGGTCTTGACTCGGCTGACCTTCTCGCGAAGGTCGGCCTTGAGTTCGTCGATGGTGTCGAATTCGCTTGCCAGTTGGGCGAATTCGTCGTCGAGTTCGGGCAGCTCGCGCACCTTGACGGACTTGACGGTGACCGTCACCTCGGCTTCCTGGCCGGCGTGCTCACCGGCCACCAGCGTGGTGGTGAAGGTCTTGGACTCGTCGGCCTTCAGGCCGATGATCGCCTCGTCGAGGCCTTCGATCAGCTGACCGGAACCGATCTCGTGCGACAGACCCTCGGTCTTGGCCTCGGGCACGTCCTTACCGTCGACGGTGGCGGAAAGGTCGATCGAGACGAAGTCGCCGTTCGCTGCGGGACGGTCGACTCCGGTGAGTGTGCCGAAGCGCTTCTGCAAGGCTTCGATCTCGGCGTCGACGTCCTCGTCGGTGACCTCGACCGGGTCGACGGTGATCTTCAGCGCCTTGAGATCGGGCAGGTCGATCTCGGGACGGACATCGACCTCGGCGGTGAAGACCAGCTCCTCGTTGTCTTCAAGCTTGGTGACCTCGATCTCGGGCTGGCCGATCGGCTGAAGCGACTCTGAGGTGATCGCCTCGCTGTAGCGGGCGGGCAGTGCGTCGTTGACAACCTGCTCGAGCACCGCGCCGCGGCCGACCCGAGCCTCCAGCAGCTTGCGGGGCGCCTTGCCGGGACGGAAGCCGGGCAGCCGGATCTGCTTGGCCAGCTGCTTGAACGCCTTGTCGATGTCGGGTTCGAGCTCCGCGAAGGGCACCTCCACGTTGATGCGAACCCGGGTGGGGCTCAACTTCTCGACGGTGCTCTTCACGATTGGTGCTCCTCTATTGCTTCTGTTTCCGGTGGGGTGGTGCTGGTCGGGGTGACAGGATTTGAACCTGCGGCCTTCCGCTCCCAAAGCGGATGCGCTACCAAGCTGCGCTACACCCCGGTCATGGCTGCCACACGCATGCGCGCAGCACTAGACCACCGGCGATCCTACGGCCTGGCCGCACCGAACCATCAATTGGATTTGAGTTAGGTGGGACCGGTACAGTCTGCCGGTACTCTCACGTAGTGCAGCACACGCGGGCGTAGCTCAATGGTAGAGCCTCAGTCTTCCAAACTGATTACGCGGGTTCGATTCCCGTCGCCCGCTCCAAACGACCGCCCTTCGGGGCGGTTTTTGCATGTCAGGACAAGGGTCCTGCACTCACCTGGCGCAGGCGAATCACCGGGCCCGACTACTCCAGCCGGCTTTCGTTTGCCGCGTCAAAGACAGGTAGTGCGCTACCCGTTCTCACCGACTGCAGGGCTCCTACGTTGATCGCAGCTGGGGGGACCAGCCGCTGAACCCGACGTTCGAAGGATGAACCACATGGTTGCCTTGGCCGACTTCTGGAAACTGACTCCATTGCCGATCGCGGTGGCCGTATTCGCCGCCGTCATGCCCGCAACGGCCATTGCCCAGCCGCTGCCCTACGGCCCGGACACTTGCATCTCGGGGTTGGTGTGGAGAGAAGCGCGCACCGGTGACACCGTATGCGTCACACCGGCTTTCCGGGCTCGCACCGCCTTGGAGAACTCGACCCCCGGCGCCAACAAGAATCCGAACGCGGGGTCCGGTCCGCAGTCCTGCTCTCAGGGCTACGTCTGGCGCGAGGCGTTCGACGGCGACACCATCTGCGTGACACCGGACATCCGGGCCGAGAACAAGGCGGCCAACGCGAACGCGCAAGCCAACTATCAGCGCAACCAGCCGGGCGCGGGCGGCGGCACGGGCACCGTGACCTTCGAGATCACCGGCACAGGCACCGTCTACAGCATCAACACCGACCCTGACGCGGGAACGGCGCCCGAGAACACCCCGGTTCCCTGGACGAAGGTGGTGCCGCTCGATCCGGACGCTTTCCTGCTGCAGGTCATCTCAGTGCCCAAGACCGGGACCCAGGGATGCCGCATCACCGTCGACGGGACCGTCGTCGTCGAGCACCCGCCGGGCGCGGGCACGCACTGCATCTTCACCCGATGACACCCCGGACGTAGGTCCGCGGGGGGGCGTCGAAGCGCAACGAATGTTGTGGCATTCCAGGCGAAGTGGACGGCGGACAGCGAGCGTCGTCGGCATCCGGATCGGCCCCTAGGACGTCGCGATCATCTCGTTGCCGCTGGTCTGCCATGCGGCATTGAAGGTGTCGATGCTCACCTGTTCGTCGGCGCCGTCGTCGGTACCGCTGTCGTTGAGGTGGACGACGCCGTTGTCGGTATCGACTCCGGTGACCACCAGCGCGTGGTCGGGTACCGAGCGGTCACCGTCGACGTCCCAGATTGTCTCGGAGTTGAGGTTCACGATGACGCCGCCGCCGCGGCCGAGGACCTGCTCCAGGGAGGCGAGGTTGGCGCCGTCGATGTACTTGCCCGCAACCCCGTAGTGCGCGAGCACGATGGGCAGGTCTTCGAAGATGCTCCCGGCGGTGTGACCATGCCCGTCGTCTTCGTTGTCGTAGATCCAGTCGCCCGGCCGGGAGACGCTCGGCGTCTTCGACGCGTACGCGACGATGTCGTCTTCGGCCGGTTCTTCTCCGGTCATCTGACCGATCACGTCGGCGGCGGCCATGATCGCGCAGTCGTTGTAGGCCTGGCGGGTCGTCCAGCCGGCCATGCCGTCGGGATCCCCGAACATCGCGGCATGGGCGACGCCCGAGAGTCCCAGCGCTGCGAAACCGGCAAGGCTGACCGTCGCGACGGTCCGGACGATGGTGGTCCTCATGGTCTCTTCTCCTCTCGTGCGAGCCGTTGTCGGCTGCGTTGAGGAGAGGTTCGCCGGATGCCCTTGCCGGATTCTTGAGGGATTGTTGACGACCGTCGCGGCGGCACGGAAGCCCCTTGTCACGCCCAGGGTTCTCCCGGTTTCTGTCGGTACGCTGTGAACCATGAATGGCGTTTTGCTCGTCCTCATCCTGCTGGTCGTCGCGGCGATCGGTATCGCCGTCTATGCCTCGTCCAAGGCCTCCGGCAAGCGCACCGCCGCGTCCCTGGCCGACGCGAAGGCCGACGCCCGCCGCGTCATCGAACGCCTCGGCGGCCAGGTCTTCGCCCTCACCGGTACCGACGACGCGTCCAAGCAAGCTCTTGCCGACGCTTCCGAGCGCTACACCGCGGCGTCGTCGCAGATCGATCAGGCCACCACGGCCAAGCAGGCCGAGCTTGCGAAGGAAAGTGCGATGGAAGGCCTGTACTACGTGCGGGCTGCGCGCGTCGCGATGGGCATGGATCCCGGGCCGGAGCTGGAGTCGCTGTGGGGTCAGCGGTCGGCAGGCACCGTGACCGAGGACCGCCGCGTCACCTTCGAGGGCCGCGAGATCGAGGCGTCACCGTCGCCGTCGGAGCGCACCCCGAACTACTACCCCGGCGGGCGCGTCGCAGGCCGTCCCGTTCCCGCCGGCTGGTACTCCGAGCCCTGGTGGAAGCCGGCCTTGGTCGCGGGTGCGTGGGGTCTGGGTTCTGCACTGCTGTTCAGCACGATGTTCTCCGGCATGGCCGGGGTCGGCTATGACGCGCAGGCGTTCGAGAACGGCTATGGCGACGGGTTCCAGGACGGTCTCGATCAGGGCCAGCTGGAAGGGTCCGGCGATGCCGGCGGCGGAGACTGGGGCGGCGGGGACGCCGGCGGCGGCGATTGGGGTGGCGGCGGCTGGGATTCCGGCGGCGGCGACTTCGGTGGCGGCGACTGGGGTGGCGACTTCGGCGGCTTCGACTTCTAGCCCTCAGAAGCGGCTTTCCAGTCGCGCGGAAACCCCTGCCTCCTGCAGATCGAGCCGTTCCAGCATCGCCCGGACCGCCTCGTCGTCGATTCTGCCCGCGTCGCGTTCACCGATGAGCGCGAGCCGCTGCGCGGCCAGCACGTCGCGGTACAGCTGCGCGAACACCTCGGCGCGCAAGGTGTGGGCCTCGGGGTCGGGCATCTCGTCGGCATCCTGGGAGTGGCGCGCCACGATGCCCCGAATCTCGGCGAGCACCCGCGGGTCCAGTCCGGCGGGAGGGTTCGCCCGGAACCCGGCGAGCACCTCGTCGGCGGCCTCGTGCACCACCCGCTCCGCTTTCTCCGTCTCCTGCAACGCTTCTGCCTGATCGACGTCACCGGACACGTTGAGCTTGCGGATCAGCAGCGGCAGGGTCCATCCCTGCAGCAGTAGGGTGCCCACACTGACGACGAACGCGATGGCCTGGATGGTCGCGCGCTCGGGGAAAGGTTCACCGGCCGCGGTCGTAACCGGGATTGCCGCTGCCGCAGCCAAAGTCACCACGCCGCGCATACCCGTCCACGAGACGACGACGTTCTCCTGCCAACTCAGGGCCCGGTTGCCGGTGCGCGGGCGCCAACTGGTGCGTGACGGGTCGCGACGCCGCACGCCCAGCGCTCCCCGACCGCCGCCTTCGGGAATCGGAACGCTCAACCGCTTCTCGACCTGATTCGCCAGCTTCTTGCGGCCGAACATCGCGAACACCGAGACAGGGCGGACCACCAATACGATGAGCAGTACGATCAGCGAACCCACGGCCACCTGGGCGAGCGACTCATGCGCCTCACGCAGATCCTCCAGCACGAAACGCAGATGCAGGCCGATGTAGGCGAAGACAAACGCCTCGAGCAGAACGTCGACCGAGTTCCAGACATATCGTTCCTGCAGCCGCGTCTGGTAGCCGGCGTCCACGGTGCCGCTGCCGACGACGAACCCCGCCACCACGACAGCCAGCACACCCGAGGCGTGCATCTCCTCGGCCAGGATGAACGCCGCGAACGGCACCATGAGCCCCTGCACCGTCTCCAGCGCCGGGTTGGCCAGGCGCCGACGAATCCAGAGCGTGACGTAGCCCAGTGCAGCGCCGACCAGCGGTCCGAGCACCGCACTGTAGGTGAACAACAGCAGCGGATTCTCAATGAAGGTGTCGGTGCCGGCTACGTGCGCGACGGCGACGGAGAACAACGCGAGCGCGGCCGCATCGTTGATCAGACTCTCGCCGGTCAAGATCGACATCACACGCTTGGGCAGCCCAAGCTTGCGACCGACCGCAACGGCGGTGACGGCATCCGGCGGCGCCACGATCGCACCGAGCACCAGCGCGGTCCCGAACGTCAATGGGACGAACACCAGCCAGGACGAGACCGCAGCCACCGCGAAAGCGGTGACGACCACCAGTGCCACCCCGAGTCCGAGGATCGGTTTGATGTTGCGCAGGAATGTCGGGAACGAGAAGTCCAGCGCGGCCGAGTACAGCAGGGGTGGCAGCACAACCGACAGGAGGATGTGTGAATCCAGCTCGGGCGCCTCGAATCCCGGCAGGAACGACACGGCGATGCCGACGACGACGATGATCAGTGCGGGTTCGAGTCCGCGGCGGTGCGCCACCGCGGTGACGACGATCGCGCCGACGACGACCAGGATCAGTTCCACGCGCAGATTCTCCCGGCTAACCGCCGGTATGTCCCGCCGACGCCCCTGGCTAGCTCTGACAGCTCGGGCACCAGAACAGGTTGCGACCCTCCATGACCTCGGTGCGGATGGTGGTGCCGCAGATCCGGCACGGGTCCCCGGCGCGCCGGTAGACGTAGGTGCGCGGTCGCCGCGGCGCGTAAGACGGCATGCCGTGGTCGTCTTCGGGGCGAAGAGTGATGATCCGACCGCGGCGGACACCGACCTTCATCAACTCGACGAGATCGGTCCAGGCTTCCTGGAACTCCCCTTCGCGCATCCGCGTGCCGGGGCGATGAGGGTTGAGGCGGTGGCGGTACAGCAGCTCGTTGCGATAGACGTTCCCGATGCCGGCGATGACTTTTTGGTCCATCAGCAACGCGCCGATCACCCTGCGGGACTTGCTTATCCGCTCCCACGCCGCAGATGGGTCGGCATCCTTGCGCAGGGGGTCGGGGCCGAGCCGGGCCAAGATTTCCGAGACTTCGGACTCGTCGACGACCTCACACGCCGTCGGTCCGCGCAGATCGGCTCCTTTGTCCGTGCCGACGATGCGCATCCGCACCTGCCCGACCGGTTCCGGAACGCCGGCGTCGACGGCGAATTCGGTGAACTTGCCGTAGAGACCGAGGTGGACGTGAACAATTCGTCCGCCCGCATAGTGGTGGAAAAGGTGCTTACCCCATGCGCTCGCCCGATCGAAGACGCGGCCGTTGATTGCGTCGGCTCCGTCGATGAACCGGCCCTGAGGGCTGCTGACGGCGACGTGCTGACCCCGGAAGATCTTCTGGTGCCGACGGGCGAGTCGGTGAACGGTATGTCCTTCGGGCATCCGCCCAGTCTGTCAGGCCTGTCGCACCGCTCCTGCCGCGAGAGCGTTGGTCCAGCTGCCGTGACTGCTGATGTCCTCGCCGGGCACGGCGGCGTCGCATCCGAAGGCGGTCCGCCAGCTGCCGTCGGCGAATTCGACCTTGCCGAGTTGCATGGGCGCGGGTAGTTCGGCGAGGAACTGCCCGAGTGCCGCTGGTGACAGGAGCCAGCGGTGCCCGGTCAGCGCGGCGCCCTCGACGCCCTCGGGGACCCGTGTGACGCCGGGTTTGGGCGGTGTCGTCGGCAGAGCCGTCATTCGGTATCGCGGTGCTGTGGTGATCTCCCCGGCGAAGCGCGCCCCACGATCGGTGAGCTGGTGGACCAGCGGGCCGCCGAGCAGATGCGCCCCGAACACCACCAGTTCGACATGGTCGGCGGCGGCGAGCGGCCAGGGCGTCGCGGGCGCGGGCTCGTCGGTGAACAGCGCGGCGATGTCGAGTGCGACGGCGTCGTCGAACGCGCGCGCCAGCACGGTGACGCCGAACTGAGCATCGCCTGCTGTTCCGGCCGGGACCGCCACGCCGCACATGTCGAACAAGTTGCAGAAGTCCGTGTAGGTGCCGAGCCGCTCGTTCACCCCCACCGGGTCGCCTTCGACCTCGGCGATGCTCGGGTGCGTCGGCGCGGTCGGTACCAGCAGCGCGGCGGCGCCGGCGAGAGATTTCATCGCCAGCTTCTGCAGCCGCCGCACTTCAGTGCGCTCAGCGATCAGCCGATGCGCCGGGATGTCGCGTGCGGCGGCGATGATGTCACGCACGGTGGGGTCGAGCGCCACAGCGGGATGCACGTCGATGAATTGCGTTATCGCAGAATATCTCTCGCTGGCCAGCGCGCCATCGTAGCCCAACTTGGCCGCGGCCAGGAACGGCGCGAATCCGACGGTGACGATACGAACTCCGCACGCCTGCAGGCGTGTCACGGCCTCGTCGAAGGCCGCGCGCCACTGCCGGTCGAGGTGTGGCAGCTCGTCGGGGATCGCCACCACCGGCGATGACGACGCGGCCAATGTGGTGTCCGCCGGCCACGAGCGGCCCGGAGCCGATGCGGCCAGAACTGCCGTCGCCGTGTCGGCAAGCCGCAGTCCCGGCGCGAAAATAGTGCTGCAATCATAGGATTCGCACGTCGGCACACCGTCGTCGTGGCTGATGACGCTACGGGTGGGTTTGATCCCGACGATCCCTTGCAGTCCCGCTGCCACCAGTCCGGATCCCGCGGTGTCGGTCGACACAGCGATGTCGGTTTCGCCGGTGGCCACGGCGACCGCAGTGGCGAACTGGTCGAGATTCGTCTTGCCGACGAGTACAGCACCCTCGGCGCGCAGGGCGGCGACGGCCGCGGCATCGGAGTCAGGGATATCGGCGAACTCCGAGCAGCCCGCGGTGGTCGCCCGACCCGCGACGTCGATGTCGTCGCTGACGGCCAGCCGGATTCCTGCCAACAGTCCTGGGCCACTCCGGCTTTCGGCGAGCTCGTTGCCGACGTCCGCCTCTGGCCGCCGGCTGATCCACACCGTCATCGACGCATCGTATAGACACCGGTTTATCGATGCATCCGCTAAGGATGTGTGCGCAAGACCTCCACCTGCCGATCGGTGAGCAGAGGACGAACCTTTCTACGGACTTCGGGCAGCCCGAGTTCGAGTTCAGGCGCCGGGAACGGGCGGCGCGACGTGCGTCTTCTCGTATTCGGCGAGGATGTCGATGCGGCGCTGGTGGCGCGGCGCTTCCGACCACTTCGCGGTCAGGAACGCATCGACGATCGCCAACGCCTCTTCGGTGGTATGCATGCGGCCACCGATGCCGACCAGCTGCGCGTTGTTGTGCTCACGGGCCAGCGTCGCGGTCTCGGTGCTCCAGGCCAACGCGCAGCGGGCGCCCGGCACCTTGTTCGCGGCGATCTGCTCGCCGTTCCCGGAACCGCCGAGCACGATGCCGAGGCTGCCGGGGTCGGCGACCGTCTTCTCTGCGGCGGCGATGCAGAACGCCGGATAGTCGTCCTCGGCGTCGTAGGTGTACGCCCCGCAGTCGATCGGCTCGTGACCTGCCTGTGTGAGGTGGTCGATGATGGTCTGCTTGAACTCGAATCCGGCGTGGTCAGCCCCAACGTAGACGCGCATGGCGGCAACCATACCTCCGGCTCTGCACCGCGAGCGCGCGTGTTTGCCCAGCGACGCGCGGTGCTCGCCGTACATTTTCGTCGCGCTCACCGACGGGAGCTCAACTGTCGGCTCAGCCGACCGTTATCGCGTCCAGGCGCTCCTTGATGAAGTCCGCGCATGTCACCGGCTCAAGCCCTGCCACCTTGCCGATCGGCGGGCCCAGCGGCGTGACGAGTGCGTCGTGGTTGGCCTCGTAGAAGTAGATCAACGACACCAGATCCTCTTCGGGGGCGTGCGGCTGGGGTGGCAGCACCCTGTGGCGTCCCGACGGCCATCGGCGCCCGCTCCAATACTCCAGAAGATCGCCGATGTTCACCGTCAACGCCGCCGGGTCGTAGGGCGCATCCTCCCAGCCGCCGTCCTCGGAGTACACCTGAAGTCCGCCGGCGCCGGGTTCGCGGTCGAGGATCGTGACCGTGCCGAAGTCGGTGTGCGGTCCGATGCGGAACTGACCCGGTTCCGGTTCACCGACCACACTCACGGGCGGGTAGTGGTTGATGTTCATCGTCCAGGTGGGCCTGCTGGCCAACTCGGCGAACGGGTTCACCGACAGCTTGAGCGCATGGGCGAACAGCGTCAAGAGCTCATCGGCCACGCGCCGCATCTGCGCGGCGTACTCGCCGACCAAACCTTGCAAGTCGGGCACCTCGCTCGGCCATACGTTGGGCGCGAACCAGATTCGATCGACCTCGGGATCACCGGTCGCTGTCTCCGCGCCCAGGCTGAAGCTCTCTTTGAGATCCGGTGGCGTCTCGGTCCCCTCGGCGTAGGCGTTCGCCTCGGCACCCGGGCCGATCCACCCGCGTCCCCCCACGGGCACCGAGTACGCCGCCTTGCTGTGCTGGGGTAACGCGAAGAATTCCCGTGACGCGGCGCGGACGTCGCGCGCAAGCGAGGCGTCGACCCCGTGACCGGTCACCAGGATGAAGCCCGCGCTCTGCAGACCGGCATCGACCTCCGCGGAGACTGCGGCCGCGTCGGCACCCCCACCTCGCCAACGCGAAAGATCAACCTTCGCAATCACTCTCCGATATCCTCCGCCCATAAGTCCGGGTTGTCCGCGATGAACTCGCGCATCAACGTCACGCAGCGTTCGTCATCGAGAACGGTGATCTTCACACCGTTTTCGGCAAGCCAGTCGTGGCCACCGGTGAAGGTCTGGCTCTCGCCGATCACCACCGCGCCGATGTTGAACTGACGCACCAGTCCGCTGCAGTACCAGCACGGCGACAGCGTGGTCACCATCGTCGTCGAACGGTATCCGCGTTGCCGCCCCGCGTTCCGGAACGCGTCCGTTTCGGCGTGGATGGACGGGTCGTCGAGCTGCACTCGACGGTTGTGACCGCTGCCCAGCAGCGCGCCATCGGCTGAGAACAATGCCGCCCCGATCGGTATCCCGCCCTCCGCCAACCCTTTTCGGGCCTCCTCGACGGCGACGTCGAGCATCTGCTCCGGTGAGTTCATACCTGTTCTGCCTTGATCTGCGAGCGACACAGCACCCAGTATGGGGCTCCGGCACGCAGAAGGAACGTGATATCGCCCGCGGCGTCGGTACGGGCCGACGAAGCACCATCCAGAGCCACGGGTGCCCGCCGCCGCAGTTTCCGCCTCAGCCATCACCCAACCGTCACCCCGAACATGCCGCGCCGCAACCCGAGTCAACGTGCCGGAAACAATCGCGCGGCCCGCGAGGTTGCACGCCAGCATGAAGGTTCTGATTCTCAGCGCCAGCCCGCGCGAAGACGGTAACTCCCACCTTCTGGCGCGCGCCGCCGGTGACGGCGCGCGCTCGTCGGGCCACGACGTCGAACATCTCTTCCTCGACGAGTACGTCGACCGGATGCTCGGCAACTGCCGACGGTGTCGACTCACCGACGGCCGCTGCTCGCTCGACGATCGCTACGAGGAGTTGCTTCTCGAACACCTGCTGACCGCCGACGGCGTCATCTATGCGATGCCGCTGTACTTCTACGGCATGCCGGGCCGGCTCAAGACGGTGTTCGACCGGTTGTTCTGCTACACGGCGAACAGCGCCCCTCAGCAAGACCTGGTGATCAGCGGAATCACGAACAAGAGAATCGGCGTACTCATCTCCTGCGAGGAGAGTTACGTCGGCGCGACCCAGGGCGTCATCGCGCAGTTTCACGAACTGACCCGCTATTTGCAGCAGGAACTCGTTGGGGTGGTCGTCGGCAACGCCAACAGCCGCGGCGAGATCGTGCACGACCCGTCCGACCCGGTGTCGCGCGCAGGCGATCTCGGCACGCGGCTGTTCGACATTCGTGTCACCGACTACCGCCTGGACACCGAGCGATCCAACAAGGTGTGGGGGCCGCGCCCCTGACTCAGTCGAAGGTGGGTGGCTCGGTGCGGGTGCGCTTGAGTTCCCAGAAGTGGGGGTAGGCCGCGAAGATCACCGAGGCATCCCACAGCTTCCCTGCTTCCTCACCGCGCGGGATCTTCGAGAGCACGGGGCCGAAGAATGCGACACCGTTGACGTGGATCGTCGGGGTGCCCACGTCGTCGCCGACGGCGTCCATGCCCTCGTGATGGCTCTTGCGCAGCGCGTCGTCGTACTTGTCGGTCGTTGCAGCCTCGGCGAGCTCGGCAGGTAGGCCAACCTCTTCGAGCGACTCTTTGATGACCTTCTCGAATTTCGGGTCGGTCTCCCGATAGTTCTGGTTGTGGATCCGTGTCCCCATCGCGGTGTACAGCGGCCGCAGGATTTCGCGTCCCTTGAGCTGTTCGGCGGCGATGGCCACACGCACCGGCCCCCACGCCGTCTTCATCATCTCCTTGTATTCGTCAGGCAGATCGCGGCCCTCGTTGAGCACCGCCAGGCTCATGACCCGGAAGTCGACGTCGACGTCACGCACTTTCTCCACCTCGAGAATCCAGCGCGAGGTGATCCAACACCACGGGCACAGCGGGTCGAACCAGAAACCGGCGACATCCCTATCGGCCATCTGAAGATCCTTTCGACGAATTGTGGACGCACTACCGTCCGGGACAACCATGCACCGTCAGCCTGTGTTCCCGTTCGGGGCTAGTGTTGACCAGCGTGGCACTACCTAACCTGACCCGTGACCAGGCCGCCGAGCGCGCCGCTCTCGTGACCGTCGACAGCTACCGCATCGCGCTGGACCTGACCGATGCCAACGGCAAACCGAGTGAGCGAACGTTCCGGTCGGTGACGACCGTCGAATTCGACGCGCTCGCCGGTGCCGACACCTACATCGACCTCGCGGCCGAGCGCGTGCGCAGCGCCGTCCTGAACGGCGTCGACATCGACGTCTCCGGGTACGACGAGTCGACGGGCATCCCCCTGAAGGGCCTGGCAGCACACAACACGCTCGTCGTCGACGCAGACTGCCTGTACTCGAACACCGGCGAAGGCCTGCACCGGTTCGTGGACCCGGTGGACGACGAGGTGTACCTCTACTCCCAGTTCGAAACCGCCGATGCCAAACGGATGTTCGCGTGTTTCGATCAGCCGGATCTGAAGGCGGCCTTCGACGTCACCGTGACCGCGCCCGCGCACTGGGAGGTCATCTCCAACGGAGCCACGCTCGATGTCGCCGACGGGTGGTTGCCGGTCACCGAGCGGGAAAAGAAGATTGCCGCGCTGTCGGAGGCCGGAAAGTCGGTCAACCAGATCGCCGACGAGCTCGCCCTGTCCCAGCGGACCGTCGAGGCCGACCTCTACCGCATCCTCGAACACGCGGGACCCGCCAAACGTCACACGTTCAAAGCCACCCCCCGGATGAGTACATACCTGGTCGCGTTGATCGCCGGGCCCTACGCCCGCTGGGACGACGTGTACTCCGACGACCACGGTGACATCCCGCTCGGCATCTTCTGCCGCAAATCTCTGGCCGAGTACATGGACGCAGAGCGGTTGTTCACCGAGACGAAGCAGGGTTTTGGCTTCTACCACAACAACTTCGGCGCGCCGTATGCGTTCGGCAAGTACGACCAGCTCTTCGTCCCCGAGTTCAACGCCGGCGCCATGGAGAACGCGGGCGCGGTGACGTTCCTCGAGGACTACGTCTTCCGGTCCAAGGTGACCCGCTACTCCTACGAACGTCGCGCCGAGACGGTGCTGCACGAGATGGCGCACATGTGGTTCGGCGACCTGGTCACCATGCGGTGGTGGGATGACCTGTGGCTCAACGAATCCTTCGCGACGTTCGCCTCGGTGCTGTGCCAGGCCGAGGCCACCGAGTACACGCAGGCGTGGACGACGTTCGCCAACGTCGAGAAGTCATGGGCCTACCGGCAGGACCAGTTGCCGTCCACCCACCCGGTGGCCGCCGACATTCCCGACCTCCACGCCGTGGAGGTGAACTTCGACGGCATCACCTACGCGAAGGGCGCCAGCGTCCTCAAGCAGCTGGTCGCCTATGTCGGGCTCGAGGCATTCCTGGCGGGCCTGCGCGACTACTTCCGGGACCACGCGTTCGGCAATGCCACCTTCGGCGACCTGCTCGGCGCACTGGAGAAGTCGTCGGGGCGCGACCTGTCGGGGTGGGGCCGGCAATGGCTGAAGACGACCGGGTTGAACACGCTGCGACCGGATTTCGACGTCGACGCGGACGGCAAGTTCACCCGGTTCGCGATCGACCAGGGCGGCGCCAAGCCGGGCGAGGGCGAGACACGTGTGCACCGGCTCGCGGTCGGGATCTATGACGACGACGGCTCCGGAAAGCTGGTGCGCGTACACCGCGAGGAGCTCGACGTCGAGGGCTCAGCCACCGAAGTGCCTGCGCTGCAAGGAGTTTCGCGCGGCAAGCTGATCCTGCTCAACGACGACGACCTGACGTACTGCTCGCTGCGGCTCGACCCCGACTCGCTGCAGACAGTCTTGACGCGAATCGCCGACATCGCCGAGCCGCTCCCCCGGACGCTGGCGTGGTCAGCGGCCTGGGAGATGACGCGCGACGCCGAGCTGCGGGCCCGCGATTTCGTCGCACTGGTGATCAGCGGACTCCACGCCGAGACGGAGGTGGGGGTCGCGCAGCGTCTACTGCTTCAGGCGCAGACGGCCCTGGGTTCCTATGCCGACCCGGGCTGGGCCGCAGAGAACGGCTGGCCCGCATTCGGCGACGCTCTGCTCGATCTCGCGCGCGAATCGCAGCCGGGCTCAGACCACCAGCTGGCTTTCGTCAACGCGTTGTGCTCATCGGTGCTGTCACCCAACCACGTGGCGGTCCTGGAGACCCTTCTGGACAACGAACCGGCGGCGGTGAACCTGGCCGGCCTGGCGATCGACACGGACCTGCGGTGGCGGATCGTGACCGCGCTCGCGCGTGCCGGCGTCATCGACGCCGACGGCACCGAAACCCCGTTCATCGATGCCGAAGCGGCCAACGACCCGACTGCGGCGGGCCGGCGTCAGGCGGCCGCCGCTGGGGCCGCACGACCGCAGTCGGCCGTCAAACAGGCGGCGTGGGAGCAGGTCGTCGAGGATGACACGCTGGCCAACATCACCGCGCGCGCGATCATCGGCGGCTTCGTTCAGCCCGGCCAGGGTGAGGTCCTCGCACCATTCCGCGACCGCTATTTCGGCGCGATCTCCGGTGTGTGGGAACGCCGCTCGAGCGAGGTCGCGCAGACCGTGGTCGTCGGGCTGTACCCGTCGTGGGAGATCAGCCAGGACGCGTTGAGCGCGGCGGACACGTTCCTGTCCGACCCCGAGGTGCCGCCCGCGTTGCGTCGGCTGGTCCTCGAAGGTCGCGCCGGCGTGGAGCGCTCGCTGCGGGCCCGCGAGTTCGATGTGAGCTAGCCCCTCGCAGCGCGAGCGAGCGTGTCTGCACGCGGAGACGCCGCTCGCGCCGCATGCTGTTGCGATGGCGGTCAACAACAGTCGCAGGGCTCGTGCCGCCCGGCGCCGTCAGCGCCGGGTGGCAGCGGTCGTCAACGACCTCACCGACGAACAGTGGGCGGCGCTCAAACTGGCGTGGCAGGGCTGCGCCTATTGCGGCAAGACCACCGGGACGATGCAGCGCGACTGCGTCATGGCGATCTCGCGCGGCGGACGCTACACCGTCGACAACGTCGTCCCCGCGTGCGCAGCCTGCAACGCCAGCAAGTGCAACGACGAAGTCACCGGCTGGCTGCGCAGAAAGCGTCTGGACGAGCGCCTTTTCCTGGAGCGCTACGTCCGTATCCGGGGTGAACTCGTCGCTGCGGCTCGCGAAACGGCCATCACGGTAGTCGAGGAGGCTCGACCGCTACCGTGATGGCGATCTCGCGAAGTGTCAGCGCGGTGAGACGCCGGCTGCGAGCACCCGCACGCCGCTGATCAGGCCGTCGATCAGGTTGCCCTCTTTGAACGATGCCGCAGCAGCGGACACACCCAGCGGAGCGGACTCCTCGATGCCGCGGCCCTTGACGGCTGCGCCGTAGACGACCTCGATCGCCCGCTGGTTCGGCGAGACCGCCAGCAGCACGGCATTGTCGGGCGTGGGCACCCTGGCCAGGATTTCGCGGGCCGTGGCTGCGGTGTCGGCGCCAAGGTCACCGACGTACACGGCGAACCGCGCCTTCGCCGCACGTGACCCGTACTTGAGCGCGTTGTCCAGGATCACCAGATCCTTGTTCGGGAACGGGTAGTGCACCGACAGCTCGCCGGGCTCGGTGACCCCGGAGATCCGGCCGCTGGCCGTGATGACCGAGCCGTAGGGCAGTTCGGCCAGCTCGAGCGCGCCCGCCCGCGTCAGTTCACCACTTGCCACTTGCGCCACCTCCGATGGTCACGTGCGAGCCGTGGCCGCCGTGGCCGTGGTCCGCCGGTTCGTCAGCCGCCCACAGGATGGGCTCGTGCGTCCACTTGTCCGACATGACGTAGGTCTTCGGGTGCGGACCCTTCTTGGTGTAGATGAACAGCGCGAGAACCGCGGTCAGAGCCAGCGGTACCAGTAAGAAGCTTGCGTGCACCAGAGCTGTCGAGTTCACGCGCAAACCGTATCCCACGGCCCGGTCAGGCCGCGCCCTCACCCAGGTATCGAACCCACGCCGGGTCGAGCTCCTTGACGCTGGACAGCAGCCGCCAGTGCTGGCCCTTCGGCGGCAACGGCGTGGTGTGCAACGACCATCCCAGCTCGCTGAGCAGCTTGTCCGCCTTCCGGTGGTTGCATGACGAGCATGCGGCCACGCAGTTCTCCCAGGAATGGTCACCGCCGCGGCTTCGCGGGATCACGTGGTCGACGGTGTCGGCCTTGGTTCCGCAGTACGCGCAGCGGAATCGATCCCGATGCATCAGCGCTGCGCGCGTCATCGGGATTCGTGCGCGATACGGGACGCGCACGTACGTGCGCAGGCGGATGACGGTGGGGACGACGATCGCCCGCGATGCCGAATGGATCACCGGGCCCACGGGGTCGTCGTGGACGACGTCGGCCTTGCCGCACATCAGCATGATCACCGCGCGGCGCAAGGGCAGAGCCGTCAACGGCTCGTAGGTCGAGTTCAGAAGCAGCACCCGGCGGCGGCCCCAGATCGAGGGCTCCTGCGCGGCGGCGGGGTGAGTGTCCGAGGTGGGGACCACGCTGTGCAGCGCGCGCGACGTAGTCGTCGCCGTCGACCCGGGTGAGGGCACCGCGGCCCGGTGATTCCGGTGGCCGCGTCCGTTCTTGCGCTGCGCCATACGTCCTCCGACCGACAGTCCACCACGGATCCCTTCTGATCGCATGGCAATTCCGGTCGTGTTCGCTGGTCAGTCCGATGAACTTCGAGTGTCGGACGTCGTCTGCCCGCAACCGGCGCGTTGCCTGAGAACTGACGCGTGCGAAAAACAGGTAGTCGGTTACTCATGCCATGGGAGCCTCTCGAGCGCCACACTTGTCGCCATGGGGGCAACACAAGACCGAGCGACGAAGTTCGCGGAGTTCAGAGAAGAGCACAGCGCGTGGAAGCCCGCCGAAGAAGCCCTGATCGACCAAATGATCAAGGACCTTCGGTGCAACAACGAGTTCCAGTACCGCAAGAGCCTCAAGAGGGGCAAGCCGCACGCGATCCGCGATGCACATGCCAAGAGCTGCGCCATTCTGTACGGGGAGCTGACCGTCAACACCGACCTTCCCGAGGAGTACCGGCAGGGGCTGTTCTCCACGCCCGGGAAGACCTACCCGGTGATCGCACGCATCTCCGCGACGTCGGGGGCCATCCGATCCGACCGCGTGCGCGGCGTGCGCGGGCTGGGGCTCAAGATCCTCGGCGTCGAATCTCAAGAACGTGCGCATGCCGACTTCATGAAAGACAAGAACCAGGATTTCGTGTTCGTGACAGAACCCGAGTTCCTGTTCAAGGACGCGGCGGACTACGCCAAGGGCGGGATGAGGACCGCCAAGATTCTCGCGAGGATGCCCGACGCCGCCATGATCGTCGCCAATACCGTGCTGCGAGGCGCCCGCATGGTCACCGACGCCCTGGGAAAGCGACTTCACCCGAAGCTGCGGGTGTTCGCCGAGCCGAACTACCACCCCTTGGGCCAGACCTTCTACAGCGCGGCGCCCGTGCGGTACGGCAAATACATCGCGAAGATCAGCGTGTCGCCGCTGTCCGCTGAAGTCGTCAAGCTGAGAAAAGAGACGCTCCGGCCCGGCGGTGACCACGCTGCCTCCGACGCGGTCACACAGCACTTCGGCAGCCACGGCGCCGAGTACGCGATCTCGGCCCAGTTGTGCACCGACACGACCGAGATGCCGCTCGACGATGCCACCGAGCCGTGGTCGGAGAAGAGGTCGCCCTACTACCCGGTCGGCGTCATCCGCTACCCGAAGCAAACGGCATACAGCGAGGATCTGAAGGCGTTCGGCGACGACAAGCTGACGTTCAACTCGTGGCGCGGGATCATCGAGCACACGCCTCTTGGCTCGATCAACCGCCTCAAACTCCGCGTCTACGCGGAGTCCAGCAAATTTCGACACCAACGAAACCAGGTGCCCGACTACGAGCCGGCGGATTTATCCGACTTCCCCGGCCGCGCGACCTGGGACAGATCCACATCTAGCGCACCGGGTATTGCCGAGAATTGACGGCGTCGGCGACCTAGACTCCACGACATGGCGGGGGTTTGGCAAATAGTCGATCGCCCGGCGGAATTCGGCGCGGTCCGCTCCGCCTTGACCGGCAACGAGTCATGCGGAGTCGTCCTCGTCGGCGCCGCCGGAGTCGGCAAGACCACGCTGGCGCGCGCGGTCACCGATTCTCTGCGCTCCCCTGTGCAGTGGGTGGCGTCGACCCAGTCGTCGCGCAGCATTCCTCTGGGCGTCTTCTCCCACTTGGTCGGATCCACAGGCTCGCGCGACGCCACCGCCCTGCTCGCCACCGCGCGCGAATCGCTTGTGACACAAGGAAGCAACAACATCGTCGGCGTGGACGACGCCCACCTTCTGGACGAGCTGTCCGCGACGCTGCTGCACCAGATCGCCGTGGAGCAGAGCGGCCGCATCCTTGCCACGATCCGCAGCGGGGAACCGGTGCCCGACGCAGTCACATCGTTGTGGAAAGACGGCTACCTGCGCCGCATCGAACTGCAACCGTTCTCCAAGGAACAGAGCGTCGCGTTGATCGAGTCGGTGATCGGAGGACGACTCGAGGGCCTGTCCGCGGACCTGATGTGGGAATCCTCCGGCGGCAATCCGCTGTTCCTGCGTCATCTCGTCGAGGGCTCCATCGACGCGGGCACCCTGAAGAAGGTCGGCGACGTGTGGCAGCTGCGCGGCCCCACCGCAGTGCCGGCCGGTCTGGTCGAACTCCTCGACACGCGCCTGGATTCCGCGGGCGACGGCGTCATCGGCGCGCTCAAACTGCTGGCGCTGTGCGAGCCGCTCGACATCGACGCGCTGACCGAACTCGCCGGCGAAGCCGCCGTCGACGACGCGGAGACGCGGGGGCTGATCCGCTGCGTGCCCAACGGCCACACCCTCAACGCCCGGTTCAGCCACCCGCTGGTCGGCGATGTCGTGCGCAGCCGCATCGGCCAGGCAGCATCACGCCGGCTCAAAGGAAGGATCGTCGAAGTTCTGCGCCGGCGGGAGATGGACTCCGCCGGGAGCCGTATCCGGATGGCACAGCTGTCCATCGAAAGTGACCAGGCCGTCGACGACACCCTGCTCATCACCGCCGCCAAAGACGCGGTCTACCTGTCCAACCTGCCCCTCGGCGAGCGGCTCGCCCGCGCGGCGTTCGAGCGCAGCGGCACCGTGCAGGCCGGCGAGCTGCTGTCCCGGGCTCTGCTGTGGCAGGGCAAGCCTGCGGAGTCCGAAGCCGTTCTGGCCCGCTTCAATCCCGACGAACTCGACGAGCTCCAGCTGGTACAGTGGGGGGTGCCCCGCGCCTCTCGTCTGTTCTGGTCCCTCGGCGAAGTCGACCGGGCGCACGAGGCGATGTCGTTGGTGCGCGAGCGGATTCAGCATCCGTCGCTGCAGCTGTTCGCCGCCGCGGCAGCCGCGGCAATGGCCGTGCACGAGAACAAGATCGAGCAGGGTATCGCCGAAGCACTGACCGTTCTCGAGGATTCGAGGTCACCGAACCAGGCCGTCGAGTTCGCCGCGTTCGCCGCCGGGATGGCGATGCCCGTCGCCGGACGCGGCAACGAGTTCGAACCGATCGCCGCCCGATGCCGCGCCGAACTCAGTTCGACCGACGGCATGATCCGCGTGATGGTGCGTTACTGCGACGTGCTCGCGCTGACGCACACCGGGCAACTGGATCTCGCGGACCAACGCGCCGCGGACTATGCGAACTTCTCCTCGGTTGGGCAGTTCCTGGCCTGGGCGATCGCCAAGATCATGGCGGGCGTCGTCGCGACCGCCCGAGGCGACTTCCCCGAGACCATCCAGTCGATCGAGCAGGCGTTGGCAGCGCTGAACGCGGAGAACTCACTGCCGTGGCAATTGCCCGGCCGGCTGCTGTTGGCCCGTGCATACGCGGCGCTCGGCCGCACAGGTGAGGCCGAGCGCGTTCTCGCCGACGCCGCCGAGCACTCCGGTCCGTCCATGGCGGTGCACGAGCCGCAGCGACTGATCTCACGGTCGTGGCTGGCCGCGGCCAGCGGCATGGAGCGCCGCGCCGCCGAACTCGCCAGGGCCGCCGCCGACAACGCCGGCCGCTCCGGCCAGTACGCGATCGAGGCCGAGGCGCTGCACCACGCCACGAGGTTCGGCGACCGCACCACCGCCGCGCGCCTCGCCGAACTCACCGACATCGTCTACGGGCCGGTGGTGGGTCTGCTGGCGCGCCACGCTGCGGCCTTCGCTGCCGGCGACGCCGCGGCGCTGGACTCGGTCAGCGCCGACTTCGAGCAGGCAGGCCTGCTGCTGGCCGCCGCCGATGCCGCCGCACAGGCCGCCTCACTGCACGACGCCGCGGGCGACCGCCGCCGGACCAATGAGTCGGGCGCCAATGCGCTGCGCCTGGCCGAGAAATGCGGCGGTGCGACGACGCCGGCGATCAAAGCCGCGGCGCGGCCGTTGCCGCTGACACCGCGGGAACGTGAGATCGCCGAACTGGTCGCGGCGGGATTGAGCAATCGCGAGGTCGCCGAGCAGCTCACGCTGTCGGTGCGCACCGTCGAGGGCCATGTGTACCGGGCCTGCTTCAAGCTCGACGTCGCCGACCGCGATGAGCTGGCCAAACTGATCAAGAAACGGTCCTAATCCCGGTCGGTCCCGATCCATGCGTCAGGTCCGCATCGGCGATGGCCCACAATGGAGGCAATGGACGCGCAGAACAAACAGCAGTCGTTCTATGACGCCGTGGGCGGCCACGCCACATTCGATGCCATCGTGTCGCGGTTCTACGAGCTCGTGCGCGAGGACGAGATCCTGCGCCCGCTCTACCCCGAGGACGATCTCGACGGGGCCGAAGAGCGGCTGCGCATGTTCCTCGAACAGTACTGGGGTGGACCACGCACATACTCCGACCAGCGTGGTCATCCGCGGTTGCGGATGCGCCACAGTCCTTTCCGCATCGGCTACCTCGAGCGCGATGCGTGGCTGCGGTGCATGCACACCGCGGTGGCCGAGATCGACTCGTCGACCCTGGACGATGCGCACCGCCAGGAGCTGATCGCCTATCTGGAGATGGCGGCACAGTCGATGGTCAACTCATCGTTCTGACCGGCGTCAGCGCAGCACCACCGCCGGGTCGCCGCGGCGCCGATACACCGTGCCGAAGCGGGCGTCGACACGCAGCCACGCCGATGTCGCCCGCACTCGCACCACCTCGTCCGCGCTGACCGACTCGGGGTCGAACCGGTCCCGGGACGGCGACTGCGGCAGGAACCCCATCGCCGTCAACGCGAACACGCACCGCATCGGGATGCCGACGCTGTCGTCCTCGGAGGTCACTGCGACCACTTCCTGATCCAGCAGGGATGCCGGCGGACCGTGCGCACTGGAGTGCTGCTTGGCCAGGCTCATCCCCCGCTGAGCCAGATCGAGGACGACCCGCGCCGGGACGTCGTCGAGATGGACGAACCCGGTCTCGGGAGGCAGCGCGCCACGCCACGCGGAATCCATCGCGAAGCCCGGGTCGACGTAGCCGTCGGCGTCCATCGCCCGCAGCGCCGGCTGCAGCGCGTCGGCACCGGCACACAGATCAGCCGGGTTGATCCGGCCGGCCACCACCCGGCTGGCCAGGACGTCGAATCCGGTGGCCACCCAGGCGACGATCATGCCGTCCGGACGTTCCCGCAGCCGGATCACGCCGGCTTCGTCCAGCCGCAGCGCACGCTCGGTGAACGTCGCCAGGTCCTCCCGGTGGGCTGTCCGGTTGTCGGGTCCGAGCCAGACTCCGCGCTCGCTCATCGGATCCAGCGTTGCAGGTATTCGCGCTGAGCCTCGGAGAGCCGTTGCAACCGTTGCTCTTCGATGTGCACGGCGGCCAGCTGGGTGTCGGCGATGACGGCGGGTCTGGAAGCTGGTGGCGCGCCGACGGAGCGCACCTCGTAGCCGATCGTGAAATCGACCGCGCGCACGCGTTTCGACCACATCGTGACCTGCAACGGCGAATCGACGAGCCGGAGCTGCGCCTTGTAGGAGATGTTCACCTCGGCGATCAGCAATCCGATCGTGGTGATCTCATCTCCGAATGGCTCGGTCAGAAAAGGGATCCGGGCCTCTTCGAGGATCGTGACCATCGTGGCGTGGTTGATGTGCTGGTACATGTCGATGTCCGACCACCGCACATGCACCGGTGCCGTAAAGCCGCGCGATTCCGTCACCCGGTACTTCCCGTTCCACTCGTCCTGGTCATGCTGCGGATCTGCCGCGCCGCCACCGACAGCGTCGCCAGATCGTGCTCACCGGCCTCGTACAGCTCGGTGAGCGTGCGGCGGGCACGGCCGATCCGGGAGGTGTTCGTCATCTCCCACTCCGCGATCTTCTCGGCACCGTTCTCGTCGGGCTCACCGACAGCGAGAACGTCGAAGCACAGCGCGCGCAGGGAGCCGTAGATGTCGTCACGAATTGCCAACCGCGCCAACGAATGCCAGCGATCGTTACGAGAGAGCCGGGACACCGCGGTGAGCAGTCCGTCGGTACCCAGGTGATCCATCAGCGCGAAGTACGCGTCGGCGACCTCGGCGGCATCCCGATCCACGATGTCGGCGATGTCGATGACGTCGAGCAGGCTGAACTGGTACAGCCCGGTGGCGACCATGTACGCGACGTCGTTCGGCACCCCCTGGGCGCTGAACTCACCGGCTTCCTTTTCGACGATCGCCTTGTCGTCGCCGCGTAACCAGTCCGGCATCCGCGGCGTCAGCGCCGCCACCTTCTCGGCGAACCGATTGATCTCGGCGCCCACCGCCAGCGGCTGCGGCCGGTAGTTGAGCAACCAGCGGGCGGCGCGATCGATGAGGCGACGCAGATCCAGCGTCATGCGGTCGGTCACCGCCACCGACACCCCGTTGTCCCCGGCCTCGCGGATCTGCCGCCACACCTTGCCGAATCCGAAGATCGCGTCGCCGGCCGCGAAACTGCGGACGGCGTCGATCGGGGAAACCCCGACATCCTCTGTCACGCGGTAGGCATACGAGATGCCTGCCGTGTCGACGACGTCGTTGACGAGCATGGTGGTGACGATCTCGCGGCGCAGCTGATGGGAGCGGATGTCGCTGACGAACTGCTCACGCAGCAGGGTCGGGAAGTACGAGGGCAGCCGCGCTGCGAACACCTCTTGGTCGGGAAGGTCGGTGGCGAGCAGGTCATCCTTCAATGCCAGCTTGACGTGGGCCATCAAGGTAGCCAATTCGGGTGAGGTCAAACCGATTCCGGCGTCGATACGGCGCCGGATCTCCTTCTCCGACGGCAGCGCCTCCAGTTCGCGGTTGAGTCCCCGCTCGTCGACGAAGTCCTTGATCATGCGGGCGTGCACGTTCAGCAGACTCGCCGCGTTGGCACGGCTGGTGCCCATCAGGTCGTTTTGACTCTTGTTGTCGGCCAACACGAGCTGACCGACCTCGTCGGTCATCGACAACAGCAGATCGGTGCGATCCTCGGAACTGACCTTGCCGGCCGTCACCAGCGAATCGATCAGAATCTTGATGTTGACCTCGTGGTCTGAGCAGTCGACCCCGGCGGAGTTGTCCATCGCGTCGGTGTTGATGCGGCCGCCGCACAGGTCGAACTCGGTGCGGCCCAGCGACGTCACTCCGAGGTTGCCGCCCTCCCCGATCACCTTGGCGCGCACCTGGTTCCCGTTCACGCGGACCGCGTCGTTGGCGCGGTCACCGACATCGGCGTCGGCCTCGGTCTCGGCCTTGACGTACGTGCCGATGCCGCCGTTCCACAAAAGGTCGGCCGGCGCCTTCAGAATCGCTTTCATCAATGCAGGTGGCGTCATGTCGGTGACGCCGTCCTCGAGCCCCAGTGCGGTTCTGACTTCCGGGCTGATCGGGATGGACTTCTGCTCGCGGCTGAAGACCCCGCCACCCTTGCTGATCAACGACTTGTCGTAGTCATCCCAGCTGGAGCGCGGCAGGTCGAACATCCGTCGCCGCTCAGCGAAGGACGACGCGGCATCGGGCGTCGGGTCGATGAAGATGTGACGGTGGTCGAATGCGGCGAGCAGCCGAATATGTTCGGACAGAAGCATTCCGTTGCCGAAGACGTCGCCGCTCATGTCGCCCACGCCGACGACGGTGAAGTCCTCGGACTGGGTGTCGATACCCATCTCGCGGAAGTGACGCTTCACCGATTCCCAGGCGCCCTTGGCGGTGATACCCATCGCCTTGTGGTCGTAGCCCACCGATCCACCTGACGCGAAGGCGTCACCGAGCCAGAAGCCGTAAGACTTGGCGACATCGTTGGCGATGTCGGAGAACGTCGCCGTGCCCTTGTCGGCCGCCACCACCAAATAGGCATCGTCACCGTCGCGGCGGACGACATCGGCGGGGGCGATCACGTCACCGGTGACCTTATCGACATTGTCGGTGATGTCGAGCAGGCCTGCGATGAAAAGCCGGTAACAGGCGACGCCCTCTTCGCGCGTGGCGTCGCGGTCAACCGCCGCATCCCCGGTGCGCGCCGGCGGGTTCTTCACCACGAATCCGCCCTTGGCGCCCACCGGGACGATGACTGCGTTCTTGACCGCCTGCGCCTTGACCAGGCCCAGGATCTCGGTGCGGAAATCCTCGCGGCGGTCCGACCAACGCAGGCCACCTCGGGCGACGAAACCGAACCGCAGGTGCACGCCCTCCACACGCGGTGAATAGACGAAGATCTCGAACTTTGGTCGCGGCAGGGGAAGCTCGTCGATCAGCTGCGGATTGAGCTTGAACGACAACACATTGCTGGCGCGCGCCGAATCGGGGCGGGTGACGAAGTAGTTGGTGCGCAGCGTCGCTTGGATCATCGAGGCGAACGCCCGCAGCACTCGATCGGTGTCGAGGCTCACCAGCGCATCGATATCGGCGGCCACCGCGGCCGCGGCCGCCTGCGCATCCTGGTTCGCCCCGCCCGAGTTCTGACCTGCGGGCTGATACAGCGCCTCGAACAGTTCGACCAGAGAGCGCGCGGTGCGTGCGTTGTCGTTGAGCACGGTCTCGATGTGGGACTGGCTGTAGGGGAAGCCGGCCTGCTTCAGGTACTTGGCGTAGGCGCGAAGGACGGCGACCTGCTGCCACGTCAGCCCGGCGCGCAGCACCAGCTCGTTGAAGCGGTCGATCTCGGCGTTGCCGTGCCAGATGGCGGTGACTGCATCCGCGAAACGTTCTGCGGTCGCTTCCCTTTCAGGTCCCGACGGCGCCTCTGGGATGCCCTGGTGCGGTGAGACGTTGAACTGGTAGATCCACACCGGCAGCCCGTCGGGCCGCGTCACCGTGAACGGCCGCTCCTCGAGCACCACCACGCCCATGGATTGCAGCATCGGCAGCAGTTGGCTCAGCGACGCCGACCGCCCGCCCAGATACCAGATCAGGTGCGACACTCCGGCCTCATCGCCGTCAGCGAGGACGAGCTTGACCGAATTGTCTTGCAGCTCTTCGATGATCGCGATGTCGTTGAGCGCATGGTCGGGCGGGATGGCCTGCTTGTACACCTCGGGGAAGGCGGACGCGTAGTGCTCGGCGGTGCTCTGATCGATCGGGCCGCCGGCACGCACGGACCCCAGCAGCCGATCGCCCCAGGTGCGGGCGGCCTCGGTCAGGAGGTCCTGGATGCGCGCCTCGTTCTCCTCGGACACGTCGATCTCGTTCTTGCGAGGACCCTCCGGCAACTTCACCGTGAAATGCACGACCGCCCAGGGCGATTCGCTGACACGCGCGGCGTAGTCGATGCTCACACCGCCGAGTTCGCGCACCAGGATGTCCTGCATCTCCAGTCGGACGGCGGTGGTATAGCGGTCGCGGGGCAGATAGACCAGGCACGATGCGAAGTGGGCGAGCGGATCGGCGCGCAGAAACAGCAGGGTGCGCCGACGCGACCCGAGGTCGACCACGGCCATCGCCATGTCGAGCAGCCCGCGCGCGCTGAGCGCGAACAGCTCCGAGCGTGGGATGGTCTGGATGATGTCGAGCAGCAACTGCCCGGGATGGCTCGGGTCGCGGTGCGCCATGGCCAGTGCATCGTTGACGCGCCGGGACACCAGCGGGATATCGAGCACGTTCGCATTCATCGCCGCGACGGTGAACAACCCCACGAAGCGGTGCTCGATCGCCGCGGCGTCGTCACCGTCCGGCGACTGCTCACGGACGACGACGATCTGCGGGTAGGCCCCGTAGCGCAGAAAGCTCGGGATGGTGGCCTGCGCCAATGCCAGCAGCTCGTCCTTGTTGGTCAGCTGCGGCAGTACGTCCTGCCGCAGGCGCAGCACTCCGAGCCGGCTGGCGGCGTCGACTGTGGCCTCGCCGTCGCGGACATGGCAGCGCTGGTAGCCGAGCATCACGAAGTGGCCGTCGGCGAGCCAGCGCAGCAGTGCCGCCACGTCCTTGCGGTCCGGGCTGGGGAACCGCCGGCCGGTGTCGCTGTCGAGTTCGGCGGCGAGGATCCGCAGCGCCGCGCCCATGTCGGTGGAATCCCGTGCCACCTGCCTGGCGTCGGCCAGCACGCGCGGCAGCAGCCGCTCAGCCTCGTCGAGTGCGCGCCGGTCGACCGAATTCGCCAACTGCACGTGCACCCACGTTTCGTCGACGCCGTCGACGACGGTGGCTTCCGAGGCGGCGGCGATCTCGAGAAGTTCGCCCGTGGTGCCGCGCCGGACACGGAACACGGGATTCATGATGGCGGTGTAGGCAACACCGATGCGGTGCAGCAGAACCGTCACCGAGTCCATCAGCATCGTCGCGTTGTCGGTGACGATCTGCAACGCAGGTCCGAAGCCGCCGGAGTTGTCCGCGGAGTACACCGCGACGTTCGTCTCCCCCGGCGCCCGCCTGCTTCCGAGCCGCAGCTGCGCTGCGACCAGTGCAGGACTGTTGACGGTGTCGCCACCGTGTCTGCGTAGCGGCCCCGTCACCGCCGCCTCGGCGCCCGGTGCGCCGCCGTGCGGACCCCGGTAGGTGGCGAGGTAGGCGGGGATGAGTCGGTCGACCATCTCGGGAGGTGCTGCCGGCCGGTCCGGATCGCCTAAGGCTCCGAGATTCAACGACATTCGCCGCTCCTGACTCACACGTGCGCACCGGCCGTCGTTGGCTGCAACCGGGCGCACTGGGGCTCGGACTGGACTGCTCCTCGCGTGCGCACCCGGTTACCTGGTCCGCAGAACGAGACTAGTCCCGCGTGAGCTTTCGGTGGGTGACCCTGTGCGGACGCGCGGCGTCCGCGCCGAGGCGCTCGATCTTGTTCTCCTCGTAGCCACCGAAGTTTCCTTCGAACCAGAACCACTTGGCTTCGTTGTCGGAGTCGCCCTCCCACGCCAGGATGTGCGTGCAGGTGCGGTCCAGGAACCAGCGGTCGTGGCTGATCACCACCGCGCAACCGGGAAAGTTCTCCAGCGCGTTCTCCAGCGAGCTCAAGGTCTCGACGTCGAGGTCGTTGGTCGGCTCGTCGAGCAGGATGAGGTTGCCGCCCTCTTTGAGGGTCAACGCCAGGTTGAGCCGATTGCGCTCACCGCCGGAGAGCACGCCTGCGGGCTTCTGCTGATCGGGGCCCTTGAATCCGAACGCCGATACGTAGGCCCGCGACGGCACCTCGTTCTGGCCGACCTCGATGTAGTCGAGGCCGTCGGAGACGACCTGCCACACCGTTTTGTTGGGATCGATGCCACCGCGGCTCTGGTCGACGTAGCTGAGCTTGACTGTCTCGCCGACCTTGACGGTGCCGCTGTCGGGCTGTTCGAGACCGACGATCGTCTTGAACAGCGTGGTCTTGCCGACACCATTGGGACCAATGACGCCGACGATGCCGTTACGAGGCAACGTGAACGACAGGTCTTTGATGAGCTGCCTGCCGTCGAAGCCCTTGTCGAGGTGCTCGACCTCGACCACCACATTGCCCAGCCTCGGACCGGTCGGAATCTGGATCTCCTCGAAGTCGAGCTTGCGCGTCTTCTCCGCTTCGGCGGCCATCTCCTCGTAGCGCTGCAGGCGGGCCTTGTTCTTCGCCTGGCGCGCCTTGGCACCCGACCGGACCCATTCCAGCTCGTCCTTGAGACGCTTCTGCAGCTTGGCGTCCTTGCGCCCTTGCACCGCAATGCGCTCGGCCTTCTTCTCCAGATAGGTGGAGTAGTTGCCCTCGTAGGGATAGGCGCGTCCGCGGTCGAGCTCCAGGATCCACTCGGCGACGTTGTCGAGGAAGTACCGGTCGTGGGTCACCGCGAGGATCGCACCCTTGTACTCGGCGAGGTGCTGTTCGAGCCACTGCACGCTCTCGGCGTCGAGGTGGTTGGTCGGCTCGTCGAGCAGCAGCAGGTCCGGCTTCGACAGCAGCAGCTTGCAGAGCGCGACGCGGCGCTTCTCACCACCGGAGAGATGGGTGACGGGCTCGTCGGGCGGCGGGCAGCGCAACGCATCCATCGCCTGTTCGAGCTGGCTGTCGATGTCCCACGCGTCGGCGGCATCGAGCTCCTCCTGGAGCTTGCCCATCTCTTCCATCAGCTCGTCGGTGTAGTCGGTCGCCATCAGCTCGGCGACCTCGTTGTACCGGTTGAGCTTCGCCTTGACGGCGACGCCTTCCTCGACGTTCTCCCGGACGGTCTTGGTCTCGTCGAGCTGCGGCTCCTGCATGAGGATGCCGACCGTCGCGCCGGGTTGCAGGAAGGCGTCGCCGTTGTTGGGCTGGTCGATCCCGGCCATGATCTTCAAGACGCTCGACTTGCCGGCGCCGTTGGGCCCGACGACACCGATCTTCGCGCCCGGAAGGAAGTTCAGCGTGACGTCGTCAAGGATGACCTTGTCGCCGTGCGCCTTGCGGACCTTCCGCATCGTGTAGATGAATTCGGCCATAGCCTCAGATGTCGCCTTTCTCAGATCTCGGGTCTCGAATACAGCGGACGGTTCGGACCACGCGATAGTCGGGAACCATCCTAGGCGCGCCGGTATCGGGCCCGTTGGCCGCTAGGCGCTCAGCGGCAGCGCCTCGTCGACCTCCGGAACGTCCTCGTCCGAGGCGTCCTCGCCCGGCTCGGACCCTGCCTGCGCGTTCGCCTGCGGCGGCTCGGGATGCTTGCGGCTTTCCATGCGGACGATGCAACGCGCCAAATCCGGGCCCACGGAGGTCGCGCGGATCTCCAGGGACGACCTGCGGTTCCCGTCGCGGTCTTCGTATTCGCTGGTGTACACGTTTCCAACAACGATGACGGGATCTCCCTTCCCCAGGCCCGCGCCGACCCCGGTGATGAGGCGCCCCCAGCAGTTCACTGTTGCGTACAGCGAGTTCCCGGGCTCCCAGGTGCCGTCGGCGGTGCGGCGACGGGAATTGCTGGCGACACGGAACTTGATGAGTTCCTGGTCACCCACCCAGCGGCGGTCCGGCTTGGTGGCGATGGTGCCGACGATGGTGATGGGTGTCTCGAACATGGCGGTGCCTTTCCCTTTTCCTTGGCTACGGGTCAGGCACCTGCCTGGCCCGTTGATGACACCGCCATTGAGCGCGTCGCCGCCGACATCTCACCCGCGGACACACCAGCGGCGACCGCAGGCTGTGGATGAAAAACGATGTGGGGATAACCGAGGCTCACCTGGTGCGGGCCGGCCATGGCGTCGATGTGCTGCATCGCTGTCGCCTGGCCGGCCCGTGCCGGCAACGCTAGCACAACACCTGAATACCTGAACATCTGAAAATATGAAGCAGATGTCGCCGCCTGTTGCGCCCCCCGGGAGCGTCAGTGGCGTTCCCGCTCGCGCCGTGCAAGTTCGGCGAGCATGTTGTTGTAGGCCGCCAAGTCGGCATCCTCGTCGCGATCTGCTGCCCGGTCGAGTCGCTTTGCGGTGCGGTCGTCACTGCGGCGCCACTGCACGAAGAGCGCGATGAGCACCACCACGAGCGGTACTTCGCCTGCGGCCCAAGCGATTCCGCCGCCGAGCCGCTGGTCGCCCATCAGGTCCGTGTGCCAGGGCAGTTGCAGCGACCGGTAGAACGTCTCGGCGATCACCGACTGGGTGCCCATCAGCACCACCCCGAAGAACGCGTGCAGCGGCAGCGACGCGAACACCATGCCCAGCTTGGCGAGATGCGGGATCGGTCTCGGTGTCGGGTCGACACCGATGACCACCCAATAGAACAGATAGCCGCTCAGCAGGAAGTGCAAGTTCATCGCCAGGTGAGCGGAGTGGCTGCCGGCGACGGCGTCGAAGATGCCGCCGAAATACAGGCCGTAGAAGCCAACGATGAACAGCGCGGTGGCGACGAACGGATTCGTCAGCACCTGTGAGACCCGTGAATGCAGTGCGGCCAGCAGCCACTCCCGCGGACCCGGCGGGGCATCACGTCCGGCGGCGGGAAGCGCGCGCAGCGCGAGCGTCACCGGAGCCCCGAGCACGAGCAGAATCGGCGCCAGCATCGACAACAGCATGTGCGCGATCATGTGCATGCTGAACATCGCGGGCATGTATCGACCGATGCCCGACGAAGTGGCCAGCAGCAGGACCAGGCAGCCGAGCAACCATGCCACCACTCGTCCGGTGGGCCATGCGTCGCCACGGCGCCGCAACCTGCGCACCGCGGCAAGGTAGACGAGCGCGAACACGAGCGCCGCCGTGCCGAAGACGAGGTCGAAGCGCCAGTCGAACAGCACCCGGGCCGCTGTCGGTGGGCCCGCCAGGTCATAGCCGATCTCCAGGGCAGGGATCGACAGGTTCGGGTCGAACGGGGCGGGCGGAGGTGTGCGGCCGAGAGCGACGGCCACGCCGAACGTGAGACCGAAAACCACCGCTTCCACGACGGCGAGGCGGATCAGCGCACGGCGCGCTCCAGGGTCGCTCTGCAACGCAGTCACTGCCCTGCGGCGCTGCTGCCAGCCCAGGGCGCCGAGCGTCAGCAGCGCCGCCACCTTGACCATGACCAGCGCGCCGTAGGTGGTGCTCACCAGGTCCGACAGCCGAACCCGCACCAGTGCGTTGATGACCCCGCTGAGCGCCATCGCCACGAAACACCACAGTGCGAGCGCAGAGAATCGACGCGCCGCGACGTCGGCGTGTTCGCCCCCTCTGAGCGCATGCGCGAGAAGCGCGAGCAGACCACCTGCCCACAGCGCCCCGGCGATCAGATGGATGAGCAGGCTGTTGGTGCCCACGTCGTGGGAGCCGCCGGCCGACGAGTGTCCCGTCAGGCCCAGCGGCAGAAGCGTGACCAGAGAACCCGCGAACAGCAACGGCGTCCATGACCAGCGCAGCACCGGAATGCTGACGACGGTGACCAGGATGGCGAACAAGGCCGTCCACCGCCAGGCGCCGGCGATCTCGATCAGGTCTGCCACCGACCAGACATCGGCGAAGCTCAGCCTCGTCGACAGCGGCTGCCCACTGACATCGGACACCGTCAGAGGCACCATCAGCACGGCGCAGACCGCCCAGATGCCCGAGGCGACCGTGCCCATGCGCAGCGCGCGATAGCCGGCGGCGTCGAGAACCTGACTCTTTTGGGGTGGCACCAGGAATGCCGCGAACAGGAACGACCCGACGGCCGTCACGGCGGCGATCTCCCCGGCTGCCTTGACGAACGGCAAGCCGTAGGTGGTCGTCGGGCCGGGGTCGGGCAGGCCCGTCGCAGTCAGTGCATCGGCCAGCGACAGCGCAGACAAAGCCGCCGCCGTCACCCCGGCCAGCAGCGCCACCCCGTAGAGCACCGACCACACGGGCACGGTGCGGGCTGCTAACCGATCCGGCGAGGTCATGACGCCAGCGTATGACCTTGTCGAAGGCGATCTACGACACAGGTGCGTTGCGCAGTTGTCTGCGGCTGCGCTCCCGCTCGAAGAACTGCTGCCGCGAGTACGCGTCGACCTTGTCCATGTCGGTCAGGATGCCGCGCAGTTCGTTGCGGAACGCTCGCCGCCGCTCGCCCAGGTCGGCGGCCGGTTCGAGCAGCTTCTGGTCGGCGACGACCTGCCGGGCCGTGACGAACAGCAACGCAGACACCGACTCGTTGCTCTGCACCCGCCCCTGGGCCACGTACTGCTGGCCCAGGCCGAGCGCTTTGGTCGTCAGGTCCTTCTCCGAAATTTCCGCCGGCGCATCGAGCAGCACGTCCGCGACGATCTGATAGGCCTCGAAGAACGGCCGGAGCAACGGCCCGGCGATCGACGGACGCTTCGACCTCAGTAATGCGTCGATCTGCTCGCCGCCGGATTCAATATGGCTTTCCCAATTCGGATGCCACGACATCTCCTCCGCCACGTGCTGCCGGAATGCCGTGGAGTCGGCGAAGTAGAAGTCGAACTTCAACAGATCGCGCAGCCGCATCACCTGGGCCCAGAACGCTTCGAGGCGATCCGACTCGGCCCGGGAGGCGTAGGCCAGCGCCAACTCGACCAGCGAGGTCTCCAGGAACGCATCGATGAGCGAATTCCGGTAGAACGACGCCTCCAGCTCGTCCTGCGGCGCGATGTACCAGACGGGTTCGGTGCCACCGTCGACCCGCGTCACCGGGTGTCCGTTGGACAGGGCGTCGACTGCGGTCCGGACACCGTCAGGAGTGCGTAACCGCAACGCGCTGTTGGTCATCGGCGTCTGCTTGCGCTCGAGATAGTCCAGCGAGTCCTGCAGCGTGTGGTGAAGCTGGTCCAGCGTCAGCGCCACACCGCGGGTGCTGAGCAGCAGCGCGGACACCAGTGCCGTCGCGTTGACGGGCGTGACCTGAAGGATGCGCCAGGCCACCTCGAACGCCATCTTCTGCATCGCGAGACGCTTGGCCGACTCGTCGGTGGTCATCGGACCGTGCGGTTCTCCGAGGTATTCGCGCATCGACACCGCTTCGGGGAAACGCACGTAGATCTTGCCGTAGTTGCGTTCCCCTTGCGCCCGGATGTAGTTGACGAGCCACGACAGCCCCTCGGGAGTCTTCTCGCCGCCGCGGGCGTACCGCGCGTACTCGGCGGTTTCGTGCAGCTGGTCGAAGCTGATCGACACGGGCTGCAGCAGGATGTCGTCGCTGCGCCCGTCGAGATACGCATCGGCGACGTAGGCGAGCAGGCCGAGCTTGGGCGGCAACATCTTTCCGGTGCGCGACCGCGTCCCTTCGATCGCCCAGGACAGGTTGAACCGCTTCTCGACGATGTAGCCGACGAACTGGCGCAGCACGAACTTGTACAGCGGGTCGTCGAGCTTGCGGCGCAGGAAGATGACGCCGGAGCGGCGCATGAGTGGGCCCATGAACCCGAACGACAGGTTGATGCCTGCGAAGGTGTGGACCGGCGGAAGCCGGTTCTCCTGCATCGCGACGGGCACGATCGCGCCGTCGAGGTAGGACCGGTGGGAGAACAGCAGCACCGCCGGATGGGTTTCCAGCGCGTGGCGCATGACCTCGACCTCGGCACGGTCGTAGTCGATGTTCGGATCGAATCCGCGGCTGAAGATCGCGCGACCCAGCGACGGAATCAGGTCGACCGAGAATCGGCTCCAGCCGGTGCTGAGTTCGTCGAGCATCTCGCCGGCTTGTTCGACGGTCGCGCCGGGGATCTTCGCCAGCCCCTCCCGAAACCGGGCCGACGCGAGCACTTCCGGCTTGATCAGCTGCGGCGACTTGTATTCGGGGCCGAGCAGGCGCAGTTCGACACGCTCGATGGCCAGGATCGCGCGACGGATCACGAATCGGGCGAATTCCCTGGGGTTCTCGGCGACTGTGGTCTCGCTCCAGCGCTGGTGCAGCTCGGATACCTTGGCCGGTTCGCCCGCGACGACACGTGCACGGGACGGATCACGCTTGAGGATGCTGTGCTGCAACACTTTCGGCGGACGGTACGTATCGCGGCCGGAGATCAGCGCCACCACTTTGGAGCGGGTCGGAAGACCGCCGGGGATCCAGAACACTCTGACCGGGACGACGGATCGATCCTCGTCGGCTCCCAGCAGTTGGACGAGCCGGGCGAGCGTGGCCGGTGGCGGATCGTCGTCGGCGGGCAGCCTGAGCACCTCGATCGTCGATTCGGGGTGCGCGCGCCGCTGGCTCTCCAACCAGTCGTTGAGCAGCGCCTCCTCGGCGGGTGAGGACCCTGCGGCGAGGACCAGGGTGTCGCCAACCGCGGTGTAGGCCGCAATGTCGTCGGCGCGGATCTTCACGGCCGCCCCTTGGGTGCGGCGGCCTTCTTGGCCGGCGCCTTACGCTTGGCCGACTTCTTGGCAGGTTTGGCGCGCGTGTACAGGTCGGGCAATTTCAGTTCGTCGTGCGGCCACTCCTTCAGCGTGTCGAGATAGAGCTGGCGAATCTCGTCGATGCGCTCGGGCAGGTTGTCGTGCGTCCAGTCATCCACCGAGATCGGCGGGTAGACAGCGATATCCACGGTTCCTGGATTGAACGTGCTCGAGTCACGGGCAGCGATCACCTCCGCATTGCGAATGACGATCGGCACGATGGGAATCCCCACCGACATCGCTATGCGGAACGGCCCCTTCTTGAAGGCGCCCACCTCAGTGGTGTCCAGGCGCGTGCCTTCGGGCGCGATGAGGATCGAAAGCCCCTTGCGTGCTAGATCTTCGACCTTCTTGAGTCCCTCGATGGCCTTCTGCGGATCGTCTCGGTCGATGAACGCGGCGTCCATGATCTTGCCGAGGGTGCCGACGATCGGATCGTTCTCGAGTTCCTTCTTGCCCACCGAGGTGAAGTTGTCGCTGACAAGGCGGCCGGCGATGAGGGGATCGGCTTGGTTGCGGTGGTTGAAGATGAACACCGCGGGCCGCTGAGCGGTCAGGTTCTCCCTGCCGATGACCTGCAGGTCGATGCCGACGATGTCGAGCAGGGTCCGGCCGAAGGTCGAGGTGAAGAAGTTGACGCCCGTGCGCCTGTTGCGAGTCAGCAGACCGACGCCGAGAGCGCTGGCCGCGATAGGCACCATGCTCGCGATGCCCGCGACGGTGCGCAGTTGCGAGGCGGGGCTCGCACCGCTGCGGCTGCTGAACCGCAGAATCGGCCAGCCTCGCTTCGCCGCGACGGCCGCCATCTTGCCCTCGGGGTTGGTGGGGCGTGGGTTCCCGACGAGGTACATCAGGGCGACATCCTCGTCGCCGTCGGCGTAGAAGTAGCTCTTCGAAAGGTCGATATTATTGGCAGCCGCGAATTCCTGTACCGCCCTTGCCTTTCCAGGACCCCAGATGATCGGGCGCTGAACTTCACCGGTGATCAGACCATCGTCGTCGGTCTCGAACTTGTTGCTCAGGACGTTGTTGATCCCCAGGAAGCGGGCCACAGGCTCGACCTGGACGGTCAGCGCCGACGAGCTGAGCACGACGGTGTGGCCGCGGGCCATGTGCGCCCGGACGAGCTCACGCATCTCGGGATAGATTCTGCCGACGACCTTCTGGACGAACAGTCGTTCGGCCAACTCGTCGACGTCATCGACCGAGTTGCCGCGCAGCATGCGGGCGCCCTTGCCGATGAGATCCTCGAATTCGGACCGGCCCAGCTGGTGGTTCAGGCCGGCCTGCACCATGCCGATGAACTCACCCGCCGACATCTGCCTGCGCCGCAACCGGTCCTGCGTCATGATCACGCCGGTGAACCCGGCGACGAGCGTCCCGTCGAGGTCGAAGAACGCCCCGATATGCGGTCCGCTTTCGCTAGCCCGCACCTCGGCGACCGATCCTGGGAGACGCATCTCCCCGCTGCCCGGTGTCGTCACTGCTGGCCACTTCCGTTCAGATTCACTGTGCTTTGCTGGGATTCGGTGTCTTCGGAGGACTCGGTGAACGTGGCGGGCGTCGCCCGGCCGTCACCACCGAGGGCGAGAACCTCGTCGAATCCGGCCAGCAGGCACTGCGCGAACAGATCCGGATCGGTGATGGAGGCCCGGTCGTAGCGGGCGGTGATCGTGCAGTAGCCAGACCGCGAGACCAGCACCACCATCATCGCGACGCCGGGCAGCGGCCCAAGACCATACTGGCGCAACACTTTTGCGCCGGCGATGAAGGTGTCTCCCGCATAGACGGGCACATTGCTCGCCTGCACGTCGGAGTTGACGATTGATCCGGCCATCGATTCGAGCACGCTGTCGGGCAGGAGGCTGACCACGGGCGCGATCGCGCCGACCATGTCGAGGGCGCGTTCGTCGCGCTTACTGGTCATCTGCGAGCGGATGTTCTGGATGCGGGCCTCGGGGTCGGACAGACCGATGGGTGCCGCAAGGTTGATCCCGGCGAAGCGGTTGCCCCCGGCGGGGTCGTCGTCGGAGCGCAAGTTGACCGGAACGGCCATCGGCAGCGTGTCGACGGGTACGCCCTTGGCCTGGTGGTAGAGCCGCAACGCGCCGCACAGACCGGCCAGGTAGGCATCGTTGATGGAGCCCCCCGCCGCCTTCGAGGCCCGGTGCAGGTCGCCGAACTCGATGTCGATGGCTTCGCTGCGCGTCGACAGGCTGCGCCGCCGCAGGATCGGCGACGGCTCGGCGACCGGGCCGACCACGCGGACCCCCGACATCGCATAGTCGAATGCGCTGCCCAGCCGGTTCATCGGGTCGCGAACGACATGGCCGACACCTTTGACGGCACCGACGACAGCGTTGCGCATGTTGCCGACGATGGTGCCGGGCAGGCGGTTGAGCCCGCGGCGCATCAGATCGTTCGGTGACAGGTCCGCCGGAACGGGTAGCGGCGGCGCCGGCTGCGGCGGTGGATCGCGTTCGAGGTCGTACAGGTTGGCGAACATCTCGACACCGCCGACACCGTCGGTGACGGCGTGGCTCAGGTGAACCATCAAGGCGGCCTGGCCGTTCTCCACCCCCTCGATCAGCGTGGCCGTCCACAACGGCCGCGAGATGTCGAGCGGCGACTGGGCGGCAATCTCGGCGAGATCCATCACCTGGCGGAAGGTGCCCGGCTCCGGTACGCGCACACGACGCAAGTGGAAGTCGAGATTGAAGTCGGGATCCACCACCCAGCGCGGCGCCGCGGTAGGGAGGGTGGGCGTGACGACTTTCTGACGCAGCCGAAGGACCTTGCGCGACGCGTGTTCGAAGCGGGTGCGGAACCTGTCCCAGTCGGGGGTGGTGTCGAGGAGCTCGACGGTCATGATCCCCGAGCGGGTGCGAGGATTGGCTTCCCCGCGATGCAGGATCTGGTCGAGCGGGCTGAGTTCCTCCGGCAGTCCGGCCGCGTCCAAGTCCGGCGCATTGCTCATGCGCACCAAACTAGTCGGCGCCCGTCGGACTCGGAGCGGCTTTAGTCGCTGTTGCCGCAGCGGTCACAGCCCGTGCTCGCGATACACTCCTCGACGCAGCCTCCGTAGCTCAGTTGGATAGAGCAAGGGCCTTCTAATCCCTAGGTCGCAGGTTCGATTCCTGCCGGGGGCGCCAGTGTGATGTCTCAGGACATCGGCGACAGCCGGACCTACGTTTGTAGGTTCGGCTGTTGTCGTTTCGGGGGTTGTCGGGTGGGTCCTTTGGGTGCTCC
>NZ_LQPC01000042.1 GCF_002101705.1 Mycolicibacterium iranicum | reverse complement strand
CCATTTCGCAGCAGCCGCCTGATCGGCGCAGAGCGACAGCCTACCTCTGACTGCCGCCAATCTTTGCAACAGAGCCCCGCCGAGACCGGTGCGGTTCAGCCGGCACCCACCCCGATGTTCACCAGGCAGGGCTGGAGCTACAGCAACATCACGACGCTGGACTCCGGAGCGGTGGCGTTCACCGCGCACGAGGACAGGCGAGGCGCCCCGTCCGCGGAAATGATCCAAGTTCTCGACAAGGGCTCCTCGCTACCGCGCACGACAGTCACCGACCTCGGAAGCAACTTCATCTGTCAGAGCTCCCCTCGGGGAGGGCAAGTGTGTTACGCCAGCCAGGCACCAACCTGGGGCGCCGGCGACCTCGTCGCCTATCTGGACAGTTCGCCCGAAATGTATTTGGTGGTAACCGATATCGACAACCGAGATCCGAAACGGCTCGACACGAGTGCCGACAGCTTCGCACTCCCGCCGTCATCGCGATCCTAGGTCCCCGCTACCTCGGGTGGATAGTCCTGTTGCGCCGCAGATCGGTTCGGCTGCCCTGGGTGTTCGATCGACCACCGGCCGGTGCGGCCTCGTCGGACCATCAGGTCCGGACAGCGAAGCTCGCGCCGGTCTTGTCCGTGACATTCTGCCCGGCCGTGATGATCGGATACTTCGACGGGGCCAGCGCGCTGACACACGTCGGGACCGTCTCGATGACCGCGTCGTAGTTGGGTTGGCAGAAGAATGGCAGCGACAGCCGCCGGCTGGCCGGTCCGGTGAGGGTGGGGTTCTGCACGCGATGCAGGGTTGAGGTCCACCTGTCGTTGGTCCACCGGGCCATCAGGTCCCCGATGTTGACGACGAAGCTGTCGGCGATGGGTGCGACGGGAACCCACGCCTCGTCGAGTCGCACTTCGAGTCCGCCCACGGCGTCGCGCTGATAGAGCAACGTGAGGCTGCCGTAGTCGGTGTGCTCCCCGATGCGCAGTTGGCCGGCTTCGGGCGTTTCATCCAGCGGTGGATAGTGATTGGCGAACAGATTGCTGATCGGTTTATCGACCTTGTCGTCGAACCAGTGCTCGTCCAGGCCGAGCGCGAGTGCGAACAGCCGCATCATGTCGAACGCGAGCGCCGCCATCTCGGCGTAGTACCGCTCCCAGATATCCCGGAAGCCGGGGGTGGTCGGCCAGATGTTGTCGTGAAAGTGTCCACGCCGACGGGCTTCGACGAACCACGCGTCATCGCTGGGAACGTCGGGCAGGCCGATCGAGAAGAACTCGACTAGGTCTGCCGGCGTCGACTTGCCCCGCGTTCGCGCAAGCGCACGAGATTTCGGTGGCATGTAGCCCCGGCTCGTGTCGGGTTCGGCTTGGACCGCGACTTTCACACTCTCGTGGCTGTCGAAGAACTCGGCCGTAACGGCGTACATGTCGTCGAGCAACTGCTCGGAGACGCCATGGTTGACCACGGCGAGAAAACCGATGTGGCAGTTGGCGTCGTCGATCTGGCGGGCCAGTCGTCGGCGGTCCTGCGCGCTGCCGCGGGCCTGGGCGAGGTCGATCAGTGGGACGGTGTCAGACATCGGTGTCTCCGGATTCCTTCGAGATCGGCCACCCGACCCGATGCTTGGGACGCGGGGCGGCATAGGTTCGAATCTTGCTGGTGGTCAACGAGAGAGCCACGAGACTCTCCGCGATGGACACGGCCGCAGTGACGCCGTCGACGACGGGAACCCCCAGCTTTACGCTGAGTCGATCGCTCATCCCGGCCATGCCTGCGCATCCGAGTGCCAAAGCTTCGGCGCCGGCGTCGATCGCCCGCCGGCCCGCGGTGTGCATCGCGTCGACGGCAGCCTCGGGGTCGGCCTCGAGATCCAGGACGCCCAACTCCGCTGCTTCGATCGCCGCACAGCGTGACATCAGCCCGGCCGTGGTCAGACTGTCATGGATCTGCGCACAGGCACGGCCCAGTGTCGTGACCACTCCGTAGCGTGGCGCCAACAGCATGGCGAATTGTGCTGCGGCTTCGGTGATGTCGACGACAGGGATCGACAGCAGTTCCCGAGCTCCTTCGCGGCCGTGCTCCCCGAATCCGGCCATGACCACTGCGTCGACGCTCGATGGGAGTTCGTGGAGACGGTCGAGAACGGCGGCCGCGGTGATGAAGCTGTCGTAATACCCTTCGGCTGATTCCGGGCCCCAGCGCGGCTGCCACGCGTCGATGACGGTGCCGGGCCGGGCGCACATCCGCGCGTGACGGCCGATCTCGGCTGTCATTGATTCGCTTGTGTTGCAGTTCATCACGACAATATGCGTCATGCCGTCACCTCGGCGTTCCGACGCGTGCTCCACGCCATCGGGAGATAGAACGCGGTCGCCAGGATGGCGCCGATCGCCCACGAGAACGGTGCCCAAACCCCGAACGCCGGAACCAACGCGAGGACGGCAGCGACAACGGTCGCCGGAACCAGCGCGATCAGCGCCTTCGGGTTGAAGCCGCGCGTGTAGTAGTACTTGCCGCCCGGGTCCGCTCGGAAGAGTTCCGCGACGTCGACGCGTCCTCTGCGGATGATCCAGTAGTCGGACATGAGCACTCCGAACAGTGGCCCCAGGAAGGCTCCGAGCCCGCCGACGAAGTAGGCGATCGACTCCGGATTGTTGTACAGGTGCCACGGGAGCGGCAGCACCGACAGCACGGCGGCAATCAAACCGCCGCGAAAGAAGTTGACGTGTTTGGGTGCCACATTGGAGAAGTCGTACGCACACGAGATGAAGTCCGCCACGATGTTGATGCCGATGGTGGCGATCGTGAAGACCAGGGCGCCGAACAGGATGACAGCTGTGCTGTCGGTCTTCTCGATGAGTTTCACGGGGTCGGTGATCGCCTCACCGAACACCACGATGCTCGCCGAGGTCACGGTGACGGCGACGATCGCGAACATCACGAAGTTGACGGGCAGTCCGAAGAAATTGCCGCGGCTGATCGTCTTCTCGTTCGGCGCGAGACGTCCGAAGTCGGCGAAGTTGACCAGGAACGTGGCGAAGAACGAGACGTTCAATGCGATGGCGGCGAACATCTCGTAGGTGAGATCCCAGCCGTGGGCCTGGTCGGGGCTCAGGTCGAACGACACGTTGCCGCCCGCCTTGACGATCATCCAGATGGCGAGCGCGAACATCACCACCCAGACGGCCGGTCCGGCCCAGTCCTGGAACCTGCGGACCGCGTCCATTCCGTGGCGGACGACCAGCAGCTGGATCACCCACATGGCAGCGAAGCAGATCCACCCGAGCGCGTGCAGACCGAGAAACGTTGGGTGCGTGAGTGGTTCGACGGCATCGTGAGCCACTCGCAGTGCGGCGATCTGCAGGCCGGTGGAACCCAGGTAGGTCAGGATTCCGTAGTAGATGACGGCGATGCCGGCGCGGATCAGTGCGGGGATGTTGGCTCCCCAGATCCCGAAGCTGGAGCGGGCCAACACCGGGAAGGGAACGCCGGTGCGCTGTCCGGCGATCCCGCTGAGATTCATCAGCCCCCAGATGATCAGCACGCTGACGGTGAGTGCGATGAAGACCTGACCTCCGTTGAGCCCCATGAAGAACAGCGATGCGGCGAACGTGTAGACGGTGATGCTGTGGATGTCCTGCATCCACATGGCGAAGAAGTTGTAGACGCCCCAGTTGCGGTTGGTGACCGGTGCGAGGTCGTCGTTGTAGAGGCGTGTCGATGTGGCTGTGGGGACGGCGACGGTCGGGGTTTCGGGTAATGAGCTGATGGACATGGTGTTTCGCTTCCAGCTGTGCAGACGATGCTGCGAGATCGAGGGTCGCGGGACCGGCGTGGGATTAGCCCCAACGCTGTTCGGTGCGACAAAGGTGATGAGTGATCCGCTGGTGTGGTGCTGGATCGACTCAGTTGGCGCGGCCTGAAGAGGACGGTGCCCGACTCCGGGCACACGGGTGGCGTGGCTAGTGGTGCTCGCGCTCTCTGGTGATCGACAGCAGCGCCATTGGCACTCGTTGCGAGGAAATGGCACGCAGGCACTCTTCGACCGTGAAGGTGATGCCGGACATCACCATCGCGAACGAGCTGCCGCGTACGACCATGCTTTCTGCGCTCCTGCCGGGCATTCGACCTCCGACGCGGAGGTCTGTCGAGAGGCAAGTTATCTGCCGCGTGCTACCAGCGTGTTACGCACGGAAACAGCAGCGTGAAGAGTGAGCGCTCGTCGGGGGTCCTGGGGCGGTGCCGCAACGTGGGAGGCTCTGCGAGTGCCTGTACCACCGGAATCTGTTTCGTGACAGCAGCCGTGGCTTAGCGTCTGGGTGATCGGTTCGCTAATGACCGTGACTTCACTGATGGGAGCTGTTGATGTTTGGTGCTCAAGTCACCTCTCACACCGATCTTTTCGGCCTTTCGGGCAAGACGGCGCTCGTCACCGGTGGCACCAGTGGAATCGGCACCATGATTGCCCGCGGTCTTCTTCACGCCGGCGCTCGCGTGATCATCAGCTCCCGCAGGGCGGCGGCGTGCGCGCAGACTCAAGAGCTGCTGTCCGAGTTCGGCGAGGTGCGGGCCATCCCGGCCGATCTCTCTCGCCACGACGAATGTCGGCGTCTCGCCGAGATCATCACCACCGACTACGACCACCTTGACATCCTGGTCAACAACGCGGGAGCGATGTGGCGTGAGCCGCTGGCGACCTTCCCCGACGAGGCCTGGGACACCGTTCTCGACCTCAACCTCAAAGCACCGTTCTGGTTGGTGCAGGCGCTACTCCCTGCGCTTGCGCGCGCAGGCACCGCCGACGATCCGGCGCGAATCATCAATATCGGCAGCATCGCCGCCATTCACGTCGCGCAATCACCCAACTACTCGTACGCCAGCAGCAAAGCGGCACTGCACCAGCTCACCAGGGTGCTGGCGCGAGAGCTCGGGCCGCAGCACGTGACAGTGAATGCCGTTGCCCCGGGGGTCTTTCCGTCGCAGATGATGGCGGGCACGCTGGATGCGATGGGCGACGTGATTCGGGCGGCCACGCCCCTGCGTCGACTCGGCCGCAACGACGACATGGCCGGTGTTGCCGTGTTCCTCGCCAGCAGGGCCGGGGCGTACGTGAACGGGGCCATCGTCCCGGTCGACGGTGGGATCGCCACGACCGCGTCGGGCGTCTGAACGTCCGGCGCACCGGTCATGGCGATCATCGGGGCACCCGCAGTACCTCCCGTCTCAAGGGGGACGGCTCTACGGTGAAGAGATGACCACGACGGAGGTGCGCGCCGAGATTCGGGAATTCCTCAGGTCGCGGCGCGCCCGCATCACACCCCAGCGCGCGGGGCTGCCCGCCTATGGCGGAAACCGCCGGGTCAAAGGTCTTCGGCGGGAGGAGGTCGCGCTGCTGGCGGGGATCTCGGTCGACTATTACGTGCGGATCGAACGCGGAAGTCTAGCGGGAGCCTCGCCTGAGGTACTCGACGCAGTTGCCTCCGCGTTGCAGCTCGACGAGGCCGAACGCCTGCACCTGCGCCACCTTGCGTGCCATTGCGGGAAGCCCAGGACAGCGCGCCGCGCCAAGACCGAGATGACGGTGCGCCCGGAGCTCCGACAGGTCCTCGACGCGATTGGCGACGCACCGGCGTGGATCCGCAACTGCCGCTTCGACGTGCTCGCCATGAACCACCTAGCCCGTGCGCTGTACTCACCGATATTGGCCGGGACAAGACGCCCGGTTAACGTCGCGCGGTTCGTGTATCTCGAACCCGAGGCAGCGCGGGCCTTTTTCGTCGACTACGACAGGATCGTGCGCGATATCGCTGCGAAGCTGCGCATGGAGGCCGGCCGCACCCCGCACGACGAAGAACTGATCGCGCTGATCGGCGAACTATCCACGTGCAGCGAGCCCTTCCGGCAGCGGTGGGCGTCGCATGACGTGAGAGTGCTGCGGACCGGACGCAAACGCCTGCACCATCCCGTCGTCGGCCGACTCGACCTGGACTACGAGTCCATGCAACTCGCCGGCGAGCCCGAGATGCACTTGAACGTCTACACCGCACCCGCCGGGTCACCGGCTGCGGACAGCCTCGCCGTGCTGGCGTCATGGGCGGCCAGCCAAGACTCTCTCCCGACCGAGCTTTCGGTGCCCCCAGTCGGACTCGAGCCGACACTTGGCGGATTTGAGTCAGCCCGAGGATCCGCCGGCTCTCGTTAGCAACACGGCTGCCTCGTTGTAGGGAAACGCTCGGAAGAATGGCCGAGAACGCGGAATGACGAGGTCGGCGGCCTCGGCCTTACTCACCACCCGCGGGTTGACGAGCGCGACAGCGCGTCCACGCTTACGCAGCACTGTGGGTCCGCCGGCCAGCACGTTCTTCAACCAGTCCGTGTGTGGGCCGTAGCCAATGAGGACGGCGTATCCATCATGGGTCTTGAAGACCAAAAGGGGCGTTCGATATCGCTTACCCGACTTCCGCCCGATGTGCTCGAGCGTCCCGAGGTTCGGAAGCCACGGCGTGATCGTGCGAGCCGCCGGATTGGTGACTCGCTTGTTGAACTCTGCGATTCTGCGGGGCATGCGCATTCTCGGAGTCTAGGTATTGGTCGAAGTTCCTCGGTGACGCGATGCTGATGAAACTTTCAACGCCAGACGCCAGCAGCGTGTTCGGCGCGAATACTGCGTCTACCTGCGAAAACGCCCGTGCCCCCAGTCGGACTCGAACCGACACTTGGCGGATTTTAAGTCCCTACAGGTACGTTCGCGGGTGTTCGCGGACGTATAGACGGCGCTCCCTTTTCCGTTGTGTCTCAATCTGTTTCAACCGTCAATGTTCTCCGTTGTTCGCGGGTGTTCAGTCATCTATCCCGCACGACATGTGACTGCCTCGTGACAACGAAACTCAAACAGACCGACACAAACTCTGAAGGAGACTTTCCGTGACTACTACCTACCGCCCCCGGCCAGCCGACCCCGCTCCCCCGCCAGGCGCAGACACAATCGACGATTGGGGTTCTGGCGGTGAAGGTCGCCGGGTCATCCTCGGCTACAACCGCCACGTCATCGACTCCGACGTGTTCGTCAGCACTGCCTGCGTGCAGGACCGTGACGGCCACATCGACGACGGCAGCAATGGTGAAGCGCCATCGGTATACATCGACGGGGCACCGGCAAGCCTGAACTCCGACCAGGCGCGCGTCTTGGCAGCGCTTCTGCTGGAATCGGCTGCACTTGTCGACGGGTGGGTACAGCGATGAGCGACAACAAGTTCCGCTGCGGCCTCGACGGCTGCACATCAGGACAGTGCGAGAGCATCGGTAACCACGTGTGGAAGGGGGAAACCCGGCTCTCTGGGTGCCTGCCGACCGCAATCCCGCAGCGCACGCGCTACCTGAGCGTTTGGGTTGATATTGATGACCGGGAACGAGTCCCGGACGAATTGATGATCGGCCTGTACAACGACCAGAACGGGGAGGGTGGTGGGGTCGAGGCTTGGCTGACAGTCGAGGAAGCCGAACGAATCCACCACATGCTCGGCAGCGCAATCCGCCGCCACACCGCCTATCGACAGTCCAACTAGCCCGCAATAACCAGTGCGCCCCGGCCTCCATCACGGGTGGCCGGGGCGCATTGCTGTTCAGTCAGCCTGTCACTCGTTTAAGTTGGACGACCTTGCCTGGTTCGTAGCGGTGCGGGCCGTGTGTCCAATCCAGTGGCCAGCCGACGACCTCGAACTGCCCTTCGGGAAGGTCGACAACGTCCTGTGGTGCTCCGAGCACGTCGGCGGGCACGAACAGGTCGAGGTCGTGAATGACTCGCCCTATCTCGGGTTCGTCGGCTTGGGCGGACCCCCACCCGAAGACCGTGGTGGGTGTGCCTGGGTCTTCGAGCGGGGGCGTGTAGGCGACGACGGGGTTTCACTCGGCGTCTACGGCTCCGAGGTCGACCGTGTGCCAGCCAACCGTGGTCACAGTGCCCGTTTCCGGTAGCGGTTCAAGACGCACAATTCTGCCAGCGTCCAGCCCTGGAATGCGCCGCGCACCGACCGGGTGAAGGGGCCGGCTGTTTCGTCGTGAGAGAGGCCGGATGGGTTGGACACCATGCGGGCCGCTGCGGTGACGATGACCGCCTCCACCTCTTCGTTGGGCTCCCAATCACCGTTGCCGCGCACGTAGGCCCGGACCATCACGGTGACGACGGGGATGGCCTGTTCGGCGGTCGCCAGGATGGCGGCGTCCTCCGGTTTCCCGAGGAACGCCGCCACCTGGTCGGGCTCTACCGCCACTTAGCTGCCGTCCTCAGTCAGGTAGATGACACCTTCGGGGTGCAGCAAGCCGAGGTCGTATCGTGTGACCACGCGCAAGCCAACCTGCCCGTACTCCGCGTACCGCTCGGTGAGCACCTTCACCGAGGGTGCGATGTCGCGGGCGATGGCCACCTGCGACATGTCAGCCAAGATGGCGTCACCCGGCGCTAGCTTGTTCGTGACCGTGACCGGGATTCCGAACAGTCGGTAGGTGGCGTCCTTGGTCAGGTCGGACTCCAGCACGTACTTCTTGCTGCCGGTGGTCTCTTTGATTTTCCTCAGGCTTACAAAATCGGCACCGTTAAGGAACCACCGATTCGGGGTCACCTCGGCGGCAACGGCCAGGCCGATGGCGTCCAGCATGGAATCCGGGTCCGTGGGGTCCCACACATGGGTCTGGACGTCGGGCTGGTTGATGATGCCGGTGATGGTGTCCGATGCCCCGGTGCCCTTCAGCAAGGCATCGTCGAGGGCGTCTGAAACATCCTTGACGAGACGGGCTTTCAACACCGCGTCAATGCCGATGACGGACTGTCGCACCAACTCATCGGTGTACTTCAGGATGGTTTTGATGCTTTTGCGCTCAGTCGGCATCAAGACGAGCTCACTAAAGTCCACGTCTGCGGTGTCAGGTATTAGCTGCCCCTCTCCAATAAACGTGGGGGTGGAGCCGGAGACCAGCTTGGGGATGCGGAGAACGCCGGAGGTGTCGAAGATTCGGGGGCCGCTGGAGAGGACGACGGAGGCGGCTTCGAGAGGCTGAACGAGCAGGCTGGATACCTGGTCGGCGAGCAGCTCGGGATTGGCGGCAGTGGTTTCAGTCATTGGAATGTCCTTGCTTGGCAAAGGGTCGCGTTTCAAATGCGACCCTTTTGGGGGTCTGGGAACCCATCGCCGCCAGGACGCTGTAGGGGCCGGCCACCAGGACCGACCCCTACAGAATACCCCCTGAGGGTATTAGCCGGTACCCCGCAATATCGCGGCGAGGTCCACGGTTCCCGACGAGGGGTTGTGTCCCTGCCCGATGTCGCCGGATGCGCGGCGTGCCGCCAAGTGCGGTTTGCGGTTGAGTAGTTCGGTGATGGCGCCAGCCAGCTTGTCGGCGTCGACAAGGTGGTCCTCGACGTACGGCAGGTCGGTGGGGTCGGCCAATCTGCCTGTCGCCCGAACTGATTCGGTGTGCAGTCGTTCGGCGTACGTGTCGGCCTGTTGTGCCCGTTGCCGGTAGCGGCCGTTCTCCTGCCGCAGTTGTTCGACGTAGGCAAGTGGGAACATGTCGGGGTCCGATTCCAAATCTGACCCTTCGGGGTTTCCCGATTCCAAATCGGGTTCGTCTCCCGTTTCCTGCGATTGCAGGGGAAGGTCGTCGGGGGTGTCCGTGTCTTCAGCTTGCTCGGGCATTTCTCTCCAATCTTCTGGTGTATCCGGTGGATTTGATGTTGTCGGTCAGCACGATTCGGGGTTGGCAGTTGCAGCCCTTATGGCGTTGGAAAGGGTGGGCTTTCGGCCAAACCCTCGGGCCGTCTGGGCCGAGACGGGCCCACCACGTACACAACTCGCATGCGGCACCGTCGAATTGCCGTGCCCAGCCCTCGACGAGGGGTTGTTGCTGCATCGCCTGCCACGTCCCGTTCTGGGCGGCCTCGAATGTCTCCGACCGCGCCAGCCGGTCCAGGCGGGCGACGGCAGGGTCATTTGAGAGTGACGCGCTGTCACGCTCAGCGAGGACAGTGCTGACAGCTTTCGTGAGCCTGTCGGCGTCGTCGGTCGGCGGAACACCCGTCGCTAATGCGGCTGCGCCGGTCCGTTCCTCAATCTGCGCGACCATCCACACATCTCCCAAAGCCACAGCCGCCGAGGTGGCTTGGTTGATGGCAGCGACGATGAGCGGCACCACATCCTGCTCGGGCAGCTCCCCGGCAAGATAGGCGGCGTACAGCGCCAGGACGTGTCGTTGCACCGTAGCGGCGAGGGTTTCGGTTTCGGACTGGAAGTCCTCGACGGCGGTCACGCCGACCTCGGCAGGGCTTGCAGGTTGACGCCCACCGTGTCGAGGGCTTCGGTGCGTCGGGCGATACGGATAGCCTCAATCTCGCTGTCGCTGTAGCCGAGTCGTTGCAGGGCGTAGGAGGCGGGCAGCAGACCAGCGGCGAACATCTTGGTCACCGCGTCCGCTTCCTGGGCGACGGAGCGGGTGGACGCGTCAGCCCACTTCACCCGGACATCGACGTTGAGCGGGTCCACCCCGTCCCGTACAGCCACGATGAGGCGGGCCACGTCCTCGAATGCCCGCCCGAACTGCTTTTGGCGCGCTTCAGCTCTCGCGGTCAGTGATGCTTCGCTGGCGCGTAGCGCGTCGGCGCTGGCCGGCTGATTGTTCATCACTCCGAGGTAATGCATCGGCATCGCCGACGTGGCAGACACCATACCCAACACAATGTCGACGGCGTTGGTGAAGCCGGCGAGGTCCGCCCCATCCAGTTGACCGAACTTGGTGTTTTCGGATTCAGAGACCATCATCCGCATGCCTTCGTCGATGGGATTCACCGTCTCGGTCTCGCCGGTGTCGTTGCCGTCGTCGTCGAGGATGGGCCGTTCGTCCAACTCCAGGCCGGTGGCCCAGCGGCGGCTACGCGCCGAATACTCTGACGCAACAGCCAAATCCGCCAACAGCTTGTTCAGCAGGTCCGCAACCGGTTTCAAATCCTCTATCTCAGAAACCCCCTCGTGGAGGATGCGGTCAGAGTTCAGCAACCTGACCACCGGAGGCACCCCCAACGGGTTGGCGATGGACTCCACAGCACGAAAGCCGTTCGTCGTGGCCCCGGTGGCGTTGGCCCGGTAACGCACAATCTCGTCCGGCCCGTAAAGCACCGCCTCCGTCGTTGTGGCTGTCTCCCAACGCTTCAGCGCATGCGTGATGCGTCTCGTGCCAGGGTCACGCAGACATGACATTTGCTTCGCCGACTCCACACTCACCTGTGGGCGGCCGTAACGGTCGGCCCATACCAAGATGTATGCGGAACCTAGGAGGAGGGCTTCGCGGATAGCGACAGCGGACAGCTCATCCATGTCGTTGCGCTGCCAGTCGTCAAACACGTCGACACCATCAAAGCCTGTGACACGGAGCCGCTCGGCCAGACTGGTGACGGCCAGGCGGGGAAGGTTCGCCGCCATCCGGCCGAACCTGTCCCCCAGAGCGGTTTTCGCCTCCGGCGAAAGGAACGTCAACGGCTGCGTCGCCGTGTAATAGCGTTCGAGGTCCGCATATTTCGCGGCGGGCTCGTCCACCTTCTGCAACAACGTGGTAAGTAAATCGTTCATCTGAAACCTACTGCTCTCTTTCGTTTCTTGTGGGTCGCACGCCAGGTGGCGCGGGAATGGGCCATGACCAGACAGCTGGCCAAGTCAATTTTTCGTGCAGCACGCGAGCGTGACGCCTTCGATAGACGGATACCTCGTGCATCCTCAACAATCACCGCAGCCGCGACATGCGCGGCGAGAGTCGCGTTGCCGCTGTGCGACATTCGCCCGTCAATAGCGGCCGAGTACAGGTCACTCGTGGCTGCTGTGAGTCGTGACGGTGAATGCGGAAACTCAACTACCGGCAACTTCTCCGCTTCAAGTGCCTGCAACGTCCTGTTGTAGCGGAACGGGTCAGCGACTACCTCGACGGTGCGCCATCGGCGTCCCGCCATCCGTATCTCGTTCTCCACCTCAGCGACGGGTACCCGCCAATCCGGGTCACCGTTGCCGTCCCACACCCGCAGTACGTCAAAATGCGGTGTAGCTGACACCGTTCCGACCAGTAGCGCGGTGGTGTCCGCGTTCGCGCCACCAAACGAACCGTCGAGCGCGACGACAACCTCGGCACCCTCGGGGATACCCTCCCCGGTCGACAGCCCATCCCAGACGCCAGCGGGCAGGAACGCGCCGTCCGCCTCCGGAGGGAGCTGACACAGCCGCGCGCGGCGGAACGTCGCTTCCCGCGTTTTCGGCGGCAACAACGCATGCAGGGCGTCTCGGTGCAGAAAGTCGTCCAACGCCGGATTGGCCATCTCCCAGCAGTGTTCGCAGTCGACGGGGTGGTCCTCGAAACCCGCTGCCGAATACTCACGCCAACGCAGCGACAAGTCCTCCGGGTGGTCACGCGCGTACTCTCGCAGCGAGAGCAACACCTGGTCCTCAAGATTCGGCCCCGGAGTACCGATGGCCACCAACACTGAGCGTTCCCGCTTACCGGCAGCCAGTTGAACCACCTCGAACAGGTCACGGTTAATCACCCCGGCCTCATCGCAGATGGTCAACACACTGTCGCGGCCCTCGGCAGCGGCCGGTGAGGCGGGCATCACCTGGAAAGTGCTGTCCGTCAGCGGCAACACCAACTTGTCGGCGTACACGTAGCAGCGCGACGACAAATCTTCCGACAACTCCACGATGCGCTTAGCCGCCGAGAACGCCAGCCCTGCCTGACGCTCATCCACGGCGAACACATCGACGTTGGCGCCCTCCCCCCAGCAGAAGAACACATAGAGGGCAATCGCGGCGTTCAGCGTTGTTTTCCCGGAACCTCTCGGCAGCATCAAGCCGACCGTGCGGGCACCGCTATCAAGCACATCGGAGGCAATGTCCATCTGCCAATCACGCGGCCGGAACACACCCTTAGCGCCAGTGCCCTTCGGCACCCGCACGAACCGTTCACAGAACTTCACGAACCGCTCCGACTCCACCGACGACCGCGGAGAAAATGGCAAAGGCGTTTGCCCATTCAGCAATTTGCCCTTGTTACCCGACCTCAAGACTTGACACCAGTCAAGTTCATTGCCCCCTGCGCCTTGCCATCCGGGCTTGCGGCGTCGGGTTGACCCCTCCCGGCCTGGGTGGCTCGGGGGCTGCCGGGGCGTGCGCAGCCACGCTTGACGTTGCAGCCGCGACAGACGACCTCAGCGTCAGTGCCAAGGCGGATGCGAAGGCCCTTGGCCTTTCGTTCCCACGCGCTCGGGAGGTGGTCGAGTTGCAGGTCGTCGGCGGCTCCGCAGTCGGTGCAGAACCGTTGCAGTCGTCGTGCTCGTCGTGAGAGCTGGTCCCAGTGCCAGCCGTAGCCCCGTTCCTTCTTGGTCCGGGGCTCGTGCAGTCGGTGGTCGGGGCAGCGGGACTGGTCGGTGGGTTCGCCGCAGGCGATGCACGGCTTGAGGGTCACGGCTCCTCCTGCTGTGCGAGGGCGAGGAGTTCGGTGTACGCCTTCTGGTATTCCTCGGGGCTGTAGGTGGCGATGTTGCGCAGCACGGCCCAGAGGACTTGCAGGTGTCCAGGGTTGAGGCCGACGACGAACTTGCCCAGGTCGGTGGTGAGGGTGAGCAGGATGGCGATACCACCGTCGTGGGGGACGAGGCCGACGCGGAGACCGTCGTCTTCGAGGTTGAGCCTCACGTGCTTGGTCAGGTCGATGAATGCCTCAGTCACTTGGTGCCGCCGAGGATGCGGGGTGCGATGACGTTCTCGATTGCCGGGATGTGCGGGCACTCGGGGAACTGGAGTTCGTCGCAGGTGCAGGACCAGTCATCGCGCGGTGACCAGCGGACGGTGAACCCGTCGACGATGGCGAGGATGGCGGGGTGCTGTGCGCGGGTCCCGAGGACACGCAGAATCTCAATCTTCATGGGTGGTTCCTTTCAAGGGTGTCGATGATGTTGTTGGCCAGCGCGATTGCTTGGGCCGGGGTGAAGGAGAGGCCGGCGAAACTGATGGTGTCGCGGTCTCGGTGGATTGCCGGGATGGCGTCTGCGGGTCGGCACGCCGCGCAGTACCCGGTGACAGACCGGGTAGTCGCACGGCACTTGAGGCAGTGGCGGGATTTTGGGCGTCTAGTCATGTGATGTCGACGCGTCCCCATGCGACCCATTCACCGGCCAGCGGGTTGTAGCGGTACTCCACGCGGTCGTGGATGAAGGTGTCGGCGCGGGATGCGTTGAGGATGGCTAAGACTGTGCCGGGGTCGGGGTCTGCCTTGATTCCTGAGCGCAGTTCCTTGCGTGCGGATTTGAGGTGGTCGAGGTCGTGGCTGTCGAACGCGACAATCATGGGCTTGTCCTCGTCGGGTCCGGCGATGGTGACGTACACCAAGTTCTCGTGCGGACTGCATTGGTAGGCGTAGACGCTGCCGTCGACGGGTTCTAGTTCGGTCATTGGTGGTGCTCCTTCTGTGTTGATTTCCATGCGCGGAATGCCTTGCCTGTTCTGTCGTTTCGCCACCCGAGGCGTTCTCGTGCGTCTTTGACCGACGCGGGTGGTGGGTTGAGTGCTGCCAGTGCCTCGATGTCGGCCGGGTCTGGCGCTTCTTCGGGATTGCGGTCGTCGGCCATCGGGGCCTGCACGACCACGTGTTCGCCGAGGATGACGAACTTGCCGCACATCGGTTCCTTGTCTCCGGAGGGTGAGTGTCGACGCAGGCCGCCGTGGCGGTCCTTGTGAATCGTCAGGTACGCCGACCCGCCCTTGTCGGGTGTGAATGCGCTGTCGACCTTGACGCGGATGCTGGTGCCGCCGATGGCTCGTTTCTTGGCTGCCGTGCCGGTCGGCCCGAAAGCTCGGGAGTCAGCACCCTTAGCGAGGTGGTCGATGCCGACGACGCATGCCCCGGTTCTGGTCAGTGGCTTGATAATGCGGGTGTGTACGTCGGTGAACTCGTCGGCGGAGTTGCTACCGGCGCCGAACAGCGGCAGTAGTTCGCCGATGCTGTCGATGACGACCAGCGTTGGTTCCCAGTCGGCCATGTCGTCAACTACGGCGAATGCTTGTGCGCGGTCGACGGGTTCGACGTAGAGGAAGCGGTCAGAATCTCGTAGTACGTTCTCGTCGGCTCCGAATCCGATGAGGCGGTTGACTGTTGAGTCTGGGCCGTTGTGGTCGAGGTCCAGCCGCAGCACTCGGTCGTTGGCTTTGAGGACCGTGACGGTGGCGTAGTCGCAGAGCAATGTCTTGCCCGACTCCGGGTCGCCGAACACCACGTTGTACTGACCGGCGTAGAACAGGCCGATGCCGTCGCTGCGCGGGCAAATCAGAGGTGTCGGTGGTTCCGGGATGCCGTCGTCGAGCAGAGCTGCGATGTCGACGTACCCGCACTCGGGATTTCGTACCGGGAACGGTTCGGGAACGCCGTCGACAACGTGCAGGTCAGAGGGTTGGGAACGTTCCGCACCCCTATGTGGGAACGTTCCCGGTTCCTCGGTGTCCGGGTTCGGGTATGCGCGGCGGCCGAATCCCTGCGACAATGCCGTCACGCGGCAATCTCCCATCGCTCGGCGATGGCCCGCACCAGGTCGCGTTCTGCACCTCCCCGTCGCCACAGCGCGCGCATGGCGTCCAGGTTCGGCGCGGGTGTCATCCCGCTGGCGAGTAGATGAAGTGCGGCGTCCCGGAAGCCGTCGATGTATTGGTCGGTGACGGTGACCGTGTCGTGTCGGCAGGTCCACGGGTCGCGGTGTCCGCAGTCCAGGGCGGGCAGGCGGGCCGAGGTGCTCCGGCGTTGTCGGAGTTGTTGGATATAGTGGTTGCAGCCTGTTGTGGATTCCGCCCCGTTGCCCCCGGGGCGGTTTTCTTTTTCGGACATCAGTCTCCTGTGATGGTCTGGATATAGGCGGCGATGCTGTCGCCAGTAATGAAGGCCCTGCGGCCGATTCGGGCTCGGACGAGGTGTCCCTCTTCGATGAGCCGGTACAAGGTGGTGCGGCCGATGCCGCCCAGTTCAGTCTGCGCGTCCTCGATGGGGACGAGGTGTCGCATAAGTTCACGTGTTTGCATGTCACCCCCTCTCCTGCGGGATTCCGTTGTTGTGCAGAGGTTTTGCTTTGCTTCGCTGTGGAGTTTTCAAAGTCCGCCGGTGTTCGTTGGTGGTCGCCGTCGTTCACTGGTACTTGAATAGTGACGCGTCACAGTGTTAGTGTCTACGTCACCGAGAGACTTTTGATTGACGCAGACAAGGAGGCCGCGTGCTGCACCAGATTCGCTACGCCGACGGCAGAGTCGTCGAACTCGAAGAGCCGAGCAAGTCCAGCATCGAGTTGATTGGTGACGTCGGGGTGCCATCACCCGTCATCTGCCGCCACCTCAACGACGACGGACAGCCCAACGCCGAGTTGACTTTTGAAGTGTGGAGAGGCATCCCAGTCTGTACTGGCATCACCCTCAGCGCCAAGCGTGAAGCCGGCACACACGTACGGGCCAAAGACCTAAAGTCGGTCGCTGCACAACTCGAGGACGACATCGAGGAGTGGATTTCCTACCTGGCGCACGAACCGCAACCAGCACCGCCGGGCAGGCGCAGGTGGGTAAGGCGAACTGGTCCGGGTGGTGCATCCCATCGGCAGACGGTGGCCAAACGGGCACTCCGCACGGCACGCAAGGAAGTGCGGCGCACGATGACTCCCGAACACCATCAGCGCGTCGCGGACATCTACAACGCGGCGACATCGGCGCGGACCGAGGCGGTGGCAAGAGCTTTCACGGTGTCGTACCGGACGGCACAGCGCTACATCGAGAAGGCCAGAGAGGCGGACCTACTCGATGGCTAGACAGCAGTTACCGCCGCAGATTCGCAAGATTGAGGTAAGGGACCGTTCGACGGGCAAGCTCGTTGTGCGGTATCAGGTTACGGTCGACGCGGGGTTGAACCCGGAGACGAACAAGCGCCGCCAGATTCGACGCAGGTTCGCAACTGAGAAAGCGGCGCGTGAGGAGCTGTCGAAGGTGCAGGGCGGCGTGACCGCAGGCACCTATGTGCACGCGAACAAGATGACCGTTGACGAGGCGTGTGACGCGTGGTTGGCGTCGAAGCACTCACTTAAGCCGTCAACGCTGCGCGGGCACAAGGTTAATCTCGGGCCGCTGCGCGACGAACTGGGGAGTATCCCGGTTCAGAAGTTGTTGAAGGCTGACCTCGATACGCTCGTCGGCCGGTTGCGGCGCGGGGAGGTTGAGGGCCGCAAGAAGTGGTCGCCGCGTTCCTGCAACTACATGCTGTACCTCGCTACGGCGGTTCTTGATGACCAGGTTGCCCAGGGCAATGTCGTGCGCAACGTGGCGCGGCTCGTGGACCGGGTGGCCGGTGATGCGGAGACGTTCCGCACCCTCACCGATAAGGAGATGTTCCGCATTCTCGACCATGAGTGCCGTGACCGGCATCTGTGGACGCTGGCCCTGTACGGGCTGCGGCGGGGTGAGATAGCAGGGCTGCGGTGGCACAACGTGGACCTGAAGGCAAAGACGGTGACCATCGCTGAGAACCGTGTGGCGGTTGGCAGGGACATCGTGGCGGGCACGCCGAAGTCGAAGGCCAGTAATCGGACGCTGCCGCTTCCCGACGAGGTGGTCGACGTTCTCAGGTCGGCCCGCAAGCGGCAGGCCGAGGAGCGTTTAGCGTTCGGCGCGGGGTACGGGTCTGGCGAATATGTGGCCAGCGACGAGACCGGGCAGCCGTACCACCCTAACCTGCTCACATTCCGATGGGGGTTGATGCTCGACGGTCTGGGCATCGAGCGGGTGCGACTCCACGACGCACGTCATTCGTGCGCGACGTTGATGCACCTGCGAAACGTGCCGATTGCCGTGATTGCCGCGTGGCTTGGCCACGCTTCGGCGGCGTTCACGATGAGCGTGTACGCCCACAGCCAGGACGACGCTTTGAGGTCGGCGGCGAGCAGTTTTGAGCGGGTTGTGACAACTCGTGACACCGAGACCGGGGAAAAGAGGTGACCATGACTGACTGAACCACTGTGACCAGCGGTTGAGGTGGTGCCCCCACAGGGACTCGAACCCTGACTGTGCGGATTTTAAGTCCGCTGCCTCTGCCAATTGGGCTATGGGGGCTTTGCAGTTTAGAGGGTAATTTAGGCCCTTTCCGCCTCGTCACGATGCTCTGAATACCGCAGTGATACCGCAGTGATATCGATAGCCTTCCCGAGGGCGTCCGCCACACCGCTCAAATCGTCATTGAGAAGATGGCCGTAGCGGTCGAGCGTCATCGCGGCGGTCGCGTGCCCAAGCAGTCTCTGCACGACCTTGACGTTAGCGCCTGCACTGATCGCCAGTGACGCCGTGGTGTGTCTCAGCCCGTGCGGTACCAGCCCGTCGATGCCGATATCAGCACACGCGTTGTCGAACGCCCAGCGGTATTCGCCGAGTGGAAGGAACCCGCCCTTTCGGCTGGGAAAGACCAGCGCGTTGGGGTCGGCGGGCAGCTCGGCCTTGAGCTTTTTCCAAACCGGTTCGGGCACAGGCACGTGACGATCCCGCTTCGTCTTAGTCGTTGACTCCACGATGCCCTTACCGGTGACGGCTGTTGCGGACGAGCGCACCGTCAGCATCCGATCCCCCACATGCCGGCGGCGCAACGCAACGGCTTCGCCGAACCTCAGTCCGCAGTACCCGAGAACGAGCGTCAGCGTCTCGAACCGATCAGCAGCCTTCGCCAGCATTAGGAGCTCGGCATGGGTCAGATAGCGCCGCTCACGCTCGCCTTGCTCGGGAAGATCTTCGTCCCGCTTGATCTCGAACGCGACGTTCTTCGCCACCTTGCCAGTCCGTTGGGCGTACTTCAGGACAGCGCCTACCAGCTGATGAGCTTGGGTGATCCGACTTGCCGACAGGCCGGTTCCGCGTTGCCCGCCGTCGACTGACAGCGCCCCTAGCCACGTTGAATATGATTCATAGTCAATCCTTTTCAGCTGAACACTTTCCCACTTCGGCAGCACCACAGTGTCGAGCAACGAGCGATATCCGGCAACGGTTTTCGGCTTGCGGTGCTGTTTGGTGGCGAACCACTGCTCGGCCACCGATCCGAAAGTCTCCGCACTCTTCCGCGGATCGACATACTCGCCGCGCTGCACATCGGCGGTCAGCCCATTTAGGTAGGCCTGCGCATCCGGCTTACGCTGGAAACTCTTGGTGCGCTCGGCTCCACTGGCGTCAACCCACCTGACACGCCATCGCGACACCTTGCCATATACCGCAGACCGCTCAGTGCGCATCGCGCCGTCCGGCGCCTTGACTCGTTTGTGCCAGCGGTCGTCAATTCCCGCTCGCTCGTTTCGAGTCGTCATACGCTGAAAGTACCGCAGTACTCCGCTCCCCCCATCCGCTTCGTTGTCTGGAGGCCGGACTATGAGCCCGCCGAAGACGTCACGACCCCCGAGACGTTGAAAAACTCTTCTTCAAGCGAATGTGGCTGTGGTCGTGGACAGACCGTCAAGTAACCAGTCACTGTTGGCTCAGGCGAACCGACCATAGCTGAGGAGGAATTTGATGGATCTGCTAGGAGCGAAGGAAGTTTCGGACATTACTGGAGTTCCGATGGGAACGCTGAGGTACTGGCGGCATTCGAATATTGGGCCGGCGAGTTTCACCTTGGGACGCCGAGTCGTTTATCGGAGGGCCGAGGTATTGCGCTGGATATCGGAGCGAGAGAGCGCAACCCGCCGCGGAGGCGGCGACGCCGCTTAGTGCCTGCGCACGAAAAAGACCTCGGGGACTAGCCGAGGCCTTCGTTCGAACCACCCGATCACGCCACACGGAAGTTCCTCATGAGACTAGCGCAGCATGCCCATAAGCGACAGCACCACGGGCAGGAAACCCCTTGAGCGGCAGGGGGGAGGGGGACAAGAAGTCAGTCGCGGCACGCTTAGTCGATATGGCCCGGGAACGCTATGTTCTCGGAGTCTCCAAGGACGGCGAACCATTTGGCGCCGAACGCAGTCGACCCCACCTCGCGATACTCCTGCGTGGTGGGAGGGCTGGCCTACGGGCAGATCTCGCCGCTCGCTACTTCACCGAGACCGGTGCGGTCGCCGGGGGCCAAGCACTTACCGACGCCACACTGATTTTGGAAGGTCTGGCGGCCACGCAGGCACCCGACAAGTTGAACCTACGCGTTGCCGACCACCACGGGACGATCTACATCGACACCGGAGATCCAAACGGTCAAGTAATCAAAGTCTGCGACGGAAGGTGGTCGATGGCTCCCACTGCGCCGGTGCGGTTCCTCCGAAATACGAAGCTGACGGGGGCGATGCCGGCACCAAGCTCCCGCGGGGATGTGACGAAGCTCTGGGAGTTCGTCAATGTCGCCGTTGAGGACCGCCCAGTTCTTCTCGCGTTCCTAGTAGCTGCTTTGGTTCAGTGCGACGTCCCGCATCCGGTACTAGCCCTGTTTGGCGAGCAAGGTAGCGCTAAAACGACATCGACACGGAGCTTGGTCGAACTCATCGATCCTTCGCCCGCCCCCTTTCGTCAGGCGCCGCGGGACGCGGACTCATGGGCGGTTGCCGCGTCTGGATCGTGGGTCGTTGCTCTGGACAACCTGTCGGCCATCCCGCCGTGGCTGTCGGACTCGTTATGCCGCGCTGCGACAGGCGACGCCATGGTGAAACGGTCTCTATACACCGATGCCGATCTGGCTGTCATCAAGTTTCGTCGATGCGTGATTATTAACGGAATCGACGTCGGCGCCATCCGACCCGATCTGGCAGAGCGGCTAGCGATAGTCGAGCTGCGACGCATCGACCCCAGAATGCGACAGTCAGAGGCCGAGATGCGACAGCGGTGGGAAACAGCTCTACCAGGTATTTTTGGCGGACTACTTGACTTGGCTGCCTCCGTTCACCATCGGTTGGAGACCATCAAAGTTGAGGACTCGCCCAGGATGGCGGACTTCTGTCGCACGCTGGCGGCCGTGGACGAGATCTTGTCGACTAATGGCGTACGCCGGTACATGTCGCGCGCCAATCAGTTGTCTGAGGACAGTTTGTCCGTCGACCCGTTTATCGAACAGCTTCGCTCGCGGACATTAGAACCTGCTGTTGGTCAATCCGGCAGTGATTTGCTGATGCTACTCACACCGGTCAACGACGACTGGCAACGACCGAGGGACTGGCCGAAGAACGGTCGCGACGTTTCTGGGCTGCTGCGTAGGCACGCACCCGCTCTACGCAACCTCGGATGGGTGATCGAAGATGATGGCGCGCGCAACCGCAGGAACGTACTGCTGTGGACAATCTATCCGCCGTACAAAGATGTTGTGGCTCAGCGAGCCTCGCAACCCTCGCGTCTCTCGCTTACGCAAATCAGCGAGAACGCGAACTTCGACCGGAGTCAGCAGAAAGTTTTGAATGCCGACGCGAAGGCTGGCGAGGGTCGCACGGCGGCAGCGTCGTGACCGTGCGCTGTGGTGCAGGGAATCAGGTGCCCAGATAGTTGATCGCATACCGTTTTATCCGGTCTGATGATGCGTCAATACCGGCGAAGCGTCGACGTGTGGCAGCTCGCCTCGGTGGGTCGGCTGGGTCCTAGAGCTCATCCTGAATCGGCAGCAGCAGGGCGATGGCGTGACCATCCTCCGCCCGGATTTCGAATGAATCCCCCCGTTCGACGCTCAAGAGCACTTCGTCGAAGTTCTCTAGGAGGTCCTGCATTGCAATGATCTTCACGATTGGTCCAAGAGTATGAGTTCACCGGTTACATGCCCGAGAGCAGTGAAGCACCGTGAGGTCAAAGACTGCCGCAGGCGCCACTCTCGCATTCGGCCTTGTATCAGCTGGCGGAGCAGGTCAGGGCGTGGGAGGGCTCCAAACTTCCTTGACTGCTCTGCAATCCGCGACAGCTTGCGGGTCTACGACCTCGATGTCGCGAAGCACGGAATCACAATCACCCAAGGAGCACCCATGATCGGTCAGTGCCTTCATCCAACTCACCAGCACGGTCATTGAACGAGTTCCATCCTCGGAAGATCCGGTAGCCCACGCACGACCAAACGTGGCGGCCGCACTGTCGAGAAACGCTCTGTGCACCACCCGATATGCTTTGTCGAACTCCGATCGAGCCATCCAACCGTACGCAACTAGTTGCGGCACACCGATTTCGCGTTCGATGACGCTTGGGCTCGCAAGGCGAAGGGCAGCGCTCCACTGTTCACGAGCGGTAGCCGGGTATCCGTGTGGCGAAGTGGGCTGAAGCATCAGCAGGTACCGACCGCCTTCCGAGTAATCGGCCCGTCGCCAATCTGGGTCTCGCCCGGGCACCGCTATAGCCGGGGGCGCATGCAGGGTCGTGCGGTCCCAGGTCGGCGGCGGAGGCTGTAGCGAAGCAATTGCGCACACTCTTTTTAGTGCTGAGCTGAGCTGTCTCAGCCTGTTCGCGTAGTCCAGCAGGGGATAACTCTTTAGTGAGGTGTAGTTGCCGCACAGCTCAACCCCAGTTTGAACGTGGAACTCGCGCGTCCAGGCACATGCTTGATCGACGACGTTCGCCAGATACGTATGCTGCCGCGCGAGCTCGGCGCGCCAAGCTTCGCCATCTACCTCCTGAGGCAGCGAATCCATTGTCAGGATGAACCGCCTGCAGCGTCGAAAATTGCAGTGATCCAGCCGGTTCCCCGACTGTCGAGGTAGGCATGTGCTGCGGCGTAGATCATGTCTTCCAGCGGCAGGTCCGCCTGCATTGCCCCACAGTTGTCGTCAGCTATCCACCCCAGGACCACCTCAAGCGCCCGGCAAATAAGCCATTGCCCCCTGTACTCTGCACAGACGGTGTCAGTGCGTTCATCTTCCCAACCCGGCTGCACCATTCCGGTGCTGAACCATTGCTGCTGAACCGCTTCGGCGAAACGGGCGCGGTCCGAAGCGTCTACTCTGCCGTCTGCTGCAGCCGGCCATACCGAGTCGAAGTTCGGCGGAATTCGGGGGCCACCGTCGGCGACGATCGCAAGGCGCGCGTCGGAAACGATTGCTTCCGTGACCAGTTTGGCGGCTCGCTGGGTAAGCCCTCTGGCACGAAGTTGCGCTACACGCTCGAAAAGGTCGGGGTACTCCCGCTCCAATCGGTGCGGAGTATTCGCGTTGGCGATAGCGTCCCGTTTTCCGATTGAGGCGGGCATGGACATGCCGGAGCAGGTGGCCCATTCAGTACCCCAGCGTTGCGCGGCAGTCATGAGCGCTGTTACGTCAGACCAGGTGGTCGCTGCAGCGGCTAAGCGCCAGCCAGCCGGCTCCGCGGCCTTAACTTCTGCGAAGGCGATCAGTGTCGCAGCCGGATCGAGATTTCCGATCCATCGGCTACGAAAGCCCTCTCCAATAGCTTGGTCAGACCAGAGCATCCGCACGCCCCTAGGGACCACAATCCCCGCGGGGACGTAGCCCGCACCGTGATGTGTTAGCACCACAACATGCCGATCGCCAGCCGCTGAATACATCAGGCCGACGGCCCACAGTGCGAAGGTTCGGCAGGATTCGGTGGCGTACAACAGTTCCCACGCCAACCGTTTAACCGTCTGTAGATCGCTCGACTCGTTGCGCCGCCGTTCCAAGTCCCGGGCCGCCGCGGCCGCTACCCGGGACGGCAGCGTCGCGGCGGGAGTTGTCAACGCTGCCGTCGCGACCGATGCGGCGGCAGGCGCCATTGAGGTGTGAGCGCCGCCCATCAATGGGACAGCACCGGCGGACGGTGGAACTGCGGCCGGAACTGAAGGCGGCGGACCCATCGGCCCCGGGGGCAGCAAGGGTGCTGAAACCGCTGGATAGGGATTAGTACTCGACACTACCTGCGGCCCGGCAATAGACGCTGGCACGGCACCCGTGGTCGCTCCTATTGACGGATGCCAGATTCCACTCGGAGATGCCGCCGGCTGCGCCGGCGTCGCAGTGGCTACGACAGCAGGAAAGCTAGTCGTCTGAGCGCCGGTGACCGATGACAGCGGCGCAGGACCACTTGCAGGCATGACCCCTTGCAGCGCGACAGCAGGAGACGGCGATGCAGATACTGCCGGTCGTACCAAACCCGACTGCGACATTCCTCCAGTGCCCGATCCCGGTAGCGGCGATGCCGAACTTCCGAACGCGGCCAACGAGCCTATGGATGAGGAACTTCCTGGTCCGGCGAGGCCTACCCCACTGCTTCCGATGTCACCAACCGCGGCTACGGACGCAGGACTGGCGCTCTGCGCCGGGGGGTGCGGTGACAGCGTTGAAGGACCAGGGGTAGGCCCGGTGCTGACTCGCGGCGCAGTGTTACCAGACCTGGATTCGGCATCAGACGGGTCTGGCACCGAAAGACGAGGCTGCGCATCACCGGTCTCCACTGCTGCCTCGGGTGGACGCTCAGGCGATTCGTCGGATCGCTTATCGGTCGACCGATCGTCATCGGCGGTACTAAACGGATCGCCGTTCGGGGGTCCCTCCGGCAGAGGCGTAAATCCCTGGACGAATTGCACAGTTAGAGCGCGGATCTCATCGGCGGCCCCTACTGCGATTCCTCGCGCCCGCGCGGCAGCACTAGTAATGATGTTGATAGCCGCGGGACTTCTGCTCGGCACGTGTGCCAGTTGTTGATGTGCCTCAGCATCAATCGTGTCAATCATCAGCTCAGCACTCATCTGGATCCCCGCAACACTCTGCATCAGATCAGCGGCAGCCTTATCCGCGTCCGCCTTATCGTCGGCCCGAACCTGAATACGCCTGTAGGCAGCGTGCATTGCTTCGAAACCATTTGACTGCGCCACACCGACAACCTGCAAGCCGTGCAAGGCGACCCGGTGAGCATCTACTGCAGCCGCAGTCGCCACTGCCAGACGACGTTGAGCAGCAGCCCGTCCTTCAGATTGCTCGCGGGTGACCGGCCATACATCAGGCGCCACGATGAAGCGTGAATAGCTACGAGCGGGTGGTGAAGCGGCCATTAGCCGACCCCCGTTGCTTTGCATGCACTTTCAGCGGCCCGCAGGGCACTCGAGTACTGATCAACCATGTCGTTGGAAACGGAGGCGGGTTCACGGCGCAAATCTGCGTCGACCACAGCCACGATCGACCGCCGGACATCAGCGAGCGCATCAACAATTTCTCGTGGTACGCCTGGACCTAGCCGGGTGGCCATATAGTTCAACTCCGCACCCACCGCGCTGAAGTAGTAGCCCTGCACCCCCAGGCTTTGTGATGACTCCCAGTCATTGGCCCGGTCGACGCGATCGATGAAGGCGCCACGCGCAATCCCAACACCGCTCTTGAAGTTCCTCAGGCCAACACACGCCTCAATTGCCGCGTCGTGCTTTTCTGAGGGCTCCGCAGCAGACGTGGACGAGGTCGACGGCCTTATCGCGTGTTCAGACTGCCCACGTGGGAAGATATTGAGACTTACAGCGAGTGACATGATGGCAACGACGGTGCTAACGACCGCGAGGTAGAACGCCAGCTTGCTCACAGTCACTCCGCCACGGATCGAAGCTGTGTCGCGTTCAGTTCATCCACGACAACAAGGGAATTAACTGCTGCGGCCGCTGCAGTGCTCAATGCTTCAACCCGCAGAAGAAGCCCCGCCGCGTGACCCTGCTGGGCAGCGATAGAAGTGAAGTCTGCGAGGCCGGCTGCGGCGTCGATGATGGACAGCCTGCCGCTAGCGATTGGACCGGCCGGTTCAACAGACGCGGCGTCTGAACCGGCCACGCCAGCTGCCGCAATTCCGCCCCACGCGGTGGCCGGTTGCAGATCTAGACGCTCCACGACTCATAAACTACCGCTTCGCACAGACACTTCGCCACAGCTGAGCACACATTCGTTCAGCGGATAATCCCAGTTCAGTGGGCTGATCTGCACTTTCAAGCAAACAGGACACTGCCAGCCGCGTCATGTCCAGAACGTTTGATTCCAGCCAAACTCTCATATGTCAGGATCAGTCACGCTGGTATTGATGCCGCCGCCTGTTTGCATGGCCAGCCATGCCCCATCAAGTGAAGGCGGAACACGACATGCTTAGCATCTGACGGGGTAGCGCCGAGCCAGGGTACGCGTTAACTCCTATTTGGATAGACCACTTTGCCGAGTTCTCGGGCGGCCTCAAATGTGCTGCGGTCCAACTCTTTACGCCGTGCCCGCTCAGCCACACTCGACAATAGTATTTTCATGGCATCCGCGTTCTGGAGCGCGAATTCTACTGCGTCGCATGCGGAACGAATTACCGGAGCGGTGGCACCGTGTTGTTGTGTACTCGATGCACTTCGGACGGCAGCACGAGGAACCTCGACGATGCGAATCGGTTCTCCGTGCCGCTGTGCTGCTGTACGCGCCGCCGAGGCGTCTCTGCGGCACGTGTCAGAGCAATAGCGACGCGGACGCCCCCGCCGGGAAGTGACTTCGGGATCCAGCATGACCGCATCGCAACGGACGCACCGATTCGGATCGGATGTCGGGTAGTTGTCCGCTGCGATCGGTTGATGATGGTCAACGCCAACTGCGCTATGGCTCCCCAAACTTGCGCCGTTTGCGCTTAGAGCCGCGGCGTTTCGAGACTCCGTTGCACGCTGCGCGCCGCCCTCGTCAGCACGCGCTCTGCGAAGGACATTTTGGAGGTCGCGAACCTCGACCTCCGCAAGAGTAGCGATCGACGCGATCGTCTGACCGCGGTCCCTCATCCGCCCGGTAACCGTTTGCAGGTTGACAAAGTGACTCACACGCTTGCGGGCTGCGTCCATGCGCACGTTTTCATTCACTTGATCGAGGCGATCACTCTCCCAAGTGTCAACGGCGCGCAGCCGCTGGAGCAGCACACGAACCGAGGCGGCATCGTCTACGTTGGCACGTTCAAGGCTCGCGCGTTTCTCGTTCGCCCTGCGCTGCGCTTCCACCGCACGCTTGCGCGCCCGCAACTTCCCACTTCCGCTCATAGACGCAAACGTAGGACGGGCCGCGCGCTATCGTCCACCACCGCAGCCACATTCGCGAGCAACTAGGGCTGGCTGGTCGGAATGTCCGAACTGCCTACGATGCCACCGCGCCGTCTACGCAGGGAGAGTCGGTTACTCCACCAGTCAGCGGCAAGCCGATTAACCGTCAGTCGTCGACGGTTGTTCGCCCTCACGGCGGCTTATGTAGTTGCCCCGCGCCGCGCGCCTCTCTGCGTCGGCGGCATCAGCGTTGAACGTGGCGGCGAACTCTGAGTACTTGACGTCGAGCAGGTGCTCGTCAGGCGGCGCCGGTTGCACGGCGGCTAAATTGGTGAGGGCGTAGTAGGCGTAGCGGCTGTCGAGACGGTTTTCCGGCACCAAGGTGATTAGCCGTGGCGTGAGGCCGCACTCGGCCGCCAAGTTCCAAAACTCTTCGATGGTGAAGGTGGTGGTCGATGCGAGGTTTCGGTCGTAGGCTGTCCCGGCGAAGCCGCGGGTCCGACGATCGCTGGTGTGGTACTTGATTTGGACCAGCGCCATGCCTCCGGGGGCCAACACGGTGCGGGCGATTTTAAGGATGGCCCTTACCGCGTTCGCGCCCGTCGTTAGCTCGATCACGTATAGACACAGGAAGACATCGCAGCTGCCCGCCAATCCGACGGTGGCTTGTTCGGGGCAGGCAAGGTCGATGCGCCGTGTCTCGACGGGTGTCGTGCACGTCGCGCGGACTTGTCGGACGCATTCGTCGAGGTTTTCTTGGGAGATGTCGGCGGCGATGAACCGCTGCGCATGGGGGGCGAAAGCCACGGCATTAGCCCCGCCGCCGGCGCCCCACTCCATCACCGTGTTCGGGCTGGGCGAATTAAGGGCTCGGGCGAAGGTTTCATAGATCTTCCAGTGGTCAACACCAACCTCCAGCCAGGCTTGATCACCGATTCCGCTGCGCCAGTGTGAGTTCGCTTCCCAGGCCGATCCAGTGGGCTCAGACCAGTAGCGGGCGGCTTGCCCGGCGATCCGGTTCCGGAATCGCCGCCTTCCCGCTGCTGCCAGCGCTGCTGCCAGGATTCGCTCGCCTCGCACTGCCACGTCGATACCTCCGGCCAAGGACTTGTTTCCGGTTGGGCTGACAGTAACCGGCCTTCCCTGGACGTGGCCGCCTTCGACGCCGGACGGACCCCGCACCAGTCGCCGCAGTCTAGGACTCGATGATCATCCCGCCGATTGGAACGGGTGTCGCGTCCACACCAGTCAGCTAGGCAACCGGGCGCCGACGATCGCTAGCGGCACACCACTGCGCCTCCAGTGACACCTCCGGGCAGCTTGTGGGCCAGCCAGCGCGGGGCCGGTGGCTGAGCGGGCAAGGAATCCTCGGACAGCTATCTGGAGGCTGTTGGCGCTGCTAGAGGGCACGACATTGTGCGGCGCTGAACCCGCGGTGGTGCGCGCATCTGCAATGATCGAGCGAGCGGCATTGTGCAAGGAGGGGGCCATGGCGAGGTCTGACCTGGTGATTGATCTGGTCGAGGCGCAGCAGCGTGGCGACGTCGCCCGCTTTCGCATGCTGGTGGAGGCGATCATCGCCGAGGAGCGCAACAATCAGCACCATCTTGTGGCTGATCGTCTGTCCGAATTGATCACCACTGCCGGTGCTCGCAGCCTGCTCGCCCGTGATGACACCGCCCGCCAGGTCGCTGATCTGGTCACCGAAATTGTGCCTAAGCGGCGATTGTCAGAGGTGCATTTGGCGCCTGCCGTCACGGCGGCGGTGACCGAGATCATCGAGGAGCATCACCGTAGCGAGCTTCTCCGCAGCCACGGCCTGGAACCGCGTAACCGCATCCTTTTGGAAGGTCCGCCTGGTAACGGTAAAACCTCGCTTGCTGAAGCGTTGGCAGCGGAGTTGATGGTGCCGTTCTACGCCGTGCGTTACGAGGGAGTTGTATCTAGCTTTCTTGGAGAGACAACGAGTCGAATCGATCACGTTTTCGAGTTCGCAAGGACTCGGCGCTGCGTGCTCTTTTTCGACGAGTTCGACACCATCGCCAAGGAGCGCTCCGACGCGCACGAAACCGGCGAAATCAAGCGCGTCGTTTCGACGTTGCTACTACAGATCGATCGCTTGCCCTCCCATGTGGTCGCCGTCTGCGCGACCAATCATGGCGAACTGCTCGACCGCGCGGCATGGCGCCGCTTTCAGGTGCGGTTAATACTGCCTCCCCCGTCGCGCGTACAGGCCACGGCTTTTCTCGAGCAGCTGCGTATGCAGCTCGGCGGGAACCTCGGTATGGCGCCGCGCACCCTCGCCGACAAGCTCGCCGGCGCCAGCTACGCCGACATTGAGGAGTTCGCGCTGGATGTCATACGGCGCTATGTGTTGTCGCTACCCGATGGCCGTGTCGAGGATGTGGTGCGCGAACGGCTCAAGCAGCGCAACGCCATGAGGGAGATGTGACCTCTGTCCTCCGGCGCCCCGCACGGTGACGCGCGCTGTCCCGTCGACACTCTGAGCCGTTTCCGGACGCGAACAGCGACGTGCGCTACTGCCGCATCGGCGAGGTCTCAAGAGGAGCCGGTGTTGGTTATCGCCAAACGGCGGTGGTTGAGACTCGCAGACGAAGGGTCGCATCGAGCCATCTACGTAGGACGGCAGTAGTTGATGACGAATGAATCTCGGTCGTATTGAGATGTGGCCTCATGCAGCCAGTGTCGGGGGTGGCGCTGTCATCCTGGTTCGGTGGCGCCTAGGACAGCGAAGAAGACCGACAGCCGGTTAGCGGCTCGGCTTGCCGCGCTCGCCTCACTAGGTGCTTCTGTCATCCATTTCGCCGTCGTTCCCGCCCACTGGCAGGAATGGATGCCAGCGGGCCTGTTTTTCGCTGCCATCGCGCTGTTCCAACTGTTGTGGGCGCGGCTAGTACTCACCCGTACCACCACCCCGGTGCTAGCTCTTGGCATCTTGGTCAACCTTGCCGTTATTGCGCTTTGGTCCGTGTCGAGAACCGCGGGAGCGCCGCTCGGGCCCCACGCCGGTCAAGCCGAACTGATCCAAGCCGCGGACCTATGCGCGTTGCTGCTTCAGATCTATGTCGTCATGGGCGCTGGCTGGGTCTGGCACCGCGGCCTTCAAGGAGAACCGGTGCCCGCCTTCGGCAGTGCCATGGTGCTCCTGGGCGCGATTGGGATCGTCACGTTGGCGTCCACAGTGGGCGCTGCCTCTGGTCTACGGCACGGCCACCACGCCCCAGCCGGCGCTGAAGCAGGGGCTCATCACCACGGACCTGGTGCAGAGCAGACTGACGACCATCACAGCCATCCTGAACCATCCCCTGCAGCGCCCGCTGGGGAGCCCGCCTCCGATGATCACGGAACCGGTGCAGAACACGTCGACGACCATCACAATCACGATCCGGAGCCGACGTCTTCCCCGCCTGCCGTGCGCCCAGTCGAAGCTCCTGCACCAGGCGCTGGCTCTGGCGGCGCGCCTGAGCAGGCTACGCCCGTGCCCATCAGCGAGCCGCTTCCAGCGGCGACGCCGCTAGACGACCACCAAGACCACGACCATGTGCATTGACCTACGTCTGTATGGCCAATCCACGGCCTGACGGCTAGTTTCCGCCCGTCAGGTCTGCCCGCCCGATGGCGTCGCCCGGATGACGCACGATGTCGAGGGCCGACATTCCGATGCCGTAGGTGGATAACCATCGCCTCGGCCGGACTGCGATGAAGCACAGCTCAGCACTCTGAGAGACGATGCGCTCCTCGGCGGCGAGAATGCGACGGAGAAACCAGTCCGCGTGGAATGCCCCTCGCGCGTCGGCGTTTTCGTGGTTCAGTATTGTGGCCGACCCCGCAAACTGCACAGCTGCCGGCGGCATCATGGGGAGAAAGCGGTGCGGCACGGGAATGACGAAGGCTACCTGTGGGCGTCGTCGAATGTTTTTAACCTTGACGTTCGTAGTACGGGTCGTGATGTACAACGTCAGGTTTGTGCCTTCACCGGCCGCTGCGTACGTGACGGCCGTCGCGTGGGGGTTGCCGCTGCTATCGAGCGTCGACAGGGTGCCGAACGACCGTCGTCGAATCGAATTTTCGACAGTGGCGAGGTCGGTCACTGGTGCTCCTTCCTCCGCTTCCCCGGCTCCGATTGGGTGGCTTGTCGCTCAGCTACACGCCGTCTACGGCGCATCCGAAGGTACCGGCGGTCGACGGATAATTGAGAATTCGACCGGCGACTGCATTTGCTTTCTTCGTGCGAAGCTCCACATGGTTGGGAGCGGCGATTCGAACTTCACATGGTCGCCGGATGCTCCACATGGTGGGCCGTCCCCTAACGGTTGAGAACGGCGCGGGTGCTCGCCTCGGGCGTCAAATCGAGGCGGCGCAGAAGTTGCGCGTTGAGCGCGACGACGATCGTTGACAGTGACATGAGGATGGCGCCGACCGACATGGGCAGCACGATGCCGATGGGTGCCAGCACACCAGCAGCCAGGGGCACAGAGATGAGGTTGTACCCGGCGCCCCACCAGAGATTCTGTTTCATCTTGCGGTAGCTGGCGCGGGACAGCTCGATGACCGACAGCACCGAGCGGGGGTCGGAACTGGCCAGGATGACACCGGCGGAAGCGATGGCGACGTCAGTGCCGGCACCGATGGCGATGCCGACATCGGCCTGCGCCAAGGCGGGGGCATCGTTGACTCCATCGCCGACCATGGCAACCTTCTTGCCCTCGTGTTGCAGGGCAGCAACTTTCGACGCCTTGTCTTCGGGGCGCACCCCCGCGAACACCCGGTCGATGCCCAGCTGGTGGCCGACACTATTGGCGACGGCTTCGGCGTCGCCGGTGATCATGACGACTTGCACGCCAAGCTTGTGAAGCGCATCGACGGCTTCGCGGGATTCGGGGCGGATCTCGTCGGCCAAGCGCAGGCCGCCGAGCACCTCTCCGTCGCGGATGACGTGCAGAATGATGGCGCCTTCGCCGCGCCACGCGGTGGCCGCGGGGACCTCCTGGGCGCCGACTTCTTCGAGAAGTCGGGGGCCGCCCACTCGGATTTCGTGCCCGTCGACCGTCGCAGTCACACCGACGGCAGGAGAGGACGAGAAGCCGCTGGCGCGCGGCACCGTTAATCCCCTATCCTCGGCGGCTTTCACGATGGCCCGCGCCAGGGGGTGTTCACTGTCGGTCTCGGCGGCGGCGGCGAGCGCGAGCACGATGTCGCCGTCGTCGTCTCCGGTCGCCTCGACGGCGGTGACGGTGGGTTCGCCTTTCGTCAGGGTGCCGGTCTTGTCGAACAGCACGGCGTCGACAGTGCGCATACCTTCCAGGGCCAGCCGATCTTTGATCAAGACGCCGCCTCTGGCGGCGCGTTCGGTGGCGATGGACACGACCAGTGGTATCGCCAGGCCCAGCGCATGAGGGCAGGCGATGACCAGCACGGTGATCGCTCTTACCACCGAGGCATCGGGATTGCCGACGATTGTCCATGCCGCCGCGGTGATCGCGGCGGTGATCAGGGCGAACCAGAACAGCCAGCCGGCGGCCTTGTCAGCAAGGCGCTGGGCACGCGAGGACGAATTCTGCGCTTCGGTGACTAGGCGTTGGATGCCTGCTAGGGCGGTGTCGTCGCCGGTGGCGGTGATCTCGACCCGAAGCCCGGAATCGGTGGCGACGGTGCCGGCTGTGACGGGATCCCCGACGCCGCGGGTAACGGGCCGGGATTCGCCGGTCACCATGGACTCGTCCATGTCGGCGCGTCCGTCGACGATCTTGCCGTCGGCAGGGATGCTGCCGCCGGGTCGGACTACAACGACATCGCCGACGTGCAGGTCGGTCGGCGAGACGGTGACGGTGCGGTCGCCGTCGATCTTCTCGGCTTCGTCGGGAAGTAGTGCGGCCAGTGAGTCCAGCGCTGAGGTGGTCTGGGCCAGCGAGCGCATTTCTACCCAGTGGCCGAGCAGCATGATGACGATGAGAAGGGCGAGTTCCCACCAGAATTCCAGCTCGTGGTGGAGCAGGCCCAAGCTCGCGCCCCAGGACGCGAAAAAGGCGACGGTGATCGCCAGTCCGATCAGGAGCATCATTCCTGGTTTGCGGGAACGGACCTCGTTCAGCGCACCGGTGAGGAAGGGGCGGCCACCGACGACGTACATCACTGTCCCGAGCAGGGGCGCGATCCAGCGTGCGCCGGGGAAGTCGGGGACGTCGTAACCGAGCAGCATCGCGAACATGGTCGAGAACGCGACGACCGGTATGGCGATGATCAGGTTGATCCAGAAGAGCTTGCGGAATTGGGCCACGTGGTCACCGCCGTGGCCGCTATGGCCAGTGTGGCCGGTGTGATTGTCATGGCCGTGGTGTTCGCCGTGTGGGTGGGTGTCAGGGTGTGCGCTGGGGAATTGGTGGTGGGCGTGCCCGCCAGGGTGGGATGTTGCTACGCCGTGGTCATCGCGGTTTGTCATGTTCTTTCCTTAGGGGACTTCGCGTTTCAGTCGACGCGCATTGATGATGTGGGTGTTAGGAACGCACCAAGCGGGCGATGGCTTCAGAGGCTTCTGTGAGTTTGGCGTCAGCGGCCGGTCCGCCGGTGGCGGCGGCGTCACGGACGCAGTGGCGAAGATGGTCGTCAAGCAGTGCCAGCGCGACGCCTTGGAGGGCTTTGGTGAGCGCGTCTGTTTGGGTCAGGATGTCGATGCAGTACCGCTCCTCTTCGATCATTCTGCTGATGCCGCGGGCTTGGCCTTCGATGCGCTTCAACCGCTTGAGGTATTTGTCTTTATCGGTGATGTAGCCGTGGTGGGTGGTGCCTGTTGAGGGGCAGTGCCTGGTGTTGTCGGCGTGGGTCATGACGCTTTCCTTGTGCGTGGTGGTGACTAACTTCGGGTGCCCGGCGAGGAGTGCGCGACGAGGGTCGCGGTCATGCGGCGGAGGCATACTTGTCGGGGTCGCGGTCGAAACGTGGTCCGCATCCCTTGCAGCAGAACCAGTAACGCCGACCGCGATAGTCACGGAATAGTCCCGCCGCTTCGGCGACCGTCTTGTTCACCGGCGTGCCGGGCATCACGGGGCAGGTGGTCTCGTTCTGCGATCCGAGGTCAAGCAGGTTCCTCGCCGTAGGGTCGATGGGTGAGGTATCGATTTTGTCGGCTGCGCCGCTGCAGCAGCAGGCTGACGTGCGGTTCTGATTCTCGGACATTGGTTCTCCTCACAGGTGGCGGTGATTTAACTGGTGGTGTCGGCGGAAGTGGTTTTGAAGCGGCGCAGGCGCAGGCTGTTGCCCACCACGAAGACGCTGGAGAATGCCATTGCGGCTCCGGCCAGCATCGGATTGAGCATGCCCAGTGCTGCGACGGGGATCGCTGCGACGTTGTAGGCGAACGCCCAGAACAGGTTGGTTTTGATCGTCGACAGTGTTTCGCGGGACAGCCTGATCGCGTCAACGGCGCTGCGCAGATCACCGCGCACCAGGGTGATGTCGGAGGCCTCGATGGCGACGTCGGTGCCGGTGCCCATCGCCAGACCGAGGTCGGCTTGGGCGAGGGCGGGCGCGTCGTTGACTCCGTCGCCGACCATGGCGACCGTCTTGCCTTCGGCTTGGAGGCGTGCGATGACGTCAACCTTGCCTTCGGGCATGACTTCGGCGATGACGTCGTCGATGCCGACTTCGGCGGCGATCTGTCGAGCGACGGCTTGGTTGTCGCCGGTGAGCAACACGGGGGTCAGCCCAATGTCACGCATCTGCGAGATTGCCTGTGCGCTCGTCGATTTCACGGTGTCAGCGATGACGAGTACACCGCGCGCCTGCCCGTCCCACCCGACCGCTACCACGGTCTTTCCCTGGGCTTGCGCGCGGGCCTTGGCGTGGGACAGATCCGGGCTGAGGTGTTGCGCCCAGTCGGACAGCAGTGATTCGCGCCCAACGATGACGGCGTGTCCATCCACGATGCCGTGGACGCCTTTACCTTCGACATTCGCGAAGTCCTCCGGAACGGGCAGGGCCTGGAGTTCCTCGGCCGCCGCGGCGGCGACGGCTTGGGCGATGGGGTGCTCGGAGGCGTTCTCCAGGGCGCCGGCCAGTCGAAGCAGCTCCGCGCGTTCGGTTTCCGGCGCTGTGATGACATCGACCAGCGTCATTTTGCCGGTGGTGACGGTTCCGGTCTTATCCAGCATCACGGTGTCAACCTTGCGGGTGGATTCGAGCACCTCGGGACCTTTGATCAGCACGCCGATTTGTGCGCCGCGACCGGTGCCCACCAGCAGGGCGGTGGGCGTGGCCAGCCCGAGGGCGCAGGGGCAGGCGATGACGAGGACCGCGACCGCTGCGGTGAACGCGGCGGCGACTGAGAATCCCGCGCCCAGCCAGGCGCCGAGGGTGATCACGGCGATAGCGATGACGATCGGTACGAAGACGCCGGAAATGCGATCGGCCAGGCGTTGCACTTCGGCCTTGCCGGTCTGGGCGCGTTCGACCAGCTGGGCCATCTGCGCGAGCTGGGTGTCCGAGCCGACGCGAGTGGCCTGCACCACCAGCCGACCGCCGGCGTTGACGGTGGCACCGACCACGGTGTCGCCGGTAGCGACTTCCACGGGTACCGCTTCGCCGGTCAGCATCGAGGCGTCGACAGCCGAGGAACCGGACACCACCACGCCGTCGGTGGCGATCTTCTCCCCCGGGCGCACGATGAACTCGTCGCCAACCACGAGTTCTTCGATGGCGATCTTGGTTTCCGTCCCGTCGCGCAGGACGGATACGTCTTTGGCGCCTAGGTCGAGTAGGGCTCGTAGTGCCGCTCCGGCCTGCCGTTTGGACCGCTTCTCGAAGTAGCGTCCGGCCAGGATGAACGTGGTTACGCCGGCGGCGACTTCGAGGTAGATGTTGGCGGCGCCATGCGACGGCGCCAGGGTGAACGCGAAGGGATGCTTCATACCCGGCGTGCCGGCGCTGCCCAGAAACAGCGCATACAGCGACCACAGGAACGCTGACACGGTGCCCAGCGAAATGAGCGTATCCATGGTCGCGGTGCCGTGTCGCAGGTTGGCCCAGGCGGCCCGGTGGAATGGCCATGCTGCCCACACGACGACGGGGGCCGCCAGCGTGAGCGACGCCCACTGCCAGTACGTGAACTGCAGCGCCGGGATCATCGCCATCGCGACGACCGGCACCGTCAGGACGGCCGAGGCCCTCAGGCGGTGCCGCAGCGAGGCCAGTTCGGGGTCGGCGGTGTCCGCGGCGTGCGGGGTGTCACCGGATGCGTCGGAGGGCATCGGCGTGCGCGGTGTCGGGAGCGCGGCGGTGTAGCCCGTCTTCTCCACCTCGGCGATCAGCAGCGCCGGATCGTATCCGTCAGGCACCGTGACGGTGGCCTTTTCCGTCGCGTAATTGACTGTCGCGGCCACGCCGTCGAGCTTGTTGAGCTTGCGCTCGATGCGGTTGGCGCAGGAGGCGCAGGTCATTCCCCCGATGCGAAGTTCCACACTCGGGCCAGACACCGGTGTCGATGTCGTCATGAAGCCACTGCCTTTCAGTTTCTGATTCGGACGGGATAGCTCAGTGCCCGCCGGCATGGCCGGCGTCACGCGATGGCTCTGGCGCGGGCTCGTTGGTGCCACCGGGTGCGGCGTCGACGACGAAGCTGGCGGTGTGCACGGTGTCCTGGACTTTGAAGTCGAGGTAGAGCAGGTAGCGCCCCGCTGTGGGTGCGGTTGCCGCGAACGACACCGCAGGCCCACCGGTGCCGCCCGGTACCGGCTCGGCCCCCTCAGGGTGCACATGTAGATACGCCAGGTCTCCCTCACGCAAGGCGACGAGATGGCCGTAAGCCCCCAGGTAGGGCTGCAAGGTCATCACCGGCCGGCCGTCGCGCGTGACTGTCGCGGTGAGTTGGTGGGAGACGCCCGCGGTGAGTGCACCGTCCAGTTTCACGGTGTATCCGGCGATGTCATCCACGGTGCGTGTGGCACTCGCCACCGCCGGGACGAACGCGCCGGCCACCTGCACGGTTCGGGTGAGGGTGAGTTTGGCGCTGCCCGCCCCTGCGGGTTGGAAGTCGGCGAACACGCGGTAGGTGCCGGCGGCGTTCCACGTCCACGGCGTTGACCACGTGCCGGTGGCCGCGTCCAGCCTTGGGTGTACATGGGCGAAGTGCTGGCCGTCGGAACGGACCAGGATGAGGTGCAGTTGCTTGTCGTGCACGGTCGCGTAGTCCAGCAGCGGCGTGCCGCCCGGGTCGACGATGGTGAAGCTCATCGTTCCCCGATCGTTGGGTGCGCTGGGGGACCGCACCGGGCTCAGGACGTATCCGTCTTCGGCCAACGACAACCCCGGCGGGTCGGCGAAGGGATCGACTGGCGACGCCTGCTCGGTCGGCGGCGCGCTGTGATCCGCTGCAGCATCGGAAGTTTGGGTCTGGGGAGATGTCGCCGCGGTATCAGGGACGACCGCTGCGGCGGTGACGTATGCAGCCGTGAACGCCACTGCCAGTCCGGCGCCAAACGCTGTCAATCGTCCCGCGGCGTTCATGCGACACGCACCGCCGAGTAGCCGGCCTCGTCGACGGCGTTGAGGATCTGCGCGTCGTCGACGGGACGGCTCGACGTCACGATCAGGGTGCCGGTTTTGGCGCTAACTTCGACGTCTTCAACTCCGGCGACCTCGCTGACCTCTTCGCGCACCGACAGCTCGCAATGTCCGCAAGTCATTCCTGTGACGGCGTACGTGCTCGTGCTCATCACCAATCTCCTATCCTCGACGGGTGTAGATACCCCTACCGGGTATACGTAAGAGAGCATATACCCCTTGGGGGTATGCTTCAAGGGTTACTTTCCGGGGTCATTGGTTTGGTGTCGACGCGCGTAGCGCTATCCCGGAACGACGGGAGGGATCAGTTGGTGGTGCGCGCGTTGCACGTCGGAGATGATGGCTGGCCCCTCATGGGGGAGGTCGTCGGGCGCGGCGAACTGATCATCATGCTTCATGGTGGGGGTCCGGATCACTACAGCATGCGACCGCTTGCTGACCGGCTCGCTGGCCGGTATCGCGTTGCGTTGCCTGACATTCGAGGGTACGGAGCATCGCGTTGTCCCGACCCGACGTTGCACCGATGGGATCAGTACGTCAGCGACGTCATTGCGATCGTTCACGCGCTCGATGACACCTGCGCCCACCTTGTCGGCGCCGGACTGGGCGGCACCATCGTTTTGCGGACGTGCCTCCAGCACCCCCGTATCGCCCGGTCGGCGGTGGTCATCAGTGCTGAAGCGATAGAGGACGATGCGGACAAAGCCGCAGACACCGATCTGATGGATCGTTTCGCCGAGCATGCCCGTTCCCGCGGTCTGCAGGCCGCCTGGGAATTGTTCATTCCTGATCTTCAGCCGCTGATCGCCAACCTGGTCGCTGAGGCTATTCCGCGCGCTGACGCCCACAGTGCGGCGGCCGCGGCGTCAATCGGTCATGACCGCGCCTTTGCAACGGTCGAGGACCTCCGGCGCATCGACACTGCGACGCTCGTCATCGCCGGCGACGACATCCGTCACCCCGAGTGCTTGGCCCACAGCCTCGCCGATGTCCTTCCACGAGGGGTCCTCGCCGAAGTTTCGATGTCCCGCCAATTCGTCAACGCTGAGGACATGGCACACGCTTTCGGCCCAGCGATCGAGAACTTCCTTCGCAGAACATCGGACCGGGACACTCGGGTCCATAAAGACTAGGCACTAAGGACGGCGGCAGCAGTGAGGGGCCTCACGCTCCGGCGGCAAGCCGCTCGGGGGCAGCCTGTCGCGGTGCTGTCAGCCGCAGCAGGACTTTCCCTCGCCGGCCTTGCCTGAGCGGCGCCCACTAGTGACACGACCCACCGCGCACAAAGCGATGCATTTGGCGATCGACCGTGCGGTCTGGCTTTGCACGAGCTGCCGAAATCTTTCTTGTACGCTCACCAGCGATACGCCTTCCAGTCGTCGGGCTACCCGCCCCGGGTGATACAACGAAGGTACCCCTGAGGGGTATACGGTACAAGGGCAGCCCGAGCTAGGCGCGGCGGTGGGTGACTGGCCCACGGCGCATATCCTGCATTACCCGTGGCGGCGGATGGCTCCACGCCTGATTCGATGTTCCCCGTTGCTGGCGCCGCGGTAAGTCGATTAATGGAAGGCCGTAGCATCGATTCGTGGCGATGATGCGGGATGGCGGTGGTATCACCGGTGAACCGCACTGGGGCGGGACTGCACTGCTGCGACCTGGGGTGTTGGCGTTCACCGGATCGATTGGCACCACCGACCTACACGCCCACCATGCCGTCCAGATTGTCACCGCAACAACACCTTTCACGATGCGTGACGAGCACGGCAACCAGCATCGCGGCACCAAGGTGGTCGTGCCCGCCGATGCGCCACACCGAGTCGAAGTCGGCGCGCCGGAGGGCACCGTAGTGTTCTTGGAACCGGAGTCTGCCCCAGGGCGCTCGGCGCACCTGCGCGCGCTTCGGTCCGGCTGGACTGTTGCTCCGGTGTTGACGTTCACCCGCCGACGTCCGTTGGCCGTCGTGGTCGACGAGCTGATCGATGTCCGTTCTCATTGAATCTGGGGCACATTTACTAGTCTGACCTGCATTGCCCCAGATTGGATGAGAATTTCGATCGCGACGTTTCTCATTGAATCTGGGGCTACCCTGCTTCCGCGCCCGGCTGCGAGCGCAGCAGGGTAGCCGGAATGGTCTCCTGTCGATTCCGTTGGCTCGGGTACGTCTTCGGTATAACTACTGTGATCGTGTCTCTCGTGACACACGATCATGATTCTGTGGTGCGCTCGCTCGTGTTGGTAGTTCGGGTGCCGGCTGCGGCCTTTGAGCACCTTGGCCACCGCCCGTTTTAGATTGTCATAGCGGATACGGGCCGGGACATCACCAAAGTGGTTGAACGCCAACACATGCCGATGCAGGAGCGCCTCCTGGCCCTGAGTGGTGAAGTTGCTCCGAGCTAGAGGGCGAACGCTCCGCCTTTGATGAGGATGAGGGCCCCGATTGTGATCAGTGCAACGGGCAGAACGATGTGGCCCCAGCGTGAGAGTGCTTTGGCGATGATCGGGTGGGAGGCGAAATATCGGCCGGCCGCGCACCAGATGGCCACACCGATGAGGAACACGATGATGTAAACACCGATGGTGGCGATCGTTGAGACGGCGAAGATCGGAACGTACACGCCGATGTTGTCGCCGCCGTTGGCGAAGGTGATGACTGCGACCTGCCAGGTGCCAGGCGTCAACAGTGTTGCGGGATCATCGGTCGGCGCCGGTTGGGTGCGGCGATCCCGCCAGGCCAGCCATGCCGCCCGCAGCCCCAACACGATGGGCAGCAGCCCGAAGTACGGCAGTGCGGCTGGAGGAAGCAGCGTGGCACCCAGGAGTGCGCCGCCGACCGAAACTGCCAAGATGGCGGTGAAGCCGAGGTACTGACCGGCGGTCACTCGGATGGCTGCGCCACGATGACCGGGCGCCTGGCCGAACATCACCGCGAGGACCACGATGTCGTCGATATTGGTGATGGCGAAGGTGGCGATCGCCTGAACGAGGGCTCTGTTGCAAAGATTGGCGGCAGTCAGAGGTAGGCTGTCGCTCTGCGCCGATCAGGCGGCTGCTGCGAAATGG
>NZ_LQPC01000041.1 GCF_002101705.1 Mycolicibacterium iranicum | reverse complement strand
GGAATTGAGGAGCACGTCGATACGGTCGACCTCGGGAGCTAGAAATACCAGGCTGTTCTTGTGGATGCGGGCGTTAGTACCTCGTTTACTCAGAAACTCAAGCGCGGCGTCTTCCGCGACCGACCGGCCGCGTTTAGAGAACGCCCGGTCAGGTCCGAAAATAACGAGCCCAATTCCAGGGTCGTCTTCGACGTCGATGCTGCCGTGCGGAAAACGGTGGACTCTCTCGAAGAGTCCTTTGTCCGTCTCCTGGCGGACTACCCCCGCCAGTTCGTCGAACACCTGGTCGTCGTGGTACGAGTCTGCTCGCTCCTGCACGATCTGAGCGACCGTCTGTTGCAGTGATAGCCAATAGCGGTCCTGGTCTCGGTTCATGTACTTGCCGAGGTCGCCCAGGCGCCGTAGCCCGTCTGTCACATGCGCCGGATTGTCGCCCGGGTAAGTAGAGCCGAGCACGACTCGCTTCTGCTCGATACCGCGGATGGTAGCCGCACTACCGTCACGCTGTCGCAAGTTCGCCATTGGCGCTGTCCCGAGGAAGACGCATCTCGCAGCTCTTTTGGTCGCCATGGACTTACCGAGGATCTTGATATCGCTGTCAACGATGTTTGCTGTCGAGGTCTCGCCTGCGACGTCGGCGTCGACAATCGGCTTCCACGAATCATCGAGGTGGTTCGCGAGCTCGTCAAAGACCTTTGCGCTATCAAGCGGGATGGACGCAGGAAGGATCATCGGTGACCTGTCACCGCTGATCCACAATGCGTACACAACAGTCGCCATGAGACGCAGAACGCCACGGGTGCGTTGAAAACGCTCCAATGTTGACCAATCCTTATAGAGCCGGTCGAACAACTCAGGGTGGATCGGGTATGCGGTGCGCATCGACGTCCGGTAACCGGGTTGCATTACTTCGCTCGGCACGTCCCCTGAGTACCGAAGGTAGTGGTCGGTGAATCTCTGCACCACCAAGTCGCGAGCGGCGTCCTGCTCGCGTCCGAAGGGCTTGAAGATGCGCCGCCGAACAATCTCGAAAGACTCCTCAATCGTCGCCGGCTGCCATGCTGATTCCACCCGGTGGATTACCGACCGAAGGTGCCGAAGCGCCTCAAGTCCAGCTGTTCCACCGACTTCATGCTCGTTCTCAATCGGCCAGTCGTCGCCCCGCATGTCACGGACAACATCTGACGCCGGCAGCGAAACGACCAGAAGGGCGGTCGGCACAGATTTCACCGCTTCGGTCAGCGATTGCACGAAAGTCATATGCCCGTCGAAAGTGCCTGCCGGCGTCGGAGTTTCTCGCGACCACAATTGCCGTAAGTACGCGACCCATTCGTCGATGAGCACGATGCACGGGCCATGCTTCGCTAGAAGATCTGCTATCGCGGTTGTGGTCGGGGGTACTGACTGCTCGTCGTATCGCTTAACCATCTCGTAACCACTCTGACCGCCGAGCTGGTAAGCCAGTTCGCCCCACAGGGTATTGACTGTGGTGCCATCGGGCTTGGGCATGCCCAAGATGGACAGATCGTTGCCGACCAGCACGGCTCGATGGACCACCGGCGGCAACTCAGCTACGCCGATTCCGTCAAGCAGTTCACGCATCCCCGGCAACGTCTCAGCGGGAATGCCGGCTGCCAGGTGATATACGGCGAGGAGCGAGTGCGTCTTTCCACCACCGAACGTGGTCATAAGGTCGACAACTGGCTCGCCGCCGCCGCCGCTAAGCCTCTTAACCGCCTGCTCGAGCAGATAACGGAGTCCGCGGGTCAAGTACGTACGGCCGAAAAACTCAACGGGGTCACCGTATTCAGGACCCGCGATGCCTTGATGCACCTGTCGGAGATCTGCCGCGAACTGGGCCAACTCAAAGGTGCCGCGCGCTACGTCATCGTGCGGCTCTATCACGTCCCTCCAGGCAGGAAGGCCGGTCGAATCAACCTGCACTGACAGCGCTTTCTCCTGCGCACGTTGGAGGCGCTTCTGGTCTTCCTCAAACATGAGCCGCCGGAACTCTCGCCGCATCTCATCGGCCTTATCCGCCTGCTGTACTGCTCCAATTGAACGAAGGATGTGCTCGCCATCCATGAGCACACGCTCGGTGCGTTCAGAAGAGATACGTTCGCCGTGCGCCCATTCCTTGCGTGCATCCCACAGCGCGCTAACAGCGCGCTTGTCCTCGAACGACAGGTGATTCTTGAAGATCGCATGCCACTGTTTGTCGAACACCCAAAACAAATACGCCGGGTCCGACTGATTCGGCGAAGTGTCACGCCCAGTTAAACCAGCGGTGCGCCCCACCTCAGTCGCCCAATTCGCTCCGTACTTGGCATCGAGGTGGTTGATCATCCAGGGGCCGAGACCGCCAGCAACGAGGTCAAGAACTCTTCCGACTCGCTCCTTGTTGCTTAGTGCCGCCATCTCAGAACAACCTCTCGGCGATAACATCGCTGTTGCCACTTAGTCTCACCACTTCTGACCACGAACTGATTAAGGCGTTGTACCGCTCCTGATCAGCCGCCCGCCCTTTCTTCGCCGCAATGTCGTGGAGTCGGTACGCAAGACTCATCGCCGGATCCTGAAGATCCCCGAGCGTTGCCATGAGGCGAGCGGCCTCCAACTCTCCACCGCCGGAAATTAGGCGATCTGCCAGATGATGCACTGCCTCCCAAGCCGTGGGAGTTCTGTCAGTCGACGGCAACCACGCTCTGTCCATGTCACCCTCACCCCGCAGTTGCACCTTGCTCCCCTGACTGATCACCACCTGTGCACGTTTGACGTCATCAACACTGATGCCGAGTGGCCTGGCTGCCTTGTCGGCCACGCCGAAATCTGCGGCGGCCCAGCCGAAGGACTCCCACCATCGAACGGCAAAGCGCGACAATGAATCTAGGTGTCCTTCCTGCTCGTCAAACACCTCTCCCAACGCGGCGTTGATTAAGTCGAGCGCACGGCCCACCGATAACGGCTTACCGCTTTGATCGATTACCGCGCGATAGCGTGAGAAAACCTGCATTCCCGGCCCAAGCGCCGCCTGGTCAAGATCGACTGGAAGTATGGATGCGGCTTGGAGATCACGAACCGCGGCGGCAAGCTCCCGCCGAAGTGCCCGATTGAATTCGGCAACGGAGATTGTGGTCGCGTCGGCGGCCCGCGGTCTAGCCACCATCGCAATGTAGGTTGCCACAGCATTCGAGCCCTGGCCTCGCATACGGGTCGTTCCCGTCCCGTGTATTGGCCACGTTCCAGTGATCTGGAGATTGGCATTGATCATCGCGGTCAAGATCGACGCCCAACGCGACTGCTCGTCGGCCGTACGTTTCTGTTCCTTGGATGCGTACACGACAATCATGGGCAGACCGTCACCGAGGTTCTGCTGAAGATTCCTGAACGTGGTGGTAAACCCCTCGACGAAATAGTCCCGTGCCGCAACACGGTCACCATCGTGCCGACCTGGCAAGGCAGTCAACTCGGCTTGTTTTGGCGTCGCAGCCGTCACATAAAGGTCTGGATGGACGCGTCCGAGAGCCCTGCGATGCCAAACGTAGAAAAAGTCGGACAGATCTGCGTAGCCGATGGCCTCGAAATAAGGAGGATCAGTAGCTACGAGCCCCGGGGTGTTTAACGCGACAGTGCGGGCATCTCCGAGCCTGGCGGAGCCCTCCCCGTCAGGCACGTAGTCGACGGCCGAAAGAACACTCTGGACTGAACCTATCCAGTCGCCTACAGACCCTGACTGGTAGTAGACCTCCGCGAAATCCCACAACATCGGAAGGTCGTTCCGACCGAAGATCGCCTCCGCTTTTGCATGCGCGGTTTCGCGCTGACGCCAGCTTGCCTGGGTTGATCCATATTGAGCTAGCTTCCCGACTGCGAGGCCAAGTAGTGTCGTAATTGCCTCCGCCCATTGCTTCGTTGCGCCTTCCCGGGCGAGGGACTCAGGAAGAGTTGCTACTTCCTGCGAGAAGGCGTCCAACAATGTCAACTGGCGCGCGGTATAAACGTCTGCCCATCGGGTCATGCCGTAGGGCACGACCCGAACGCCCTGTCCCTTTTCAGGAATTGGAATATCAGCCACACCCTCGGGTGCGTCAACCTGCGCCGCCATCCGATCCTCGGCTGATGGTTCACGGTAGTGCCTCGCCTTATTTCTCCCTGCGCCAGCCTCGGTTACGACAGCCGACATCCTCAAGCCGAGACCACCTTCACGCCCGACAACCTTCAGGTGAGCCGGGTTAATCGTCGCTCCGCAGTGAAGGCAAGCGAACACCCCGTCGCCGATCTTCGAAGGTGCAGGCGGATGACCTGAGGTCTTGTGATCGACCACTCGTAAACGGATATCGTTGTCACGAATTTCAGGCTCGATCCACGCCATGTCGCCCTTCTTTTTGGAGAGCCACCAGGTTGAGGCCAACACCGTATTTAGACCGCATGCGGGACTCGGACATGGCGCCGTGCGAACCCAAAGCCAAGCAATTGGCTTCTCCGATGGGGGTGCCGGGTATAGATGGCCCACACGCTTGGCGACCCCGGCGGCGACTCGTTGCGCGGCTACCAGAACATCCTGACGCAAGCCATCAAAGCTATTACCGGGCCGCGCCTGTCGCGGTTCAAACAGCCCGACATCATCGGGCGCAAGCACGGGCTCCGCGTGCCTAAGCGGTGGAAGAAGCTCAACTAATGTTCGCGTGATCAGAGTAGGCACGGGGTTGAGATCTGAACCGACCGCTTGAAGCCCAAGTCGCTCTGCCTCCACTAGCGTTGAACCGCCGCCGCAGAACGGGTCCATGACAATCGGCAACCCGTCAGGGAAGTGGCGTCTCAGCACCGCCGACGCCTCAGTTAGATCCTCTGACTCTGGAAGGTTTGCGCCGTTTGAGACAAGCTTCTTAATTAGATCCAGCAGGTAGGCGCGGCCGATGTCATCGTCGGGATCATCGACCAGGGCCGCAAAGAGCAGAGCTCGCCAAGCGGGCAACGGCATGGGCGCAAACCACTTATGAAGATTGCGGATTGTGCCCGTCTTCCGGTCCTTATCGGCCTTGCATGCCGCGTTGATTTCATCGAGCGGGAGCGCGACCTCGATCAGCTTCTTCTTGTAGGTCGTCTCACTCACTGTTGGCTCATCTCTGTTGCGTCGTTCCAAAATGGTTCCCAGTCGTACTCAACGCGAGCTGCGCGAGGATCGATCGGTTGTGTAATCGGATGGCGGAGGTAACGCACGCTGGTGGAGTCATCGTCGCCGACTCGGACGAGTGCGAGCACCGAGTGATCGGCCTTATTCAGCGCCGTCACCGCCTCTTGGCGAGTAAGTACAAAACTCTTGCCACCAGCTACACGTCCTTTAACTTCAATAAAGTCAACCTTTTTGCCCGTGTCGGACTCGATGTCGTAGCCGGGGTTGTTGTGATGCATTTCTGTAGGCCTGTGACCAAGTGCGCGCTCGACCCGCAGTACCGCGTCGACAGCGAGCCGTTCAACCCTGGTCGTCTCCTTGGCGCGAGCGTCTGCGCCATCGGGATCGTGTTGGGCGTCCAACCAGCCTTGTGTGACGACTAGGCAGGCGCCGGTTACCCGCGGTGGGCGCACTGAGATGTCGCGTTCTTGCTCCAGATCCTTGAGGCGTCTGTCGAGGCGACGCACCAGGGCTTCTGCTCGTTCACGCATCTGCGAGGCGGGGAGTCGGGTCTTCTTGCCGGCACGCTCTTGTTCGCTAAGTTCAAATGCTCGCTGGTCCCAGTAATTGATCTCGCGGGTCAGTCGTTGACGCACAAGGCGTTCAGTCTTGTCGACGCGTTCGATCGTTCTGTTGGTCACTTCATCGGCGTGCTGCCGCGCGATAGTGACCGAGGCCTCGCGGATGACGCGCTGGTCAAGGTCCGAGGCCTGCGCCCAAGGTTCTGTCAGAACATTGCCGGCGAGTACGAGTTCGCTATCGCTAAGCACCTCGTAGTTCGGCATCGGGGAGCCAGTGAGTGGTGTCATCGCACCGTCGGGGTCGGTGCGTACGTACTGCGCGCGACGGGAGATGACCAACGGCTGTCCATCGCGACCGACGCGGCCATCGATGACATCATGTTCCAATAGGCTCACCACGTAGGGCTGGGTGGACAGATCTGAACGATCGACCAGAATTGCACCGCGGCGCAACGCGTCGTGGTGGCGCTCAGAAACGACCCCGATAGTTGCCGCGACCAGTGGATGGCCAGGGTGCAGGAGCGTCGCGAGATGGTTGTTACCTTCGACACGAACGCATTTGGGATCGAAAGTCACCCGGTGGTAGGTATCAACGACAGGCTGTCCATAACCCGTCACTCGGTCACGTTCTTTGATCTCACCTGGGACACGTTTGATTTCGAACCGATGACTCTCGCGCATCCGCAGCGACCCGCCGACATCCGCAAAGGCGCGGTGGAAGAACGCTTCGACGTGGTGTGGTTGGAGACGGGCAGCTTCGGCCCGCTCCATTTCGCGTCGCATCTCATCAATTTCGGAGTCGTCCATCGCTGATGGTACGAGCTGGTTTGCGTTAAGTAGTTCAGGAATACCCTCGGCGATTGTGGGCTCTACCACCTCGGTCAGGTAGCGCTGACGCTCTGGCTTGTTGGCCTCTTTGATCGCCGCGATCATCAGATCGCGAAGCGCGTTGCCCTGGAAGAGCTGCCCCAGCACGTCGTACACCCGTCCCCCGAGTGTGGCCCGCTGCTCTTCGAGTTTCTCCAGCAGCCGCGTGTAGACGTCGCCTTCTCGAGTGTCGTCAGCCACTAGTGACCACATGAAGCACGTGTTGGGTTGACCGATGCGGTGAACTCGGCCGAAGCGTTGCTCAATTCGGTTGGGATTCCACGGCAAGTCGTAATTGATCAACAGATGGGCGTTCTTATGCAGGTTCACACCTTCACCTGCAGCGTCGGTGGCGATGAGGAAGATGCAGCGTTCGTTCTGTTCGAAGGTCTCCTTGGCCTTCTTGCGGTCTTCCCGTTTGGTACCGCCGTGGATGGTGATGACGGCATCGTCACGGCCCAGGTGCTGGGTCAGCCGTGTGACGAGATCATCCAGGGTGTCCTTGTGCTCAGTGAAGATAATGACCTTGCGACGGGCGCCTGTGTCGTCCCGCATCTCATCGTTGTCGTCGAGGGTGTCGCGCAGCGCGTCCCACTTCGCGTAGGTCGGCGAGGATTTCACCGCGGCGGACTTGATGAGTAGCCGATCGAGAACGGCGATCTCGGTCTCAAGCTCCTCTGGCGTTCGAGCGCTCGTCGCGCCAGCGATCGCTCGGTCCTCCAAGGCCTCGCGCTCCTCGTCAGTGAGATCCTCCAGATCGTCCCAGTCTTCCGGAACATCGACCTCATCGCTCTTGACCGATGCGTACAGCCGAGCCTCCCGAAGCTCGGATTCCAGGCGGTTCTTTCGGCGCTCTAACGACCTATTGATTGCCGCCGGGGACGAAGCGAGACGGCGTTGAAGTGTGGTCAGCGCAAACCCCACCGCGGTACGTCGGCGCCGGTCGCCCTCCATCGCATCGGCGCGATTCATCTCCTCACGCACGTAATCGGTGACCGCCACGTAGAGATCTTTCTCCGGCTGCGACAGCTCATACTTGACGGTAAACGCGAACCGCTCCGGGAACAGCCGCGTTCCCTCGAATGTCCTCAGCTGTTCCTTGACCAACCGACGCATAAGGTCGTCGACGTCGACCTTGCGGCTGCCCTCCCGGGCGACTCCCTCGAATCGATCGGAGTCCAGCAGCGCCATGAAGAGCTGGAACTGCTCCTCCTTTCCTGAGTGCGGTGTGGCGGTCATCATCAGCAGGTTGCGGGTGTGCTTCCCGATCTCTTCAGCCATCTGGTAGCGCTTGGTCTTCTTGACCTCGCTGCCCCAGACGGTGGCGGACATTTTGTGCGCCTCGTCGAAAATGATCAGGTCCCAGTCGACCTCGCAGGCTTTGTCGAGAATGCCCTCGCTGTTGCGAGCGAGGACGTCGAGCCGTGCAAGCCACAGGCCACCTCTGGCGAACGGATTTCCTTCGTTGAGCATCCTGTCGCGTGTGAGCATCTCGAATTCGAGCTCAAACTTCTCGCGCATCTCCTCGTCCCATTGGTCGACGAGGGAACCGGGCGACACCACCATGACATTCGCGGCGTCGCCGCGCAGGAGCAGTTCCTTGATCAAGAGGCCAGCCATCACCGTTTTGCCGGCCCCGGGGTCGTCCGCCAGGACGTATCGGAGTGGCTGCTTCTGCAGCATGATCTCGTAAACGGCACGGAGCTGGTGAGGTAGTGGGTCGACGGCGCTCGTGCCCAGCGCGGCCTGGGAGTCGAAGAGATATGCGAGGCGCATCCTTCGTGCCTCTGCGGCGAGTAAGAATGCGGTCGGGCTTGCGTCGAAGCTAAAGGCCAGGCCGGGTTGAACAGCACGGAGGTGCTCTACCTGGTTGGCGAAGACAATGCGCTCAGCTGGTCCCACCTCTGTTCGATACAGCACGTTTGCGGAGTCGTCGGTCAAACGCTCTACCGCCAGAATCTTCACTGGTTGGGGTCCGGCCAGACCGGCAATCGACGCGCCTACCTGCAGAACGTCGAAGATCGACGGCGCCGAAGAACCGACCTGTTCAGTTGCTCGTTCGCTCGCGTCGACCACGGAACACACCCTAACCAGCGCGTGCGACAGATTCGCCTCAATGCCCGCGAGTCGTCAGAGACCGCGTCGCGTGACCTCTTGATTTGGCTGAGGTGTCTCCCGTTCCGGGTCCATACCTCGTTTCTTGGCCTTGCGAACATGACCCGACCCGGGCCCTTCATCACTGATCTGGGTATTTTCGCCCGGTGGCAAACGACGCCAACTCGCCAAATCTGGACGCGCAAAGTGTCCAGCCTTGGGTCGTCCTGACCCCTCCCGGCGAGTCCGGAGGCTGTGTTCGTTGAATCACCCTGCCTTTGGTGGGGTGCGTTTGTGATCGTAGTGGAGCTTCTCGACGGCCTCGGGGGTGAAGTCGTCGAGGTACTCATGCGGACGCTCGGCGTTGAACCACACCACCCATTCGGCGGTGGCCAACTCGACCTGGTTGACGTCGCGCCACGGCCCTTGCCGGCGGATCACCTCGTTCTTGAACGACCCGACGGTCGTCTCGGCCAACGCGTTGTCCAGGGCGTCGCCGACGGAGCCGACCGAGGGATCCACGCCTTCGTCGATGAGGCGCTGGGTGAACGCCACCGAGGTGTACTGGCTGCCCGCATCGCTGTGTGCAATGAGCCCGCGCAAGCTGGTGCCGTCCTGGGTGCGGGTGAAGAATGCGTGCTCGACGGCGTCGAGGACCAGATCGGTGGTCATCGACCGGGCGGCCCTCCAGCCCACGATCCGGCGGCTGTACGCGTCGATGACGAACGCGACGTAGACGAACCCCATCCACGTCGCCACATAGGTAAAGTCGGCTACCCACAACCGATTTGGCGCCGACGCGTAGAACCGGCGGTCCACCAGATCTGGATACCGCCGGTGGGTCTCGTCGGCGATGGTGGTCTTGTGTTTGGACCCGTACCGGGCACCCTCCCACCCGTTGTCGCGCATGATCCGCTCCACCGTGCAGCGGGCGACGTCGTGGCCCTGGCCGCGTAGCCAGATCCACAACTTGCGTGACCCCAGCGTCTGGACGAACCTGCCCTTCTTCTTGTCTTCCCTTGCCGCGGTGATGATCTCGACCAACTCGGCATCGCGGATCTCGCGCCGGGTCGGGGACTTGGCGATCCACTCGTAGTAGGTCGACGGGCTGATCGCGGTGCCGTGCTCAGACAGCACGGCACACATGGGCTCGACACCCCAGCGCAGCCCGGCCCCGCCGTCGGGGCCGGCCACCTGATGGTCCTTGTGTTCGGCGATGAACCGGATCACCGTCTCCCGGGCCGGTCGAGCTCGGCCCCGAAGAAAATCGCCGCTGCTTTCAAGATCTCATTGGCCGGACGCAACTCGGCGATCTCCTTACGCAGCGCCTTGTTCTCCTCGGCCATCTGCGTGGTCACCCCCGGACGCTGGCCGGTATCGACCTCCGAGCGGCGAATCCAGGTCCGCAAGGTCTCCGGGGTGCCGATCCCCAACATGCCCGCGACCGCGGTGATCGCCGCCCACTGCGACGGGTACTGCGGACGGACCTCGGCGACCATGCGCACCGCACGCTCACGCAACTCGTCGGGGTACTTGCTCGGACGTCCCATAACTCAGATCCTCCCAAGATCGGGAGCCTCCGGAAACGCCGGGACGGGTCATCCGTGCACATCTCTGAGACACGAGCAGCAAACCGACGGGTCTCACCTTGCCGCTCAGTGCCCAACGTGGCGATCAATGAGCTCCGTGGATTGGTGTCGCATCAGACGTCCGCCGAGACAGTCTGTCCAACTTTGCCTGCAGCCTAGCCCGATCTCGGATGCTCACCTGGAGTTGTTCTGAAAGGGCCTGGACCACCGCTTCCAGGTCATTCCGCTTGTCGCGTGCTTCTGCGTACTTGCGCTCAGCGTCGAGAGCCCGCTCCAGCATTTTCTGGACCTTTTTGTTCCATTCAATCTGTTGTGGAGTGACCACCTCGTCCTGCTTGGCTACGGCTCTGTCCATCCAGTCGGCGAGATCGCTCAGTGCACCGCGCACGAGCCGGGTGCGTCCGACTCCGGACTCGTTCGCCAGTGCCACGACGCTTCGCTTACCTTGATTGATCGGTTTTGGCGCAGGATCCCCTGTGAGCAGACTCCGCATCGCAACTAAGACGGCCTTACGCGTGGGATTACGTTCCTCGTTAATCTCGTCGTCCGTCGGAGGCCAATCACGTTGCGCCACAGGTATCACAGCGCTGGATGTCATGCCACGTCTCCATCTGTAGGAACATTCGGCGGTTTTGAGCTCAGAGGTTGGTCCTTCTCCACAACACAGGCCGCTTTGGCTTCCTCCGCAGACACGATCGTCAGCAACGGCAATGCTGTGTTCTCGTGTTTAGCGATGTGCTCTTCGAGGTGCGTGATCCGCCTGGCGATCCGCGCCGCCAAGATCGGGTTCACGTTCTGCAACCGATCTCGGAGTTGGGCAGCCTCTTTCTTGTCTTGCGCAATCGTGGCGTCGGTGTAGACCCTGCTGCCGCAATAAGTCTTGCAGTCATTCCGATTGGGCTCACCATCGTTTTCCCGCGTACACGCCATCGTTTCTGGCTTCATCGGGTCAGCAAGGCACAGGCAAGCGTGGCCCGGGTTGTCCCGTACGGCCATGTCCGGGTCGCTACGCAGTCTGCGCTCTTCCTTCTTCGATAGATCAGCGTAGGTACCGGGAAACTGGTTGACAGTGAACCTATTGAGAGCGTTTCCGAGTCGTTTGGCCGCTGGGCCGGATACTTTTAGTCCGGTCTTGGCGGCGTTCGCGTGATCTTGCAGCGTGTTGTACAGCGCGTGCGTTCGTTCTTTGTCCATAGTCGCGGCGATGCCGGAAGTCATTGTGGAGCCGTACCCGTCAGTGGTCGTCGATTTCATGTGACCAAACTGGACGCCGGCGGCTACAAGGCCCTCCGGTTGATTGACGATGTGCCATGCGACGCTCCGACGGAAGCGGTCAAGCGTCACCCTCCCCGCTGGGTCTGCGGCTATGTGATGCGCGTCGTCCAAACCGAGCACCCCCGCCAAATTGTTTGCAAAATCGACCAATTCACTGATCCAGCGGGTCATCTCTTGAGCCGACATGGGGGGCGCGTTCGATTCTTCATTGCCTGCACGTGGGGGTCCAACTCCGAGTGCACGCATACGCGGGTGCGCCAGAAGCCTTCGAGAATTTGTGACCTCGGCCAGTCGTTCGAGTGAAGCGATCGCGTCAGCACCGGGTTTGATGGTCGCCCACACCCAAGGTTTGCCTTCAACGCGTTGCTGGTCATTCTCGTCACGGACAGCCTTGAAGATGCGACCGTCGATCCTGTACGAGTAAGCACCGTCCGGGCGCGGAACAATTCGCAGAGCCCCGCGCTGCAACCTCCTGCATTCCTCGCCGCGCATTCCTGTGCACGTGCAGATAAGGACCGCGGCAGCGGCTTGGAGAACGCGCAGCAGCTTGCCCAGCCTTACGTCCCGAAAGTCGATCGCCGGAACCCAAGGTTTGCCCTCGATCGTGCAGTTGACAGGAACCGGAATTGGCTGCGGCAGAGATGATTCCGCCAACGCGTACGTACCGCCGCGAATCTGACGCCAATGGCCGAAGTCTGCCTCGTGAATATCTCCCCCGTGCAACGCGACAAGGTATTGAGCGGCGACGTACCCGTCCTTTCCCTGCGGCAGCACTCCTTTGCGCAGTTCCACCAACTTTCCCACCGCATCAAGCCCGGTACGCGAGGCCTCGGGCGGTTGCTGACGGGTTTGAACAGCTTTGAGCCACTCGACGGCGGCGATAATGTCAGGCGCGCATTGGACGATCCGTTGACACCACCAAAGTAACGGGGCGAAGGTATCCGGGTGAATGATCGCTTTGCTGTTGTCTGCCCCTCGCGTGCGGTCGCCCTTCTCGACGCTCCCGCCAACCCACGATGGTTCGACCATGCGATCAGTTTCGGGTAGATCAGGAGCTAGATGCGCAATTCCGGCGATCACACCTAGAAGATTGTCCCCAGCTGGATCGCTGGATAGCTCTTCGCCGCGAAGATCCGTCACGTAAGTATCAAGCAGGTCGTAATCGATCTCGCAGAGTTCGGTGATGTCATGCTGACCAAGGAACTTCGCGAAGCGGCGAAGGGCTTTGAACCTGGTTTCGATCGTAGACGCCGCAGCCCATGTCGCCCCGCTGGTTCCGGCGAGATACGACGCTGGGGCTGGCCTATTAATGGCAAGCCAGATAATGCGCTTGAACGGTTTGACTAGCTGAGGCGGAAATTCATATCGTTTCCTCGCGTGTTCAGATATCCAGTGGAGGTTCTGAGCTCTCCCACTGTTAGGGCTCATCGGACGAAGCGACCAACTGTCATCTTCGAACATGCTCACTACAAGATTCGGACGTTTCAGACGCAGCGGATGAACGATGGTGGGTCCAGACTCCACAGCAGCCCAGTCGACCGCAGCAGCAGGCCCAGTCGGCGCGGTCGCATCATTTGCCGCTGACGTCATGTTGCTCATGCGTACTTGCCATTGAGCAGCAGGTGGATTTCGGATCGATCATCGTCAGTAATGGCACGTTCAGCACTCAGGTAGTCAGCGGCTGAAATGAGTGTTCGATCGTCGATAAGAGCGAGCAGGCAGGCGTAGGCCATGGCCCTGAAGTCGGTCCAGTCAGGTCCGTCGGTGGATGCGACGGACTCCAGCTGGTGGCGCAGTTCTATAAGTCGCGGGAGGTGACGCGAGGTGGCAAATGCATTTGAACATTGCAGGCACAGCAGGAAGTCGTCGCCGCACGGCTTCCCGGTCACGGGGTGGTGTTCCCAATCGATGCACGCCCCAACTGGCGTGTCCGCGCCCACAGTCTTGGCGACAGGCTCGAATCGCATCTTTAGATGAGTCTCGGCGTTCTCAAGCACCTTCCAAAGCCCAGTTTCTACTGCCTCGGTCATTAGCCGTTCTCGTTCGACCTCAGACGCGGCCAGATATATCGTCGACCACGTAGCGCGCGAGTGACCTTGGGGAGAGCGGTCGATGAGAACGCGAACAGTCCTGCGAATCCGGTTAAACGAGATTGGGACCTCACCATCCGGCCACCAGCTAATCCTGCGCCGGCGGCGTACTTCGCTTGGAGGCAAACCCACGCTCGGATTATTACGTCCCATCGCGGACCAGTAAACTATGAGTCGGTCTGACCCGGGAAGGTTGTTGGCCGAGAGATAGTCTCGGCCTGGTTGTGTCATTTCAATTATTTTTGCCATTGTGCGGCGGGAGTTTTTGGGTATCGCGTGAGCGTCGTAAAGATGGCTTTGCCGACGCCGCTTCTCATCTTCGACAGTCCAGATGTCCTCGGTAACGCCGAGTCCAGGCGCTGCCGAGGGCACTTTTCGTTCGTTGATTGGCGTGAAGTTGACGCCTTCGAGGCAGGCGATAAGCACAGCGATGGCAACGGCACCATCGAAGGTGACGAACACCATCGGCCGTGCTAAATGAACCCCAGAGTACGAGCGGCGGGGCCTATTCGGGATACCGAGTGCTGTTCTACTTGAATCTGACTGTGGCGCACCAGTTGTCGCGATTTCGTGCAGGGCGTCTGCGAGAACCTGCTGCCGAGCTGAGAGCTCGCCGGTCTGGCGGCGTGCTAGGAGCGCCAAATTCGGGCGGATACGGTTGTATTCGGCATTTACAGCAGCCGTTGCTGCCTTGAGGATTGCGTCGAAGACGTCCTTGGAGAATGGCTGTGATTCGTCCGTATCGCTCTTCGGTAGCCGACGATTGAGATGTTTCGACAACTCTGGGTGTAGGCGACTCGGAAAGCGAAGGAGAACCTGTCGGGTCAAGCCCAATTGACCACGTTGCGTCCTGTTACCCGCTCCCGTGCCCGCGACATATAGCACATAGCTGTTCCATCGATCTGGTGTCAGCTCGCTCAGCTCCCGCACATGGTGTTCGCTACACCAATTCGCGAAAGACCTGAGTGAGTAGCACCTTGCTCGTGCCGATTGCGCGGTCTTCCAACTTCCAACTACTCCAGTAAGGGCTTCGATGGCATCGGCGAATTGCACCTTAAGTCGTGAGGCGCACGGCCAGACTCTTAGGTCAATCACTGTGGGCGTGTAGGAACCGGGGAGCGATACGACCACAACTTGAGGGTGGTTGCGTCGCACGACAAAGCCATCCTCAGTGAGAATGTGCTGATCTGCTTTTGTCATAGGCTAGTCCCGGTTAGATCGCGAACTTCCGCCAGTTCCTGGGCCAGGGCCGACACCATGTCGCCAACGCTCGAGTCGGTATCCGAAGCGCCGAAGAGACGGTCAAAGCGCAATCGCTGCACACGGGGCAGGTAAGTGCTCCGCGTTGTCTCCACGGACTTATGCCCCAATACGTCTTTGATCGTTCGAAATACCTCGTCATACCTCGAACCGTCCCCGTAAGGCACCTCTTCGCCCCATCCATGCATGTGATCAAGACGCTGGTGCAATCTGACAGCTAGAGCTAGCGCGAAACTGAACCGAAGAGAATGTGGCGTCACGGTCAGTTCATCAGTCGCCGAACCACCAGTCGATTCAATCGCTGACCAAAGCCTGTCATTCGCGGCTTCGAACACTCCGATCCACGATTCATGGTGAAAGGGTGTTCCGCCCTCGTTGAGCCACAAAGCCATCGGTTCCGGTCGTCCGTCGCGAATCCAGAACAAGCGTCGGCGTGCAGCTGGCCTCATCGTATTCAAGGACATTGACACCCCGTCATCTCGGACAACCTCAAGTGTGCCCTTTCTGGCGCGTCGAACTTCCGTCACCCAGATGATGTCTTCAATTGCGTCATAGCGTCCTTCGCGTACCGCTCGGCGGACAGCGGCGGCACGCGCGACCTTCACATAACTGGCGACTGTCTGAATCACTGTCGGCGCCGCATACCACATCCTTGGCTTGCTGTATTTTGCGATCGCCGCTGGTAGCTTCGCCTCGACTACTCCGGCTGATGGCAATTCTGTTAGCAGTAGCGACCCCGCCTCTTGCACACGCAGGCCAGTAGAATAGACAAAGTCGGTGAATGTCGTGTTGCGCAACGAATTACGAGCACGACAGGATTCATCCTCGCCTTCTGCTCGCCACTGACTCGGTCCAACACGCTCGATCCCACGGCCACGCAGCCCCACGTCGCGCCACAGCCGGTATGTCGCCGGGACGATCCACCGATCCCGCTCCTGGCGCACGAACACCTCGTTCGCCCTTGCACCTGGCACCCTGGTAGCGCCCCGCCCGCCAGGGACCGGATTTGACTCAATCGGGGGGCCGTTCGGCCGAATCGGAACCTTGCGATTCAACGCCCAGTCGTACAGGCCTCTAAGGGCGAAAACGGCCTTGTTCCATGTCGATCCCGCCACAGCGTACGCAGATTGAAGATGGTCGGTTCTACGAATCTTATAGTCAATGAAGTCTTCTTCAGTAGCTTCCGCCCAGGTCAGCGGGTCGACCTGCTGCCCCAGAAAGGCACACCACATGGCGATTTCCCGCGCATAGGTCTTTCGGGACGACATGTCCAGCGAAGTGAAGTCCGGGCAGGAATTGAAGTAGAGCACCAACCATTCATCGAGCTCACCGTTTCCTGAGAGCAGAATCGGCGTGCCTTTAACCACCCCCGGCGGGTAGTCGTCAGACCTTGCCGAATCGCAGGCGTCCAGCACGGAGGAGTACCCCTTCGGCCAGGTCTCCCGCCGTGTTGTTGTCAGAACTGTCCACGTCTTTGCTGGTGCGGCAGCCGAGAGCACCTCTACAACGTAGGCGGGATCCCGGCCGAATCCCCCCCGACACGCCCGCACATAGCCACTTCCTAGAGAAGCTCGGCGGATACGGCAGATCTCCTTCGCCGCGTTCCTCCTCGTCGGCCTTGACCATGTCCAGGAGCACCTCGATCGATTGTGCTGTGTCGTCGATACCCGCCCACGGATCGGGTCGCGACGCGACGAAGTCCGGCACCGTCTGGATCGTGTAGTCGTCGGGTTCGGCGTCGCGCAACTCATCCCACGTCAGTGGTGTCGACACCGTTGCGATGGGCGTCTTGCGCGCGGAGTACGCCGACGCGAACGTCCGGTCCCTGGCGTTCTGGTTGTAGTCGATGAAGAGCCGCTCGCCCCGTTCCTCTTTCCACCACGACGTCGTCACCGCATCGGGCGCGCGCCGCTCCACTTCACGGGCCAGGGCAATCCCGGCGCGGCGCACCGCGATGAAATCCCAGTCGGTCGCGATCCGGAGGAAGACGTGCACGCCGCGGCCACCCGAGGTCTTCGGATAACCGACCAGGCCCAGCTCGTCGAGCAACGGTTTGAGGACACCGGTGGCCACCTCGCGAGCCTCGGCGAAGCCGGTGCCCGGTTGCGGGTCCAGATCGATGCGCAGCTCGTCGGGATGCTCGGTGTCCGGGCAACGCACCTGCCACGGGTGCAGCGTGACGGTGCCCATCTGCGCCGCCCAGACGATCGCCGACGGGTGGGTGATCTTCAGCGCGTCTGCGGTGCGCCCGGAAGGGAATGTGACAGTGCAGGTTTCGAGATAGTCGGGATGCTTCTGCGGGATCCGCTTCTGATAGATCTCCTCGCCTTCGATACCGTCGGGAAACCGTTGCAGGTGCACCGGCCGGTCCCGCAGCAGGGTGACCATCCTGTCGGCGACCGACACGTAGTAGTCGACGAGCTTGCCTTTGGTGCCGTCCTTCCCGAGCTTCGGAAAGTAGGCCTTGTCGGGGTTGGTCAGCCGGACCTTGACCCCGTCGACATCGATTTCTGTTGCGGCACCAGGCATTATCACTTCTCCAGGACGTCGTAGAGGTCGTAGCGCAGCGGCACGTCGAGTTGATCGAAGCGGCAGCTCTCCGGATCGCGATCGGGCCGCCAGCGCAGGAACTTCACGGCGTGCCGGAACCGCCTGCCGTTGATGGTGTTTCCTTCCATCTGGTCGTAGGCCACCTCACACACCCTCTCGGGCCGGACCGGGATCCAGCGTTTGTCGGCGGCGGAGTTCCACCGGCTGGGTTCACCGTCGCGCACGTCGTCGCCGATGCGCAGCGGCTCCAGATCGGCGAGCAGCGACAGCCGCGCCTTGGCGGTGAACGATGCTGCGCCGCCGACCATGTGTAGCTCGCCGTCGTCGCCGTACAAGCCGAGCAGGATGGACCCGATTCCCTCGCCGCTCTTGTGGACCCGGTACCCGATGGCGACGCAATCGGCGTCGCGGTGGTGTTTGACCTTGACCATCTCCCGCTTGCCGGGAAGGTAGGGCCCGTCGAGACGCTTGGCGATCACTCCGTCGAGACCCGCGCCCTCGAACTCCTCCAGCCACTGCGCGCCGAGCTTTGGGTCCTCGGTGGTCCGCGTGACGTGGCACCACTGCTTCTCGTGGACCCCGTCTGTCAGCGCCTCGCGACGCGTGCGGAACGGCTCTTTCATCAGCGAGGTGTCCCCGACCGCCAGTGCGTCGAACCCGATGAAATGCGCCGGCTTCTCCTCGGACAGCTTGCGCACCCGGGATTCGGCGGGATGAATGCGCTGGCTCAGCGATTCCCAGTCCAGGCGCGTCCGTCCGCCGATCTCGCGGGGGACGACGATCTCGCCGTCGAGTACGCAGCGGGGCGCCAGCTCGTCGCGCACGGCGTCGCGCACCTCTGGGAAGTACCGTGCCAGGTCCTTCCCGCTGCGGGACAGAAGCACCACGTCATCGCCGTCGCGGAACACCAATGCCCGGAAGCCGTCCCACTTCGGTTCGTAGGACCACACACCGGGCTCGTCGGGGACCTTGGTCTGCGCCTTGGCCAGCATCGGCTCCAGCGGCGGTCCTACAGGTAACGCCATACCAGTCATACTCACGCAGACCCGGGTACCCCGACAATCTCATCGGAACTACCCGGGGCGTGAGCGGGCTACTGGGCGCCCGACATCGAGGGCAGGAACGTAACGACCGCCGGGAATGCGATCAGCAGTGCGACGACGACGAGGTCGGCCACCACGAACGGCACGATGCCGCGAAACACCTTGCTCAGGTCGGCCTCCCGCACCGCTCCGGAGTAGACGAACGCGTTCATTCCCACCGGAGGGGTGATCAGCGCCATCTCCGCGACCTTCACGATGAGAACACCGATCCATATCCCGTCGAAGCCGTAGCCGGTGAGGATCGGATGCAGCAGCGGGGCCGCGATGAGGATCATCGAGATGCCGTCGAGGAACATGCCGAGCGGCAGCAGCACGGCCAGGCAGGCGATGAGGACCACATACGGCGGAAGGTCCGCGGCTGTCACGGCATTCACCAGGCTGGTGCTTGCCCCGCTGAGGGCCAGCACGTAGGTGAACACGCCGGCACCGACCATCAGCAGGAAGGTCATCGCCGTCAGCCCGACCGCTTCGCGCAGCGACTCTTCGATGTTGCGCAGCCACGCCGACGGGCGGCTGCGCAGCAGCAGGATTACGAGGGCCGCGAAGGCTCCGAACGACGCCGCCTCGGTGGGGGTGGCCACACCCAGGTAGATGGTGCCGACGGATACTGCGAAGATGACGACCAGATAGAGGAATCCGGTGATGTCACGACCGATCGGTTCGCTGGCTTCTTCAGCGAATTCGCCTGTCGCCGAACCGGTTCCGGCGCCGGCCTGCACCAGGTCCCGATCGGCGACGCGGCGGCGCTGCGAGGCCACCAGCGCGACGATCGTCACCGCGTAGACCGCGATGGTGAGTAGCCCGGGGCCGATCCCCGCGATGAGCAACTGTCCGATGCTCTCCTCGGTGACGACGCCGTACAGCACCAGCACGATCGACGGCGGAATGAGCACGCCGAGTGTGCCGCCGGCGCAGACCACACCGGCGGCAAGCCGAATGGAGTAACCGGCGCGCACGATCGCATCGGTCGAAACCCGGGCCATCGTCGCGACGGTGGCGACGCTGGAACCGGTGACCGCGGCGAACATCCCGGAACCCGCCAGCGAGGCGAGCGCGGGACCGCCCGGAAGTCGCCGGAACGCCGACGTCGCCAGATCGAACGCCGCCTGGGCAAGTCCGGCCCGGACAGCGAACACACCCATCACGATGAACAGCGGAATGATCGTCAAGGAATAGTCGGCAGCCGTCGAGAACGGTTGATTGGCGACGGTGCTGACTCCCGCTCCGGTGCTGCGCAGGATCAGCACACCGGCCAGCGCGGACACCATCAGTGCGAGGCCGACGTGCAGGCGGATCGACAGCAGCGCGAAGAACAGGACGAGGACGACGACGAGTGCGGCGATGGTCGCGGCGGTCATCGGCGGCCTCCGTTCTGCTCGGCGCGCTGCATCGAAAAGGCATGCAGCTCACGCCAAATGGCGACCACGAAGAACGATGCGAACGACACCAGCACGACCACCTTCGCCGGCCAGGTGGGCAGCCGCAGGATGTCGTTCGTCGTCTCGCCGCGCTCCACCGCGCTGATCAGGACCTCGGTCAGTCCCCAGGTCATCAGCGCGCCGAGTCCGACCAGCACGGCGGCCCTCAGCGCGGAGAACAGCAACCGCGCCCGCGCACCGAACCGGCGTTCCACGAGTTCCACGGAGACGTGGCGGTTGTCGGCCTCCGCGGACGCCAGGCCCAGGTAGGCGGTGGCCACCAGCAGCATCGTCGACAGGTCGACGGTGCCGAGAATGGAACGGTCCCGCAGGTTTCTGCTCAGGACGTCGGCGACGGTGAGCAGGATGATGATCAGCAGCAGCAGCCCGGCGATCAGACCCATCACGCGGATGAGCCGGGCCAGCGGGCGAGGCAGGTCAACCTCGGAACTCATCGGTCCTGCCCTTCCAAGCACTCGACGAACGGGTCGGCGTAGCTGGATCGCTGGGACTCCTCGGCGATGATCCGGCGGAAGTCGGCCAGCACGCCCTCGGCGTCGTAGCCGCGCTCGGTGTAGCGATCCACCCATTGCCGGTCGATTCCCGCCCGCTGCTTCCAGTCCTGCACCGCGTCGGCGGGCATGGCCGACAGCGGTGTTCCGGCCTCGCGGAGATCGGCGCAGGCACGGTCCCCCAGCGCATCCATCTCCTCGAGCCCGTTGACGACCGCGTTCTCGGAAGCCTGGGCCAGCGCGTCCTGGATCTCCGAGGGCATCCGTGCCAGCACTTCGGCGTTGATCACCACGATCGATGATCCGTAGGTGCCGATGCCCGGGTCGATGAGGTTCGGCGTGCTCTTCGCCAGCCCGAATGTCGGCAGGTTCGCAATGGCCAGGGAGGTGTAGCCGTCGACGATGCCGCGCTCCATCGATTCGTACACGTCGGTGGCTGTCATGGCGACGGGGTTCGCGCCCACGGCGAGCAGCGCCTCGGACGTCAGTCCGCCCGAACGGATGCTGCGGCCGCCGAGATCAGTTGGCACGCGCGCATTTTCGTCGAGACCCAGCACGGCAATGCCGACCGGGAGCGGAAACAACAGGCTGACGCCCTGCCGGTCGAAGTCGTCGCGGTAGGTCGCGTTCTCGGTGTAGAGCCGCTCTGTTGCCCGCATCTGAACCTCGGGATTTTTGGTCTCGAAGGGCAGCTCGATCACGGTGTACATCGACAGGTCCGACGCCGAGTAGATCGAGCCGACCTGAGCGAGGTCCGCCCGGCCGTCCAGCGTGGCCTGCAGCGATTCATCGGCCCCGACCAGGCTCTGCGAGTAGTGGAATCGAACCTGCACGCGACCATTGGTGAGCTGGTCAACCTCGTCGGCCCACCGCTGCACGGTGCGCGACTGGTCCGACGTCGGCGACGAATAGGTGGTGTAGTGCAGGACGTATGCACCGTCGCGCTGCGCACACGACACCGGCGCAAGCGCGACGATCGCCGTCGCCGCCGCGGCCATCACCCGATGTACCCGGCCCATGTCAGGTTTTCGGTTCGACCCGGTAGCGTCGCAACGCCAGAGCCGGGTTGACGGTGCGGACGTGGGCGAGGCGTTCCCGTTCCAGGACGGCGACACCGACACCCTCGGCCTCGCCCAGCGAGGCGAGCGGAATGCCCATCGGGTCGAGGATGGCGCTGTTGCCCGAACCCCCAGGGGCGATTTGGTCGGCGGCCAGCACGTAGACCGTGTTCTCGATCGCCCGCGCCCGGATCAGCGTGTTCCAGTGATACTCCTTGAGCGGCCCGGGAACCCACTCGGCAGGTAGAGCAACGACGTCGGCCCCGGCATCGACCAGGGACCGCGTTGACTCGGGGAACCTCAGGTCGTAACAGGTCTGCATGCCGATGGTGAAGTCATTCAGCTTGAGGAGCTGCGGGGCGGATGGATCTGCGGCGAGCACCCGGTCGGATTCCTTGTAACCGAAGGCGTCATAGAGATGGACCTTGCGATAGACCGCGGCCACGGCGCCGTCTTGCAGGGCCACCAGCGTGTTGTGGATGCGCCCGGAGGCGGATTCGTTGGTCCCGACGATGACACACAGACCGAGTTCGGCGGAGGCCTGGGCGAGGCGGGTGATCGACGGTCCGTCCAGCGGTTCGGCGCTGTGGACGAACCGGTCGTCCATGGCAGGTGCTGTGAAGACGGCGAATTCGGGCAACACCACAAGGTGCGCGCCCAGATCCGCGGCGCGCTTCAGCAGGCCCACCATCGTGTCGACGTTGGCGTTCTTGTCTTCTCCCGGCGCGAACTGGCCGATTGCTGCGGTCAGGCTCATCGGGCGCTCGCCATCTCGGTCTGGATCTGGCGAAGGTTTTCCCGCGTCGCGGTGAAGCCGTTGAGCATCGCGCCGAACTGCATCACCGCGACGATCGTGTGCGCACCCTCGGCCAGGGCCAGCTTCTGCTCGGGTTCGGTCCAGGCCGGAAGCACCCACGGCTTGCCCGCGGTGTTCGCCGCGCGCGCGAGATGGCAGATGTCGGCCAGGTCGGCGTCGGTTGCCGCGTAGGCGCCGCGGTCGCGGCGCAGCGACAGATCGGACGGCCCGATGAAGATTCCGTCGACGACCGGCAGCGCCAGGATGGCGTCGATCTCGTCGAACGCCGAGCCGTCCTCGATCATCGGGTAGCAATGGGTGGTGTTGTCCTGGGCGCTGACCCACTCGTCGGTGAAGCCGCGGTAGTTCGAGGTCCGGCCGCCGGCGAACGACCGGTCACCGAGCGGCGGGAACTTGGCGAAGCCGCAGATCTCGGCCGCGTGGGCGGCTGAGGTGATGTGCGGGATGGCGACGGCATCGGCGCCGAAATCCAGAGCCTGCTGAATCGGACCGCGCTCGGGGCCCAGCACCTTGGCGATGACACGCATTCCCCTGGCGCGGATGAACGGGATGATGGCGTCGAGTTCGCGCAGATCGAAGAAGCCGTGTTCGATGTCGAGGACCACGGTGTCGTACCCGGCGAGGTACCCCATCTCGACGGCGGGCGCCGACGGCTCGGTCAGCCAGATCGCGATATCCGGGGTCGAGGCCGACTCGCCTCCAGCGTTGAAGCCGTTCTCGTGGGGTGAGGACATTGCGCACCTTTCCGTGCGGAAGACGGGCTTTCCTTCGGTAGACATGTTGTATACACGAAGAATGCACTGAGTGTAATGGTTGAATGTCGTCATGTCAGTCCCAACGACCCGCACCGATGCGCGGCCCGCCAGAACGTCGGCAGGCCAGCGGGCCTACGAGTGGATCCGTGACGCGATCCTGCGCGGCGACTTCGCCGAAGGCGAGTTCATCGACGAGGTCGCGCTGTCGGAACGGGTGAACACCTCACGCACCCCGGTCCGGGAAGCACTGCAACGGCTTCAGGTCGAGCGCTACATCGACCTGCTCCCCCGGCGCGGTGCGCAGGTGCGGGTGGTCACCGCCGTCGAGATGCGGGAGATCTACCAAGCAAGAATCCTGCTGGAATCCGATGCACTGCGCGGGATCTGCCGCCGCCACGCCGGGGCGCCGGAGGAGGCCGAGGCACTGCTTGCCGAGATGGAACAGGCCGGCGAGGCCCGGGACTGGAATGCCTATGCCCAGCTCGACTACCGCTTTCACGCGGCGATCGTGCGCCATCACGGCAATGCCGTCATCGCCGATCTGTACGACGCGTTGCAACCGCGCCAGGTCAGGTTGGGGACGCGCACCATGATGGAAGCGCCGGGACGGCTGCCGACGATCGCCGGCGAGCATCGCCAACTCGTCGCCGCGATGGCGGCCCACGATGCCGACACGTGCGTCAGCGTGCTCTCGACGCATCTGCGCGAAGTGCCGGAACTGGTAGATGCGTTCGGCGGCAACGGGTAGCGGCGCCGCGGCGGTGGTCGTACTACGGGCTGACCCGACCGCACCTTGAGCGAGTGATGTCAGGCGGCGCCGAGCGTGACCTCTGCGGTCTGCGTCGCGCCGCTGTCGTCGCGGTAGGTAATTGACACCTGGTCGCCCGGCGCCTTTGAGCGCACGGCTGCGGCCAGCGCCTCCGGCCCGTCGATGACCTGGTCGTTGATCTTGGTGATGACGGCACAATCGGACATTCCGGCCTGCGCGGCGGGGCCGCCGGGGACCACCTGTGCGACCGCGGCGCCGTCGGCGTCGGTGTCGCCGGTGTCGGTGCCGAGTTGCACGCCGAGCGAGCCGTGGCGGGCGGTACCGGTGGAGATCAGTTCGTCGGCGATGCGCCTCGCCTGCTCGGACGGGATCGCGAAACCGAGCCCGATCGAACCGCCAGATCCCGAACCCATGCTGGCACCGGCCGAGTTGACGCCGATCAGGTTGCCGTTCATGTCGACCAGAGGTCCGCCCGAGTTGCCAGGGTTGATGGCGGCGTCGGTCTGCAACGCATCGAGGACGACGGGGGTGCCGCCTTCGGCGGCGGCGGTGACGGGGCGATTCAGTGCGCTGACAATGCCTTTGGTCACCGTGCCCTGCAAGCCGAGGGGCGATCCGATCGCGACGACTTCCTGCCCGATCTTCACGTCGTCCGACGAGCCGAAGGTGATCGGCGTGAGACCACTGACACCTTGGGCGCGCACGACGGCAAGGTCACCGGTCGGATCGGTGCCCACGATGGTGAACGGCACGGAACGCCCGTCGGAGAACGTCACCGTCGCCGAGGCTTCGCCGCCGTCGAACGCCGCGGGCTGTGCGCCCATGCCACCTCCGACAGCGGGTGCGACGACGTGGTTGTTGGTGAGGATCAAACCGTCCGGGCTGAGCACGATCCCGGATCCCTCGGCCACGCCCTGGCTTGCGGCGATCTGCACTTTTACGACGCTGGGCAGCACCTTGGCGGCGACCTGCTCCACCGCACCCGACGCGGCGTCTGAGGTCGGCGTCACCGGCTGCGCCTGGACCGCCGCCGGCGGCGTACCGACCGACTGGTGATGGTTGGAAACAGCGACCGCGGCCCCCGCACCGATGCCGCCGCCGGCGATGGCCACCGCGGCGGCCCCCGCCAGCACCAGCCCGCGCGGGGTCCGGGACCGGCGGTCACGCAGTGAAGGGTGTCGCTCGCTGTGGACCGGTGGATGGTGGAGCCACGGTGTCGGGTTGCCCGGCAAGGGATTCGGCGGGATGGTCCCATCGGAGCGCGCCCAGTCGCGACTCTGCGGGCCAGGTGTGGGCGGGATCGCCATCGGTAGTAGTTCCCCTTCGATGATGGGCAGGACGTGGTGCCTATCAGCCTGTCCATCGCAACTGAGACTCCACTGAGAGCACACTCAGCAACGTCCGAGAAGATCTCGGTAGCCAGCCGGCCGGTCCGCCGGAAACGGTTCAATTCTTGAAGCGCCGGCTCGGATCAGAGCATCATGATCCGGTGACAGAGCAGCTGCAGGGGCATTGCGATCCGCGGTTCGAGAAGGTGGCAGACGCGCTCGGCGCCGCCATCGACAGTGGGGAGGAGCTCGGGGCGTCGATCGCGGTCGACATCGGCGGCGAGCTCGTGGTCGACCTGTGGGGCGGACACGCCGATGCCGCACGCACTGTCGCCTGGACAGCCGACACGATCGTCAACGTGTGGTCGTCGACGAAGACGGTGACCGCGCTCGCCGGCCTGATGATGATCGACCGCGGGTTGATCGCGGCGAACACACCGGTCGCGCAGGTGTGGCCGGAGTTCGGCGCCAATGGCAAGCAGTTCGTGGAATTCCGGCATCTGCTGTCGCACTCCTCGGGGCTGGCCGGCTGGGATCAGCCCCTGACGGCGCAGGACCTGCTCGACTGGGAGGTGTCGACCAGCGCGCTCGCCCGGCAGGCCCCATCCTGGACACCCGGCACCGCCTCGGGATATCACGCCCTCACACACGGCCATCTCATCGGCGAGGTGGTGCGCAGGCTCACCGGGCTGCCGTTGAAGCAGTTCGTCGCCGAGGAGATCGCCGGTCCGCTCGACGCCGATTTCCAGATCGGCGCGCGGCCGGAGGACAGCGCTCGGATCGCCGAAATCGTCACTCCTGCAAATCCTCTCGAAGGTATCCCGCCTTTTGCCGAGTGGACTGAGCAGATGATCTCGGCGTTCACCAACCCGCCGCTGGATCCCATGATCGCCAACTCCGATGCGTGGCGCGCCGCCGACATCGGTGCGGCCAACGGTCACTCGAATGCTCGCGCGCTCGCGAAGATCCTGTCGGTCATCTCATTGGGTGGGGAGGTCGACGGCGTCCGGTTGCTGAAGCCCGAGACCGTCGAGCAGATCTTCGACACCCAGGTACACGGCCCTGATCTGGTGCTGGCGGGGCATCAGATCCGGTGGGGGCTGGGCTTCGGCCTACCGGAGCTGACGACCATTCCGTACGTCCCCGATCGCAAGATCTGCTTCTGGGGCGGCTGGGGCGGATCGTGGGAAACGATGAATCCCGAGACCGGGGCGACGATCGCCTACGTCATGAACAAAATGGGGCCGGGCATCGAGGGAAGTGAACGCACCGCACGCTATCTGACACTGATCTACGACGCCCTCGACTGAAGCGCGCACGGTCAGCCCCGACCGGCGCCGCGGCGGTGCTCTACGGTTACGCCGTGCCGACTGATCCGCGCGGGCTGAGGACGGACGCGCCGCTGCTCGACGCCTGGTTGCGATTCCAGGAGGAGCCGCCGACTCCGTTCACGATTCCCGGACACAAGCAGCGCCACGACCTCGTCGGCGACGTCGTGGCCGGGGATGTCCCGCTGTATGCGGGCCTGGACACCATGAAACTCAGCGCAGGCGTGCTGGCCGACGCCGAGGCGCGTGCCGCACGACTGTGGGGTGCCGACGTGTGCCGGTTTTCGGTGGGCGGCTCGACCCACGCCAACCAGGCGTTGGCGCTGGCGCTGACCGACCGAGACGGCGCTTCGGTCGTCGTGAGCCGAACCCTGCACCGGTCGATGCTGCTCGGACTCGTCCTGGCGGGGCTCACCCCGCTGTGGGTGCGCCCCGACGTCGACGCGGCCACCGGACTTCCGCTGGGTGTCGCCGCCACAGCAGTCGAAAAGGCGTTGCACGCGCATCCCGAGGCCACGGCGGTGCTCGTCGGCGACCCGTCCTACGTCGGCACCGTCGGCGACGTCGCAGCACTGGCCGTCGCCGCCCACGCCTTCGACGTCCCGCTGGTGGTCGACGCGGCCTGGTCGGCACATTTCGGCTTCCACCCCGACTTGCCGAGGCACCCTTTGCAACTCGGAGCCGACGCGATGGTCACCAGTGCGCACAAGACGCTGCCCGCCTGGAGCCAGGCCGCGCTCGTCCTCACCCGTGGCAGCCGGATCGACCCGGCCCGGCTCGACGCAGGTGTGGAGGCGACTCATACGACCAGCCAGGCGGGCGCCATCCTCGTCAGCATCGACGCGGCACGGGCACTGCTGGAGCGGCACGGCGAATCGCTTCTCGGCGAAGCGCTGTCAGCGGTGGGAGCCGCCCGCGAACGTCTCGCATCCGTCGACGGTCTCGTCGTTCTCGACGGGCCTGACGTCGACCCCCTGAAGCTGACGCTGGTGCTTCCCGGCACCGGGGCCGATGGCATCGCCGTCGAAAACGACCTGCTGGCAGCGGGATTGCCCGTCGAAGCCGCCGAGCGGGACACCATCGTCGCGCAGGTGTCCCTGGCCGACACCGCCGAAACGCTCGCCCGTCTGGTCGACGTGCTCATCGGGTCGATTGCGCGGCACCGCGGACCGGCTCGCCCGATCGTCACCGGTGCGGCGTATGCGGTGGCTCCGGTGACGGTGATGCCGCCGCGCGCGGCGTTCTTCGCCCCTCATGACACCGTCTCGCTCAGCGACGCGATCGGACGCGTCAGCGTCGAACTCGTCGCTCCCTACCCGCCGGGCATCCCGATCCTGGCGCCGGGCGAAGAGGTCACCGCCGATGTCATTGGCGCGCTGGAGAAAGCGCGTGCGGACGGCATCCGGATCGCCTACGCCGCCGACCCCACGCTGGGCACGCTTCGCGTGGTCAGCTGACGAACGACGGGACAATGGCCCTATGAAGCTGCCCGTGATGCCGCCGGTGTCGCCGATGCTGTCCAAGGCGGTGAGCGAGATCCCCGAAGGTGCGTCCTACGAACCGAAGTGGGACGGCTTCCGGTCGATCCTGTTCCGCGACGGCGACGAGGTCGAACTGGGCTCTCGCAACGAGCGGCCGATGACCCGGTACTTTCCCGAGCTCGTCGCTGCGGCACGCGGCGAATTGCCGCAGCGGTGTGTCGTCGACGGCGAGATCGTCATCGCCACCGGGGACGGGCTCGATTTCGAGGCCTTGCAGCTACGCCTGCATCCGGCGGCGTCGCGGGTCCGGATGCTGGCCGAGCAGACGCCCGCAGCGTTCATCGCTTTCGATCTGCTCGCTCTCGACGGCACCGATTACACGGTGCGCCCGTTCACCCAACGGCGCGCGGCGCTCGTCGACGCACTGGCAGGCGTCGGACCCACCTTCCACGTCACGCCGGCGACCACGGACGTCGCGACGGCGCAGCGCTGGTTCGACGAGTTCGAGGGCGCCGGGCTCGACGGTGTCATCGCCAAACCGCTGGAGGGGCTGTACCTGCCGGACAAGCGGACCATGTTCAAGATCAAGCATCAGCGCACCGCCGACTGCGTGGTGGCGGGGTATCGCGTGCACAAATCGGGTGACGACGCAGTCGGGTCGCTGCTGCTCGGCCTCTATGACGCGGACGGTTCACTGGCTTCGGTCGGGGTGATCGGCGCGTTCCCGATGGCCCGCCGGCGCGAGCTCTTCACCGAGCTGCAGCCGCTGGTGACGACGTTCGACCACCATCCGTGGAACTGGGCGGCCCACGCCGACCCCGAGGTGGTGCGTAAGTATGGCGGCGGGTCGCGGTGGAACGCGGGCAAGGACCTCTCCTTCGTGCCGCTACGGCCCGACCGGGTGGTCGAGGTGCGCTACGACCACATGGAAGGCCGGAGATTTCGACACACAGCGCAATTCAACCGCTGGCGGCCTGACCGCGCCCCCCGCTCGTGTACCTACGAGCAACTCGACAAGCCCGTCACGTTCAGTCTCGACGACATCGTGCCCGGCCTCGGCAGGCCGACGAACTGACGTAATAGTTAATTCATCCGCAACAGCTGCATGAAAGGCGGGATTCGTTCTAGGGTCAGCGTGATCAAGATCAGCTGGTCAGCGCGGAAAGAACACGACATGACGCAACGGACCCATCTCCCCATCCCCAGCCGGCCGCGGACCGGCCTGATCACCTACGACGCCAAGGACCCCGACACCCGCTATCCGGCCATCGAGCCGGTGCGGCCACCCGAGGGCGCTCCGAATGTGCTCGTCGTCCTTCTCGATGACGTCGGCTTCGGCGCATCAAGCGCCTTCGGCGGACCGTGCCACACTCCGACCGCTGAACGGCTGGCCGCAGACGGATTGCGGTACAACCGCTTTCATACCACTGCGTTGTGCTCGCCGACTCGGCAGGCGCTGCTGACCGGCCGCAACCACCACTCGGTCGGGATGGGCGGTATCACCGAATTAGCCACCGGGGCAGCGGGTTACAGCTCGATTCTGCCGAATACGATGTCGCCGATCGCACGCACCCTCAAACTGAACGGCTACAACACAGCGCAATTCGGCAAATGCCACGAGGTGCCGGTGTGGGAGACCAGTCCGGTCGGCCCCTTCGACGCCTGGCCCACCGGCGGCGGCGGGTTCGAGTACTTCTACGGTTTCATCGGCGGCGAGGCCAACCAGTGGTATCCGACCCTGTTCGAGGGCACCAATCCCATCGAGGTGACAAGCACGCCCGAGGACGGGTACCACTTCATGGCGGACATGACCGACAAGGCGATCGCATGGATCGGACAGCAGAAGGCGCTCGCGGCCGACAAGCCGTTCTTCGTCTACTTCGCCCCCGGTGCGACACACGCGCCGCACCATGTTCCGAAAGAGTGGGCGGACAAGTACCGCGGCCAGTTCGATGAAGGCTGGGATACGTTGCGCGAAGCGACTTTTGCACGTCAGAAGCAGCTCGGGGTGATTCCGCCGGACTGTGAGCTCACCGCGCGGCACGCGGAGATTCCGGCCTGGGATGACATGCCCGAGGACCTCAAGCCGGTGCTGCGCCGGCAGATGGAGGTCTACGCCGGCTTCCTGGAATACACCGACCATCACGTCGGCCGGCTGATCGAGAGCCTGCAGCGACTCGGCGTGCTCGACGACACGCTGATCTACTACATCATCGGCGACAACGGGGCGTCGGCGGAGGGCACGCTGAACGGCACCTACAACGAGATGCTGAACTTCAACGGCATGGCCGCGATCGAAACCCCGGAGTTCATGGCCGAGCGCCTCGATCAGTTCGGCGGGCCCGACTCCTACAACCATTACGCAGTCGGCTGGGCGCACGCGATGGACACGCCCTACCAGTGGACCAAGCAGGTGGCCTCCCACTTCGGCGGCACCCGCAACGGCACGATCGTGCACTGGCCCAACGCGATTGACGCCAGAGGCGAGATGCGTTGGCAGTTCCACCACGTCATCGACGTGGCACCGACGATCCTGGAGGCCGCCGGGCTGCCGGAGCCGCTGTTCGTCAACGGTGTGCAGCAGCATCCCATCGAGGGGGTGAGCATGCTGTACTCGTTTGACGACGCCGATGCGCCGGACCGCCACGAGACGCAGTATTTCGAGATGTTCGGCAACCGCGGCATCTACCACAAGGGTTGGACGGCCGTCACCAAGCACAAGACACCGTGGCTGCTGGTCGAAGACGATGTGCCTGCCTTCGACGACGACGTCTGGGAACTCTACGACACCACCACGGACTGGTCGCAAGCCCGCAACCTGGCGGCCGAGATGCCCGACAAACTCCATGAGCTGCAACGGCTGTGGCTGATCGAGGCGACGCGGTACAACGTGCTCCCGCTCGACGACGATGTCGCACGACGGATGAATCCCGATGTCGCGGGCCGGCCCATTCTCATCCGGGGCAACACCCAACTGCTGTTCGGCGGCATGGGGCACCTCTCGGAGAACTGCGTGCTGAATGTGAAGAACAAGTCGCACTCGGTCACCGCGGAGATCCATGTGCCCGACAGTGGCGTTCACGGGGTCATCGTGGCCCAGGGCGCCAGCATCGGCGGCTGGGCTCTCTACGCACACGACGGCAAGCTGAAGTACTGCTACAACCTGGGCGGAATCCGGCACTTCTTCGCCGAATCCGACTCACCGCTACCAACCGGCGACCACCAGGTGCGGATGGAGTTCGACTATCGGGGCGACGGGCTGGGCGGGGGCGGCTCGGTGCGACTCTACGTCGATGGCGAACAGGTGGGCAGCGGTGAGGTGGCCGCCACCCTGCCGATGATCTTCTCGGCCGACGACGGCTGCGACGTCGGGCTGGATTCCGGGTCGCCGGTGTCGCCCGACTACCGCGCGGGCGACACCGCGTTCACCGGCCGGGTGAAGGGCGTCCAACTCGCGATCGCCGAGGCGGCCGGGGCGGAGGGGCACCGGGTGTCGCCCGAGGAGGCGCTGCGCGTCGCGATGGCCCGCCAGTAGCCGCTGGCCGTTTCTCGACCGGGGCCAAAGTTGCTGCCAAACCGGAATGTCCGCCCCGCATAGCGACTTGTACCCGGCATGGACCTCGGACTCAGCATTCCCATTCTCGACATCGACGGCGGCACCACTGCGATCGGACCCGAACTCGCCAGGGTCGGTACGGCGGCGGAGGAGGCCGGTGCGAACTCGCTGTGGTTCATGGACCACTTCTTCCAGATCGAGCCGACCGGATTGCCTGCAGAGGCCAACATGCTTGAGGGTTACACGCTGCTCGGCTACCTCGCCGGACACACCTCGCGGATCAGCCTCGGCCTTCTCGTCACCGGCGTGACCTATCGGCATCCCGGCCTGCTCGCCAAGACGGTGACGACCGTGGACGTGCTCTCCGGTGGCCGCGCGGTGCTCGGCATCGGCGCGGCATGGTTCGAGCGCGAGCACGTCGGCCTCGGCGTGCCTTACCCGCCGCTCGCCGAGCGCTTCGAACGACTCGAAGAGGCACTGCAGATCTGTGATCAGATGTGGGACCCGAACAACAACGGGCCGTTCGAGGGCAAGCACTACCGGCTGCAGGAGACGCTGTGCAACCCGCAGCCGATCAACAAGCCGAAGGTGCTCATCGGCGGCAGCGGTGAGCGCAAAACGCTGCGCCTGGTCGCCCAATATGGCGATGCGTGCAATTTGTTCGGCACCTCACCCGACGAGGTCGCCCACAAATTGCGCGTGTTGCGCGGGCACTGTGACGACGCCGCGCGCGACTACGACGCCATTCGCAAGACCATCATGGTCAACGACCTCAGCCCGGCGCCCGACACCCGCGACGAATTCGTCAGAGCCATGGGCGATTACGCGAAGCTCGGCATCGACGAGGTCATCGTCTTCCCGCCGACCGGGTCGCCCGCCCAGTGGATCGACAGCATCGCCCCCACGGTGAAGCAGCTTTCCGAACTGGGCTGAGTTACCGTAAACCCTCGACGTCGCTGGGAGCTCGCGTCTTAACCAAACCCCTCCGCCCCCATAAGTCACACGGATCAACGTTTTGCAGCGAAAGTGCGAGAAGGCCGCTGCGAAACGTTGGGGTCTGTGACAGTTGGGAATCCTGAGATCTGCTCGCGGTCAAAGGGTTGACCTAAACAATAGTTGAGGTTGCAGCCTGAGTGCATGAAACACGTACTCAGCGACCTCTGGGAAACCTGCACCGATTCGCCGTTCCCCGGCCTCACCACCCACGCGTATCTGTGGACCCCGGCCAATGTGCTGTTCTACTCCCCCGCCACCGACGCAGAACTCGACGAGCTCGCCGGACTCGGCGGCGTGCGGGACCAGTATCTGTCACACCGAGACGAGGCAGGTCCGATGCTCAAGAGCATCGCCGGCCGCTTCGGCTCGACACTGCACGCGCCCAAGGACGACATCCCCGACATCCGGGCGCACGCCCACGTCGACGTACCGGTCAGCGGCAGGCATACCGACTACAACGGGGTGGAGATCATCCCCAGTCCGGGGCATTCGCCGGGCAGCGTCTGCTACCTGGTCTCCGGCGCCGAGGGCCAATACCTCTTCACCGGGGACACACTGGTTCGCAACGCCCAAGGGCAATGGTGGGCTGGCTACATCGAGGGCTTTCATCAGCCCAGAGATGCCGAAACGATCGCCGCCAGCCTGCGCGTGCTGGCCGACCTGACGCCCGACTACGTGATCTCCAGTGCCTTCCAGGGTGATTCGGCGGTCACGCGCATCAACCCGGGGCACTGGCGCGGTCACGTCGCCCACGCGATCGCAGGTCTGCCTACCGGCGCGCGTACATAGCGACCAGCCCGCGGGCGACCGCGAACCGCGGGCCGTGCACACCGTCGATGTTGGCCCGGCCCACCACCACCGAGACACTGCGGAGCGCTTCGCCGACGGTGCGCATCAACTCGTCGTCGAGCGCTCCGCCACCCGCCAGCACCATCGCGGTGGGCAACTCGTCAAACGCGCTGAGGCATCGGGCGATATTGGCCGCGACTGTCTCCTGTTTGATGGCCAGACGCAGGCTGCGCCACTCCTCTGCGGCAAGGCGGTTGGAGAACGGCACCAAGCCCGCGCTTCCCCGCGTACACAGCCGGCCGATGGCGTCCGAGGACGCCGGCGAGTCCAGGAACACCCGGCGTCCGTCCTCTTCGTGTGCGACGTGCGGGCCTTCGACCCGCACGGCCGGGGTGCGCTTCACGGTCTCGGCCAGCGCACGCGGGATGCCGAGCACGCGAGCGACCGCAACGGTGATCGACTCCCCCGCCCCGGCCGCCACCACCGTCTGGTGAGTCCCGATGAGATCGACTGTGCCGCCGCCGATATCGCAGACAAACGATTCGGCGGGCAGCCCGGGGGTGGTGCGCGCTCCCCACGCCGCCGCCTCCGGTTCCGTCGCCAGCGTCTGCGCCGGTCGACCCGTCAGGTCGGTCAGCACGGATGCGGCATCGGACGCTTCCTCGGCGGCCAGCAATGCCACCACCGTGCCATCGGCGTCGGCGATACCGCGACGCAGCCATGCGCCGTTGTCGATCGACGCCAGGTCGGTGAAGAACGCGTCGTGGACGGAGAGCCCCTCGGACGCAGCGGGTATCGCCTGCAGGCGCACGCCGGTGACCCGACCCGGCACCGATCGGCGCAGCACCGCGTGCGCCTCGGCGGGCGAGTACCGCACTGTGACATCGCCTGAGCCTCCGTCGCCCCGAATGTCGACCCAGTCCTCGTCCGCCGCAGGAGGCACTGCAGGTTCAGTACGCGGTGTCACCGCGATCGCCGCCGAATCAGCGATTTCCCTGCAGAATTCGGCCACCTCACGCAGCCTCTCGGGCGGCAGCCGCAATGCCGTCGACAGCGCGATCGGATCCGCCATCGCCCGGTAGGCGCGTCCCTCTTCGACGACCTCGACGGCCACCAGCGCGCCCGGCGCCAATCCCGCCACGTCCGCCTCGTCGACGACCGGCACCTCCACCGGGATGCGATTGCGGATCAGTACGGCATCGTCCTGCGCGGCCACCACGCCGACCACCTGCCAACGACGTTCGATCGCCGACGTGATCTCGCGCGCGGCAACTTCGAAGTCAGTGGTGTCGTCGACCGATACCACCACAGGCCCGTCCGCTGGATGAATACCGAGGTCGACGAGCCGAACATGCTGTCCGACACCGTATCCGGTGCCCGCCGGGGTGCTCGCGTCCGGCCGGCGCAGGCTGCGCACCGGTGTGGACGGCGAAAACGCGGGGGGTATCGGCGCGGTCGCGGTGTCGACCGGTCGCAGCGCCGACAGCAGGAGTTCGTCGGCGACCACTCCCGCGCTGACCTCGATTCTGTGCAGCAGCGCCGCCGCACCCTGCAGCGATTCCACGCTCCCTTTACGTCCCCGGGTCGGCGCCTGGTCGTGCGCGATCGTGGTGACCGCACCACCCTCGACAATGGCGAGGACGATCTCGGTGGTGTGGTTGCCGATGTCGATGCCGGCGACCGTGGAGGTCAACGCAGAAGACCCCGGCGAGCGTAGACGGCCGCGGCCTGCTCGACGAGAGCTGCGCACCGCGGTGCTCCGTCGGCGAGCAGCGACGCCCGCAGCTCGTCGAGCTCGGCGGCTGTCGAGCGGTGCGGCCGAAGCGCCTCGTACAGCGCCATCACCTGCTCGTCGTCGATCGTCGCCAATTCGGCTGCACGGCGAAAGTTCTCGGCAAGTTGTGGGTTGCCGCCCGCCTCCGCAACGGCGGCCTGATGCGCCAACGCAGCCGGGTCCATCCGTAGATCACCCAGACCGAGCTTGCCGTCGACGGCATTCTGAACCGTTATCTCGCTCATCAGTTCTCGACCCTCACCGTCATCGGGGGCTGGCCGGGCTCCGACGCCTCCCGTTCCAGTGCGACGAGTGCGACCGCCCTGGCATGGTAACGCGCCGAGATGGACTCGTCGGTCCCGCCGGTGAAGATGGGCACCGGCGCCATGCCCTTGGCGTGGCGGGCCGCGTTCTTGCCCAGCTCGCGGTACATCTTCGCGGTCAGCAGGGGCGCCACACTGAACAGTTCGAGGTTCGCCAGCGGCGCCAGGTCGCGTCGGTGGATCAACGCTGTACCCTTGCCCTGCAATCCGATTCCTATACCCGAACCCGACAGCCGAGCCGCGGTCAGCCCAATCAGCCCGACGTCGATGGTGGAGCGCACCCGCACCGTCCTGGCGATACAGCCCTCTTCCTCGAGTCCCGCCGAGATCTGCCGCAGCACCTCCCCGATGGTCAGCCCGCACAGACTCAGCCACACGCTGCGGCCCCACGCGGGCGACAATCCGATGCACACTTCACGAGGGTCACTACCCTGTTTCGCAGGTTCGATATCGGTGACGGTGACGTGGCCGCGATGCTCGTCCTGATCCGCCGTCAGTTCGGCCCCGCTGCGCGCCTGCCGGATGGCGTCGATCTCGGCGCGCCGCTGTTCGGTCGGTGCGTAACCCGTTGCCGGGCCGGTGTAGTCGTTGGGGTCGGTCAGCTTGGACAGCACCCGGAACTCGTCGTCGAAGATGGCCGACGTCTGCAGCTGGTCACCGCGAAGTCGTTCGCGAGTCAGGGTCGTGATGGCCTCGGCTTCGTCGACGTAGCCGGTGCGGTGCAGCGACGCGATCACGTCGAACACGGTCAGCTGTTTGGCCTCGATCGACGCCGCGGCTTCAGCCACCATCTTTGGATGCCCGGCAGGCAAATCCCGGGAACCGTTGGCGGCCACCACTTCCTCCACGCGGGCGTCGTCGTAGTCGGCCAGGCCAAGATCACGGTAGACGGCCTGAACGGCTTTGGCCGCGCGCCGCCGCACGGACTCCAGATGCTGCGGCGTCACCGTGCGTAATCCGCCGTCGGCACCCCAGTCCCGTTGCAGCACCAGGAAATCGTCCATGTCGTCGGAGTTGAAGTTCGACAGGGCGAACGCATTGTCATAGCGCGGAATCGAGCCGAACCCGGAGAAGATGAAGTCGGCGCCGGCCAGCAGGACCGGTAGCGTGTGTGCGCTGCGGCGGATGTCCGATTCGGAAATCAGGTTGTCGTTGCCCGCACACGATTCGAGGTCGCGCATCATCACCATCAGGTTCTCGGCGAGCAGTTCCTTCATGCCGTCCGGAACCGACGCCACCACCCCGACCCCGTCGATGCCTCCGTTCTGCACGCCCTGTGATCCGAGCGCACGAGCCAGTGAGACACAGCGTGATTCGAGGTAGAGAATCGAGCACTTCTCGGCGGCGCCCATCAGAACTTCGGCACCGCCACCGCTGGTGACGCGCATCTTCAGACCGCGCGATGCGTAGGCCGACGTCAGGATCGCTTTGCTGAACGGAGTGTCGTCGCCGTCGACGAACACCTGCTCGGTGCCGTAGATCGATATCGTCTCGGCGTACGACGTCAGGCCACGCAGGCCCAGCCGCAGCTCCAGAGCCTCTTCGATGGAGCACTGCGCCATCGCACCCGGGGTGCCGACCTGCGAACCAATCAGCAGGGCAACGGCATTCGACGGTGCGTCGCCGAGCACCGGCACCGTCGTCTCCACCTCACGGAACCCGTAGGCGACGGCGGAGGCCGCATCGGCGGCGATCAGCAGCGGGTCGTCCAGTTGGTTGGTGACGTGCGCCTGGTTGCTCGGGGTGCGCCGTGCCCGCATCTTGGCCATCGCCATCTGCATCTCGACCGGTGACATCAACGCGATGACACGGGCCAACTTCGCCGGAGTGGTTCCGCCGATCAGCCGAACCACCTCCGCGCGCGGCACATTGATGTCCACCGCCATCCGCGCCAACGTCACGTCGTCGAGCGCCATCGCCTCCTCGGCGACCGAGAGGTCGATACCGTAGCGGGCAATGAACTCGTCGATGACGTCGAACTCGGCGGCGCCTTTGCCGTCGAGCTCTGTGACGTACGGGGCACCCCCACTCCACTGAATCATCAGGGACGGGGAGGGGTCATGGGGGCTGCGCATGGCCACCAGGCCGAGCGCTGCGTCGGGAACGCTGAACCCGTCGAGGTTGACCGGCTTCGAGTTGAGTACCCGGAACCTGCCCAACTCGTCTGCCAAGACGCCCTCCTACTCGCGAATTGCTAGTCCCGGATCTCGCTGTCCTCGTACACGATCCGCCCGATCAGCTCGTAGCGTCGCGGGTCGTTGTACTTGAAGTACAACGCGATCGCGGCGCCCAGGGCGAACAGGCCGACCACGATCCATGGTGTCAGCTTGAACAGCAGCGTGCCGGATGCGGCACCCGCCGCGGTGTCCTTGTGTACCCACAGCAGGTACACGACGTACAGCATCCCGACGCCGCCGAGGCCCGGCGCCAGGAATGTCTTGAACCAGTGGGCGCTCGACGGGTGGTTCTTGTGAAAGTGGAAGAACGCGATCACCGCGAACGCACACAGGGACTGCACGATCAGGATGGCCATGGTGCCCAGGATCGCCAGCAGGCCGTAGAGATGGATGTAGGGATCCATCCCCGCGAAGAAGAACGCGAGAACCAGGACCAGGGTGATGGCCGACTGCGCGAATGACGCGATGTAGGGCGAGCCGTGCTTGTGGTGGGTGGCGCCCAGTGTCTTCTGAAGCCCCGACGACAGCCCTTCGCGACCGAGTGCGTACAGGTAGCGCGATGCACAGTTGTGGAAGGCCATGCCGCAGGCGAACGAACCGGTCACCAGCAGGAACTTGAACAGCGTGATGGCCCAGTCCCCGTAGGTGGCCTGCACGGGATCGAAGAAAATGTTGCCGGCCGTCGCGGAATCCTGCGCCAGCTCAACGGCCTTCTGCGGGCCTGTACCGGCGATGGCCATCCACGAGATGAACACGTAGAACAACCCGACACCGAGCACCGCGATCATGGTGGCGCGCGGGATGATCTTCTTCGGGTTCTTGGACTCTTCGCCGTACATCGCCGTCGATTCGAAGCCCACCCACGACCAGAACGCGAAGAACAGACCGAGCCCGGCGCTGGCACCTACGATTCCCGCCGCGGGTGTGAACGCACCCACCGGATTGAGCGTCTCCGCGACAACGAAACCCTCGGGGCCGCCGCCCCTGAACAACACGGCCAGAGCTCCGAGCGACAGCATGAAGATCTCGGTGATCAGGAAGACGCCGAGCACCTTGGCGGTCAGGTTCACGTCGAAATAGGTCAGCACGCAATTCAGCACAAGCATCAGCAGCGCCGGCACGAGCCACGGCACGGTGATCCCGAACTGCGTGGCGGCAAAGTCGGCGAAGAAGTAGGAGAAGATGCCGATCAGGGAGCCCTCGAACACGATGTAGGCCATGGTGATGATCAGGCCGCTGGCCATGCCCATGACGCGTCCGAGGCCGTGGGAGATGTAGCCGTAAAAGGCGCCGGTCGCGGTGATGTGCTTGGCCATCGTCGCGTAGCCGATCGCGAACAGGCCGAGCACGATGGTCGCCACCAGGTAACCGGCCGGGGCATGCGATCCGTTTCCGAAGCCCACAGCGATCGGGACGTTGCCGACCATCGCGGTGATCGGGGCGGCAGTCGCGACCGCCATGAAGATGACGCCGACCGTACCGACGGCGTTTCGCTTGAGGCGCTGGACTGAATCCGCCGGCGCGGTCTCGCGGGGAACGACGTCTTCGCTCATCTACTCGATCCCTTCGGGGCGCTGGAAAGCTGCTGGTCCAGCCCAGACTCGGACACACTGTGGCCTGGACCACAATGGCGGACCTGAGACATATTGGCACTACCAATTACGCCGCGCAAGCGCTGGGGCGCATATGTTGACACAAATGGTCCTACCTTTTACGTTGGGGCCGTGCACGACTACGGCGCATTCTCGTTCGAGTCCAAAGCCCAGGTTCTGGAACTGTCGAAGAAGTTCTGGAACCCCGACAAGACGCAGTTCTGGACCGACTCCGGCGTCGACCTCGTCATCGACCGCAGACAGGACTACTTCCTCTGGGACATGAGCGGCCGACGGCTCATCGACATGCACCTCAACGGCGGCACGTACAACCTCGGCCATCGCAATCCCGAAGTGATGCAAGCGATCATCGACGGGATGCAGTACTTCGACGTCGGCAACCATCACTTTCCCTCGGTCGCTCGGACGGCGCTGGCGCAACGTCTCGTGGAGTCCGCCCCGGCGTCGCTGACCAAGGTGGCATTCGGGTCCGGCGGCGGTGAGGCCATCGACATCGCGCTCAAGAGCGCCCGACACGCGACACAGCGCCGCAAAATCGTCTCGATCGTGAAGGCCTACCACGGCCACACCGGGCTGGCCGTGGCCACCGGCGACGACCGTTTCGCCAAATTGTTCCTGGCAGACCGACCCGACGAGTTCGTCCAGGTTGCGTTCGGCGACGTCGACGCGATGGATCAAGCGCTGCGCGGCAGGGACGTGGCGGCGGTCATCATGGAGACCATTCCGGCGACCTACGGGTTCCCTCTGCCGCCGGCCGGTTACCTCGAAGCGGTCAAGGATCTCTGCGAACGCTACGACGCGCTCTACATCGCCGACGAGGTGCAGACCGGGCTGATGCGCACCGGTGAGATGTGGGGCATCACCAAGCACGGCATCGACCCCGACATCATGGTGACCGGCAAGGGCCTGTCGGGCGGGATGTACCCGATCACGGCAACGCTGCTCAGCGACCGTGCGGCGCAGTGGCTTTACCAGGACGGCTTCGGGCACATCTCCACCTTCGGAGGCGCCGAACTCGGGTGTGTCGCCGCCATCAAGACGCTGGAGATCACCGGCAGGCCCGAGGTCCGGTCATCGGTCGCCCAGATCGCCGACTTCTTCGCCACGGGCCTGGCCCGCATCCGGTCCAAACACCCCGACTGGTTCGTCGGGATCCGGCAGAACGGTGTCGTCATCGGTCTGGAGTTCGACCATCCCGAAGGTGCCAAGTTCGTCATGCGCGAGCTCTACGAGAACGGCGTGTGGGCGATCTTCTCGACGCTGGATCCCCGTGTGCTGCAGTTCAAGCCGGGCCTGCTGCTGAGCCTCGAACTGTGCCGCGACGTACTCGACCGCGTCGAGCTCGCGGTCGAGCGAGCGCAGCTCGCCGCTGCCGAAGCCTCCGCCGCGAAGTAGTCTCCGACGATGGCGGTAAGTGATGACGTTGCGGTCGCCGAGGAGGCGCTGGCGGAATTCGACCTGCCGCAGGGCTCGGCACTCCGGCTGCTCAACCTGTCCGAGAACGCCACCTACGCTGTCGAGGAGCCCGGCACCGGGCACCGCTCGATCCTGCGGGTACACCGCAAGGATTATCACCGGCGCGACCAGATCGAGTCGGAGCTGAGCTGGCTGGACGCGTTACGGCGCGACAGCGACCTCGTGGTGCCCACCGTCCTGCCTGCCCGCGACGGCCGCCGAGTCGTCACCGTCGAACATGACGGGGTCGAGCGCTACGTCGTGCACTTCGCAATGGTCCCGGGCGCCGAGCCTGACGAGAACTCGGTCAAGACAACGGATTTCCACACCCTCGGCTGCATCACCGCCGCGCTGCACGACCACGCTCGCAGCTGGCAACGACCTGCGGAGTTCAGCCGGTTCGCCTGGGACTGGGAGCACAGCCTCGGCGAGTCACCGCGGTGGGGCCGCTGGCGCGACGCCGTCGGAGTGGGCGCGCAGGAAGCCGCCGTGCTGGAGCGCGCCGAGAAGCTGCTACATGACCGGCTCGCCGACTACGGCACCGAACCCGACACCTTCGGTCTGGTGCATGCCGACCTCCGATTGGCCAATCTGCTCGTCGACGGAGACACCATCACCGTCATCGACTTCGACGACTGCGGATTCGGTTGGTATTTCTACGACTTCGGCACCGCAGTGTCCTTCTTCGAAGATCATCCATCAGTGCCCGAATGGCAGGACGCCTGGGTCAGCGGCTATCGGAGCCGACGCCCGATGGCCGCGCGCGACGAGGACATGCTGGCCTCGTTCGTCCTTCTGCGTCGGCTGCTGCTGCTGGCCTGGATGGGAACGCACAGCCACTCCAAGGAATCCCAGGCCATCTCCGTCACCTACGCCGCGGGCAGCTGCGCGCTCGCCGAACGCTACCTGTCCTCCGACGGCCACCGGCTGACCTGAGCCCAAGTGAAAGGCGCTATTCACATGTTCAATTCGCTGCACGGCCGTTCGGCCATCGTCACCGGTGGGAGCAAGGGCATCGGACGAGGCATCGCCGAGACGTTCGCCCGGGCGGGCGTCAACGTCGTCATCACCGGACGCACCCAGGCCGACATCGACGCCACCACCGCTGATCTCGCCGACGCTCCCGGTTCCGTCACCGGGATCGCCGCCGACGTGACAAGCCCCGAGGACTGCCGCCGCGTCGTCGCGACCGCCGTCGAGCGCAACGGCGGCCTCGACATTGTGTGCGCCAATGCGGGTATCTTCCCTTCCGCCCGCCTGCAGGACCTCACGCCCGACGATCTCGAGCAGGTGATGGGCGTGAATTTCAAAGGCACCGTGTACATCGTGCAGGCGGCCCTGGAACCGCTCGCCGCGAGTGGCCACGGCCGGGTGATCATCACGTCGTCGATCACCGGCCCGATCACCGGCTATCCGGGCTGGTCGCACTACGGGGCGAGCAAGGCCGCGCAGCTGGGCTTCCTGCGCACCGCGGCCATCGAACTGGCGCCCAAGAAGATCACCGTCAACGCGGTGCTGCCGGGCAACATCATCACCGAGGGCATGCTGGAGATGGGCCAGGCCTATATCGACCAGACGGCAGCTGTCATCCCCGCTGGGAAGCTCGGCGCGGTAGCCGACATCGGCAACGCGGCGCTGTTCTTCGCCACCGACGAGGCTGCCTACATCACCGGCCAATCGCTGGTGGTCGACGGCGGCCAGATTCTCCCCGAATCGCCGGAGGCACTCGCCGACCTCTGACGGGGGCCTATCCTAGATTTGGTCATACCAAATCGATCGGCCAGGAGGTGCCGTGCCCACGCAGACCGAGGAGCTACGGCGCCGGATCGTTGCCGAGATCAACGCCGGGGTTCCTGGAACCAAGCTCGGCAGCGAACGCGAACTGGCCGAGCACTACCGGACCAGCAGGTCAAGCCTGCGCCAGGTACTTGCTGCGCTGGAAGAAGCCGGGCTCATCGACCGCGTGATCGGCCGCTCCGGGGGGATCTTCATCAGCCACGCCCAAGTGCAGCGCAACCTCTCCGACGTGGTCGGCGTCCCGGCGTTCCTCGCCAGCCAGGGTTACGTCGCCGGGACGCGGGTGCTGTCGACCAAGATCGCAGCGCCCGACGCCACGACCCGGCAGGCACTCGGCATCACCATCGACGACTTCGTCATCGAGATTCAGCGAGTCCGCCTCGCCGACGGGTCCCCGATCTCGCTGGAGCTGGCGCAGTTTCCGGCTGACGCCTTCCCGGGTCTGCTCGAGCAGCAACTGGGTGGCTCTCTCTACGAGATCCTGGAGACCAAATACGGGCTCGTCGCCTCCCGCGCCGACGAACACATCGAGGCGGTCAGCGCTACCCCCGAGGAGGCGAAAATCCTTGGTATCAAACCGAAATCCGCACTGCTGCTGATCACCCGGGTCACCTACGACCAGAACGACACCCCGTGCGAGTTCTCGCGTGACCTCTTCCGCGGCGACCGCACCAGGCTCGCCGTCACCGCGCAGGGCCGCGGGGTCAGCGCTCAACCGTCGGGTGCAGCGGCCTCGGTGGCGCTGCAGAGCCAAGCGGGGTGACCAGCCCACCCGGTGCAGGCAGGTTCGCGCCGAGTCCGTCGGCCGATCTGCACATCGGCAACCTCCGAACCGCTGTGCTGGCCTGGCTGTTCGCCCGCTCGACCGGTCGCCGCTTCCTGATGCGGGTCGAGGATCTCGACGACCGCACGTTCCCCGACATCGCCGAGCGCCAGCTCGCCGACCTGGCCGCCATCGGCATCACGTGGGACGGGCCTGCGAGTCGCCAGACCGAGCACGCCGAGCGCTACGACGCGGTCGTCGACACCCTGCGCGACCGTGAACTGCTCTTCGAGTGCTACTGCACCAGAAGAGATATCGCGCAGGCACCACGGGCGCCCCACGCGCCCGAAGGCGCCTATCCGGGTACCTGCCGGGACCTCGACGAATCCGCGCGCGAACGTCGCCGGGCGGAAACGGGGCGACCGCCGGCGCTGCGGCTGCGCACCACCGTCACCGAGTTCACCGTGTACGACGTCCTGCACGGCGACTACACCGGGGCCGTCGATGATTTCGTCGTGCGTCGCGGTGACGGTGTGCCCGCCTACAACCTCGCGGTGGTCGTCGACGACGCCGCGTCGGGGATCGACCAGGTGGTGCGCGGTGACGACCTGTTGTCCTCGTCGCCCCGGCAGGCTTACCTGGCCCGGCTGCTCGGCCACCAGCAACCCGTCTACGCCCACGTACCTCTGGTGCTGAACACCGACGGCGCGCGCCTGGCCAAACGGGACGGCGCGGTCACCCTCGCCGAGATCGGTGTGACGGAGGCGCTGACCCAGATCGCCGACTCACTGGGGTATCGAGGGCGCACCGTCGAAGAGATGCTCGACGAGTTCGATCCCCGGCTATTACCGCGCACACCGTGGGTATACCGCCCCGGGTGAGCAGAACTCTTGGGCGGCGCCTCAAAGATTGCTACGGTCCGCCGATGCGCTACCGACGACGAGTTCTGCCGGCGCTGATCGCGGTGCTCGCGGTTCTGCTCACGTCCTGCGGGTCGTCGGGGAACGGCGAGAACTCCGTCGAATCCAGCGGTGTGCTTCGGGTCGGGACCGAGGGCACCTACGCGCCGTTCAGCTATCACGACCCGGCCACCGGACAGCTCACCGGCTACGACGTCGACGTTGCGCGCGCGGTCGGTGAGAAGCTCGGCTTCAACGTCGAGTTCGTCGAGACCCCGTGGGATTCGATCTTTGCCGCGCTGGAGGCCAACCGCTTCGACGTCGTGGCCAACCAGGTCACGATCAGCGAGGAGCGGCAGCAGAAGTACGACCTGTCCGAGCCGTACGCCATCGGTGAGGGCGTCATCGTCACGCGTGCCGATGACGACACGATCAGGACACTGGACGATCTGCGCGGCAAGACCGCCGCACAGAGCACCACCAGCAACTGGGCGCAAGTCGCCCGCGACGCGGGAGCGCGCGTCGAATCGGTGGAAGGCCTCACCCAGGCGATGGCGCTGCTGAGCCAGGGGCGGGTCGACGTCGTGGTCAACGACAGCCTGTCGATCTACGACTATCTGGCCACCACCAACGACACGTCCGTCAAGATCGCGGGCACCACCGGCGAGAAGAGCGAGCAGGGCTTCGCAGCACGCAAGAACAGCGGTCTCCTTCCCGACCTCAACACAGCGATCGAGGAACTCAAGGCCGACGGCACGCTGGCCCAGATATCGCAGAAGTACCTCAAGACCAACGCATCCGGCGGCCAGGACGCCGCGGCACCGCAGCCGCGGTCGGCCCTGCAACTGGTCCTCGACAATCTGTGGCCGTTGGCCAAGGCCGCGCTGACGATGACGATCCCGCTGACGATCATCAGCTTTGTCATCGGTCTGGTCATCGCGTTGGGAGTGGCTCTGGCGCGGCTGTCCTCCAACGTCGTGCTCTCCAACCTCGCACGCTTCTACATCTCGCTGATCCGCGGAACCCCGCTGCTGGTGCAGTTGTTCATCGTGTTCTTCGCGCTGCCCGAGTTCGGCGTCAAGATCGATCCGTTCCCGGCGGCCGTCATCGCGTTTAGCCTCAATGTCGGCGGCTATGCGGCCGAGATCATCCGCTCGGCGATCCAGAGCATCCCGAAGGGGCAGTGGGAGGCCGCGGAGACGATCGGCCTGAACTATGTCGGCACTCTGCGAAGGATCATCCTGCCGCAGGCCACCCGGGTCGCGGTGCCGCCGCTGTCGAACACGTTGATCTCGTTGGTCAAAGATACTTCCCTCGCGTCGACCATTCTGGTCACAGAGCTTCTTCGCCAGGCGCAGATCATCGCGGCACCAACCTTCGAATTCTTCGCCCTCTACGGCACCGCCGCCGTCTACTACTGGGTGATCTGCCTGGTGCTGTCGTTCGGCCAGGCCAGATTCGAACGACGACTGGAAAGGTACGTGGCGAAATGACCGAAGGTCAGCCAGAGAACCGGATCGTCGCCCAAGACGTCCACAAGTCGTTCGGCGAGCTGCATGTCCTGCAGGGGGTTTCGTTCACGGTTGCGCGCGGGACCGCGACCGCGATCATCGGGCCGTCCGGCTCGGGCAAGACGACGCTGCTGCGGACTCTGAACGCGCTCGACGTAGCGGACTCCGGGGTGATCCGCGTCGGTGACGTCGAGATCGACTTCACCGCAACGCCATTGCGCAAAGACGACCTGCGCCACTACCGCGCGCAGAGCGGCTTCGTGTTCCAATCGCACAACCTGTTTCCGCACAAGACGGTGTTGGAGAACGTCACCGAGGGACCGGTGATCGCCCAGCGGCGCCCGAAGGACGAGGTGGACGCTGAAGCCCTCGTGCTACTGGATCAGGTCGGTTTGGCCGACAAGCGCGACCAATACCCGTTCCAGCTTTCCGGCGGCCAGCAGCAGCGCGTCGGCATCGCCCGCGCGCTGGCGCTCAGACCCAAGGTGGTGCTGTTCGACGAGCCGACGTCGGCGCTCGATCCCGAACTCGTCGGCGAGGTCCTCGCAGTGATCAGGGATCTCGCCGTCGAAGGCTGGACGCTGGTGGTCGTCACGCACGAGATCCAGTTCGCCCGACAGGTTTCCGATCAGGTGCTGTTCACCGACGGCGGGGTGATCCTGGAGCAGGGCCCGCCCGCCGCCGTCATCGGCGACCCCAGGAGGAGCGGACGCGCCAGTTCTTGCAGCGAATCCTCAACCCGCTATAGACCGATCGACGTCAGGCCGTGCCTGCCTTTCGGGCCGCGATCTTCGCGCGGACGGCGCCCATGTCGAGCCCCTTCACCCGCTTGACCAGGTCCTCCAGTGCGGCTGCAGGCATGGCGCCGGGTTGGCTGTAGACGAGAATGCCGTCGCGAAACGCCATCACCGTCGGAATCGAGTTGATCTGCAGCGCTGTGGCGAGGTCGAGTTCCTTCTCGGTGTTCACCTTGCCGTGAACGATGTCCGGGTGGGCGGCCGAGGATCTGTCGTAGACCGGACCGAACGCGCGGCATGGTCCACACCACGACGCCCAGAAGTCGACGAGAACGATGGGGTTCTCGGCGATGGTCGACTCGAAGTCGTCGAACGTGAGATTTACGGTACTCATGGCTGATGCCTTTCTGTGAGGTGTCCGCTTTCAGGCGAGGCCTTTGAGCATGAGGTTCCAGTACATGAAGGGAAGCCCGTACTTCTTGAGGTACCAGTAGCTGCGATGCGGCTTGGTCGGATCGAGCAGCGGCACCGACGGCGTGAGGTTCAGCTCATAGTCGAACTCGGCCAGCAACATCGCATGGGCGGAGGTGACGATGGGGCATGAGCCGTATCCGTCGTAGAAGGCCTTGGACGGCCTGCCCGCCAGGAAGCACTCGATGTTGTCGACCACCACCGGGGCCTGTTTGCGAATCGCAGCACCGGTTTTCGAGTTCGGCGACGAGCCGGCGTCACCGAGGCTGAATACGTTGGGATAACGGACGTGCTGCATGGTGTGCTTGTCGATCTCGACATAGCCTCCGGCGTCACCGGTGGACAGCGGGCTGGATTTGATCCAGTCCGGGGCGGATTGGCGCGGTGCGGTGTGCATCATGTCGAAGGGCAGGATGGTGTCGGTTCCCTGCTCGCCGACCCGTGTCACCGTCGCTTTGTGCGCGGCAGCGTCGATGGACGTGACCTCAGCGTTGGTATGCACCGTTATTCCGTACTCGGCGGCGACGGCGTCGAGGCTGTCGGCGATCGGGGCGATACCGAACAGGCGTGGAGTCGGAACGACCAGGTGGACGTCGATATCGTCGAGTACGCCCTGCTTTCGCCAGTAATCGCTTGCCAGATAGGCGATTTTCTGCGGCGCCCCGGCGCATTTGATCGGGCCGGAAGGCATGGTGAACACCGCAGTGCCCGACCGCAGGTCACGAATGAACTCCCACGTGCGTGGTGCGAGATCGAAGCGGTAATTCGACGAAACCCCGTTCTTGCCCAGTGTTTCCACCAGACCGTCCGTGCGATCCCAGTCCAATTGGATGCCGGGGCAGACTACGAGTACGTCGTACTCGTAGTCTGTCCCGTCGACGCAGGTGACCATGTTGGCGTCCGGATGGACCGCGGCGGCAGCATTCTTGATCCAGGTCGCCCCTTTGGGCATCACCGAGGCTTCGGACCGCACGGTGGTGGACGCCTTCGCCTGTCCGCCGCCGACCAGTGTCCACAGCGGTTGGTAGTAGTGCACATCGGACGGCTCGAGGACTGCGACGTCGGTGTGACCCCGGCGCAGCAGGCGGGCGGCCACAGAGATACCTGCCGTCCCGCCGCCGACGATGAGAATCTGGTGCTTTGCGGTTGTCATTTCTTCCCTCGCTCAGGCGTTCTGGCGAGACTCTTCCCAGGCGCCGTAACCGCCCAGGATGTCGCTGACATCGACAAAGCCGTTGCGTCGCAGCAGGCTCGCCGCCACCGAGGACCGGTAGCCGCCGGCGCAGTACACGACCGTCGGGGTGGCCGGATTCAGCTCGCCGAGCCGGCCCGGCAGTTGCCCCACCGGAATCGCGATGGCGTTGGGGATGGTGCCCGCGGCGACCTCACCCGGGTTGCGCACGTCCACGATCTGCAGGTCGGCCAGTTCTTGCGCGCGCTGGTCGAATGCTTTCGCGGTCAGACGGGAGGCAACGCCAACCTCGTCCGGGTGGTCGAGCATGGCCTCGAACGGGTGGTCCACGTAGCCGATCACCCGGTCGAATCCGATTCTCGCCAAACGGGTCTTGCCTTCCAACTCCTGACCCGGCTCGGTGAACAGGATGATGTCGGCATCTGTCGGGATCACCGATCCGGCGAACTCGGCATATCGGCCCTCGAGACCGATGTTGACGGCGCCGCGCAGGTGCCCGAGGGCGAACTCCTCGGGGTTGCGCCCGTCGACGAGGACGGCGCCGGAGTCCATCGCTTCGCGGACCTGCGGGTAGCTCATCGCGGTCGGCATTTTGGTCTCGTCCAGCAGGTCGCGGTCCTTGCGGTTGAGGATCGCGTCGTAGACGAAGTAGCCCGGCGCGGGCGGCTGCCCTTCGGTCACCAATGTCATGAAGGTGGCCTTGTCGGGGGCGCGCAGCGCATAGTTGGTCGCCTTCTGCTCCCCCATCGTCGACCAGAGGTCGGTGGACAGGTTCTTGCCGCAGGCCGATCCGGCGCCGTGCGCGGGATACACCCGGGTGGCATCGGGCAGGGTCATGAGCTTGTTGTGCAGCGAGTCATAGAGCTTGTCGGCCAGCTCTTCCCGGGTGAATCCGATCGAGGCCAGCAGGTCGGGCCTGCCGACGTCACCGATGAACAGCGCGTCGCCGGTCAGCACGCCATAGGGGATCTCGTCTCCGGGGTGCTCGTAGACCACGATGCTCAACGACTCGGGGGTGTGGCCCGGGGTGTGGAGGAACTGCAGAGTCACCTCGCCCAATGAATAGCGTTCACCGTCGGCAACACCCATCGACTCGAACTCGGTCTCGGCGACCGAGGAGTACACGATCTTGGCGCCGGTGGCCTTGGCCAGCTCCAGGTGACCGGACAGGAAGTCGGCGTGGAAGTGGGTCTCGATGACGAGTTCGATGGTGTAGCCGTATTCCTTCGCGTCGGCCAGGTACTCGGCCACGTCTCGCTGCGGATCGACAACGACTGCACGCCCGGTGGTTTCGTCGGCAATCAGATACGACGCATGGGACAGGCAGTCCAGGTAGTACTGGATGAACTTCATTTCGGCGGTCCTTTCCTTTCGGTGGCGGGTCAGGCCTTCTACTTCTACGATGCCTATACCCCCATGGGTATGTCAAGTACCCGTAGGGGTATTTAAATCCCTACTTGCTTTTACCCCCAGGGGTATATGTACCATGGTTGGCAATATACCCCCCGCGGTATCAAGCCTCGCCTCGGTGCCGCAGTACGAAAGGACGCTCGCCATGACCGCACCGACCACCATCGACTCGCAGACCCTCGACGAGATGCTCGGCTCGCAGAGACCGCCTCGGGTCCTCGACGTCCGTACACCGGGCGAGTTCGAGACCGCCCACATCGCCGGCGCCTACAACGTCCCGCTGGATCTCCTGCGCGAGCACCGCGACGAGATCATCAAACATCTCGACGAGGACGTAGTCCTCGTCTGCCGCTCCGGGCAGCGCGCCGCCCAGGCCGAGGAGACGCTGCGCAACGCCGGGCTGGCAAACGTGCACATCCTCGACGGCGGCATCACCGCATGGGAGGCCAAGGGATACGCGGTCAACCGCGGCGCTCAGCGCTGGGATCTCGAGCGTCAGGTGCGCCTTGTCGCGGGCTCGCTCGTGCTGGCCAGCATCGCGGGCAGTATCGCCGTCCCCAAGCTGAAGTGGCTGGCCGGGATGGTGGGCGGCGGGCTGACGTTCGCCGCACTGTCCAACACCTGTGCCATGGGCGCGGCGCTGTCCAAGCTGCCCTATAACCGCGGCCCTGGCTGCGATGCCCAAACCGTGGTGTCCCAGCTCGTCGGCTCCACCCCGAAAGAGAACTGATCACGATGATCGCACTCACCATCGGGCTCGCGGTCTTCGTCGGCATCGCACTCGGATTGCTCGGCGGCGGCGGCTCCATCCTCACCGTCCCGCTCCTGGCCTACGTGGCAGGCATGGACGCCAAGGCGGCGATCGCGACATCGCTTCTCGTCGTCGGCGTCACCAGCGCGATCGGTGCCGTATCCCACGCCCGGGCCGGTCGCGTGCAGTGGCGGACCGGTTTGGTCTTCGGCGCGGCCGGCATGGCCGGCGCCTATGCGGGCGGGCTGCTGGCCCGCTTCATTCCGGGCACCGTGCTGCTCATCGGGTTCGCCGTGATGATGATCGCTACCGCCGTGGCCATGCTGCGGGGACGCAGGAACGTCACGGCAGCCGCGGGCGAGCACCGGCTGCCCGTTCCGAAGATCATCGCCGAAGGGCTGGTGGTCGGGCTGGTGACCGGTCTGGTCGGCGCGGGTGGCGGCTTCCTGGTGGTTCCTGCCTTGGCGCTGCTGGGCGGCTTGCCGATGCCCGTAGCGGTCGGCACCTCGCTGATCGTCATCGCCATGAAGTCCTTCGCCGGTCTCGCCGGGTACCTGTCCAGTGTGCAGATCAACTGGCCGGTGGCCCTGGGGGTGACGGCTGCGGCCGTGGTGGGGGCCCTCATCGGGGCCCGGCTGACCGCGAGGGTCGATCCAGACTCACTGCGAAAAGCGTTCGGCTGGTTCGTCTTGCTGATGTCATCGGTCATCCTGGCCGAAGAGATCCACCTCGGCGTGGGTATCGCCGCTGCTGCGATCACCGTCGTCGCCGCTGCGGTGACCTACGTGTGCCACCGCTACGCCCACTGCCCGCTGCACCGCCTCATCCGCCCGTCGACCTCCGGCCGAGCCGCCGCATGAGCGCCGACGAGGACGCCGTGACCGCAGTGCTCAATCGGCTGCGCAGAGCGCAGGGCCAATTGAGCGGAGTGATCACGATGATCGAACAGGGCCGCGACTGTAGAGAGGTCATCACGCAGCTCGCGGCGGTGTCGAGGGCCCTCGACAAAGCCGGTTTCAAGATTGTCGCCACCGGATTGCGGGAATGCCTCACCGGCGACACCGCGCGTGGCGACGAGCCGCTGACCGAGGCCGAATTGGAGAACTTGTTTCTCGCCTTGGCGTGACGGCTCACCGAAAGGAGAACAATGATCGACGTCGGAATCATCGAAACATCGGGTCTGGGTGACCGAAGCTACGTGATCAGCGCCGAAGGAATCGCCGTCGTGATCGACCCGCAACGCGACATCGACCGAGTACTCGACCTCGCTCGCGAGCGCGACATTCAGATCACCCATGTGCTCGAAACCCATATTCACAACGATTACGTGACCGGCGGATTGGAGCTGTCCCGCGTCACAAACGCCGATTATGTGGTGCCGGCCGGCGACGACGTCGGATTCCCACGGTCCGCCGTCGATGACGGCGATGTCATCGACGCGGGGCCCTTCCGCCTGGAGGTGCTGCGTACGCCTGGGCACACCTACAACCACGTCAGCTATGTCCTTCGTGATGCTGCCGGTGCGGTGGCGGGGGTGTTCACCGGCGGGTCGATGCTGCACGGCACCACCGGTCGCACCGACCTGCTCGGTCCTGAGCACACCGTGGACCTCAGCCACTCCCAGTTCCACTCGGTGCGCCGGCTCGCGGCGGAGCTGCCCGATAGTGCGCAGGTGTATCCGACCCACGGGTTCGGCAGCTTCTGTTCGGCCACCCCCGCCAGCGGCAATGCCTCCACCATCGCCGACCAACGCCACACCAATCCAGCGCTGACCCAGGACGAGCAGAGCTATGTCGACGAGTTGATCGCCGGCCTGGGGGCCTACCCCGCCTACTACGCGCACATGGGGGTCATCAACACGCAGGGTCCACCCCCGGTGGACCTCTCGCTGCCGAAACCCGTGGACGCCGAGGAGCTTCGGCGGCGCGTGGACGCCGGAGAATGGGTGGTCGACCTGCGCCACCGAACCGCGTTCGCAGCCGGACATCTCGGCGGCACGCTCGGTTTCGAACTTTCGGACTCCTTCGTCACCTATCTCGGCTGGCTACACGCCTGGGGTTCTCCTCTCACGCTGATCAGTGACGATGTGGACCAGATCGCCGACGCCCGACGCGAACTCGTGCGTATCGGTGTGGACGAAATAGCCGGAGCAGCGGTCGGCAGTGTTCACGAGTTGGCCGGTGACGCTCCTATTCGGTCCTATCGTGTCGCGAAGTTCGCCGACCTCGCCAAGGTCCTCGGCAGCGAGGCTGGCGCACCGGCGGTACTCGATGTGCGACAACACCGCGAGTACGTCGAGGGACACATCGGCGGCGCGCTCAACGTCCCACTGCACGAACTCAGCACGCGTCTGGATGAAGTTCCCCGCGGCGAGGTCTGGGTGCACTGCGCGTCGGGGTATCGCTCCTCGATCGCCGCGTCGATGCTCGACCGACCCGGCCGGACGGTGGTCCTGGTCGACGACATGTTCGAGCAAGCGAAGAAATTGGGCATGGTTCGCTAGCGCCGTGAGAGGCTGTCCGACATGGCAACCCAGGAAGCAGACGTCCTCATTGTCGGCGCGGGACTGTCGGGGCTGATCGCCGCCCGCACGGTTCTGCAGGCGGGACTCACACCGCTGATTCTCGAAGCCGACAATCGGGTCGGCGGACGCATCCTCACCGAGGAACTGGGCGGACTGCCGATGGAACTCGGCGCGCAGTGGATCGGCGACACCCACCACCGGATGTTCGCGCTGGCCGCCGAACTCGGGGTCCAGACCTACCCGCAGTACGACGACGGCGAAACGTCCTACGAGCTCGCCGGCACAGGAGTGTTGCGTGGCAACGACTTTCACTCGCGGTTTGCCGACGAGTTGGCTGAGCTGGAGAAAGTGCTGCGACGTCTCGACGAGTTGGCCGCCGAGGTGTCACCTGCTACGCCCTGGACGGCCCCGCACGCCGCCGAATGGGACGCCATCACCGCGGGCGCGTGGTACGACGCCCAGGGTTTGTCGCCGGTGGCGCGCACACTGCTGGAGATCTGCACCGTCGGGATCCTTGCCGTCCCGACCGTCGAGGTGTCATTCCTGCATCTGCTCTTCACGATCCAGACCTGTGGCGTCACGTCGGAGCTGTTCGCGGAGTCCGAGGGCGGCGCGCAGACGACGCGGTTCGTCGGGGGTACCGCGGAGATCCCGAACCGGCTCGCCACCCTGATCTCAGACCACATCGTGTTCGAGTCCCCTGTGCAGTTGATCGAGCACGGCACCGACAGGGTCACCGTCCACTGCCGCGGGGGCCGCACCGCCACGGGCAGGCGGGTCATCGTCGCGCTGTCCCCCATGCTCGCCGGCCGCATCGGCTACGACCCGCCGCTGTCGGGCTACCGTGACCAGCTCACGCAGCGTATGCCGAACTCGGCGGCCATGAAGGCGTTCTTCATCTACGACGAACCGTTCTGGCGCGCCGACGGCCTCAACGGCCAGCTGATCTCCGACATCGGGCCCGCGCGAATGTCGAACGACACCTGCATCCTCGGCGGCGAGCACGGGGTGATCCTGCTCTTCCTGGAAGGCGAGCAGGCTCGCACCCACACCCATTGGTCGGAGGAGGAACGGCGCGCGGCGCTGACCGCCGAACTCGTACGCCACTTCGGCGACAGGGCCGCCACACCGCTGCACTACCTCGACGGCGAGTGGGGCAGCAGGCAGTGGACCCGCGGCTGCTACAACGCCAACTGCGGACCGCTGGTGTGGACGACCTACGGTCCCGCACTGGCCGAGCCGATCGGTCCCATCCATTGGGCGTCCACCGACACCGCCACCGAATGGAGTGCCTACATGGAGGGTGCCGTCGAAGCGGGTGAGCGCGCAGCCCGCGAGGTCATCGAGTCGCTGAACGCCTAGACCGCGACGCGCAAGAGTTCAGAAAGCCCTGTGCGGTGCAGCATCTCAGCCTTCAGTCGGTCCTGGACGGCGAAGCCCACGTCCGCACCGTCTTGCGACGGATCGATGTGGACGCGGAAGGGGCGCTGCCCGTGGGCGGTGTCGACGACCGCCGCCACCGCCCGCGCGACCGTCTCAGGGTCGGCATCGGCGGGCACGATCGCATCGAATGCCTCACGCACCCGGGTCGTGAAGCCCGCGTAGGGGCCGGCTTCGTACGACTGCGCCACAGCCTTGTCCGCGGGCTCCCCCGCGTGGGCGAAGTGATTTGTGCCAGAGGTGAACGCGCCGGGGACGATGATCGATGTCTCGATGCCCCACAGCGTCAGCTCCCGCGCATAGCTGACCGCCAGCGCATCCATCGCGGCCTTCGCAGCGAAGTAGGGTCCCAGGTACGGAGGCGTGCCGCCCGCCGCGGAACTGCTCGACATCCACAGCACCAGCCCGCGGCGCTGCGCACGCATCTGCGGCAGCACCGCGCGGTTGACACGGTGGGCACCGAGCACGTTGATGTCGTAGAGCGCAGCCAGTTGATCTGCGCTGAATGCCTCCGACGGTCCGTACACCATATGTCCTGCGTTGTGGAGCACCACGTCGAGACGGCCGTGCTGTGAGAGGATCTTCGCCACCGCCGTTGTGATCGAATCCTCTGTCTGGACGTCGATTTCAAGTGTGCGCAAGTCTGCGCCGTGGTCGTTTGCGTAGGCGGCGATCGCCTGAACCTGCGGTGCGTTGCGCCCCGCGATGTCGCGCATCGAGGCGTAGACGGTGTGGCCCGCGCCTGCGAGCGCCTTCGCGCACATCAGGCCGAACCCGCTGGATGCCCCGGTCACGAGGATGATCTTGTTGTCCATCGCGGCCTCACTCTCAGTTGCCATGCGGATCAGCGCTGTTCAACGTCTCGACGACCTTGTCATAGTCGCCGCGGGCTTCGCCGTAGCGCAGGAATTTCACCCGCTCGACCTGAATCTCGGTGGCCTCCGGTTCCGACTCGAGAATGCTCATGACCTCCGAGACGAAGTCGTCCAACGGCATCGCGAAGCTGCTCTCCCGCTGCCCAGGAAGCAGATCGGTGGCGACAGACGGGGGTATGAGTTCTTTGAACTCGATGTTGCTGTCGGCGAGTTGCAGTCGAATTGATTCGGTCAGCATGTGGATTGCCGCCTTCGACGCGTTGTAGCTCGGGGTCGCCTTCAACGGCGCGAAGGCGAGCCCCGACGAGACGGTGATGACGGTGGCCGACGGGCGGGCCTGCAGGTGCTCGATGAAGGCGGCGAGCAACCGGATGGGACCGAGGACGTTGGTGGAGACGACGGCTTCGGCGGACTTCAAGAAGCCCTCGGGGTGATGCCAGTCCTCCACCCTCATGATCCCGGCCATCGCGATGAGGGTGTCCAGTTCGGGATAGCGCGCGAGGACATCGGCGGCGGCTGCCCGGATGCTCGCCGGATCGGTGGTATCGATTTGCACGGTGGCGAGCTCGGGTCGGTCGGCGGCGATCTTCTCGAGGAGTTCGGTGCGCCGGCCCCCGACGACGACGGTGTTTCCCCTGTCGGCCAGCGCATGTGCCAGAGCGAGGCCGATTCCGCTGGTGGCACCTGGGATGAACACCGTGTTTCCGGAAATCTTCATGCGATGTGTCCTTTCTGAAGTGCGGTCAGCCGATACAACTCGACGCTGCCAGAAGTACGTCCATAAATGTCATGCATTTCTATGATGATCAGCATGCATGTGCTGCATACGCTTCGCGCTGACCTCAACCTGGTTCCCGCGCTGGCCGTGCTGCTCGACGAGCGGCACATTTCCCGGTCTGCGACTCGGCTGGGGTTGAGTCAGCCTGCGACCAGCCGGGCGCTGCAGCGCCTTCGAAACCTCCTCGGGGACGAGTTGCTCGTCCGGGATCGGGACGGTTACCGACTCACCGCCCGCGCCCACGCGCTGCATGCCCAGCTGGCCGAGGTGCTTCCCGCCCTCGAAGCCCTCGTGTCCCCCGATTCGTTCGATCCGGCTTCGGCGAACACTCCCGTCGACATCGCATGTACCGACTTCGCCGTCCACACCTACGGGGCCGCCATCTGTGCGCGGCTGGCGGCCGACGCGCCCGATGCGCCAATCCGGTTTCACAGCTGGCGATTCGAGACCGCCGCCGAGCAAATCCACAGCGGGAGCGTTGATCTCGGACTCTTCGGCGGGTTCATGGCTTCGGACCTCACCTCATCTGAGCTGCTGACCGAGCGGTTCGTCTGCGTCGCCGATGCTGAACACCCGACGCTGGGTAGCGATCTCGGCCTCGAGGAGTACTGCCGGCTGCGGCACCTTGTCGTGGATGTCGCAGACGGCATCCAGCCCGACGTCGATTTGCCGCTGCGCGCGCAGGGAAGGACGCGCACGGCAGCGGTCACGGTGCCGTACCACTCCGCGGTGCCGCTGATCCTGGCCGGCACCGACCTGGTGGCGACGATCCCCGCAAGTTTGGCCAGCGGCTGGACCCGCGCGTACAACATTCGAATCATCGATGCGCCGAAAGAGTTTCGACAGCTGCCGTACCGGATGATCTGGCATCCCGCCTACGACAACGACCGTCGACACAGCTGGTTGCGGTCGGCGGTGCGGGCCGCCGTGGCCGATTGCCGCGCTAGCCGGTGACGATCAACAACTCCGCCATCCCGCGCAGCGTCACGTTCTGCTTGTAGCTCGGCTCCTCGGCGAGTTCGGCATTCGGGAAGCGCGACGTCAATGCGGTCAGTGCGACGGCGGCCTCGAGACGTGCCAGCGGGGCGCCGAGGCAGAAGTGCGGCCCCTTACCGAACCCGAGATGACGGATCGTCTCACGGTCCGGATCGAATTCGTCGGGGCGTTCGACGGCGTCGGGGTCGCGGTTCGCGGCGGCCGTCAGCAGCAGCATGTTGTCGCCCTGCGGGACGGTGGTGCCCCCAATCGTGATGTCCTCGGCCGCAATTCGGCCCACCAGCTGCACCGGCGGGTCGTACCGCAACGTCTCCTCCGCCACCGCGGAGGCTCGGCCCGGATCGGCGGCCAGCGCCGACCACTGGTCGCGGTCCCGCAATAGCGCCAGGACCGCATTGGCAATCAGGTTCACTGTCGTCTCGTGGCCGGCGATGAGTAGCAGGTTGCACGTCGCGACGATCTCGTCCTCGGTTAGTTGATCGCCCGACTCCTCAACATGGATCAACCTCGACATCAGATCGTCGCCGGGGTCTTTGCGGCGCTTGGAAATCAGGTCACGCAGGTACCCACGCAGCCATAACCCCGCCTCCATGCGCTGATCGAAGTTCTCGTCGGTCGATCCCGTCACCGTCACGAACGGATCGAGGCCCTGCGCGAGCAATGCCGACGCGGCGCTGAACTGTGGCTCGTCCTCCAGCGGGACACCGAGCAGGCGGCAGATCACCGCGACCGGCAGCGGATACGCCAGCCCGGCGACGACGTCCCACACCCCGTCGACACCGGCAAGGAGCCCGTCGACCATCGCGACGATGTCGGGTTCGAGCGCTTTGACGACTTTCGGGACGAACGCCTTGCTGACCAGCCTCCGCAGCCGCGTGTGGTCCGGCGGGTCGAGGAACAGGAAACCCGGCGGCCCGAACGGGCGCGGCTGCGCGCCCTCGGCGATGGCCCGCTGGGCCGCCGTGGACTTCAGCCGGTCACTGGCCGCGGCGGGATGGCGCAACACCTCATCGCAGTGGGCGAAACTCGCGAAGACCGTCAGGTTGTTGCCCGGCAGCTGTATCGGCCCCTGGGTCCTGATCTGGCCGTAGACGTGATAGGGGTCTGCCCGAACGGCGGGATCGAGCATCTGCACGAGCAATGACTGCGGTTGGGCTGCGGCCGTCATCTCTTTATTGTGCACGCGTATAAGAAGACACTGGTGAGAAGCGCCGAACGTGGGGGTTGTGTACGCGATTCGGCCCATTCGCGTGCATGAGGCCCACGGTCGCCGCCATGCGCGGTCAGGTCTTGGCGGCGTAATAGCGCCCCAGCACGTGCTCGCGCAGCTCGTCGAAACGGCCGGCCGGGATCGCGGCCCGGATGTCGTCGAGCAAGCGGATGACGAACCGCTCGTTGTGGATCGTGCACAGCGTCGCGGCCAGCAGCTCTTTGGCCTTGAACAGGTGATGGAGGTAGGCCCGCGTGTAGTTGGCGCACGTGTAGCAGTCGCATTCCGCGTCGATCGGCGTGAAATCGCGGCGATACCGCGACCCGGTGATGTTGTAGCGGCCGTGCACCGAATACACCGCCGCGTTGCGTGCGACCCGCGACGGCGACACGCAGTCGAACGTGTCGGCGCCCGCTTCGACAGCGGCAAACAGATCGTCGGGCTCGCTGATCCCCAGCAGATGGCGCGGCTTGTCGGCGGGGAGTTCACTGGTCACCCAGCTGACGATGGTCGCGAGATTCTGCTTCTCCAACGCGCCGCCGATGCCGTACCCGTCGAACCCCCTCCCGTCCTCGTCGACGATCCCGAGCAACCCCCGGGTGGCCTGCCGGCGCAGGTCCTCGTACTGGGCGCCCTGCACCACCCCGAACAGCGCCTGCGGCGGCTTGTGTGACCGGACCTCCGAAAGCCTGCGATGCTCGGCCAGGCACCGCACCGCCCACTCGTGGGTGCGCTGCACCGAACTCTTCTGGTAGGCGCGGGTGTTGACGAGCGTGGTCAGTTCGTCGAACGCGAAGATGATGTCGGCGCCCAGCTGATGCTGGATGCCGATCGACACCTCCGGCGTGAACCGATGCGTCGACCCGTCCAGATGGGACCGGAACGTCACCCCGTCGTCGTCGACGTGGGCGAGCCGCTCCTTACCCTCGGCGATGATGTCGTCGGCCTGGACCCGTTCGGTGTCCATCGCGAGCACCTTCTTGAACCCGACGCCCAGTGACATCACCTGGAACCCGCCGCTGTCGGTAAAGGTCGGGCCCGGCCAGTTCATGAACGCGCCGAGACCTCCCGCCTCGTCGACGATATCGGGGCCCGGCTGCAGATACAGGTGGTAGGCGTTGGCCAGAACTGCTTGGGCACCAACCTGTTTCATGGTCTCGGGCAGGACGGCCTTGACGGTGGCCTGGGTGCCCACCGCGATGAAGGCGGGAGTCTGGATGTCGCCGTGCGGCGTTCGAATCGTTCCTGTGCGGCCGAGCCGTCCTGGCAAATACGCGTCAACAGTAAAAAACGGGCCGGTCACGTCGTAGATTCTGCACTGTGCGCACACCTTGGATTCCGGCCGCTTCGGTCATGGCGGCCGCGCTGGCCCTGGGCGGGTGCTCCTCGCAGCCACCCGAGTACACCCCGCAGCCCGGCACCCTTATCGCGGGCACCGCGCAGATCACCGTGAACGGCGCCGATGTGGGCACCACCAATTCGGTGCAATGCGACCCGGCGGGAACGCTGATGATGATGAAGACCGGCGACCCGGGCAACCCTGAGTCGCCGGGCGTCTCGGCCTTGATCGAAAGCCAGGACGAGCTCGTCGTGCGCGAGGTCGGCATTCTCGACCTCGGCGGCTTCACCGGCAGCTACAACGACGGGCTCGGCGGCGAAGCGACGGTGACGATGACCGGGCGCACCTACGACATCCAGGGGACCGCCGACGGTTTCGACACGGACAACCCGAGCTTTCGAACAACAGGCAACTTTCAGATCAAGATCGCCTGCTGAACGCATTTCTGTGTTCATACTTCTCGTGATGATTCGCGGTCTCGGCGAATCACACGACACAAAGGAGAACCTCGATGAACCGCAACATCCTCGTCGCAGTGGGTGGCGCAGCGATGATCATCGCAGGCCTGTCGGGCTGCGGCTCAGATAAGTCGGAGACGTCCGGGGAGACCTCCCAGGCGGCAGCCGCCGAGGGGAAGAGCACCGTCACCATCGACGGTACCGACCAGGAGGTCACGGGCACCGTCGTCTGCTCTGACATGGGCGGCAACACCAACATCGCAATCGGCGATGCGTCGACCGGCGTCGGTGCAGTCGTCACCACGGGCGATTCGCCCAGCGTCGTCTCGGTGGGCCTCGGCAATGTCAACGGCGTCACGCTCGGCTACGCCAGCGGCTCAGGACAAGGCGAAGCCAAGGTCGAGAAGGACGACAAGACCTACAAGATCTCGGGCACCGCGACGGGCGTCGACATGGCCAACCCGATGCAGCCGGTCAACAAGCCGTTCGAAATCGAAGTGACCTGCCCCTAACAGGACAACCGCTCAGAAGGGTGTATAGCCGGCGGCCGACTGCCGCAGCTGCCAGATCTGCGGGGGACAGAGTTCGTTCACGGCCTGATTGATCAGGTATCCCGCCTGGTAGTAGTCGGTGGTTCGGAAGTCGGCTTTCACCTGGTTCACCAGATCGGCGTAGCTCATCTTCGACGCGACGCGCGCGCAGATCGAGTTCCCGTACGAGATCGCGGCATCGGCATTCGGGAAGTTGTAGCCCGGACGGACATGCACGTTGACCAGATAGGCGACGACGTCGGCGTTCGATGCCGGCGCCGAGACCAGGGCGGCCGATGACAGCAGCCCGACCGACAGCACCCCCACCAGCGGCTTCATGGGTGATGAGCCTACGCCCTGCGGCGTCATGAGGTGGCAATGCGGGCAAAGCCCGCCCGCGGCCACCGTCGGGCGATTTAGGGTGTAGCCCATGAAGCTGGTGGCAGTGACGGCGATCGCCGGTGGCCTGTTCGCAATTCCGCTCATCGGTGCCGGCAGCGCTTCGGCGCTTCCGGGTGTCTGCGACGGGGCGGGGTGCGTGCCGTACGTCAACACCGAGGCGCAGCTCGGCGAGCACTGCACCCAGAACACGCGCTACAACTACGGTTTCGACGCGTCCGGCAACACTCTGGCCTGCAACTCGAAGAGCACCTGGATCTCGTCACCCCCGCTGGTGGGTGTTCGTACGTTGCGCTCACCCTGCGATTCCACCGGTGTCGCGCAGAGCCCCGACGGAGTTCCGCTCAAGTGCGACGGCGGAGCATGGTCGGCCGACTACTGGACGATGTTCTACGGCTGACGCTATCCCCGACGAAAGCCGCTGCCGCTGTAGATGAGCGGCAGCGTCGCCGTCGTCGCGAATCCCGGTGGCGCCTCGCACACCGCAGGAACGGCGTTGAGTACCTGCATCGCCGTCGCCACGTTGGCCGACCGCACATGCTCTTCCATACTGGCCTCTCGGCGTAGGCTCGCCAGTGAGAAGAAGTGCGTCTGCATTGTCGGGTCACCTTCAATGGTCAACGTCCACCCGTGTCGCGGCTTGGGCCAGTGGCTCGGGTATTCATTGCCGACCGTCCACAACGTCTCGATCTCCACGAGAGGTTTCCCGTTGCGCAGGCCTGTCCAGTTCCAGCGCTGCCCTGCCGTCGTCCCGGCCCTCAGCATGTGGTCGAAGATCTGGTGGTCCTGCTGTGCGGCAACGGCTTCGACGGTCGCGGTCACCTCGTCGAGATCGGCGTTCAAAGTGTCACCGATGAACCAGACCTGCTCGGAGAAAATCGAGCTGTTGAAAGCCAGGAACTCGGTGGCGGTCGGGCTGATCGACTCCACCGGCTCGCCGAAAGCCATGTTGTCGAAGGTGATCCCGGTGCTCTCGTATACCGACCAGTCGGCACGCTCCTGCAGGGTGATCTTCTCGATGGTGCGGCTCATGCCCGAAAGAGCCAGCGGCAGCACACCCGACAGATTGCCGGGATTCAGACCGCTTCCGTGCACGGAGGTAGCGCCCTGCTCACAGGCGGCGAGCACCCTGTCGCGGTCGGCGGCTGCCATCCGGCGGGGGTGGAACATGAAAGCCGTGGTGGCGACGTTCTTGCCGCTGGCCAATATGGCGCACACGTCGTCGATGGCAGCGGTGCGCGGGGTGTAGAGCACGCAATCGGCGTCCATCGCGAGGATCTCGTCGACGTCGGTGGTGGCGGTGACACCGGTTGGTTCGCGACCCAGGATCACCCCGATGTCGGCGCCGTGCTTGTCGTCGGAGTACACCCTGGCTCCGACCAACTCGAGGTCGTGCCGGCGATCGAGAATGGCCGTCATCATTTCCGATCCGACAGCCCCTGTGCCCCACTGAATCACCCGATACACAGGCGGACGGTAGCAGCATATGGTCACGGCCGTGACCAATCGCATCCAAGAACTGCTCGGCGTCGAATTCCCGGTCGTACAGGCCCCGATGACCTACATCGCGCGTGCGGAACTGGCCGCGGCGGTGTCCGAGGGCGGCGGACTCGGGATGCTCGAGACGTTGACCCCCGAGGGCCGGGCGGACCTGCTGCGGGTGCGCGAACTCACCGACCGTCCCGTCGCTGCGAACCTGATGATCCAGGGCTGGAAGCGGGATCCGTCGATCGTCGATGTCCTGGCTTCGGCCGGGGTACGGCACGTCTTCATCTCCGCCGGCGACCCCGCGCTGTTCACGTCGCGGTTGCACGACGCCGGCATGACGGTCGTGCACGTGGTCGGGTCACTGAAAGGTGCCCTCAAGGCGGCCGACGCGGGTGTCGACGCGCTGGTGGTCGAGGGTGTGGAGGGCGGCGGCTTCAAGTCCGCACTCGGTGCGTCGACGATGGTGCTGCTTCCGCTGGTCGCCGACCATGTGGACCTGCCGCTCATCTGCGCGGGCGGCATGTGCGACGCCCGCTCCGCCGCGGCGGCGGTGATCCTGGGTGCCGAGGGGTTGCAGATGGGTACACGCATGCTCGCCAGCGTGGAGGCCGCGGTGCACGCGAACTTCAAGAACGCGATCGTTGCTGCCGACGATGCGGGCACGCTACTGCTCGACGTACCGGGCAACCCGACGATGCGGGTGCTGCGCACGGGCCTGGCCGCCCGCATCGGCGAACACGACCCGTCCGCACAACTGCTGGGACGCATCACCGACCTGTACTTCGAGGGCGATCTCGATGCCAGCGTCGCCAACACCGGCCAGGTGTCGTCCCGGATCACCGACCTGCAGCCCGCGGCCGAGATCGTGCGTCGAACGTGGGGCGACATCCAGGCGGTGCTGGACGAGGCGCGAACACGGCTCGGTTGATCGGTCCACCAATCGGGCACACTCGTGGGCATGGACGGTGATTACGACGGCGACTACGGCGATGGCGGACCCGACGACACCCTGGGCCCGACAGAATCGCTCGACTCCGACGAGGTCCGCAACGACGACGGCGACATCGTCGTCGACCCGCCCGATCGGTGGATCGAGGCCGAGGAGCACCAGACCCTCGACGAGCAACTCGCGGCGGAGGTCCCCGACATCACGCCCGATGCAGAGCCGCTGGACGACCGACCGACGCGCCGCAATCTCGGGCAGGTCGACGGCACCCCCGAGGACGGCGAGTCCTTCTTCACGGTGGTCGACGACGACGAACGGCAGCGTGTCCCCGGCGATGACGAGGCGGACACCATCATCGAGGACTAGCGTGGCCGTATGGCCGCGAAACGGATTCTGTGCTTTGGTGATTCGCTGACATGGGGTTGGGTTCCCGTCGCCGACGGCATGCCCACCGAGCGCTATCCGCGTCAGGACCGTTGGCCGGGAGCCCTCGCCGACAAGCTGGGCTCTGACTATCTGGTGCTGGAGGAGGGCCTGTCGGCGCGCACCACCAACATCGACGACCCCGCCGACCCCCGTCTGAACGGGTCGAAGTATTTGCCTGCGAGTTTGGCCAGCCATCTACCGTTGGACCTGGTGATCCTGATGCTCGGCACCAACGACACCAAGGCGTACTTCGGGCGCACGCCTCTTGATATCGCCATCGGTATGTCGGTCCTGGTGACCCAGGTGCTCACGAGTGCCGGAGGGGTGGGCACCGCCTATCCGGCGCCGCGCGTGCTGGTGGTCGCGCCGCCGCCCCTGGTCCCGATGCCACACCCGTGGTTCCAGTTGATTTTCGAAGGCAGTCAGGAGAAGAGCGCGCGACTCGCCGAGGTGTACGCGGCGATGGCGTCGTTCGTGAAAGTGCCGTTCTTCGATGCAGGTTCGGTGATCTCGACCGATGGGGTGGACGGGCTCCATCTCACCGCGCAGGCCAACGCCACTTTGGGGCAGGCACTCGCCGAAGAGGTGACGCGAATACTCGGGGAGAGCTAGGGCAGCTACGCACGGATGACGACGGGGCCCAAGGCCTCATAGCGCCGCGCGTCGTTGGGGTTCAGTTCCGAACCCGTGACGATCGATTCGAAGTCGGACACCTTGGCGAAGCGGCAGAAGCTGCTTTCGCCGAATTTGGAGTGGGCGGCAACGAGAATGGGCCTGCGCGCCACCGCGACCGCCGTGCTCTTCACCGCGGCGACAGCAGGGTCGGGTGTCGTCAAGCCGTGCTCCAGCGAGATCCCGTTCGTGCCGAGGTAAGCCACATCGATCACCAGGCTCGCAAGCATGTCCACCGCCCAGTGATCCACCGTCGCCAACGTGCGGCCCCTCATCCGTCCACCGAGAAGGAGCACCGTCACGGTGCGGCTGTGCGCCAGCGCCTCCGCTGCCAGCAGCGACGATGTCACCACCGTGAGCTCCTCTTCGGCGAGGCGCTCGGCGATCAGCCGCGGCGTGAATCCTTCGTCCAGATAGACGGTTTCGGCACCGTGCAGCAGCTGGGCCGCCGCGCCCGCGATCCGGTGCTTCTGCGCCAGGTCCACCTGGCTTCGGTACTCGACCCCCGATTCGAAGGCCGCGGTCTCCATTGGCACCGCGCCCCCGTGCACCCGCTTGAGTAGGCGGCGGCCGGCCAGCACCTTGAGGTCTCGCCGGATCGTCTCGCTCGCGACATTCAGTTCCGTCGCGAGCGAGGCGACGTCGACGCGCCCGCGGGTGCGGGCGAATTCGACGATCCGGTTCTGACGGCTCTCGGAATCCACCGGAACAGGCTACTTTTGAGTACCCATCAAGATCGACCTGACCTCTTCTGCCGTCGTGGCCTCTCGCAGGCGGGTGACCTCGTCGGCCTTGAGGAAGACCTGCGCGATCTTGGTCAACAGCGCCATGTGGTCCTTACCCGCACCCGCGATGCCGACGACGAACTCTGCCGGCTTGCCGTTCCAGTCGACCGGCTCGGCGTAGCGGACGAACGACAGACCGGTACGCCGGATGGCGTCTTTGGCTTCGTTCGTGCCGTGCGGAATGGCCAGACCGTTGCCCATATAGGTGGAGATCGAGCTCTCGCGTTCGTGCATCGCGTCCACATAGGCGGGCTCGACGGCGCCGGCGACGACCAGCAGCTGACCTGCTTCGTTGATCGCGTCGGCCGTCGACGTCGCCGAACCGTTCATGACGATTGACGACAACGGCAGGACGTCGGCGTCGGTGTCGCTCGGAGTTTCCGCGTCTTCCTCGATCACCGCTGTCGCGACCCCGCCGCCGTTGGACGCCTTGAGCTGCTCGACGATCTCGTCGTATCGCGGGCTGCTCATGAAGTCGTCGACGGACACGTGGATCGCCGACCCCGTCTTCTGGCTCGCTCGCGCCGTCAGATCCCGGTGGGAAACCACCAGGTCGTAGGTGTCGGTGAGGTTGGAGATCGCCGAGTTGGTGACCTTGACGTCCCCGAAGCCGGCCTGCTGAATCTTCCTGCGTAGCACCGAAGCTCCCATCGCCGACGAGCCCATGCCCGCGTCGCAGGCGAACACGATCGACTTGATGGGTCCAGTTGAGCCGTCTCCTACACCGACGAGCGCCGACGCGACGCTCGACTTCTTGCCCTTCATCGACTCCATGGACGCGGTCGCGGCGGCGAGATCCGGTTCGTCGGTGGCCTTGTCCGTCTTGAGCAGGAACGCAGCCACGAGGAAGGACACCGTGGTCGCACCGAGCACCGACAACGTCACGCCGAGGAAGCTGCCACTGGCGGTCTGGGCGTAGATGGCGATGATCGACCCGGGGGCCGCGGGCGCGCGAAGACCCGAACCGAACAAGACGTTGATGAAGACGCCCGTCATGCCGCCCAGGATGGTGGCGATGATGAGTTTCGGCTTCATCAGCACATAGGGGAAGTAGATCTCGTGGATGCCGCCGAAGAACTGGATGATCGCCGCGCCGGGAGCTGACGCACGCGCGGCACCCTTGCCGAAGAACATGAACGCCAACAGGATTCCGAGGCCCGGGCCCGGGTTGGTCTCCAGCAGGAAGAGGATCGACTTGCCGGTCTCGAGTGCCTGCGTGGTGCCCAGCGGGGTCAGCACGCCGTGGTTGATGGCGTTGTTGAGGAACAGCACCTTGGCGGGCTCGATCAGGATCGAGGTGAGCGGCAGCAGATCGTTGTCGACGAGGAAGTCGACGGCGTTGCCCGCGCCGCGGGTGAACGCCGAGACGATCGGGCCGATGGCGAAGAAGCCGAAGACCGCCAGGATCATGCCCAGGATGCCCGCGGAGAAGTTGTCGATGAGCATCTCGAAGCCGGGACGGATCTTGCCTTCCCACAGCGCGTCGAGTTTCTTCATGCACCACCCGCCGAGCGGTCCCATGATCATGGCGCCCATGAACATCGGGACGTCGGCACCCGTCACCACGCCGATGGTGGCGATCGCGCCGACCACCGCGCCGCGATTACCGTGCACCATCCGTCCGCCGGTGTAACCGATGAGGATCGGCAGCAGGTAGGTGATCATCGGGCCGACGATTCCGGCACCGTCGTAGGAGCCCCAGCCACCGATCTGGGCGACCCAGCCGTCGGGGTTCTTCAGGCTCGCGAAGATGCCCTGCAACCAACCCTGTTCGATGAACAGCGCGGTGATCAGGCCCCAGGCGATGAATGCGCCGATGTTGGGCATGACCATGTTGGACAGTGCGGTGCCCAGCTTTTGCACGCGCACCCGCACCCCTGTCCGCGGTGGCGCGTCTTCGATCGTTGCTTGCGACATCAGGTCCTCCGATTGCTCATCTCAGCGGCGGGTGATAACGGTCACATCCCTCTGTAAAGCCCAGTACACCCCACAAATGGGCATGAATGCAAGCATTCGGTCAAAATCGGTCAGAATTTAGAGTGGTTTTGTGCCCGATTGGCAGATAGAGTGGTTGAAAGCACACCGATGGCGCCGTCGAGAGGACCACCCACCATGAAGGCCTTGCGCTTCTACGCCCCCGAAGACGTCCGGCTCGAAGACATCCCAGAGCCGGCCTGCGCGCCCGACGAGGTGAAGTTGCGGGTGCGCAACTGTTCGACCTGCGGCACCGACGTCAAGATCTTCTACAACGGTCACCAGAACCTGACCCCACCGCGCACCATCGGCCACGAGATCGCCGGCGAGATCGTCGAGGTAGGGAGCGACGTCAACGTGACCTACGGCAGCAACTGGCAGGTCGGCGATCGCGTGCAGGTGATCGCCGCGGTGCCGTGCGGTGAATGCCACGAGTGCCGCAAAGGCTGGATGGCGGTGTGCCAGAACCAGACCTCGATGGGCTACCAGTACGACGGCGGCTTCGCCGAGTTCATGATCGTGCCCCGACAGGTGCTCAAAGTCGATGGGCTGAACCGCATTCCGGACAATGTCGGCTTCGACGAGGCGTCCGCCGCGGAGCCGTTCGCGTGCGCCATCAACGCACAGGAACTGCTCGGAATCGAAGAGGGCGACACCGTGGTGGTGTTCGGGGCAGGCCCGATCGGCTGCATGCACATCCGCATCGCGCGTGGCGTACACAAGTGCGGACCCATCTACCTCGTCGACGTCAACGATGCACGATTGAAGATGTCGGCCGATGCCGTCAACCCCGACGGCGTCATCAACGCCGCCGAAGTGGACGTGGTCGAGAAGGTCATGGAGCTGACGGGCGGGCGCGGTGCCGACGTCGTCATCACCGCCACGGCCGCCAACGTTGCCCAGGAGCAAGCGATCTCGATGGCCGCACGCAACGGTCGCATCTCCTTCTTCGGCGGTTTGCCCAAGAACGACCCGACGATCACCTGCGATTCGAACGTCGTGCACTACCGCCAGCTGCACATCCACGGCGCCAACGGCTCTGCGCCCGAACACAACAAGCGCGCCCTGGAATACATCTCGACCGGCCAGGTGCCGGTGAAAGATCTCATCACCCGCCACATTCCGCTCGACGACGTGCTCGACGCGTTCCAGATCGTCAAGAAGGGCGAGGCGATCAAGGTGACCGTGGAGCCGGCGCCGGCCGACGTCCCCGCAGGGGTCTGACGTCTCGGGTAAACGTTTGCCGAATTTGCACGCCTCGGGATAGGCTCCCCCTCGCCGGAGACAGCGGGCACTACGTTCGCGTACCCGGCTTCGGGGGATGGGGGCATCTGCATGGGTCGACACAGCCTGTCGTACATTGCGTCGCAGCAAGGTGATTCGACGACCGCGTCAAATGGCGGATCCTCGGCGGGATATGTGGGCCGGGTCGGACTGTTGGCCGTCGCCCTGGGCATCGGGGCGGCCGTGGCAGGCGGCACTGCGATTGCCAGCGCAGAACCCTCCGCGAGCACCGACACACGTTCCGCGCAGTCGACGGACCACTCCCGCACCACCAAGAGTTCGTCCACGCGTGCGTCACACGCCACGGCGGACGACAAGTCCGAAGCCAAGACCGACTCCAGCCCCCGGGCGGACGACGATCCCGGCTCGACCCCGTCGTCTTCGCTCGACGGCGTCCGACGGGGCGGCGATCGCGACGCCGCCGACGCCGAGGTCGAGGTCGAGGTCGAGGCCGCCGAAGAGGCGGTAGAAGAAGCCGCGGAAGAGGATGCACCCGAGGCGCCGGCGGCCGATGACGAAACCCCCACGGCGTACGGCGACATCGGCAAGTGGATGCTCGACGCGAGCGGCGACATCGCCGACTACGGCGGTTTGCCGTATGAGGGCAAGACTGTGCTGGAAGCGATCAACGTCGTCATCGTCGATCCGACATCGCGGTCCTCACTGGAGGCCACCTGGCGACTCAACGCCGCCATGCGCCGTGCCGGATTCCCGCCCCGTCTCATACACAGCACCGGTTTCCGCGGGCTCATCGACGGCGAGCGCTATCGCCAACAGCCGCGGGGACTTCTGGTGGGTTACTCGGACGACTTCTTCCTGCTGCCCAACAATCACGGCCGGATCTTCGGGCCCGACCCCGTCGAGACTGCGAGTGGATACGTGTGGAGCGGCTCCTTCAGCACCGAGGAGTTCGTCTTCTATCAGGGCCTTCCCCGGCATGGCTACGTGTCGTCGAACGAAGCCCGTGACGCTCTTGCCGCTCAGCTGGTCGCCAGCGGGCGCGCGACCTCAGGCGGCATGGTCTCGCTCGACAACGCGTACAACACCGACACCACGACGACAGGTGACCACGACGGCTTCGCCGTGGTGGTGACACTGAACGGATTGCGCGCTGCCACTGCCGCGATGGACGCCGCGACGCTCGCCGCACGCGAAGCCGGTACTTCACGCACATGCGTGAAGGCTGACGTTTCGGCCACCTCGCTGTCGTGCGCCGTCGCGTCCCGGTAGGCATCTGAGCCCGCGAGCAATTCGCGCCGAGTTGCCTCACGATCGTGAGGCCAGCGGCCTGCAGGGTGTTGACCCCGTCCCTCGTCATCCGATCCACCATGCCGGAATTCGACGGTGGTGTAGATTACAAGTCCATGAGTTTGCAAACGAATTGCTGACTCCGCCGTTGTGTTGCGAGACTTACCGACTGGCAAATTGAATATTGCCGGCTGACCGCCGAACTCCGGAGGCGACCATGTTAATGGTTGGCACAAACGTGACTTCGCCTTGTCCGAAAAATCACGACATCGTGGTCGAGTCGTGGATGGTGGGTACCACGTGAACGGCCTTTCGCACAGCGTCGCCGCGAACCACGTGCAGGACCCAGTGCCGCTGTCAGCAAATGAGATTGACGCTGACATCCGCCGTCTGATGCTTCGCCACATGGTCGTCACGCGTGCCGTGGATGACGAAGCCGGCCGACTCCAGAATCAGGGCTCGGTCGATCTGTGGCTCTCCTGCCGCGGCCAGGAAGCCGCGCAGGTCGGTTCTGCGATGGCGCTGGCCGACACTGCCACCATTTTCCCCAGCTATCGAGAGCACGCCGTCGCCATCGCGCGCGGCATCGACGGGGTCGATGTGGTCGCGCAATGGGCCGGACGCACATTCTGCGGATGGAAGCCGCGAGAGCACAGGTTCTTTCCGTACACCCTCGTCGTGGGCGCGCAGACTCTGCACGCTGTGGGCTACGCCCTCGGACAGCGACTTCAGGGCGCGACCGAACCCGTCGCGGTCTACTTCGGCGACGGCGCCACCAGCCAGGGAGACGTGTCCGAGGCCATGAACCTCGCAGCCGTCGAATCCGCCCCCGTGCTCTTCATCTGCCAGAACAACGGCTGGGCCATTTCCAAACCGAGCCGCGATCAGATGCTGACCGGCATTTCCACGCGTGCCAAAGGGTTCGGCATCACGTCATGGTCTGTGGACGCCACCGAACCCGACAACACCTACGTGCACTGCGTCGAGGCGTGGCGCCATGTGCAAGCCACCGGGTCGCCCGGTCTCATCGAACTGCGCACCATCCGCTCAGCGGGGCATAGCAGCTCCGACGCCCACACGCTGTATCGCGAGCGCGACGAGATCGCCGCCGCGGCGGCCAACGATCAGGTCGCTCGCTACCGGCAGCTGCTGCACAGCGAGGGGGTCGTGGACGATTCCTGGTTGGAGCGCACAGACACTGAAGCGATGGCTGCCGGACAACGCCTGATCGAGGCGCTCGGACGATGACCAGCACCCGCACCGCCAGCCTGGCGGATTCGCTCAACGGCGCGCTGCACCGGCTGATGGACGACGACAGCTCTGTCGTGCTGATCGGGCAGGACATCGGTGCGCTGGGCGGCGTCTTCCGCGTCACGCGCGGTCTGCAGGAACGCTTCGGCCGCAACCGGGTTCGCGACGCCGTGCTCGCGGAGTCGTCCATCGTCGGACAGGCCATCGGAATGGCGATGAGCGGACTCAAGCCCATCTGCGAGATCCAGTTCGAAGGCTTCGTCTACCCCGCCATGAATCAGATCGTCACACAGGCCGCGAGGATCCCCGCCCGGTGGAACGATGACATGCCCCTGCACCTGGTGATCCGAATCCCGGTCGGCGGCGGGATCCGGGCCGTCGAACATCACAGCGAGTCGAACGAGGCACTCTTCGCACACTCTGCGGGACTGCACGTCGCGTATCCGTCGCATCCCGACGATGCCGCCGACATGCTGTGTTACGCAGTCGATCTCGGAACGCCCGTGGTGTTCTTCGAACCCAAGCGTCTGTACTGGAACCGCCGCCTCCAACCCCGCAAGACCCCGCGGGCGAGTTCCCCCGAGGGTGCGCGCGTGGTGCGCACTGGCGGCAGCAATCCCGACATCACCGTCGCCGGATACGGAGCGATGCTGGATGACGTGCTTCAAGCCGCGCAGACGCTCGAGGGCTCGATCGACGTGGAGGTTGTCGACCTACGGTGGATCGCACCGATGGACACCAGCACGGTGATCGAATCGGTCGCACGGACGGGGCGTCTCCTCGTGGTGCACGAGGCGGTCGAATTCTGCGGCGTGGGAGCAGAACTCGTAGCCGCCGTGACCCAGCGCGCATGGGATACGCTGCGGACGCCGCCACGGCGGTTGGCGCCACAGCGAAGGACCTATCCGCCAGCCCATCTCGAGAAGGACTACCTCATCGATGTCGCCGGCATCGTGAGGGCGATCGAGGAGACGTGCAGGTGAGCGACACCATCGACATCCTCGTTCCGGAATTCGGTCACGGGCTCACGGAGGCGCTCGTCATCGAATGGCTTGTGGCAGAGGGGGACAGAGTCGAGCGCGGCGACGTCGTCGCCGTCCTCGAAACCGACAAGAGCAGTGTGGACTTGTTGGCCGAGAGGCCGGGCACGGTGGCCGAGATCGTTGTCGCCGCCCGGTCGATCACGACTTCCGGTTCCGTGTTGTACAGGCTCGACGAGTGATCTGAAAGGCGAAACAATGCCGTCCGTAGACGAACGAATGAACCCGATCGTGCTGAAATTCGTGCGCCGCCGCGTACCCGATGCCGAGGTCGCCGACTTCGACAAGGCCATCTGGGATCTGGATCTCGACTCGCTCGACATCGCCGAGATGGTCGAGATGCTCGAACAGGAGTTCAGTGTGAATGCCGACCTCGAAAAGGTCGACGACTGCACCACTCCCGCGCAGATCAAGGATTACTTCCGGGCACTGATCGGGACCGAATGAGCGCTGGGATCGTCGACATCGCCACAGCGACACCCGGAAAGCACATCCCGAACTCCTTCTTCGACTCGATCGGTCTGACCGACGAGTGGATCCGCAGGCGCACAGGCGTGGGTGCGCGGTGGTGGATGGACGATTCCGACGAACTCGACGACGTCGCGGCGCGCGTCTGCGCACCGCTGGTGGAACGTCACCGTGACCGTGTCACCGTCTCGGCGCTGATCGTCGTCAGCAGTTCGGCAGGTGGGGCGGTGCCGGGGATCGCACAGAGCGTCGCGACGAAGTCAGGACTACCGACCGACGTTTTGGCCTTCGACATGAGCGCTGCCTGCAGCGGTTTCGTCTACGGCTTGATCAACGCGCTGTCGCTGTGCGAATCGGGCGACGGCGGGGCGGTGATCGTGTGTTGCGTCGAGGCGATGTCGCGGATGCTTGACAAGAGCGACCGCAACACCGGTCCCTTGTTCGGCGACGGCGCAGCCGCGGTCCTCATCGAGCCCCGAGAGGAGTTCCGAAAGCACCAGTGGCATGCGGGATGTGACGGTGAGGGTGCGGATCTGATGCGCGGCCAGCTGGGCAAGGGCATTGCGCTCGACGGCATGCGGGTCTACCACCGTGCTGTGCGGATGATGTCCGACACCGTGAATCGCCTGCTGGACAACGACATGAAGCCCTCGATTCTGATCGGACACCAGGCCAACTCCCGAATACTGGAGCGTCTGCAGGAGATCGACACCGGCGGCGCCGTGTTCGTCGATCGCGTCGAGAACTTCGGCAACACGTCGTCGGCGTCGATCCCCCTGGCGCTGGGGGCATGTGTCGCCGAGGGCTCGATCCCGTTGTCGGGCAGGGCGATGCTCGTCGCCTATGGTTCTGGCGAGGCATGGGGTGGTGTCGCCGTCGACTACGATCTCACCGACACCGCCGATGCCGAATAGTCAGCGGACAATCCTGGTCACGGGTGCCTCTCGCGGTATCGGTGCCGAGGTCGCAGTGCGGCTTGCCGGCGCCGACCGCCACGTCGTCGTGAACTATCGCGACAAGGCCCGCCGTGCCGACGAGATCGTCGAGCGCATCAGGGACGCCGGGGGCACAGCCGTCTCCGTGCGGGCGGATCTGTGCGACGAATCCGCCGTCACAGCAATGCTTTCCACCATCGGCCGGCTGGATGTCCTGGTGCTCAACGCTTCCGGCGGCATGGAACGCGGAGCCGACCCCGGTTATGCCATGCGGATCAACCGGGATGCTCAGGCCGCGCTGGCACGCCGGGCGCTCGAGGCGATGCCTGCGGGCGGGCGCATCGTGTTCGTCACCAGCCACCAGGCGCACTTCCACGACACCAAGCCGGTGCCCGCGGAGTACGAGGCCGTGGCGGCGAGCAAGCATGCGGGTGAACGCGCACTGAAGAATATGCGGGCAGTCCTTGAGCGACACGGGGTGGAGCTGGTCGTGGTGTCGGGCGACATGATCGAAGGCACCTTTGTGGTGCGTCTGCTGGACCGCTGCAACCCCGACGCCGTGGCACGACGCCGGGCCGCAGGCCCTCTGCCGACGATCGAAGAGTTCGCGGGGGCGATCGTCGACGCTGTGGAGGCCCCGGGTCTCGACGGGCACACGGTCTACGTCGGCGGAGCCGACTACCTGGGGAGGGTGTGACGTTTCAAAAGCGCGATGTTCAGGTATCCACCCCGGGTGGCTCGACTTCGAGCCGAACTCTGCGGAAGGAACGCACGATGGGTGCCGACGACAAGGCAAGCAACAAGATCGACGACCTCGGCGGCAAGGCCAAGGAGGGTCTCGGCAAGCTCACCGGTGACAAGAGCACCGAGAACGAAGGCAAGTTCGACCAGGCCAAGTCCAGCCTGAAAGACGCCGGCGAGAAGGTCAAGGACGCTTTCAAGAACTAGCTGTTGAGAAAGCCCCGCACCTGCATCGCAGGCTGCGGGGCTTTCTTGTGCGTGGCGGTGGCGGAGGGATTTGAACCCTCGGACGGGGGTTACCCGTCACACGCTTTCGAGGCGTGCTCCTTAGGCCGCTCGGACACGCCACCGTGTGGCAGCTTACCGATCGACACGTCGTGGACCAAAACGCCGCCCACCTCTGACGAGCGCGCGCAAAATGCCGGGCTTGTGCGGCGCGTCGGCGTACAGACCCGCGCACTCGCGGTGCAAGGGGACCTCAGCGCTGGCGGGCGAAGAACTCCTCCAGCGGCGCTGCGCACTCGGCTTCCAACACACCGCCACGCACCTGGGGCCGATGGGTGAGCCGCCGGTCACGTACCACATCCCACAGCGAGCCCACCGCACCCGTCTTCGGCTCCCACGCCCCGAACACCACACGCCCGATCCGGGCCATCACCAAAGCGCCCGCGCACATCGTGCACGGTTCGACCGTCACCGCCAGCGTCGCGCCTTCCAACCGCCATCCGTCACCGAGCGCCAGCGCCGCGGCACGCAACGCCAGGATTTCCGCGTGCGCCGTCGGATCGCCCAGCTCCTCGCGCGCATTCGCCGCCCGCGCCAGCTCCGTGCCGTCTGCGGCGACGACGACAGCGCCGATCGGCACATCGCGTGGTCCTGCGTGACGTGCTGCCTCCAGAGCAGCACGAATCAGCGCCTCGTCCGTCAACGGCTGCGGCGCGATCGCCGGCTCACCGGCCCAGACGCTCGAGCACCGCCGAGAGCTCGTCTGCGAAACCCATCTCACGCGCGATCCGGCCGACCTGCTCGTCGGCGTAGAGGTCGTCGCTCTCGTCGAGGATCACCCCGAGCACCGCCTCGGGCAGTCCGATGTCGGAGAGCACGCCGAGGTCCCCTTCTTCGAACGGGTCACACCGTTCCAGCTCCTCGTCGTCGATCTCGGTGTCGAGCTTCTCCAGGACTTCGGCCGCGATGTCGTAGTCAAGTGCCGCAGTGGCGTCCGACAACAGCAGCCGAGCCCCGGAGGGAGCGGGCCGAACGATCACGAAGAACTCGTCGTCGATATCGAGAATGCCGAAAACCGCTCCTGCGCTTCGCAATTCGCGTAGCTCGGTCTCGGCAGCGGTCAGGCTGGTGAGGGCGGCAGGGCGCATCGCGCTGCATCGCCACTTGCCGTCCTCCCGGACGACGGCCACGCCGAAGCCGTCCGGAACGTCGGTCGCCCGCTCCTGCTTCTGTGCACTGTGCGCTCCCATAGGCGCTAACGGTAGTCCCCTACCTGGGGCTTTACCAGCGCGCTCGTAGTCTGGGCACGTGACGAATACACCGGTGTGTGTGGTCGGCCTCGGGTTGATCGGCGGTTCGCTGATGCGGGCCGCGAAGGCCGCAGGCCGCGCGGTGTTCGGCTACAACCGATCGGTCGAGGGCGTGGAGGCGGCCCGCTTCGACGGTTTCGACGCCACCACCAACCTCGACGAGGCCCTCACGCGGGCCGCGCAATCCGGCGCATTGATCGTGCTCGCCGTCCCGATGCCGGCACTTGCACAGATGTTGCGTCATATCCGCGCCACCGCCCCCGAGTGTCCGCTGACCGACGTGACCAGCGTCAAGGGTGCGGTGCTCACCGAGGTCGACAAAGCCGGGTTGCTCGACCGCTTCGTCGGCGGCCACCCGATGACGGGCACGGCCCATTCGGGCTGGACCGCCGGGGACGAACGCCTGTTTCACAACACACCCTGGGTGGTCAGCGTCGACGACCATGTCGACCCCACCGTCTGGGCCGCGGTGATGCAACTCGCGTTGGACTGCGGCGCGTTCGTCGTCCCCGCCCGCTCCGACGAACACGACGTGGCGGCGGCGACGATCTCGCACCTGCCACACCTGCTCGCCGAGGCGCTTGCCGCAACAGCCGGGGAGGTCCCGTTGGCCTTCGCCCTGGCCGCGGGATCCTTCCGCGACGGCACCCGCGTCGCCGGCACTGCGCCCGACCTGGTCAGGGCGATGTGCGAAGCCAACGCCTCTCAGCTGGTGCCGGTACTCGACAAAGCGCTGCGCCGGTTGGTCGACGCACGGAACCAGCTGGCCAAGCACCACCCGGTGGCCGAACTCGTAGAAGCCGGGCACGCCGCGCGGATCCGCTACGACAGCTTCAGCCGCCCACAGATCGTCGCGACCGTGCTCGGCGAGGACGGCTGGCGCGATGAACTGGCTGCCGCCGGGCGTGCGGGCGGCGTGATCAGATCCGCTCTGCCAACCCTGGATAGTCGAGGATGAAACCGTCGGCGTCGACCGAGATGGTCGTGTCCGCCACCGGCGAGCTCAACTTGATTCCGTCCGCGGTGGCCGCGTAGCTGATCGTGGCCACGTCGACTGCCAGGTCGGGCACCCGGACGTAGACGACGGGCATGGTCACCGACTCACCGCTGCCGGGCAGGATGCCGAGGCGGCGGATGGGCAGGGCGTTGAAGAACGGGCTGAATACCGCGTCGACGTCCAGCGCGCCGTCGAACGCTGAGCGGCTGGTCTGGCCAGAGTGTTCCTGCACCATCCACATGTTCTCTTCGTCGCGCGCGATCGAGAGCTGGCGCTCCCGCTCGGCGAGCGTGACGGTCAGCGACAGTCGCTTGGTGGCGCCGTGTTCGTCGGTGACGAGATCGTAGGACGCGCTGAACGCGGGATGCACCGATGTGGCTGCGGCAACCACGCGGCCGTAGGCCTTGACGCGTTTGCCGGAGAGCTGGACACGAACCGACTCCATGCGCGGTACGTCATGCGCCCTCCACGTCAGTACAGCAGGCCAGGTACTCCCGCCCGAGCGCTCGGCTTCACTCATGCCTCTACCGTAGTCGGCGGGTCACCCCGTTCGTGGCGGGCTTCGGAATCGCGGCGCGAACGAGATTCGAGCGCAACCTCATCGTCGAGAAACGGCTGCGGCATCGAGCCGGGACGACGCAGTCTGCCGGTGCCGGGAACCGACGCCCACACCGCGAACGCCAGGGCGCCGTCCAGGATCAACGCCAGCACCGTGACCATCAGCGCACCCACGAGCGCGAGGTAGAACTCGCGCACCTTGATGCCGTCGATGAGATAGCGGCCGAGCCCGCCCAGGCTCGCGTAAGCGGCCACCGTCGCCGTCGCGACAATCTGCAGGGTCGCGGTGCGCAGGCCCGCGAGGATCAGCGGCAGCGCGTTGGGCGTCTCCACCCGCAGCAAGATCTGCGTCTCCGTCATGCCCATCGACCGGGCGGCATCGACCACCGACCGGTCGACGTTCGCGATGCCCGAATAGGTGCCCGCCAGCAGCGGTGGGATGCCCAGAAGCATGAGGGCCACCGTCGGCGGGATCAGGCCCAGCCCCCACAGGAGCACTCCGAGAAGCAGCACGCCCAGCGTGGGCAGTGCCCGCAGGGCGTTGACGCCGGTGACGACGAGGAAAGTGCCCCGGCCGGTGTGGCCGATGAGCATGCCGAGCGGCACAGCGATCACCGCCGAGAAGAACACCGCAATGGCGGTGTACTGGAGATGTTCGAGAATCCTTGCCGTCAGACCGGCGGGGCCACCCCAGTTGGCCGCGGTGAAGATGAACGACAGCGCATCTTGCAGAAAGTTCACGACCTCGCCCCCGCCTTCGCCGGAGACGTCTTCGATGCCCGGGACGCCCGTTCCCAGGGCGTCAGGGCCTTGCCCGCCAGCATGATCAGGGTGTCGATGACGATGGCCAGCACGAAGATCGCGATGATGCCGGCGATGATCTGGTCACTCTTGTTCGCCTGATAACCCTCGGTGAACCAGGTGCCGAGGCCGCCGATGCCGATGACCGAGCCGACGGCGACCATCGAGATGTTCGTGACCGCGACGACTCGCAGGCTCGCGATCAGGACCGGAAGTGCCAGCGGCAGTTCGATTTTCAGCATTCGTGTCAACGGTTTGTAGCCGACCGCGGTAGCGGCGTCGAGCACTGCCGGTGACACCGCGTCGAGCGCCTCCGGTACCGCCCGCACCAGCAGTGCGACCGTGTACAGGGTGAGCGCCACGATAACGTTGGCCTCGTCGAGGATGCGGGTCGGGATGACCAGCGGCAGCACCACGAACAAGGCCAGCGACGGGATCGTGAAGATGATGCTCGCCGTCACCGTCGTCAGGCGCCGCAACACCGTCGTGCGTTGAACGAACGCGCCCAGCGGAACAGCGATCACCAGACCCAGGACGATCGGGATGAGCGACAGCCGCAGGTGGATCAGCGTCAACGTCCAGAGATCGTCGAGGTGTGTGAACAGATAGCGCATTCGCTGACTACCCCAACTCCGGGATATGCCGCTGCTTCTGCAGAAGTTCGAGGACGTCGGGTGCGCGCACCCCGCCGATCAGGTGACCCTCCTCGTCGACAGCGACCCCCAGCCCCGTCGGGGATGACAGCGCGGCGTCGAGTGCCTGCCGCAGGGTTCCGTCGGGGTGGAAGAACGAACCACCGCCGATGGTGCAGTCGTACAGCGAATTGCCTTTGCGGTGTAGCGCAACGCCTTCGGCGTTCATCCACGCGTACGGTGTTTTGTCGGCTTTGGTGACCAGCACCCAGTCCTCGGGGCCGAGATCGAGCGCGTCGATGTCGGACTCCGGCGCGTTCGGCACGTCGTGCAACGGCAACCCGGTGGCATGGAAGAACTGGAGACCGCGGTAGCCGCGATCGGCACCGACGAAGGACGACACGAGTTCGTTTGCGGGGTTGGACAACACGAACTGCGGGTCGGCGTACTGCTGCAGCACTCCGCCGCGGCCGAATACGGCGACCTTGTCGCCGAGTTTGACCGCCTCGTCGATGTCATGGGTGACGAACACGATCGTCTTGCGCAATTCGCTCTGCAGTCGCAGGATTTCGGTTTGCAGGTCCTCGCGGACCACCGGGTCCACCGCGCTGAACGGTTCGTCCATCAGCAGGATCGGCGGGTCGGCGGCCAGCGCCCGCGCCACCCCGACGCGCTGCTGTTGCCCTCCCGAGAGCTGAGCCGGATAGCGGTCGGCCAGCTTGGGGTCCAGGCCCACCCGCTCGAGCACGCCGAGCGCGGACCTGCGTGCGCTGCGCCGTGATTCACCGCGCAGCACCGGCACAGTGGCGACATTGTCGATGACCCGCAGGTGCGGCATCAGCCCGGCACTCTGGATCACGTAGCCGATCCCGAGGCGCAGCTTGACCGCATCGACCTTCGTGACGTCCTTGCCGTCGACGGTCAACGTTCCCGAGGTCGGTTCGATCATCCGGTTGATCATCCGCATCGACGTGGTCTTGCCACAGCCCGACGGACCCACGAACACCGTGAGGGTGCCCTCCGGTACCTCCAGGGTGAGGTCGTCGACCGCGACGGTGCCGTCGGGATACTTCTTCGTGACGTTCTCGAACGTGATCACGTGGTTGCGTCCCCTATTTCCCGATCGGTTCGTTGAAGCCGTTGTCGGCGATCCATTTCTCTGCGGCTTCGTCGGGATCGATGCCCTGATTTCCCTCCACCGAGGTGTTCAGTTCAATCAGGGCTTCGGTGGTGAGTTTCGCGCTGACCGCGTCCAGCACCGTCTTGAGTTCGTTCGACATCTTCTGGGAGGCGACCAGCGGCACCACGTTCGCCGCCAGGAAGACGTTCTCCGGATCTTCCAGCACCACCAGCTTGCTCTGCTCGATGGCCGGCGAAGTGCTGAAGATGTTGGCCGCGGTGACCGTTCCGTCGGCCAGCGCCTGCACGGTCGCGGGACCGCCGCCATCGCTGATCGCGATAAAGTTCGCAGGGGCGATGTCGAGACCGTACTTCTCCTTCAGCCCCACCAGTCCTGTCTGTCTGGTCTGAAACTCAGACGGCCCACCGACTTTCACCTCCGGGGAGCGCTTCGCGAGGTCGGCGATCGACTTCAGGTTCCAACGCTGCGCGGTCTCCTCGGTCACCGCCAAGGTGTCTTTGTCCTCGGCCGGTGACGGGTAGAGGATCGACAAATCTCCGGGCAGCGCCTTGAAGAGGGCCAGCAGCACCGTGTCCGGGGTGGTGGCGGTGCTCTTGGCATCGAAGTACTGCAGAAGATTGCCGGTGTACTCGGGGATCAGGTCGATCGAATGATCCTGCACCGCCGGGATGTACGTCTCCCGGCTGCCGATACCGAACTGGCGGGTGATCGTGAAGCCGTTGGCTTCCAGGGCCTGTGCGTAGATCTCGGCGATGATCTTCGACTCGGTGAAGTCCGCCGACCCCACCTTGATCGTCTTCAGGTCCCCGGATATCTCACCACCACCGAGTGGATTCGAACTGCCGCACGCTGCCAGAAACAGTGCGACCAGAGCGAACATCGCGGTCACAGCGAAGCTCGCAGATTGTCGGGACCGTTGCATGCGAACGTCCTTTCGGTTTCGCCGACCATACGTCACGCGCGTTTCGGTTTCATTCAAAGCCGCGAGGGGCAAAGATGGAGCCATGACCAGCGATCCGTTCGCGTCGCCCGACCAGCCGGCTTTCGACGCCCCCGGCACTCCGCCGTCGGGTACCCCGCCGCCACCGCCGGAATCGGCGGTCAAGTTCACCAAGGCCGCCGCCATGTGGGGCTCGCTCGCCCTGGGGTTCCTGGTGCTGATCGTGCTGCTGATCTTCATCGCGCAGAACACCGAGTCGACACCGCTGCGGTTCCTCGGCTGGGAGTGGTCGCTACCCCTGGGGGTCAGCATCCTGTTCGCGGCTGTCGCCGGCGGCCTGCTCACGTTCGCGGTCGGCGCGGTCCGGATCTTCCAGCTGCGACGTGCCGCGAAGAAGAACCTCAAGGCCGGCCTGTAGCGGTTCACCGAATCGAGACCAGCTGCTCGATCGAATCCCGCGGCAGTTCACCGTCGACAGTCGCCGTGACGCACATGTCGTTCACGGTGATCTGACCCTTGTGGTTGTCCAGCCAGGCGGTGTCGGCGGCGTCGCGTCCGGTCGCGATCCGGACCATCGACTGCCGCGGAGCCAGGCACGTCGCATCGACCACCCGCCAGTGGCCGTCGACGAACGCCTCCGCGACAGCGTGAAAATCCATCGGCTGGCAGCCCGGCGCGTACACCGACACGAGCCGCGCGGGAACGTTGACGGCGCGAAACAGGGCGATGACCAGATGCGCGTAATCGCGGCACACACCGGAGCCGGCGAGCAATGTGTCGGCGGCTCCGTCGATCGGATCGCTGGAGCCGGGCACGTAGCTCAGCCGCGCGCCCACCCAGGCGGGCACCTTTTCCAGAAGCTCAACCGAGTCGGCGATGTCACCGAATTCGGTGGCCGCGAAGCCGAAGAACTTGTCCGCCTCGGCGTACCGGCTCGGCCGCAGATAGGTGGACAGATCGAGGTCGCGCACCGGCGCTGGGTCGGCACTGCCGATGACGGTCGCCGAATAGCTGACCTTGAGATTGCCGACAGGCGCGTCGAACTTATGAATACGGTTGCCGTGGTCCCCACTGATCTCTTGGATCCGGCCGAGCGGTATCTCCTTGCCGTTCAGGGTGAACGACAGCGACTCCGTCACCTCGGCCCCGGGCTGGGGTGCCACGGCGATCTGGAATTCCAGAGTCGTCTCGTCTGAGATCTCGATATCCAGTTCCGCGCCGACGTCACGTTTCATGGTTTTCACTGCTGGCCGCTTCTTTCTGGTCCGGGAGAGGAATTTGTTGGGGCGCGTTACAGGCACGCGCTTCTCTACCCACCGGTGACCTGCGGTGAAACCTTTGGTCAGGACAGCGCGGACAGCCCCGCCGCGACGAACGGCCGCACGGCCTCGTCGACCTTGTCGGTGCCCTCGGCGACCCCGCCGCCGACCCTTGCCCGGTAGGCGATGCCGGCAGCGATGATGGCGACCTTAAAGTAACCCAGCGCCATGTAGAAGTCCCAGTGATCGAGCGGCTTTCCGCTGGCCAGCGCATAGCGTTGGGCAAGGTCATCGGTCGGCGGCATCAGGTCGCACGCCCACGCCGCGTCGTCGTGGACGACGTTGAACGTCGGCAGGCGGTACACACACATCAGCGCGGCGTCGCTCAGCGGGTCTCCGAGCGTCGACATCTCCCAGTCCAGGACGGCGGCCACCTTCCTCGGGTCGTCGTCGTCGAGGATCGTGTTGTCGATGCGGTAGTCGCCGTGCACGATCGAACTCCGCGTCTGCTCCGGCACGGACTCCGCCAGCCGCTCGTGCAGCTTCTTGACGTCGGCATCGGAGGGGTCGTCGTCGCGTTTGACCAGATCCCACTGCGAACCCCAGCGGCGGACCTGGCGTTCGAGGTATCCGCTGGCCTTGCCGAAGTCACCGAGCCCGACCGCGTCGGGATCAACCTCGTGCAGATCGGCGAGCACCTGGATCAGCGAGTCGACGACGGCGCTGATGACCGATTCGTCGCCCAGGGCGGCGAGCTGCGGGGTGTGCCGGATGACGCGTCCGGGGACGCGCTCGACCATCTGGAACGGCGCACCGAGCACGGAATCGTCGTTGCTCATCGTGATCGCACGCGCGACGGGGACCGCGGTGCCGGCCAGCGCGGCCACCACCTTGTATTCGCGGGCCATGTCGTGGGCCGACGGAGTCAGACCGTGCAGCGGCGGGCGGCGCAGCACCCACTCCGACGCGTCGTCGCCGACGAGGAAGGTCAGGTTCGATCTGCCACCGGAAATGAGTTCGGCGCGAAGGTCGCCGCTGCGGGGAACACCGGCTTCGCGCAGGTGTCGGTCGAGGGCGGCAAGGTCCAGTCCTTCGAGCTCAGTCACGCAGACTTTCCTACCACCTGTGCTCGTCTGCTCTTCGCGCGAGCGCTCATCGCCAGTTCCTCGGAAGCAGGTCCCATACGTGTTCGGTGCCGTTGACGCTGGCGACGGCGAGACGCTCCCGGCTCGACGACCACAGCAGCCGCGTCACCGACGCGTAGTCGACGTGGAACGACAGCAGGCGTTCGGTACCCAGGATCTTGTGCAGCAGCACGTTGATGACGCCGCCGTGGCTGAACACCGCGACGGTGTCTTCGTGATCGGCACTGGCGACGAGCTCGTCAATGCCCGCAGAAATGCGCTCGAGAAAGGCCTTCTCGTCCACGCTGCTCGGCAGATGGCCGTCGATCAGCCGCTGCAACTCCTCGGGATGCTCCTTGGCGATCTGTTCGATCGGGATGTAGTGCGGCAGGTCGCGGTCGTACTCCGCCAGCCGATCGTCGATCTCGATGGGCAGGCCGAGCTTGTCGGCGACGGGCCTGCCCGTCTCGACGGCGCGCACCTGCGGGCTGCTCACCAGCCGGGTGATCGGGAAGCGCGCCAGCGCGTCGGGCAGGCGTTTAGCTTGCTCGATGCCCTCCTCGGACAGGCTCGGATCGGAGCCCTGCCCGGGTTCGCTCCGCAGAGGCAACGCATGTCGGACCAGAAGCAATTGCACCGTGACACCATATGGCCCGTGGCTGGATATTTGGATCGGCTGTTCGACCTGACCGATCGCGTGGTGCTCGTGACCGGCGGCAGCCGGGGGCTGGGCCGCGAGATGGCGTTCGCGGCGGCACGGTGCGGTGCCGACGTCGTCATCGCCAGCCGCAAGTACGACACCTGCGTGGCGACCGCCGACGAGATCGCCGCCTCGACGGGTCGTGCGGCATTCCCCTATCAGGTGCACGTGGGTCGGTGGGACGAGCTCGACGGGCTGGTCGACGCCGTCTATGACCGGTTCGGCCGGGTGGACGTGCTGGTCAACAATGCCGGGATGTCGCCGCTGTACGAGTCGCTGTCGTCGGTCACCGAGAAGCTGTTCGACTCCGTGGTGAACCTGAATCTCAAAGGGCCGTTCCGGTTGTCGGCTCTCGTCGGGGAACGCATGGTCGGCGACGGCGGCGGTTCGATCATCAACGTCAGCTCCAGCGGTTCGATCCGGCCCGCCCCCGACATGCTCCCCTACGCGGCCGCCAAGGCCGGGCTGAACGCCCTGACCGAGGGGCTCGCGAAAGCGTTCGGGCCGACGGTGCGGGTCAACACACTGATGGCCGGACCGTACCTGACCGACATCAGCAAGGCATGGAATCTCAGTGAGCAGAACAATCCGTTCCGCCATCTGCCACTGCAGCGCGCCGGCGATCCCCGCGAAATCGTCGGTGCGGCACTGTTTCTGATGTCCGACGCGTCGAGCTTTACGACGGGCTCGATTCTGCGCGCCGACGGCGGGGTGTCCTAGCGGCCGGCTAGTTCGCTGTCGGCGGCGGCGGCTCGTAGGGGTGGTACCACTTCCATTGGACGCGTTCACCGGTCGGCCCGCGGTAGGCGGGAACATTGGGTGGAGCTGCAGTCGGTGGCCGCGCCAGCGATCCGCGGCGCATCACCTCCCCGTCGCAGTCGGTGACCATCAGCCGATGGGCCGGACCGGTGATCGTGATCAGGCCGCGATGATGGGCCCGGTGATGATATGGGCACACCAGAGCGAGGTTGTCGAGCTCCGTCTGCCCACCGTGTTCCCAATGGACGAGGTGATGGGCATGTATTCCGCGGGTGGCCCCGCAGCCGGGCACGACACACGTGCCGTGATCACGACGCTCCAGTGCCCGACGCAGCCTGCGGCCGATCGTGCGCGTGGACCGGCCTGAACCGATAGGCTGCCCGGACCGTTCGAACCACACTTCACATGTGGCATCACACAACAGGTACTGGCGATCAGCGTCAGCGAGCACCGGACCCAAATGCAGAGTGGAGAATGACTTTTCGATATCGAGATGCACCACGACTGTGGTGTGTTGCCCGTGCGGGCGCCGAGCGACGTCGGCGTCCCAGCCCGTCTCGATCAGGCTCATGAAGGCATCCGTGGTGGTCGGCATCGGCGGTGTCTGCGCACCCTCGCGGTCGGTGCCGTCATCAGGGTTGCGGTCGCTCTTCCAGTCCGCGATCAACCCGTCCCGATGCGAAGCGAGCGCGGCATCGACCTTGGCCGCTTCCAGGTTGTGCAGACGGATCCGATACGTCGTGTACTCACCCTTGACACTCTTGGTGACCGACGGACCCGGCTCCGGTCGTGGCGGCAGATCCGGCCGCGGCTCCGCCACGACCGCCGTACGCAGTTGTGCCACCGTCATGTTCTCCGCCATGGCCAGGTAATGACTGTCCGCACCCGGGCCCGACCGCTCGGCGATCACCCCGACCTGATCCAGCGACAGTCGACCCTCCCGTAGCGCAGCCGTGCAACGCGGCAACTCGTCCGCCCTGTCCGCGATCGCCATCGTCGTCTTGGCGTTGTGCGGCGACACTCCGGTCTTCCATGCGATCAACTCGCCCATCGACCGGCACCCCGTCGTTGACCACAACCCGTCCCGATCGATCTCCGCGGCGATCTCGACAATGCGACCGTCGATCGCATTGCGCTGCCCAGTCAGCTCCGACATCTCGTCGAACAACGCCTCCAACCGTGCCATCCGCGGAGGGCTCGGCTGGTAGGACGGCACCGACGGGGACATGACCTCATCATGCCCCCGGGCACCGACAAATCTCGGCGGTCTGCGCTACGGCGTGATGATGTTGAAGTCTGGGTCCGGTTTGTCGAGCACCGAGACCAAGGACGCCAAAACCTCAGCATCGCCTGCGATCTCGAGACCCGGTGATGAGTTGTCCCCCGCTGCGAGCGAGAGCAGCCGCAGCTTCGAGGCGAGCGTGATCGTCGCCTGCGCGGTCGCCGCGTCGGCTGCCGCCTTGCGGTACACCAGCACGCCGTTGCGCAGCGAGAGCCGGTAGTTGGTCGCGGTATCGAGGAACGTGATGTCGATGGCGAGGTCGAGATCCCAAGCGCGAGGCCCGTTCACACTGATGGCCAGTACGTCGAACATCTGCTCCGGGGACAACTGCGACACCATCGTGGTCGACGTCGTCTGGGTCGGGGTGCCGAAATTGCCCTCCCGCAACTCGGTGGCACCCGCCAGGTAGAAGTTGCGCCATGTCGCGGTCTCGGCGCCATAGGCAAGTTGCTCCAGGGTGTCGGCGTAGAGCTTTCGCGCACCCGCGTGATTCTCGTCGGTGAAAATGGCATGGTCGAGAAGAGTTGCTGCCCAGCGGAAATCACCGTCATCGAACGCGTTCTGCGCCAGCTCGACAAGGCGGTCAAGCCCGCCCATGGCCGCCACGTAGCGCGGTCCGATCGCTTCGGGTGGGTGTGCCCACAGTCGTGCCGGGTTGCCGTCGAACCAGCCCATGTACCGCTGGTAGACCGCCTTGACGTTGTGGCTGACAGAGCCGTAGTAACCCCGCGCGTGCCAAGCCTGCTCCAGTGCGGGCGGCATGGCGAACGTCTCGGCGATCTCGATCCCGGTGAAGCCCTGGTTGAGCTGGCGCAGCGTCTGATCGTGCAGGTACGCGTACAGATCCCTTTGCAGAGAAAGGAATTCGACGATGCGGTCCTTGCCCCACGTCGGCCAGTGGTGCGAGGCGAAGACCACGTCGGCACGGTCGGCGAACGTGTCGATCGCCTCGGTGAGGTAGCCCGCCCAACCGTGCGGGTCGCGCACCAGTGCCCCGCGCAGCGTCAGCAGGTTATGCAGATTGTGGGTGGCGTTCTCGGCCATGCACAGTGCGCGGAATTGCGGGAAGTAGAAGTGCATCTCGGCCGGGGCCTCGGTGCCGGGGGCCATCTGGAACTCGATGTCGACGCCGTCGATGGTGTGCGTCTCGCCGGTTTCGCGAATGTCCACCGTCGGCACGATGATCGCGACCTCGCCCTGCGACGGTGTCTGTCCCAGCCCGCAGCCGACCTGGCCCCGCGCACCGCGTTGCAGCACGGTGCCGTACATGTACGCGGCGCGGCGGGTCATGGCCGTGCCCGCATAGACGTTCTCCTGCACGGCGTGTGCGGTGAAACCCTCCGGCGCGAGGACCGCGACCTTGCCCGAGTCGACATCGGCTTGCGAGGTCACGCCGAGGACTCCGCCGAAGTGGTCGACATGGCTGTGCGTGTAAATGACGGCCCTGACCGGGCGGTCACCGCGGTGCTGCCGGTAGAGGGCGAGCGCAGCCGCGGCAACCTCGGTGGACACCAGCGGGTCGATCACGATGATGCCGGTGTCGCCCTCGACGAACGTGATGTTGGACAGATCGAACCCACGCACCTGATAGATGCCCTGGGCATCTTCTCCCGTCGCTCCGCTCGCGGTGACCACTTCGTACAGCCCCTGCTTGGCGGCCAGCGTCGACTGCCGCCACAGGCTCGGGTGCACGCTCGTCGGCGCATCGCCGGTGAGGAAGGCGTAGACGTCGTTGTCCCACACCACCCGGCCGTCGGCGGCTCTGATGACACAGGGGTTCAGCGCTGCGATGAACCCACGGTCGGCGTCGGTGAAATCTCGGGTGTCGTCGAATGGCAGGGTGTCGAGATGACGGCGGTGGGCGTCTTCGATCGTCGGTGTGGGGGGCTTGCTGTCCATTCTTCGAAGCCTGCCACGTCCGGAACCGGCGCGGTGTTGACTGGTGCGATGTCAACTAACACAACAGGGGGCACTCGCAGAGTCGTCACCGGACACGATGCGTCCGGAAAATCCGTGTTCGCCAGCGACGAGATGGTCGAGCCGCGGAGGCCGGTGCTGCTGCCCGGTTCGGAATTCACGATGCTGTGGGGCGGTGACGAGACGCCGCACTTCCCCGACGACGGGTCGATGCCGAACTGGCGCACCTACTTTCCGCCCGTCGGCGGGTTCCGGTTCTCGATGTTCACCCTGCCGCCCGGCACCGCCACCGCGCGCACGGACGACCTCACCACCGAGGAGGCGATCGCCGACGGCGAGGAGAAGCTGCCGGGGCTCCTCGGGTACATGGAGCTCGACGATCCGGGCATGCACACCACCGACACCATCGACTTCGAAGTGGTGCTGGAGGGGACCGTCATCCTGGAGCTCGACGACGGCGCCGAGGTGACGCTGCACCAGGGGGACACCGTGGTGCAGAACGGAACTCGGCACCGGTGGCGCAACCCCGGCGACGTCCCGGCGCGGCTCGCCCTGTTCGTGTGCGGCGCCGAGCACGACAAGGTCAACCGTCCCGGCTGAGCCACTGCTGAGCGCGACCTCCGACGGGGCGAAATTGGTGCACGGACCCCCTCCCGAGGGCCCATAGGCTGCTTGCCGTGGAGGGTTCGGTCGAGGTCGTGGTGGCGGAACTGCACGCGGCAGCCGAGCGACTGCGCGACGCCGGACAGCGGCTGCAGGACGGGCTGTCCGGCGTGGACTTGGAGACGCGGCAGCTGCTCGGTTCGGGCTGGAAGGGCGGCGCGGCCTCGGCGTACGCGCCCGCGTGGGACCACTGGCACACCGGAGCCGGCCAGGTCGTGCGCGGCCTGCAGACCATGGCGGACCTGCTGAACCTCTCGGGCAAGGAGTACGCCAAGACCGACCAGCAGTCCGGCGACGCGCTCAACGCGACGATGCAGACCGGCGGCGGAGGCGCGCCCGCCGGAGGTGGTGGTGGCGGGACTCTGGCTGCGGCTGCGTCGACTTCCGAGCCGCTGACGGGGCTGGCCCAGATGATGGACCTCGAGCAGCTGGGATCGGTCGCGGAGTCCGCGCAGTCGGCTCCGCAGCAGCTCGGCGGCTTCCTGCAGCAAGGCGCCCAGATGGCCGGTGGATTCGTCGAGCAGGTGTCGTCGATGGTCGAGGGGGCCGCTGCCGGCGGGGACAGTCAAGGCGAGAAGGCACCGAACCCTGAACCCCAATCCGAAACCGATCGCGATGCGAAGCATAAGGATGAGCCGTGAGCGGCCTGGTGGTCGACTTCGACGCACTGCGCGCCGCGATCACGCACATGGAGGAGTTCGGTCGCGAGGTCACCGAATGCCTTGACGACATCTCGCACACGATGACGATGCTGCGTGGCTCGTGGGAGGGCGCCGCGTCGGATGCGCAGACGCAGGCTCAGAAGCAGTGGGAGACCGGCGCCGAGCAGATGAAGGAAGCGCTCACCGCACTGCAGAAGGTCGTTGACACCGCGCACAAGAACTACACCGACGCCGTGGCCAAGAACGGTCAGATGTGGCAGGGATGACCATCGGGGGGCCACGGGGTGCGGATCGAGGTTGATCCGGAGGCGCTGATCGCTGCGGGTCAGCAGACCGGTGCGATCGGCGCGCAACTGGCTCAGCTGTCGGATGCGCTGGGCGCGGCGCTCGGGGGCGGCATCTCCTCGGGCATGGATCCGGCGGGGATGAACTTCGGCCTGAAGTACGGCCACCAAGCCGGCGAGTTCACCTCGGCGGTGGCGGACGCGGCCAACGCCTTCGCGTCGGTGGGCATGCTGTTGCAGGCAACCGGCTACAACTACCGCAACGCCGATGCCGCCGCGACGATCGGCGGTGCGGGACCCTCGGGCGGCCTCGGTGCCGAGCCCGGCAAGACATTGCCGGCGCACGTGCCCGCCGGCCCCAACGGCGTCACCGTCCCGCCGCCGGACAAGTGGTATCTGATCCAACCGTTTCTGCAGGTGCTGCCGGGGATCGGCTTCTTCTCCGGGGCTGCGATGACCTGGCCGTCGGGCAACGCCTCGATCATGGGTGTGACGGCGGCGCAGTGGCGCAACTTCGCCACCGGGTTCGCGCTGATCGAGCCGCAGATGAGCGGAATCAAGAGCGTCGTCGGTGCCCAGCAGATCCCCGAGGGTGCGGCGATGAAGACCGCGCTGGAGAGCCTGGGCACGGCGATCTCGTCGCTGGCCGAGGTGTCGAACTCTGTCGCACAGTCGATTACGGACTTCGCCTCGGGTGTGCAGGCGACCCAGGACGCGATCCGACGGATACTCGACCGGCTGTCGCTCGACGGCCTGTGGGACACCGTCAAGGGAGTCTTCACCGGGGAGGCCGACGACATCCTGCGCGAAGTCGCCCACGACGTCAGCGCGGTGTTGAACAACTTTCAGCAGCAGGTGAAGGGCATCGTCGGCTTGCTCGACGAACTCACCGGCATGATCGGCGACGCTGCGACCGCCTTCCAGAAGTGGGTTCGCCCGATCCTGGTGGAGAACTTCGGCGAGGGTGTGGGCAACCGACTCGCCGACGCAGTGACGCTGTACACCGACATTCAGGTGGGCGCGGTCACGGGGTTGATCGGCACCGTGTCCGGGGTCGTGGCGATGGCCGACGCGGACACCTGGAAGGGAATGGCCGAGATGGCACTGTCGGTGGCCAAGGACCCGTCGACGCTGCCCGGGGTGCTGGCCAACATGGGCAAGGAGTTTGTCGCCTGGGATAAATGGTCCGGCGATCATCCCGGCCGGGCTGCGGGTGAGGCGGCGTTCAACATCGGCTCGCTGTTCGTGCCCGGCGGTGCGCTGTCGAAGACGGGCAGCGTCGCCAAAGGTCTCAACCTCAGCAGGCACGTACTGCAAGAGGGGCGACTGCCCAAGCTCGGCGAGCTGGGCAGCTGGACCCGCGGGGCACCCAATACCATTGAGGCGCCGCATGTTCCGGAGTTCAACCCCGGAAGCGCGGGCGGTGTGCCGCCGCTGCGACCCGAGGGAATTCCTGGCGGCGCAGGCCCCGGTGCACCGGGGACGGGTGCGGCACCGAGCGGCCCCCGTCCTGGTGAGCCGTCCGGCGGCGGCCCGCGGCCTGGTGAGCCGTCTCCTCCGGCGGCTCGGCCGTCGGGTTCCGGCGCCGAGGGTGGCGCCGGACCGCGCGCACCGCTCGATGCGGGACGAGGCGGCGGTGGTCCGGCGGCTGCGCCATCGGCATCGCCGAATGGTGCGTCGGGCGGGGCAACAGCAGAAGCCCCCGCTCATTCGGCTCTAGCGCATACGCCGTCGCCCGAGGCAACAAGCGCCGGCGGGCCGGAAGCGAGCCCGCACAGTGGCGGATTCGCCGATGATGGCGGAACCCACGATGCGGGCGAGGGGCATGAAAGTGGTGCCAGTCATGGTGCGCATCTGGGCGAATCCAACAGCGATTCATTCGACCAAACGCAACACGACTCTTCGCTCCATCATCACAGCGGTGACGGTGAACATCGAACTGACCATTTGGCGACGGACGATCCCGAGCACCATGATGGCCACGACGACAAACATCACGGGGAGGTTCGACCTGCCAGCGATGTCTTTCCCGATGCGAAGCCCTATGGCGATCTCAGCGAAGACCAGTTCAACGACCAATTCACCGACGAACGCGGACAGCTCATCTATCCGGATGACACTGATCCCGCGAAACCCTATGCAATCCCGGGAACGGTCAGGGTTCTGGGACTTGACGAACTGAAGTCCGTACTCGACGGCTTGGTACTCGACCGTCTGGGCCACCCTGGTGGCGGCTGGCTATCGCCTGACGGCACCAGCTATGAGGAGCGCGCCTTGCCGCCGAGCAGTCTCGAAAAGGATTACTACAGGTATTTGGTGAACACCTCGGTACCCCTACCTGATGGATGGTCGATCGAAGCGTCCGAGGTTGCGCCGTGGTTTGGTCAGCCTGGCGGTGGCGTTCAATACAAGCTGATTGCACCAGAGGGCGACCGACCGAGCGTGCAGCGCCTGATAGACATTGGATTTCTAGAATGGTTGTGAGTCAGGGAGACAGCATGGGCGGGAGAGAAAACACCAGCGATGTTCCCGAGCCCTATTTGGGCATCGCATCGCGTTGGTACTTCTGGCAGGCCATCTACTTGTGGGCGCACAATCGGCAGCCCGGAAGCGAAACGCGGGCTCCAAAGAAGTGGGAGACGGAGGCCGAGGTTTTCTGGGGCGCGCGTCCACCAGAAATGGCAGACGATTCGACGCTCTCGTTCGCGCACCCGTCAGGGGAATTCATGTATTACCTGACCGAAGAATCTGACGTCTACTATCTCGCAGTCGAAGAACGGCGCGTGCAGAAACGCTATTGGATGTTTCGGCTCCTCGCAGACGCGCAAAAGTACATCGACTGCACGCTGAGCGACGCGACCCAATCTATTCGCCAAACCGATCGGCTTTGGCGGCGATGGACCCAACTCGGGCTCAATTCACTTGTCACATTGACGTATCCAGATATGAATAAGTACCCCGGCCGCGTTTCATTGACCGTCGATTGCGAACCTACGGATAGGGGTTGGATGGGCAAGAGTGACGCCGTACCTTTCTCACACGCCATAATCTTGTCGACCGCTGAACTCGAAGGTGTTCTCACTTCACAGTTTCCTAACGAAGCACTCGAAGTCGCGGCAAGACAAGCGGGGTTCCCACGACGCTAAAGTGCAGCCTCGGCGAGATGATGCGATGGGGAACAAACGTTTTCACCTAAGGCAGCCCATGCGCGTGAGCACGCTAGGCGCTGGTGCTGCGAGTACAAGCGCAGCAAGAATCGCAGTTGACGGGATCCGCTGTCACGATGCGTGACGGAGCTGAGATGTGGGAGGTACTCGACAGTGGTAATCAGAGGCTGGTGGCGGTGCTCCAGGGGGTAAGTGGATACCGCAAGGTCAGCCGTGATTGACGTGCCAGTCTCCGGTCCTGTTGCCGTGTACCGCGGTCAGCGGGTGCCAATCGTGTTCAGCGGTCAAGAATGGGTAGCGCTACGCAGCGATCCCGGCGCAGTCCCGGACGGCTTCGAATCTGGGATGTCACCGGTCGGCTAGGGCCATTCGGGACCATGGGTGAAGGTCCCCCGATCTTGCATCGATGACATCCTGCTGATTCGGGTGACCGGAACGATCCGTGGTCATGAGGTGGCAGTCATTCAAAGAATGCCTGACGGACGCGTGAGGGTCACTTTCATCGGCCCTCCCGCCGTGGCTCGCGAACTGGGTCTGGACGGTGACCAATACATGGGATGGAGTGGATTGTTCGAGCCGGAAGACTCTGACAGCATCGAGGCGGAAGAGACGCGACGTGCCTGACCGTCTGATTCTGCAGAAGCTCCTCAACTCTGCCCTCGCAACCGCGATCGTAGAGACAGGCGGCGACCAAGTCCGCGGCTACGTTGCGGATGCCACGCGAGTTGCCAATTTGCGTACACCACAACGACTTCTGGCAGCCTACGGTGTCGAAGGCACACCGCAGTTCGTCGACGTCGTGAGGTTCGAACAGCCGCGTCTAGCGTCATTACAGCCGCCCGATGGCGCACCGCGACCCTGGCCGACCCTTCCGAACGGGTTCCTGCGTGGCGACTCTCTCGCTCGGGTCTGGAGCATGAGTCGGACCCGATATCCCTACGGATCTGAATACTGGCGACTTCGATCCGACGGTAAGCAGAAGGTCCTGTCGCGTTATGAAGGGGTGGCCCGAGGCTGGCTCAACGCGAAGCAATGGCGCCCGCCCAGCCCGATGGTCGGCACACTTGCCCGGTGGCGCGGCAACGAGTACTTCGCCGACATCGTTTCCGACACAGTCCATCTGACAACGATCACCGCCGACCGCCCGACGGGGTTTCAGCCGGTCCGTGCCAATGTCTGGTCAGCGAGCGTCCCACTTGCCGAAACTGAAATCTTCGAGCGCATCTATAGCGCCGAATTCGACGGTGTGCCGGTCCGCATCCTACGGACATCGGGGAAAACCGCCGAAATACTGCTTCTTACCGACGATCCCGATCACGCGCAACGAATCGGCGCCGGCTTGATCAAACCCGGCGTCTACGAAATCGTCGTCGACACGGGACGACTCACCAATGCGCGCGGAATTGAGAATCAATGGGCACCTACGTGAGTGCACAAGGAGGCGCATCGTGCCGGTAGCAGAGCTGATCCAATTCCTTGCCCACACGCTGGCCGACCATGATCTCAGGTTTGAAACAGTCAATGACCAAGAGATTCAACGCGGCTGTCCAGCCTGCTTAATTGTGCACCGCGGCAGGGACTGCAAGATTCAGCAATGTTGGTCGGCGTACAACGACGCGATCGGCACCGAAATGATGTCGTGGCTTCGCGACCTCTCACTTGAGTATTTCGATTCAGCACGAAGAGCATTGAAAACTGACGATTGGCCGATTACAGCGGAGGTGCCGCCGTGCCTTATCTGACCATCGACAGCATCGATTGGGACCAGTCGGGCGACGGTCTGCCTCACGCGATTCCTGAGTTGCAGGGCCAATTGCCTGAGAGCGGGAAGTTGGCGCGCCGACTACCCGGACCCGACAGAAGTGACTACTTCCTAGTCGTTCTGCAGAAGCCGCTCCGCTTCCATCCGCAGCCCGACTTCGATTGGACACGAGGCCAACCTGAGTTCCGCAGTCGAGACGACGCAGGTGAATTCCTGTGGATCTACGCTGTGATCGTTTGCAGTCTGGCAATGGGAACGCAGATACACCGCGGCATGAAGAGCTTCCCGGTACAGCTTGCACTGGTCATCGACAACACAGTTGGCCGTGACGAAACTTTAGCTTTTGAGAAGTGCGAGTATGCGGGTCAGGCCCTGGTGACCGACCTCCCTGAGATGCCGGAGTAGCGAACCAATGCAGAGTCGCATCGAAGTCAGACAGCTGGCCGGTATTGCGTGGGATTGGGTGCTGTACACCACCGTCGACGGGGCAAACGTTCTCGGGGTGATGTTCAGTGTGGGACCGTACAAAGTCGACATAGAACGCTTCTTCGCCATGCCAGAGCATTGCCGAACTGACGATCCAGCCGAAATCGCCGCTCGCATTCGGCGCGAGTACCCGCGCACCAGTTACGTCGAGATCCCGAGAGCCAATATCCAAACGTGTTCTGCCAACACCGGAGCAACAGCTGGGGAATCAGACCTTCGGACAAGTGCTAGCACGACTTTCGCCGACAAGGTGAAGACGATCATCGGCCCGTCTTTGACACGTAGAGGGTTCACATTTGATCGAGTCCTCGAGATGGATGAGGGTGGCCGCATCGGGTTTGCCGCGTTCTTCCGCAACACAATCTGCAAAGTCCAGGTCTACTGGTCCGCGCGTGGGCGAGAGCTGAACTGCATGATCGCCGCACACAGTGCGCCGTACGTGCACGGCCTTTACGACAAGTCGGCGCAGTGGCATTACCTCAATGAATCTGTATCTGAGATTCCACTAGAGGAGCTCGTCGAGCAGACTCGTTCCGACAAAGCCCTCTTCAAAAACCGCGACACGTGGTTGACGTGGCTTGCCGCTCGAATAGACGAGTACTACGAGTCCGCAGTTGCCGGCATCCAAGGCGAAACAGATCTCAATGGTGACGATCATGAACATCACTGAGCTGCGTCGAGCACTCCGCGCGATCGGGATCTCAGACCGCGTCCTGGCGATCGGTGGTCGCGCCGAATACTCGTGGTGCGTCGAACCCAGCACTGACGGGATGTGGGAGGTGTTCTGGTACGAGCGCGGAAACAAGAACGGCTTGGTTCGACTGCCTTCTGAATCGGACGCGTGCTACCAGATCCTGGGGCGGCTTGCGTACAGCCAGGTGCTGGCCGGAACCGTGACTGCCAGGCAAGCCTTCAACTCGAGACCGTCGCCAGGAACATCGCAGTTGCTCGTCGAGTGGGCGCAATCAGCGGGATACGCCTACACAAGCAACGATCACTCGGGCGCAACAATCTTCTGGACCGATCCCGGCGGGGAAACTCGCTTCTACATCCGCAGGCGCTTCGACGACGGCTTCGTCCTCACGTCTACGCAGCGAGCGTCTAACGAGCAGTTCGAGCTGGCTGCGCCGGCCGTCGAGACCATAGAAAGGCACCTCGTCTCACGATTCGCTTGGGGATTTCGGTCACGGAAGCGCCTCCCCCGCCTTCGCTTACCGAACGATCCAACCGAGGGGGCCGCCGGTTTCGATATCAGCGAAAAGGACGGTGATGGCTTCTGCACGCTGACCGATCATGCGCATCAAGTCATCGCAGTCGCCAGAGCTAGCGCCACCGGCGTACCCGAACTTGTGGCACTCTCTCACCTCGTGTCGCACCCTTTGGCCGACATCATCGCGTCCTACGAGCATCCCGAAGGCCGCCCACTGTTCGCGGTGTGACGCCAGCTACGAGCCCGTCACGAACCCCAGCACCGTCAGGCCGAACACCCCGAACAACAGCAGCGTCCCCGCCACGTCCGACACCGGATTCGACCCCACCGCCGCCGTCACCCCGCCCAGCAATACTGCCAGCGCCACAAATCCCAATCGCAGAACCAACAGAAAGCGTTGCCGCACAACAGCACCGAGCACCACACCCGGCACAGTACGCAAAACCCACACCAGCGGCACCACCAGCGCCGCACCCAGCACGCCGGCGGCAATCCGCGGCAGCACCGTCGGCATTCCGTCGTCGTGCGCGGCCATCACCACGATCAACGCCACCGCCGGGAACACCACCGACGCCGTCGCCATCCGCAGCACACGCACCAGCGCCAACCCGACATTGTCAATCACCAACGGGCGCAACGCCGGATTTGCGCGATCGGCCGTCAGTAACCCCCGCACCGCCTGGGTGAGCGTCCCCCACCTCAGCCGGCTCACCGCGAGATTGTGATGTGCCACTGCGTGATCGGGCGCGATTCGCAGCGCCTCCAGGTACTGCTGCTCGGCGGCTTTCGCACCCCATATTGTGCGGAAGATGTCACCGCGCAACACCAGAGCGTCCGGGTTAGTGGGGTCCAGCCGCAGCGCGTCGTCGAGGACCGCCAACGCCTGCTGATCCTGCTGCGATTCGTGCAGCAGGCTGGCATACGTGTACAGCGCGAGCGACGACCGCGGATGCTCGCTGACCAGACGCCACGCCATCGACAGTGCGTCAGCGAGACGGCCCTGCCCGTGCAACGCGAGCACATAGAGCCGCATCGCATGCTCGTTGGACGGCTCGACGGTCAACACGGACCATGCCGCCGACGCCGCCGCCCCGTAGTCTTTGGCGCCCAGACTCGCCTGCGCGGAGGCCGTCATCATGGCAACGTCGGACATCACCGGAGAATTTTATCGGCGCACGAAGGGGGCTCCTCGCACCTTTTGGCGGGCCGCACCCCCTCGGCTCGCACCCGGCACGCGAACGTCACTCGCGCATCGCCAGGGCGAGACGGCTGATCTCAGCGTCTCCGTATCCCGCGACCACGGCGGCGTCGGCGTAGCGCTTCATCGCCTTCAATGCGCCCGCGTCGACGCCGCTGCTCTCCGATGTCTCGATCAGGTGTGCCAGCGACGACGCGACTGAACTCACCGATGCGCTGGCCTCGTCGTGCCGGTCCGCCTCGATGCGCTCGGCAATCTCGGTGAAGACAGGCGGGAGGATCCTTGCGATTCCGAGCGCGTGGGCCAGCAGCTCGCTCGGTGTGATGCCCTGTGCTCGTGCGGTTTCCAGTGCGTGCAGAAAGCCGCCGGTGGCGGTCCAGAAGACATCGAGAAGGGCCATGTCGAATGCGGCAGCGCGGCCGTGGTCCTCGCCGAGCCACGTGGCTCGCCCCAGGACCTCGAACAGCGCGCGGTGCTGATCGAAGAGACGCTCGGGTCCGGCGTAGAGCACGCTGGTATCCGGCGTTCCCATCACGTCGGTGGGGGTCATGATGGCGCCGTCGAGGTAGCGTCCGCCTGCATCGGCGACCAGCTTGGCGGTGCCACGGGCCCGGTCGGGAGTGTCCGAACTGAGGCCGACCACCACACGTCCAGCGACTGCGGCGCCTGCGGCGGCGAGCGCCGCGTCCACGGCGTCGTGGTCGACGACGTTGACGAGGGTGATGTCACCGGCGGTGACGGCCTCAGCAGGGTTGCCCGCCCATCGCGCGCCCCGGGAAAGCAGTTGCGCGGCTTTGGACTTTGTGCGATTCCACACGGTGACGCTGTGCCCGGCATCGAGGAAAGCACCTGCCAGGGCCTGGCCCATCGGGCCCAGTCCGATCACGGAAACGGTGGTCATCGGGCGACGCCGTGGTCGCCGAAACTTGCGGAGTAGTCCATCGAACCCGTCCCTAGGAAAGTCACTGAGGTCATGGCACCATCGTCGACAGGGGCAAACTTTTCAACAAGTACCCACTATTTGGTGGGGTACTTACCCAGATGAAACTATTGGGCCTGACGTGCTGGGAGGCTGACATGACAGGGCTGGGGAAATACACGTGCGGCCTGGATGCGGCGATGGCCGTCGTGTCGGGCAAGTGGGTGCCGTTGATCCTGTGGTCGCTCAGCGACGGCCCGGTGCGATTCAACACGCTGCACCGCAACCTGGCGGGCATCTCGCAGAAGATGCTGACCCAGCACCTCAAAGATCTTCAGGCCTACGGGGTGGTGCACCGGGAGAGTTATCACGAGGTGCCGCCCCGGGTGGAGTACTCGATGACCCCGGCTGGGCGTGAGCTGCTGGAAGCCCTTGAGCCGATGGGCAATTGGGCCGAGAAGTACATCGGCATCATCTGCGCGGCCGACGCAGGCTAGCTCTCGTGTTCGGCGAGCCACGCGTCCGCGCGCCGCTTCGAGGCGCGTGACAGCCACGCGTCCTGAATCAGCTCGCGCAGCTCGATGACATCGATTTCACCAAGTCGACTGGCGCGCACCAGAACCGACGGATGGCCGTTAAAGTGGTCGGTGGTGAAGAACGGTGAATCCGGATCCTGGGTGAGTGCGCGTTTGTCGTCCTCGGATTCCACCCAGATGACGATGACGTCGTCGTACCGCTCTCCGGTGTCGGGGTCGAACGCATCGGGGCGCGGCGTGCGGAAGAACACGAAAGACTTGTTGCCCACCTGATAGATCGAATTGCCCGCCTTAGGGCCCACCAGCCGCGTTACGTGCGGCATCGACGAGGCGATCTCGTGGACGTCGTCGACGGTAGCGGGACGGTCACGCATGACGCTGCAGCTTGTGCAGGGCGACGTCGGCGAGAACACCGTCCTGCGCCGTCGCGGTCATGTAACTGCAGTGCGGCTGACGGCGACGGTCGGTCGGCGATCCCGGATTCAGCAGCCGCAAGCCACTATTCGACGTCGCATCCCACGGGATGTGACTGTGGCCGAACACCAGCACGTCGGTATCGGGGTACAGCTTCGCCATCCGCTCGTCGCGGCCGGCCGCCCCGCCCGTCTCGTGCACCACGGTGAAACGCAGCCCGCCCAACACGACATCGGCCCGCTCGGGCAGTCGCGCGCGCAGCTCGGGGCCGTCGTTGTTGCCCCAGCAGGCGACCAGTCGCTTCGACCGTTCCTCCAGCGCGTCGAGCAGATCCGGTTCGACCCAGTCGCCGGCGTGGATCACGACGTCTGCACAGTCCACCTCCTCCCACACCTGCGCGGGAAGGTCTTTGGCTCGCTTCGGGACGTGCGTATCGGCGATCAGCAGTAGGCGCACGTCTCCAATCTAGCTCTGCGGCAGCGAGGGCCAACCCTCAGCGCGCCAGCACACCATGTCGATCTCGACCAGGCTGCCGACTGCCAACCCGGTGACGCCCACGCACGTCCGCGTCGGCAACCTGTCGGGAAACCATTTCGCGTAGGCGACGTTGAACGCGTCGTAGTCGGCCCAGTCGATCAGATAGGCACGCACCGACACGACGTCAGCCAATCCTCCGCCGCACAGCTGCACCACCCGCTCGAGGTTGCGCATCACCTGGTCGGTTTGAGTGGCCACGTCCTCCCCGACGACCGCACCCGTCACGTCGGTGGGCATCTGCCCTGTGACATAGAGGGTTTCGCCGGCGGCGGTGGCATGGGAGAACGGCGCCACGCCCGGCGGCACCCCCTGTTCGGGAGTGAACGTGAAGGCACGGATTGCGGTCATAGTTGCGCCTTACCCGGTGAGACCGGCGTCCAACCGGGCGGCGGATCTTCGCCCACGCGGCCGTCGACGGCTTCCCGGAGCAGGTCGGCGTGGCCGGTGTGCCTGCCGTACTCCTCGATCAGATCGCACAGCAGCCGGCGCAGGCTGGCGTGGTTGCCCTCCTCGTCGCGGACCGCGGCGAGCTGATCGAGCCCGCCGCGCTCCAGTGCCGCCGAGACGCGCGCTCGGGATCGGGCGACGGCGTCATGCCAGTGGGCGTAGAGCTGGTCGGGGCTGTCTGCGGCGGCCGAGGTGAACTCCCAGTCATCGGTGCCGTCGTGCAGCGTCGCCCATGGCTCGCCGACGGGCTCACCGGCGAGCTTGTCCGTGAACATGACGTCCTCAGCGAAGGCGAGGTGCTTGAGCAGGCCGCCAAGGGTGAGCGCCGAGGCTCCGATGGTGGTCTGCAGCCCGGCCGCGTCGAGGTCGTCGGCTTTCCACAGAAACGTGGCCCGGAGACGGTCGAGGGCCCCGACGAGATGGTCGACCTCGCTGCCCGCGAGGGGAGGCTCCCAGGGGGTGAGGTTGACGGCCATATGGTCGAACATAACCGCACTCAACACGTCAGCTGCGTACGTTCTCCGAGTCCAGTCGCGTCACGTCGCCGTCTTCGGGACCGTGGGCGCGACCCGCATGCGCCTCAGCTCGCATTCGTTCACGCATGTGTGGATAGTGCAGCTCGAATGCTGGCCGCTCCGAACGGATTCGGGGCAGCTCGGTGAAGTTGTGCCGCGGCGGAGGGCAACTGGTGGCCCACTCAAGCGAGTTGCCATGCCCCCACGGGTCGTCGACGGTCACCGGTTCGCCGTAGCGCCAGCTCTTGAACACGTTCCACACGAACGGCAGCATCGAGACGCCCAAGATGAACGCCCCGAACGTCGAGATCACGTTGAGCGTGGTGAACCCGTCGCCGGGCAGGTAGTCCGCATAGCGCCGCGGCATCCCCGCGTCACCGAGCCAGTGCTGCACCAGGAACGTGCTGTGAAAGCCGATGAACGTCAGCCAGAAGTGAAGCTTGGCGAGCCGCTCGTCGAGCAGCCGGCCCGTCATCTTCGGGAACCAGAAATAGATGCCCGCATAGGTGGCGAACACGATGGTGCCGAATAGCACGTAGTGGAAATGCGCCACGACGAAATAGCTGTCGGTGACGTGGAAGTCCAGCGGCGGGCTGGCCAGCAGCACGCCCGACAGGCCACCGAGCAGGAACGTCGCGATGAAGCCGATCGAGAACAGCATCGGCGCTTCGAACGTCAACTGGCCTTTCCACATCGTGCCGATCCAGTTGAAGAACTTGATGCCGGTCGGGACGGCGATCAGGAACGTCATGAAGCTGAAGAAGGGAAGGAGGACGGCACCGGTGGCGAACATGTGATGCGCCCACACCGCCATCGACAGGGCGGCGATGCTGAACGTCGCATACACCAGCGTGGTGTAGCCGAAGATGGGCTTGCGGGAGAAGACCGGGATGACCTCGCTGATGATGCCGAAGAACGGCAGCGCGATGACGTACACCTCGGGGTGGCCGAAGTACCAGAACAGGTGCTGCCAGAGGATGACGCCACCGTTGCCCGGGTCATAGACGTGCGCACCGAGATGACGGTCGGCGGCCAGGCCGAAGAGCGCCGCGGTCAGCAGCGGGAAGATCAGGAGAACCAGGATCGAGGTCACCAGAATGTTCCAGGTGAAGATCGGCATCCGGAACATCGTCATACCGGGTGCGCGCATGCAGACCACGGTCGTGACCATGTTGACCGCACCCAGGATCGTGCCCAGGCCACCCACCCCGAGTCCGAAGATCCACAGATCCGCGCCCACTCCTGGCGAGTGAATGGCATCCGACAGGGGCGCGTAGGCCGTCCACCCGAAATCCGCGGCGCCCCCGGGAGTGATGAATCCCGCGAGCGCGATGAGCGCGCCGAACAGGAAAAGCCAGAACGACAGCGCGTTCAACCGCGGAAAGGCGACGTCCGGCGCGCCGATCTGCAGCGGCAGCACCAGGTTGGCGAAACCGAACACGATCGGAGTCGCATAGAACAGCAACATCGCCGTGCCGTGCATGGTGAACAGCTGGTTGTACTGCTCGTTGGACAGGAACTGCAGCCCCGGCGCGGCCAACTCGATGCGGATGAACAGCGCCATCAAGCCGCCGACCATGAAGAACACGAAACAGGCGACGCAGTACATGATCCCGATCAGCTTGTGATCGGTCGTCGTGATCAATTTGTAGATCAGATTGCCCTTGGGCCCCATCCGAGGAGGAAAAGGCCGCTTGGCAACCAGCGATTCGATCTTGTCGAGGGTGGCCACGCGGGCAGTCAAACTGACAGCCGATAGGCGTCGATAGGGCCGAAAGTCGCTAAAGACAGCTGAAGCGCGCCCGAAGGGATTCGAACCCCTAACCTTCTGATCCGTAGTCAGATGCTCTATCCGTTGAGCTACGGGCGCTTGGTCGTACCTGTTCAGTTGTGACTGCCGGCGAGCCGGCAGTCGTGCACACCGGCGAGCCGGCCATCTTGCGCGGAGGCGAGAGGATTTGAACCTCCGGCCCGCTTTAAGGCGGGCAACTCATTAGCAGTGAGTCCCATTCGGCCGCTCTGGCACGCCTCCCGACGTTTACCGCCGCGCCGATGAGAGTACACAGGCCCTGCGGTGCGAAGCAAAGCAGATCGACGCGGGCCATAAACTGTCTCGGTGCCCGCCCGTCTACGCCCCGAACTCGCCGATCTACCCGCTTATACACCGGGCAAGACGGTGCCCGGGGCCATCAAGATCGCCAGCAACGAGACCGTCCACGGGCCGCTGCCCAGCGTGAAGGCCGCAATAGCGAAGGCCGCCGAGGGGATCAACCGCTATCCCGACAATGGCTACGTCGAGCTCAAGGAACGCCTCGCCAAGCACGTCAACTTCGCCCCGGAGCACATCTCGGTCGGCTGCGGCTCGGTCAGCCTGTGCCAGCAGTTGATCCAGATCACGTCGACCGTCGGCGACGAGGTGCTCTTCGGCTGGCGCAGCTTCGAGATCTACCCGCTGCAGGTGCGCACCGCGGGCGCGACGCCGGTCCAGGTCCCGCTGACCGACCACACCTTCGACCTCGACGCGATGCTCGCGGCGATCACCGACCGCACCCGGCTGATCTTCGTGTGCAACCCGAACAACCCGACCAGCACGGTCGTCGAACCGGACGCGCTCGCCCGCTTCGTCGAAGCGGTGCCGCCGCACATCATGGTTGTCCTCGACGAGGCCTACATCGAATACATCCGCGACGGCCTGGTACCCGACAGTTTCGGCCTGGTTCGGGCCCACAGCAATGTCGTTGTGCTGCGCACTTTTTCGAAAGCCTACGGACTGGCGGGCCTACGTATCGGTTACGCCGTCGCCGACCCCGACATCGTCACGGCACTGTCCAAGGTCTACGTCCCCTTCACCGCGACCAGCGTCTCGCAGGCCGCGGCGGTCGCGTGCCTGGATGCCGCCGACGAGCTGCTGGAGCGCACCGACGCCGTCGTCGCCGAACGCGCCCGGGTGTCTGCGGCGCTGCTCGACGCCGGCTACGACATCCCACCGTCGCAGGCCAACTTCGTGTGGCTGCCCCTGGTAGGGCGCGCCCAGCAGTTCGCCGCCGATGCCGCCAACAATCGCATCATCGTGCGTCCCTACGGTGACGACGGCGTCCGGGTGACCGTCGCCTCCCCCGAAGAGAACGACATGTTCTGTGAGTTCGCCCGCCGTTGGATTGGAGACAACGCATGAGCCCCCGCGAGACCTTTACCGCGCTCACCCAGCGCTCCGAACCGATCACCGATGGCGAGCTCGACGACTTCTGGGCCACATTGGCGCCCGCCACCATCGAGTTCATGATCGGTGAATGGAAGGGCGGCGAGTTCCAGACGGGGCATAAGGCCAACGGCTTCATGAAGCGGCTGAACTGGTTCGGTAAGACCTTTCACTCCGCGTCGGACGCCAAGCCGCTGGTCTGCCTCGATGCCGACGGGAACAAGTTCTCCAACACCGAGGCGATGAACGGCGAAGCCAGCCTGTGGATGGAGGAGTTCCGCGGCGAGACGGTCGCATCGATGGTCTACGACGGTAAGCCCGTGCACGACCACTTCAAGGTCGTCGACGACAACGCCGTGATCGGCATCATGAATGGCAAGGGCGCACTCGACACCAGTTCCGGCACCCCTCGTCACCTGTACTTCTACCTCGAACGGGTATAGCCGCATATCGTGGCCGGGATGAGGACGCACGTGCGGGTGACCGCCGCAATGATCGGGCTGGCGGCCGTGTTGGGTACGGCGGCCTGCACGCAGACCACCGAAGGTGTCGTCGCGCAGACGACCGAACCCGGCCCGCCGCTGCCATCGTCGGACGACACCCCCACCGACGAGCCGAGCATCCCCGGCCTACCCGGTCTGCCGGACATCGAGATCCCGAACCTGCCGCTGCCGACGCGCAACACCGACGTGCCCGAGGTGCCCGCACCTGCGAACTCGCTCGAGATGACCTGCGACGAGTACAACGCGCTCGACGAAGCGACGCGGGTGGCCGTGGTACGCGAGGTCCTCTCGCAGGAAGGCAACCCGCTGGGACCCGACGGAGAGTTCGTCGGCCAGATCCTCGCCGACGCGGCCTGCCAGTTCCTGCCGAGCGCGACCGTCAGCGAGGTCCTGATGGGCGGGGCCGGGGGCTGAACTAGCCTCTGTCCCCATGAGCACTTACGAAGCCCTGACCGTCGACATCGCTGACCACATCGCGCAGGTCACGCTGATCGGCCCCGGCAAGGGCAACGCGATGGGCCCTGCGTTCTGGGCCGAGCTGCCCGTGGTGTTCGCCGACCTCGACGCCGACCCCGAGGTGCGGGCGATCGTCCTCACCGGCTCCGGCAAGAACTTCAGCTACGGCCTCGATCTGATGGCCATGAGCGGCACGCTGTCGGCGGTGATGAGCGACGGGGCGACCGCCAAACCCCGCGCGGACTTTCACACCCACCTCAAGACGATGCAGCAGTCCATCACCGCGGTCGCCGACTGCCGGACTCCGACGATCGCGTCCGTGCACGGCTGGTGCATCGGCGGCGGTGTCGACCTGATCTCGGCTGTCGACATCCGTTATGCGAGCGCCGACGCGAAGTTCTCGGTGCGAGAGGTGAAGCTCGCGATCGTCGCCGACGTCGGCTCGCTGGCGCGGTTGCCGTTGATCCTGTCGGACGGGCATCTTCGCGAACTCGCCCTGACGGGTAAAGACATCGACGCAGCGCGCGCCGAAAAGATCGGTCTGGTCAACGACGTCTACTCCGATGCCGAAGCCTCGCTTGCTGCCGCGCGCGCCACCGCAGCCGAGATCGCGGCCAACCCGCCACTGACCGTCCACGGCATCAAGGACGTGCTCGACGAGCAGCGCACCGCACAGGTCTCGGCGAGTCTGAGGTACGTCGCGGCCTGGAACTCGGCGTTTCTCCCGTCGAAGGACCTCGGCGAGGGCATCAAGGCGATGTTCGAGAAGCGTCCGCCGAACTTCACCGGGGAGTAGTCCGGCGCGGCAAGGTCTCGGGCATTGCCGCGACACACGCCAGGCTGACCGTCGCCAACCCGCCCATCATCACCGCGACGCCCCACCCACCGAAGTGGGCGGCCAGCACCGGCGACAGCACCGGCGGAAGTGCGCCACCGATGATGGCGCCCATGGTGTGCGACAACGCCGCGGCCGTGTAGCGGTGCTCCGTCGCGAACGTCTCCGGCAGGAACGCCGCCAGCGGTCCCATGCACAGGCCGACGAAGGCATAGGTGACGATGACGGTCAGCCCGAATACCACAGGGTTGTGCATCTCGACGAGCGGAAAGACCGCGAACGCCCACGGAGCAGCAAATGCGAAGGCACACAGCGTGATCCGGCGTCGACCGTGGGAGTCGCTCAGAATTGCCGTGACGGCCGCACACCCCACCGCACACAGACCGCCGACGACGTTGACGAACAGCACCGAGTTGGTCGAGTAGTCCAGATGGTCTGCGGCGTAATGCGTGATAAAGGTGCCGGCCTGGAAGGCCAGCATCGCCGAGCAGATCGCCACGCCACCGGCCAGCAGCACCGAGCGACCCTGTGTGCGCAGCAGAGTGATGAGGGGAACGCCCTGGGCCGGCTTCGTGGAGGTTTCCGAGAATGCGGGCGTCTCTTTGACTTTGAGCCGAATGATCAATGCCGCGACGATCAGGACCGCGCTGAGGAGGAACGGGATCCGCCAGCCCCACTGCATGAACGCCGGGCTGTCCTCACCGAAACCGACGTGCACAGCCAAGAACACGAAGTTGGACATCACCAGTGCGGTGCCCAACCCCAACTGGGTGAACATGCCGTAGAACCCGCGCCGTTGCGCCGGCGCGTTCTCGGCGCTCATCAGCACCGAGCCGGCCCACTCCCCGCCGACCGCGAAACCTTGCATCAAGCGCAACGTGATCAGCAGTAGCGGGGCGGCGATTCCAATCGTCGCGGCGCTCGGGATGAGGCCCACGCCCACCGTGGCGATACCCATCACCATCAAGGTTGCGACGAGGGTTCGCTTGCGTCCCAGCCGATCTCCGAAGTGGCCGAACACCGCAGCACCCACAGGCCGTGCGATGAACGCCGCGGCGAAGGTTCCGAGGGAAGCCGTCGTCGCCATCACGTGGCTCAGCTCGGGGAAGAACACCGTCGGGAAGACCAGCGCCGCGGCGGTGCCGTAGATGAAGAAGTCGTAGAACTCGATGGCCGAACCGACGTAACCGGCCATTGAAATCCGCCGCAGGTCTCGGGGATCACCACGGTCCGCGTCCGTGGCGGCCATTGTGTTCGCTGTCATGAGCGTCAGTATTCGCTCAGCTACGGCGCCGGGCTCAGCCTCCGATCGGCCCCAACCGTGTCCACCGATCGGGGGACATGCCAGCTGCTCACACGGTGCCCATCGTCTGAACAACAGCACGGCCGCTGCGTGTGGCGGAACAACACGAGCGTTTGGCGGTGGCGGAGGGATTTGAACCCCCGGACGGTGTTAGCCGTCTCTCGCTTTCAAGGCGAGTGCATTAGGCCGCTCTGCCACGCCACCGCGGGACAGTCTAAACGCGACCGATTTTGGCTGACGTTCCGCCGGCTTTGAGCCCCGCGCTGATGCGACGGCAGTTCTCCCCCATCGCCGTAACCTGCGGGCGGCTCAACCGGTCGAGGAAGTGCGCGCGCACCGCGGCGCCATACGTCTCCATCGCCGAGGCCAGGGCCGTTCTCCCCTCCGGCGTGATGCTGGCGAGCACGCCGCGCCCGTCGTCCGGGCTGGCGCCCCGAACCACGAGCCCCTGGACCTCCAGTCGGTGAATCTGGCGCGTCACCCGACTGGGCAACGACATCAGCGATTCCGCGACATCGCCCATCCGGGCCGCCCCGGTTGGCGATTTGGCCAGCAGATCGAGAAGCCGGACGTCGTTCAACGTCAGCCCGTGCTCATCCGACAGCGACCGGTTCATGGTCGCGTACAACCGCAACGCAGCATCCAGAAAGTTCTGCCATGCCCTTTGCTCAGCAATGTCCAAACCCGGCGTATCACTCGCCGTGCGTCCCCCGATGATCCCCTCCATTCGCCCATAGTAAATCTGAGGCGGTGTTGCCGTTGGGGAAATTAATGGGTGTTTCCGCAGCGTAGTAGCGTTGCATCAATGCAAGCGATTGTGGCGGAACCACCTGGCGAGCTCACCTGGCAGTCTGTGCCGGACCCCGAACCGGGCTACGGCGAAGTCCTCATCCAGACCGTCGCTGCCGGAGTCAATCGCGCCGATCTTCTGCAGGCCGCCGGGAACTACCCGCCTCCCCCGGGCGCCAGCCACATCCTCGGGCTCGAAGTGTCCGGCACCATCGTCGGCGTCGGGGACGGTGTGTCGCAGTGGTCGGCGGGCCAACCGGTATGCGCCCTGCTCGCGGGCGGCGGATACGCCGAGTTCGTCACCGTTCCCGCAAGCCAGGTAATGCCGGTTCCCGACGGCGTCCCACTGCCCCACGCGGCGGGACTCCCTGAGGTGGCATGCACGGTGTGGTCCAACGTGGTGATGACTGCGGGCCTGACCGCTCCGGAACTCTTCCTGGTCCACGGCGGCGCCAGCGGTATCGGCACCCACGCGATCCAGGTCGCGAAAGCGCTCAACTGCCGGGTCGCGGTCACCGCCGGCTCGCGCAACAAGCTCGATCTGTGCGCCGAATTGGGCGCCGACATCACCATCGACTATCGCAATGAGGACTTCGTGAAGGTCGTTCGGGACGCCGGGGGCGCGGATGTCATCCTCGACATCATGGGTGCGGCCTACCTCGACCGCAACGTCGATGCGCTTGCCAGCGACGGCCGGCTCGTGATCATCGGCATGCAGGGCGGGGCGAAGGGCGAACTGAACATCGGCAAGCTGCTCGCCAAACGCGGCAGCGTGATCGCGACCGCGCTGCGGTCCCGGCCGGTCACCGGCCCCGGCGGAAAGAGCGACATCGTCGCTGCCGTCACCACCGAGGCGTGGCCGCTGGTCGCCGACGGACTCGTGCGGCCCGTCATCGGCGCGGAATTCCCCGTCACCGAAGCCAAAGCAGCCCACGAACTGCTGGCTTCCGGTGATGTGTCGGGGAAAGTTGTTCTGCGCGTTGCCGATTAGCGGCTAGCCGAGCGAGGCGAGCGCACGCACCAGCTGGTCGACCTCGGCCGAGGTGTTGTAGTGCGCAAGACCGATCGTGACCGCTCCGCCGATGTCGTTGACCCCGATGGCGTCCAGAACCTGCGAACTCGCATTGGCGATCGCGAGGATCCCGTTGTCGGCCAGTCGCTGGACGACGTGCTCGGCCGGCACGTTGTTGATGACGAAGGTGAGCGCCGGGATCCGCGCCTCGGGGGCGCCGATCACCGTGACCGTCGGCAGCGAACGCAGCGACATCAACAGGTACTCGAACAGTCCGTCCAGGTAGGCCGACGCCGACTGCATCGATACCGACAGCCGCTCCCTGCGGGTCCCCTGTGCCGAATCATCAAGCCCGGCAAGGTATTCGATGCTGGCCACCACCCCGGCGAGCATGCCGAACTGGTGAGATCCGAGCTCGAGGCGTTCCGCCCCGGTGGCATTCGGATTGAGCGACACGGAGCCGAACGCGTCGATCATCGACGGGTCCCGGAACACCAGCGCCCCGATCGGCGGGCCGCCCCATGCGAGCGCATTCAGTGCGACGACGTCTGCGTCGATTTCGTTGATGTCGATGAGTCGATACGGCGCGGCCGCCGAATGGTCGACGACCACCAGACCGCCGACCTCATGCGACAGCTTGGTGACCTCGCGCAGTTCGGTCACCGTACCCAGCGTCGAGGATGCCGACGTGATGGCGACCAGCCGGGTGGGCCGCGTCACCAGGCCCTCCCACTGCCAGGTCGGAAGCTCGCCGGTCTCGATGTCGACCTCGGCCCACTTCACCTTTGCGCCGAACCGGTTCGCCGCCCGCAGCCACGGTGCGATGTTCGCCTCGTCGTCGAGACGGGTCACCACCACTTCGTAGCCGAGACCCAGCCGCACCGACGCGGCGTCGGCCAGCGAGGTCAACAACACGGCGCGGTCGGCGCCGAGAACGACACTGGACGGGTCGGCGCCGACGAGGTCGGCCACGGCTTGCCTGGCGGCGGCGAGCACCGCGGCGCTGCGCCTGGCGGCCGGGTGGGCGCTGGCCGTCGTCGGCATCGAGCCGCGAAAGGCGGTCGACACCGCGCGGCCTACCGAATCGGGCAGCAGCATGCCGTTCTGGGCGTCCATGTGCACCCAGCCATCGCCCAGTGACGGGTGCAGACCACGCACCCGGGCGACGTCATATGCCATGTCAGCCCACCTTAGTGCGTCGGGGAAATTCGCCGTACCACCCGTTTTTCCGGACAGTGCGACGGCCGCCCAACCTTGCCGTTTACCGCCCGCACCCGAGGGGGCACGGGTCATCCGGCCCGCAATACTAGTCGAGTCACACTGTGCCACGAAGGGCCACCGGCCCGCCCGGCACGGCTGGCTGGCGGACGAATTCGCTGGACAATGCCGGTTCTCGGGCCCACCTGCTGCGTCTGCGGTCCGGGAGACCGGCCGTCCTTCGCTGGACAAATCGCGTTCGTAGGAGAAGATCTACGACGACGGCGAAGCTGCGTCGCGCTAGTCGCGGAGCCCGAACGTAATAGGCGAGAAATGCTGGGGCACTCTTAGAGACATGGCTACCAATTCCGACGACGACCAGATCGAGATCATCGGCAGTGCCGACACGGCTGGCGAGAGCGACATCGACGGTCGCGGCGACGGCAAGTCGCTGACCGACCTCGTCGAACAACCCGCCAAGGTGATGCGGATCGGCACCATGATCAAGCAGCTGCTGGAGGAGGTGCGCGCCGCCCCGCTCGACGAGGCAAGCCGCGGACGGCTCCGCGACATCCACCGCACGAGCATCAGCGAGCTCGAGGACGGCCTCGCGCCCGAACTGCGCGACGAGCTGGAACGGCTCACCCTGCCGTTCACCGAAGACGCCGTGCCGTCGGACGCCGAGCTGCGCATCGCGCAGGCCCAGCTGGTCGGCTGGCTGGAAGGCCTCTTCCACGGTATCCAGACGGCGCTGTTCGCCCAGCAGATGGCCGCGCGCCAGCAGCTCGAGCAGATGCGTCAGGGCGCGCTCCCTCCCGGTGTGAGCATCCCCGGACAGCGCGGCGGGCCCGGGCATCCCGGCACCGGCCAATACCTGTGAGAGCCGCGTGACCGGCCCTCACGACGAACCGTTCATCGAAACCCGCGATGCGTGGGTCGAGTTCCCCATCTTCGACGCCAAGACCCGGTCGCTGAAGAAGGCGTTCCTGGGCAAGGCCGGCGGGGCGATCGGACGCAACGAGTCCAACGTCGTCGTCATCGAGGCGCTGCGTGACATCACGCTGTCGCTGAAGATGGGCGACCGCGTCGGGTTGGTCGGGCACAACGGCGCAGGCAAGTCGACGCTGCTGCGGCTGCTCTCGGGAATCTATGAGCCCACCCGGGGGGTCGCGTCGGTGCGCGGACGTGTCGCCCCGGTGTTCGACCTGGGTGTCGGGATGGACCCCGAGATCTCGGGCTTCGAGAACATCATCATCCGGGGTCTCTTCCTCGGGCAGACCCGCAAGCAGATGCTGTCCAAGGTCGACGAGATCGCAGAGTTCACCGAGCTCGGCGACTACCTGCAGATGCCGCTACGCACCTATTCGACGGGTATGCGGGTGCGCCTGGCCATGGGTGTGGTCACCAGCATCGACCCCGAGATCCTGTTGCTCGACGAAGGTATCGGCGCGGTCGATGCGGACTTCCTCAAGAAGGCGCAGTCACGTCTGGCCGACCTGGTGGCCCGCTCCGGAATCCTGGTCTTCGCCAGCCACTCCAACGAGTTCCTCGCCCGCCTGTGCAACACGGCGATGTGGATCGACCACGGCACCATCAAAATGGAGGGCGGCATCGAGGAGGTCGTGCGCGCGTACGAGGGTGAGGACGCGGCGCGGCACGTCCGCGAGGTGCTCGAAGAGAACGCGCGGAACCGGTCTGCATGACGGACTCCGTATGCGCCGTCGTCGTCACGCACCGTCGGCCCGACGAACTTGCGAAATCACTCGATGCGGTCTCGTCGCAGACCCGTCCGCCCGACCACCTGATCGTCGTCGACAACGACGACGACGAGGTCGTCCGGGATCTGGTTGCCGCCCAACCTATTCCGACGACCTACTTGGGTTCGCGCCGAAACCTCGGCGGGGCAGGCGGTTTCGCGCTGGGCATGCTCTATGCCCTGAGCCTGGGCGCCGATTGGATCTGGTGCGCCGACGACGACGGACGTCCACAGGACTCGGAGGTACTGGGCACCCTGTTGGCGTGCGCCGGGCGGTACGGCCTCGCGCAGGTCTCGCCGATGATCTGCGATCTCGACAACCCCGACAAGCTCGCCTTCCCGCTGCGGCGCGGGCTGGTCTGGCGGCGCTGGGTCAGCGAACTACGCACCGACGCCGAACTTCCCGATCTGATGCCCGGCATCTCGCATCTTTTCAACGGTGCGCTCTTTCGCGCGTCGACGGTGGAGGCGGTCGGGGTGCCGGACCTGCGCCTGTTCTTCCGGGGCGACGAAACCGAGGTTCACCGCAGGCTTTTGCGTTCGGGTCTGCCGTTCGGCACCTGCCTGCAGGCCATCTACCTGCATCCGCAGGGCAGCGACGAATTCAAGCCGATCCTGGGCGGCCGTATGCACACCCAGTACCCCGAAAACGACATCAAGCGTTACTACACCTACCGCAATCGCGGATACCTGCAATCCCAACCCGGTATGCGCAAGCTCGTCCCGCAGGAATGGCTGCGGTTCGGCTGGTACTTTCTGGTGTCCAAGCGCGACCCCGCGGGGTTCCGTGAGTGGGTTCGCCTGCGGCGCTTGGGTCGACGCGAGAGGTTTTCACGACGGTGAGGTTTGAAGAACTGTGACGATCATGGATGCCGCGGCGCAGTCCAAGACGTTTTCGCGGGCATGGGGCGATCTGGTTTCCGGGTTCGGCAAGCGCGAGCTCTGGCTGCACCTCGGCTGGCAGGACATCAAGCAGCGCTACCGGCGGTCCGTGCTGGGTCCGTTCTGGATCACCATCGCTACCGGCACCACCGCCGTGGCGATGGGCGGCCTGTACTCGATGCTGTTCAAACTCGAACTGTCCGAGCACCTTCCGTATGTCACGCTCGGCCTGATCGTCTGGAATCTGATCAATGCGTCGATCCTCGAGGGCGCCGAGGTGTTCATCGCCAACGAGGGGTTGATCAAGCAGCTGCCGACGCCGTTGTCGGTACACGTCTACCGGCTGGTGTGGCGGCAGATGATCCTGTTCGCCCACAACATCATCATTTTCGTGATCATCGCCATCGTCTATCCGAAACCGTGGACGTGGACAGACCTCACCGTCATCCCGGCGTTGGGACTGATAGCGCTCAACTGCGTGTGGGTCGCACTGTGTTTCGGAATTCTGGCCACCCGCTACCGCGACATCAGCCCACTGCTCGGCAGCCTGGTGCAGCTGCTGTTCTTCATGACGCCGATCATCTGGAACGAGTCCACACTGCAGGCCCAGGGTGCGGGCGGCTGGGCGAAGATCGTCGAACTCAACCCGCTGCTGCACTACCTGGACATCGTGCGGGCGCCGCTGCTGGGGGCCGATCAGGAACTGCGGCACTGGGTGGTGGTCATCGTGCTCACCATCGTGGGATGGACCTTCGCGGCTCTGGCGATGCGGCAATACCGTGCGCGCGTGCCGTACTGGGTGTGACCGTCAGCTGCTCAGTCCGATGACGTCGGGCTCCGGGCCGAAGACGAACCGTCTGCCCGTCATCGACTGTGGCGTGATCCGCACGAAGCGCTCCTTCTGGGTGGCGACCCAGGGGTAAAGCCCTGCGCGCCGGGCCTCGGCGATCTCGTTGGCGGTGGCAAGAAGCTTGGCCTTGCCGCGCACGATCACGCTCCAGCCCTCGGCGACGTTGTGGTCGTCGGCTTCGAAGACCACGTACTCGTTGAGCGCGGCCGTCAGAAGTTTGGTGCCTTCGGCGGTGCGGAACAGCAGGGTCCTGTTCTGCACGACGAAGTTCACCGGGAAGATCTCGGTCCAGCCGTTGACGGTCGTGACGAGCCGTCCCAGCGATACCGAGCCCAGCAGGTCCCAGCTTTCGGTCTCGGTGAGTTCGGTGACCGGTGCACCCGATGCCGTTGTCGCGTCCATGGAATCGATCGTCGGCCCCACCGGGAATCTCTTCTAGAGTCCAATGGCACTTCTCGGGAACGTCTACCGTTATGCAGATATGAGCATTCCGCCATATCAGCCGCCCACGCCGCCGACGCCGGGCCCGGGTAACACCCTGCTGTGCCCGAAGTGTGCAGGAGTTATGACGACCTACGAGCGCAATGGTGTCCACCTGGAGCAGTGCGACTCCTGCCGTGGCATCTTCCTCGACTTCGGAGAGCTCGAAGCCCTGACGCAGATGGAGAACCGCTTCATGCAGGCCGCGCCGCCGCCGATGCCCCACCAGGGCTACGGCTACGGACCGGGCTGGGGCAAGCGCGGCAACAAGCACTACCGCAAACAAGGCATGGGGCGGCTGTTCTTCTCCAGCTAGCTGTACTGACCACGGACGTTGGTGACGGCGTGGTGAGGTGACAAGACGAAGACCTCCGAGTGGAGTGCGAGCTGTCTA
>NZ_LQPC01000040.1 GCF_002101705.1 Mycolicibacterium iranicum | reverse complement strand
TGTCAGCAGTCACGTAATTCCCCAGGTATGAGGGGTTGTCCGTCACGTAATTCCTCACCCGCCGTCACGTAATTCCCCACCCCTTGGGGCGTGTCCGGTCGGGGTTGGGGTGCTGCTCAGGTTCGCTCCGTTCAGGTGCCCCGCCCGGGGCCTTGGAAGGGGCCTTGAGTTGGCGAGGAGATCGTGGAACGTGACCGACTTCGTGGAGATGTTCCGGCACTGGCATGCCGGCCGATCCCAGGTGCAGATCTATGACGCGCTGGGTATTGACCGCAAAACCATCCGCAAATACGTGGCGCCGGCCATCGCCGAAGGCCTCGCGCCGGCGCCGCAGGAGCTCTTTGATGAGCAGTTGTGGCGGGAACGGATCAGGCGATGGTTCCCGGAGCTGATCGACCCGAGCGTGCGGGCGCTGACCTGGGAACAGATCGCGGTGCACCGCGACTGGATCGCCGAGCAGCTGGATGTGCCGGTGACGGTGGCCACGATCGCCCAACGCCTGCGCGATGACCGTCGTGTCGCGGTCTCTGAATCTACGGTACGGCGTTATATCGCAACGACATTCGCAGAGCAACATTTCGAGGAGAAAGTCACGGTGCCGCGCGGCGCGGTCGATCCGGGCAGCGAAGCGCAGATCGATTACGGCAAGTTGGGGATGTGGCTTGATCCCGCGACGGGCCGCCGGGTCGCGGTCTGGGTGTTCGCGATGATTCTGTCGTGCTCCCGCGCCCTGTTCATCCAACCGGTGTTGAGGATGGATCAACGCTCGTGGAACGCCTCGCACGTCGCGGCGTTCGAGTTCTTCGGCGGTGTCCCGGCCCGACTGGTCTGTGACAACCTCAAGACCGGGGTGATCCGCCCGGATCTGTATGACCCGCTGATCAACCTTGCTTACGGGGAATTGGCAGCGTTCTACGGGTCCTTGATCGACCCCGCGCGGGCCAACAAACCCAAAGACAAACCGCGCGTCGAGCGACCCATGCCCTACATCCGGGACTCGTTCTGGGCCGGTCGGCAGTTCGAGTCGCTGAGCCAGATGCAACGCGAGGGGCTGCGTTGGTCGACCGAGGTCTACGGGCTGCACAAGCACCGCGGACTCGACGGCGCCACCCCCAGGTCGGTATTCGACGCTGTGGAGCGCGACGCGTTGATGCCGTTGCCGCGCAGACCATTTGAACCGGTCGCCTACACCGTCGGCACGGTGGCGCCAGATTGCCACGTGAAGTCCGGGAAGGCGTTCTACTCGGTGCCGTGGCGGTTGCTGGGGCAGAAGGTCACCGTCCGCGCCGCCGGCGATGTGGTGCAGATCTTCCACCACGATGCGGTGGTGGCCACCCACGTCCTGCATCTGTCCGGGCGGTCGACGAACTTCGAGCACTACCCACCGCACAAGGTCGCCCACACCCTGCGCACGGTGACCTGGTGCCGCAGCCAGGCCGAGCAGATCGGACCCGGTGCGGTGGCGATCGTGGCCGAACTCTCCGAGATCAACGCCATCCACCGGCTGCGCGCCATCCAGGGCATCATCGCGCTGCGTGACCGCTACGGCGCCGGGCGGTTGGACGCCGCCTGCACCCGGGCCCTGGAGGTGGGTGATCCGCGGTATCGGACCGTCAAAGGCATCCTGGCCGCCGGCACCGAGGCCGGTGACACGGCCACGGCTGCCTCACCCATCCCGCCGGCGCTGCTACGCGGCCCCGACGCCTTCAACACTGAACGCACCGCCTAACGCGTGCGAGGAGTGCCGCATTCATATTCTGCTGCAACCACATTCGACCTGAGGAATCTATCGTGACTATTCATGACCCGAGCCTGCGGGCTGCTTTGAAGACCCTGAAACTGACCGGCATGCTCGACACCCTCGACGCCCGGCTGGCGCAAACCCGCGACGGCAAACTCGGGCATCTGGAGTTCCTGCAAGTGCTCTGCGAAGACGAGATCGGCCGCCGCGAATCAGCCGCGCTGGCGCGGCGGGTCCGCCGTGCCTGCTTCGAGCAACCCAACACCTTCGACGACTTCGACTTCACCGTCAGCCCGAAACTTCCGGCGGCGATGTTGCGTGACCTGGCCGCGCTGCGGTGGCTCGATGCCGGGGAGTCAGTGATCCTCTACGGCCCGGTTGGGGTCGGCAAAACCCATGTGGCACAAGCACTTGGCCATCAAGTCGCTCGCCGCGGCGGCGACATCCGCTTCGTCAAATGCTCACGGATGCTCGCCGATCTGGCCGGCGGCCATGCCGACCGCACCATCGGCCAACGGATGCGCGAATACACCCGACCCCTGGTCCTGATCGTCGACGACTTCGCGATGCGCGAGCACACCCCCACCCAAAGCGATGATCTCTACGACCTGGTCTCTGACCGGGCCATCGCCGGCAAACCGTTGATCCTGACCAGCAACCGCGCCCCCAAAGATTGGTATCCGCTGTTCCCGAACCCGGTCGTCGCCGAATCGCTGCTCGACCGGCTGATCAACACCAGCCACCAAGTCCTGATGGACGGACCGTCCTACAGACCCCGGAAACGGCCCGGACCCGTCACCACCTGACAACCCCGAAAATCACCCGCTATCCTCGCCACAGCAGGGCCCGAACATGAGGAATTACGTGACGGCAGCCCCTGGGGAATTACGTGACCGTCGGCA
>NZ_LQPC01000039.1 GCF_002101705.1 Mycolicibacterium iranicum | reverse complement strand
CACCCCCGCAGGCCCGCGCCACCTCCGCCCCCGCAGCGCAGGCCCGCACCACCTCCGCCGTCCCAGCGCAGGCCCGTTGCACCCCCGCCCCCACCACAGCCAGCTCCGATCGCGAAGAAGAAGCCGCGCCGAGTGCGCCGCTGGTTCCGGATCGCACTCGTCTTCCTCCTGCTGCTGTTCGTCGGGGGTGTCGCACTCGGCGCGTGGGTCGACTCGTCGCTGACCCGCATTCCGGCGCTGACCGACTACTCCGACCGCCCGGCCCAAGGACGCGGAACGACGTGGCTGCTCGTCGGCTCCGACGGCCGCGAGGGTCTGACCCCCGAACAGCAGGCCGAGCTCACCACGGGCGGCGATCTGGGCGCCAGCCGCACCGACACGATCCTGCTGGTGCACCTGCCCGCCCTGGGTTCCGGCACCGCGGCCACCATGGTGTCGATCCCCCGCGACTCCTATGTCTCCATCCCGGAGTACGGAAACGACAAGATCAACGCCGCGTTCTCGGCCGGTGGTCCGGCACTGCTGGCCAGGACGGTCGAACTGGCCACCGGCATGCGTGTCGACCATTACGCCGAGGTCGGTTTCGGCGGCTTCGCCGGCCTCGTCGACGCTGTCGGAGGAGTGACGATGTGCCCGACCGAGCCGATCAACGATCCGCTCGCCGGGATCGATCTGCCCGCAGGCTGCCAGGAACTCGACGGCCGCAACGCACTGGGATTCGTGCGCTCCCGGGCCACGCCGCGCGCCGACCTCGACCGCATGGTCAACCAGCGCCAGTTCATGTCCGCGCTCGTGGAGCGTGCCTCCAGCCCGTCGGTGCTGCTCAACCCGCTGCGGTGGTACCCGATGGCCAGCGCCGCCAAGGACACCGTGACGGTCAACGAGGGCGATCACCTGTGGGACCTGGCCAGGCTGGGTTGGGCGTTGCGCGGCGACCTCACCACCCTCACCGTGCCGATCGGCGACTTCGCCGAGAACGGCTCAGGGTCGATCGTCGAGTGGGACAGCGACACCGCAGGACGACTGTTCACGGCGCTGAACTCCGACTCGCCGATCCCCCAGGACGTCCTCGACGCCGCCAACCGGTAGGTTCAGCAAACGTTGTAGCGCGCATCACACGCGGCTTGTCAAGTAAGGTTAAGCTCGCCTGCCTTAGGTTCACCTTCGATGATAATGGCCTCTGAGCTGCGATATCTTGGCCGCATGACTACGCATGACGCCATCGATACCAAGTTCCACAACCTGCTCAGCGACCAGGTGCGCAGCGAACTCGGAGCGTCGCAGCAGTATCTCGCCATCGCGGTGTATTTCGACAGCGCCGACCTTCCTCAGCTGGCCTCGTTCTTCTACCGCCAGTCGGTCGAGGAGCGCAATCACGCGATGATGCTCGTGCGTTACCTCATCGATCGCGACGTCACCACGGAGATCCCTGCCGTGGATCCGGTGCGGAACAGCTTCGACACGCCCCGCGACGCCATTGCTCTCGCCCTGGATCTCGAGCGCTCGGTGACCGATCAGATCAGCCGCCTTGCGGCCACCGCCCGGGATGAGGGCGACTACCTGGGCGAGCAGTTCATGCAGTGGTTCCTCAAAGAGCAGGTCGAAGAGGTGGCCCAGATGACCACACTGGTGCGGATCGCCGAGCGTGCGGGGGCCGACCTGTTCCACCTCGAAGACTTCGTGGCGCGCGAGATCTCTGCATCGTCGGCTGACCTGTCGGCTCCCAAGGCGGCGGGCGGCGCCCTTTAACCAGGGAGCTCCTGCTAGTCGCGTCCCGCACCGGTCAGGCCGTTCTGCAGCCAGGCCTTGGTGCGGCCCGGATGGTTCGTCGCGATCCAGGCCACACCAAGATCTCTGCAGTACTGCACGTCCTCGTAGTGGTCGACCGTCCAGCAATACAGTGCACGCCCCTGCGCAGCCGCCCGATCCACCAACTCGGGGTGTTCGCGCAGCGTCGCGATCGACGGTCCGACCGCAGTCGCACCGACAGTGGTCGCGGCACTGCCGCCCAGGTACCGCGACGTCTCTCCGAGCAGCACCGTAGGCAGCATCGGAGCGGCCCTACGGATCCGCCAGACGGCGGCCGCCGAAAACGACATCACGACCGCCCGCGACATGTCCGCCGACGCCGGCGAGGCGATGCCGTACCGGTGCAGCAGCGCCAGAACTTTGCTTTCCACCAGGGCGCCGTACCGGACGGGGTGCTTGGTCTCGATGAACATCTTCACCGGTTTGTTCCAGTCCAGGACGAGCGCGACCAGATCATCGAGGGTGAGCAGTCCGGTCTCGCCGTGGCTGCCGTCGTCGCGCCAACTCGGATGCCAGGAGCCGTAATCGAGTTCGCGCAGCTGCGCCAGTGTCATCTCGCTGACCAGGCCCGTTCCGGTCGATGTGCGATCGAGCTTGCGGTCGTGCACGCACACGAGGTGACCGTCCCTGGTCAGCCTGACGTCGCATTCGACGGCGTCGGCACCCTCTTCGAGGGCGCGTTCGTAGGCCGCTCGAGTGTGCTCGGGCAGGTCAGCTGACGCACCTCGGTGGGCGACCACGAAAGGATGGCCGCCGAACGTCTCGCCGGAGCTCATAGGGCTATGCTGCCGGGTTCTCCCCGTTTGGCTCAACTGCACGCGCGGGTTCGTCGGAATTGCCGTCGACAGCCGCGACCATCACCCAGCGCCGCGAAGGCCGTTCGACAGGCTGGCGTTCGAATCCCTGGAACACCTGCGAAGCGAGCAGCACCGCTGCGGCCCCGAAGAGGTAGGCCACTATCGTCGCGACGGTGTTGTTGGCGATTCCCTGCGGATCGACGGTGAAGCTCGTGGCGATCGAGAACACCGACAGCGCGGTGCTTGCCACCCAGACCACCCACCACACCATGATTGGCCGGTGCAGCCAACGCTGCCGCCCCTCGGTGTCGGCGAGCTCGATGACATAGACCGGCGCCAGCAGCAGGTTCAACAGCGGGGTCAGTGCGCCGACCCGCAATTCCCACGCCGATCTCGGATCGGTTCCGCCCTGATGGGCGAAGGCCGCCGCGCGACGGGCGATGAGCCAGTTGGTCAGCACCAGCGCGCTAGCCACCACCATGAACACCGCGACCACGCTGACCGCCACGCCACCCCAGGTCGCGATGGCGGCCACCCACGGGTTGAGCAGGACGGTGCGGTTGATGATCAGCAGGATGTAGCGCACCACGTGCACGAACGCTGCGGCGCCGAGCGCGGCTACGGTCAGCGTCAGAATCGTCCGAACCGCCTTCGGCGACGGCCCTTGGCGTGGTGCGCTCTGCTCCGCGGGGCCCTCGAAATGTTCGACCAGACCCCATCGCGGGACGCTCAGGTAGTGCGGCGTCGGGCCGAGGTCCCGCGGCCCGCGTCGTGGATTAGGCGGGGCACCCGGGCGGACGGCGACCCAGCGGTAGCCCGAGGGAATCGGTGGACCCTGACGGCCGCCCTGCTGCGGGGGTGGCATCTGCCGCTGATCCCAACCCTGCCCGGGCGCGTGGCCAGACGGCGCGAGCAGCGTGCCACGGCAGCGAGGGCACCACACCCGCTGCCGGTCGCGCACGTTCCACCGCGTCCCGCACTGGGAACACACTTGGATCATCGGACCAGCCTCACGAGAACAGGGTAGGTCAGACCGTCCCCGGGCCTCCGTCTTCGGTCACGACGGGACGCCCCGCTCCCGCCCAGGCCAGCATTCCGCCGCTCACGTTCACCGGCTCGTATCCGTTGCGGGCCAGATATTGCGCGACGCGCTGCGACCGCCCACCTGCGTGACACACGACAAACAACTGCGCCTCGGTGTCAATCTCCGCCATCCGCGCCGGCACGTCACCCATCGGTATGTGCTGAGCGCCCGGTGCGTGGCCCCGCTGCCACTCATCGTCTTCACGGACATCGAGCAAGACGGTGGTTCCGTCGCCGGCCTCGCCAAAGTTCGTCGGAACCTCGCCGATCGCCGCCTGCGGCACGTCGGTGTCATCCATGACCACATGCTGACACGCTCCGGCGACGACACACCAGCAGCAATATCGACGACTTCCCACCGCTATCCACAGTTTCCACAGGTTCATCCACAGGCGGCGCCGCGACCGTCGACCGCTACGGTCCAGTCAGTAGCGGTGAACACCCGTCAACGTTGTGGATAACCGCGCTCGACGACGCCGCGGCGATCAACAAGCCCGCATCCGCTCAGAGCGAAATCTCTCGCTGTTCTAAGCTTTTCGATCCCCGCAGCTCAGGTTTGCGCCCGATTTCTCAGCGGCGGCCAAGACGCGTTATGATCGCCGTCACATGGGTCTTGTGTGACTGATGTCACTCGACTCAGCGGAGCATTTGCCATTCGGGGGAGGTATCAGAGCGTGCAGGTGAGGAGCATCTGATGGCATCGTCGTCTATGGGGTCGGGATCCGCGTTTCCGCCGTCCGAATGGCAGTCTTCGGGGCGCGTCTACACCCGCAGTCAGCTGATGGCATTCCTTCGGGCCGGTCTCATCGCTCTGGTTCTGCTGGGCATCCTCGCCCTCATCGTCCTCTACTGACGGTCCACACGACTCGGTACGACCCCGCCGCAGGCACCCAGCCGAATTCCCGCGAATCGGTCACCCCTGGTGCGCCGGCGTTGTCGGACAATGCCTCAAATGTTGTGCCCGAAGAGGTTTTACGCACGCCGCCCACTCGCTTGATCAGGTACCGCGTCGAAAGCAGTGGGTCCGGAAAGATCCGCAGCTGGCCTTGTTTCGGCGTGCCTCCCCGCACCGCAAGCAGCCCGTCTCCGGGCGTCAGCGCCGGGCGCATCGAATCCTCGACGACGACGAAACGGCGCACCAATCCGCCGCCGAGCCACCGGGACGGCCCATGGTTACGCCGCATGGCCTAAGGGTAAGTTAGGGCACATGCTGCATCGACTGTTCGACTCCGTCTTTTCCGAAGCCACTCCCGCCCACGCTCACTGCGATCTGTACTGCGGCGTCTACGATCCCGCGCAAGCCAAGATCGAGGCGCTGTCCTGCCTCAAGACGCTGCAGAAGTATCACGATTCCGACGACGAGCATTTCAAGACCCGCGCGATCATCATCAAGGAGCGTCAGGCCGAAGAGGTCAAGCACCACCTGATGGTCCTGTGGGCCGATTTCTTCACCAAGGATCACTTCGAGCAGTTCCCGAACCTGCATCAGCTGTTCTGGGACGGCATCCACGGGGCGGGCGATGTGAAGAAGTCGCTCGACGTGGCCGTCGCCGAGAAGCTCCTCAAGACGATTGACGAGATCTCCGACATCTTCTGGCAGACCGACAAGGGCAAGCAGATGGGCGTCTACCCGCCAGCCTGACGACCCCGTCGTCGGTACGAACTCATTCCCGGCTCGGTCCTCGCGACCGAGCCGGGTTTCGTTTTCCTGCCCGCCGGCAACGGTGCCGCTTGCCTCACCTGCCCGCAACGGTGCCCTTTTTGTTACCTGCCGGCAACGGTGTCCTGTTGCGCGCCAACGGGTTCCTGTCGCATTCTGAGACATGGATTTCGGGTCCGGTCGGGCGATCGAGATCGCCCCGTTTCATTCGCATGGGTCATTGAAGGGTTTCGTGGTGTCCGGCAGGTGGCCGGATTCCACGAAAGAGTGGGCGCAACTGCTCATGGTCGCCGTCCGTGTCGCATCCCTGCCGGGTCTGCTGTCGACCACGACCATTTTCGGCGCCCGGGAAGAACTGCCGGATGAGCCGGCGCCCGGAACGGTCGGCCTTGTGGTGGCCGAAGGGACGGTCGTGGGTGACGCCGCGGTGCCGCCCGGACATTTCGCCGAGCACCAGCCCCCCGCGCTGATGATGCTGCATCCGCCGTCGGAGACGATGCCGTCGCTTCCTGAGTGCACTGGCGCCGCGTCCGGCTGCGTTCTTCTTCCGGGCCTGCCACACCTGGGTCTTGAGCACCGCGCGGCCTGGGTGGAAGCCGAATCAGACGGCACCGTGACGTCCATGGTGAGCCGGGTGGGCGTCGATCCGATCAGTCATCCCGACACCGCCATCCTGGCCATGCTCCTGGCCGCCTGAGCGCGACACATCCCGTCCTGCCACTGGCTACTGACAGTTTCATCGGCTGTCCTCTTCGGCCCGCTTGCTCGAGTTTGCGGTCCTACATGGCGCGGAGCGCGGCTGCCAACGTTCTGGGCACCGGCTGACAAGCTGCTGCCAGCAAACCCGAGGGGACTTGCGGAAGCAAAGACTTCAGCGTTGCCCGAGATGAGGAGAGGTACTCCTGCGGCTGCGGCCTCCAAAGAGGCGTGATTACCGTTACTACGGTGCCGTTATTATTTGCTTAACCGCACCGTACTATGGCGGTGTTAGGTGCGGAAACACATCGCTTCCAGGTCGGCGGCAGAGCACTGCAACGTGGTCCCAGTTGACTTTTACGCGGTTTGCACTTGGTTGTGGCCACAACTGTCGCTACGATGATCAGCAAATACGCCGCCCTATGAACCCGCTCGCCTGTATGTGGAGGTCAATCCGATGAGCAACACGTTTGCCGCTCGCCTCAATCGACTGTTCGACACCGTCTACCCGCCCGGACGTGGGCCGCATACCTCCGCGGAGGTGATTGCAGCGCTCAAGGCAGAGGGTGTCACCATGTCGGCGCCCTATCTGTCTCAGCTGCGCTCCGGCAACCGTACCAATCCGTCTGTGGCAACGATGGCCGCGCTTGCCAACTTCTTCCGCATCAAGCCCGCTTACTTCACCGACGACGAGTACTACGAGAAGCTCGACAAGGAGCTGACGCTGCTCGCCGGTATGCGGGATGAGGGCGTTCGCCGCATTGCGGCGCGGACGGTCGGGTTGTCGGCGGAGGCCAAGCAGGACATCGTCCAGAAGGTCGATGAACTGCGTCGCCGCGAAAACCTCGACGATTAGCCCGGTGCTGGTGCCGGCGAATGAACCGGCAACGTAGCTGCCGACGTCGCGCTCAGGGACGGGTGTCAAACCCCGCTGAGCTGTCGGTATTGGCGCGAGATCTCGAGAATCCATTCCCGGTCCGAGTACGTGGGTGGCTGGCGCAGCCAAGCCAGCCCCGGGAACTTCTCCCGTCCGTCCCCTGCCGAGCGCTCGTGGCCCTCGTAGATCCACGCGGCGATCGCAGCGGCCTGCTCGGTCGGTGACACGTCAGGCGACTCGAGCTCGGCGCGCTCGACCAGTTCGTCGAGATCACTGAAATCGGCTCCGGCGGTGTCGACGGGGCGTAAGGCCCCGTCGGCGGCGGTGGCTTCGAGAAACAGCGCGTCGGAGATCAACGACATCCGTTCGGCGACGCGGAACACCAGCGGACCGCGCGGCCGCACACCGATCCCGACGTCGGGGTGGCGGCGCCCCAACTCCTCCAGCAGCGGCTCGATGGTGCGCAATTCCTTACGCGCGCCGAACCAGTCCTCCAGGCTCGGCAGCAGCGATCCCGCGGCGACGATCAGCATCGCGCAGCCCAAGAGGGTCGCGGCCGCCCCGACACCGACCAGGCCCGTCGTTCCGGCAGCCCTCAGCAGGATGAACGCGAGCGCCAGCACGATCAACACGATGCCGACGGTGAAGACGAACAGCGCCCGGCCACGACGAGTCCGGTTCGAGTGCCGCAGGCCGGCCCAGGCGACGAGGCTCAATGCCATGAGTACGTAAAGCAGCGGGATCAGCCATGGAAGGGTATTGCCGCCGGAGGTGAGGTTGCGCCGCAGATACTCTTCGGGCGACATCTCCGGCTGCTGGCCGGCCATCAGAAAAATCGCCATGCTGATGCCCGCGATCACCGCCGCGACGCCGTATTGGGCAAGGGCGATCCTGCGCACAGTGGCAGGGGCCCGGATCGACGAGACGGTCGTGATCATCACGCAGCTGCCTGCCGCACAGGCGATCAGCGCCACCTGACTCAGCCCCATCGAGATGTTGGGCCAGCGCAGCAAGGTGTCGATGAGCAGGGTCAGCGGTTCCCAATTGAGGGCTGCGACGACGCCGAGACTGCCCAGCGCGAGGATCATGGCGGTGCTCACCAGCGACTGCTTGTTGACCAAAGCCCAGCCGATACGCAGGCCGGTGGCCAATCCGAGAAGACCGGCGATCACCCAGATGATCAACCAAATGCCTCTCCGAGACGGACCTGCACGATCGACGAGCGATCCGACGGCAGACGCCCCAGACGGTAGATCAGCAGCGCCGCGAAGTCCTCGGCTTCCTGCTCGGCGTCCTCACCGCTGGGACCCATACATCCGGTGCGCTGGTTGAGCATGTAACCGATCAGCTCCGAGCTGGCGAGCTCGGTGCTATCGATGGCCGCCTGGACGACGGGAATTCCGTCGTGACCGAGCACAAGGTGGCCCAGTTCATGGGCGAGCGTGCGGTCCCAGGCAGGTAGGCCCTGCTGGATCAGGAAGACGTCGCGATCGGCGTACTGCCGCCACTGCCCACACACACCCGGCGGCAGTTCTGCAGTCGTGAGTTCGATGGCTCGGCCGCGGCTCTCGCCGACGGCTTCGACCAGGCGGGGCAGCGAGACCTCACCCCGTCGCGGGGCCAGATCGAGCACCTCGCTGACCGCGCGTGTGACGTTGCGGCTCGCTGGCATGGTTCCCCCTCTCGATATCAACAACTATGCGCTGCTCCCCCGCTGTGGGCGAGCGGTTCCGCTACTTCATGAATCGCGCTATTCCACTGCTGCGTACCCCATGTCCCGCTTTGGCCTGGCGATATCCCAACAGCCCGCCCGCTCCTGTCAGGACAAGGATTCCGGCAAGCCCGGGCAGAGCCAGAGCGGCGATCTGTGCGAGTCCCGCCGAGCGCAGGTATTCGCCGTAGCCGACGCGGGCGCCCGGCACCGGCGCGCCGGTGCCGCTGCCGACGGACGCGGGCAACGGCTCACGTGCCTGCGGCGGTGGCGTGGCGACCTGACGCGGTGCAGCAGGTGCCCCGGCGGGGGTGCCCACCGCAGGCCCGCCGCCGACGGCAGGTGCGGCGCCCGGCCCGGCTGCCGAGACGGCCACAGGTCCGGCACCGACCGGCGCGGGGACGAACACCGGCACACTGACCGGCGCGGTGCGGACGTCCGTCGACGCGACCTCGATTCCCGGGAGGATGTCCAGCACGTCCGGGCTCGCCGGGCCTCCAATCGCTGGTGCGCCCGGAAGGTTCGGGGGGACACCCACCGGCGGTCGATCGCTGTCGTCATCCTCCGATGCCGGCGGCTCCACGGGAGCATCCGGCCATGGCCAGAGCCAGCAGTCTTCGTCGCCCTTCTCGCAACAGGGCGGCCAGGGTTGATCCTCCGGGTCGTCGACCGGGTCCTCGGCCTTACCGGGTGGATCGCCGTCGCCGGGCGTCGAGGTGGGATCGTCACCGCCGGGCGGGGTCCCGTCCGGTCGGCCGGGGTCGGAAGCATTGTCGACCCTCCGCGGCGGGAGGTCTCGCTTGCCGGTGTGCCTGTTTTCGCTGGGTGCGCTGTCCTCGCGGGTGGTCGATTCTGGGTCGGCGTAGGCCGTCGCGGAGCCGAGCCCCCCGACCAGCAGTCCGGAGGCCACCAGGCAGGACGCTGTGGCGATGCGCGAACGCGAACCCACGTCGTCACCACCCTTCGACGACCCCGCCGCCGTCTCACCCCGATGTCGGTGACGATTCTCGCACAATCCTCGTTCGCGGTTTGCTGACAAGCCCAAACGGACAGCTCTGCAGGGAGCGGGACCGCCCCGGTGAGCGGCTAACGATAGGGTTGGAGACCGTCACCGCCGGTTACCTGGCGGGCTGTGCTCAATGAGACGAACCGGGAGGCCACAGGGATGGGTCTGTTCAAACGACGCAAATCCCGTGCGACCCGCAGGGCCGAGGCCCGCGCCATCAAGGCCAAGGCCAAGCTCGAAGCCAAACTGTCGGCCAAGAACGAGGTCCGCCGGTTCAAGGCGGAGCAGAAAGCCCAGACGCGTGCCCTCAAGTCGCAGTTGCGCGCGCAGCGCGAGAGTGACCGCGCGGCGCTCAAGGTTGCTGAAACGCAGCTCAAAGCCGTCCGCGAGGGCAAGTTGTTCTCCCCCACGAAGGTTCGCAGGGTGCTCACCGTAACTCGTTTGCTGGCCCCGGTGGCTGTGCCGCTGGTGTACCGGGCGTCGATCGCAGCGCGCGGGTTGATCGACGAGCGCCGCGCCGACCGGCTCGGGGTGCCGCTGACCCAGCTCGGCCAGTTCTCGGGGCATGGCGCGGAGCTGTCCGCGCGCATCTCGGGCGCCGAGCAGTCGTTGCGCCTGTTGACCGACAAGCGGCCCAAGGACGCCGAGACCAAACAGTTCGTCAACGCGATGAACGAGCGTCTCAACGACCTCGCCGCCGCGGTCGCCGCGGCCGAGAACATGCCGTCGACGCGCCGCAAACCCGCGCACGCAGCCATCAGCGAGCAACTCGACGGCATCGACGCCGACCTGATGGCACGTCTCGGCGTGGTCTGACCCCTTTGTCGAAAGCCCCTGCGCGACTGCGCGGTACGGCGGTGGGCCTGCTGACGGCAGCGCTCACACTGGCCGCGCACAGCCTCGGCGGCGGCCATCTCCCGTTCGGGGCCACCGTGCTCCAGCTTGTCGTCATCGCAGGCATCGTCGGCGGTCTGGCCGCATCAGTGTCAGGTGACGTCCGCGGGCTGGCAGCGCTTCTTGCTCTCGGCCAGACGGCGGGGCACGCGGTCCTGGCCGCGCACGGAGATCACCCGGGCACCGGTGCGCCCACGTGGGTGATGATCGCGGCGCACAGCGCTGCGACCGTCCTCGCCGCGTCGCTGATCAGCGTCGGCGACCATCTGTGCCGGACGTTGTCCCGGGCTGTTCGGGGCTCGGCGCCGTGCCCGCCGGCGCCGGTGTCCGCGGCTCAGACCGTAGCCCTCTGGGCGGCAGATCAACCGTTGCGCGCCGCGCTGCTGCTGGCGTCGTCGATATCGCATCGAGGTCCTCCGGTCACCACCAGCCGCTGACCGAAACCTCCGATCGACCGAGAAAGCAACAATCGAATGACCGCAATTCAGCGTGCGCTGCACGCATTCTTCGTGGCGGCGGTGACTCTCGTCCTGACCTGCGGCGCACTCGGCGCCGCAGGCGCGGCCTGGGCCCATGCCGCCCTCATCGCCAGTGATCCCGCAGATGCTGCGACCCTGCAGCAGCAGCCGGCCAGGGTCAGCGCGACCTTCAACGAACCCATGCAACCGCAGTTCGCGGCCATGACCGTCGTCGGCCCCGACGGCGCGCAGTGGGGTGACGGCGAACCTGCCGTCGATGGCACCGACATCAGCGTGGCGGTAAAACCCGGTTCCCCCGCCGGTGAGTACACCGTGAACTACCGCGCCACCTCCGCCGACGGCCACGTCGTGACCGGTTCGTGGACATACGAGGTGCTTCAGGCGGGCCCGCAGCCGGTGACGACGGCTGCGACGCCCGCGCCTGAGACCACGACGGCGGCTGCGCCCGCCGACACCACCCCGTCGGATGGGCTGCCTGTGTGGCCGTTCGTCGCCGGCGTCACCGTGATCGTGGCGGGCGGCGCCATCTGGGCGGTTCGGCGCAGGACGTGACGCAGGGCCGAGCGGTCGCGGGTGCTGCGCTCGTCACCGCTGCCGCATGCGTCCTGGCGTGGGCCTTGGCGTATCCGACAAGTTCGCTGGGGCCGGCGCTGGTGCGAGGCGTGGCCGACGTCGCCGCTGTCGCGACGGTGGGGCTGGCGGTCGTGCCGATGCTCGACGGGCCCCGGTACCGCGACGAACTCGCCCGCCGCGCCACCGCACCGTTGGTGTCGGCGTCGGTGGTCTGGCTGGTGGCCGAGCTGATCCGCCTGGTGTTGGCGGGTGCGGAGGCTGCGGGGACCGCGGTCACCGACCTCGGCGTGGTCACTGCGTGGGAGTTCGCCGTGCACACCGCAGTGGGACGCGCGGGTCTGCTGACGATCGCCGCCGCCGCCGTGTGTGCAGCAGCGGCTCTGGCCCGTCGCTCCGGACCGGTGTCGGTGATCGTGGCGGGAAGCGCAGGGATCGGCGTCATGGGACATCCGCTGACCGGGCACCTGTCCGAGAGTTCCTTCGGTGGCGTCGCCATCGCCGTACACGCCCTGGCCGCGGCGCTGTGGTGCGGCGTATTGGCCGCGTTGGTGCTGACCGTCGATCATCGGGGCCAGTGGGCGCGAGTGCTACCCAGGTTCTCCCAGCTCTCGCTCGGATGTGTGGCCGCCCTGCTCGCCGGGGGCGCAGTGGGCGGTGTCGTAGTGGTGGGCTCGCCCGCCGAACTGCTCACCACGGGGTACGGGCGGGTGTTGACCGCAAAGATCGTGCTCACGGCGGTTCTCATCGTGCTGGCCTGGCGGAACCGAGAGATCTGGTTGCCTTCGGCGCGTGCGCACCGCACCACCGCGGCGGTGTCCCGGACCCGCGCCTACACCGAGCTGACCCTCATGGCCGCTGCGCTGGCCGCCGCGGCCACCCTTTCGGTGACGGGCTGACACCACAAGGTCGGCCGGCGTCCACCTGGCATGATGGGGCCCATGGCAGACGAGCCGGATCGGCCTGACGAAAGTCCCGACAGCGCAACCCCGCCGACGCCGCCGCCGGCCCCGCCGGTAAAGAAGGCCGCGGCGAAGAAGGTTGCCCCCGCCAAGAAAGCGGCGCCCGCAAAGAAAACCCCGGCCAAAAAGGCTCCCGCCAAGAAAGCGCCTGCGAAGAAGGCCGCCGCGAGCAAGGCCGCCCCCGCCAAGAAAGCGGCGCCCGCCAAAGCGACCCCGCGGCCTGCCACCGACGCCGACCTCGCGTCGGCTGCGAAAGAGGCTGCAGCACACGCTAAGACGACTGTGGCTACCGCGAGCAACGCCGTGTCATCGCCGGCGCCGGTATCGATCGCCTCACCTGAGGCATCCCGACTGCCGCTCGTGGCAGCCGTCGTCACCGGGCTCCTGGCGATCGTCGTCGTCCTGCTCGTCGCTCGACGCAACAGTGGCGACTGACGTGACGATCTCACCTCGCCCCACCGCAGACCTGGTCGACGAGATAGGTCCCGACGTTCGTAGCTGCGACCTGCAGCTGCGGCAGTTCGGCGGCCGGTCCGAATTCGCCGGACCCATCACCACCGTGCGGTGCTTCCAGGACAACGCGCTGCTGAAGTCGGTGCTTTCCGAACCGGGCAACGGCGGAGTCCTGGTTATCGACGGCGACGGTTCGGTGCACACCGCCCTCGTCGGCGATGTGATCGCCGAACTGGGCCGCACGAACGGCTGGTCCGGCCTGATCGTCAACGGCGCGGTTCGGGACGCGTCCACGCTGCGCACCCTGGACATCGGCATCAAGGCGCTTGGCACAAATCCGCGGAAAAGCACCAAGACCGGCGAGGGTGTGCGGGACGAGGCCGTGGAATTCGGCGGTGTCGTCTTCACCCCGGGCGACATCGCCTACAGCGACGACGACGGAATCGTCGTCGTCGCCGCAGACTGAGCTGTACGGAGGCTAAACCGCCACCGGCGTACGCGCCTTGGTGAACTCAAGCGCCTCGTCGTCGATCTTGCCGTTGCGGATGACCCGCAGATCGACGAGGTAGTTCTGCTTCAACCGCCACGGCGCCTTGGAGCCTGACTTCGGCAGCCGGTCCAGTGCCCGCTTGATGTATCCAGACGTCAGGTCGACGAACGGGAGCCGCTCGACGTCGCCGCCGGGTTCGCGGGGCACCACGGTGTCGTAGCCGCGTTCGGCCATGTAGCTGAGCAGCCGGCTCACGTACTCAGATGTCAAGTCCGCCTTCAACGTCCACGACGCGTTGGTGTACCCGAAGGTGAAGGCCATGTTCGGCACGTTGGACAGCATCATGCCCTTGTACGCGACGGAATCGGCGAGGTCCTGCGGGACGCCGTTGCGAAGCACCTTCGCTCCGCCGAAGAACTGGACGTTCAAACCCGTTGCAGTGACGATGATGTCGGCATCCAATGTCTCACCCGAGGTGAGCAGAATGCCATCGGCGGTGAAGCGCTCGATGGTGTCGGTGACGACGTCGGCTTTGCCCTTACGGATCGCCTTGAAGATGTCGCCGTTGGGTGCCAGACACACGCGCTGGTCCCAGGGCTTGTAATCCGGCGCGAAGTGCCGGTCGTAGTCGAAGCCTTCGGGCAGTCGCCGTTCAGCCATGGTGCGCAATGCTTTTCGGAATACGTTCGGCAGAGCGCGGGCGAGCTGGTACTGCGCGGTGGCCGCCAGGATCGCCTTCCAGCGCACCGCGGTGTATGCCGTCTTCTCAGGCAGGAGGCGGTAGGCGCGTGCCGCGAACGGATCCTTGTCCGGCAGCGATCCGATGTAGGTGGGGGTGCGTTGAAGCATCGTCACATGACCTGCGCCGCTGTCGATAAGCGCAGGGATGAGCGTGATCGCGGTGGCCCCACTGCCGATCACGACGATCTTCTTGCCCTGGTAATCCAGGTCTTCGGGCCAGTGCTGGGGGTGCACGATGGTGCCGGCGAAGTCGGCGGCACCGGGGAATTCTGGTGAGAATCCCTCGTCGTAGTTGTAGTAGCCGCTGCAGGCCCATAGGAAGCCGGCGTTGAGCTGGATTTCTTCGCCGCCGCGGTCGATCGTGAGCTCCCACCGCCGGTCTTCGTCCGACCAGTTGGCCGCGACGACCTTCTGCCCGTAGCGGATGTGCTTGTCGATCCCGTTCTCGGTGACGGCCTCGTTCAGGTAATTCCAGATGGAAGGTCCATCGGCGATCATCTGGTCGGTCGCCCACGGCTTGAAGTGGAATCCGAGGGTGTACATGTCGGAATCCGAGCGGATGCCCGGGTATTTGAAGAGATCCCAGGTGCCGCCCAGCTTGTCGCGGCGCTCCAGGATCGCGTACTTCATACCTGGGCGCTGCTGCTGGAGATGCCAGGCTGCACTGATGCCGGAGATGCCGGCTCCGACGATGACAACGTCGACAAATTCGGTCATGGCGTAAAGCTATCAACAGCGTGTTGAATGAGTCAACACCCTGTTGAAAGTTTCGACACCGTGTAAAGTCAGCAGCGTGACATCCGTGAGCCCAGCCCGCCCGACAGGTGGACGTCGGTCGGCCCGACCGTCCGGGGACGACCGTGAGCTGGCCATCCTTGAGACGGCCGAGCGGCTGCTCGAGGAACGGCCGCTGGCCGAGATCTCCGTCGACGACCTCGCCAAAGGCGCTGGAATTTCCCGCCCCACGTTCTACTTCTACTTCTCCTCCAAGGATGCCGTCCTGCACAGCCTGCTCGGCAGGGTCATCGCCGACGCGGACGCCGCGCTGCTGGACCTGATCGCCCATCCGCCCGAGGATCGGCGCAAGATCTGGCGGCGCGGGATCAATGTGTTCGTCGAGACGTTCGGCGCCCACCGCGCCGTCTGTGCGGCCGCAACGGCGGCCAAGGCCACCAATACCGAATCGCGCGATCTGTGGGCCACGTCGATGCAGCGGTGGATCGACCACATCACCGATGTCATCGAGGCCGAACGCGCTCGCGGAGCGGCACCTGCGACGATTCCCGCCCGCGAGCTCGCCACGACGCTGAACCTGATGAACGAGGCGGTCATGGTCTCCTCTTTCATCGGGCATGAGCCCGCCCTTCCCGACGACCGGGTTCTGGACAACCTGGTGCATGTCTGGGTCACCAGCATCTACGGCGAGGCCGCCTGATCTGTCGGTGACCGATGCGAACATATGTTCGTGTCCGGCGCGACAATCCTCCACGCTGATCTCGACTCGTTCTACGCCTCGGTCGAGCAGCGCGATGATCCGTCCCTTCGGGGCAAGCCGGTTCTGGTTGGCGGCGGTGTCGTGCTGGCCGCGAGCTACGAGGCCAAGGCATACGGCGTGCGCACGGCGATGGGCGGTCGCCAGGCCCGCGCCCTTTGCCCCCAGGCGATCGTGGTCCCACCCCGCATGACCGCGTACTCGGAGGCCAGCGATGCGGTGTTCGAGGTGTTTCGCGATACGACGCCGATAGTCGAGCCGCTGTCCGTCGACGAGGCCTTCTTGGACGTGTCGGGTCTGAGGCGGGTCTCGGGGACACCGATCCAGATCGCCGCGCGACTCCGCGACCGGGTGCGCGAGGAGGTGGGGCTGCCGATCACAGTGGGGATTGCACGGACGAAGTTCCTTGCCAAGGTCGCCAGCCAGGAGGCCAAGCCTGACGGGCTCCTGCTGGTGCCTCCCGACCGCGAGGTGGCGTTCCTGCATCCCCTGCCCGTGCGCCGACTGTGGGGCGTCGGCGCCAAGACCGCCGACAAGCTGCGTGTGCACGGCATCGAGACGGTCGCCGACGTCGCAGAGCTGAGCGAGGCGACGCTCGGTTCGCTGGTGGGCGGGGCGATGGGTCGGCAGCTTTTTGCGTTGTCGCACAACGTGGATCGGCGTCGGGTGGTGACGGGCCACCGGCGGCGTTCGGTCGGCGCCCAGCGCGCCTTGGGCCGCTCGGGCAATGCGATGACCGCCGACGAGATCGATGCGGTCGTCGTCAATCTGATCGACCGCATCACCCGACGGATGCGCACGGCTGACCGGACCGGCCGAACTGTGGTGCTGCGGTTGAGGTTCGATGACTTCTGCCGCGTGACCCGGTCTCACACGATGCCTAGGGCCACGGCATCGACCGACGTGATACTCGATGCAGCGCGGCGGTTGGTCGCCGCGGCTCAGCCTTTGATCGCCGCGCGTGGCGTGACGCTGATCGGCTTCGCGGTATGCAACATCGACCGCGAGGGCGCTCAGCAATTGGAGCTGCCCTTCGTCGGCCCGGATGCCAAAGACTCCCTGACGATCGACGTCGCGATCGACAAGGTGCGGGGACGTTACGGCAACGCCGCCCTGACGCGGGGCGTGCTGGTTGGACGCGATCCGGGATTGGAGATGCCGATGCTTCCCGATTGATGCGGTTGACCTCAACGTCAGTTGAGGTTCTACCGTGGGCTCATGTCTCGAATTACACTGGGCCGCTACGGTTTCTCGATCGACGTCCGGGACGACGAAAATCATCTCGCCACCGCGTTGACCGTGGAGGGGTTGGGGTTCGGCACCCTGTGGATCAATGGCGGGCAGCTCGACAGTCTGGACCGGCTGACGGAGCTTCTCGGTGCCACCAATACCGCCACGGTCGGGTCGTCGATCATCGCGCCCGACAGGTTCACCGCCACGGACGTTGCGCAGGTCTTCACGCAGGCCGAGAAGGTAGCGGCGGGGCGGTTGGTCGTCGGCCTGGGATCCTCACACCGCTCCGGGGCGCTTACCCATCTCAATGGCTACCTCGAAGATCTCAGCGGTGTGCCGCAGGAGCGAAGGTTGTTGGCGGCGTTGGGCCCTCGTGCTATGACGCTGGCGCGTGCACGGTTCGCCGGGGCGATGCCGATGTTGTTCACCGAAGCGCAGACGGCGTCCGCGCGGCAGGCGCTCGGTCCGGATCGGCTGCTGTCGGTGGGCCTGTACGTCGTGCTCGACGAGCAACCGGACGGGGCGAGAACCGCTGCACGACGGCCCCTGAAGTTTCTGACGACGCTGACCGGTTACCGCAAATCATTGATTCGACAAGGCTTTACGGAGCACGATATCGATTCGCAGAGCAACCACCTCGTCGATTCGCTAGTTGCCTGGGGCTGCCCAGCGGAGGTCGTCGAACGGGCCCGGCGCCTCCACGAAGCGGGCGCCGACCATGTGCACCTGACGGTTCTCGGCGAGGGCAGCCAGCCGACAGGCGCGAACGCAGCGCGACTGCTCGCGGCGGAATTCGGCTAACCCGTTCGCGTCCAGTCGAGCAACGTGTCGGCGGACCAGGTGTTGACGATGCGTTCGGGTTCGAGTCCCGCGTCGAGGGCCCGCTGGGCGCCATAGCCGAGGAATTCCAGCTGTCCCGGGGCGTGGGCGTCGGTGTCGATGGAGAACACGCAGCCGATCTCCATGGCGAGTTCGAGCAGACGGGTGGGCGGGTCGCGGCGCTCGGGACGCGAGTTCATCTCGACCGCGGTGCCGGCATCGCGGCAGAGCCCGAACACCCTCTCGGCGTCGAACTTTGATTCTGGGCGCACTCCCCTGCCGCCGGTCACGAGCCGGCCGGTGCAGTGGCCGAGGACATCTGTGTGCGGGTTGGCAACCGCGGTGAGCATGCGGCGGGTCATTGCAGGCGCGTCCATGGCCAGTTTGGAGTGGACACTGGCAACGACGATGTCCAGACGTTCGAGCAGATCGTCGTCCTGGTCGAGAGAGCCGTCTTCGAGGATGTCGACCTCGATACCGGTCAGAATTCGCATGGGAGCAACCTTTTCGCGAATCTCGTCGATGACGTCGAGTTGTTTGCGCAGTCGTTCCGGGGAGAGACCGTTGGCAACCCGTAGACGCGGCGAGTGGTCCGTCAGCGCGCAGTACTCGTGCCCGAGGTCGCGGGCGGCCATCATCATCTCGTCGATCGGCGCGGATCCGTCGGACCAGTTGGAGTGCACGTGCAGATCGCCGCGCAGCGCGGCGCGGATATCTCCGCCACCGAGGTCCTGCGCAGACTCGCGCAGCTCGACGAGCGCGTCAGGCTCGCGGCCGGCCCACGCCTGCGCGATGACCTTCGCTGTCTTGGGTCCGACCTTGGGCAACATCTGCCAACTGTTGGCAGCGCCGTGCTTCTCGCGCTGGGCGTCGGTCAGAGCTTCGACGACGTCGGCGGCGTTCCGGTAGGCCATCACGCGGCGGGGATCTTCGCGCGCGCGGTCCTTGTAGTAGGCGATCTGACGCAGCGCGATGACCGGGTCCATCCCACCAGTGTGCCCCGATTCCACGCCAACATTTGGTGCAGGGACCCCCTCCGCGGCGTTGATAGGGTCGCCCACGGGAGGGTTCTGTCGTGAGTGTGTGGGAAGACGTCACCGACGTCGGCGGCGGTCTCGCTGGACTGCTGACGGACGTGCCGAGCCTTATCGGGAATGTCGCCGAAGGTGACGTCCACGGCATCATCACCGACGGTCGGAACGTCATCGGCAACGTGGCCGACATGCTGGGCGGTATGGAGGGTCTCGGCGTCACCCTCGGTGAAGTTCCGAAGCGATACCTCGGCAACATCGCCAAGATCGCGGACTCCAAGATCCTCGCAGCGGCGCAGTTGGCCATCGACGGTCAGAAGCAGCTCACCGGGGACGGTCAACCGGAGGACGGCAGTCTCTATCGGGAATCAGCGACACGACTCGAGGGGGCGTTGAACGAGACAATCGACGCCAATCGAAGCGATGACCGCTGGAACGGCGCAGCTGCCCGCGCCTATGAGACAACCAACGACGAACACCGCAAACGGATCTCGGCCACGTCGGTAGCTGACGCGGATATTGCGTCCATCCTTGCGACCGAGGCTGGGCAGGTCGCGAAGGCACGAAACACGCTGGACGACACGTCGCAAGCGCTGTACGACTTCGGTTTGGCCACCGCGTGGATGAACTTTGTTCCCCCTCTTATCCCCGCCAAGACAACCGCCGATGCGACGGCCGCGGCCGCTGCGATGGCCACCACTTTGAGCACCATGGCAGTACTTGCCCACGATGTGATGGAAAATGCCGTCCGCATCCGGGCCTTGAACGGGCGTTACGACTACGCCGCGGGGGACAGTTCCGGTGGAGACCCCGGGTGCGGCGACGGCATCGTTTCACAAGAGACTGACCTGGCTGAACGACCCACCAGAATCTCCGATCCAGGCGAGTACACGGTGCCCGATTTCGATCCCGAGTACGGTCCGCCAGCGACCCCCTACGACGTACCCAGCCAGGCGCCCGGGGCGCTCCACACCGTCCCACCGCAACCCACGCCAAACCCGTCCAAGCCTGCTCCCCGGGGATCTGTGACGTCACCACCACCGGTCCCCAAATCCATTCCTCACCCAGCATCGCCAGCCCCCGCAGCGGCAGGCGCCGGGTCGCGGGCCAACGAACGAGCGCCGATAGCCACGGACAAACAACGATCACAGACAGCGAGTACTCGTGACCAGAATTGAAGACCTCAACCTCAAAGTTGTGACCGAGCACATCGAGCGACTGGCTGGGCACCACGAAGCCGCCGCCGATAAGGTTCTGGGCGCAAATCGATCCGTTCAGGGCGTCGCCGCAAGAGTCGAGAGCACGCACGGATTGATTTGTTACGCAACGAGTTCCGCGTTGGCGGTTGCCGAGTCGAGTAGGTCGTCTGCAGGCCAAGCATTGCACCGTGTGGCTGCAGACTTGGCAGAAAAGCTACGGAACACTTCCGCCAATTACCAGAACGCCGATTACATGAACCATCAGAAGCTCAGCGCCGAATGTCGGACATAGGCGAGACCCCGGACAGTGTCGCCAGCGATCTCGACGCACTTGACGTCTCTTCGTACGACATGGACCCGGATCCCATCGACGTCTTTGATGACTTGGGGCTTCGGCCGGCGAACAGCGACGACGGAACAATCGAGACGCTGCTGTTCACCGCCACGAACCCCGGCGGCACCGTCTCGGTGACGGCACTGATGGGCGGTCAGGTTCTTCGTGTCAGTTTGTCCCCGACCGTTACATCGTTGACCGAATCTGCCCTCGCTGATGAGATTCTCTTGCTGGCATCCATATCTCGACTCCAGGCATTGGCTGGCCAGCATGCGATCATCGCTGCGCTGATGGGTCGGCTTGGTCGCGACCCGGCCGCTACCCTCAGCTTCCTTGAACGCGATTTAGGGCTTCCCTCTCCCCAGTCCGTGACTGAGGTGCGTGCCGAAGTTTTCGCGAACCGTTACTACAGCGATTCCGCATGACGTACGAACACCACAAACGAATTCAGCGGCGCGTGGCACTGTGGATACTGACTTTCGGAGTGCTATGCGTCGTCATCCTTCTCGTCTTCTTCGGGGTTTCATCGTGCATACAATCCGCTCAGTTCTCCGATGACCGTCGCCCTCCCGAATACCCTCGTGCCGATCATTGGGACCCGCCGAAGCAGACTGCGCTGCAGTCGTCCATGCGCGTCAAGCCCGTACCAGGCTGGGTAGCCTCGAACGAGGATCTGGGATTGGCACCCGGTACCCGAATCGCCACCGACCCAATGCCAATACATTCCCAGCCACTGATCGGCAACATCGGTGATCGCGCGTTCTTTCTCGTATCCAATGGCGAAGATCTTGGAGTTGTCTGGTCGCTTGTTGGCTTGAACGTCGATACGGGGCAGCGACTGTTTCCTCCCGTCCAGCTGAAGAGGGGTGGCAAACCATATTGCTATCTCAACGGACCCGACGCTTTGCTCTGCATCACCACCGATATCGACAACCGCACGGCCTGGGTCATCGATTCGCGCTCTGGGGTGGTCACCTACCTCGGCCCCACCGAACTGGCTATGAGGCCCAACGATCTCAACGTTCAGCAGGTCGGCATCTACGCCGTCGCGGAATCAGTTGACGAGGGCGTCTACGGGATCGGTTCGCGCGCTGAACCTACGTGGTTTGTTCCGGGCGCGGGTAACACCTCGCCGGTATACGTGAACGGGCTCGACATCGATCAACCGCCGTTGGCGTTTCAAACAGTGCCGGGAATCAACGCCCTGGGTAAAACCCTCTTCTCAGTCACCGACGGTCGTGTGATCGAGCCTGAGACTCCTGATGGATCCGAGATAATGAACATTCAGTTGTTTCCGGGCGGTTTTGCCGCTGAAGTTCGACCCCGTGATCAGCCCTTTGGGCCCGTGATGTTGTTCGACGACAACGGAAAAAGGATGACGGATGTCGACCTTGGTCCGTTCGGGCTCCCTATCGAGCCCGCCGTCTTCGAGGCTCCTGTTTTCAACGATCAGGGATGGTGGCTCTTCACTCCAGATGGTGAACTCGTCGTAAAGACCGCCGAACCACCTGTTCGAATGGTGGGATCTCGACTCATCGTCGACGCCAATGAGTTTTCGACCCGCAGTTGGGACCAGTACGACATCCACACCGGGGCGAGGGGCAAGCGATGCGCCAACCTCGACATGGCAGGTGGCTACATAGGGCACGAAAAAACAAGCATCGTGGTCACATCCGACGGAAACCCAACAATCGGACTCGACACCGAAGCAACAGATTTGAACACCTGCGAACGACTGTGGACCATCAGCTCTCTGCCTGGATCGTCACGTTACGTCTGGCGCATCAACACCACCCTCGTCCAATTGTCCGATGACGGAACGGAATTGATGTCGCTCGTGGCGCCTAGCTAGTCCAGGCCGGATCTCGGCCCGTGAGTGCGACGACGCGGTCCATCAGCGGCGCATCGTCGGGCATCGGCACAGCGGCGCCGAACAATCCGTCGATCGGCTCTCCACCGGAGAACGAGGCCACATGATCTCGCACGGCAGCCAGGGTCTCGTCCGGCACGTCGTAGTTCAAACCCGCCGACGCCGCGACGTCCCAGCCGTGTATGACGACCTCGGTGAGCGCGATCATTCCTCCGACGTCGGCGGGAAAATCCACCCCGCCGGCCCGCGACATGCCCTCCCATGCTGCCGGATCTCGCCATGCCTGCGCGAGGCGCGCGAGATACAGGGGGTAGGACGTCCGCCAGTCGGCCTCCGGTCGGTCGCCCATCTCCGGCGGCGTGTCGGTGAGTTCGCCGAAATCCTTGCGGGCCGCCGCGTCGAACGCCAGCGACAGACCGCCGATGTGCGCGATCACCGCGCCCAGGTTCATCGCGTCACACGGAGTGGCCGCAGCCAACTGATCGTCGCGCACCTGTCCCAGCAGTTCGGCCGTGCCTTCGCACGCCGCCGTCATATCGATCATGCCCGTGTAGACCAGTGCGCCGCGCCGAACTCATCGCGCGCTTTCAGGAATCGGGACTAGCCTCGGTATACGTGCGATTCGCCTTCAAAACTTCCCCGCAGAACACCACGTGGTCCGACATGCTCGCCATCTGGAAGACGGCCGACCAGATCGACGTCTTCGAATCGGGCTGGACCTTCGACCACTTCTATCCGATTTTCTCTGATTCGAAGGGCCCCTGCCTCGAAGGCTGGATCACCCTGACCGCGCTTGCTCAGGCCACCACGCGCCTGCGGGTCGGCGTGCTCGTCACGGGTATCCACTATCGCCATCCCGCAGTGCTCGCCAACATGGCCTCAGCACTGGACATTGTCTCCAACGGTCGGCTCGAGTTGGGTATCGGCGCCGGCTGGAACGAGGAGGAGTCCGGCGCCTACGGCATCGAGTTGGGCAGCATCAAGGAGCGGTTCGATCGGTTCGAGGAGGCGTGCCAGGTTCTCAAGGGCCTGCTCAGCGAGGAGACCACGACGTTCGACGGCGAGTTCTATCAGCTCAAGGACGCCCGCAACGAGCCCAAGGGGCCCCAGCAGCCGCACCCTCCGATCTGCATCGGCGGCAGCGGTGAGAAGCGAACGCTGCGCATCACCGCGCAGTACGCCGATCATTGGAACTTCGTGGGTGGCACCCCCGAAGAGTTCGCCCGCAAGCGTGACGTCCTGGCCGCGCATTGCGCAGACATCGGCCGCGATCCGAAGGAGATCATGCTCTCCGCCCATGTCCGGCTGGGAGAGGACCGGGACTACGACAAGGTCATTGCGGAGGCCGCCGGGCTGGGCGCCGAAGGCCTCGACTTGGCGATCATCTATCTGCCGCCGCCGTACGACCCCGCGGTGCTGGAACCGTTGGCCGACAAGATCAGGGCCTCAGGACTGCTCGCCAGCAAAGTCCACTAACGATCACGAAACGATAACGATCAAGCAAACATACGATCACACGCCGGCGGAACGGCGCCCTCGACCGCGTCGGAGTTCGCTAGACGCCGTAGCGAAGGAGTTCGTCGGCGGTGATCAGCCGCTCTGCCTTCGCGGGAAACTCACGGCTCTTGACCGGGTGACGGAACAACGTCCAGGCGATTCGACCCACCCGTGACCGGGTAATCGGGTTGAGATACATGGCGATTACTCCTGCGGTGTGCAATAGCTGAACCGGGGAGCTACGTTACCCCAGCTTCCTCACCAAGTCATTAGATACCGGCCTCCCGGCAAACTCGCGGAGGCACGCCGATTAAAGATCGGATGTTTTTATTGTGACTGGAGTGACCAATGTGACTCGACGAGATCTTCTCGTGATATCAAGATCACTCCATGTCCAACCGCCATTGTGGGATCAGCACAACGCGCCACCGCGGGTGAATTTTTGGTCACAATGCCCGCGACGAGCACTCGTCGCGAGCTACCGCTGCGGCACCGCGGTGGGCTTGATGGGTGCCGGCAATGCCGAATGGCCCATCAGATATTTGTCCACCGCCGCCGCCGCTGCACGACCCTCGGCAATCGCCCACACGATCAGCGACTGACCGCGGCCCATGTCGCCGGCCACGTACACACCGGGCACCGACGTCGCGAACGCGGAGTCACGCCCGACGTTGCCGCGTTCGTTGAACTCCACCCCGAGATCGGTCAACAGCCCCTCGCGCTCCGGCCCGGTGAAGCCCATCGCGAGGAGCACCAGGTCGGCTTCCATCTCGAAGTCCGAACCGTCGACCTTCTCGAACTTGCCCGCCTTCATCACGACCTCGTGGGCCTTCAGCCCTGTGACGCGACCGTTCTCACCGACGAACTGCTCGGTGTTGACCGAGTAGACGCGCTCGCCGCCCTCCTCATGCGCCGAGGAGACGCGGAACATCAGCGGGTAGGTCGGCCACGGAGTGGAGTCGGCACGCGTCTCCGGCGGCCGCGGCATGATCTCGAACTGGTGCACGCTGACCGCGCCCTGGCGGTGCGACGTGCCCAGGCAGTCGGCACCGGTGTCGCCGCCGCCGATGATGATGACCTTTTTGTCCCTGGCGGTAATCGGCGGTTGGCCGTTCTCGTCGATTACGGGGTCGCCAAGCTGCACCCGGTTGGCCCACGGGAGAAACTCCATCGCCTGGTGGATGCCGTCGAGCTCCCGGCCCGGGATGGGGAGATCGCGGCGCGCAGTCGCCCCGCCGGCCAGCACCACGGCGTCGAACTCCGAGCGCAGCTGCGCGGCCGTGATGTCCACACCGACGTTGACATCGGTGCGGAACTCGGTGCCCTCAGCGCGCATCTGGTCGAGGCGCCGGTCGATGTGGCGCTTCTCCATCTTGAACTCCGGGATGCCGTAGCGCAGCAGACCGCCGATGCGGTCGTCGCGCTCGAACACCGTCACCTTGTGGCCGGCACGCGTGAGTTGTTGCGCCGCAGCCAGTCCGGCGGGTCCGGAACCGACGACGGCGACGGACTTGCCGGTCAGTTTCGTCGGGGGCAGCGGGACGACCCAGCCCTCGGCGAAGGCGTTGTCGATGATCTCGACCTCGACCTGCTTGATGGTCACCGGATCCTGGTTGATACCGAGTACGCACGAGCCTTCGCACGGGGCCGGGCACAGCCTGCCGGTGAACTCCGGGAAGTTGTTGGTCGCGTGCAGCCGCTCGATGGCCTCACGCCAGCGGTCGGTGCGCACCAGGTCGTTCCACTCGGGGATCAGATTGCCCAGTGGACAACCGTTGTGGCAGAACGGGATACCGCAGTCCATACAGCGGCTGGCCTGCGCCTTGAGGGTGTCGTGGGGGAAGTCTTCGTAGACCTCCCGCCAGTCTTTCAAGCGAAGGTCGACCGGACGACGCTGGGGCGTCTCACGATGCGTGTTCTTGAGAAATCCGCGGGGGTCAGCCATTTGCGGCCGCCATGATCGCCTCGGCAACGCCGTCCTCGTCGGCACCGCGCTCTTGCGCTTCGGCGATCGCCTGCAGCACACGCTTGTAGTCGCGCGGCATGACCTTCTTGAAGTTGGACATCTCGGTGCTCCAGTCAGCCAGGATGTGTTGCCCCACCGGCGAATCGGTGGCGTCAACGTGCGCCTGGATCATGTCGTGGACGAACACGGCGTCTTCGGACTCGACTCCGTCGAGGTTCTCGAGCTCGACCATTTCCGGGTTGAGGTTGTCGGCGAGGGCGTTGTTCGGGTCGTAGACGTACCCGATGCCACCGGACATGCCCGCGGCGAAGTTCCGTCCGGTCGGGCCGAGGATGACGACCCGTCCGCCGGTCATGTATTCGCAGCCGTGGTCGCCCACGCCTTCCACCACCGCGTGCGCGCCCGAGTTACGAACGGCGAACCGCTCTCCGACCTGGCCTCGCAGGAACATCTGTCCGCTGGTGGCGCCGAACAGCACCACGTTGCCCGCGATGATGTTGTCCTCGGCGGCGTAGTCTTCAGGCGCGTCGTCCGGCGGTCGCACCACGATTCGTCCGCCGGACAGGCCCTTACCCACGTAGTCGTTGGCGTCACCGTAGACCCTCAGCGTGATGCCCTTGGGGACGAACGCACCGAAGCTGTTGCCCGCCGAGCCGTCGAACGTGATGTCGATCGTCCCGTCCGGGAGTCCTTGACCACCATAGGCTTTGGTGACCTCGTGGCCGAGCATGGTGCCGACGGTGCGGTTGACATTCGCGATCGACGTCTTGAAGCGCACCGGGGTGCTGTGATCGATCGCCTCGCGGCATTGGGTGATCAGCTGCTGGTCGAGGGCCTTGTCCAGACCGTGGTCCTGGCGCGAACTGCAGTACAGGTCCTGATTCATGAACGCCGACTCGGGCTCGTGCAGCACCGGCGTCAGGTCCAGCTTGTGGGCCTTCCAATGCTCGGCTGCCCGGGTGGTGTCCAGCGCGGAAACCTGTCCGACCATTTCGTTGACGGTGCGGAAACCCAACTGCGCCATCAATTCCCGAACCTCCTCGGCGACGAAGAGGAAGAAGTTCTCCACGAACTCAGGCTTGCCGTTGAAGCGCTGGCGTAGCAGCGGGTTCTGCGTGGCCACGCCCACGGGACAGGTGTCGAGGTGGCAGACGCGCATCATGATGCAGCCGGCGACCACCAGCGGCGCGGTGGCGAAGCCGAACTCCTCGGCGCCCAGCAGCGCGGCGATCACGACGTCGCGACCGGTCTTGAGCTGGCCGTCCACCTGCACGACGATGCGGTCGCGAAGGCCGTTGAGCAGCAACGTCTGCTGGGTCTCGGCCAGGCCCAGCTCCCACGGTGCGCCTGCGTGCTTCATCGACGTCAGCGGGGTGGCCCCGGTACCGCCGTCGTGCCCGGAGATCAGTACCACATCGGCGTGCGCCTTCGAGACACCGGCGGCCACTGTGCCGACACCGTTCTCTGACACCAGCTTCACGTGCACGCGAGCCTGTGGGTTGGCGTTCTTCAGGTCGTGGATCAGCTGCGCGAGATCCTCGATCGAATAGATGTCGTGGTGCGGCGGCGGCGAGATCAGGCCGACGCCGGGGGTCGAGTGACGCACTTCGGCCACCCACGGGTACACCTTGTGACCCGGAAGCTGGCCTCCCTCACCGGGTTTGGCGCCCTGAGCCATCTTGATCTGGATGTCGGTGCAGTTGGTGAGGTAGTGCGACGTCACACCGAAGCGGCCGGATGCCACCTGCTTGATGGCACTGCGGCGCCAGTCGCCGTTCTCGTCGCGGTCGAATCGCGCGACAGATTCACCGCCCTCCCCCGAATTCGACCGTCCGCCGAGTCGGTTCATCGCGATCGCGAGCGTCTCGTGGGCCTCGGCCGAGATCGAGCCGTAGCTCATCGCGCCCGTCGAGAAACGCTTCACGATCTCGCTGGCGGGTTCGACTTCCTCCAGCGGAACCGGCGGGCGCTCGCCGTCGCGGAACTTCAGCAGGCCGCGCAGCGACGCCATGCGCTCGCTCTGGTCGTCGACCAGCTGGGTGTACTCCTTGAAGATGTTGTACTGCCCGGTGCGGGTGGAGTGCTGCAGCTTGAACACGGTGTCGGGGTTGAACAGGTGGTATTCGCCCTCGCGGCGCCACTGGTATTCACCCCCGACCTCCAGCTCGCGGTGCGCCCACTCGTCGGGCCGGTCCAGGTAGGCCAGCGCGTGCCGGGTGGAGACGTCATCGGCGATGTCGTCGAGGTCGATGCCCCCGACCGGGCAGGTGAGCCCGGTGAAGTACTCGTCGAGCACCTTCTGGCTGATGCCGATGGCCTGGAACAGCTGCGCACCGGTGTAGGAGGCCAGCGTGGAGATGCCCATCTTGGACATCACCTTGAGCACACCCTTGCCGGCGGCCTTCACATAGTTGGCCTTGGCCTGGTCGCTACTGATCCCGGTGATGACGCCGCGGTCGACCATGTCCTCGATGGACTCGAACGCCATGTACGGGTTGATCGCGGCCGCGCCGAAACCGACGAGGGCCGCCATGTGGTGCACCTCGCGGGCATCGCCCGCCTCGACGACGAGGCCGACCTGCGTGCGCGTGCGGTCCCGAACGAGGTGGTGGTGCACCGCCGAGACAGACAGCAGCGACGGGATCGGTGCCATCGACTCGTCGGACTCCCGGTCGGAGAGCACGATGATGCGGGCGCCGTCGCGGATCGCGGACGACACTTTGGCGCGGACGTTGTCCAGCGCCTCCTTGAGACCCTGGCCTCCCCGGTTGACGGGGTACAGGCAGCGGATGACGGCGGCGCGCAGACCGTGCTTGTGACCCCGGATCTCGTGGTCGGGGTCGACGCACATCAGCTTGGACAGTTCGGCGTTGCGCAGGATCGGGTTGGACAGCACGATCTGGCGACACGAGTCGGCGTTCGGGTTGAGCAGGTCGCCCTCGGGCCCGACGGTGCCGGCGAGGCTGGTGACGACCTCTTCCCGGATCGCGTCCAGCGGCGGGTTGGTGACCTGTGCGAACAGCTGCTGGAAGTAGTCGTAGAGCATCCGCGGGCGCGCCGACAGGACGGCGATCGGGGTGTCGGTGCCCATGGAGCCCAGCGCCTCGGCGCCGGTACGCGCCATCGGGGCGACCAGCAGGTTGAGTTCCTCGTAGGTGTAGCCGAAGATCTGCTGGCGCAGCACCACGCGGTGATGCGGCATCCGCTTGTAGTCGCCCGGGGGCAGCTCGTCGAGCTGGAAGAGGCCCTTGTCGAGCCACTCCTGGTAGGGATGCTCGGCGGCGAGTTGGGCCTTGATCTCCTCGTCGGAGACGATCCGGCCCTGCGCGGTGTCGACGAGGAACATGCGGCCGGGCTGCAGGCGCAGCTTCTGGACGACGGTGCTGGGGTCGAGGTCGAGGACCCCGGCCTCCGACGCCATCACGACGAGGCCGTCGCTGGTGACCCAGATCCGCGAGGGACGCAGGCCGTTGCGGTCCAGGACCGCGCCGATCACCGTGCCGTCGGTGAAGCACACCGACGCCGGGCCGTCCCACGGCTCCATCAGCGATGAGTGGTACTGGTAGAACGCCCGGCGCGCGGGGTCCATCGACTCGAGACGTTCCCAGGCCTCCGGGATCATCATGAGCACGGCGTGCGGCAGGCTGCGCCCACCCAGATGCAGGAGCTCGAGCACCTCGTCGAAGCGCGCCGTATCCGAGGCTCCGGGGGTACAGACGGGCACGATCTTGTCGAGGTCTTTTCCTGCACCGAACACATCGGTCTTGATGAGCGCCTCGCGGGCCCGCATCCAGTTCTCGTTGCCGTTGACGGTGTTGATCTCACCGTTGTGCGCGACGCGCCGGAACGGGTGCGCCAGTGGCCAGGACGGGAAGGTGTTGGTCGAGAAGCGCGAGTGGACGATCCCCAGTGCGCTGGTGAGCCGGTCGTCCTGCAGGTCGAGATAGAAGGCCCGCAACTGCGGGGTTGTGAGCATGCCCTTGTAGACGAACGTCTGCCCGGACAGGCTGGGGAAGTACACCGTCTCGCGGCCCGGGCCGTCCTGACCGGGGCCTTTGGTGCCGAGTTCGTGCTCGGCGCGTTTGCGGACGACGTAGGCGCGTCGCTCGAGTTCCATGTCGGACGCGCCGGCGAGGAACACCTGACGGAACGTCGGCATCGCGTCGCGTGCCAGGGCGCCGAGCGACGAATCGTCGGTCGGAACGTCGCGCCAGCCGAGCACCTGCAGACCCTCGGCCTCGGCGATCTTGCCGACCGACTCGCACGCGATGGCGGCGTCCTTGGACGACTGCGGCAGGAATGCGATGCCCGTGGCGTAACTGCCAGGCTCGGGCAGGTCGAAGTCGACAACGGCCCGGAAGAACTCGTCGGGAACCTGCAGCAGGATGCCCGCACCGTCGCCGGTGTTGGGCTCCGCACCCTGGGCGCCGCGGTGCTCGAGGTTCAGCAGCGCCGTGATCGCCTTGTCGACGATGTCCCGGCTTCGACGGCCGTGGATATCGGCGACCATCGCGACACCGCACGAGTCGTGCTCGAACGCGGGGTTGTAAAGGCCCTGACGACTGGGCGCCATTCCCACCTACCTCTGAGAGCACACATCTCGACGCGAATTTTCGGATGGCAATCGTTGCCGAGAGTGTTAGCCGGTCTGGCGGTGGAGGGCCCTCCGTGCAGCACTGAACGACGGCCCTTTTTCCACGCGCCACAAGTGGACAAAACGATATGACAAAAGGCCCCTGACATGCCAACTTAGCCCGACCTAAGTTAGTTCGCTGATCAACCGGCAACTGCAAACGCCCATGCGCCGCATAACGGGTGAATAACGTTGCCGCTGACCCCTTTCCAGCTACACCCGGTATCCGAGCCGCAGATGAGGCATGCGTCACACCTTCCGGCGACTCGCAGAAAAAGTTTGCTACTGCTCCGGCACCTGGCCCCTGGGCTGCATTGACGACGTCGCTACGATTTGCGCAAAGACTTTCCGGATTCTTAGAGAACGCTCCTGCGACCCTGATCTTGAACGGTCGGACGTACCGTACCGGTGTCGCCTGTGTAAAGCTCTGTGGCGCAGTCGTTTTGCTTGTCCATGCCGGGTCCGCGTGCCGCACCCGCAGCGCCTTCATGGCAGGCTGCAGGGGTGCCGTACCCGTTGAATACGCCGCTGGGCCGCTTCGGAATCGAGACCGTCGAGGAAGGGCTCGACGGTTGCGTCGCGACCATCCCTTCCGCCGGACTGCTCAATCCACTGACCGGACACCCGACGGTGGCCCCCTGGCCATGCTCGTCGACCACATCGGTGGGCTGATCAACCATGCCCGCAGGGGGCCTCAAGAATGGACTGTATCCAGCGAACTGTCCCTGGAGGTGGCGCCCGGCGCTGCCGAGGCGGTCGCCTCGGCGGCGAGTGAACCGATTCGGGGCATTGCGCGTCCGCTCGGCCGCAAGGGTCAGGCTGCCCTGGGGCTGTGCGAGTTGAGTATCGGCGGCGAGGTCCTGGCCACCGCGACCGTGCGCTCGTTCTACATCGTCGTGCCCGACTCGCTGGCGCCGTGGCCGGAGGAGCCGGGGGGCTCATTGCCCGGCACGCGGCTTGACCAGTTGATGGCGGTGGAAGTCGGTGAAACAGGCGGTGCTGGTGCGGTTTTGGTTCAGCGCGACGATGCGGTGCTGAACAACCTGGTCGGCACCGTCCACGGTGGGGTGTCGTCCATGGGACTGGAGTTGGTGGGCTCGGCGGCCCTCAACACGGACACCGCGGTCGAGCCCTACAACACGGCGTCGCTACGGGTGAATTTCTTGCGACCGTTCCATGGCGGCGCGGACGCCCACTACCGGGCGAAGTCAATCCATGCCGGCCGCAGTAGCGGGGTCGCCGAAGCAGAAGCCGTCGGCGCCGACGGGCGCGTCGCGCTGCTCGCCCGCGTGACTGCCTACCGATAGAACCGCCGGAGAGCGCGCCGACCACCCGGTGAGGCACGACGCGTTCCCCGGCGGCAGTCCGTCAGGACTCCTTGGCCTTCTTGGCGGCGGCTTTTTCCGACGTCGCACCCTCGTTGACGAGCTCGCCGCCGGAGTTCTCCAGGTGGGCGCGGACGAACCACTGGAACTTCTCCAGCTCGCCGGCATGCCCGATCAGCATGTCCTGCGAAACCAGGTCCAGCTCCTCGAGGCGCTCGATGCTCTTACGGGTGTCTTCGATGACACCCGTGTACACCAGATCGAGCGCGGCCAGGTGGGCCTGCACGGTGTCGCGATTGACCGAGTAGTCATCCCAGGTGCGGTCGCTGATGATCGCACCAGGAGTGCCCATCGGAGACTTGCCGAGCGCGGCGATGCGCTCGGCGACCTCGTCGGCATATCCGCGCACAAGATCGACCTGGGGGTCGATCATCTCGTGCACGCCGATGAAGTTGGGACCCACAACATTCCAGTGCACATGCTTAAGCGTCAGATGGAGATCGTTGTACCTGCTGAGCGCCTTCTGCAGCAGCTCGGCAACTTCGGCTCCCTGCGTGTCGGAAAGGCCGGGAACTGTGAACGCAGTCATTGCTTGCTCCTTCGCACGGTCGACTGTCCCGCGACGTGTACCCGGGTGTGTCGGCAGGTAATCACCCGTGACGTCGAGGTCACAGATCGGCCAAATTAGGTATGGAAAGCCTTGGTCCGAAGCGCGGATTCACCATTCTCCCAGTGACTTCCAGCAACCTCACGGCTCGATACCGATGGGGCCGCAGCGGTTCGAGCAGCTCCACCATCGCCGGGTCGTCGATCGGATGCCCCAGCAGCGTCCAGCCCACCATCTTGGCGAGGTGATAGTCGCCGACCGACAACGCGTCGGCGTCGCCGAACGCCCGCTGGGCGACCTCTGCCGCAGTCCAGATCCCGATCCCGGGAAGCGTCATCAGCGCCGCACGCGCCGACTCCGGGGGCCTGTCGACCAGGCGCTCCAGGGATTCTGCTCGCTGGACGCACCCGACGATCGTTCGTGCCCGCCCGGGGTCGACGTTGGCGAGATGGAACTCCCATGACGGGATGCGCCGCCAGGCGTCAGCCGTGGGGAAGACCCTCAGCTCGGTGGGTGCCGGGCCCGGGGCGGGAGCGCCGTACTTGGTGACGAGCTTGCGCCACGCGCGGCGGGCGTCCTTGCCGACGACACGTTGCTCCAGAATCGCGGGCACCAACGCCTCGAGCACCCGGCCGGTCCGCCCCAGCCGCAGGTGGGGAGCCCTGCGGTGGGCGGCCGCCACGGTCGGCTCCTCAGGGGCGAACCCCGTGGCGTCGTCGTCCGCGCCGAGCTGGGCGGGCAGCGTCTCGGCGAACTCCACGGCGCCGGGACCCCAGGCTTCGCAGCCGACGGTGCCGACTGCGCTGCGGGTGATGCGCGCGGTGACGGGCCCGCTGCGCATCAGGCTGGTCCGCCAGATCGCGCCGTCGGCGGCGTCGTGATAGCACGGGTCGGCCCGGCCCCGGCGTAGTGGCGACAACGTCCACGCCGGGCTCGCCGGCCCCGCGAACTCGACGCTGGCCGTGCTGCGCATCAGGTCAGCCTAGGTGCCCACGACGACATCGGCCTTGTCCGGATAGAAGGCGACGTGACCCGCGATCTGTGCGACGGCCGGGTACGGCTGACGATACGTCCAGATCGCGTCGGAGACGGTGACGCCGTCGACGACGACGTCGAAGTAAGTCGCGTCACCCTTGTACGGGCAGTACGTCTCGGTGTCGCTGGGACGGAGCAGGTCAGCGGTTACGTCGGCGAGCGGAACGTACTGCACCGCAGGATAACTGGACTCCTGCAACGTCAGTGCGGCGTCGGTTTCGGCAACGATCTGACCGTTCACACGCACGACGACGTGACTGCCGGTCGGGAGCACGGTGATGGGGTGCGACGGCGTGGGCTCAAGGACTTGTCGATTGGTCATCTCACCATTGAACGCCGGACGTCAGTGCGGACGTCCCGCGATCTTGTCGGCGATGACGGCTATCGGCGACGTTCGTTTCGTCCCGCGCGCCTCGTGCCAGTCCGCGGCCTTGTAGGCCAGGTACATTCCGCGGACGCCGATCCAGCGCAGCGGTTCCGGCTCCCAGGTCTTGGATTCGTGCCCCACCCAGGGCAACCGGGTCAGGTCGGAGTCGCGTTTGAGCACCAGGTCGGTCAGGGTGCGTCCCGCGAGGTTGGTCGCGGTCACGCCGTGCCCGACGTATCCGCCCGCCCAGCCGAGCCCGGTGGCCTGGTCGAAGTCGACGGTCGCCTCCCAGTCGCGCGGCACGGCGAGCACCCCGCACCAGCCGTGCGCGACAGGTATGCCGGACACCTGCGGCAGGACGCTGTGCAGGGTGGCGGTGAGGTTTTTGATGGTGCGGTCGGGAACCCGCCCGTCGCGGTCGATGCGTGAGCCGTAGCGGTAGGGGACGCTGCGCCCGCCGATCGCGATGCGGTCGTCGACGGTGCGTTGGGCATAGAAGAAGCCGTGTGCGGTGTCCCCCAGCGTTTCCCGACCCTCCCAGCCGATACGGTCCCACACCTCCACGGGGACGGGATCCGTGGCGATCATCGAGCTGTTCATCGGCAGCCATCGACGTTTGAGGCCGGGCAGCGCCGCGGTGAAACCCTCGGTGGCCCGAAGCACGACGGGCGCGCTCACGGTGCCCCACGGTGTCCGCGCCCCGCCCGCCGCGATCTCGGTGACGGGGGTTCTCTCGTAGATGACGACGCCCAGTCGGTCGACGGCGTCGGCGAGGCCACGGGCCAGGCGGGCCGGCTGGATGCGGGCGCAGTGCGGATTGTGGTAGGCGGCGACCACACCGTCGAGTTGAATGCGTTGCGCGGCGGCGTCTTTGGTGAGCCATTCGACGCCGTCGACGTGCCAGTTGCGCTCGGCCTGCATCGCCGCGGCGAGCCGCTTGGCCTGTGCGGCGTTGCGGGCGACCTCCAGCGTCCCGCCCTTGACGATTCCGGCGTCGATACCTTCGCGGGCGGCCACGTCGATCACTTCGTCGACGGCCTCGTTGAGCGCACGCTGCCAGGCGACCACGCCGTCACGGCTGTACTGGCGTGCCATGCGCTCACGGTCGCCGGGAACGAGGCCGGACAGCCACCCCCCGTTGCGGCCGGAGGCACCGTATCCGGCGAAGCGTGCTTCGAGCACCACGATGCGCAGCGACGGATCGGCACGCTTGAGGTAGTACGCGGTCCACAGTCCGGTGTAGCCGGCGCCGACGATGCACACGTCGGCGTCACGGCTGCCGGGCAGCGGGCCCCGGCTGATCGGCAGTCCGTCGAACCAGTGGGAAACGTGGCCGTTGACGGGCGATCGAGTGAGCACGATGCGATTGTCTCAGCTGTGAGGAGGTGTCGGTGCCGAGGTGCACCCTGACGGCCGCCTGACGCTAGCTCTTGGCAGCCCGCTTGGCGTCGCGCAGGCTCACCCAGAACTTGGCGGCTTCGCGGATGGATTCTTCGACAGGTCTTGGCTGCCAACCGAGTTCGCGTTTGGCTTTTTCACAATCGACGGGCGCCTCGGCCCGCATCAGGCGCAGCGAGCCCAACGACAGGCGTTCGTCGGTGCCCGTGAGTTTCGCCTTGGCGCTGCCCAGCGCGGCCATCGCGTAGGCCAGCGGGAGCGGGATCTTCTTCGTCGGCGCCGGGACTCCCGCGGCGTCGGCGGCGATTCGCACCACGTCGGCGTTGGAGATCATCCGTTCCGAGATCAGGTACCGCTCTCCTGGCCTGCCCTTCTCGGCGGCCAGGATCAGCGCACGCGCCGCGTCGTCGATCCCGACGGCTTCGAGCTCGATGCCGCCCATCACGAACGGCAGCTTGCCGAATGCGGCGCCCGCGATGATCGCCCCGTGCGGGGTGCGGCCCCAGTCGCGGCCGCCGTAGGTGGTCGAGACGCACATCGCGACGGCGGGCAATCCCCGCTCGCGTGCGTACTCCAGGACCAGGTTCTCGGCCTGCACACGCGAACGGACGTACGGTGTCAGCCCGCGATCGACGATGACGTCGCCCTCGGTGGCCACTCGACCGCGTTTGCGACCGACGGTGACGTAGCTGCTGGTGAACACGAACTTCTTCAGCCCGGCGGCCACCTCGGGCTCGACGGCGATGTCGAGCACGTTGCGGGTGCCCTCGACGTTGGTGCGGAACAGCGGCGCCGGGTCGCGCAGCCATCCGCGGGTGTCGACGACGCAGTAGTAGACGACGGCGCAGCCGGTCATCGCCGCCCGGAGCACATCGTTGTTCCAGATGTCGCCGACGTACCGCGTCACCGCCAGATCGTCGATGCCGATGGTGTTGGCGCCCTCGCGCACCATCACCCGCACGTCGTGACCGTCGGCGACCAGCTGACGCGTGACGTGGCTGCCGAGGTAGCCGTTGGCGCCGATGACTAAGACCGGGGCGAGCGAAGCGTCGGGAGACGATTCCGTCACTTGCGGGGCCCGTACTTGGCCATCCACTGCGCCGCCTCGTCGGGCAGCGTGCCCAGCTCCTCGGCCTTCTTGCACCACTTCACCGTCGCCGAGACGAACCGCAAGGGGTTGTAGATGTCCTCCTGCTGCTTCCACTTCCCGTCGCCGGCGTAGGTGACGATCGAGATGTTGGTGGCGCTGATAATGGTGCCGTCGCCGGGATCGCGCATCGGGTTGTCGAGCTCGCAGATGATGCGGCCCGTACTCTCGTCGATCACGCTCCACAACGACGGGAATGACGTCATGTAGCTGCCGGGGAACGTCTCCATGGTCTGCCAGATCCAGGGCCGCACCTCGTCGCGGCCGCGCATCGTCCCAGCGGCGTGCTCGATGTAGAGAATGTCGTCGCTGTACTGGTCAACCCAGGGGTCCCAGTCGCGCGTGCGGGCCGCCCGGTCGACCGTCCTCTCGAATTCGGCGAACGCCTCGGCCAGCTCCTCACGAGTGAATGTATTGCCCGTCACAGCTCAAAATAGAACACGTTCTACCCGAGCTTGTCGAGCATGGTTCAGGTCGCGCTGAGCACCGGCCGGTCGCTGAGCGGGTAGTGCAGCGGCACATCCAGTCCGCCCGACAGCGCGATCATGATGCAGGCCCGGTCGACGGCGGTGGGCAGCGTGCCCGTTTTCAGATCGACGACGACGTGGTCCTCGGTCTCCGAGGTGGCCACGGTGACGCCGTAGCAGTCCGGGGTGCCGATGGTGAAGTGCAGGCGCACCGAGCGGTCACCCGGAAGCCTGCTCCACGCTTGGGGTCGGGTCGGGTACGCGTTCACGATTGCGGGGTCGTCGACGAACATGGTGACGGGCGTCCCCGCCGGAGTTTCGGGAATCGGGACCGGTGCGGGCGGCTGCGCGGCGGCCGGAGTCGCCCCCATCGAAAGCGCAACGACAGCAACGACAGCGACGCAGGCCCGCATGCCCGAAGCCTACCTACGCAGCGCCGCGCGAGGGATTAAACGCGCTGCCCACGGGGTTATATGGGCGCTATGACACGCGAATACAACAAGAATCCCGCCGCTGTGAACGCGCTGTCTCCCGAGCAGTACCACGTCACTCAGGAGAACGGCACCGAGCGGCCCTTCACCGGCGAATATTGGGACAATCACGAGCCGGGCATCTATGTCGACGTCGTCTCGGGCGAGCCGTTGTTCGCCTCGGTCGACAAGTTCGAGAGCGGATCGGGGTGGCCGAGCTTCACCCGCCCGATCGACTCCGCGAATGTCATCGAGAAGCGCGATTTCTCGCATCTGATGATCCGCACCGAGGTGCGATCGTCGGCCGGGGACAGCCACCTGGGCCATGTCTTCAAGGACGGCCCGCGCGATCGGGGCGGTCTGCGTTACTGCATCAACTCCGCGGCGTTGCGCTTCATCCACCTCGACGACCTCGAGGCCGAGGGTTACGGGCAGTACCGTGGATTGTTCAGTGCTTCTGAGAAAGCCACCGAGAAGGAGCAAGCGTGAGCGACTACAAGCGAGCAGTGCTGGCAGGCGGATGCTTCTGGGGCATGCAGGATCTGATCCGCAAGCAGCCCGGGGTGGTATCCACCCGGGTGGGCTACACCGGCGGCCAGAACGATCACCCCACCTATCGCAACCATCCCGGCCACGCCGAGGCGATCGAGATCACCTACGACCCGGCGCAGACGGACTATCGCACGCTGCTGGAATTCTTCTTCCAGATCCACGACCCGACGACGAAGAACCGGCAGGGCAACGACGTCGGGACAAGCTACCGGTCGGAGATCTTCTACGTCGACGACGATCAGCGCCAGGTGGCGCTGGACACCATCGCCGACGTGGATGCCTCAGGGCTGTGGCCCGGCAAGGTCGTCACCGAAGTCAGCCCGGCACCGGACTTCTGGGAGGCCGAGCCGGAGCACCAGGATTACCTGGAGCGCTACCCGAACGGGTACACCTGCCACTTCCCCCGCGCGGGCTGGAAGCTCCCGAGACGGAGTGAAGTCAGCTAGCGCCGGTGCATGATGACGCGACCGCCGTCGGCGGGGGTGTAGGCCACTCCGCGTGAGTGCATCTTCTCCCCCGGCGCGGCGGTCGTCTCGATTGTCATGTGCCGCAACACCGTCCGCAGCACCACATCCATTTCGACGTTGGCGAACGCGGCGCCGACGCAGCGCCGGGTACCGCCGCCGAACGGGATGTGCGAGAAGTTCGTCGGGCGTTGCCCCACGAAGCGCTGCGGGTCGAAACGCTCCGGATCGGCGTACTCAGCCACTCGCTGATGCACCTCGTTGATCGCGACGACGATCGAATAGCCCTGCGGAATAACCCAATCGCCGAGTTCGAACGTCGGCGCGTAGACGTGGCGGCCCGCGAAATCGATGACGGTGCGCGCCCGCTGGATCTCCAGGATGGTGGCCTGCCGGTATTCGTTGTCGTCGGTGTCGGCCTCTGCCACCAGCTCGGCCAGCACCTCGGGATGACGGCTGATCCGCTCGAATGCCCAGCCCAGCGTCGCCCCGGTGGTCTCGTGGCCCGCGGCCAGAAGCGTGAGGAGTTCGTCGCCGATGTCCTGACGCGACATCGTGGAGCCGTCCTCGTAGGTGCTGCGCAGGAGCAGCGCAAGGACGTCGTCCCGGCTCTCGAACTCGGGATCGGACGCGACGGAGTCGATCAGCCGGCCGATGACGTCGTCGTAGTGGCGCCGATAGGTCGCCAGGCGGCCCCACGGGCTGAACCGACCATAGGTGCGCCGTGGGGTGGGCAGCACCGCCAGTCGCGACCCGAGCGTGACCCAGGGCGGGATGATCCGCCGCAACTCGTCCAGATGTGCGCCGTCGGCGCCGAACACCGCGCGCAGGATGGAGTTCAGCGTGATCCGCATCATCGGTTCGAGAGTCTCGAACGGTCGCCCCTCGGGCCAGCCCGCCATCTCCCGCAGGGTCTCCTCTTCGAAGATCCGCTCGTAGTTCTTGATGCTCTTGCCGTGGAACGGCGGCGTCAGGAGCTTGCGCCGGCGGCGGTGGTCGGTTCCGTCGAGCGCGAACACCGAACCTGAGCCCAGCACTCGGGACAGGTTGGGCTGGATGTTGCCGACGTCGTCGGTGTTGGCCATGAACAACTGCTTGGCCAGTGCCGGGTCGGTCACCATGATCGTCGGACCGAAGACGGGAAGCTTCATCGCGAAAATGTCGCCGTGACGCCGCGCGATCTGGCGCACGGTCCACTTCCGCGACACCGAGAACCCGACCGCCTGCAGCACGCGCGGGATGCGCGGCGCGGGTGGTAGCCGAACCTCGGACGGCACTGCCGATGCGCTGGGGCGTTGCTTGGTACTTCCGTGTACCGCTGTCATGTCGGGTACGGTACCGGTTGGTACCAGCAGGACGCAAGGGGTTGGAGGTGGTTCCAGTGACGACGATCGAGGCAGCGGCCGCACGGCCTTCCTCAACGGCCGATCGGTTGCTCGACGGCCTTGCCGCCTCCATCGCCGACCGCGGTTACCGCGAGACCACCGTCGCCGATGTCGTGCGGCACGCAAAGACGTCCAAGCGCACGTTCTACGAGCAGTTCGCCAGCAAGGAGGAATGCCTGATCGAGCTGCTGCGCAGGAACAACGCCGACCTGATCGCGAGCATCAACGCCACCGTCGACGCCGACGGCGACTGGAGATCTCAGATCCGCCAGGCGGTGGGCGCCTACGTCGACCACATCAGCGCCCGGCCGGCGATCACGCTGTGCTGGATCCGCGAGGCACCGGCGCTGGGTGCGGTGGCTCGCCCACTGCACCGGCGGGTGATGCAGGACCTCACCGACATGCTCGTGGCGTTGACCAGCGGCGAGGGCTTCCGCCGCGCCGGGCTCGGCCCGATCACCCCGCCCATCGCCCTGATCCTGCTCGGTGGCTTACGGGAATTGACAGCACTTTTCGTCGAAGACGGCCGTGACATCCGCGGCATCGCCGAGCCGGCGGCCACTGCAGCGACGGCGCTGCTCGGGCCGCGCTGAGCCGGGACGACTCAACCGAGTATCAGCCGGGCGGACCTCTCCAGCTTCGCGGCGATCTCCTGATACGACGCGTACCCCATGCCGGCGCGCACCAGGGCTCCCGAATAGAGCATCTCCAGGGCGTCGATGACTCCGGGGTCGGTGTCGGGACCGAGCGCCGTGGAGAGCCGGTCACGGATGTCGCGTCCGATGCGCTGACGAAGCACCTCCACGTCAGGATCCTTACCCAGCAGGGCGGTGGTCACCGCGCCCGCGAATTCGGGTTCGTCGGCGACCAGCAGCGAGATGTGCGCAAGTACCTCGGTGACCCGGGTCGCCTGATCGGCCGACGCATGCTCAACACACGGCGAGGACGTCAACCGCCGCCAGAAAACCTCGGCGACGAGGTGCTCTTTCGACGAGAAGTACGTGTAGGCGGTCGCGGCTCCGACGCCGGCCTCCGCGGCCACCCGTCGCACCGTCAGGCCGGCGAAACCGTCGCGTCTGAGCAGTTCGAGCGCGGCGCGGCCGAGCCGGTCCACGGTGTCGGCCTGTCGGGCCGTCAGGCGGCGCCGAGTCGACTCCAGCGTCGGATCGGACACATGTCCGGACGCTACTACACCTATTCGGGAACCACTAGGGTCGCCAGCGGCTCAGCAACGGTAAGTTGGGCGCGATGGACGACACCCAGACTGCCCTTCCGCCCGCGGCAGCGGCCCTGTTCGAGCTGGCCGAGCGAGTCACCGGCTTCATGCCCGCCGACGAAGGGCGCACGCTCTACAACACCGCTGTGCGCTATCTGGGCGACGGTGTGGGCGTCGAGATCGGCACCTACTGCGGCAAGTCCACGGTGATGCTCGGAGCCGCCGCGCAGCAGACCGGCGGCCTGGTCTACACCGTCGACCACCACCACGGTTCCGAAGAGCATCAGCCCGGGTGGGAGTACCACGATTCGTCGATGGTCGACGCGGTGACGGGGTTGTTCGACACGCTGCCCACGCTGCGCCACACCTTGGACGCCGCCGCGCTCGACGACCACGTCGTCGCCATCGTCGGACGCTCGCCCGTGGTGGCTCGCGGTTGGCGAACTCCGTTGCGGCTCTTGTTCATCGACGGTGGCCACACCGAGGAGGCCGCCAACCGCGACTTCGACGGCTGGGCCCGGTGGGTCGACGTCGGTGGCGCGCTGATCATCCACGACGTCTTCCCCGACCCGGCCGACGGAGGCCAGGCTCCGTTCCTGATCTACCGGCGCGCACTGGACACCGGCGCATTCCGCGAAGTTCTGGCGACCGGCTCGATGCGGGTCTTGGAGCGCGTGTCGGGTGCGGCGGGAGAGCTCTAGCGGTCGCTGGTCGCGCACTCGCAATCGTATTCGCCCTCAAGGCCTCTCGGCAGCTCCGACCCTCGGAAGATGCCACTTCCCGGAGTGGTTCCCGACAGGGCATCGGCGGCCAGGATGACTGCTCCGCCCGTCCACGTGGTGCGCTCGACGGGCCAGCGCTTGCCGTCGTCGTAGACCAGGCCGGTCCAGTAGGACCCGTCTTCCTCGCGAAGGTGGTGCATGGCCGCGAACTGTTCGTGGGCCCGTGACCGCTGCCCCAGCGCCTCCAAAGCCATGACCAATTCACAGGTTTCGGCTCCGGTGACCCACGGGCGGTCGTCCACGCACCGAATCCCCAGGCCGGGAACCACGAAATCGTCCCAGCGCTCGTCGATGCGTGCGTGCGCCCTGGACCCGCGCAGTGCGCCGCCCAGAATCGGGTAGTACCACTCCATCGCCCACCGGTCCTTGGTGACGAACGCATCGGGGTGGTGGGCGATCGCGTGTCCGAGCCTGCCTACCGCGACCTCCCATTCGGGCCGGGGGTCGTCGACGTAGTCGGCCAGCGCGAGTGCGCACCGGATGCTGTGGTGGATGCTCGCGCACCCCGTCAGCAGCGCCTCGTCGGCGTCCCCACCCGCACCGCGCGCCCATGCGATTTCGCCTGTGCTGGACTGCAATTCGAGAACGAAGTCGATCGCCTTGGCCACCACCGGCCACATGGTCAGCGCGAAGCCGCGGTCGCCGGTGACGAGGACATGGTGCCAGACGCCGGTTGCGATGTAGGCGCAGAAATTGGTGTCACTGTTGGCGTCCTCGACGACGCCGTCCCGCAGCTGGATCGGCCAGGTACCGTCCGGGCGCTGCGTCGTGCGCGACCACTCGAACGCGGCGCGGGCCGGTTCGATGAAACCCGCCGCGGTCAGCGCCATGGCACTCTCGACGTGGTCCCACGGATCCGTATGTCCGCCCACCGACCACGGAATCGCGCCGCTGGACTCCTGGGTCGCGGCAATGGATTCGGCTGTCTGCCGGCATTGCGCCGGCGTGAACACGCCCGGCACGCCGGGAATGTCATGCATCAGCAGTGGGCGGCTTTCTGAAGTAGAGCGCGACGCTCTTGCCGATCAGCGGGTTGAGCGCAGCTTCTGCGGTGCGCGTCAGCCACGGCCGACTCATCATGTCCCACACCAGCAGCTTGTGGTAGGCGGTCACCGCCGGGTGGTTGTTCTTCTCCGTTCCCACAGCACATTTGAGCCACCAGAACGGCGAGTGCAGGGCGTGGGCGTGGTGGGTGTGCGTCAGGGTCAAGCCGTGCGCCAGCACCTTGTCGCGCAGTTCATCGGCCCGGTAGATGCGGATATGGCCACCCTCGTTGGCGTGATACTCGTCGGAGAGCACCCAGCAGATCTTCTCGGGCAGCCACCGGGGCACGGTGATCGCCAGCGCGCCACCAGGTTTGAGAACACGGACGAGCTCGGAGATGGCCTTCTCGTCGGCGGGAATGTGCTCCAGAATCTCCGAGGCGATGACGCAGTCGAACGTGCCGTCGGCGTACGGGAGGTCGAGGGCGTCGCCTTTGACGGCCTCACCCTTGGCCGACGCGGGCGCCTCACCCTGTTCCTTCATCGCCTGCAGGATCTCATCGACATCGTTGAGATCCGAGACATTCTGGTCGAATCCGATGACGTCGGCGCCCCGCCGGAATGCCTCGAAGGTATGGCGTCCGGCGCCGCATCCGACGTCGATCACCTTCGTCCCGGCGCCGACGCCGAGCAGGTCATAGTCCACGGTCAGCATGTCGCGACCCTCTCACAGGCCCTCTCGTACACCGCGACGGTCTGCGCGGCTACAGATTCCCAACTGAACACCTCGAGTGCGCGGCGCCTGCCGTTGTCACCGAGTCTGCGCAATTCCCTTGGGGAATCCAGCAGTTCGCCGAGCACCGCGGTCAGCTCGGCCACGTCGGCCGGTTTGACCAGCCGGGCACACTCACCGTCGGCTCCGACGACCTCGGGCAGCGCACCGGCCCGGCTCGCCACGATCGGCGTGCCGCTGGCCATCGCTTCCACCGCGGGCAGCGAGAAACCTTCGTACAGCGAAGGGATGCAGGCGACTTCGGCCGACGACAGCAGCTCGGCCAGCTCCGAGTCGGACAGCCCGCTCGAGCTGTGCACGATGTCGGAGATCCCGAGCTCGGCGATCAGTTTCTCTGTCGGCCCGTTGGGTTCGAGCTTCGCCACGAGCTGCAGTTCCAGATCACGCTCGACGCGCAGGCGCGCGACGGCGTGCAGCAGGTGGCTCACACCCTTGAGTGGTACATCGGCGCTGGCGATCGCGATGATGCGGTTGCGCACCCGCTGCTCGGAAGGCTGGAACAACTCGGTGTCCACACCCAGGGGCACGACGTGCAGCTGGTCGGGGTTGACGGCGAAATCATCGGCGATGTCCGCCGCCGAGGTGGACGATACGGTCACCAGTTCGGGAATCTGGCGCGCGACTTCCTTCTGCATCTCAGCAAACCCGTACCAACGGCGCACCAGCGGTTTGCGCCACCACTTGGCCGCGGCCACCTCGAGCACCCGGTCCCTGGTGATCGGATGATGCACGGTGGCCACCACGGGCATGCCCGACGCCGCGATCTCCAGCAGGCCCGTGCCCAGGCACTGGTTGTCGTGCACGACGTCGAACTCGTCGCGGCGAGCGGCGAGCAGCCGCGCGGCGCGCATGCTGAACGTCTTCGGCTCGGGGAAGCCCGCCGTCCAGGTGGTCAGCAGTTCTTCGAGATCGATGCTCGTCTTGATCTCGCTCGGCCGCGGGATGCGGAAGGGGTCCGGCTCTCGGTAGAGGTCGAGACTGGGCACCTCCGTCAGACGCACCCGGGGATCCAGAATCTCGGGGTAGGGCGGACCGGAGAAGACCTCGACGTCGTGACCAAGCTCGACGAGTCCGCGGCTCAGATGCCGAACGTAGACCCCCTGGCCACCGCAGTGGGTCTTGCTTCGATACGACAGCAAGGCGATGCGCATACTCAGCTCACAGATCCCGGAGAGCGGCCCTGAGCTGGCCGAATTGTGTGCAGCAAGAAATCCGAACCCTCCTGGACATGTGTCCAGACTATAGTTTGACGTGCTAGCTGACGCAATGTGTCTGCTAGCTCTGACTATCACAGACGACGCGGGGCGTCCTGTTCAGCCTCCCGGCCGTGGCCCCGTTACGAGGGCGGAAAGCCTCCCGTCGCGACCGGGCCCCACCGCTGCGGACTGAGCCTGATCAGGCACTTCCCTTGGTCCCGCATCGCCCGCCGATACTCGTCCCAGTCCGGATGCTCACCTGCGATGGACCGGAAGTAATCGACGAGCGGTTCGACCGCCTCGGGAAGCTCGACAACTTCCGCGGGCCCGTCGATCTGCACATAGGGACCGTCGAACTCGTCGGACAACACGACAACGCTCGCGCGAGGCCTGCGGCGGATGTTCGCAGACTTGGCGCGTTGGGGGTAGCTCGCGACGACGATCCGCCCCTGCGCGTCGACGCCGCCGCTGACCGGTGAGCTCTGCAGAGACCCGTCCGAGCGGAATGTGGTGAGCACCATCCGGTGCCGAGGCCGGACGAAGTCGAGGAGTTCGGACAGCGTGACGGTATCGGCTGTGGCGAGTTTTCTGGCCATGTCGCCAGCGTATCGACGTGTCGGACCCCGCCCATACTCTGTCGAACATGAGTTCGAAGAAAGAAGTGATGTCCGCGCTCGACGCCGTAGACCGCGCACACCGGGCGCTGGCCGCCCTCCCGTTTCAGTCGCTGCAACCTGCCGATCAGCGTGCACTCTTGGTGCGGCTGGACGCCGTGACGAAGCAGCTGTCCGTACTGCAGAAGCGACTACTCGGTCAGATGGTTGCCGCTCCTCCGCCCGTCGAGTTCGCCGGGGCACCGTGGGCCGATGTGCTCGCCCGGCGCCTACGCATCTCGGTCGGCGAGGCGCAACGTCGGATCGCCGAGGCCAGCGCCGGGTAGATGGGCGATCAGGCCGTCGCCGAACGGGTCGAGAACCTGGGCAACACGAACGCGAAGGGGCGCGGATAGCCCACATTCTTCAGACGCCCGAACCGCACGGCGTCGAGGTCGACCACGCGGAACTCTCCGGACGACGGCTCGTAGCACTCGAGCATCTCGCCCGCGACGCCGACGAGCAGCACCCAGTGTCTCGGAATCACGCGGCCGACGAGCATCGCCACCGGCCGCCCCGCGTCGAGCGCATCGAGCACGTCGGCCAGCCCGTCGCGCCTGCCCCACCACAGCCGCCACCGGTAGCGGGAGCCTCGGGAGAGAACCGTGATCGCCCGCGACATCGCCGGCGGCGTCGTCCCCAACCGACGAGGCCACAGCAGGTTGATCGACGCATGCACCCGTACCTGCTCGTCCGAGAACCGGCCCTGACCTGCGAGCACGGGCCGAAAGCCGGGGTGCAGGAGCGCGGCCGCCATGACGGCGACGGCCGGCCCACATGTCGTGCCGTCCCGTTGGCGAAGCCGTGAGATCCGCATCCCACCACGGTAGAACTGGCCGATTCCCGCCGTGGCGAACTGGGTACCAGTGAACAGGTGTGCACTCAAACCGGGAGTTCTTCATGACCTTCGACATCACCCCCACAGCTGCCCAGCACGACCTCGCACGGCGCGCGCACGAGTTCGCCGAACAGGTCGTCCGGCCCGTCGCCGCCGACTACGACCAGCGCCAGGAGTTCCCGTGGCCGGTATTGGAGGAGGCGGCCACGAGAGGCTTCTACAGCCCGCTGTTCTATCGCGATCTCATCGGCGACCCGACTGGCCTGTCGCTGCCGATGTTCATGGAAGAGCTGTTCTGGGGGTGTGCAGGCATCGGGCTCGCTGTGGTCATGCCCGCTCTCGCGCTGTCGGCGATCGGCCAGGCCGCATCTCCGGAGCAGATGCTGCAGTGGGCGCCGGAGTGTTTCGGCACGCCGGGCGATCTCAAGCTGGCGGCGCTGGCGATCTCGGAGCCCGAGGGCGGCAGTGACGTCCGAAATCTGCGAACCACTGCCCGCCGCGACGGTGATGACTGGATCATCGACGGCCACAAGATGTGGATCGGCAACGGCGGTATCGCCAATGTCCACGTCGTCAATGCCGTCGTCGATCAGGAGCTCGGACACAAGGGGCAGGCCCTGTTCATCGTGCCCGGCGGCACACCTGGTCTCGACATGGTGCGAAAGCTGGACAAGCTCGGCTGCCGCGCCTCCCACACCGCGGAGTTGAAGTTCAACTCCGTCCGGGTGCCGGGCGATCACCTTCTGGGCGGACAGGAGAAGCTCGACCACAAGTTGGCTCGCGCTCGCGAAGCGGTCGAGGGCGGAAAGCACTCGGGCTCTGCGACGCTGGGTACGTTCGAGCAGACCCGGCCGATGGTTGCCGCGCAGGCGCTCGGGATCACCAGGGCCGCCTTGGAGTACGTGACGGAGTACGCCAACCGGCGTGAGGCGTTCGGGGCGCCGATCATCGACAACCAGGGCATCGCGTTCCCGCTCGCCGATATCGCCACAGCCCTGGATGCCGCGCGGCTGCTCACCTGGCGGGCGTCCTGGATGGCTGCCACGGGCGTGCCGTTCGAACGGGGCGAGGGGTCGATGTCGAAGCTGGCGGCCAGCGAGCTCGCCGTGAAGGCCACCGAGCGCGCCATCCAGACCATGGGCGGCTACGGGTACGTCAAAGACCACCCCGTGGAGAAGTGGTATCGAGATGCCAAGCTGTACACCATCTTCGAGGGCACCAGCGAGATTCAGCGAATGGTCATCTCCAACGCACTCGGCGCCGCCGACGGCAGACCGCCATTGCACGTCGATCTGGAACCGAGCGGGGGTCCGCTCAACCGCACTTTCGGCCGCGGTACCCCGATACGGACGCAGGTGGGCGCCTCGGCGCTGACGATGAAGGACCGCATTCCGTCCCCGATCATGCAGATGGCGATGAAAGTTCTTCGTCCACCGCGGAAGTAAGGCTACATTTGATCGGATCTCGCCATGGAGGTCATGTCGAGCACACCTTCTTCGCCGACCACGAGCGTCTGCAACGCGCATACTGCCTTGATGTATTCGCCGCGATTCCAGAAGCCCGAATGTCCGCATATGGCAGCAGTACTCGACACATCATAAAGACCTGCTCGCGGAACCAACTGCATCACATCGAAAATGCGGCAATCCACGTCGGCGATCATGTCGACCATCGGTTTGGGCTCCGGATCGCCCCCGAGATACACGGTTGACTGATCGAAGACCCAGCTGCCGATCGGATCGGTCAACGCCCACAGGTTCATCCACCGCGGAGTCCGCTCCTCGGGTGACTTCCTGATGTTTTCCAGTGCGCAGCTGTTGAAGTACGCCGGGAAGTTGCGCGCGTAGAGGCGCCGCAACGGGGAGCCGAAAGTCAAGAGAGGATAGCGTTCCCAAGACTCGGTGGCCTGCATCATTGTCGCCGCCGCGATGACGGTGCCCTGGCTGTGCGCCACCAGAATGACCTCGGCCGATTCCTCCGACTCCCTGAGCACCCGCATCCGGAGTCGCAAGTCGAAGACTGTCCTGCCGCCGTAGGACGGTGGGGTGAGCGGGTGGTTGGCGCGGGGCCAAAATGTGATGACATCCCACAGGATCGCCACGGTGCGTCGCGTGTTCCTATTGCGAGCGGCCAGCACGACCAGACCCACGAAGCCCGAAATGATTGCCACGGTGGCGGTTACAGATATGCCTCCCAAGCGATCTCGCACAAACGTGTTGACCGCGGGCGCAGTTACCAGATACAGCAGCACGATGGCGGCAAGCCCGAGCGCGGCCGCAACCAGGGCCAGCAAGGCGGCGAGATTGATTCCACGGTCGGTCAACGTGGCAAGTTGTCGGCTTCGTCGGATCTTCTTGAGCACCGCTGCAGCGGCGTTGGTCTCGATGTCTCGGCCCGACGAAGCCAGCTTGTCCGTGCGGTCGACGGCGCGTTGACCGAGCGCTCGCCGATACACGCAGAATGCGGCCACGAATGCGACGACTACGACCACGAGGGCGGCTACCGCAGTCCATACATACACCGGCGGCACTATCAGGGGTGCCGGTGCACTGACGGCACGCACGCTGTCCGCGACGTCCGCCCCGTTCAACTCCGCCTGCCGATTCGTCTTCATCGCTGTCGCCTCTTCGACGGAAGAGACCCAGGTGCCGAAGGTTTGGGCCGTCCAGAGACCGACCGCCGCGCTGAAACCTATGCCGATGAGCCAGCCCAACAGCGCCACGAACCACGCCGTGTAGCCCTTGAGCGTCGGCTCGTAACCGTCTGTTGCGCCCAGACGGGCCTTCGACCAGATAAGGCAGACCAGCACCAGGAGCAACATCAGCGCCTGTGCGGCGGTCAGCCAACTGACAAAGGATTGAAGGCCAGGAAGGAACGACGGCGGTTCCTGCTTCGGCGGTCGGTACGACGCCGCAACCCACACCAAGGACATCGCGAGAACTACCAGGGCCCACCAGCGCATCACGTGCAGACCACGGCGAATCCGCGCCGACGCACACGTGCCTCCCCGCCCCGTCATGGTGGTCGACGCTGTCGCCAGCACCGACAGCGCCAGCAGCACAAGATTCACAATGAGAAGTGCGCAGTCGACCGTGTCTGCCGATTCTCCGCGGCTGTCGCTCACCGGCGCCGCGAGCACCAACGCGCCGAGACTTGCCGTCCACGCGGTGACATGGCATGCGCGCATGCACCCCACCGAATCGTCGCGATTCCAGAACGTGGACTTCGTCAGCGGCGAGGGATCCTTCTCACTGACAACTGCTTCAGGTGGTGAAGCGGTGTTGTCGAGCAGTACGCGATCGGGACCCTGGACCGCGGCTCCGGTCAGCACCGGATCCGGGGGGATTGTTGCCTCCTCCCGCCCGAGCCGCCACAACGCCACGATCACCATCACCAGGGGAACGGCGCCGATCGCAAGCCGGACTCCCATTGGCCATGACGACAGCAGCGCCAGCGGTCCCCACCCGGCGTTGCAGTAGTCGATGCTCGTGCACTGCCAGACGATGATGTCGAGGACGGCTGCGGCCATCGCCGCGAGCAAGGTCAAGGTGAACGACAGGGCGAGCAACCTCAGAAGTCTGACGGCCCAGCCGGCCGCGCGAGGCCGCGCGGCGATCGGCAGCATCCAGTGCGCAAGGTTGATGAGGCTGAAGGGCAGGAAGAGCAGCCACACCGCGCGGGTCGCCTTACGGGACGTCAACCCACCCCAGGAGTACGCCTCCATCCGGCGCCACCATTTCTTCTCGTCCGGCGGCATCGCGGCCCGATCCACCCAGTCGGGCCTTCGGAAGAACCCGGCGTCGTCATCGCCGGCAACTTGTTCGAGAAACTCTTTCGGACATCCCAGCATCGCTTCTGGCGGCGTACCGGAGACCCCGTGTACGCGCAGCTCAATGACGGTCTTCCCCCCGGACATGCAGTCATATTGACGCTGTTGATCACATTTCGGAGGCGTTCAACAAAACCCGGTACCCCTGGTTTCACCTGGGTCTGTTCTGGCAACATTACCGCCCAGTAGGTTCGGCCACGCGAAAGCAAGGGGCGGCAATGGAGCAATCTCAGCTGGCGGTATCGGTGCTGGCTCAGCAGTCGGGCGGGAGCGAAGGCGGCGGCACCGCGATTCACGAGATCATCGCGCTGACGGTGGCGGGCGGGATCGTCGCGGCGATCTTGTTGTGGATCGGGTGGATGCACCGCAACCACAAGATCACGTGGCTGACCAGCCTTGCCGACTGGACGGGGCGCCGGTTCAAACGGCCGTCCTGGGTCGCTCTGCCGGTCGCGCTGTTCACGTCGTCGATCATCTGTGCGCTGTTCGGCTTCATCTGGGACGTCAGCCTGCACATCGGCAACGGTCGCGACGACGGCGCGCTGGCCAACCCGGCCCACTACTTCATCCTGATCGGTTTGTTCGGCATCTTCGTGGCCGGCTGCACCGCGATGGTGCTGCCGCTGGGCGCAGAGAACCGGCCGGGTCCGGCCGCGGTCCGCATCACCGACGACTGGTACGCGCCGGTCGGCGGCATCGTGATGGCCGGTTGCGGTATGTACGCCCTCCTCGGCTTCCCGCTCGACGACATCTGGCACCGCATCTTCGGCCAGGACGTCACGCTGTGGGGGCCTACCCACCTGATGATGATCGGCGGAGCGGGCTTCTCGACGCTGGCGGCGGCCTACCTGGAGTACGAGGGCAAGCGCTCGGTCGCGCCTGATATTCCGCGCGACGGCATCGGCCTGAAGTTTGTTCTCTACCTCGCCTTCGCGGGCGTGCTGATCGGCGCCTCGGTGTACCAGATCGAGTTCGACTTCGGCGTTCCGCAGTTCCGGCAGGTCTTCCAGCCCATGCTGATCGCTGCGGCCGCAGCCCTGGCGTTGGTGATGGCGCGGATCTTCCTGGGCCGGGGCGCCGCCCTGATCGCGGCGGTCATCGCCATCGGGCTGCGCGGCATCGTGGCATTCCTGGTGGCACCTGTGCTCGACGCACCGGTCAACTGGTTTCCGCTCTATCTCGGCGCCGCACTGGTCGTGGAACTGGTGGCGCTGACGCCACTGTTCAAGCGGCCCATCGTGTTCGGCGCGGTCTCCGGTCTCGGCATCGCCACCGTCGGGCTTTGGCTCGAGTCGCTGTGGATCAACGCCGTCTACCCGCTCGCCTGGCCGACGAGCATCTGGCCCGAGGCACTCGCGATGGCGATTCCGGTCGCCGTGCTGGTGGGCACCTGCGGGGCAATGGCGGGCATGGTGATCACCGGCCAGCGCATCCCGGGACGCAAGCTCGGTGCCGGACTGGTCGCGTTGACCGTGCTCGTCATCGGCATCGCGGCAGCCAACGGCCTGCGCTACAACACGCCGCAGGACGCGACCGCGTCGGTCACGCTCACCGAGGCCCAGGGGCCCGGCGAGGGCCGCTACGTCACCGCCGACGTACGGTTCAACCCGCCGACCCTCATCAGCGACAATCCGAACTGGGTGGCCGTGCTGGGCTGGCAGGGCGGGCTGGCCAACCAGACGGGTCAATTCGTCGACCCGCTGGAGAAGGTCGGTCCCGGCCACTACGTCTCGACCGAGCCGATGCCGGTGTCGGGAACGTGGAAGACACTGCTGCGCGTCCACGATGGACGCATGCTCACGGCGGTCCCGATCTACCTTGCGGGTGACCCCGGCATCGGTGCGCAGGAGGTGCCGGCCGAGGCGCAGTTCACGCGGCCGTTCGTCTCCGAGATCACGATTCTTCAGCGCGAGCGCAGCCCGGACATCCCCGCGTCGCTGTGGCTCATCGGATGCCTGGTGGTGCTGGTCTGCACGCTTGCGATGATTGCCGGAATCACCTGGGGCGGTGGACGGATCAACAACAGCGAATCCAGCGGCAGCGAGGCCGAGTACCAGCCGTCCGCCCAATCATGAACGCGAGGCCAGAGGTGGTCGTCCTCGCCGACCACCCGATCTGGCTCGCGGTGCCAGCGTTCGCGCCGGCCATCGTCGTGGCCGGGGTGATCGTGTACATCGCTGCAAAGAACCGGCGCAAGCCCGATCAAGACAGGGAACAGTGACAACGACTGCACAGAAATTCCTGGCCATCTCCGCTACGGCGCTACTACTCGCGGGCTGCGGGAGCACCACCGAAACAGCTGACACCCCGACACAATCCAATACAGCGACGGTGAATCCCACCGAGATGACCGACACCCAGCATGCGCCTGAGCGGCTGGTCGTCGACGTCACGATCAAGGGCGGCAAGGTCACCCCCACCAACGAGCAGCTGCAGGCAGGCCTCGATGAGCAGATCGTGATCCGCGTCGACAGCGATGCCACCGACGAGCTGCATGTGCACTCCTCCCCCGAGCACACCTTCCCCGTGGCCATCGGTCCGGCTCAGTCGTTCCAGTTCAGTGTCGGCGTCCCGGGCCGCGTCGATATCGAACTGCACGAGTTGGGCACCACCATCGCCACCGTCCAGGTGCAGTGACCTCTCAGATCCTCGCCCACGGTCTCGGTGGATCGGCAGATCTCCCAATTCCGTTCACCTACGCGCTGATCGGCGCTGCCTGGGCGTTGACGTTCACCTTCGCTGTCGTCGCGCTGGCATGGCGTAAACCACGGTTCGACGCGGCGCGACCCGGCCGGCCACTTCCCGGGTGGGTGACCCGCGCCGTCGACGCCCCGGCGACGCGCTGGGCACTGGCCGCGGCGGCGCTCCTTTTCACCGCCTGGGTCGCCGTGGCGTCGTTCTTCGGTCCCCAGAACGCCGAAAATCCGCTTCCTGGCGTGTTTTACGTACTGATGTGGGTCGGTCTGGTAGCGCTCTCGGTGGCCATCGGCCCGGTGTGGCGGGTGCTCTCGCCGGTGCGGGCGCTGCGCCGGTTCCTCGGCGGCCCGACGTTCGGTGGCAGGTATCCCGATGCGCTCGGCTACTGGCCGGCCGCAGCCGGGTTGTTCGCGTTCGTGTGGCTGGAGTTGGCGAGTCCCGACCCCGGGTCGCTCGGGGCGATCCGGACGTGGCTGCTCATCTACCTCGCCGTGACGCTGGCCGGCGCCTTCTGGTGCGGCACCCGGTGGTGTGCGCGTGCCGACCCGTTCGAGGTCTACGGCGTTGTAGCATCCCGGTTCTCGCCCTTGCGCCGCAACGCAGACGGCCGGATCGCCTTCGGCAATCCGTTCGACAACCTGCTGACGTTGCCGGTGCGACCCGGCATCGTCGCTGTCCTGTCGGTGCTGTTGGGATCCACGGCGTTCGACAGTTTCTCGGCGCTGCCGAAGATGCGCAGCTTCGTCGACGAGGTGACCGATACGGCATTCGCCGCGAGCGCATTGCGGACCGCGGGGTTGCTGCTTTTCGTGACCGTCGTCGGCGTGACGTTCAGCCTCGCGGCGCGCGCCACCGGAGGTGTCGATGCCGGCACGCGGCGCAAACTGCCTGGGCTGCTTGCTCATTCGCTGATCCCGATCGTGCTGGGATATGTGTTCGCCCACTACCTGACCTATCTGGTGGAGCGGGGCCAGCAGACGGTGCACCGGCTGTTCGGGATGGCCGATGCCGAAGTGGTGTACGTACTTTCGATGCATCCCGCGGTGCTGGCGACACTCAAGGTGGGCTTCGTGGTCGTCGGCCACGTGGCCGGGGTGATAGCCGCCCACGACCGCGCCCTGGCGGTGTTGCCGCAGCGTCATCAGCTCACCGGTCAGCTGGCGATGATGCTGGTGATGGTGGGCTACACGTTCACAGGTTTGTACCTGCTTTTCGGCGGCTGATCTAGAATTTGCCGGTGACGAGCGAAGACTCCTTGGAGCAGGCGCTTGCCGGCGGCGCACCCGAGCGCGTCGGTTGGTTCCGGTTCTACTTCGCCGACGAACGGTGGGAGTGGTCCGAGCAGGTCCAGATCCTGCACGGCTACGAGCCCGGTTCGGTCACACCGACTACCGAATTGGTGCTGTCGCACAAACATCCGGACGACCGCAAGCAGGTGGCCGGCACGCTGGAGGAGATGCGGCGCACCCACCGCACCTTCTCCACCCGCCACCGCATCATCGACACCCGCGGCGGCATCCACGAGGTAGTGGTCATCGGTGATCAGCTTCTCGACGACACGGGCCGTCTCATCGGCACGCACGGCTTCTACGTGGACTTGACTCCGACCGAGGCACAGACCACGGCGATGGTGTCGGCTGCAGTGGCCGAGATCACCGAGAACCGCGCGGTCATCGAACAGGTCAAGGGCATGCTGATGCTGATCTACCGCGTCGATGCCGCGGCGGCGTTCGACCTGCTGCGCTGGCGCTCGCAGGAGACGAACGTCAAGCTGCGCGTGCTGGCCGAACAGTTGCTGGCCGCATACGGCGAGCTCGTGTACGACGAGACGCTGCCGCCGCGCGCGGCATTCGACCATCTGCTGCTCACGGCACATCAGCGGGTGGAGCGCAGCGGCGATACCGTAAAGCCATGAAGGCACTGATCATCGTGGACGTGCAGAACGACTTCTGCGAGGGTGGCTCGTTGGCCGTCGACGGCGGAGCGGCAGTGGCCCGAGGTATCAACGACCTTCTCGCCGCTCCTCACGACTATCGACATGTCGTGGCCACCAAAGATTTTCACATCGACCCCGGGTCACACTTCTCGGCCGATCCCGACTTCGTCGACTCGTGGCCGGTGCACTGCGTCGCCGAGACGCCCGGCGCCGACTTCCACCCCGACCTGGACGTCACGCCGATAGAGGCCGTCTTCAAGAAGGGCCACTATTCGGCCGCCTACAGCGGGTTCGAGGGCGCTGACGACGACGGCACGCCGCTGGCCGAATGGCTCCGTCAGCGCGGTGTCCGCGACGTCGACGTGGTGGGTATCGCCACCGACTACTGCGTGAAAGCCACGGCCGCCGACGCGGTCACCAACGGGTTCGCCACGAAGGTTCTGCTGAACCTGACGGCCGGTGTCTCGCCGACCACGACCGCCGACGCCGTCGACGCGATGCGGATTGCCGGGGTCGATGTGACGGACTGAACCCGGCCCCATTGTTTGCAATGCCCGTTAATTGGGCAGTTTCGCGTTGACCGGAAGGAAGGTGTTCTTTGACCACAGCCGCGCAGCCCACGGCCCAAACGCCCGTTCTCGAGGTGTGGCCCGGCAAGGCCTACCCGTTGGGGGCCACATACGACGGCTATGGCACCAACTTCGCGCTGTTCAGCGAGGCCGCGGAGAAGGTTGAACTGTGCCTGTTCGACAGCGAGGGTGAGCAGACCGCGTGCATCCGGTTGCCGGAGGTCGACGGCTTCGTCTGGCACGGCTTCATCCCCAACATCGAACCCGGCCAGCGCTACGGCTACCGCGTGTACGGCCCCTACGACCCACCCAGCGGCCTGCGGTGCAATCCGAACAAGCTGCTGCTCGACCCCTACTCGAAAGCCATCGACGGGACCTTCGACTGGAACCAGTCGCTGTTCTCCTACAACTTCGGCGACCCCGACAGCCGCAACGACGACGACTCGGCCCCGAGCATGCCGAAGTCGGTGGTCATCAACCCCTACTTCGACTGGGGGGTGGATCGCCCGCCCAGCCACGAGTACGCCGACACCGTCATCTACGAAGCCCACGTCAAAGGCCTCACGCAGACCCACCCGGACATCCCGGAACAGATCCGCGGCACGTACGCCGCCGTCGCGCACCCGGCGATCATCGAGCACCTGACCTCGCTCGGCGTCAACGCCATCGAGTTGATGCCGGTGCATCACTTCGCCAACGACTCGACGCTGATCGACAAGGGCCTGTCCAACTACTGGGGCTACAACACCATCGGCTTCTTCGCCCCTGACGCGAAGTACAGCTCCAACCCGAATCCGGGCGGGCAGGTGCAAGAGTTCAAGGCGATGGTCCGGGCGCTGCACGAAGCGGGCATCGAGGTCATCCTCGACGTCGTCTACAACCACACCGCCGAGGGCAACCACATGGGGCCGACGCTGTCGATGCGCGGCATCGACAACGCCGCGTACTACCACCTTGTCGACGACGACAAGCGGTACTACATGGACTACACCGGGACCGGCAACAGCCTCAACGTCAGCCATCCGCACGCGCTGCAGCTGCTGATGGACTCACTTCGGTACTGGGTCACCGAGATGCATGTGGACGGCTTCCGTTTCGACCTGGCCTCGACGCTGGCCCGCGAGTTCTACGAAGTGGACCGGCTGGCCACGTTCTTCGAACTCGTCCAGCAGGACCCGACGGTCAGCCAGGTCAAGCTGATCGCCGAACCGTGGGACGTCGGCCCCGGCGGCTACCAGGTCGGCAACTTCCCGCCGCAGTGGACGGAATGGAACGGTAAGTACCGCGACACCGTCCGCGACTTCTGGCGGGGCGAACCAGCCACCCTCGACGAGTTCGCCTACCGGCTCACCGGTTCGGCCGATCTCTACGAACACACGGCGCGCAGGCCCGTCGCCTCCATCAACTTCGTCGTCGCGCACGACGGGTTCACGCTGCGTGACCTTGTCTCGTACAACGAGAAGCACAACGAGGCCAACGGCGAGGACAACAACGACGGCGAGAGCCACAACCGGTCGTGGAACTGCGGGGTGGAGGGGCCGACCGACGATCCGGAGATCCTGGCGCTGAGAGGTCAGCAGGAACGGAACTTCCTGACCACCTTGTTGCTGTCGCAGGGTGTTCCGATGATCTGTCACGGCGACGAGCTGGGCCGCACCCAGGGCGGCAACAACAACGGCTACTGCCAGGACAACGAGATCACCTGGATCGACTGGGACAACGTCGACACCGAGCTGCTGGAGTTCACCCGCTCGGTGTCGCAGCTGCGTGCCAACCACCCGGTCTTCCGTCGGCGTCGCTTCTTCAGCGGCAAGCCGGTGGGCCGCCGCGGGCAGGGCCTGCCGGACATCGCCTGGTTCACCCCGGATGGCGCCGAGATGACGGGCGAGGACTGGGGCTCAGGCTTCGCCAAGTCCGTCGGTGTGTTCCTCAACGGTCAGGGAATTCCCGACATGGACCCACGCGGACAGCGTGTTGTCGACGACTCGTTCCTGCTGTTCTTCAACGCCCATTACGAGCCGATCGACTTCACGCTTCCACCGACAGAGTTCGGCAAGAAGTGGCAGCCGGTGGTCTATTCGGTCGCGGGCGCGGTCATGGAGGGTTCGCGGCCACTTCCGGCGGGTGCGCAGCTCACTGTCGAGGCACGCGCTGTCATGGTGCTTCAGTCGGTCTGAGCGCTGCGTGAAAGCTGTTGTGCGCCATCACGCTTAAGCAGCCGAGTTGCGTCCGTTTCAGGATTTCGTATGTTAGCTTGAAGTTGCTGTTGCAACCGTGGCCGCCGAGCGGGCATCGGATTTTCGTTTGCCACCGGCCGGGCGGGCCGGGTGTAGGAGCCGAAGAGCGGCGGCGACCTACCTGGCGGCCACGGTTGCCAGCTTGAGGTCGACCGAGCGCGAGTTAGCCGGCGAGAATGCGGTCGATCGAGCGGATAGGAATCGGCAGCCACGACGGGCGGAACCGGGCCTCATACGCGGCTTCATAGACAGCCTTGTCCAGCTCATAGGCCGCGAGCACGTCGGCGGAGTCCCTCGGGTCTGCTCCTGCGACCGCCGCGTAGCCACTGCAGAACGCGGCACTGTTGCGATCCACCCAGCTTTGAGCCGCGGCGGCCTGCTCGGGATCACGGTTCTGATAGGCGGCGTACTCGAACGAGCGAAGGACGCCCGCCACATCCCGTAGCGGCGAGTCGGGCCTGCGACGTTCCTCCAGGGGCTGGCCGGGTTCGCCCTCGAAGTCGATCAGCAGCCAGTTCTCCGGGGTGCGCAGCACCTGGCCGAGGTGCAGGTCGCCGTGCACACGCTGCACGGTGATCGCCTTACCTGCCAGCTTGCGATACCGCTCCTCGATCAGCGCAACGTGTGACTCGAGCACCGGCGCAGCCTGCGCGGCGGACGCCAGTCGCTGCAGAGATGTGTCGACGGGGAACGGTTCCTCGGACGCGCCCAAGGTGTCGGCCAGCGTGGCATGCACGGATGCGACCGCTTGGCCGAGCCGGTAGGACTCGCCGGTGAAGTCGCCGCCCTCCCGGTCGGCGAAGAGATCCTGCGTGCTGGCCGTCGCCATGTCCCAACCCTCGGCGCTGTTGGCCGCGAACGCAGTGACCATGCCGAGGGCGCACGGTTCCGATTCGTCACCCGACCAGGACGTCTCGTAGGACCCGAGCAGGGTGGCCACATGCGGGTTGCCTGCACGGGCGAGAATGCGGTTGAGTTCGATGTCGGGGTTGATGCCGGGAGTGACCCGGCGGAACACCTTGAGCATCGCGTCTTTGCCGAAGATCACGCTGGTGTTGCTCTGCTCGGCGCCCGACACCTTCGGCGGCGCGTCGACCGGTAGCGTCACGTTCGGTTCCTTGCTGAACGTCAACCCGTCCACCGTCACCGAGGAGTCGATCAGCGACAGCAGGTGTCGCGCAGACCGCGGGTCGAACAGCGCGTCATAGGCCGTCCGCGTTCCGCCGGGGCCGGTCGCCGTCCCGATGAGAGCCCCGTCCCCGTAGCCGTCGCCGGGGGTGTCCTCCCAACGGATCAGCACCTGGTAGCGCTCGGTGCACCCGTCGGTATAGGTGACGTCGAGGAGTACATGTTCCAGGTCCTGGCCGAGTGAGGTCACCGAAGATGGTTCGGCCGAGGCGAGTTGACGGGTGCGGCCGGCGTACCAGCGCCGGTGAATGATCCATTCGCCGAATGCCAGCGTCATGGTCTGGAACCTACCCAGGTCGACCGCAAAGCAATCAGGGCAGGAAGCGCTCCGCGCCGGCCGTCCGCACGAAGCGGGCGCTGTTGGCCTGGCGATAGCCGATCATCCCGCCGCTGAACGTGAGGAACAGCAGGCCGGCGACGCCCGGCAGTGCCACCGCGGCGATCTCGGCCAGCGTCGGACTCGTCATACCGCGTGTATAGGCCCCAGCCCGGGGCGACTGTCCGCCGGCGGGAGTCGCGGGCAGCGGGGCGGTGGCGCCCGGGGTCGGCGCGACCGAACCGCGGATCACCGGGGTCCGGACACCGGCGACGCCTGGCTGCGTGACGCCGGGAGGCGCGGCCGTACCCGCGGGCGCGCCCGGCGGAGTCTTGGTCGGGCGGCCCGCCACTGTGCTCGCCCTCGGCACGCTCACCAGCGGGGCGCGGAACACCACCGGTTCGGCCATTGCACCGCCTCCACCACCGCCGCCGGCCGTGGTGGTCCCCGTCGTGGCATCGGCCACCGGAGGCGCCTCCTCCTGGATCCGGAAGGCCGGACCCGGCGCGGGCGCCGGCGCGGGGACAACCCGCAATGCCTGGAGGAACTCTTCCAGGGTCGGTACCGGGATGGCGATGGTCGTGTAGAACGTCGACGCGGTCGGCCAGGTCCCCGCGGGGATCTCGCCGGCTGCGGGTAACCGCACCCACGGAATCCTGATCGAGTTCTCGTACGTCGGAACGGCTGCGGGCGGCGGCTTGGGTGCGGGCTCTTCGCGAACCCCGGAATCGCCGCCGCCGATCTCCTCGGCGTCGGAATCGTCGGGTTCGGGGTCTTTGTCGCGGCTGATCTCGGGTTCGCCGGATTCGTCGACTGAGCCGCCGCCGGCCGGCTCGTCAGGTTGCTCGGGTTCGTCGGGCTCGTCCGGGTTCGCCTCGTCGGGGCTCTGCTCCTCCGACCCGCTGCCGGTGTCGTCGGGCTCGTTGGTGTCCTGGCTGGTGGCCTCGTCGTCGCCCGGTTGGGCAACCACGGGCGCCGCGGCGGGCACACCGCCGAACACGAACGTCGCAGCGAGCACGCCAGCAACTGCCCAGGAACGCAGCGCAGGCCCGACCATGGTGCACCCGATTCCGGAAGTTCTGTTGCTCGACTAGGGATAAAACCCCTGCAATTCTAAAACATCGACGCAAGCCGCAGAGTCCAATGCGTAGGCCGTGCAAACGCAAGTAATCAACGCCGACGTCAGTAGCCTCGCACCAGATAGGGTGCCGTCGTGACGACCGGAAGCGCGACTCGCGATCACGGGGACCCCGGTGACGCCCCCACCGTCCCACCGCCGCTCACCGCGCCGGCCAACACCGCCCGCCCGTCGGCGGCCGAGGAGGCGCGCACCATCGCCGCGTCGACCAACAGCGGCACCCTTGCCACGCTGACCGCCGACGGCGACCCGTGGGCGTCGTTCGTCACGTACGGCTTGCTCGGCGGGGCACCGGTGCTGTGTGTCTCGAATCTGGCTGAGCACGGACGCAACCTCGCGGCCGACCCGAGGGCGAGCATCGCGATTGTCGCCCCGGCCACCGAGTCGGATCCGCTCGCCAACGCCAGGATCACGCTCGCCGGACGCGTCGAGGCGCCCCTCGGTGACGAGCGCGACGCCGCGAGGGAGGCACATCTGGCCGCGGTGGCCGCGGCCAAGTACTACATCGACTACAGCGACTTCTCGCTGTGGGTCCTGCGGGTATCGCGGGTCCGCTGGGTGGGCGGTTACGGACGGATGGACTCGACCAGTGGGCAGGCCTACACCGCCGCCGAACCCGACCCCGTGACGCCGCACTCCGCGGGGGCCATCGCCCACCTCAACGCCGACCACGCCGATTCGCTCGTCGCGATGGCGCGCACGCTCGGCGGATATCCCGATACGACGGCCGCGACGTGTACCGGTGCCGACCGCTACGGGCTCGATTTGAGGTTGACCACCGACCGCGGCCTGGCCTACACCCGGATCGGCTATGCCGACCCGATCGATGCGATCGACGAATTACGTTCGGCGACCGTCGAGTTGGCACGTCGGGCGCGCCAGGGCTGAATAGGATATCGGCGTGTCCAACCGCTCACAGACCTGGCAAGCCGCATTCGACCTGATCCGCACGCGCGGACACGAGCGTCGTGAGGAGCCTTTCAGGCTCGCCAGCGGTCAGCTCAGCCACGACTACATCGACGGCAAGTACGCCGTCGACACCGGTGAGCGGCTGACGATCGTGTCCCGGGCGGTCGCCGATCTCGCCGCGGAGAACGGCATCGAGTTCGACGCCGTGGGCGGGCTGACGATGGGGGCCGACCCCCTCGCGCACGGTGTCGCGATGGTGACCGGCAAGGCCTGGTTCTCCGTGCGCAAGGAGCAGAAGAAACGCGGACGCGAGCAATGGGTCGAAGGCACCCGGCTGGCGTCTGGCACCAAGGTGCTGCTCGTCGACGACGTGATCAGCACGGGCGGTTCGACGGAGCTGGCGCTGGAGCGGATCGCACCGCTCGGCGTCGTCGTCACCGGAGTCATTCCGATGGTCGACCGCGGCGATATCGCCGCGGGCCGCTTCGCCAAACGCAACGTCCCGTTCCACGCGCTGGTGACATACCGCGATCTCGGCATCGAACCCGTCAAGGACGTTTAGAGCGACGCCCGGTTGAAGACTTCGACGTTTTGCAGGGGTTCACTCGCACTAATGCTGCACAACGTTCGAACGTGCGCTGGTGTGACGTCTAGGTGACGAGCACGCCGCCTGATTCGAGTCCCACGGTGACCTTGTCACCGGCCGAGAACTCCCGTGCCGCGGAACTGGCCATCTGAGCGCTGATCGCCGAGCCGTCGGACAGCGTCATGTTGACCCGGGAGATCGCGCCGAGGAACGACACCGACGCCACGGTCGACGTCCCGGCCGAATCGAGGGCCACGGTGACCGCTTCGGGCCGCACCATCGCCACCCCCTCCCCCTCGACGGATCCGGCGAGCGCAGGCACCGACACCCCGAGCAACGACGCCGTCCCACCCGAAACCGTGGCGGACACTTTGTTGTTGAGCCCGACGAAGTCCGCGACGAACGGCGTTGCCGGATTGGCGTAGAGCTCCGCGGGCGCGGCCAGCTGCTCCAGCTTGCCTTGACTCATCACCCCGACCCGATCGGCGACGGCCAGCGCCTCCTCCTGGTCGTGGGTGACGAACAACGTCGTCGTTCCGACCTCGAGCTGTACCCGCCGGATCTCCTCGCGTAACTGCGTGCGCACCTTGGCATCCAGCGCCGACAGCGGTTCGTCGAGCAGCAGCACCCTCGGCTGGATCGCCAGCGCCCGGGCCAGCGCGACCCGCTGCTGCTGGCCTCCGGACAACTCCTTGGCATAGCGCCCACCCAGCGCACCCAGACCCACCAGGTCGAGCATGTCGGAAGCCCGGGACAGCCTGTCCTGCTTGCCTTTTCCACGCATCTTCAGCCCGAACGCGACGTTGTCGAGGACGGTCAGATGTGGGAACAGGCTGTAGGCCTGGAACACCATGCCCATGTCGCGCTTGCTGGCGGGGACCCGGCTGATGTCGACGCCGCCCACCGTTACGGTTCCCGACGTCGCCTCGTCGAGGCCGGCGAGGATGCGCAGCGCCGTGGTCTTCCCGCAGCCCGACGGGCCGAGCAAGGCCACCATCTCCCCCGGCTCGATGTGCAGGGTGAGCCCGTCGAGTGCCCGGGTGGTCCCGTACACGCGGGTGAGATCGGTCAATTCGACTGCAACACCGTTTGTCATGTCGTCACCCCTGCTCCTGGGCCCCGTCGGCGCCCGCGCGTGACCAGCGACAGAATCAGCAGCAGCGCGAATCCGAACAGCAGTGTGGCCAGCGAAGCCGCCACCGACGTGGGACCGTCGCTCTTGCCGATCAGGACGATCTGCACCTGCAGCGTCTCGTAACCGGACAGCGACGCGATGGTGTACTCGCCGAGCACCACCGCGATGGAAATGAAAGCGGCCGAGAGGATTCCCGACCAGATGTTGGGGACCACCACACGGGTGATCGTCGTCAGCCATCCCGCACCGAGCGACCTGGCGGCCTCCGAAAGCGTCTGTAGATCGATCGAGGACAGGGCGGCGTCGATCGCGCGATACGCGAACGGCAGCACCAGGATCACGTAGACGAACGTCAGCGTCAGCGCCGATTCGCCGAGGAAGTACGTCACCCACAGGTAGACGTTGCGCAGTCCGACGACGATCACCAGAGCCGGAATGGTCAAGGGCAGCAGGCACAAGAACTCCACGAAGCCCTTGGCCCACGGAGCCCGCAGCCGCACCCAGATCATCGTCGGCACCAGCAGCACCAGCATTGCGACCACGGTGAACACGGCGAGCAGCAGCGACACGATGATCGACTGGTACAGCGCTTCGTTGGACACCAGGTTGGCCCAGGCCTGCCACGTGCGACCGCCCGCCATCAGGTTGCGGGTGGAGAAGTCGGCCATGGCATACAGCGGGAAGAGGAAGAACAACCCGAAGATGACCCAGAGTGTGCCCCGCACAAGCTTTGTCATGGCAGCCACCGCGTCACGACAACCACCGCGAACTGCGACGCACCAACAGGTTGTAGGCGACCATGACCACCGCCACCACGACGATCATCTCCAGCGCCAGCGCGTAGGCGAACCCGGCCTGCCCCCAGCACCACCTCGCTGACCAGCGAGGCCCGGATCAGCAGCGGCAGGATCGGGCTGCCCTGGCTGACCAGTGCCGCCGCGGTCGCGTACGCGGCGAACGCGTTGGCGAACAGCAGCAGCGCCGAGCCCAGAAACGCCGGCGTCAGCAGCGGGATCGCCACCTCACGCCAGTACGCGAAAGTCGACGCCCCGAGACTGACCGCCGCTTCCCGCCATTGGTCGCGCAAGCCTTCGAGCGCGGGGACGAACACGATCACCATGAGCGGGATCTGGAAGTAGGTGTAGACGAGGATCAGGCCGGCCAGGCTGTACAGCCAGCCCGAGCCTGCGAGGTTGAATCCGAACGCCTGCTGCACCCACAGGGTCAGCACCCCGTTCAGCCCGACGGTGGCCAGGAACGCGAATGCCAGTGCCACACCGCCGAACTGGGCGAGCACGCTGCACAGCGCCAGGACACCCCGGCGGATCATCGACGTCGGCGGGCTGCTCACGATCAGCCACGCCATCACCGCACCGAGGAACGCCCCGAGCAGCGCTGTCGCCCCGGACAGCAGCACGCTGTTGGCCAGCGCGGTGAGCGCCGTCCCGGTGAACAGCGCTGCGATGCGGTCGAGCGAGAAGACCCCCTCGGCGTATACCGAGCTGACCACGACCGTGACCGTCGGGATGATCAGGAAGATCACCACGACGATCAGAAACGGCAGCAGCGGCAAGGAATCCCGTAGCCGCCTACCCACACTCACCTCAGCCAACCGCGGCCGCCCAGTTCTGCGCCAGGTACTGCGAGGCGGCCTCGGTCTGCGCAGGCGTAGGCACGGTCACCGGTCCATCGACGACGGGCAGCGCGGCGGCGACGGTCGGGTCCAGGGTGCCGTCGGCAGCCATGTTGTCGGCGCGCACCGGCCGAACTCCGCCTTGGGCGAACAGGTTCTGGCCTTCGTCGCTGTAGAGGAACTCCTGCCAGAGCCGCGCAGCGGCCGGGTGTGGCGCATCCTTGTTGATCGCCTGATAGTAGTAGCCGGCGACGGGAAACTCGGGCGGCACCACGACCGTCCACGACGGCAGCTTCTTCGTCTCCGCGGTATTGGTGTAGTTCCAGTCGATGACGACCGGGGTCTGTCCGGACTCGATGGTCGCGGGCGTCGGGTCGACGGGCAGGAAGTTGCCTGCCTCTTTGAGCTTGCGGAAGAACTCGACACCCGGCGCGATGTCGTCGACCGAACCTCCTTGCGACAGCGCCACCATCAGCACACCGGAGAACGCCGCGCCGGCCTGGGTCGGGTCACCGTTGAGCGCGACCTTGCCCTGATACTCGGGCTTGAGCAGATCGTTGACACTGGTCACCGGTGGCACCTTTGACGAGTCGAAACCGATCGACATGTAACCGCCATAGTCGTTGACCCAGGTGCCGTCGGCATCTTTGAACGCCGCGGGGATGTCGTCGAACGTCTCCACCTTGTACGGCGCGAACATCGAGGTGTTGGCCAGCGCGACCGACTGTCCGAGGTCGAACACGTCGGGTGCGCTGCTGCGGCCCTTCTGCTGATTGGCGGCGTTGATCTCGTCCTGGCTCGACGCGTCGGGCTGCGCGGAGTTGACCGTGATCCCGTACTTGTCGGAGAAAGCCTTGATGATCGCCCCGTAGTTCGCCCAATCCGGCGGCAGCGCAATCACATTGAGCTCACCCTCGGCTTTGGCGGCCTCGACGAGGCCCTCCATGCCGCCGAAATCCTCGGCCGACGTCGCTTCGGCGGCGTTCACACCCGATTCGGTCTGCGCACCCGCGCTCTCTCTGTCCGGCGGCGCGCACGCGACTGCGCCGGTGAGCAGGAGTGCGCCGAGTGTGGCGGTGAGGACTCTGGAGAAGGGCATGCAGAACCTTCCGATGGGCAGGAAGCCACGCAGTGGCCCGACGGTTACCGCCGCACAACTGGGCGGTGAATGAATCCAACCAGCAGAGCGCAACCCTACCCTGGTTGCATGCCGGTACCCGATGGCTTCGACGACACCGACGCTGCCGCCGCGTTTTCCGTCGCGCCCGTGGCGATGCTCGCGACGGCCGGCACCGACGCCGTGCCGCACCTCGTCCCGGTGGTGTTCGCCGTGCCCGAGCACCGCCGCGACATCCTCTACACCGCAGTCGACGCGAAACCCAAGTCCACCCAACGGCTGCGCCGGCTGGCCAACATCGAGAACAATCCCGCCGTCACCCTGCTTGTCGACCACTACGACGACGACTGGTCGCAGCTGTGGTGGGTGCGCGCCGACGGGCTCGCGACCATCCACTACGGCGGGGTGGAGATGACGACCGGTTACGCGCTGTTGCGCGCGAAATATCCCCAGTATCAGCGCATCGAACTCGACGGCCCGGTGGTCACCGTCGAGATCCGTCGATGGACGTCCTGGCATGGGGGTTAACCGGTAGTCCGGCGTCCGGTTCTCCGGAACGCATTGGGGGGCCAGCAGGGCAGACTCGGCGCGCCGCGGACGCGAGAGTTCAATCATGCCTCACGACGAACTCCTCGCCCACCGTTTCGAACGCGACGCCGTTCCGCTGTTCGCCGAGCTCTATCGACACGCCTTCAAGTTGACCCGCGACCACGCCGACGCCGAAGACCTGCTGCAGGAGACCGCAGCGAAGGCGTACGCCGCCTTCGGCAGCTTCACAGAGGGCACCAACCTGATCGGGTGGCTGTACCGCATCATGCACAACACCCACATCAGCGCCTACCGCAGGCAGCAGCACCGCCCGGCGTTGCAGTTCACCGACGAATTCAGCGACGGTCAGCTGTTCGAACACGGGACGGAGGCCGGGTCTACCGAGGACGTTGTGCTGGCCGCGACCACCGACCCGGCGATCGCCGCGGCGATGCGTGCACTGCCCGAAAAGTACCGCACCGCGGTCTATTACGCCGACATCGAAGGACGGAAGTTCAAGGAGATCGCCGCGCTGATGAACGTGCCGATCGGCACGGTGATGTCCCGACTGCACCGCGGCCGCAAGCAGCTGCGCGCCGTGCTGGCCGACCTGGCGCTGACCCGGGGCTATCCCCTGCCCGATGCCGCGTGAGCTGACTCCTCGCCGCCGCTGAGGCTTTCCTCGTAGGCACCTTCATCGCGGCCCAGCGCGATGGTGCCCGCAGCCATCGCAATCGTCGACATCACCAGCGCAACGGCGTCCCACCGTCCGACGTCGAGGTGCTCACCGAGCACCACCGCACCCAGGACGACCGCGATCACCGGTTCCAGAACGAGCATGGTCGGCACCGAGGTCTGCAGAGAACCGGCGTGGAAGGCCGACTGCTGCAACATCATGGCGATGACGCCGAGTAACGCCAGCAGGTAGAGAACGGGCGTCGTCAGGACGGCTGTCAGACCGCCGTGCGTCAGCATGTGCATGACGAGCTTGGTCAGCACCGCCACCACACCGAAGAGCACTCCGACCGCGACCGCGAGGAGCACGGCGCGGATCCAACCGATGATGCGCGTCGCGACGATCACGCACGCCAGCACCGCCACCGTGCACACGATGGCCACCACCGTCGATGTCGTCAGCGAGGCTTCGTAGTCGCCGGGACTGGCCTTGGCCAACAACACGAACACCGCGAGCGCGACGGTCAGCAGCACCGCCCACGCCCATTCGCCGCGGGTCACGGTGCGGTGGGCCAGTCGCGCGCTCAGCGGAAGGGCGAACAGCAACGCCGAGACGAGGATGGGTTGCACGAGAAGCAGCGAGCCGTTGGCCAGCGCGAGAGCTTGGAAGACGAAACCTGCGATGGCCGATGCGGTGCCCGCCCACCAGAGCGGTCTGCGTAGCAGCGTCCGGAACATGGCGGCGCTGATGCCGTCTTCAGCCGGAACGTCGAGGGTGGCGCGTTGGCGGACGACGATGCCGACAGCGAGGAACACCGCGGCCAGGAATGCCAGCAGGACGGTAAGACCATGGCCGATCACTGCACAAGGACAGCACACATCACGGCGTAGCGCCCAGTCCGGCAGCTAGGAGGCCTCGCGACCACCGACCACCCTGAGTCGGGGCGATTCCGTGGGTTGCTGGCCGCCGTCCGGACTGATCTTGTTGTTGACTCCGGCGACCACCGAGTCGACGCGGCGAATGGCGCTGTCGACGGCGGTGTCGACATCATCGGCAGCACTGAGCAGGTACGCGCGCACGTTGACGCGGAACCGCTCGCCTGCACGTCGCAACCGGCGCCGGAACCGGTCGTCCACCTCGACGGTGACGTAGGGCAACACCTGAAGCTTCATAGTCGCGACTCTATTGCACTCGCCCCTGGTTGCACCTGCGTCAGCGGACGGCCCGCGGTTTCACGCAGGGTCAGCACCGCCACCAGGGACACGACCGCCGCGGTGATCAGATAGAAGGCCGGTGCGATCGAGTTGCCTGTCGCGGCGGTCAGCCACGTGACGACGTAGGGCGTCGTGCCACCGAACAGGGCGACGCACATGTTGTAACCAACCGAGAACCCACTGAACCGGACGCGGGTCGCGAACAGTTCGACCCCGGCCGACACCGCACAGGAGATGTAGACGGACTCGATCGCCGCGAGGAGGCAGTGCGCGGTGATCGCGGCGACGAGCGACCCCGACGTCAGCAGCAGGAACAGCGGGTAGCCGGCCAATGCGAAGGCTACCGCCCCGCCGATGAGCAGGGGGCGACGCCCGATCCGGTCCGACAGTGCGGCCAGCGGCAGGATCAGGACAAGCGCCACCAGGCAGGCCAGCGTGATCGAGGTGAACGCATCCGACTTGGAGAAGTTCAGCGTCTTGATGAAATACGTTGGCAGGAAGGTGAATACGACGTAATAGCCGATGTTGAACACGATGAACAGGCCGATCACCTGCAGAATCTGGCGCCACGATGTGCTCAGCGCCTCCCGCAGCGGTTTGTCCGCCGTCTGGTCGGCCTTGTTCAGCTCGGCGAACTGCGGGGTGTCGCCCAGCCGCAGCCGGATGTAGAGGCCGACGAGCCCTAGCGGGCCGGCGATCAGGAACGGGATGCGCCAGCCGTAGCTGTCCATCGCCGCGGCGGGCAGCAGCGCCTGCAGCAGCGTCACCGTAACCGAGCCGAGTAGGAAGCCGACCACGCCCGACCACGCCATGAACGTGATCGTCAGGCCCCGGCGCCGATCGCTGGCGAACTCCGCGAGGTACACCGCGCCGCCGCCGTACTCTCCGCCCGCCGAGAAGCCTTGCAGGCATCGAAGCCCGAGCAGCAGCAGTGGCGCCGCGACGCCGATCGCCTGGTAGGTGGGAAGAAGCCCGATGCACAGTGTGGCGCCCGACATCAGCAGGATGACTATCGCGAGCACCTTCTGGCGGCCGATCCTGTCGCCGAGCGGACCGAAGAAGAACCCGCCGAGCGGACGCATAAAGAACGCCGCGGCGAAGATCGCGAACGTGTTCAGCAGAGCCGCCGTCTCGTTGCCGGCGGGGAAGAAGTGCGCGGCGATGTACGTCGCGAGGAACCCGTAGATGGCGAAGTCGAACCATTCGACCGCGTTGCCGATCGAGGCTCCCGTCACCACACGGCGGATGTCGTGCTCCATGGCGAACTCCCGAATTTAAGCGTGGCGCTGAGCATTTCGCTTACCGCACCTGGTGAGGACGCGACCTTGCTGGGAACATATCGCCTGACACGTGGTCACGGCAGCGGGGTCCGCGAATGCACGGATTGTGATGGAAAGTTCGGGTGCGAACGTCACCAACCGTGCGCTCGCGGCCGCCGGCGGGACGTCAGTTGCCGACGGCCTTCTTGGCCGCTTTCACGGCATCCGCGGCTTCCTTGCTGGCCCGCTTTCCCGCGGCGTAGGCATCCTCGGCCGCCTTCAGCGCCTGCTCGGCGGCGGCCAGTCGGCGCTGCGCATCCTGATGCTTCAGGCGTGCAGTGGCGAGGTCGGACTGTAGCTCGGTGAGTGCGGCGTCGGCGTCGGCCTTCGCGCGCTCGGCGACGGCGACGGCGCGCCTGTCCGGCTCGGCCTTCTTGGGCACGGCCTTCTTGGGGTCGGCCTTCTTGGGCACGGCCTTCTGGGGCGCGGGCCCGACCGCGGCCGTGAACCCGAAGTCCCCGAATCCCGACCACTGCTCCGCCTTCGCCAGGCGACCGAGCCGCGCGGCGACGTCCGGGTCGGCGACGGCGGCCTGCCACGTGGACGTGACATCGTCGCGCAGTGCGCCCGACGGGGATGCCAGACCGCTGTTGCGCAGTGCGGTGCGGGTGAGCTCGTCGACGAGCCTGCGCTGCTCGGCGGTCAGCGCACGGATCGCCTCGCCGTCCATCGCCGCGTGCGCCTCGCGCAGCCGCGAACCGAGATCGGTCAGCTCGGTCCTGGCGGTTCCTTGCAGGGCAAGGGCGTTGACCACCCACGCCGCCGCCGTCGGTTTGCGGCTGCCGCTGATCCGCCGCGCTGCCTCCGCGTCGCCGCTCTTCTTGGCGGCCGCGGCCAGCTTCGTCCGCAGCGCCGTGAAGTCCTCGGGTTTGGCGGCATAGAGCTCGTCGAGCGCTTCCTCCACCGCAAACTGCATGACGTCCGTTCTAACGCGAAATGTCGATCGCGTCAGCGACAATGATGCCCATCGACAAGAATCTGCTGCGGCCGGCGATCGTGGTCGGCGCGCTGGGTGTGGTGTTCGGCGACATCGGGACCAGTCCCATCTACACCCTGGCCACGGTGTTCGACCCCACCGATCCGCATCCGGTGCCGGTCTCGGCCAACAACGTCTACGGCGTCGTCTCGCTGATCTTCTGGTCGGTGATGACGATCGTGACGTTGACGTACGTGACGCTGGTGATGCGCGCCGACAACCACGGCGAGGGCGGCATCATGGCGCTCATCACGCTGGTCAGAAGATTCGGAGCACCCAGGAAACGCCACACCACCGTATTCCTGTCCGCACTCGGTCTCTTCGGCGCTGCACTGTTTTTCGGCGACAGCATGATCACCCCCGCAATCTCCGTGCTGTCGGCCGTGGAGGGTCTCGAAGTCGTCGACCCCGACTTCAAGGACCTCGTCGTCCCCGTCACCGCCGTGATCATCGTCGCGCTGTTCTCGGTTCAGCGTCGCGGCACCGCAACGGTCGGCCGGTTCTTCGGCCCGGTAATGATCCTCTGGTTCGTCTCGATCGCCGCCCTGGGTGTCGGCGGCATCGCCCGCAATCCCGACATCTTGCGCGCACTGTCACCGACGTACGCCCTCGGTTTTCTCGCGGGCCATTTCCACATCGCGTTCTTCGCGCTGGCCGCCGTGGTGCTCGCGGTGACCGGCGCCGAAGCTTTGTACGCCGACATGGGACATTTCGGGCGCAAAGCCATCACCGTGGGTTGGCTCGGTCTGGTGTTGCCCGCGTGCACGCTGAACTACTTCGGCCAGGGCGCCCTGGTGCTCAGCGACGAACGCACGGTCAGCGCACCGTTCTTCCTCCTCATGCCGGAGTGGTCGCGGATCCCGCTGATCCTGCTGGCGACCGCGGCCACCGTGATCGCCTCTCAGGCCGTCATCACCGGGGCGTTCTCGGTCGCGTCGCAAGCTGCGCAGCTGGGGTATCTGCCGCGCCTGCGTATCCACCACACCTCGGCGTCGACGATCGGGCAGATCTACGTCCCGTGGATCAACGGCGTACTGCTGGTCGCCGTGCTGATTCTGGTGTTCGCGTTCCGCAGCTCCTCTGCGCTGGCGTACGCGTTCGGTATGGCGGTGACGGGCACCATGACGATCACCACGCTGCTGTTCCTGTACCTGGCGCGCACCCGCGCCGGCGCGCCGCTGTGGCTGGTGATCCTCGGGGGCGGCGCGCTGCTGTTCGTCGACCTGATGTTCGTCGCGGCCAACATGACCAAGCTGGTCCATGGCGCGTGGCTGCCACTGCTGATCGCGATCGGTGCGTTCACCATCATGACGACGTGGCAGCGCGGACGGGTGCTCGTCACGGACGCCAGACGCGAGGCCGAAGGCCCGATGCGTGAATTCATCGAGGGGCTCAGCACCCGAGAGCCGCCTTTGGTGCGGCTGCCCGGTACGGCGGTGTTTCTCAATCGCGGGGACGACACCGCGCCGTTGTCGATGCGTGCCAACGTCGAGCACAACCATGTGCTCGCCGAGCACGTGGTGATCATCTCGCTGCACATCCTGCCCGTGCCCCGTGTTCCGGATTCGGACCGGATCAGCGTCGACGATCTGGGCGTTCCCGACGACGGGATCATCCATGTGAAAGCAGCTTTCGGCTACATGGAGCGCACCGACGTGCCGCATGCGTTGAGCCTGGTCGACCCGGCGCAGACCGAGGGTCCGCTCGACCTGGACCGGGCCACCTACTTTCTTTCGCGGCTGGAGCTGTGTCAGGGAGATGCACCGACGATGGCACCGTGGCGCAAGCGGCTCTTCATCGCGACGTCCTACCTCACGGCCGACGCGGCTGCCCACTTCGGTCTGCCGCTGGACCGCACGGTGCTGATCGGGTCACGACTCCAGGTCTGATCTCCGTTGCCGCCGCAGCGGTTCGCGGCCGGGCGGCTGCAGCGGGGGCGCCAGCAATGCCTTGCGATGCTTGACCTTCACCGTCGTCGGCTTCTCGGTGCTCAGTTCGAGGTTCTCGCCGGCATGGCGGATCTCCAGCGTGCCCCCCGGCCCGTCGCGCAGCGTGTAGGTCACCGACGTGTGGTTGGCCTCGACGGTCACCCGAAAGTTGCGCCAGCACAACCGGAAACACAACCGTGAGATCCCGCTGGGTAATTGTGGGTCCAGCGACAGGATCCCTTCGTCGTCGCGTAGACCACCGAATCCCCCCACCAGCGCGGTCCAGCTCCCCGCCAGCGATGCCAGGTGCAGCCCGTCGCCGGTGTTGTTGTGCAGATCCCGCAGATCGATCAGTGCCGCCTCGTAGGCGTAGTCATGTGCGAGCTCCAGGTGCCCGACGTCGGCACACATCACCGCCTGGGTGCACGCCGACAGTGACGAATCCCGTGTGGTGCGCCGCTCGTAGTAGTCGACATTGCGGGCCTTCTGCTCGGGGGTGAAGGCGTGGCTCTGCCACTGCATCGCCAGCACCAGGTCGGCCTGCTTGATCACCTGGGCGGGATAGAGGCGCACATATGGTTCATGCAGCAGCAGTGGATATTTCGTGTTTTCGGTGAAGTTCCACTCCCGCAGGGTGGTGAAGCCTTCGCACTGGGGATGCACACCCAGTTCCCGGTCGTAGGGGATGTACACCGCGTCGGCCGCATCCCGCCACGAGGCGGTCTCCTCGGTGTCGACGCCGAGGTCGCGTGCCGCGTCCGGGTGGCGCGTACACGCGCCGACGGCGCTGCGCAGGTTCGCGGCCGCCATCAGGTTGGTGAAGATGTTGTCACGCACGACGGCGGTGTATTCGTCGGGGCCGGTCACCCCGTCAATCCGCCATCTGCCGTAGCGGTCGTGGTGCCCCAGCGACAACCACATTCGCGCGGTCTCGACGAGAACCGCCAGCCCGCACTCCTTTTCGATCGAGTCGTCGCCGCTCACCACGCGGTAGCGTTCGAACGCCATCGCGATGTCGGCGTTGACGTGGAAGGCCGCAGTGCCGGCGGGCCAGTACGCAGAGCACTCCTCGCCACGGATGGTGCGCCACGGAAAGCTGGCGCCTTTGAGATCCAGTTCAGCGGCGCGCGACCGCGCCAGGTCGAGTGTCGACGCCCGCCACCTCAGAGCATCGGCGGCCGCGCGCGGTGCCGTGTAGGTGAGCACAGGAAGAACGAATCCCTCCATGTCCCAGAACGCATGTCCGTCGTACCCGGTTCCGGTGAGGCCCTTGCCCGGGATCGCCCGCCGCTCGGCACGCGCGCTGGCCTGCAGGACGTGGAACAGCCCGAACCGCACGGCTTGCTGACAGTCGGCGTCGCCGTGCACCTCGACGTCGGCACAGTCCCAGAAATCGTCGAGGAATTCGCGCTGGGCGTCCAGGAGTCCCTGCCAGCCGGTGTATCTGGCGCCGGCGATCGCCGCGGCCACCTGGTCGCGCAGCGCGGGCCGGGAGCGCAGACTGGACCAGCCGTAGGCCAGGTACTTGACAAGGCGCAGCTGCTCACCGGATTTCAGCGCGCATACGACGGTGGTACGTGCCCAGTCTTCGCCGGCATCGCCGCTGATGTCGACCCGGCCGTCGCCCTCGATGAGGTGGTCCATCGCCGCGGCCATCGTCAGATCGCTGGCGCGGGTTCGGTGGATCAGCATCGCGCCTCGTTCGCTGACCTCATGCTGCACGGCTTCGAGCGGCTTGTTCAGGACCGCTGCCACCCGCGGGTCGTCCGACTGCGCTGGCTGATCCTCGTTGGCGACGAGTTCGGACTGCACCGTCAACAGGACGTCGTCGACCGCCTCCACGATGTACTCGACGGCGGCCAGACCCCGCTGCGCCAGGGAGACCAGCCGGGTCGAATTGACCTTGACCGATTTGCCCGACGGCGCAGTCCATTCGACCGTGCGGGTCAGCGTCCCCGCACGAAGATCGAGAACCCTTTCGTGCGAGTGCAATTCGCCGTACCGGACGTCGAACGGTTCGTCGTCGACCAGCAGTCGGATGATCTTGCCGTTGGTGACGTCGACGATCGACTGGCCCTCCTCCGGGTAGCCGAACCCGGCCTCGGCGTAGGGCAGCGGCCGGTTCTCGTAGAAGCCGTTGAGATAGGTGCCGGGCAGTCCGTAGGGTTCGCCCTCGTCGAGATTGCCCCGCAACCCGATGTGGCCGTTGGACAGCGCGAACAGCGACTCGGTCTGCGGCAGCAGGTCCACCTGCAGCTGCGTCTCGCGGACCTGCCACGGTTCGACCGGGAAGGCTTCGTCGGTGATCATCATGACGAGAGCAACTCCCCGAGGTCTGTGACAACGATGTCGGCGCCGTTGTCCCGTAACGCATCTGACTGTCCGACGCGGTCCACACCGACCACGAGTCCGAACTTTCCCGCGCGGCCCGCGGCCACGCCGGCAAGCGCGTCCTCGAACACGGCCGCCTCCTGCGGTGTCACGCCCAGGAGCTCAGCTGCGCGCAGGAACGTGTCCGGTGCGGGCTTGCCCCGCAAATGTTCCTCGCGCAGCGTGACACCGTCGACCCTCTGCTCGACGAACTCGTCCAACCCGGTCAGCTCCAGAACCTCGCGGGTGTTGGCGCTCGAGGACACCACGGCGCGCCGCAGGCCCGCCTCGGCGGCCGCCTCCAGATAGCGACGCGATCCCTCGAACACCTGCACCCCGTCGCTCTCCAGGGTCTGGCGGAACATGTGGTTCTTCCTGTCGCCCAACCGGGTCACGGTTGCGTCGTCGGCCGAGATGTCGCGGCTTTCCAGGAACGAGCGGATCCCGTCCGCGCGAGGCTTCCCGTCGACGTAGTTTTCGTAGTCCGCGCCCGCATCGAACGCACGGAACGGGACGCCGTCGAGCGAGTGGAGGTATTCGTCGAACATCGCCTTCCAGGCGCGCCGGTGGACGCTGGCGGTGTCGGTGAGCACCCCGTCGAGGTCAAAAAGGCATGCGCGTATTCGATCCGGAAGTCCGAGCTGTCCTGGCATGCCCCCACCCATACCCCCTTTCGCCTCAATAGCCTGTGTCTCATGCAGATCGGTGTGGTGTTTCCCCAGACGGAGCTCGGCGGCGATCCGATGGCGGTGCGCGCCTACGGACAGCGCGTCGAGGAGCTCGGCTTCGCGCACCTGCTCGCCTACGACCATGTGCTTGGTGCGGATCCCGCGGTACACACAGGGTGGGCGGGTCCGTACGACATCGACACGACGTTTCACGAACCATTGGTCATGTTCGGCTTCCTGGCCGCCGCGACCACCACGCTCGAGCTGGTCACCGGCGTGATCGTGCTGCCGCAGCGGCAGACCGCGCTGGTCGCCAAACAGGCCGCCGAGGTCGACCTGCTCAGCGGCGGACGGCTGCGGTTCGGGGTGGGGCTGGGCTGGAACGCGGTCGAGTACGAGGCGCTGGGCGAGCAGTTCGACAACCGCGGACGGCGGTCCGAGGAGCAGATCGCGCTGTTGCGGGACCTGTGGACGCAGCGGTCGGTGACGATGGACGGGCGCTATCACCGCGTGACAGGTGCCGGCATCGCGCCGCTGCCGGTGCAACGCCCCATCCCGGTCTGGATCGGCGCGGCGGTCCCGCGCGGCTATGCCAGGGCAGGCCGACTCGCCGACGGTTGGTTCCCGATGCATCCGCCGGGTCCCCGGTTGGACGAAGCCAAGGCCATCGTCGAGGCCGCCGCGCGCGAGGCTGGTCGCGATCCCGATCGGATCGGCATGGAGGGACGCGTCAACTTCCAGGGTGACCACGACCGCGTCACCGCCGACATCGACGCATGGGCCGCCGCGGGGGCGACACATCTGTCGGTGAACACGATGGGCGCGGGCCTGCGCACCGTCGACGAACATCTGGCGGTGCTGGAGGCGATCGCCGTTCGCGCAGGATTGCAGCTAGAGGCCCATCAGGGCCCGTAGGTCGGCGGTCCTCCACACCACCAGTCCGATAAAGACCACGAGCAGTGCCGCCGCGGCCGCGCCCTGTACGAGGTTGCGCTGCTGTCGCGGCGCGTAGGCGAACGCGGCGGCCACCACCGCGCCGGTGACCAGACCGCCGATATGACCCTGCCAGCTGATGTTCTGCGACGTGATCAGCGGATAGACGAACGTGAACGCCAGGTTCAGCACGATGATCATCAGCACCGAGCGCGTGTCCATGTTGAGCCTCTTACCCACCACGAAGGTCGCGCCGAACAGTCCGAAAACGGCGCCGGACGCGCCTGCGGTGAGCGCATTGAACGTCAGCAGGTAGACCAGCACCGAACCGCCCAGTGCGCTGAGCAGATACAGCGCGATGAACCGCATCCGGCCCAGCGCGAGCTCCAGCGGCGGGCCCACGAAATACAGCGCCAGCATGTTGAACGCGATATGGGTGAGCCCGAAGTGCATGAAAGCTGAGGTCAGCAGCCGGTAGACCTCCCCGTCGGCCACGGCGGGCGGCCACAACGCCAGTGCGCGCTCCAGTTCGGGTGAGGCCATCTGCAGCGCGAAGATCAGCAGGTTGATGCCGATCAGCACGTAGGTGACGACGGGCGTCAACGACCTGGGCCGCTGGGCGCCGAAGACGTTGGTCGCGGGACGCACCGAGCGGGCAGCCTCACCGACGCAGTCGGCGCACTGGTGCCCGACGGCGGCGTTGCGCATGCATTCGGGGCAGATGTACCGGTTACAGCGGGTGCAGCGGACGTAGGTCTGACGGTCGGGGTGCCGGTAGCAGGTCGGGATCTGCTGTTGCGGCGGGTACTGGTAGCTCACGTCAGAGTGTCCCGAAGAGTTCGATGTGGTTGCCGTCGGGATCGGCCACGAACATCCAGCCCATGCCGGGGACGGGTTCGAACTCGGTGACCGGTTCGACGACCTGGTAGGGCGAGGCCTCGAACGCCTCGCCGACAGCGCGCAGCCCGGTCACTCCGATGGTGAAGTACCGCAGTCCCGCCTGGGCCCGGCCGCCACCCGGTGCGGCGGGTACCGGCGGTGGTGTCGTGTAGGTGACGAGCTTGAGCACGCTGCCGCCGAGTGAGTACCGCCGCTGCGAGCCGCCCTCGAACTCAATCTCACCCTGCGGTTCGAGCTCCAGGAAACCCTCGTAGAAGGCCACCATCGGTTCCAGATCGGTGGTCACGAGCCCGACTTCGATACCGGGTGACAGCAGGTCAAGTTTCACTTCACGTTTCTCCCGTCGCTTCGCTCGCCCGGGTCCGTTTCTCCCGTCGCTTCGCTCGCCCGGGTCCACTGTATGGGGCGATCCCACACCTCGGCGTTGACGGCGTGCTCGACCGGCCTGCGCCGCAGCGGGCCGTGCCTGCCCTTCGGCCAGCCCACGACGATGTGGCCGGCCAACATCCAATCCTCGGGCACCCCGACAGCGTCCCGCAGCAGCCGTTCGCCGTCGTAGGACGCCCAGCTGGTCAGGCACGCACCCAGGCCCTGCGCCCGTGCGGCGAGCAGAAAGTTCTGCATCGCCGGGAAGATCGACCCGCCCAGCAGCAGCTCCGACGCGGTCGGGAAGCGCCTCTGGGTGAACAGCACGGACGTGAACTCTCCGGCCCGGTCGTGCAGCTCGTAGGTGGCCCTGTTGTTGCGCGCCCGCAGGCTGTCGTCGTCCGGCGCAGGACGGCTCATGCCGTAGACCGGTTCGATGACGGCCAGCGCGTGCGCAGCGGCCTTGGCGACGACGGCGCGTTGCTGGGCAGAACGCAGGACAATGAATCGCCACGACTGCGCGTTGGCTCCCGACGGCGCCCACGTCGCCGCCTCCAGACAGCGTCGCAACGTCGTGTCGTCGACAGGTTCGTCGGTGAACCGCCGGATGGTGCGGGCGGTCGACATCGTCTCCCAGACGTCGCTCGTGCTGTCACGCATGACTCAGAAGCTATCTGACGTGATGGCTGATAACGATTGGACAACAACACAGATCACGATCATTTAAGTGAATCCCGCAAACATTGAGAGACCTCATAGTTTTGGCGGTCCAATTTCGTTGACGGCGAACAGTTTCGGCGCAAATGAGGTCAAAGTCACTGCCGCTGGGCGTAACGCCTGCGCCCTTTCGTATTCCGGGGCGCTCGGCCACGTTTGGGCACTTCTGATCTCGGCTACCTTTGATTTCGGGCGGGGAAAGCAGTAATCGATTCGCCAAGAATCACAAATGAGAAGGACCCATTCATCATGATTTTCAGTGGTACCGCCATGCGTAAGGGCATGGCCGGCATCGGGGCGGCGTGCGTGTTCGGCGGTCTGGCCGCAGCAACCGTGACTGCGCCGATCGCGTCGGCACAGCCGGCCCAGTGCACCGCCAGCTCCCTGACCGGCACCGTCAGCTCGGTCACGGCTCAGGCGCGCCAGTACCTCGACACTCACCCGGGCGCCAACCAGGCCGTCACCGCGGCCATGAGCCAGCCGCGACCCGAGGCCGAGGCCAACCTGCGCGGCTACTTCACCGCAAACCCGGGGGAGTACTACGACCTCCGAGGAATCCTGGCGCCGCTCGGCGACGCGCAGCGCAACTGCAACGTGACGGTGTTGCCACCGGAGCTGCAGTCGGCCTACAACACCTTCATGGCGGGCTGACGCCGGAAGAGACACACGATGCGGCGGCGGGTGATCCCGCCGCCGCATTTCTTTCTCGCCATGCGAACCGGCAATTAGACTCGCTTCCTATGAGGCTCACGAAACCTGCCGCGGTCAGCGCGGCGGTGGTTGCGAGCTGGTGCGTGCTCGTTCCGATCGCTTCGGCTCAACCCGCTCCCGCACCTGCGCCACCACCGCCCGCACCAGCCGAAGCCCCCGCGGCACCCCCTGAGGGTCTGAAGACCACGATCGATGCCAACGGCACCTACACCATCGGCACCGACATCGCTCCCGGCGTCTACCAGTCGGCCGGTCCTGTCGACGGTGGTGCCTGCTACTGGAAGCGCACCGCGGGCGACAAGCTCGTCGACAATCGGTTGACGAAGAAGCCTTCGTTCGTCCAGATCATGCCGACGGATACGTCGTTCACGACCAGCGACTGTCAGGCCTGGCAGCTCACCAACGCGCCGATGCCGCCCGAGCCGGGCCCCGGCTCGCTGCTGGGAGATCTGACGCAGGCGATCGGCAGCGGCATGTTCTCCGGAGGGCCGCCGCCCTGACGGCCCCCGAAGCAGTAGCAGCCGAGGACCATTCGGGGGTAGACCCGGCCTCGGTCGAGCGGATCTGGCAGGCCGCCCGGCACTGGCACGCGGCAGGGATGCAGCCCGCGATCCAGGTGTGCCTGCGCCGCGACGGCAAGGTGATCCTGGACCGGGCGATCGGACACGCCTGGGACGACGATCCGCAGCGACGCGTTCCCGTGTCCACCGAGACACCGTTCTGCGTGTACTCCGCGGCCAAGGCCATCACGACGACCGTGGCGCACATGCTGGTCGAGCGCGGCGCTTTCTCGTTGGACGATCGGGTGTGCGACTACCTGCCGACCTACACCAGCCACGGCAAGGACCGCACGACCATCCGGCACGTGCTTACCCACAGCGCGGGCATCCCGTTCGCCACCGGCCCCAAGCCGGACCTCAAGCGGATGGACGACAGCGAGTACACCCGCGAGATGCTCGGCCGGATGAAGCCGGTTTATCCCCCCGGTCTGGTGCACATCTATCACGGCGTCACGTGGGGACCGCTGATGCGCGAGATCATCAACGCCGCGACCGGACGCAACATCCGCGACATTTTGGCCGAGGAGATCCTTAACCCGCTCGGTTTCCGCTGGACCAATTACGGCGTTGCGGCACAGGATGTTCCATTGGTTGCCCCCAGCCACGTGACGGGCAAACCGCTGCCCGCTCCGGTCGCCAAGGCGTTCAAGACGGCCGTCGGCGGCACGCCCCAACAGATCATCCCGTTCTCCAACACGCCGCGATTCCTCACCGGCGTCATCCCGTCGTCCAACACCGTGTCCAACGCCAACGAGCTGTCGCGTTTTGCGGAGATCCTCTGTCGCGGTGGAGAACTCGACGGGGTTCGGGTGCTGTCACCGGAGACCTTGAGGGCGGCGACGAAGGAGGCGCGCAGACTGCGGCCCGATCTCGCAACCGGGCTGGCCCCGATGCGGTGGGGCACCGGATACATGTTGGGGTCCAAGCGATTCGGGCCGTTCGGCCGTAACGCCGCAAGCGCGTTCGGCCACACCGGGCTGACGGACATCGCGGTGTGGGCTGACCCGGAACGGGCACTGTCGGTCGCCGTCGTCAGCAGCGGCAAGCCGGGCAGCCACCGCGAAGCCAAGCGCTATCCCCAGCTGCTGGACCGCATCAACGCCGAGATTCCCAGGGTTGACGGCAGGGCCTGATGCCGCGGTAGATGCCCCAGCGCACGATCCAGGGCATCAGCACGCGCTCGAACGTCCAGGCGGGGAACCGGAAGGCCCGCCCGTTGGGCGTGAAGACCTCGAGCCCGTCGGGTTGGATTCCCAGCACCGACCCCCACCGCCGCGTCGGCGCCCGGTATTTCCGTAGAGGCTTGCCCTCGAACGACGCCAGCACATTTCGGGCCAGCAGCCCGTCGGCACGGTTGCGGGCCGAGCTTCGCAACGGATCGGTCGCCGCCACATCGCCGACCGCGAAGATCTCCGGATGTCCCGGCACCCTCAGTTCGGGGGTGACCCGCACGAATCCGCTCTCGTCGAGCATGTCCGCCGGTAGCCAGTCGGTGTTCGGGCGAACCCGGCCGATCGCCCACAGCACGGCGTCCGCGGTGGACGGTTCCTGCCCGGTGCTCCAGCGCACCGGATCGTCGGTCAGCGTGTCGCCGGTGAACCCGGGCGCCAGTTCGGCCCTGTGCCCGGGCCGCAACACCACGCCCGCCTCGTTGAGCCGGCTACGAACCTTCGCCCAGGTCCGCGGGTGATGACCGGCCAGCGCCCGGTCGCCCGGGAAGCACAACTCGATCCGTTTGTCCGGCCACGCGGCGGCGATCTGGGCCGCGCTGCTGACCGCTGCCGCGCCGCCTCCGACGACGATGACCGACCGCGCGGCGGAGAGCTTCTCGTGAGGGTCGCGCAGACCGTCGCCGACCTCGGCCGCGGTCTGCAACGTCGGCTGCCGCCAGAAGCCGTTCGTGACGCCGGTTGCGATGACGAGCACGTCGTAGGCGACCTCGGTCGTCGACCCGTCGGGCAACGTCACCTTCACGGTCCTGGCATCTGCGTCCAGGCCGGTGATGGTGCCGTGCACGGTGCGGACCCTGTCGAGTCCGCGGAAGCGCCCGAACGGGATCCAGTTGTGGCGGGCCCAGTCGTCGGGTCTGGCGAGCCGCCATCCGAGTTCCTGTCCGCTGACCAGCCCCGGTTTGGCCGAGATGCCGACGACATCGGCGTGCTTGGACAGCTTGATCGCGGTCAGCACCCCTACATCGCCCAGCCCTGCGATGACCACGCGCCTGCCGGTCATGCGCTGACCTTCGACGGCGGGCGGGGCACGAACCGCGACACCCTGTCGATGACCGCCTGGTAACCGGGGCGGCGTTCCAGGCTGCGGGCCTCCATCATCGGGATGCTCGCGCCGAGGAACATCGCGAGCATCGCCGCCGCGCCGACCAACACCCACCAGGACCCCGGTGATGCAGCAATACCGAAGAGCGCCAACGCGAACCAGAATCCGAACTCGCCGAAGTAGTTCGGGTGCCGCGACCAGCTCCACAATCCGCGGTCCATCACCTCACCGGGCCGCTTGTTCGCGACGAACCTGTGCATCTGCACGTCGGCTGCGAATTCGAGTGCGACAGCGGCCATCCCGACCACGAATGCGGCGACCGCCAGCCACGGCAGGCGGATCTGCGGCGTGGTGATCGCAACGTAGACCGGAAGCATCCCGAGGAACACCTGCACGGTGGGGATCAGGTGGATGGCCACCAGATCGGCGACGAATGCGAACTTGCCGGCCCGCTCCCGGAACATCGGGTAGCGCCAATCCTCGTGGTGCAGACCGGGAAACGCGTACACCCAGTTCCCCGTCAGTCGCACTGCCCACACCGTCACCAGCACCGCCATCAGCCAGGTGCTCAGCGTCGTGACACCGCTCTCGTACCACCAGTAGAACAACAGCAGCGGCGGGATGACGCTCCAGTACGCGTCGTAGAAGCTGGAGTTGCGGTACGCGCGGCTGAATCCGAATACGACCAGGGTGGCGATCACGTCCGCGATGAATGTGTCGAGCCACAACCTTCCGGTGGAGGGTCCCCAGATCAGCCACGCCGCCGCCGCGGCCACCGCCAAAACATAGGCCACCGTGACGATGGCGAGCGATCTCGATTTACCCACCGAGGCGCACCCGGAACGTCTTGGGCCAGAACTTGCCGGTCAGCAGGAACTCGTCACCCTGCACATGGGCGATGCCGTTGAGCACCTGCGCGGTCGGTGGGATACCGCGTTCGCGGAGCGCGCCGGCGTTGACCAGAAGGGTGACCGCGCCGCTCGACGGGTCGATCCGCGCGATGTTGTCGGTCGGCCACACATTGGCCCACACCTGACCGTCGACGCACTCGAGCTCGTTGAGCCCCTTGAGCTGCCCGCCGTCGTTGCTGACATCGACACCGCCGATCTCCGAGAAGTCCGCGGGATCGTGGAACGTGAGGCGGCTGGTGCCGTCGCTGCGGATCAGTCGCTGACCGTCGTAGCAGAGTCCCCAGCCTTCGCCGGACAGCGGAACCTCACGCACCGGCGCCATGGTGGACCTGTCCCATTCGACGGCCACGCCGTCCTGGTAGGTCAACTGCCAGATCTTTTCCCCCACCAGGGTGATGCCTTCGCCGAAGTAGTCGGCGGGGATGTCGACTGCCCGGGTGACCGTGCCGGCGGCGGGATCGAGTTGGCGCATCTGCGACTCACCGGCCAACCCGGTGCCCTCGTAGAGGACGGAGCCGTTGATCTCGAACCCCTGTGTGAAGGCGGCCGGATCGTGCGGAATCTCCGCGAGGACCTCCGGTTCGATGACGGGCGCGGGGCCGGCTTGAGCGACCGGCGGGGAGGCGGAGCAGCCCGCCACCACCGCCAGTGCCAGCGCCGCACACATCCGCGGGGCGGCCCTGTGAGAAGAGGGAGTCATATCGTCGTTCTACCGTGCAACGATGGCGGAATGAAAGCCGTCAGCTGTGTGCGCAGCACTTTGGAAGTCGTGGACCTGCCGTCGCCGAGGCCCGACGAGGGCCAACTCGTGCTCGATGTGCTGCGGTGCGGGATCTGCGGATCCGACCTGCATGCCAAGGATCACGCCGACGAGCTGACCGACGTTTTCGCCGAAGGCGGCTATCACGACTTCATGCGCAGCGACACGTCTGTGGTGATGGGCCACGAGTTCTGCGGCAGGGTCGCCGAGCGTGGACGCAAGGTCGGCAAGGAGTTCACCCCGGGGACGACGGTGGTGTCGTTCCCGCTGCGCCGCGCGGGCGGCGGTGTCCACCTCATCGGCCTGTCTCCGCTCACTCCTGGGGCCTACGCCGAGCAGGTGGTCACCGAGGCATCACTCACCTTCGCGGTGCCCAACGGCCTGGATCCGGCGACCGCCGCATTGACCGAACCGATGTCGGTGGCACTGCACGCCGTGCGGCGCAGTGAGATCACCACCAGGGATGTGGCCATCGTGCTCGGCTGCGGGCCGGTCGGGCTGGCGGTCATCTGCCACCTGAAGGCACGCGGGATCGCCACGATCGTCGCGAGCGACTACTCGCCCGGCAGGCGAGCGCTCGCGACCCGGTGCGGCGCCGACATCGTCGTCGACCCCGCTGTCGGTGATCCGTACGAGGCGGTGCCCGCGAAGAAGCGCGGGCTGACCGAATTGCCTGCCCTCTACGAGCTCGCCGTCGGGTCGATGGAGAAGCTGCGCAGGATTCCCGGCTGGTCGCACGTCTACCGGATCGCCGACAAGCTCGGCGGCACCGCACCCAAGCGGCCGGTGATCTTCGAATGCGTGGGTGTGCCCGGGATGATCGACGGGATCATTCGCGCCGCTCCGCTGGCGTCCCGCGTGATCGTCGTCGGGGTCTGCATGGGCGAGGACCGCATACGTCCGGCGATGGCGATCGGCAAGGAACTCGACCTGCGCTTCGTCTTCGGGCAGACGCCGCTGGAGTACCGCGACACGCTGCACATGCTGGCCGACGGCAAGCTCGACACCTCCGCGCTGGTGACCGGGACGGTGGGGCTCGGCGGGGTCGCCGCCGCCTTCGAGGCGCTCGGCGACCCCGAGACCCACGCGAAGATCCTCATCGACCCGGCGAGCAGTGCCGCAGCTCCCTAGATCTTCAGCGGGGCGTTGGCCGAGTCGAGATGCTCGACGGTGGTGAACACCAGGTCGCCGTCGCCGACGTTCTCGATGTCGTGCAACAGGTATTCACCAGCCGCGAACGTGAAATGTCGGGTTTCGCCGGCCTGATAGGAGACCTCGCGGGTGGTTCCGTCCGCGGTGTGCTGCCTGCTGCGGCCGGCGTTGACCGCCGTCCAGAAGTAGTCGAGCACATGCCGGTGGGCGTGCCAGCGCTGCCCGGGGGCGAGCCTGATCTCCCAGACACGCACGCGGTCGTTCTCGCTCAGGAGGCGGGAACCCACGTGCCCGTCGTGGGAGTGCGACTCGAACTCGGCCTTGAGCTCGTCGGTCCAACCGTCGAAGTCCGTGGCGACGAGCTCGCCGGCCAGCGGGGCGTCGGTCAGGAAGTCGGAAGCATTGGTCATTGTGAGCCTTTCGGTTAGCGGCCCGGGCCGTAGAGGCCGAACCTGTTGTCGGGGTGTCCGGGAATCCAAGCGCCGGTGACCTGTGAGCGGGTCCCCATCTCCTTGACGCGGCGCAGCAGCCGTTGCGCGAGCTCCAGTTGCCCCGGCTCCCATTTGGCGAGTGCCTCGGCGACGTCGGAGCTTTCCGAGAGTGCGTCATGCAGTGCCCACGCGTTCGCGGCGGCCTTCGCGGTGCCGGCCGCCGCGTGCGGCCGTGCCGCGCTCGCGGCATCCCCGACGAGTGCTACCCGGCCCATGGCCATCTGGTGCGCACCGACGTCGTACACCGCTTGCAGGTAGGGCTGCTCGGTGCGGAGCACGACCTCCGCGGCCGCCGGGGCGAGCATCTGCTCGGCCGCCGAACGCATCTCGTCGACGAAGCGGTCCTGCACCTGACCGGGATGCAACGACACGCCCGCGATGAAGCCGCGTTTGTCGGTCATCAGCTCGTCGAGGGCGTGACCTTCGGACACGTTGCGATACCACACATAATTGAGCAGGCGCGTGCCCTCGGCCAGGCCGCCGTCCGGGGACGGGATCGGGTAGACGTTGATGTGCGTGTGCGGACCGAAGCTGTAGCTGATCGAATCTCGGAGCAGCTCAAAGGTTTCAGCGGTGACGTCCCGTTCCGGGACCGTCCCGCGCCATCCGACGTAACCCGAGTACTCCAGCCGCGACTCCGGCGAGATCCGGCGTCTGCTCGGCGAGGTGATGCCGTCGGCGAACACCACCAGATCGGCCCGCTCGCGCCGTCCCGAGGTGAACCGCACCTCCACACCGTCGGCGTCCTGGTCGAAGCCTGCGGCGTACTCGCCGAGGTGATAGTCAGTGGTCCCGAAGTCGGTCAGCAGTGCGCGGTAGAACGTGCCCCAGGAGGTGTAGCTCCAGGGCGCCTCCTCGCGATGCACCACACTGTTGTCGGGACCGAGGTACTGGACATAATGCGTTGACGTACTGACTGTCTCGGGATGCTGGCGGCTGCACTCGACGAACCATCGCAGTGTGTCGGGTTGCAGGACGATGCCGCCCCCGCGCCCGTCGAGGTTGGTGGGCGTGCGTTCGAAGACCTCGGTGTCGAATCCGAGTCTGCGCAGCAGCAGCGCAGTGGTCAGCCCACCGATCGAACCGCCGATGACAAGCGCGCGATGTCCCGTCCAGTCATTCATGTCCTTCTCCTGTCATGAGCCCGAGGAACGTCCGGGCGTTGGTCTCCAGGGCGGCGTCGTCGATGCCCGCCGCGTGCGGCAGTTTCAGGGGATCGCGGGTGCCCATGTCGAACGGATAGTCGCTGCCGGCCATCAGGTGGCCCGGATCGGCCTTGGCCGCAAGCAGTTTGAGAGCGTCGACATCGTGGGTGAGTGTGTCGAACCATAGTGCGGCGAATGCGTCCTGCGGCGCTCGCGATCCTGAGGCCCGGACGTCGCTTCGCTGGGTCCAGCCGTGCTGCCACCGGCCGACCAGGGCGGGTGCACATCCCCCACCGTGGACCAGACAGATTCGCAGACCCTCGATGTCATCGAGGACACCGCCGAGGGCGAGCGCCGCGGCAGCGGTCGCCGATTCCACGGGGTTGCCGATGAGGTTGTTCAGGTAGTAGGACGACCACTCCGGCCGAGGCAACTGCATCGGATGCACGAGCACCGCGACGTCCAATTCGGCTGCTGCCAAAAGGATTTCTCGCATCGGGGGCACATCGAACGACGTCGTTCCCAGCAGCGGCGGCATCGCGATGCCCCGCAACACCTCCGATGACGCCAGCTCCCCAATCTGCTTGCGGGCCGACTCCGGCTGGTGCAGCGACACCAGACCGAGACCGAGCAGGCGCCCGCCGCTGTCGCGACACACCTTCTCCAGTTCCTGGTTGTACGCGCCGACGAAACTGCCCACCTCTGGGTGGTCGACGACGGGGAAGGCGAACGGCGGAGCGGACAACACACGCGCGCCGAGCCCCGCGGTGTCGGTGTCGGCGAGCACCCGCTCGATGTCGCTCATCGCATCGGTCTCGATGGACAGCGGCAGCTCACCGAGGTGCAGTTGTCCGTCGCGATCGGCGAGCGGGGGCACCGGTGAGCCCGGCGCGAGGCCGAACAGATCGCGAGGCAGCCAGTGGGCGTGGACGTCGATGGGGCCGGGACGCATGTTCACGCCGCGCTCCCCCGCGCCTCGAGTGCCTCGAACCGGGCCAGGATCTGTGCCTGCAGGACCGCGACCGCCGGATCGGAGGCCCTGCGCGGCCGGGGCAGGTCGACGTCGATGACCTCGTGAATCCTGCCGCCCGGCTCCAGGACGACGATCCGGTCGGACAGTTGAACGGCTTCGGTGACGTCGTGGGTGACGAACATGACGGTGCGCCGCGACTCCAGCCAGATGCGTTCGAGGTGCTCGCGCAGCGTGCGCGACGTCATCGCGTCGAGATGGCTGAACGGTTCGTCCATCAGCAGCACGTCGGGCTCGACCGCGAAAGCCCTTGCGATGCCGATACGTTGCTGCTGACCGCCGGACAGCTGGGCCGGATACCGGTCGGCACAGTGGCTGAGCCCGACGAGGTCGAGGTAGTGGCGGGCCCGCTCCTGCCAGCCGGCGTGCTCGTGCTGGACGAAGCCGAGGTTGGCGATCACGGTACGCCACGGCAGCAGGCGAGGATCCTGGAACACGTAGCCCACGCGCGCATCGCGGGAGCCCGCCCGCAGCCGCACGCTGCCCGAGGTGTGTGTCTCGATCCCGGACACGATGTTGAGCAGCGTGGTCTTACCGCTGCCGGACGGTCCGACCACGGAGACGAACGTCTCACCGGAGATGGTCAGGTCGACACCGTCGATGACGCGGGTGACTGCGCCACGACGGTCCGTGAACTCCTTGACCAGATTCTGAATTTCGATGGAGGCCATGATTTCTCGCTTTCTATGCGGAACGCCAGCGGGTGGCGAAGCGCTCGATGGGACCGAGGATCAGCAGGTCGGCGACGACCAGCAGGAGGATGAAGACGAGCACCCAGGCAAGGAACCCGTCGAGCTGGTTGGCGTCGTACCAGTAGCGTGCCCGCCAACCCACACCGGAGGTGGAGCCGAACCATTCCGCCAGCAGAAGACCGTTCCAGGCGCTCATGATCGCGAATCGCACTGCAGCGACGGTGGATCCGGCCACCGCGGGCGCCACGATCTCGCGCAGCACCCTGGCCTGGGGCACGCCGAAGGAGCGCGCCATCAGCACCAGATCTGCCGGTACCGCCCGCGTGGCCTTGGCGATGTTCACGACCACGAACGGCAGACCGGAGAGAAACACCGTGACCACCGGGGTCAGCCAGCCGAAGCCGAACCACATGGTGGTCAGCAGCGCCCAGATGACGGCCGGGATCGCCAGTGCTGCGGCCGTGAGGTCGGAGAACGCGAGGTCTGCCACTCGGGACAACCCCATCAGCACGCCTACCGCGGCGCCCACCACGAGCGCGGCGGCCAACCCGAACACGAAGCGGTTCATGCTGATCGCCAGGTTGTGCCACAGCTCGCCGACCGCCGCCTCGGAGCCCAGCCGCTGCACGGTCACCGCGACCGACGGCACCCTGTTGCCGATCGTGACGGCGACCTGCCATGCCACCAGGATGCTCAGCAGCGACGCGACAACTGCGGTCGCCGCGGTGGTCTGGCCGCGCAGTCGACTGTGCAACGTCTGCGTGCTCATGCGATTTCCTTCCGCCACGCGAAGAATCGGTTCTCCAGGTATGCGAGGCCCCGCTCGATCAGGACCATCGCGATGATGAAAAGGGCTGTCCAGGCGAGCATGTCGGCGACCTGGAACTCCTGGTAGGCCTTGCGGATCATGAAGCCGACCCCCGAGCTAGCACCGAACACCTCTGTCAGCGCTTCAACCTTCCACGCCATCGCGAAGCCGTACCGCACCCCGGCGAAGACGAACGTCGCCAGGGCGGGCAGGTACAGGTGGCGTAGGACGTCGGTTCGGCTGCGGTCGAACGCCTGGCACATCGCCAGCAGGTTCCCGTCCACCGATCGCACGCCTTCGGCGACGTTCATCGCGATGAACGGCAGGGCTACCAGGGCGGAGACCACGATCGGACCGCCTGCGCCGACGCCGAAGATCAGCAGACCGAACACCGCGTAGGTCAGACCGGGCATGTTGCCGAGCACGAACAGCGGCAGCGAGAAGTACGCCGCCATGAATCGCGAGCGCCCCATTGCGAATCCGACGAGCAGGTCGCCGACCATCGCGATGGCGAAGCCGGCCGCGATCTTGCCGATGCTGGCGGCGAAGTTCGTCAGGGCCTCGCCGGAGACGACGATGGCGACGAGCTGTTCGCCGACACCGGAGGGCTTCGGCAGGATCGGGTCGTCGATCCACGCGGCCGCCGCGGCCCAGGCACCAAGGGCGAGGATCAGGGTCAATCCGGACACGAGCCAGCGCCGATGGCGCAGCGGGCTGCGCAGCGGCCGTCGCGCAGGGTGCGCGGGTTCGGGCCGGAGGTTCGGCGGGGCGACAGTCTGGGTCACGGCTGAACTCCTTCGGTCGGCAGGAACTGCGGGTCGGTGACGTCCTCACCGATGACACCGGTGGCGCGCATCAGGTCGAAGATCGAGCTCTCGTCTGCTGCCCACTGCGGGTCGAAGCGGACTTCGTCTGTCACCCAGTCATGTTGGTTGACATAGGCTTTCATGAACTCGATGTCCTCAGGTGTCGCGACAGCGAAGTGCTGGGGGTAGCGCTCGATCATCGCGTCCCGATGCACCTGCCATTCGGCGAGCCCGCGGTCCCAGAGGTCGAGGAATGCCGCCACTTCGCCCGGATGGCCGTCTACCCAGTCCTTGCGGGCGACAAAGACGTTACCCATCGGTCCGTCGTGGCCGGGGGCGACGAGCTCGGCGAACAGATCGGCCGAGGATTTGCCGTCGTAGAGGGGGCGTACCGAGCCGTCGCGTAGTTCGCGCGCGGACAAGTCCGGATAACAGATGCAGGCGTCGATCTCACCGCGTGCCAAAAGGTTTGACAGGTTCTGTATGTCGGCGACTACCACGTCGAAGTCGCCGTCGACCACGTTCACACCATGCATCTGTGCGGCCAGCGCACTCCACACCAGCGTTCCCGACACGGTCGTGAACACGCCCAGGCGTCTGCCCTTCAGGTCCGCCAGGGACTGCGCCGGATCGTCGCGTCGTACCAGGATGCGGCTGCGCTCGGCGTTGTATTTGCCGATGATCACGGTTTCGCGCTGGGTCTGCTCCTCCAGCCCCGGCACCTCGAACGACGCCGACGAGATGATGTCGGCATGTCCGCCGGCGAAGAGCCCGAACTCGTCCCAGGTGGCGCTGGTCTCGATGGTGTAGCCGGTGTCGCGCTGCCACTGGTCGACGATCCCGGTCTCGTTCATGTAGTCCCAGATCGGATCCGGCGCGAACGTGAAGCGGATGACCCCGTCCCGGGCCGAGCGCGAAGAGGCGGGGCCGCCCAATCCCGCCGAACATCCGGTCAGGAGCGCGAGCATCGCAATCGCGACCAGGGCCACGCATGTGCGGAGCAACAGAGTCACCGCGACCTCCTAGTGGTGTGAGGGTCCAGTTCTGTGACGGTGATCACGGGTTCCACGATGCGCGGTGTAGGCCAAACCCGGCAATGTCTGAGCAGACATACTTAATATAACTTTTATGTCTGATGAAACACCGCTGGAGGGATGGCTCGGAGCTCTCGCCGAGATCGGCGAGGCCCTCGGCGGGGACGAGCCCGTCCTGGACCTGCTGGACCGGGTGGCGCGGACGGCATGCACGCTGCTCGGCTACGACTTCTGTGCGGTGTTCCTCCCCGATCGGGACGGGCGCGCGCTGACGATTCAGGGCTCATACGGCTTGTCGGCCGACTACATCGCGCAGGTCAATGCCAGTCGGCCGATCCTGCTCGACGTTCGCGGTAACGAGGAGGCGCCGACCAGCCTTGCGTTTCGCAGCGGCGACGTCGTCACGCTGGAGGACATCCAGTTGGTGCCCGACTTCACCTGGGGTGGCGTGGCCCGGGAGCAGGGTTACCGCGCCCTCATCTCGGCTCCACTGCGACGGTCGGGGACTGTGGTGGGTGCGCTCAACGGCTACCGCACCGCACCACATCGCTTCGATCGTGCCGAGATCACGCTGGTGACGACGCTCGCGAGTCAGGTCGCCATCGCGCTGGCCACCGCGCAACTTCGTGCGCAGGAGCAGGCGACGATTCGCGAACTCCGGCGCGCCGAGGAGGTTCACACCCTCCTGATGGCGACTGCGCTGCGCGGCGAGGGCGTGGCGGGGGTCGCCGAGGCACTCGCGGCTCTGCTCGACCGCGCGGTTCTGATCGAAGACGTCTACCACGAGGTACTGGCCGAGGCGGACTGGACCGAACCGAGTACGCAGGATCGCCTCGTCACCGACGTGACCCTCGAGGGCGCCCCTGTCGCGCGCATCCATGTCGCCACAGGCGGTTCCGAGGATCCGGGGCTGTCCGGGCTGGACGTGCGTGCGGTGGAGCACGCAACGGTGGTCACGGCCCTGGAACTGCTTCGAGCCCGCACCGCCGCGGAGGTCGAGCAGCGGATCCGCGGATCCCTGGTTTCCGATCTGCTCGCCTCCGACAGCGAGAACGTGAACGAGTTTCTGGACAGAGCGCGCCGCCTCGGTTGGGATTTGGCCGGTGGCCACTGCCTCATCGCCGTCCGCCCCGCCACCGAGCGCATGTTGGCGGCCACCGACCGATTCGTCGCGGGGGCCGCTTCTCGTCCGCTTGCCGCGCTACACCGCGGCGATCTGGTGCTGGTCTGGCCCGCACAGGCCGGATCGGCTGTCGATATCGCCGGGCGCATGATCGAAACTTTCTCCGCCACAGGAATTGTCGAGCGCGCCATGGCGGCAGTGTCACCGGTCGTTGCGGCGGGCGACCTGCCCGCCTCGTTCTCGACCGTCCGTGGCGCGCTCGACCTCGCAGGCGAACGGACAGATTCCGCGGTCATCGACCTCAACGAGATCACCGTCGCCCACCTGCTGCTGCAACTCGACGATCCGCGCCGGCTGCGCGCGTTCGCCACGGCCGTCCTCGGGCGCGCGGCGGACTACGATCGGACCCGCTCCACCGAGTTGCTGCACACCGCCAGGGTTCTCGTCGATCACGACATGGACAGGCGGGCCGCGGCGATCGCCTTACACCTGCACCCGAACACCGTCGCGCAACGCGTCCGCCGGCTGGAAGAACTCACCGGACTCGACCTCGCGCGTCCCGCGGATCTGTTGCAGCTCACCGCCGCCCTCACCGTGTCGCAGATTGCCGCGCTGCACCAGCCGCATCGAGCGCCCGGTAGATCCGCTGCTCGCTGACCGGTCGCGCGGTGCCGAGCTGCTGGGCCCAAAGACTGACCCGCAGCTCTTCGATCATCCGCGCGATGTCGGTCACCTCGGATGCCGAGGCGCGTGCCGGCGACAGCGCGGCGCGCAGTTCGTCGTAGGCCTCTTGCACCGCCGCCACACGCTCCATACGTTCGCGGTCGGCGCCCAGGGCGTGCGGCAGACGTTCGAGGCGACGGCTGATCGCCGTCAGATAGCGCGCGAGGTCAGCCAGATGTGCGGCACCGGTCGCGGCGACGAAGCCCGGCCCGACCAACCTCGCCAGCTGCGCACGGATGTCGGCGATCGCGTCAGCCTGCGCCGCCGAGGGCTTCTGCGGCAGGGCGAGTTCGACCTCGTGCAGCGCGGCCAGCACCTTCTCGACGCGGCGGACGACGTCGACGGTCATCTGCGCCAGGCCGGAGGCCAACCGCTGCCGAGCGGCGCCGAAGTCGGCTTTCGTCCACACCGGAGAAGGAACGAGAACGTCCACCGCGGCGGCTGCGCAGTCGTCGATCAGCGCGGGCAGCGAGCCGTCCGGGTTGTTGCCAAGGACCAGCCTGGTTCTGGTATCGAGGCTTTTCTCAACGTTTTTCGTCACCGATGGGGCGGCCAGCAGCAGCAGGCGTCGGCATCCGCGGGCCATGACGGCGTCCTGCTCGACCTTGTTCGCGAAGACCTTGACGTCGACGCCCGAGCGTCCCGGTACGAACGCGGGATACCCGCGCACGGTGTGCCCCGACGCGCCCTGGCGTTCCACCATGCGCGGCAGCTCGTCGAGATCCTCCGGCCAGGTGCTCAGCCCTTGACGTTCCAGGTCGCCGGCAACGGTGGCCGCGACGGCCTGGCGACTGGGTGCGGCGAGTCGGCGCTGCAGTTCGTCGAGATTCTTGCCTCGGGACACCACCGATCCGTCGGCTGCTTCGACGGCGAACGTCACCCGCAGATGCGGGGGCAGCTTCTCCAGGTCGAACGCATCGACCGGGACGAGAATGCCTGTGCGGCGCCGCAGTTCGCTCTGCACCGCATCCAACAGCGGCCCGCTGTCCGGCGTGATGGCATCCAGAAGCGCCTTCGCGGTGTCGGGGGCGGGAACGAAATTGCGACGCAAGTCTTTCGGTAGCGAACGGATCAGCGCGGTGAGCAGTTCCTCCCTCAGCGCGGGCACCTGCCAGGCGAAATCGTCTCCGCCCAGCCTGGCAAGAACGTCAACGGGGACGTGGACGGTGACGCCGTCATCGGCCGCACTCGGGTCGAACCGGTAGCTCAACGGAAGGGACAGGTCACCGGCCTGCCAACTGTCTGGCTGCTCTGCTCCGGCGTCGCTGCGCAACAGGTCATCTCGTGTGAGGGTCAGCAGGTCCGGAGTCTTGTGCCGCTGCTTGCGCCACCACCCGTCGAAGTGCCGCGCCGACACCACGTCAGCAGGCACACGCACGTCGTAGAACGCGAAGATCTCATCGTCGCCGACCAGGAGATCGCGACGTCGGGCACGGTCTTCCAACTCGGCGAGTTCCTCACGCAGCCGGGCGTTGTCGCGGAAAAAGTGGTGTCGCGTCTGCCAGTCCCCCTCGACGAGGGCGTGCCTGATGAACAGATCGCGCGCCACCTCGGGGTCGACCTCGGCGTAGCCGACGCGACGTCGAGCGACCAGCGGCAGGCCGTAGAGAGTCACCCGCTCGAAGGCCATCACCGCACCGCGCTCGGCGTCCCAATGCGGCTCGCTGTAGCTCCGCTGCACGAGATGGCCGGCCACGCGCTCGACGACCGCGGGTTCGATTCGCGCGGCGGTCCTTCCGAAGAGCCTGCTGGTCTCGACCAGGTCGGCGACGACGACCCACCGCGGCGGCCGGCGGCTCAGCACCGATCCGGGCGCCAGCACGAACTTCGCGTTGCGGGCGCCGGAGTAGGTGCGCCCGTCGGTCTCACGCATCCCGACGTGCGAGAGCAGTCCCGCGGTCAGCGCGGCGTGCACCGTGGCCGCGTCGGCCGGCTCGTCCTGCTCCCTGATCCCCAGGTCCCGGCAGATTCCACGCAGTTGGCCGACGAGGTCCTGCCACTCTCGGATCCGCAGGTAATGCAGGAACTCGTCGCGGCACATCCGTCGAAACGAGCTGCCGGAGCGCTCCTTTCGCTGCTCACCCAGGTACCGCCACAGGTTCAAGAACGAAATGAAATCCGAGTTCTCGTCGGCGAACCGGGCATGCTTCTGACGAGCGGCGTCCTCACGGTCGGTCGGCCGCTCCCGCGGGTCCGGAATCGACAGCGCGGCGGCCAGCACCAGGACTTCGCGGACACATCCCTCGGATTGGGCTTGCAGGATCATGCGTCCGAGACGCGGATCGACAGGGATCTGCGCGAGCCTGCGTCCGACGTCGGTGAGCTCGCCGTCACGATCGAACGCCCCCAGTTCCTGCAGCAGCGCCACACCGTCGCGGATGCTGCGGGCGTCCGGCGGATCAAGGAAACCGAAACCCTCGATGTCGCCGAAGCCGAGCGCGGCCATCTGCAGGATCACCGCGGCCAGGTTGGTGCGCAGAATCTCCGGATCGGTGTATCGGGGCCGGGATTGGAAATCCTCCTCCGAATACAGCCGGATGCACACGCCGGGTGCGGTACGGCCCGAACGGCCGGCGCGCTGAGCCGCCGAGGCCTGAGAGATCGGCTCGATCGGCAGCCGCTGCACCTTGGTTCTGCGGCTGTAGCGCGAGATGCGGGCGGTACCGGGATCGACGACGTACCTGACCCCCGGCACCGTGAGTGAGGTCTCGGCGACGTTGGTGGCCAACACGATTCGCCGCGCGGTACGGCCAGGCTGGAAAACCTTCTGCTGTTCGGCGGTCGGCAACCGAGCGTAGAGCGGAAGCACCTCGGTGTTCACATCGACAACGCCGCGCAGGGCTTCCGCGGTGTCGCGGATCTCGCGTTCCCCGGACAGGAAGACCAGGACATCGCCCGGCGGCTCGGCCTCCAACTCGGCCACCGCGTCGATGATCGCCTCGGTTGGATCTCGCATTTCAGTGCGGACCACCTCGTGGTCCGGGTCGTCGGGATCTTCGGCACCTTCGACAGGAACTGTCACTTCCAGTGGGCGATAGCGGATCTCGACGGGATAGGTGCGGCCCGAGACCTCGACGATCGGCGTTCCGGAGAAGAACTGTGCGAAACGCTCCGGCTCGATCGTCGCGGACGTCACGATCACCTTCAGATCGGGCCTGCGCGGCAGCAGGTTCCGCAGATATCCGAGGAGGAAATCGATGTTGAGGCTGCGCTCGTGGGCCTCGTCGATGATCAGCGTGTCGTACCGCAGCAATCTGCGGTCCCGTTGCACCTCGGCGAGCAGGATGCCGTCGGTCATCAGTTTGACGAGCGTGCGGTCGCTCGCCTGATCTGTGAACCGCACGGTGTAGCCGACCGCCTCGCCCAACGGCGTGCCGAGCTCGTCGGCGATGCGGGCCGCGACGGTGCGGGCGGCGAGCCGGCGGGGCTGGGTGTGGCCGATCGTGCCGCGAATTCCTCTGCCGAGTTCCAGGCAGATCTTCGGAAGCTGCGTGGTCTTGCCCGAGCCGGTCTCGCCGGCCACGATCACGACCTGGTTCCCCGCGATGGCCGCGGCGATCTCGTCGCGACGCTCGCTGACCGGTAGATCCGGATAGCTGATCTGCGGCACGGCGGCCAACCTGGTGGCCACCAGCGCTTCGGCTGCCGCGAAGCGCTCTTCGAGACGCTCCAGCTGTTGCTGGGTGGGGTTGCGGAGCTGACGCAGACGGCGCCCCAGCTGGGCGGCGTCCTTGATCGTCAGATCGTCAAGCCTCGCACGCAGGGACACCCGGCCACGATAGGCGCAGATCCGTCACCGCGGAGCACGGGTGCGGGCGTACAGCACGGCGGCCGCGAAGACGATCTCGGCGAAGGCCACTGCTGTCGCCAGCTGCATCGCGATCGCCATGTCGACCGTCGCAACGGACGCCGAGCCGCGACCGTGCTGATGACCCGCCATCGGTATGTGCACCGCGATCATCGCGACGTTCATCACCGCCACCATCAACCAACTCCGCACGGTGTCGAAGCGCCACAACTCATAGGCGCAGTACAGACAGACCGCTCCCATCGCGATCGTCACCACCCCGGGCGAAGACGCATGCAGCACAGCTGAACTCACGGCCAGCAGAGCCCCCACCGCGCGGACGATGCCCGTCTTCATACCCAAGTAGACAACGTCTGCGGAAAATTCTCATCGCAAGCGCGCAAACCGGCCGTCTGGTTGAATATCGGCGTGCGGTGGCGGACTACGTTGGGCACCGCGATGGCCGCGGCGATGTCGATGGCGACGGCAGTGACCGGGGTCGGGTTTGCTCCCGCCTCGGCGGAACCTGTGCCGATGCGCCCTCTCAGCTACGACAAGGTCTCCCGGGACGGCTGGCAGCTGAACATCAGGGTGGAGAACGAGGTGGTGAACTCCATCCCCAACCTCGCCAACGCCCAGAATTCTCGCGAAGGCTTCGTGACGGCGTCGGCGACGGCAACGGCGGTCGGCGGAGCCAACCCGATCACCGACAGCATCTTCATCCTCGGCTATCAGCTCGGGTGCCAGTCGGATGTGTCCGCGGGTCTGCAGTACGGCGTGACCGGTGGTGGCGGACCGTCGGGCGCCGTCGGGATCGGCGGTGGCTCCCCGGTCAGTGCGTCGCTCGGCCTCGACGGCGGAGCAGCCGGATTCGTCCAGTCCGTGTTGCAGCCCGGCGTGATCGTCGATCTGCCGCTGTCGAACATGACGCTGAGCCCGAACGGTCAGGCGATGATCGACATCGACAACATCCACATCAAAGCCGATGCGTGCGGCGGTGACGTGACCATCCGCTCCTACGCCTACCTGAGGATTTCCACCGATGCCGCACACACCCAGTTCGCGATCTACGGTGATCCGATCAAGATCTAGCGGGTGGTGGCTCCTGCTGGCGGGGGCCACTGTTGCGCTGGCTCCGACGGCCTCGGCCCAGCCCGTCAATCCGGTGAATCCGCCGAGCATTCCCGATTTCGCTGAAGTGATTCCCGGCCTGCAGCCTGGCAGCTTCTCGTACCCCTACAACGTCATCGTGGTCGGGCCGCCCCCTGCAACGGACGCCCGCGGCACCCGCATCAGTGCGGGCGTCGACCCGGACATGAAGGCCGATGGCTTGCCCGGCAGCAGCCTCGGGAACGCGCCGCAGGCCGACGGCCCGCTGGTGACGGCCAATTCGCGCTACGGGATCACCGCCGGACTGGAACCCGCGGCAGGTGGAAACCCCGGGCCCGACGTCCGCGCGGGCATCGCTTCGGTGCCGTCCGCCGAGGATCCGAGCGGCCAGCCGCCGCAGACACCGGTGCCCATCGAGTCGAGCCAGCCCGACGAACTCTCCACACCCGGCGGCTATCCCGCGCCGATCCTGGAGACACCCGGCACGGTCCGCGAAGGTCCGGCCGGGGTGTTCGGGCCGCTGCCCCAGTAGGTCAGGGTGTGTCGGGCGACCAGTACGCGAGCATCTCGGCGAGAGTCTCGAAGGCCGCGGTGTTCACGCCGTAGGTCGCCTCGAAATGCACACTGAGCGGGAAACCGAGATCGGCAACTCCGTCGATGACGCGCTTGTAGAGGTCGAGCATCAGCTGGCGCCGGCCCGCGGGATCGGTTTCGGCGAGCTTGCGGACAAAGTCCTGCTCGCGGCCGACAGCCTCGTTGCCGGGGTCCTGGATGAGCCAATTGATAAGTCCGACACGGCTTTCCACTTTCGGCACAAAACCGAAGGACAGCAGGATCTCGGGGCGGTGGTCGGTCTTGTCGGCGAATTCGGTGAGCATCCTGACGATCGCGTCGGAGTACAGCAACTGCGTCATGCCGTAGGTGGCGCCGCGATCGCACTTGAAGTTGAACCGACCGTGCTCGCCCTCCCGCGTCGGGATCAGGATGACGCCGCGGTTCTCGACCAGCCCGTCGAAAATCGACAGCGCATCCGTCGGCGCGACCCCCGAGCCCTCGCCGTCGCTGAGGGTGCGAGGCACGCCGACGAAGGCGATCCCCTCGAACCCGCTGTCTCCGAGCTCGGTGAGCCTGCCGCGCAGCGTCGGCTCGTCCATGAACGCGGTGACCTGTGTGCACAGCCCCTTGATGCCGGGCAGCTCGGGCTTGATCATCGTCCAGAAGTCCAGGACGTCGAGCTTGGGCTTCATCTCGACCGGACGGTCGCCGTCCTCCTCGATCATGCCGGGGATCATGACGTGGCGGATCCGCCCGGCCAGCCCCGCCTCAGCCGAGCACCGCAACACCTTCTCGGCGTCCTCGAGGGCCTGTTCACGCCCCCGCTCCACGTTCGGCGGCACGAGCTCCAAGGCGATGGTGTTCAAGCTCACAGCATTGCTCCACATCTGAAGGCGTCTTGTCCCCCGGCGGCCTGCCGACCTCGTCGTCGTGGCCCCTCGTTGCCCCGCCGGTCGGGAAAAATCACCATACCTGTGGCGACGCGCGAGGCCTCAGTGAGCTTTTATGGGGTAGATCTCCCATGAAAATGCTGTCCAAATCATTCGCGCCCCTCGTCCTGCTCATCTGCCTGTTGACGGCAGCCTGCACCGGCGCCGAGCCCGGCTCTCCGGGGTCGGCGACGGGATCCTCGACCGCCACGACCTCGACGTCGCGCTCCCCCTTCGAGCCCACGACGACCCCGAAGCCGCCCGACACCACGGGACCGCTGATCGCCTACCGCGCGGCGGACGAGATCGGCCTGGTCGAAGGCACCAGCGTGGTCGCCACCGCGAAGGGCTCGTTCACACCGTCGAACGACCTTCTCACCACCGATGACGGCAAGTTCGTGTTCGCGCGGACGACCGACAACCAGCTGGCCACGATCGAGGTGGCCACGGGTCGGGGTTCGACCCGCCCGGTCACCGTCGGCCCTGTCGTGGGTACCGGCGGCGGAAGCGCGGTCGTGTGGTGGGAACAGCCGAATCGGTTGATGCGGCTCGACCTGGCCGACCCGCAGACGCAACCCGAGCTCGCCCAGATCGTCGACCTTCCCCCTGTCGCCGGGGTGCGGCCCGGCGACCCCCGGCTGGTGATCGCGCGGGGCGGCACCGCGGTGATCGCCCGCGTCGAGGCGCCGCCGTCGCCGTTCGGCGGTCCCGACACGCTGTATGCGGTGCGGGGCCCGGGGCCGCCGACGTCGTTGGGCCAGGCCGACGCCAACAGTCCGGTCGCGGTGGCACGGCTCAGTCCGGACGGCGCGTCGCTGTCGTACGCGCTGTATCGCGCCACCGACGCCGCGTGCGGGACGGCAGCCGTGGTGACCTCAGACGCCAACGGCACCCAGCAGACCTTCGATGTGGCCGCGGCAGACGTCAACGCCGGCTTCCGGGTGACCAAGCTGTGGTGGCCGACGGCCGGACCGCCGAAGCTGAGCCTGACGACGTGGGTGTGCGGTCAGCCGCAGACCTATCCGCCGGTGGTCTGGCAGCTGTCCGGTGACCAGATCGCGCAGACGACGCCGCCGACGTCGGCGCTGCAGACCGCGGATGTGGCGCCGGGCCAGCGGGCGCTGATCCTGCCGCGCAGCGATGCACCGACTGATCCGGCCGGCTCGCTGGTGTTCGAGGAAAGCTCGCGCCGCATATCCATCAAGGGCGGCGTCGACGCCATCGCTGTGATCCCGCCGTCTCCGTAGGCTGGGTGGGGTGAGTATCGCGCTGCAGAGCCGCTTCGCCGGCGAGCTGCCCGAGCTGACGGTGCAGTGGAAAGCCGAGGAGGCGCCTGAACCGCAGCTATTGGCCCTCAACGAACCGTTGGCGGCCGAGATGGGCATTGATGCGGCCTGGCTGCGCAGTCCCGAGGGCCTCGGCCTGCTGACGGGAACGGTCGTGCCCGCTGAGGGGACGCCGGTGGCGCAGGCGTATGCCGGACACCAGTTCGGCGGATTCCAACCGCGTCTCGGGGACGGGCGCGCGCTGTTGCTCGGCGAGATCGAGGATGCCGGCGGAACCCTGCGAGATCTGCACCTGAAGGGCTCTGGACGCACCCCGTTCGCCAGGGGTGGCGACGGCCTGGCCGCGGTGGGCCCGATGCTGCGCGAGTTCGTGATCAGCGAGTCGATGCATGCACTCGGGATTCCGACGACGCGGGCACTGGCCGTGGTGGGCACCGGTAAGGCGGTGTATCGCGAGACCGTGCTGCCGGGGGCGGTGCTCGCTCGGGTCGCGTCCAGTCACCTGCGGGTCGGGACTTTCCAGTTCGCGCCGCTGCTGATGCAGGCGTCGGGGAACACCGATCTGCTTCGGCGGCTCGCGGACTTCGCGATCGCGCGCCACCACCCCCAGGCCGCCGAGGCCGAGAACCCCTACCTCGCGCTGGTCGAGGCGGTCAGCGTCGTGCAGGCGCGGCTGATCGCGCGGTGGATGCTGGTCGGCTTCATCCACGGCGTGATGAACACCGACAACATGACGATCTCCGGCGAGACGATCGACTACGGCCCATGCGCCTTCATGGAGTCGTTCGACCCGGCGACGGTGTTCAGCTCGATCGACAGCTGGGGCCGCTACGCCTACGGGAATCAGCCCTCGATTGCACTGTGGAATCTGGCGCGTTTCGCCGAGACGCTGCTGCCTCTGATCGACGACGACAGCGAGAAGGCCATCGCGATGGCCGAGCAGTCGCTGGGCGGTTTCGCGCCGCTGTACGAGGCGACGTGGATCGACGGAATGAAGGCGAAGCTGGGCGTGCCGCGCGCATCCACCGACGAGGCGGGGCCTGTCATCCAGGATCTCCTGGCGCACCTGCAGCAGAGCCAGGTTGATTACACCTCGTTCTACCGCCTGCTGGCGATGGCGGCGCGCGGCGACAGCGAACCGGTTCGCGGCGAGTTCATCGACCTCGCAGCGTTCGACGGCTGGCTTGCACGCTGGCGGGCGCTCGAGCCGGATGCCGATGCGATGGACAGGGTCAACCCCGTCTACATCCCGCGCAACCACCTGGTGGAGGAGGCGCTCACCGCGGCGACGGGCGGCGATCTGGCCCCGCTGGAAGGGCTGCTCGACGCGATCCGGTCGCCGTTCGATGGACGGCCTGGACTACGGCGATATGCCGAGCCCGGCCCCAAGGAGTTCAGCGCCTCCTTCCAAACCTTCTGTGGAACGTGAGCGCTGCGGCTAGCGTGCATCCGTGAGCGCCGACAGTGTCCGTCTCGGACTGCAGGACCTGATGTTCATCTACGGCGAGACGTCGAGTTCGAAAATGCACGTCGCCGGGCTCCTGCCGTTCACCCCGCCCGCCGACGCGCCCAGTGACTATCTGCGCCAGATGGTCGACGAGGCGCGCAGCCAGGAAGTCGTGCCGCCGTGGAATCGCAAGCTCGCCAATCCTCGGCTGCAGTTCAGCCCGCTGCACAGCTGGGTGACCGATAAGGACTTCGACTTCGACTACCACGTGCGGCGGTCGGCGTTGGCCAGCCCCGGCGACGAACGCGAACTCGGCGTGTTGGTGTCTCGGCTGCACAGCAACCACCTCGACCTGACGCGGCCGCCGTGGGAACTGCATGTGATCGAGGGCCTCGAAGGCGGGCGCTTCGCGCTGTACATGAAGATCCACCACGCTCTGGTCGACGGGTACAGCGCGATGCGGATGCTGGGCCGCAGCCTGTCCACCGATCCGAAGGACCGCAACACCCGCATGTTTTTCAACGTGCCGTCGCCGTCGCGCGCGCGGCGCTCGTCCGGGGAAGGCGAATCGTCGAACCCGCTGACAGCGGCACTGCGGGCGCTGGGCGGGGTGACTTCGGCGGTCACCGGCGGTGTCAGTTCGGCGGTCGATCTGACAGCTGCTCTGGTCAACACTCAGCTGCGCCGAGACGGCGACAACGCCCACATCTCGGGGTCGGCGTCGGCGCCTCACAGCATCCTCAATGCACGGATCAGCCGTAATCGCCGGTTCGCCACGCAGCAGTACGAGTTCGACCGCTTGAAGAAGCTCAGCGCTGCGCACGGGTCCACCATCAACGACGTGGCGCTGGCGATCATCGGCGGTGGACTGCGAAAGTTCCTGAGCGACTTCGACAAACTGCCGGATCGATCGTTGATCGCATTCTTGCCGGTGAACGTGCGGCCGAAGGGCGACGAGGGCGGTGGCAACGCGGTGGGGGCGATACTGGCGCCGATGGGCACCGACATCGAGGATCCGGTGGAGCGTCTGGTGGCCATCACGGCTGCCACGCGCGCGGCGAAGGCGCAGCTGCAATCGATGTCGCCGGCCGCGATCATCGCTTACAGCGCGGCGCTGTTGGCCCCGGCGGGCGGGCAGATTGCGGGCGCGTTGACCGGCGTGCAGCCGCCGTGGCCCTACACGTTCAACCTGTGTGTGTCGAATGTGCCGGGGCCACGGGAGCCGTTGTATTTCAACGGTTCCCGGTTGGAGGCGACGTACCCGGTGTCGATCCCTATCCACGGAATGGCGCTCAACATCACGCTGCAGAGCTACGCCGACACGATGAATTTCGGCTTCGTCGGCTGCCGCGACCGCCTGCCGCATCTTCAGCGCCTCGCGGTGTACACCGGGGACGCGCTGGAAGAGCTCGAGACCGCCTCTGCTTAGAAGGGCGACATCAGAACGGTGGGGGTTCGTCGCGGTCGGTGTGGTGTGGTGGTGGTGGTTGCCAGCCGGGTTCGAGGGGTTCGGGTTCGATGGGGTCGGCGATGAAGCGTGCGAAGGGGCTTCGG
>NZ_LQPC01000038.1 GCF_002101705.1 Mycolicibacterium iranicum | reverse complement strand
GACCGACCACCTGCAGCGGCTCGACCGCTGACCCAAATCGGCAATCAGGGGTTGATCCGACCCTGAGGGCCGGATAAGTTCCTGGGGGTTGTTGGACCAGATCTGTCGCCAGATTTGCTTGGGGAATGCGGTGAACGCCAGCAGATCCGGCCGGGCGGCTTCGAGGTGGTCGGCGACCTTGGGGAGCTTGTCGGACAGGGCATCGATGATGCGATCATATTGCGCTGCAACCGATTCGGAGTCTGGTTGATCGAACACTGAATGCAGCAGGGTGCGTACCCACGGCCACGACGACTTCGGGGTCAGCGCCATCAGAGTGGTCGTGTAATGCGTTCGGCACCGCTGCCACGCCGCCCCGGGCAAAGTGGCGCCGATCAGCGGCCACCAACCCGGCGTGAGCGTCGCTGGTCACCAGCTTGACCCCGGACAGGCCCCGGGCGCTCAGCGATCGCCAGAACGCCAACCAGCCCGCCCCGTCCTCGGCGGTGGTGACATCGAGGCCGAGGATCTCCCGGTAGCCCTCGGCGTTGACCCCGACGGCGATCAGGGCGTGCACGTTGACCACCCGGCCGCCTTCGCGGACCTTGAGCACCAGAGCGTCGGCCGCGACGAACGTGTACGGGCCGGCATCGAGCGGGCGGCTGCGGAACGCCTCGACCGCGGCGTCGAGCTCCTTGGCCATCACCGACACCTGCGACTTCGACAGCGACGTGATGCCCAAGGTCTCGACCAGCTTGTCCATCCGCCGCGTGGAGACTCCGAGCAGGTAGCAGGTAGCCACCACCGTCGTCAGGGCCCGCTCCGCGCGTTTGCGACGTTCCAGCAGCCAGTCCGGGAAGTACGATCCGTGCCGCAGCTTCGGTATCGCGAGATCCAGTGTGCCTGCGCGGGTGTCGAATTCGCGGTGCCGGTAGCCGTTACGGGAGTTGGTCCGCTGCGTCGAGCGCTCGCCGTAGCCGGCGCCGCACAGCGCGTCGGCCTCGGCGCCCATCAGGGTGTGAATGAACGTGGCCAACAGCTCGCGCAACACGTCGGGGTGGGTCATGGTGAGTCGTTCGGCCAGCACGGTGGGCAGGTCGATATTCTGGGCAGCGGTCATCGCGTGTGTTCCTTCTTTGCTCGAGTGACTTTGGACGGTCTCTCGAAGAATCACGCGATGACCTTCAATCATTCGGCTACGACACGCCGGTACCGCTGATCAGGTCCGACTCGTACACCACTCTGCTGGACGCAACCTGGTGCTGTTGATTCGGTGGTTCACTTTAGTGTTCAGCGAATGTTCTGTCTGTCAGTTGTTGGTATGATTTTCGGCCGATACATAGAGGTCAACACCTTACTCCCTCGAATTGTCGTTGATGTCAAGAAGGGATCGTAGTTAACCTCTGTCGAGGCGGGGTAAGTCAACCGGGCTTTCGGCTCAACGGCTCACTACTGTGGACTCATGATTGGAGTGACCCGCGACGGCCACGTGATGACCCTGGAACTACAGCGCCCCGAGCGGCGCAACGCACTCAACGCCGAGCTGGTGGACGGTCTGCGTGAGGCGATCGAGAAGGCCGCTGCCGAAGACGTCCGCGCCATCGTCCTGACCGGAGCTGGGCATGTCTTCAGTTCGGGTGCGGATCTGTCGGGCGGTCAGGGCGTCGCCGACGAGCTGCCGGACAAGGCGAAAGCGCTGAATCTCGCGATCGACCGGGCGCCGCTGCCGGTGATCGGCGCGATCAACGGACCGGCGATCGGGGCAGGTGTCATCCTGTCGATGATCTGTGACCTGCGCGTCGTGGCGCCCGAGGCATACTTTCAGTTTCCCGTCGCCAAATACGGTATAGCGCTGGACAATTGGAGCATCCGCCGGTTGACGTCCCTGGTCGGAGCGGGCCGAGCGCGGGGCATGTTGATGGCCGCCGAGCGTCTCGACGCCGAGACGGCCTTCCAGACCGGCATGGCGAACCGGATCGGCACGCTGGCCGACGCTCAGGCATGGGCGCAGGAGATCGCGGGGTTCGCGCCGCTCGCGCTCCAGCACGCCAAACGGGTGCTCAATGACGACGGTGCCTACGAAGACCCTTGGCCCGCGCACCAGGAACTGTTCGACCGGGCCTGGGCAAGCCAGGACATCATCGAGGCTCAGGTGGCGCGCATCGAGAAGCGGCCCCCGAAATTCAAGGGGGCGTGATGGTCGTGTGCACCGCACTCCGGTACGGGTTCGGGACGGCATCGTTGCTGGCCGGCGGATGGGTGCTGCGCGCACTGCAGGGCACGTCGGAAGCGCTCGGTGCCACCCCGGCCGAGATCGCGCCGGTCGCCCGTCGGTCTCCGCACTACCGGGACGGCAAATTCAACAACCTGGAGCCCTCGTCGTCGGGGCTGCCGATGGACCGTGAGCTGCAACGCAAACTGCTGCGCGACCTGGCCAACGCCGGCGCGCTGGGCAAGCCGCCCGGCCCGATCCCGCTCAAGGAGCCCCCGAAGGTCGACCCGACACCCGCCGATGCGGCGGCCAGCTGGTATGGCCACTCCAGTGTCCTGATCGAGGTCGACGGCTACCGCGTTCTCGCCGACCCGGTGTGGAGCGAGCGGTGTTCGCCGTCGCGCGCGGTCGGGCCGCAACGGCTCCACGACGTGCCACTGCTGCTGGAAGCGCTGCCCGCCGTCGATGCGGTGGTGATCAGCCACGACCACTACGACCACCTCGACATCGACACCATTGTCGCGCTGGCCCGCACCCAGCGCGCACCCTTCGTGGTCCCGTTGGGCATCGGCGCGCACCTGCGCAAGTGGGGCATCCCCGAAGGCCGGATCGTCGAACTGGACTGGCATGAGGCGCACCGGATCGGAGACCTGACGCTGGTCTGCACGCCGGCCCGGCACTTCTCGGGCCGCCTGTTTTCCCGGGACTCGACACTGTGGGCGTCCTGGGTGATCACAGGCCCGCAACACAAAGCTTTCTTCGGCGGCGACACCGGATACACGAAGAGCTTCGCCGACATCGGAGCCGAGTACGGTCCGTTCGATCTGACGTTGCTACCGATCGGTGCCTACCACCCCGCGTTCGCCGACATCCACATGAACCCCGAGGAGGCGGTGCGCGCCCACCTCGATCTGGCTGACGTGGACAAGAGCCTCATGGTGCCCATCCACTGGGCGACATTCCGGTTGGCGCCGCACCCGTGGGCCGAGCCGGTCGAGCGGCTGGTCACCGCCGCCGACGTGGACCGGGTGCGTATCGCGGTGCCCATCCCCGGTGAGCGGGTCGTGCCGGACTCGACATACGACCCGTGGTGGCGGCCGTAGCGCGCTGCGACGCGTTACGGTGCTGCTCATGAACCCAAAGGCCCGCGCGGCCGCGCTCGTCGTTGCTGTCGCGGTGCTGGCCGGCTGCGGAGCGGAAAGCACCGAACCCGCGGCATCGAGCACCTCGCCGCCCAGCGTGATCACCGACGTGCCGCCTCCGCTCGTTCCGGCGATGCCGTTACCGGAGAACGCCGTCGACAACGCGGTCGGGAAGCTCGACGGGATTGCCGAGGAGCTGATGTCGAAATCAGGCATCCCCGGTATGGCGGTGGCCGTCGTTCACGCCGGGACGACGGTGTACGCCAAAGGTTTCGGCGTCAAGAACAACACCGCCTCCGACGATGCGACCAACAACGTCGACCCCGACACCGTGTTCCAGCTCGCGTCGCTGTCCAAGCCGCTCAGCGCCACCGTCGTGGCGACGCTGGTCGGGCAGAACAAGGTCGGCTGGGACACCCCGATCGTGTCAAAGCTGCCGTGGTTCGCGCTGTCGGATCCTGCGGTGACGCAGATGCTCACCGTCGGTGATCTGTTCGCACATCGTTCCGGGCTGCCCGACCACGCGGGAGATCTGCTCGAGGAGATCGGATATGACCGTCGACAGGTGCTGGACCGGTTGCGGCAACTTCCGCTCGCGCAGTTTCGGACCTCCTACGCCTACACCAACTTCGGACTCACCGCGGGCGCTGAGGCCGTCGCCGAAGGTACCGGCAAGAGCTGGGAGGACCTGGCCACCGAAACCCTCTTCCAACCCCTCGGGATGGCGGACACGAGCTACCAGTTCGGTGACTACGAAGCCCGCCCCGACCGCGCTGTCGGCCACATCCACATCGACGGCCGCTACGAACCGCGGTATGTGCGCAACGCGCAGGCCCAGTCACCCGCGGGCGGAGTGAGTTCCTCGGTCAACGATCTGACGCGGTGGATGGCAATGGTCCTCGCCGACGGTCAGCACGACAGCAAGCCGCTGATCGATCCGCAAGCGCTCCTGCCTGCCGTCACCCCGCAGATCGTTTCGGCGCGCGGCACGGAGCCTGCGATGCGGTCAGGGTTCTACGGCTACGGCTTCAACGTGAGCACCACGTCGGGGGCGCGCGCCGAGCTGAGCCATTCCGGCGCCTTCGAACTGGGCGCAGCGACCAATGTGCTGTTCTTGCCGTCGGCAGACGTCGCGATCGTCGCGCTGACCAACGCCACCCCGGCGGGGGTGCCCGAAGCGCTGACCGCGCAGTTCGCCGATCTCGTCCAGTTCGGTGAAGTCCGCGAAGACTGGTATGCGTTGTACAACAAGGCCTTTCTGGATATGGAGAAGCCGATGGGATCTCTCGTCGGCCAGCAGCGCCCCGCGAACGCTGAGCCGCACGGGCCGCTCTCCTCCTACGCCGGCGTATACAACAACGACTTCTGGGGGCCGGCGACGGTCACCGAACGCGACGGGCGCCTGGAGCTAACGGTGGGTCCCAAGGGTTTCTTCAAGCTGGACCCCTGGCAGGGTGACGTCTTCGTCTTCCCCGTGACCTCCGAGAATGCTCCTCCCGGAACGGTTTCCACAGCGACGTTCGACGGGGGCAGGCTCACACTCGAATACTTCGACGAGGGCGGCCGAGGGGTGTTCGTCAGGTGAGTACGCCAACGGTCACCGGGCTGTCGGACGCCGAGGTCGCCGCGCGCGTCGCCGACGGCAAGACCAACGATGTACCGACACGCGCCGCGCGCAGCGTCTCCGAGATCGTCCGCGGCAACGTCTTCACCCGGATCAATGCGATCCTCGGCGTGCTCTTCATCATCGTGCTGTCCACCGGCTCGGTGATCAATGGCGCGTTCGGCCTGCTGATCATCGCCAACAGCGCCATCGGCATCATCCAGGAACTGCGCGCCAAGCAGACGCTGGACAAACTGGCCATCGTCGGGCAGGCCAAACCGTTGGTGCGCAGGCGGTCCGGAACAGCGCCGCTGGCGCCGAGCGAGGTCGTTCTCGACGACGTCATCGAGCTCGGCCCGGGCGACCAGATCGTCGTCGACGGCGAGATCCTCGAGGAGGCCAACCTCGAAGTCGACGAGTCACTGCTCACGGGTGAGGCCGATCCGATCGCCAAGGATGCCGGTGATCCGGTGATGTCGGGCAGTTTCGTCGTCGCGGGCAGCGGCGCTTACCGCGCCACGAAGGTCGGCCGGGAGGCCTATGCCGCCAAGCTGGCCGAAGAAGCCAGCAAGTTCACGCTGGTGAAATCCGAACTGCGCAATGGAATCAACAAGATTCTGCAGTTCATCACCTACTTGCTGGTGCCCGCGGGTGTGCTGATCATCTACACCCAGCTGTTCACCACCGACGCGGGCTGGCGGGAGTCCGTTCTGCGCATGGTCGGAGCGCTCGTTCCCATGGTCCCCGAGGGCCTGGTGCTGATGACGTCAATCGCATTCGCTGTCGGCGTCATCCGTCTGGGGCGCAAGCAGTGTCTGGTCAACGAGTTGCCCGCGATCGAGGGGCTGGCCCGCGTCGACGTGGTGTGTGCCGACAAGACCGGCACGCTGACCGAGAACGGTATGCGGGTCAGCGACGTGAAGAACATCGACGACCTCGGCGTCGCCGATGTGCTGGCGCAGCTGGCCGCCGACGACGCCCGCCCCAACGCAAGCATGTCCGCGATTGCCGAGGCCTACAAAATGCCGCCCGGCTGGACCGCCACCGCCATCGCGCCGTTCAAGTCGGCGACGAAGTGGAGCGGAACGTCCTACGGCGAGCACGGCAACTGGGTCATCGGCGCGCCGGATGTGCTGCTGGACCCGGCCTCCCCGGTTGCCGAGGAGGCTGAACGGATCGGCGCCAAGGGGCTCCGGGTGCTGCTGCTCGGCTCCTCCGACTGCTCCGTCGACGATGCCCGAGCGCCGGGCACCGTCACACCCGCAGCGCTGGTGGTGCTCGAGCAGCGCGTCCGGCCCGACGCCCGAGACACTCTTGATTACTTTGCCTCGCAAAAGGTTTCGATCAAGGTGATTTCCGGCGACAATGCGGTGTCGGTGGGCGCCGTCGCGGGTTCGCTCGGTCTCGAGGGCGAGACGATGGACGCGCGCAAGCTCCCCGACCAGCCAGACGCGCTGGCCGAGACTCTGGAGGAGTACACGACGTTCGGGAGGGTCCGGCCCGACCAGAAGCGGGCCATGGTGCACGCGCTGCAATCCCGCGGTCACACGGTGGCGATGACCGGTGACGGCGTCAACGACGTGCTGGCACTGAAGGACGCCGACATCGGCGTTGCGATGGGCTCGGGAAGCTCCGCCTCCCGAGCGGTGGCGCAGATCGTGTTGCTGGACAACAAGTTCGCCACGCTGCCGTATGTCGTGGGGGAGGGTCGCCGGGTCATCGGCAACATCGAGCGCGTCTCGAATCTCTTCCTCACCAAGACGGTGTACTCGGTGCTGCTGGCCGTTCTCGTAGGGCTGGCCGGCCTGTCGGCGAAACTGTTCGGTTCCGACCCGCTGCTGTTCCCGTTCCAGCCGATCCACGTGACCATCGCGGCCTGGTTCACCATCGGCATCCCGGCGTTCGTCCTGTCGCTGGCCCCCAACAACGAGCGGGCGCATCCCGGGTTCGTGCGCCGGGTGATGACGTCGGCGCTGCCGTCCGGGGTCGTCGTCGGCATCGCGACGTTCACGTCGTACCTGCTGGCGTATCAGGGTCGGGCGGCGACCGAGACCGAGCAGACGCAGGCCTCGACGGCCGCGCTGATCACGCTGTTGGTGGCTGCGGTGTGGGTGCTGGCCGTGGTGGCGAGGCCCTACGAGTGGTGGCGGGTCGCGCTCGTTGCTGTCTCGGCGGCGGCCTACGTCGTCATCTTCAGCATCCCGTTCGCCCGCGAGCTGTTCATTCTCGACCCGTCGAACGCGGCGATCACCTCCATGGCCTTCGGTGTCGGCCTGGCGGGGGCGGCCGCGGTCGAGGTGATCTGGTGGGTGCAAGGCCGTGTGCTGGGCGAACAGCGCAGATTGTGGCGTCCGCGGGAACGGTAGGGTTGGGTTCATGGGATTTCTGGACAAAGCCAAAGATCTTCTCTCCAAGAACGCCGACAAGGTCGACACGGTGATCAACAAGGCCGGTGACCTCGTGGACAAGAAGACGCAGGGCAAGTACGCGTCGACTGTGGACAAGGTGCAGGAAGCCGCCAAGAAGGCTGTCGCGGACCAGACCAGCAGCGGGCAGGTGCCGCCGACCCAGCAATCGGGTCAGGTTCCGCCCGCATCGGCGCCTCCGACCCCACCTCCGCCGTCGACCCCTCCGCCACC
>NZ_LQPC01000037.1 GCF_002101705.1 Mycolicibacterium iranicum | reverse complement strand
GACCAGTGTTCCAGATGTCACGCATGACGCGACTCATCTGTCACCTATGTCATGAACTCAGACACCCTTAGCTCCACCCATCTTGAGCGGGTAATCCGCGGTGAACCCGGACAGGCAAGCTTGTCCGAACGTCGGTCCGGCGACAGTCGTTGTTCGAACGCCAACGGCACGCTCGACTGTGACGACACCGTGCGGGTCCAGCGTGGTCTCGTCTGGATCGGTGAGCGCTATAGCTGGAGTCCGACGATCCGGTCTGACTGAGCCGAGTGGACGTACGGGCCGGGTGCCATCGCCGCAGCGGTTATCGCGGACAGGTTCGCGATGTAGCGTGCGGTGAGATCGGCGGTGGTGATACGTCGCTACGACGTTGTGCTCGGCTTCGCCGTAGTGTTCTCGCATCGTCGTGAGCCCCATCGGCCCAGGGACTTGTAGCGCACCCCAAACTGCGGTCGAGGAAGGCGTGCGGTGGGTCCGCCGGAGCGCTTACGCGACCGTCCCGGCATCGAGTAGCGCACCGATCTCGTCATCGGGGATCCCGACGCTGCGTAGCACGTCGGCGGTGTGATCGCCTAGAGCCGGCGCGGCCGCCGCGGCGGGGTACGTGCCGTCGATCGCCAGCGGCAGGCCGGGTGCGAGGTAGTCGCCGATGCGTGGTTGAACGAGGGTCGCGAACAACGGGTTGTCCGTCACCTTGGGATCGGTGACGACGTCTGCGAAACTGCGGTAGCGCTCCCACAGGATTGACGTCCTAGCTAGCGCAGTCGCGACCTCATCTGCGCTGTGGCTGGAAAACCAAGTGGTGAAGAGATCGGTGAGCGCGTCGCGATGACGGTACCGATGCCCCTCGTCCGCAAAGTCCACATTCAGCGATTCAGCAAGCGCAGCAACGGCATTGGTCGTCGCGGTGAGCTCGGTGAGATCGCGGAAGTGCCTGCCGGTCAGCGCGACGATCATGAACGCCGCGCCGTCGGAACTTGCGAATTGCTGGCCGTATTGGCCGAAGATCGCGTTGCCGATCCGCTGACGCGGTGTGCCGTTGATCATCACCTCTGTCAGGAAGCTCAGATTGCCCGCCGTAGCGAGGGCGACATTCTCCAGCGGGATGCTCACCCGTTGGCCTGCGCCGGTGGCGTCGCGATGCCGCAGAGCGGCTGTGACGGCAAGTGCTGCATAGATTCCGCACGTGACATCCCATGCGGGCAGCACGTGGTTGACAGGCACGTCCAGATCGGCAGGCCCGGTGACCAGGGGGAAGCCGACTCCCGCGTTGACGGTGTAGTCGACGCCTGTGCCGCCGTCTGCGCGGCCGGATACTTCGACGTGAATCAGATCAGCGCGCAACGCCGACAGGGCAGCGTACGAATGCCATTGCCGCCCTGAAACATTCGTCATCACGACACCTGCGTCAACGATAAGCCGCTGAATCAACTGCTGGCCTGCCGCGGAACGCACGTCCACGGCCATCGAGCGCTTTCCCTTGTTGAGGCCGGCCCAGTAGATGGACTCGCCCGCGTCGGTAACCGGCCAGCGGTGATAGTCGGCAGCACCGCCGATCGGGTCGACGCGGATCACCTCGGCACCAAGCTGAGCAAGTGTCATACCCGCGAGCGGTACCGCCACAAAGCTGGAGATCTCGATGACCCGTACACCGGACAACGGACGATGCGCACCGGGGGGCTCGGACTTTGCGCCTGTCACATCCCCAGCTTCAAGCCGGCTCCGGCGTCGACGAAGAGTTGTTGTCCCGTGACGAACCGAGACTCATCAGATGCCAGGTACACCACCGCGTGAGAGATGTCCTCCGGCTCGACCCACGGCGTCGGCATGGCCTGGAGGATCGGGAACACCAATTCGGCGTCCTCCCTTGTCGGCTCCGGCAGATCGGGCCGGAACACCTTGTACATCGGCACATTGTGCAGCATGTCGGTATTGACGTTGGTCGGGTGTATCGCGTTTACGCGGATGCTGTGCGGCGCCATCGTCAGCGCAAGGGCCTTGGTGTAGTCACGAATCATCTTCTTCGCCATGCCGTAGCCGGCGCCGCCAGGCCCCTGCGGGCCACCGCCGGTTGCGAGATCCTTCTGGTCTATTAAACCGGCGATGGAGCCGGTGGCGATGATCGAGCTGCCTGCGTTCAGATGGTCGAGGCTTACGTGGATGGTGTTGACCACGCCGACGAAGTCCACGTCGAAGGCGTCGACGAAGCCACGGAAGGGAATGTGGTTGCCCTGCGGGCAGATTCCGGCGTTGGCGACGACCACGTGGAGACCACCGAGTTGGCCAACTGCCTCGTCCAGGGTCGCCTTCAGCGAGGATCGGTCCCGGACATCGACCGCGGCGGAGAACGCGCGCTGTCCCGACTTTTCGATGAGGTTGACTGTCTCGTCGAGATCTTCGGGCGTCGCGAGCGGGTACTCATTCGACTCGATGTCGGCGCAGATATCGATCGCGATGACATCGGCGCCCTCATCGGCCAAGTGCACCGCGTGGCTGCGCCCCTGCCCGCGGGCTGCGCCGGTGACGAGGGCGACCTTTCCCTTGAGACGGTTCATCGATACTCCATTTCGCAACAGCAGCCGTGAGGACGGCTGAATAATAGAACAGAAAGTGTTACGTTGTCACACTGCACGACTGGTTCGGATCGGTAATCATTCCACCACCGTAGGAGTTGCCATGGTGCTGACACGGACTTCCGTGGCGCTGGACGGCAGGGTGGCGGTGGTGACCGGCGGAGGGTCGGGGATCGGTAGGGCGATCGCCGAGGCATTCGCCGAGTTTGGCGCTCGGGTCGCGGTGTGGGAGCGGGAACGAGGCGCAGCCGAGCGTGTGGCCGCGGCGGTGGACGGTCTGGCGTGCGTCACTGATGTCCGGGACCAGGCCCAGGTCGACACCGCGTTGGCGGCAACCGTAGCCGAACTGGGAGTGCCCGCGATCCTGGTGAACAACGCCGGGGGAGTCTTCCGGTCGGGCCTTCTTGAGACGTCGCCCAACGGGTGGGATGCGTTGCTGCGCCTCAATCTTGGCCAGGTGCTGCTGTGCACGCAGCGGGTCGCGCGAGCCATGGTCGCCGGCGGTTCGGGCGGTAGCATCATCAACGTCAGCACGATCGAGGGAATGCGGGCTGCGCCCGGCTTCGCGGCATACGCGGCGGCCAAGGCCGGGGTGCAGAACTTCACGAAAACCGCTGCGCTCGAACTCGCTGTGCACGGTATTCGGGTGAACGGTTTGGCGCCGGATTTGACGCTCACCGAAAGCCTGCGCGCGATGGCGCCTGCAGGCGAGGAGAACGCGAAGCTGATGGTGCCCTTGGGGCGCGCCGGACACGTCGATGAAATGGCTGGAGCGGCGGTATTTCTCGCGAGCGATATGAGCGCGTACGTGACCGGTCAGACATTGCACGTCGACGGCGGCACCAGCGCGGCGGGTGGCTGGTATCACCACCCGGACGGTGGGCACTACGTCCTCGGGTACACGCGATGAACGACGCCGGGGCGGGCTCTCCAGTGTGACTTGTGAGGATCTCCTACATTGCGGTACTGCTGTCGTGGCCCATTGCTGCCGGGTCGCGGTAGAAAGCGCGGATCATGGCCTGCACCGTGTAGGACGCCACGAGACGTCCGTCCCGTGTGAAGACTCGGCCTTCACCCTGAACGAGGCCACGACCGGCCCAGAACGCACGATTCGCGTACAGCAGCCAGTCGGTGACGTCGGAATCATCGTGAAAAGCGATGGTGGACTTCATGATTCCAGTCGACAGTGTGCGGTGCGCACGCGCCTCTCCGAAGCCGCGGTGTGGCAACATCCCTGCCGCAATCGTCCAGTGCGTGGTCGACTGCGCCAGCAGCGCTTGATGCAGATAGGCCGCTCCGGGATCGTGACGGAACCGCGTCCAGGCGTTGATGACGGGTGGCCCGACGCGGTCCGGGTCCGGGTCGTAGGCGCCGTCGACGATGCGCAGTTCGCGGCCGGGCATGGAGAATCCCGCGAACGGCACCGCCGCGTCGGGCCCCGGCACCTCCGGCATTGCCTCGACGTCGCGGATCACATCCGGCGCGCCCGAGTCGGCGAGTAAGAGAGCAACGCAGCGCAGGCTGTCGTGCTGGCTGATACGCACCTCGGTCGTCGAGAACGTGCGACCCCTTCGGAGCACTTCGACGGCCAAATCAACAGGCGCCGTGAATGATGCCGCTTTACTGAAGATCATCGATGCCGACGTAACCCGTTGCCCTGAGAGAACTTTTGTTGCCGCAACGATGGCCTGCGCGGCGAGCTGCCCGCCCTCGACGACGTCCCGTCGCGTCGGGCCGTGCGCCGGGCCGATGAAGCGCGTCTCGCCCGACGGCTGGACGTCGATCAAGCGCAACAGTTCTGCCGCGTCTCCCCACAGCGGGAAGTCCGTCGGCACTTTCGAGCCGTCTTCCCACTGTTCGACAAGAACCACTCGGACCACGTCGTGGTAGAACGACACGTACCCGGCGATGTCGGCGACTTCGTCGAGCGGTTCGCGGTACGACCACGCCACGTTAGGGACGTTGGCTTCGGCTCCCGTCACGTTCCAGTAGCACGCCTCCCCTTTGAACGGGCACACCGTGGTGTGGTCGCTCCCCGCAAGATGCTCCCAGTGAACTGCAGATTGGGGGAAGTAGAGGCGATCTTCGTGGTCGGTTTCGGTCACGACCAGGCACGCGTCGCTCTCGGCGAGCAGGACCTCGCCCGCCCACACCTGCCCGGTCAGCGAACACGGCACCAGTTCGACGCGGTAATCGGGGAACCTCGACCATGCCGACTCCACCTGTGTCGTCATCTGCCCTGCCTCCTAGTCGCTGGCGGGCAGGGGTTTGGCTTCTTTGAGCGCGAGGGGAGTTGTGCCGATGCTGATGGTGCCTTTGCCGGCTTTGGTGACGAGGACTTCGGCGCCGCCGTCGTCGACGTAGCGTTTGCCCATCAGGTTCCCGTCGGCCAGCGTGTCGTCCAGGGACATGCTGGTATCGGGCTGGTCTCCGACGGGGATGGCGGGTGCCCCGCCGATCCGCAGGTCGTCGAGTGCGTCGGAGGATCGCACGATGATGACCTGGGTGTCGCAGACTTGGCTTTGCAGGCGGGTGCCGTTTTTGATCATGCGGGCTCCTTCGAGGTCACGTTGAGTTCGTTGACGAGTTCGCGGCGCAGCACCTTGCCGGTCGCGTTGGTGGGCAGCTCTTCGCGGAACACCACCCGGTCGGGGGTTCGGGATCCGCGCAGCTGGGATCGGACGTAGGAACGCAGGTCCTCGATGTCGGGTTGGGTGCCGGGCTGGGGGACGACGACGGCGACGATGATCTGGCCCCACTCGGGGTCGTCGGCGCCGACGACGGCGCAGTCGTGCACGTGGGGGTGCTCGACGAGGACGTCCTCGATCTCGGCGGGGGCGATGTTCTCGCCGCCGCGGATGATGGTGTCGTCGGAGCGGCCGCCGATGAACAGGTAGCCGGCCTCGTCGAGGTGGGCGACGTCTTTGGTGGGGAACCAGCCGTTCTCGTCGAGCACCGAACCGATGTCGGTGTATTTGCCTGAGACCTGTTCTCCGCGCACGAACAGTTCACCGGTCTGGCCCGGTCCCAGGACGGTGCCGTCCTGGGCGCGGATTTCGATTTCGATGCCCGGGACGGGTTGTCCTACCGATCCGAGGCGCCGGATCGCGGATTCGTCGGTGGCCGCCAGCGCGGCGCGGTGGTCGTCGGGGGTGAGTACGGCGATCGTCGAGCTGGTCTCGGTGAGGCCGTAGGCGTTGACGAACCCGACGGCGGGTAGTAGTTCGAGTGCTTTACGCACGAGGGGGAGAGGAACTTTGGAGCCGCCGTAGGCCAGGGTGCGCAGTGTCGGAAGTGTGGTGTCGGCGTTTTCGAGGACGGTGACGATGCGGTCGAGCATGGTGGGGACCACCGTCGCCGAGGTGACGCCTTCGTCGGCCACCAGCTGCACCCATTTCTGTGCGTCGAAGTTGGTGAGGTACACCATTTTTCGTCCCGCGTAGAGATTCGACAGGGCGGCGCTGACTCCGGCGATGTGGTAGGGCGGGACACAGATCAGCGCGGCGTCGTCGGGTTCGGCGGAGGCGAATTCGACGGTGCCCATGATGTAGCTGGTCAGATTGCTGTGAGTGAGTTCAACGGCTTTCGGTGCCGAAGTGGTGCCAGAAGTGAACAGCACGACTGCGACCGCGTCGGGATCGGCAAATTCGGCAACGGGATCGGCCCTCGCGGCGGCGTCGAGGAACTCACCGGAACCGATCGTGGCGAAACCGGACTCACCGACCGCGTCGCGGTACTCGTCGTCGACGACCACCAGCGGGTTCGATAGCCGGCCGATCAGCGTCTGCAACCCGTCGGCCGACAGGCGGTAATTCAGCGGCGTGACGGGTATCGCGGCCCGTGCCGCGGCGAACAGCAGCAGCGGCAGCATCGCCCCACCGGTGCCGACGTAGGCGACATGCTGGGCGCCGGAAGCCGCGATGACACCGGCGCCACCGTCGGCAAGGGCATTTAATTCTTGGACCGTCCAGCGTGTTTCACCGGAGACCAACGCGGCTTCACCGCTGATCGCCAGCGTCGAACCCTGCGCCATCTCCAACAGCAGCGAGATGCTCATAGCGTCATGGGAGCAGCTGGGGACTTCAGGGTCACGTGGTCAAGGCCCACGTTCGGGTTGTCGAGCGCGCCGGCAAAGATGCCGGCCATGGTGTCGGCCACGGTCTCGGGTGTCATGTGTGTCGCCGGAACCAGACCACGAGAAATCCATTCCCCGGCAACAACACCGAGGAGATCGGGATCGAAATCCGAGATGAAATCCGTAGGCACCGTCGCCCCTACTTCGATGCAACTGAATCGGTATCCCGGGTGCTCTAGCCGCCACGACACCAGGCTGCGCTCCATCGCAGCTTTGCTGGCTGAATAGGCGCCGAGTGCGCGATGCGGATGGCGCACGGAGTCGGACGACAGTACAGCAACGATGGCCGAGGGTGCGAGGACCGGAAGATGCGCCTGGATGACCTGATGGACGCCGATGACATTGGTCTCCAGCACTTTCAGCCAGTCGTCGGCGTCCACGTCCGAAAGGGGTTTCAACGGCGCGTATCCGGCGCTGATCACCAGCAGGTCGACCTCACCGAGCGCGCCGGCGGCCGTTTCACCGATGCGGATGCAGTCGGCCGGTATGCGGATATCGGCAGAGATCGATGTCGCCGCCGCCGCGCCGGCAAGCACCTCGGGTGGCAACTCCCGGCGTGCCACGACGACCATGTGTGCACCCTCGGCGATAGCTCTGACGGCGAATGCTCTTCCGATGCCGGCCGAGCCGCCAACGACCACCACACGTTTGTCCTTGAGGGACCGGTCGGTCACCGCGCCCCCTCGGCGATCGACTTCATCTCCAAATACTCCTCGAATCCGGCGACACCCATCTCCCGCCCGATACCGCTCTGCTTATAGCCGCCGAACGGCACGTCGACGCCATAGAACACGCCGCCGTTGACGTTGACGGTACCGGTGCGCATGCGGTTTGCGACGGCACGCGCTCGCTCGTCCGATGCGCTCACCACACCTCCCGACAACCCGTATCGCGAATTGTTGGCGATCTCGACGGCGTGGTCGTCGCCGTCGTGCGGTATCGCCACCAGCACGGGTCCGAAGATCTCGTCTTGGGCCACAGTGGAATCCGGATCCACATCCGCCAGAACAGTCGGCTCCACGAAATAGCCGGTCGGTAGGTGGGCCGGAATGCCGCCGCCCACCGCGATTGTGGCGCCCTCGTCGACACCCTTTCGGATGTAACCGAGAACGCGCTGACGCTGCTCTTCGCGGATGAGAGGACCCATGAGTACCGACGAGTCGGTCGGATCGCCATACGGCCAGCCTTTCAGCGTGTCCGCCAGCGCCTCGACGCCTTCGCGATACTTCGCGCGGGGCAACAGGAGTCGCGTGGTGTTGGCGCATCCCTGGCCTGCGTGTGTCGTGGCGGCGAACGCCGCAGAGGTGACCACAGATCCGATGTCGGCGTCATCGAGAGCGACGAGTGCCGACTTGCCGCCGAGCTCCAGGAAAACCTTCTTGATGGTGGGTGCAGCAGCGATCATGATGCGTGTGCCGGTGGCGGTCGATCCGGTGAACGAGACCATGTCGACGCGGGGATCTTCGCAGAGTTGCTGTCCCACAGAGTGTCCGGCGGATGTCACGATGTTCACAACGCCGGCCGGGATGTCGGTGTGCTCCGCGATCAGCTGACCCAGCAGTGTCGCGGCATACGGTGTGTCGGGCGCGGGTTTGAGCACCACGGTGTTGCCGGCGGCCAGCGCGGGTACCAGCTTGGCGAGGTTGATCTGGACGGGGTAGTTCCACGGCGTGATCGCTCCGACGACGCCAACCGGCTCGCGGCGCACCGTGCGATGCGTCTTCATGCCGAATGGCTCGGCGAGTCCGAGGCTGGTTTCCCACTGATAGGACTCGGTGAGGTCAGCCACCCAGGGCAGCCCAGCCACGGGTGCGTCGAACTGGGGTCCGAGCGTCAGGGCTACCGGACACCCGACTTCGGAGACCGTTGTCGCCCGAAAGTCGTCGGCGTGCTTGGTGAGGGCCTCGTGCAGTTGACGAATGCACTGAACACGGAACTGCGGGGACTGCGCCCAATCGGTGTGGTCGAACGCCCGCCGCGCCGCCGCGATCGCGGCGTCCATATCGGTTGCATTTGCGTTCGACGCGACCCCGATGATGCGCTCGGTCGCGGGATTGATGTTGTCGTACGTCTCTCCACTGGACGACGCGACTAGTCGTCCGTCGATCAACATGCGCTCCTCGCGCCACATCTCGGCCATAAGGAGGAACAATAGTACAGAGATTGTTCAGTTGAACAGATGTGAGCCGGGGGCGAGTCAGCGCAAGCCGTTGACCGCGAACTTCTCGACGTACTTGCGAACGGTTTCCGGTTTGGACATGTCGAACGTCTGGGCCTCGTTGACCGTCGAGAACGAGTAGATGATGCGGGCAAGCCACTCACTGGCGGCCGTAACGTCGACTCCGGAGCCGACCTCGCCCCGCTTCTGCGCCTCGCGAACGTACGGCACCAAGAATTCGGTGGAGCGCCGAACCGCGGAGTCGCCATCGGAAATCATGTGGCGCATCAGTTCGGCGTCATCGGCCATCAGGCGGTTGCGTGTCCGATGGTCAATGAGGATCCTCGCGTGGGTCTCAGCCATCGCGCCGAGCTTCTCGGCCAGCGTCGGCCTATCGGCCATGGCCTCTGCGACCAGGCGGTAGAACTTCTGTGCTCCGAACTCGATCGCCGCGTCGATGAGGACAGTGCGGTCCTCGAAGTATCGGTAGACCGTGCCCCGCGACACGTTCGCCATGCGTGCCACATCCTGCACGCTCGTACGCTGAATGCCCAGTTGTGTGAAGCACTGATTCGCTGCCTCCAGGATCTGATCCCGGCGGTCCAGTTCGTCCTGCTCTTCGACCTCTGCCGTGACGCGTGAGGCTGCCATGTAGCTCCTTGCCTGTTGGGAGGCCGATGGGAAGGTTCCCGGGGCGCCCCGCCAAGTTCATCATGTTACGCGACATGACATGTTCGGGCGTGTCGCCGACACGAATGAAATGAACAGTGACACATATTGCGCCTAGGTGTTAGATGTGACAGCTTGAGGCCGTGGACCTCGGAGTCAGCGGTCGGAATTTCGTGTTGGTCGGTGGCACCACCGGGATGGGATTCGGCGCGGCTCATCAGCTTGCAGGCGATGGTGCGAACGTCGCGCTGCTGGCGCGTGATGAGCGGCGAGCGGTCGAGCGGGCGAAGCTACTCAGCGACACCTACGGGGTACATGCGGTGGGTATCGGTGTCGACGCAGCGGCGCCCGGTGACGGGGTCGACCGAGCGATCGACCGAGCAGCCGACGAATTGGGACCACTGCGCGGGCTTGCGGTGACGGCGGGTCCGATGAAACAGCAGGGGCCGTTCGTCGAACATGGCGACGACTCGTGGGACTGGTACTACCAAATCATCCTGATGGCCACGGTCCGGTCGTGCCGAGCGATCATTCCGCATCTGCAGCGCAATGGCGGAGGGACCATTGTCAACACTGCCGCGTACTCGGTGCGTGCGCCGAAGATACTGATTCCGCCCTACAACGCGCTGAAGGCCGCAGTCCTGACGCTGTCGAAGATCCTGGCGAAGACTCACGGACCTGACGGGATCCGGGTGAATGTCATGTGTCCGGGGCTCTTCGACACCGAGACCAACGATCACATCCGCGAGAAGCGGGCAGAACAGTACGGTGTGCCCCTGGCGGATGCCATCTACACGCATCTGTCGAGTAACCCGGATTGGAATATGCGGGTTGCGCTCGGACGAGGCGGATTCCCCCACGAGGCAGGCGAACTGGTGGCGTTCCTGCTCAGCGACCGGGCGGCCTACATGACCGGCGCGGTCATCAACATCGACGGCGGAACCGACTTCTAGGCACCTAGATGCCCACCCGGTCGGCGAGAAGACGACGGTGATGATCGGCGTCGCCGAGCAGCAGAGACGAGGACTTCGCCCGCTTGAAGTACATGTGCGCGGGATGCTCCCACGTGAAGCCGATTCCCCCGTGCAACTGAATGTTGGCCGCCGCGGCGCGGGCGTAGACCTCCGAACAATGTGCCTTGGCCAGGGCCGCGGCCGCCGGGAACTCCGCCGGAAACGTGTCGACGGCGTAGGCGGCGTACTGCGCCGCGCCGCGGGCACATTCGATGTCGAGCATCAGGTCCGCGCACCTGTGTCTGATCGCTTGGAACGATCCGATCGGCTTGCCGAACTGATGACGTACCTTGGCGTAGCCGACGGCCTGGTCCAAACAACGCTGGGCTCCGCCCACCTGCTCATTGGCCAGAGCGGCCGCAGCCCGTGAGAGAGCGTGCTCTATTCCGGCCGCAGTGATATCCAGGCGCGATGCGGGAGTCGAGGAGAGTTTGATAACGGCCTGACGACGGGTCGGGTCCAATGTCGCCTGCGGCCGACGTTCGAGAGTTGTCACGTCCTCCACGATGAACACGCCGACGTCGGCGTCCGTGCGTGCGACGACGAGGACCAGATCCGCGAGAACACCGTCGAGCACATAGTGTTTGGTGCCACTGAGGGTCCAACCGTCGGAGCCGCCGTGCGCCCGCGTTGCGATGGCATCTGGTGCGTCGACAGACCACGTGCCATTGCGTTCGGTGATGGCGAGCGTGGCAATCGTGTCGGCGTTGGCGATTCCTGGCAGGTGCTGCCGCTTGGCGGGTTCGTCGTCGGAGGCCACCAACACGCCGGCAGCAAGCACTGCTGAGGCGAAGAACGGCCCCGGAAGCAGGGCCGCCCCCATCTCCTCGAGGACCAGGGCCAGCTCGCGGTAGCTGAAGCCCTCCCCGCCGTACTCCTCGGGAATTGCCAGTCCCTGCAGATTGAGTTGGTCGGCCATCGCTCGCCACGCGGCGGGGTCGTATCCGTCGGTCGATTCCATGACCCGTCGGACCTCGTTCTCAGGGCAGTGGTGCGCAAAGAAGGCGCGCACTGCGGAGCGGAACTCCCGCTGCTCGTCGCTGTCGGTGAACGCGTCGGATTGAACGGTCATCTCGAAAGGTTCCTCGGGTCGTCGGCGGCGCGTCCGGTGGAACTGCCCCTCGGCAGAGCACCGTCGCGCCGCAGGGTGCGAATCCAGTCCCCGATGTCGGCGGGTGGCGGGACAGGGGCATCGAACCGGCCTGGGTCGGCGCTGCGGAACGCGTCCCAGCTGGGAAAGCTCTCGTGAAAAGCGCCATCGTGCGCCGTCGTGCCTGGCCATCGCATCTTGTGCGGACCGACGGGCGGATCGCGGACATCGCTTTCGTACCAGAACAGCGGTTTGCGCTGGACGAAGAACCATCGACCATCGCGGCGCTCGTAGGAGTCGAGGTAGGCGAGCAGCTCAATGACCCACACCGTCGCGGTTTCCAGGTCGTTGCGGGAGTAGACAAGTCCCGTTGCGTGGGTGGTGTCGTGCACATCGATGACATGGCCGAGTACACCGTGTGCGCTGCCGAGCAGGTCGTGGCGCAGCTCGACGTCGTACCAGCGGCGCAGTGCTTCGCGCCCGCGCAGCCGACCCGGAACCCGTACGTCCTCGACAAAAAGGTTCACCAGCGAATCGAGATCGCGCATGTCCAGCGCCACTGCGTATTTCGCTGCTAGCTGTCGGATCTCGTCGAGTGCCTCGAGTCGATCGAGCCGCGCCGCCAGCGCGGCCAAGCCGTCGGAGCCGGAGGGGTTCACCCCAGCGCGCCCTCTGCCATCAGGACCGCCAGCCTGCGTTTGTCGATCTTGTCGGTGGTGGTGTAGGGCAGCCCTTCCGCGTCGGCGAGGATGGCCCACCTCTTGGGCACCTTGTACGCGGCGAGACGCGCACGGCACGCGGCCACAAGGGAATCTGCTGTGGCGTGGTGGCCGTCATTGAGCACCACCGCGGCACTGACGATGGCGCCGCGCTCGGTGTCGGGAACGCCGACGACGTACGCGACCCGAACCTCGGGCAGATGCCGCAGGGCGGCTTCCACCTCCATCGGGGCGACGTTGGTGCCCGACGTCTTGATCATCTCGTCGGTACGGCCAGCGAAGTACAGGTGGCCGTCGTCGTCGCGGTAGCCGGCGTCCTTGGTGTGAAGCCACCCGTCCCGGTCGACGACCTCGTACCAATGTTTGCCGATCATGCCGCGCAGCAACGCCGTTCCGCGGACGCAGATCTCGCCCGTCACGCCGTTGGGTACCTCGACGCCTTCGTCGTTGACGATCTTGTGCTCGTAGCCGGGTGCGGATACGCCGAGAGAGCCGCGCTTGGCTTCGGGCACCTCCTCGTGGGGTGGCCACCAGGTATGGCTGCTGCATGTCTCCGTCATCCCGAGTTGGGCGACGCGCAATGACGGATCGGGTGTGCGTCGTTCGGGGCTGAGCAGCACTTGCTGATAGCCCTCCCGAAGTCGGGACAGATCTGTCGTCGCGAAGTCCGGATGGTTGACAAGCGCGGGTCCCACGTGCGGGAAACCCGTTGTGTAGGTGGCTCTCTCACGCTCTAGTAGACGAAGGGTGTGGCCGGCCTCGAACTTGTGCTCGGTCAAAACCGTTGCGCCGTGTTGCAGGGGGCCAAGGAAGCCGAACACCAGGCCCGCTACCCAAAAGAACACCATGGGCACGTAGATGTTGTCGTCGGCGTTCCAGCCGTGTTCTCCGGCGATGAAGCGAGAGTGGGTGATGGCGGTGCCGTGGGTGTGCACGATGCCCTTGGGGTGCGACGTGCTTCCTGAGGTGTAGATGACCAGCAGGTCATCGGTGGGGCGCACGGTCTGCTCGCACGCAGCGAGAAATTCTGGAGTGGCCGGCTCGGGCCACTCGACGGGCCATTCCGCAGTGACGGGTCCGAGCGGCAGCACGTTGCGCAGCTGGGGGAGCGCTCCGGACCGCAGTGGCACATCCATCCCGTCGGCGGCAGCGGTCAAGCGAGAGAGCATGTCCTTGCCGAGGATCGACTGCACCGACAGCACGGTGTGCACGTCCGCGTCGCGGAGCACCCACGCCAGTTCGGCTGGCTGCAGAAAGGTGTTGAGCGGTAACGCAACTGCGCCGATTCTGGTGACGGCGAGGAACGCGACGACGAATTCGGGACCGTTCGGGGCGAGGATGCCGACCCTGAGCCCCTTTGTGATTCCGGCGTTGATCAGCCGCGCCGACATGGCCGCGGAGTCGGCATCGGCTTGGGCGTAGGTGATCCGCTCGACGGAGCCGTCGTCGAGACATGTGACGACGAGATCCGAGCGGCCGTGCTCGGCAACCACCGACGCGAGCACGGCGGGCATGGTCGGTTCGTAGGGAAGCGGCCCGTATTCGAACGTGCGTGCAGCCGAGCCCACCGAAGACGTCATTCGATGACCCACTGCGGTTCGCGTTTCTCGGCGAACGCGACCATTCCCTCGCGGTAGTCGGGATGAGTCATCTGGTGCTGCAGCACGTAGCGGTAGGCGACGTCGTTGGCTGCGTGCAGACCGACGTCCAGGCTCGTCCACATCGCCTTGATGGATGCTTGCGTCGTCGCCGGCGACAGCGTCGCGATAGTGAGTGCGATCTCGCGGGCGCGGGCCTGCAGCCGATCGCCAGGCACGACCTCGTTGATGAGCCCGATCTCGTATCCGCGTTGGGCGCTGATCCTGCCCTCCTTGGTCATCAGCGCCAACTGCATCACCATCGAAATTGGCATGCGGCGTAGCAGCACCGCCGGTTCCAGGGCGAAAACGTTGCCCACCTTGAGATGTGTGTCGATCAACTCCGCGTGGTCGGCCGCGATGATCAGGTCGGAGTCGGCGACCTGGTGCAGTCCGCCGCCGACCACCATGCCGTTGAGTGCGCAGATGACGGGCTTCCAGACGTTGTGGTGCAGTCGCGAGCCCGGCACCTTGTTGCGGATGCCGCTTGCCGCGGTGGCCCGGATATCCTGTCCGGCGCTGAACGCGCGGTCCCCGGCCCCGGTGATGATGGCTACACGAATCTCGGGGTCGTCGCGGACCTGACCCCATGCCCAGCCCAACTCGCTTCGGGTGAGGTCGTCGGTGGCGTTGAGCCGCTCGGGCCGGTTGATGGTGATTGTGGCGACGTGGTCACTGACGTCGAACAGAATCCGTTCTAGTTCCACTCCGAAACCCTTCCTCGACTGCGCGTTGAACACATTATCAGGAAGTGTTTCATCGTACTGTGAGGTCCGGTCATGGCATCCATTGCCCGCCCGAGACCGAGATCAGCTGCCCGGTGACGTGTTTGGCCGCATCCGAGCACAGGAACGCGACGGTCTTGGCGATGTCGTCGGGATCGCCGATCGCCCCGGTCAAGGTGGACTCGCGCATGGTGTTGAGTTCGGCTTCGGACTTCTTTGACAGCAGCCACGGTGTCGCGGTCGTACCCACCACCACGGTGTTCACCCGCACGCCGAGGGGCCCGAGCTGAACAGCCATCAGGCGGCTGAGGCCTTCGACACCGGCCTTCGCCGCGGCATATGCGGGCGGGCCGGTCCGCACGCCGTGTGCGGACACCGAGCTGATGTTCACTATCGCTCCACTGCCTGCGTCGACCATCTGGCGGGCCGCGACCTGGGCCATGATGAATGTGCCGGTGAGGTTGACCGCCACGATGCGGTCCCAGTCATCATCTTTCTGGTCGAGAAATGTTGCGGGCAGTGTCATTCCGGCGTTGTTGACCAATGCGCTGATCGGTCCGAACTCGCCGGCCAGTCGTGAGAGCTCGTTCTCCACTGCGGCGCGGTCGGTGATCGACAACTCGACCGGCACTACGGAGCCAGCGCGCGCGAAGTCGGTGTCGCGCGTTCGCGCGATGGCCTTGGCATTCACGTCGACGACGGCGACGCGGTAGTTCGCCGCGACGAGTTCGGCGACGATGGCCTCACCGATGCCCCGCGCGCCGCCGGTCACGACGGCGAGGTTGCGCTCATCCGACACGGCGGTCCCTTTCGGCGCGGATGAGACGCTCGATCCTGGTGATCGACGGGCGGAGGAGGTCGATCGCCTGCGCCATCGACGCGACAAGATCACCGCTGCCGTTGGTTGCCACCCAGGTGTCGATTGCGGCGCGGTTGGCGCCGTTGACGACGCTGACCGCGAGTCGCGGTCGGAGGTCGGTGTCCGGGTCGGCCCCGAGACGGAGGGCCACCTCGTTCGTCATCTGGTCGATCCAGTCGTCGTTGATGCGAAGGCGGGTGGCGCGTAGCGCGGGATGGCGGGAGTAGAGCTGTGCCCGCACCAGGAACATCTCGGGCTGTGTGCTGATCGCTTCCGCCACCGCGGCCGAGGCGTCAGCCAACGCTCGCCACAGGGAACTCGACGTCGACGCGCGAAATCGGCGCGTGGCCTCGTCGAGGCGCTCGGCGTATCCGTCGAACAAGATGTCTTCCTTCGCCGCGAAGTGATGGAAGAACGTCCGCGGCGCGACCCCGGCGAGCGCGGAGATCTGCTCCACGGTGGTGGCTTCGTAGCCGTTGCCGTCGAACAGCTCGATGGCCGCGGCTATCAGGGCCTGCCGATTGCGTTGGCCTCGTGCTCTGCGCTGGTCCACGGGGATCATCCTCGCAGCGTCGCGGTGCCCGCCGACAGTGCGACGACGGGGCCCTGGCTGGTGCGGAATCGCACTCGTTCTCCCTCGCGCCATATTTCCGTACGCAGCGGTTTCCCCAGAGTGACGGGTTTCGCGAAGCGGCAGCTGATCGAGCCCAGCGCGTCGGGATCGCCCCCTCCGACGCCGTTCACCAGCGCGCGGGCGGCGAAGCCGAACGTGCACAGGCCGTGGAGGAACACGTCGTCGAAGCCGGCCTTGCGTGCCGCGGCCGGGTTGATGTGCAGCGGGTTGCGATCACCGCTGAGGCGGTAGATCGCCGCTTGTTCGGGCCGCACCTCGTCATCGACGACGACGTCGGCGACCCCGTTGGGATCCTCCGGCGTGGCGGGCCCGCGGTCGCCACCGAAGCCGCCTCCGCCCAGCACCATCGTCTGCCCGACGGCGACGAACAGCTCACCATCGTCGTCGGAACCCCGCGTCGTCACCTCGATCGAGGCGTGCTTGCCTTTATCCCACACCGCGGTCACCTCCCCGGTGACCGCGACCTCGCCGCGCGGCCGAAGCGGGCGGGACACGGTGACCGACTGTCCGCCGTGCACGATCGGATACGACCCGAGGCTCAGCACCGCACGCAGGTCTTTCACCGCCCACCAGTTGGCGAGAAGCGCGAAGGTGGGGAGCACGGCAGGCCCGCCTGCCTCGTCCAGCAGTCGGAGTTCGGCGGGCGGGCGAGCGCCCACACCCAGGGCGTAGAGGATGACGTCGGTCTCCGTCCACGCGAATGTCGTCGGATCGAGCGTGGTGCCCACGGCGTGCGCGGTCAGAGTCAACGCAACCTCCCAAGTCCTCGTATTGAACGGATTGACGATATATGTTCGATCGTGCAATATAGTCGCAGTAACTGCAACTAGTTTCTAGGAGCGATCGACATGAAGTTCGGTGTCTTCATCCTCGGCGACAAGCCCAACCACCTGACCGACCAAGAGGTGTTCGCCAACGTGCTCGAGGAGGCGCGCTGGGCTGAGGAACTGGGCTATGACGAGGTGTGGCTCGCCGAGCACCACTTCTCGCCGTACGGCATGCTGGCCGATCTGCCTCTGGTCGCCGCTGCCATCGCGGCGCAGACCGAGCGCATCCGCATCGGCACGGCGTGCATGGTCAGCCCGTTCCACGACCCGATCCAGCTCGCGGAACGTATTGCCATGGTGGATGTCTTGTCGGGCGGTCGCTTCGACGCCGGGTTCGGTCGCGGGTATCAGGCACACGAGTTCAAGGGCTTTGGCATCCCGATGGACGAGGCGACGGGTCGCTACCAGGAGTGCCTGGAGATCGTGAACCTGCTCCTCACCCAGGAGAACGTGAGTTACCAGGGCAAGTACTTCCAGATCGAGGACGTCACGATCTACCCGCGGCCGGTGCAGCAACCGGTTCCGGTGTGGGGCACGGTGATGAAGACGCCGTCAAGCTTCGAATGGTTGGCAGACAAGGGGTTCGGTGCCATCATCGGCAATCCGTACACGGTCGACCCCGACCTGCAGGGCGCCCTCGACATCTATCTGGAGACGCAGGCCAAGAAGGGGCTCGACGCGGCCACCGAGAACGTGTGGGCGCTGTTGAATGCGTTCTGCCACACCGACGACGCGTTCGCTCGCACGTATCCGCGTGAAAGCGTAGAGCTGTCCATCGAGCGGCATCGCGCGTACTCGAACCCGTTCGAGCGCGGCGCCGAGATCCCCGCGGATTACAAGGCCTACTCCGACTGGTTCGAAAAGCACGACAAGCAGAGCTACGAGCAGGTACTCAACTCCCACCTGACACTGATGGGGGACCCGGACCGCATCATCGGCAAGATGCAGACGGTCATCGACATGGGGTGGCGCAACATCATGCTGCGCATGTCGCGCGGCGGCGCGATGGACCGGACCAAGGTGTACGAGTCGATGAAGCTCTTCTCCCAAGAAGTGATCCCGGCGGCGGCCGGACTCGTGGCAGCACCGGCTTGAGCGACCAACTCGCCGAACGCCTCCGAACCGTCCTCTCGCTCGATCCGGCGGCCCCCGCCATCGAATCCGACGGCGTCTGGACGGACTGGGCGGCGTTGAACACGATCGCCACCGGCGTCGAACAGCGGCTCGCCGCGGCCGGTTTGGGCCCTGGTGCGCCTATCGGTCTGGTGCTGCGCAATCAGCCGGCCATGGTGGGCGCACTGATCGGGGTACTGCTTGCAGGTGCGACGGTCGTGACGATCAACGCCTCGCACGGGGACACGGGTCTGGCAGCCGACGTCGCCGATCTCAACCTCGCTGCCGTCGTGGCTCTGGAGGCCGATTGGAAGCGAACGGGGTTCACCGATGCAGCGGTGGGTGCGCTGGGCCTCGTGGTGGGTCATGCTCCACCCACGGTCGCGCTGCGTCCGGGCTTCGAGGTGCCTGGGCCGGGTCCCTTTCGAATCGAGCCCGACGGCATCGCAGTGGAGATGCTGACCAGTGGGACCACCGGGCCGCCGAAGCGAATTCCGCTGTCGTATGACGCTTTCGGCAACACGGTCGCTGCAGCGGGTGCGCACTACTCGGCCGCCAGCGACAGCGCGCCTCGGCTGCGGTCGGGCGTCGCCATCGTGAGTTCCCCGCTCGTGCACATGTCCGGGTTGTTCCGCACGCTGCTGAACATCTGCGAGGGTCGCAAGATCGCCCTGCTCGAGCGGTTCCGAGTGGCCGACTTTATCGACCTGGTCCAGCGACACCAGCCGCGGGCGGTGAGCCTCGTTCCGTCGGCGCTGGCGATGGTCCTCGACGCCGACGTCGATCCTGGCGTGTTCGCGAGCGTCCAGGTGGTGACGTCGGGTACTGCGCACCTACCGGTCGCTGTCCAGGAAGCCTTCGAGCGGCGCTTCGGCGTCGCAGTGCTTCCGTCCTACGGCGCCACTGAATTCGCGGGCGGTGTCGCCGGCTGGAACCTCGAACTCCATCGACAGTGGGCGGCGTCCAAGCGCGGCAGTGTCGGCAGACCTCAGCGCGGACGTGAAGTCCGTATCGCGTCCCTCGACGACGGCCGGGTGCTCGTGCCGGATGAGCAGGGTCGAATCGAGGTGCGTACCGGCGGCGGTGAATGGGTGCGCACCACCGACCTCGGGCGCATCGACCCCGACGGGTTCCTCTACGTCGAGGGGCGCACCGACGACGTGATCATCCGCGGTGGATTCAAAGTGACGCCCGGCGATATCGTCGAGGCGCTGCGCCGACACCCAGCGGTTCGCGACGCCGGAGTCACCGGTCTGCCCGACGATCGTCTCGGCGCCGTCCCGGTGGCGGCGGTCGAACTGAGCGCCGGCGCCTCGGCCGACGCCGACGAACTGCTGGGGTTCCTGCGCGAGCGGGTGACTCGATACCAGGTGCCCGCGCGCCTGATCGTGGTCGACGAACTCCCGCGCACGCCATCACTCAAGGTCAGTCAACCCGGGCTGCGCGAGTTGTTCGACGAGGAGGTCAGGGCGTGACGAGCGTGAGAGGGACGGCGGCCGTGGTCGGCGTTGCCGACGAGGTGTCACCGGATGGGGTCATCGACGTCCCGCTGCGTGAGCTGGAGGCTCGCGTTATCCGATCGGCACTCGCCGATGCCGGGCTGACCCTGCGCGACGTCGACGGTTTGTGCACGTGCACCGGCGGAACGCTCATGCACTCGGTCGAACTGGCCGAATACCTCGGCATTGCACCGCGATTCACCGATGCCACACAGACCGGCGGCGCGAGCTACGGGCTCTACGTCGAGCATGCCGCCGCGGCAATCGCGGCGGGACAGGCCGAAACCGTCGTGATCGTGTACGCGTCCACGCCGCGCGCTGCGCGCAAGCGGGGGGAGAAGGGCCTGGGCGTATTCGCCACCCCGGAACGCCTCGAGTGGGAAACGCCGTTCGGGGTGATGCTGCCGATCAGCGCCTACGCGCTGGCGGCCAACCGGCACATGGCCCAATTCGGCACCACGCCCAAACAACTCGCGCAGATCGCCGTCGACACCAGAACGTGGGCCACCCGCAATCCGCGAGCCCACCTGCGCGACGCGATCACTGTCGAGGATGTCCTGAGCTCCGGATTCCTGGCCGAGCCGATGCACAAGCTCGAATGCTGTCTGGTCACCGACGGGGCCGGGGCGATCGTGGTGACCAGCGCTGAGAAAGCAAAGTCGCTGGCGAAACCTCCGGTTTACGTGCTCGGGGCCGCATCCGCCGCATCACATGCGATGATCTCCCAGATGCCCGACCTCACGGTCACACCGGGCGCGGTTTCGGGTCCCGCGGCCTTCGCCATTGCCGGGCTGACGCCCGACGACGTCGACGTCGTGCAGCTCTACGACTCGTTCACCATCACTGTGCTGTTGGCCCTGGAGGACCTCGGGTTCTGCAAGAAGGGTGAGGGTGGTCCGTTCGCCGGTAGTGGCGCACTCGCGCCAGGTGGTGCGCTGCCCGGCCAGACGACCGGCGGTGGCCTCGCGTACACCCACCCCGGCGCATTCGGCGCCTTCTTGCTGGTCGAGGCGACACGGCAGTTGCGCGGCGAGGGCGAGGACCGCCAAGTCGCGGATGCGAACGTGGCGCTGGCGCATGGCACGGGCGGTGTTCTGTCGGCCACCTCGACCGTGATCCTCGGAACGGAGGCGACCCTGTGACCGCGACCGACTCCGGCATCCCGGTGCCCGAGCCCTCTGCGGTGTCCGCGCCCTTCTGGGCCGCGACTCGTGAACGTGAACTACACATGCAGCGCTGCGCCGGGTGTGCCCGCCTGGTGTGGTATCCGCGCTTCGCGTGCCCCCACTGCGGGCACGACGAGCTGCGCTGGGAGCGGTTGTCGGGAAGGGGTGTGTTGTATGCGGTGAGCGTGCATCACCGGCCTGCGCTGCCCGCGCTCGCCGACAAGGTGCCCTATTCGGTGGTGCTGGTGGACCTCGAGGAGGGTGTACGAATCATGTCCAATGTATTCGGGCCGCCGCCTGCAGTCGGAGCAGTCGTCCGCCTGGCGTGGACACCGCTCCCGGATGGTCGGAACCTGCCGGCGTTCGAGTCCGCGTGAGCGCGGCCGCGGATCTGTACCGTCGCCGCGAGGCGCTGGTGCTCCGGCATGTCGCAGGGGAGAACGATCGCGACCTCGAGGCGATCATGGCCACGTTCGCCCATCCTCGCTACGAGATCGTCCCCACCGCCATGGTTTACGACGGCGATGCGGCGGTGCGGCAGATGATCCTGACGCAGTGGGAGCAGCTGCCAAGGATGCACTATGTCGCCGAGCAGGTGTTCCACTCGGCCGACGGGTTGATCGTCGAGACCAGGACCACTTGCCCCGGCACGCCCGTCGATATGTTGAGCATCAACCTGTTCGGGTTCGATGGTGACGGCCTCATTCTGGAGCGGTGTTACTTCGATCGCATGCTGTTCGCGGCAGAGTTGGAAAAGGTCAACGCGCGGAACGATTGAACAGAATACGTTCTATTGTAGACTGAGCCGCCAGACCGTCGAGGAGTGTTGATGTCAACCCAGTTGGACACCGAACCGTCATCGCCGACGGGGGAACGCGCACTGGCGCTGTACCGATTGATGAGCAAGGTCCACCACGGCGACAAACGCGTCCGCAAGGCGCTGTCCTCGGGCGAGGCAGCCATGAGTTACTGGCCGGTCGACGGTCACGAAGCGATGTCGGCGGGCGCCATGCTTGCACTGGCGGACGGCGACCAGCTCGTGACGACCTACCGCGGACTGGGCGACGTCCTCGCCAAGGGCATCGACCTACGCGGATACTTCGCCGAAATCCTGGGCCGCGAGGCCGGATTGTCGAGAGGCAAAGCCGGCGCGATGGGAATCTACGATCCCGAACACGGAGTCGCATGGACCACCGGCATCGTGGGTGCGGGTCCGCTCATCGCGAACGGCATCGCCCTGGCCGCAACGCGGCGACACTCCGGTCAGGTGGTCCTGGTGAGCTTCGGCGATGGCGCCACCAGCATCGGATACGTCCACGAGGCCATGAACATGGCCGCGGTATGGCGCCTTCCGGTGATTTTCTTCTGTCAGAACAACTCCTGGGCCGAAGGAACGGCCTACAGCCGGTATACCCGCTCCGATCGGCTATCAGATCGCGCCGCCGGTTACGGCATGCCGGGTGTCACGGTCGACGGCACCGACCCGCACGCGGTGTACGAGGCCGTCGCCGTAGCCGCTGATCGGGCCAGAGCCGGCGACGGACCGACATTCGTCGAGGCCGTCGCGTACCGACTGCAGGGTCACTATTTCGGTGACGCGATGGGATACGCAGATCAGGACGAACTGGCTGCGAAGCGGGCTGACCCGCCGTTCGACCGCTACCGCCGTCGCTTGATCGACGAGGGTCTCGCCAGCGTTACTGATCTCGACACCGTCGACGCGGATGTGTCCGCTGAGCTGGATGACGCGTTCACCGCGGCGGTGGCGTCGTCGCCGCCGGGAATCGACGAACTCAAGCGGGATGTGTTCTCCGACAACGGGTCTGAGATAACTTCCGAGGGTCATTCGCGCGTCGAGATGCCCGGCGGCGACACCGAAGAACTCGGTCTCGTGCAGGCGGTGAACCGCACCCTGGACCGGGCGATGGCTGCGGACGACACGATCGTGTTGCTGGGCGAGGATATCGGCGACCCCTCCGGTGGCGGCATGTTCAAGGTCACCGCCGGGCTGTCCGCGAAGTACGGCGAGGATCGCGTTCTCGACACGCCTATCGCCGAGTCTTCGATCATCGGGGCTGCGATCGGCGCGTCGCTCGGCGGACTGCGGCCGGTGGCCGAGCTGATGTTCATGGACTTCCTCGGGGTGGCAATGGATCAGATCGCCAACCACGCCGCAAAAGTGCGGTACATGTCCGGTGGGCGCACGAGTGCGCCGTTGGTGATCCGCACGATGGTGGGAATGGCTGCGGGAGCGCAACATTCGCAGGCGTTCGAGGCGTGGGCCATGCACACTCCGGGTTTGAAGGTGGTGTGGCCGAGTACCGCCGCCGATGCGGTGGGACTGCTCAACACGTGCCTCGCCGACGACGACCCGTGTCTGTTCATCGAGTCCATGAAGTTGTATTACGGCGGCGGCAAGGGCCCTGTTCCCGTGGCGGACTACGCGATCCCGCTCGGTCAGGCAGATGTGAAGCGCGAGGGATCCGACGTTTCGGTGGTCACCTACGGCGTGATGGTTCACGCCGCCCTGCAGGCAGCCGACGAGCTTGCCGCCGACGGTATTTCCGTCGAGATCGTGGACTTGCGGACGTTGGTGCCGCTCGACATGGCGACGGTGCTCGCCTCGGTGCGCAAGACGACGCGTCTGGTCGTGGCGCACGAATCGGTCGGCTTCTGCGGTCCGGGTGCCGAGATCGCGGCATCAGTCGGAACAGAACTCTTCGGTGCGCTGAGTGCACCGATTCAACGTGTCGCCGGGACCTATACCCCGGTGCCTCGGGCGGCCACGCTGGAGGCCGCGTGCCGTCCCAGTGCCGCTGCGCTTGTCGACGCCATCAGGAGGATCGCATGACGGAGGTTCGGATTCCCAAGCCCGGCGACGCGATCACCGAAGCCGAGGTGACCGAGTTCTTCGTCGAGGAGGGTGCGACGGTCAGCGAGGGTGAGCCGTTGTACTCCATTGCCACCGACAAAGTGGAGATGGACATCGAGGCGCCCGCGTCGGGGACGGTGTCCTGGAAGGTATCGGAGGGCGGGACCTACGACATCGGCGCCCTCGTCGCCGTCATTTCATGACGAATGATGGCCGTCATTTCATGACGAATGATGCTGGTCATTTCATGACGGGCCTCCCCGCTCGTGTCGACCTCGCGGCTGCGGAGCTGTCTGCCGCCATCGACGGCGACACGCTGACCGTGACGATCGATCGCCCGGAGAAACGAAACGCGTTGACCGCGGACGGATATCACGGGATCAAGCGTGCCGCGATGATCGTGGCCGACGAACCCGCACTGAATTTCCTGGTGATCACCGGCGCGGATGACGTCTTCTGCGCGGGCGGCGACATGAACGCCGTCGGCAATCCCGATCGGCGGTGGGATTCGTTCACCGAGGCCTACGACGCGACGCCGTTCGAGACGCTCGGCAAGATCCCCAAGATCGTCGTATGCGCCGTGAACGGTCTCGCGCTCGGCGGCGGACTCGTCATGACGCTATACGCAGACCTGGTCATTGCATCGGATCAGGCGCGGCTACGCATACCTGATCTCACCCGCGGGGTATACGAGGCTTTCATCGCCGCGCGCATACCTCAACGAATTGGCACGTTGCGCGCCAATCACCTGATCTACGGCAACGATTGGATCGATGCAGGAGAAGCCGAGCGGCTCGGGCTGGTGGGCAAGGTCGTTCCACACGACGAGCTAGAGGCGCAGACCGCAGCGTTACTGGACCGAGTGCGCAACACAGGGCCGGCCGCCCGCGCGGCGATGAAACGCGAGATGTCGCGCGCGCTTCCGCCAGTCGATGTCTCGGGATACTGGGCCTCGATGGGTACCGCCGAGCAGATCGAGGCGTTCACGGCGTTCCTCCAGAAGCGGCCGCCCGACTGGCCTACCACATCCGAGCGCGACGCGTTCGTCTCCACCCGCAGGCCCGCCTGGGCGCCGAGGGACTCGTGAAAGGACCGAACAACCCTTGATAACCACCAAGTTCACCGAATCCTTCGGTATCGAGGCACCCATCGTCCAGGGCGGCATGCAGTGGGTGGGCAGGGCTGAGCTCGCCGCAGCGGTGTCGGAAGCAGGCGGGTTAGGACTCATCACGGCGCTGACACAGCCGACTCCCGCTGATCTGGCCAACGAGATTGCGCGGGCGAGGGACCTCACCGACAAGCCGTTCGGCGTCAACCTGACCATCCTGCCGACAATCAACCCGCCGCCGTACGAGGAGTACCGCCAGGTGATTGTCGACGCGGGCATCAAGATCGTCGAGACGGCCGGTTCCAACCCTGGTCCGCACCTGCCGATCTTCCACGACAACGGCATCAAGGTGCTGCACAAGTGCACCTCGGTGCGTCACGCGGTCAAGGCGCAGAGCCTCGGTGTCGACGGCATCAGCATCGACGGATTCGAGTGCGCGGGTCACCCGGGGGAGGACGACATCCCCGGCCTGGTGCTCATTCCCGCCGCCGCCAAGGAGATCGAGATTCCGATGATCGCCTCCGGGGGCTTCGCTGACGGGCGTGGCCTGGTCGCGGCGCTCGCACTCGGTGCGGATGGCATCAATATGGGCTCGCGATTCATGTGCACGGTCGAGTCGCCGATTCATCAGAGGGTGAAGGAGGCCATCGTCGCCGGTAATGAACTGGGCACGGAATTGATCTTCCGGACGCTGCGGAACACCGGACGGGTGGCGAGCAACACCATCTCGCGTGAAGTCGTCGAAATCCTCAACAAGGGTGGACAATTCGAGGACATCGCGCATCTGGTCGCCGGCAAGCGCGGCGTGAAGGTTTACGAGACTGGCGACCTCGAAGCCGGTATCTGGTGGATCGGCACCGCGATGGGATTGATCGACGACATTCCCTCGGCCGGTGAGGTCGTCCACCGCATTGTTGCGGACGCCGAGAACATCATCAGTGACCGATTGGCGGGTGTGCGATGCGATGACCGACCTTCCGCAGGGCACCGCTGAGATCACCGGATGCGACGAGATACTCGTCGCCGCGGATGGCCCCGTTCGAATCGTCACCCTCAACAACCCCGGCAACGCCAACGCGGTCAACAACCGCATGCATGGTGCATTCGCCCGACTGTGGACCACGCTGGGGGAGGTTGCCGATGCCCGAGCGGTCCTGCTGACCGGAACGGGTGACTTCTTCTCCGCTGGAGGCGATCTCGTCGAGTGGTTGCACACCCACGTCGAGAATCCGGTAACCCGCCGCGAGGGGATGCGCGATGCTCGGCGCATCGTGCGCGACATGATCGACTTTCCGCTGCCGATCGTGGCCGCCGTAAACGGGCCCGCCGTCGGATTTGGGTGCAGCATCGCCGTGCTGTGCGACATCGTCTTGATGTCGGACCGCTCATTCTTCGCCGATACCCATGTCGCCAGCGGCCTGGTGGCAGGCGACGGGGGATCGGTGCTTTGGCCGCTGTTGATGAGCCTGCTGAAAGCCAAGGAGTACCTGCTACTGGGGGAGAAGATCAGGGCCGACAAGGCGGTCGAGTTAGGTCTTGCCAACCGGGTGGTGCCCCACGCCGACATCAAGGCCGAAGGTCTCGCGCTCGCACACCGGCTCGCGGCGCTGCCGGCGCGCGCGGTGCAGGACACCAAACGCACGCTCAACCTGCACGCTGAACGGGCGGTGACGGCCATTCTCGAGTTCGGGATCTCTGCGGAAACGGAGTGCTTCACCACGCCGGAGCACCGCGCGGCCATCGACCAGTTCCTCAACCGCTAGTGTCCACCGCCTCCGACGAACCGCTGGTCCTGCTCAAGGACCGGGACGGTATCGCGCTGATTCTGCTGAACCGCCCGGCACAGCGGAACTCGCTGCGTTACGAGTCCTGGACGGAATTGTCAGCCGTACTCGCCGAGGTCCACGACGCCCGCGGCGTCGTGCTGGCCGGCAATGGCGGCTTTTTCAGCGCCGGCGGTGATCTGAAGACGGGACCGGCCCACGGCGACGGACCGATGGGGCCGGCGGGGCGCGTCGAGCACGCGCAACAGGTGATGGCGCAACTTCGCGAGATCCCCGCGCCCACGATCGCGGCGGTCGAGGGGGCCGCCGTCGGTCTGGGTTGGAGTCTTGCGCTGTCGTGTGACCTGGTGGTTGCGGCTCGGGACGCCTTTTTCTCCGCGCCGTTCGTCGCCCGTGCGGTGGTGCCCGATGGCGGCCTCGCCTGGCGGTTGACCCAGCAGTTGGGGAGGCACCGAGCATCGTCGCTATTGTTGCGCGGCAACCGATTACCCGCTGACGACGCCCATCGGCTGGGTCTGGTCACAGATCTGGCGGAGCAGGGGGCGGCCGTCGATGACGCCGTCGCGATCGCCCGTGAGCTCGCGGAAGCCGATGCCGGTGCCTGTGAGCTGACCAAGCGGCTCATCGCGTCCGTCGAGGCCGTTGCGCTGGCGTCCTTTCACCCGCTGGAACTTGCGGTGGCCACGGTCGCGCAGCAGCGCTCGGCGGCCTCCATAGGACGCGCGCAGTTCGGTTAGCGCGGAAGTCCCAGGCCTGCAGTCGAAATCAGGTCACGCTGAATTTCACTGGTTCCACCGCCGATCGTATGGAGCAGCGACAGCAGGAGACCCTCGGAAAAGTGGCCGTGGAGCAGCGCGTCGGGATCCTCGGGGAGCAAGGCCCCGGCCGGGCCAAGAATCGTCAAGCCCAGCTGGCGCAGCTCAGCGGTGAGTTCGGAGTGGTACAGCTTCGACAGCGACGGCAGCGCAGAATCAAGCTGGCCGGCGGCCTGCTGATGGGCGACCCGATAGGACAGCGCGCGTCCGACCTCGACTCGCTCTACAGCTCGCGCAAGCGCGAGCCTGGTGACAGGGTCGGCAAGGGGATCGTGTGAGGAGCCGCGCTGACAACGGCACCAGTCGACCAATTCGTCGAGGTAGCGCTGGGCCTGGGCGGCCCTGGTCACATTGGACCGCTCCGCGACGAGCAGGGCCTTCGCGACCTGCCAGCCCTCACCCTCCTCGCCGACGAGGTTCGCCGCGGGGACCCGGACGCCGTCGAAGAACTCCTCGGCGAATGTCGGGTAGCCCGTCATGGAGCGGATCGGCCTACGAGTGATTCCGGGAGTATCGAGATCCACGAGGAAGAAGGAGATTCCGGCCTGACGTTTGGCTCCGAGGGGTGCCGTGCGAGCCAACACGAAGATCCAGTCGGCCAGAACGCCGTTGCTGGTCCACGTCTTCTGTCCGTCGAGGATGTAGTCGTCGCCGTCCCTGCGGGCCGTCATACGCAGGGCCGCGAGATCGGATCCAGCTTCGGGTTCGGAGTACCCCTGTGCCCACATACGTTCGGAACGAGCGATTTTCGGTAGATGCTCCTCCTGTTGCTCACGGGTCCCGAACCGGAACAAAACGGGGGCGAGCATGTTGACGCCGTTGGTGTTGACCATCGGTGCGCCCGCGTAGGCCAGCTCCTCGCGAATGACCACCTGCTCGACCACGCCGAGTCCGCCGCCGCCGAATTCCACCGGCCACTGCGGCACAAACCACCCCCGCTGGTGCAGAGCTTGGCAGAACTGGACGGCGCGGTCGTGGCTGTCGCGGGGTAGGTAGTCGGGATTGGCTGCAGTGCGCCGGAACTCGTCGGGCAGATGCTCGTCCAGCCACGAGCGCAGCTCGGCTCGCAGCCGGTCGACATGCGGGCCGCCGCCGAAACGCACGATCGGGCTGAGCGGCACGGTCAGACTCGGTCAGAGGGCTTGGCCGACTTCTTCATCAACTCCGCCACGTAAGCCTGAAATTCTTTGGATCCGGTCACGACTGCCTGCAGGTCGTTGCTGGCCTGCTGGTGGGTGCGGAAGCCCATGTTCTCCCACGCGCGCAGGATGCCGGCCTTGGTCGCCTGCAGGGTGATCAACGGTGCCTTCGCGATCCGCGCGGCGAGCTCTTCGACCTCGGCTTCCAGCCGATCGCGAGGCACGACCCGGTTCACCAGACCGAATTCGAGCGCCTGCTCGGCGGTGATCTTCTGAGCGGTGTAGAGGTATTCGGCGGCCCGCTTGTAATTCATGAACACCCACGGCTCGAACATCGTCTCCGAACCCGGCAGCCCGAAGCCCGGAACAAGCGGCATCTGGAACCACGCGTCGTCGCTGCAGACGGTGATCTCGGGGATGAGCGCCCATGTGGTGCCGCCTCCGATGGCGTACCCGTGTACCTGGGAGATGACGGGTTTCGGGAACTCCCACAACTTCAGCACCGGCCACAGGAACAGCTGTGCCGCCGAGCGCCACACCTTGCCCGAGGCGTCGAGTTCGGCCTTGAACTCCGGATAGCTACCGTCGGGCACGTGGCCCGAGCAGAATCCTTTGCCGTTGGCCTTGATAATGACGACCTTGATGTCGTAGTCGTACTGGGCATCATCGAGGGCGGTGTTGACGCTGTGCACCATTTCGGACGTCTGGGCGTTGGCGCGATCGGGGTTGTTGAGGATGATGCGCGCGATCGCTCCGTCCTTTTCGTATACGACGTGGTCGAGCTCGCGCGTTTCCACCTGGCTGTCCTCCTGGGGCATTGATTGATCGGATGTGTGGATGCTAGCGCATGGTAGTGCAATCGAACATTTACTGTAATAGTGTTCCATGTGGAAGGACGGTGCTGATGACAACGACGGAGTTGCGGTGGGATCCCTTCGACCGTTCACTCCACGCCGAACCGTACTCGGTGTGGAAGCGGATGCGAGACGAGGCGCCGGTCTACTACAACGCGGAGTACGACTTCTACGCGTTGAGCCGGTTCGACGATGTCATGACCGCCTCGCTGGACACGGAGTCGCTGTCATCGGAGCACGGCATCACGCTCGACATGATCACCGACGAGCCGTGGGGCGCGCCGAAGGCGATGATCATGATGGACCCTCCGGACCACACGTACCTGCGCAAGATGGTCAATCGCACGTTCTTCCGCAGCCGTATCGCCAAGCTCGAAGAGCACATTCGCCAGTTGTGCCAGGGTTATCTGGATCCGTATGTCGGCACGGGTGGCTTCGACTTCGTCCGTGACTTCTCGGCCAAGCTGCCCGTGATGGTGATCAGCTCGCTGTTGGGTTTCCCGGAGGAGGACCACGACAACCTGCGCGAGTGGTCGGACGCACAAGTGCATCGCGACGAGGGAAATCCCGAACGCAGCGCCGCGGGCGACGAGGCTTCGGCGAACCTGTTCGACTACTACCGGCAGCAGATCGAACTGCGACGGCAGCACCGCAGAGCCGACATCGTCAGCGATCTCATGGACTCCGACCTCGTCGTGCCCGATGTCGATCCGCGCCGACTGGATGACGGTGAGTTGCTGGTCTTCATCGCGATGGTCAATGTCGCCGGCAACGAGACCGTCGCGCGGCTGCTGGGCTGGGCCGCACTGACGCTGGCCCGAAATCCCGATCAGCGGGCGAAGCTGTTGGCGGATCCGGGTCTGATCGGCGGCGCCGTCGAAGAATTACTCCGCTACGACGCGCCCTCTCCCATCCAGGGACGGTTCGCATTGCGCGACATCACCTACCACGACACGGTCATCCCGCGTGGGTCGAAGGTGGCGCTACTCACCGGCTCCGCGGGCCGGGATGAACGGCAGTACGAGCGCCCCGACACCTTCGACGTGACGCGAACGGGCATCCGGCACATCAGCTTCGGGCACGGATCGCACTTCTGTCTCGGCGCGGCGCTGGCCCGGCTGGAGGCAAGGGTGGCGCTGGAGGAGACCCTCAAACGGTTCCCCGACTGGACGGTCGACGAGGCCAACGTGACCTACGTCCACACCAACTCGGTCCGCGGACCGGCCAGCGTGCCCATCGCGCTGTGAGCACCGGACTGGCGGCCCGCACGGAGGGCGGCGTGCGGTGGCTCGTGCTGGACCGACCCGAGGTCGGAAACTCGGTCACGCGCGCGATGCAGCGCGACCTCATCGACAACCTCGCCGCCGCCTCGAGCGATCCTGAGATCCGCGCCGTGGTGTTCACGGCCAGTGGTGATCGGCACTTCTGCACCGGGCCCAACCTGCGCGACCCGAACATGCGCCCCAGCCAGGACCGCATCGCGGGTGACGCGGCGCGGATCCTGCGCACCGGATCCCAAGCGGTGGTGGCCGCGCTGCTCGACTGCGACAAACCGGTGATCTGCGCACTCAACGGCGTCGCCGCGGGCGTCGGCGCCAGCATGGTGCTGGCGTGCGACCTCGTCATCGCGGTGGAGAGTGCTCGACTCATTGAGCTCTTCGTGCGGCGTGGCCTCGCTCCCGACGGCGGGGCCGCCTACCTGCTCACCCGCAAGGTTCCCTTCAACGTCGCCAAGCGGCTCATCCTGTTCGGCGAGGAACTCTCGGCCGCCGAGGCGCATCGCATCGGCCTGGTGAACGAGGTCGTCGCCGACCGCGCCGCGCTCGACGCGCTGGCCCTCGACTGGGCGGCGCGCCTCGCGAACGGGCCGACGCGCGCCCTCGCCGCCGCGAAAGCGATGCTCAATCAGGCCCTCGACGTCGACCGCACCGCGGCGTTTCACGCCGAGGCGCTGCTCGTCGAGCAGGTCGCGGGGACCGACGACGTCGCCGAAGGTGTCGCCGCCTTCGCCGAGAAGCGCGATCCCCGTTTCCAAGGCCGCTGACGACACCGACGAGGAGTGCAGCGTGCGCTTCGTGCTGACACACCCGATGCACACCCACCCCTACAACCCTGAACTGGTCACCGGGTCCGGGGTGACCGCGATCGCCGCGGCAGCCGAGCGTGCCGGGTTTCACGGCTTCGGTTTCACCGACCACCCCGCCCCGACGCAGAGGTGGCTCGATTCCGGCGGGCACGACGCGCTCGACCCGTTCGTGGCCATGGGATTCGCGGCAGCGGTGACGACCCGTTTGCGACTGATACCGAACCTGGTCGTCCTGCCGTATCGAAATCCGCTGATCGTCGCGAAAGCCGGCGCGACACTGGACGCATTGTCGGGTGGGCGCTTCACATTGGCCGTCGGTGTTGGTTACCTGAAGGGTGAATTCGCAGCACTGGGCGTGGAATACGAGCAACGTGCCGGAATCGTCGACGAAGCCCTCGATGTCATTCGACAGGTCTGGACAGCTGACAACGTGAGCTTCGCCGGCAGGCATTTCGAGTTCGACGGCATCACCGCGCATCCACGGCCGCAGCAGCGTCCGCCGATCTGGATCGGTGGTAACACCGCCGCTGCCCGCCGCAGGGTCGTGACCCACGGCGACGCATGGTGCCCCTTCGCTGCGCCGGAGATGTTGGCGAGGGTCACGAGGACGGCAACTATGGACGGCGACGCGCAACTTGTCGCCGGCATCAAGGATTTGGCGCGCAGGTGTGACTCGGCGGGCAGGGATCCTGCTGAGATCGACATCGTGTTCAACGGGTTGGGTAGTACACCGGGACGTTCGAGCTTTGACCCGGCATCCTTCATTGCCGACGTGGAACGCCTTGCGACCATCGGGGTTACCGTGATCACCCTGAGCGTGGCCGGCGACAGTGTCGACCAGGCCGTGTCGGCGATCGAGGAGTTCGGCGACACCGTCATACGGCACCAAGTGAAAAGGACACGTCCGTGAACCTGGTGGAAAGGCTGGGTGAGCGGGGCGCGATCACGGCCGCCTTCACCTCCGCAATTCGATTGAATTCCGCTGCTGCACTGCGCGATCGGCGGCGAGGCCACCAGGGATGGGCAGGAGCAGTCAACACCGATTACGACCCGCTTGACCGCGATACGGCCGCGCAGCCGTTCGACGCCTTCCGGCGACTTCACCAGCAGGGACGGGTGCACTACAACCCGAAACGGGCTACGTGGATCCTCTGTAGGCACGAGGACGTGCGTGCCGCGCTGCGGGACACCGATGCCGTCACCAGTACCGAGGGCGTCACGCGGATGCGAATTTCGGCGCCGGTTCTGGTGCACTCGGATGGGGCCGAACACGCGCGGCTGCGCAAGCAGGTGCAACCGGGCTTCAGCAAGGGCGCAATGGCCAGCTGGCAGAACATGACCGACGAACTCGCGTCAGAGCTGGTGTCTGAGGTGTTGGCCGAACCCGGTTGCGACGTCGTTCAACGGCTCACGATTCCCATGCCGATGCGGATGATCGCCTACATTCTGGGCGTCCCCGATGCCGACGTGGACAAGTTCCGGGCGTGGTCGGAGGCGGGCATGCACATCGTGGACTTCGAAGCGAGTCGCCGTGGGGTAATCCGCTTCGGCAAGGCTGTCGCCTCCATGGCGGCTTTGCAGCGCTACTTCATGAGGCAGTTCTCGTCAGGGGGACTGAAGGACTCGGACACCGTTCTCGGCCGGTTGCTCACTCACGCCGACGACGGGTCGCTCACCGATGATCAGCTCTTCCTCATCGCAGTTCTGCTGCTGATCGCGGGTAACGAGACCACGACGAATCTGCTCGGTGGCATGTTCGACACGTTGGCGCACAATCCTGATCAATTCGAAATGATCCGGCAGAACCCGGATCTGATACCGATGGCGGTCGAGGAGCAGCTGCGCATATCGACACCCATTCAGAACCTCTACAGGTACACGCGGGCGGACTACCAGGTCGGGGAAGTAACCATTCCCTCTGGCTCGCGGGTGATGCTCAACTTCGCGGCCGCTAATCGCGACCCTCTGGTATTCGAAGATCCTGATCGGTACCGCGCCGATCGAAATCCTCGCAGTCACATCGCTTTCGGCTATGGCGCACATATGTGCATCGGGGCGCCATTAGCCCGCATGGAGGCACAGGCGGTCCTTCGTGAATTGGTCAAACAGGCCTCCGCGATCACCCCTGCCGGCCCGGCGACGTGGTCCACGAACACCTCGCTGCGGGGGCCGACCCATCTGCCGATCACGGTGACGCCCGCCTAGCGGGCAGCGTAAAGCGCGCGTGGCGTCAACCGCTGCCGCATCCTTTTCCGTTGTCGCTGGTGTCCAACAGTTCGTCCAATGGCGTCACGTGGCCGATGCGCCCACCGGTCAGGAGTGGCTCGATGAGCATCAATTGCCGCATCACGCGACGGTGCAGCAGCGCGATCAGGGCTGCATCGTGGTGTGGCTCCGCCGTGCAGACGAACTCCTCGAGTGCTCGGTCGCCCGCCGCTCGGTCGACGGGCCGGGTCCCGAGTAGGTGCTCGATATCGTCGAGGTCTGCGGCATCGACGGCGACTCCGTACTGGCTGATGCGGTGGCACAGTCGCGCGACATTGGCCACCGATGACCTCTGGTACTCCGCGATGCCGGCAGGCACATCGAGGGACTCGACCATCGACGCCAGGCCGGCAACGGCGCCGGAATAGGACGATGGCGTGGGCTCTGGGGATGGCACGGCCGGTAGCGCGATGTCGGCCTGACGGGCGATCGACTCGATCGCGTGCAGCGACAGCAGGTGAAACCATTCGATGTACTGCACGATGTCGGTCAGCGGTAGGTCGAGATGCAGAACGATGGCGACGCCGAGCGGCGTACACAGCGCGAACTTGGCGGTGTGGAACTCGATCGCGGCACGATCCAGCGGTGTCCCGGATTCCTCCTCATAGCGCCGCAGCACCCGGCCGAGGTCACCCATCGGTTCGGTGACGTTGCGCAACCTCAGGCCCGCGAGATCGTGTGAGACGTCACCGATGTGGGCGAGTTCGACGTCGATCAGGCCGGTGATCCGACCGTCGGCGTACATGTACTGTCCCGTATCGCCGAGGACGAACTGAGGTGTGGTCCGATCAGTTGGTACGTTGCGGCGCAGCCATCCGATGGCGAACTCCAGCAGGGGTTCTGGGCGCTGCTTGAATTCCCGGTAGCGGGCCACGAAGGTCTCGAAGTAGTCCAGGGCGAGAGCGTGAGGGTCAGCGGGGGAGTGCAGGCCCACGGCCGCGAACGCCGCCGGATCAATCGCGTGCGCTCGGACGAGCGCGTCGACGTAGTCATCCATGACCGCGTCGAGGTCGCCGGGATCACCCGCACTACACGGATTCGGTGCACCCGGCAGGAGGTCCATTACGACCGCCGAGGCTTCGACGATCTCGCCGTGGATGTGCGGGACCGGGATGTCGTGCGCTTCCAACACCCGCAGGATCTCCGCCTCTGTGGCGACGGTGGCGAACCCGAATCCCTCGCGCTCACCACGGACGTAGAGACCGATGTCCCGGCCGTCGCGTTCAACGATGACGAACCAGGCCGGCCGCCAACGTTGCTGGCGTTCGAAGGTGCGGACCGGCCCGATGTGCTCGGAGATCCACGCCTCGACAACGGTGTCGATTCCGGCTGTCATTACTAGACAATAGTACAGATGATGTGCTCTTGTAATAGCCTGAGAATCGGCCACCGAACGGCGGCGGCGACTGCACTGGAGGCACCATGAGCCTGTTCGACGCCTTCTCGTACCGGGGCAAGCGCGTCCTCGTCGTCGGTGGGGCCACCGGCATGGGCAATGCCGTCGCTCGACTGGCCCAGGACGCAGGCGCCGAGGTTGTTGTCATGGATTACGCCAACTGCGATCTGCCTGGCGTCACGCCCATCCGGGTGAACCTGGCGGAGAGGGACAGCATCGACGCGGCGGTGTCCGAATGCGGGGGCGCCGTCCACGCTCTGTTTGCGTGCGCGGGGGTCGCCGACGGTCCCGGCATCGAGCGCATCAACTTCATCGGCCACCGGCACCTCATCGAGCGCCTGCGCGCCCTAGGCATGCTCGGCCGCGGGTCGGCCATCGGTTTCATCTCCTCGGCGGCCGGCCTCGCGTGGCGGTCGAACCTGCGCCAGCTCAACGAGTTCCTTGATATCGACGACTTCGATACCGCTGCGGCATGGGCAGTCGACAACGGTTGTGCGCACTACATGTTCACCAAGCAGGCGGTCTGCGCGTATGTTGCGCGTGAGGCGATGGAACTCATCGCTGACGGCATTCGGATCAACGCAATCTGCCCCGGACCGACCGATACGCCGCTGGCGCAGGCCAACGCAGATCTCTGGCTCGATTTCGGCGCCGACTACCGCGCGAAGATCGGTGTGGATGCCGCCACGCCGATGGAACAGGCCTATCCGTTGCTGTTCCTGTGCAGCGATGCGGCGAGCGTCGTCAACGGCATCACGATGGTGACGGACTCGGGATATCTGAGCGCGGGTATCACCGAGGTGTTTCCCGCCGGCACACCAATGGCGAAGATGCTGCTGGACGGCTAGCGACCGTGGATGCAGAGCCTGCCGACAGCGTTGTCGTCGTCACCGGCGCGAGCGGCGGTATCGGCCGTGTCATCGCCCGGCGATACGCGCGCAGCGGCGCAACGGTCGCGTTGGTGGCGCGGCGCCCGGACGAGCTTGAGGTCACCGCAGGCATCATTGCCGAGGAAGGTGGGGCCGCCTCCGTGCATGTTGTCGACATCAGGGACGAAAATCAGTGCAAGGCCGCCGTTTCCGCGATCATGTCCCGGTGGGGGCGACTGGATGTGCTCATCAACAACGCAGCGGTGCCCGGAGTGGACCAACTCGTCAGCGAGGCGACCGTAGCCAACTGGCAGGACGTGTTCGCCACCAACCTCCTGGCGCCGATGGTGTTGACTCGGGAAGCGCTGTCGGAGGCGATGATTCCGGCCGGTCGCGGCAATGTGCAATTCGTGTCGTCGGCTGCGGCGCGAAATGTGCAACCGCGCAAGGCGCACTACGCGGCGGCGAAACTAGGTCTTTCGGCGCTGTGTCAAACGCTGGCGCTCGAGGTCGGCGCCCTCGGAATCCGCGTCAATACTTTGGTGGTCGGCAGTGTGGCGGGCGAACTGTTCGACACCTACGTGGCACGGCGAGCCCGTGACGACGGCGTCGATCCCGGCGAGTTGCGCCGGCGTCTGGCCGCATTGACCAAGATCGGGCGGTTGGTCCAACCCGATGAGGTCGCCGAGGTGTCGTTGTGGCTGGCCTCGGACGCGGCGTCGGCGATCACCGGTCAGGACATCAACGTGACGGGGGGATGAATGTCGAACGCGCTCGATGACCTGCTCGCGCGAGACGCGATACGTGCGCTGCCGCTGCGATACGCTGCTGCAATCGAGTCCCGCGACGTCGACGCGATGGCGGAATTGTTCTCTCCTGACGCGCGATTCGGCGACTACGGCGACGGGCCCGATGGGTTGCGCACGTTGATGAGCCGAAGTCTCAACGACAGCATCTTCGCCGTGATCCTGGTGGCCAACCATCTCATCGATCTCCATGACGCCGAGCACGCGTCGGGCCAGGTCTGGGCGCTCTGCCACGCCCAGACGCGTGCGGACGGCTTTCTTGACCAGCTGATCCGGTACGACGACACATACGAAAAGGTCGGTGACCGCTGGCTGTTCTCCCACCGCAGGCATCGGCTCTGGTACGGGGCGGCGCACGAGAAATCGCCACTGGACCAACCGCCTGCGAACTGGCCACGCAGCCAGGTCGGTGTCGGTGACATTCCACTCGCCGATCCCCGGTTCGCCGCCTGGTGGGAGTCCCGCCGATGACAGATATGCGAACCCTCTCAGACCGCCTCGCTTTTCCGGAAAGCCCAATCGTGTATCCGGATGGCTCCGTCGTGGTGTCGGAGATGGCGGCGGGGCGCATCACCAGGATCAGCCCACATGGCGCCGCCACTCTTGTTGCCGATGTCGGTGGCGGCCCGAACGGTGTCGGGGTGCTAGCCGACGGCCGGCTGGTGGTCTGCCAGAACGGGGGCTCCACCTTCGGGGTCGGCTTTTGGCCCTACGACTTCGAGGGCTGCGCGCAGCTGTTCCGTCCGGTGGGTGCTGCAGAGCAGCCAATCACGCCGCAGCTGCAAATGGTCGACCTCGACGGGTCGGTGCACACTCTGACTACCGAATTCCGTTCCCGCGCAGGCCGCACGATGCCGCTGGTGCGGCCCAGTGACATTTGTGTCGATGCCGAGGGCGGTTTCTACGTGACCGACGGCGGTACCACCCACAATCGCCAGCGCACCATGACCGGGCTGCTCTACGGCACACCGGACGGTCAGCTCGAGGAGATCGTCTATCCCCTGGAAATGCCGAACGGCATCGCCCTGTCGCCAGAAGGCGACCGTGTCTACGTCGCCGAGACGCGCACCCGCCGGGTGTGGGAGTTCATGCTGTCGGCACCGGGGCGTGTCGCCGGCGCACGTGGTCTCGCCACGGTCCCCAGTGGTGGTCCGCTCAACATCGGTGGCGCGGACGGCCTTTGCGTTGCCGCCGACGGAACCATCCTGGTCGCGACGCTGGGCGCGGGAGGTGTCACCGCCTTCTCACCGGCAGGTGAGACGCTCGGAGCGCTGCCTCTCGACGACCCGATGACAACAAACGCGACGCTCGACACCGGCGACGGCACGCTTTATCTCACCCTCGCATCCTCGGGACGCCTGGTCGCGATCGACGACTGGCGGTCCTGGCTCACTACGCCGCGGTCGTGAGCGGTGTGCGCGGTCGTCAGTTCGCCGTGCCTACGTCTGCACGGCTGGCGCTGGCGCTCGGCGCGGTGGTTCCGAGTATGTGCGGTGCCGCGGTGGTTGGTGTCCTGGCCTCACGGGGTCTTCCGACCGGAGCGGCGCTCGATGAGCCAGACGTGTTGCGCACGAACGTCATTGCTGCATTCGTCTACGCATCGATAGCGATGCCGCTGGCCTGCGTCGCCGGCGTGCGGTGGACCACCGTGCCAACGGTAGCGGGTTCTGCTGAGCGGCACGCCATCCGCATGGCGATACCCGCCCGTCTGACCGGGATCAATGCGACGGTGTGGGTGTCGGGGGCGCTCATGCTGATCGTCGTGAATCGGAGCCGCCCGTGGCTGGCGACAACACTCGGTGTTGCGACGATGCTGTCTGCGACGGTGACGGCGACGCTGACCTACTGGTGGTGCACTCGGGTTCTCCGACCGCACGTCGCGGCAGTGCTGACCGAGAATCCGCCTCAACGGAGGCAGCGGCCGGGCCTTCGGATGCGGGCCGCCGCCGCGTGGATGGTGGGCACCGGAGTGCCGCTGCTGATGCTGTTGCTGGTGGCCGCCAGCGCGCTGGTCGTGAACTACCCGGGAGACAGGCTGGCGATAGTGGTCCTCGGCTTGGGTGGTGCTGCCGTGCTGTGCGGGTTGGTGGTGACCCTGTTCACCGGCGCCACCGTCGCGGACCCGATAGACGAGGTGCGCGACGGGATGGCGCGAATCGGCGACGGCGACTACGACGTAACCGTACCGGTGTTCGACGCGTCCGAACTCGGGCTGCTGCAAGCCGGATTCAACTCGATGGCCGACGGACTTCGGGAACGGGAGCGCCTGCGCGACATTTTCGGCAGGCACGTCGGCCGCGATGTGGCACGGCTGGCCGAGCAGTCACCGGAGCCGCACCTCGGTGGTGTCAATTGCGAGGTCGCGGTCATGTTCGTCGATCTCGTGGGGTCCACGCGTATGGCGTTGGACATGGCACCGCACGACCTGGTGGCGCTGCTCAACGACTTCTTTGCGACGGTCGTCGACGTCGTCGAGCGGCATGGCGGCTGGGTCAACAAATTCGAAGGGGACGCTGCGCTGGCGATATTCGGTGCGCCACAACCCATGCCGAATTACGCCGGCGCCGCGCTCGCGGCCGCACGGGAGTTGGTGTGTGCCCTGGAGTCGGGGACACTGCGACTTACCGCCGGTATAGGGGTATCCGCCGGTACTGCGGTGGCGGGCAACGTCGGTGGTGCCAGTCGTTACGAGTACACGGTCATCGGCGACCCGGTCAACGAGGCCGCCCGCTTGTCCGAGTACGCCAAAAGCGGCTGTGCAGTAGCCGCTTCGGGCAGTGCGCTCGCTGCCGCCGGCAGCGAGGAATTGACGCACTGGCAGGTGGTGGCCTCACAGGTGCTGCGCGGTCGCGACACCTCGACGGACATCGCGACGCCTCTGCCTGCGCTCAGTCCTTGATCTCTTTGTTCTCCATCTGCTTGGCGAGGTTTTCGATGAAGGCTCCGTAGCCGACGCCACCGTGGTCGGACATCACCGCGTCGTAGTCGTAGTCCGGCGGTTCACCGTTATTGGGCCGCCAGCCGGTGTCGGCAGTTGTTGCTTTGAAGCCTTCCTCGGGGAAGGCATACCAGCGCCTCGCGTTGTGTTCCACGATTTTGGCAGCATCCTCATCGGGCACGGTGGCAAGCATCTCCTCGGCGCGAGCCCGGCTCTTCGGCCAGAACGAATCAGAGTGCGGGTAGTCGCACTCCCAGGTGATGTTGTCGATGCCGATCTGATGACGCATCGCGACGCCGACCTCGTCCTCGATGAAGCAACCGGTGATGTTGCGGCGGAACAACTCCGAGGGCGCGACTGTCGGGTGAATGTTCTGGTAGTACTTGTGCTTGCGCCACACGTAATCTGCGCGTTCGACCAAGTAGGGCATCCATCCGATGCCGCCCTCGGAGAACGCGACCTTCAGGTTGGGGTGCTTGTGGAACACGGGGGAGAAGACCAGTTCGATGGCCGCTGCCATCGAGGTCGTGCCCATCAGCGTGACCATCACCGCGAACGGCGCTTCGGGCGCCGTCGACGGCGGCATGCCACCGGAACCGAAGTGCATGACGGCCGTCATGTTGGTCTCCTCCAGCGCGGACCAGACCGGATCCCAGTGCGCGGTGTGGAAGCTGGGCAACCCCAGGTTCATCGGGTTGTCCGGAAGACCCACAGCCCGACATCCTTTGGCCGCGTTGCGCTCGATCTCAGCGACCATCAGCTCGACATCCCACAGCGGACTGATCATCATCGGAATGAACCGGGCGGGATCGGTGGAGCACCACTCGTCGAGTGAAAAGTCGTTCCAGGCCTGCACGCTGAGCAGCGCCAGGTCCTTGTCTGTTCCCTCCAGGAACACCGTGCCGCAGAACCTTGGGAAGGAGGGGAAGCACAGCATCGCGTGCACGCCGTCAATGTCCATGTCGGCCAGGCGCGCTTTGGGGTCGTAGCAGCCAGGGATCATGTCGTCGTATCGAACCGGGTCGACGCCGAACTCCTCGGGCGACTTCCCGGCGACGGCGTTCAAGCCGATGTTCGGGTAGCTCCGCCCCTCGTACACCCATTGGTGCATCGGTGGCTTACCCTCACGAGGAAATTCGACAATCCGCGGCCCGTCCTCGATGTACTTCTTGGGCAGCCGGTCGGTCCAGACGTGGGGGGGCTCGATCAAGTGATCGTCGACGGACAGGAGCTTCATGGACGGTTGGAGCGGCATCGTCGATCCTTCTAAGTCGCAGCTGTTAGGGTGGTGGCACCAGCGGTACAGATGAACACTTTCTGCTTATTTGACTATAGCGTGGCCGGACGAGGAGGGCGAATATGGAACCCAGCGAACGCATCCCGCACGACGACTGGGTGGACCAGGACCTGCTCACGCGTGACGAGGCGGCCGCGCGCCTCATCGACGAGATCGCCGAGGTGACCCGCGAAATCGAGGCAGGCAAGGGTGATGAGGTCATGCACCGTCGGCTGTCAGGCATGAAAGAAGCGCTGAAGCACTACCAGCAAGGCTGACGCGTCACTTTCGCGGCAAGCCCAGCACCCGCTGGGCGACGATGTTGCGCTGGATCTGCGCGGTGCCGCCGTAAATCCCTGCCGCTCGTGACCACACGTAGATGTCCCACTCCAAACCTTCGGCAAGCACCGGTGCGCTGCCACGCACGTCCATCATGGTGTGCCCGAACGCCTGATCGGCCCTGGCCATCAGCAGCTTGTCCACCGACCCCTCGGCCCCGGGCAGCGTGCCGTTGACACGGTCGGTGAGCGAGCGCTGCACCTTGACCTGCAGCGCTCGCAGCTCGGTGTAGGCCTCGCCTAGGCGTGTCCTGACCGACGGCGTGTTGGGAAGCCGACCTGATCGGACGTCGTCTTCGAGCGCGCGCAACTGCACGGCGAGACGGCTGATCCAATTGATGTCGCTCGGTCCGCGTTCATATGCCAGCAGCTGGTTGGCAATCGACCATCCCTGCCCTCGCTCACCGAGGAGATTCTCAACAGGGACCTCAACGTCGGTGAACGTCACCTCCGCGAACTCGCGATTGCGGGCGGCATTGACAATGGGCGCCACCTCGATGCCCGGTGCCGACATCGGCACCAGCAGCACCGAGATACCCGCGTGCTTGGCGGCGTCGGGTTCCGTGCGGCACAACAGAAAACACCAGTCCGCGACGGCGGCGAAGCTCGTCCAGATCTTCCTGCCGTTGATGCGGAACATCGGCCTGCCATCCACCTCGACGCTCTCCGCCCTCGTCTTGAGGCTGGCAAGGTCGGAGCCCGCGTCGGGCTCACTGAACCCCTGGCACCACCGCACGGCACCCGACAGCAGACCTTGCAGCAATTCGTCGCGTTGCTGCTCGGAACCGAACAGTCTCAACGCGTTCGTCAGATGCCCGACGCCTTCGATGGGCGGGGCACCCGCGCGGCCGAGCTCGTCGTTCAGGATTGCCTCGTAGACGGGTGAAAGTCCGTGGCCGCCATACTCGGTGGGGAACGACAACCCGATGTATCCCGCCTCGTACAGCGTGTGGTGCCAGGCGTTTGCGGCGTCGGCCCGCTCGCCGGGGTCGTCGGGAATGACGGCCTCCGCCGCGTGCTCGGTCAGCCAGGCGCGCAGTCGAGTGCGGAACTCGGCTTCCTCTGGGGTGTCGGTGAAGTCCATTTGCTCGTCAGCTCAGCTCTCGATCGGAAAGTCGCATATCGGCGATGGCCGCGTACTGCGTGGTTTCGTCTCCGAAGAGGCGACGATTCACCAGCGTTCGGCGCAACCGTAGATGCGCCGCGTGCTCCCACGTGATGGAGATTCCGCCGAGCACCTGCATGGCGTTCTCGACGACGTCGCGGCCTGCTGCGGACGCGTACGCTTTCGCGGTGCGTCCGGCGAGAAGAGCCTGTTCCGCAGGAAGGTGATCGACGGCCCACGCCGCATGCCACAGACAGCTGCGCGCACCTTCCAGCCGGACGAGCGAATCGGCGAGCAGATGCTGAATCGCCTGGAAGCTGCCAATCTTCGTGCCGAACTGAACGCGCTCGCCCGCGTAGCGGACGGCGTCGTCGAGGGCACCGGCCATGACACCGACCAGGTCGGCAGCCACGGCGGTCAACGCCATTGCTTGAACCGAGGTCCACCTCTCGGCTGGGATCGGATCACCGACCGGGGTGGGCGACTCCATGTCCGCGGAGACCACCTCGCGCATCGCGCGGGTGAGGTCCAGTCCGGCGCCAGTGTCAGTCTCGGCTGCCGCGACGGCGGCGGAGACCAGCCGTCGACCGCCGCCCTCGCGAACGGCGAACAGTACGTCAGTAGCTCCCGCCGCATCGAGGGCAATGCCGCGATCCGCCGTCTGGGCAAAGTCCATCAGATCCTCAGAGAGAACCGGTGCGATACGCAGGGCACCCTCGGCGACGAGTTCGACCTCTTTGTCGGCGCCCGCTGCATGCAGAAGCTCGGTGGCCAGTGCGCCTTGGCCGAGCGCGGGTACCGCCGTCAACCGGCGTGCCAGCTCCTCGAGCGCGACGACGGTCTCGACGCCGCTCGCGTCCAGACCCCAGCTCGACGGTGCGCGTAACGCCGGAAGCCCGAGCTCCACGATGCGCTCCCACTGGCGATCGAGGTCATCGCCGGATGCGATGTCGTCGGCATTGTTCGTCGCGATCGCGTCGGCGAGCCTGGCCGTGGTCTGGCGCAACATGTCCTGTTCGTCGGTGAGTCCGATGTACACGTCGGTTGCGCCTAGTGGTCTTCGTGCACTGTCAGGGCGATCTTCGGGCACAGCGCCACGGCCTCGCGCACCTCCCCTTCGCGGTCGGCGGGGACCTCGTCACCGACAACGACGGCCAGGTCTTCGTCATCGAGGGCGAAGACGTCCGGGGCGATTCCCACGCACACCGCGTTCGACTCGCAGAGATCTCGATCCACCTCTACCCGCATCCGATACCCCTTCCACGTGCCAAGTGTCGGCGGTCTGCCATGATACTGAATGATAAGACGATATTTGTTCAACTGTTACATCAAGGGAGGATCGTATGGGCCGTCTCGATGAGCGCAGCGCTTTGGTCACCGGTGGGGCCCAGGGGCTCGGCAGGGCGATCTCCCGGCGGTTGGCGGCTGAGGGCGCCGCAGTGACCATCGTCGATCTCAACGAGGACAAGGCCGCAGAGTGTATCGGCCTCATCGCGCAGGCCGGCGGTGTCGCGCGGTTTGTGGAGGCGAACGTCGCCAAGCGTGACGACATCGCCGCGGCGGTCCAAGCCGCGGCTTCCGGCGGAACACTGCATGTGCTGGTCAACGCAGCGCAATACTTCGCGATGCCCAAAGCGTTGGAACTGGTCTCGGACAAGGACTGGGAGTTGTCGGAGGCGACCGGCCCCAAAGCGACCTTCCGATTCATGCAACTTGCACACCCGTTTCTCAAGGCGGCCGGCAAGGCGTCTGTGGTCAACTTCGTCTCGGGCTCTGCGCTCGGTGGAATCGCTTACACGGGGCCGTATTCGGCAGCCAAGGGCGCAATCGGCGCATTGACGAAGGTTGCGGCCAATGAGTGGGCGCCCCACGGTATCCGGGTGAATGCGGTATGTCCCTTCGCTCTGACCGATGTGCAGCGCGACATGATCGGTACCGAGTGGGACAACTACACCAGAACCGCGGACGCTTCGCCGATGAAGAGGGGCGCCGACCCCGACGCCGAGATCGCGCCTGCCGTGGCCTTCCTCGCCAGTGACGACGCGGCCTTTGTGACGGGAACCGTGTTGCACATCGACGGTGGGATGACGGAGCTGTCAACCGTCGACTACTCGAAGTCGCCCGGGGTTTTCACGCAAGCATGACCGTAGCAGTACCCGGCGTCGTGCTCGTTCCCTTCTGATCAACGACGTCAACCTTGAGGTGGACCAGGGCGGCTCCGTCGACGATCTCGGTGCCGACCACCTCGCCGACAGCCCGCAGAACATCACCCTTCTGGTTCATGCTCCTGTACTTGACGCTCAGCGAACAGATCTGTCCGTTGTCGCCGATCCAAGCGCGCAGCATATTGGTCAGGTACGCCAGTCGCAGATTGCCCATGCCGAAGGCGCCGCCCTCGTTTCCCGCGGCCCGGCCGGCGTCATCGTCCATGTGGATCGGGATGAACTCGTCGTTGACGGCGGCGTAGCGGTTCCACTCCGCGAAACCAGTTGTCCTGACGTACTCGGGAAGCTTGTCGCCGATGGCAATCGAGTTGAAATCAATTGTCACAGAGCAATTCCCAGAACCTTGGTATCAAGGTATTCGGCGATCCCGGCCCTGGCGCCCTCGCGACCGAGCCCACTGTCCTTGATCCCGCCGAAGGGCACGGCCGCCGACGTCGGATTGATGTCGTTGATGCCGATCATCCCGAAGTCCAGCGCTTCGGCAACCCGGAGGGCGCGGCTGATGTCACGGGTGTAGATGTAGCCGGCCAGACCGTAACTCGTCGAGTTGGCCAAGCGGATGGCCTCGTCCTCATCGTCGAACACCATGACCGGTGCGATAGGGCCGAACGTTTCCTCGGAACAGATCAGCATGTCTGGAGTCACGTCTGACAAAATTGTGGGCGCAAAGAAGCACCCGTCATCGAAAACCGTTCCACGTAACCGGTTTCCGCCGGTGATGACCTCGGCGCCCTTGGCGGTGGCATCGGCGACCTGACGTTCCATCTTTTTGAGGGCGGCATCGTCGATCAGCGGTCCCACCGTCGTCCCTTTCGCCATCCCGTCACCGGGCATGAGCTTCTCCACTCTGGCACGCAGCGTCGCGAGGAACGGTTCGGCGATGGACCGGTGGACGATGAACCTGTTCGGGCAGATACACGCCTGTCCGGTGTTGAGGAACTTCACCAGTGCCGCACCCTTGCCCGCGTGCTCCGGGTCCGCGTCTGCGAACACCAGGAACGGCGCGTGGCCGCCGAGTTCCATCGACACCCGCTTCATGGTGCCGCCCGCCCGCGAGGCAATCATCTTGCCAATCTCCGTGGACCCGGTGAAGCTGACCTTGCGCACGCTGGCGTCGGCGAGGATCTCGCCGGCCACGGGCTCAGGATCTGCGCAGGTGACGAGGTTGACAACGCCGGGCGGTACGCCGGCGTCGGCGAAGACGCGAAACGTCTCGATCGCGCACAGCGGCGTCTGTTCGGCGGGCTTGAGTACCGACGTACATCCCGCGGCGAGCGCGGGTGCCACCTTTCGGGTGATCATCGAGATCGGATAGTTCCATGGCGTAATCGCCGCGCACACGCCGACGGGCTGCTGCAGCACCACGAAGCGCTGGTCGGCGCGTGCCGACGGAATGACCTCCCCGTAGACGCGTTTCGCCTCCTCGGCGAACCAGAGCAGGAAATCGGCGGCGTAGCCGACTTCGGTGCGGGCCATGCGCAGCGGCTTGCCCTGCTCCCTGGTCATCAGCGTGGCCAAATCGTCCTGGCGGTCCATCATGATGCGATGCGCCGCGATGAGGAGCTCGGCGCGCTCGTAGGCCGTCTTCGCGCGCCACGCGGGGAGTGCGGCCACCGCGGCGTCGATCGCCGCCCTGGCATCGGCGCGGCCACCGTCGGGCGCGGTGCCCAATACCTCGCCGGTGGCGGGGTTGGTGCTGTCGAAACTGTTGCCCGACAATGCTGATCGCCATTGGCCGTCGATGTACACGCTGGTCCTCCTCCGAGGTCAGTACCGAATGACCGTGTCAATTCGAGTGCGGACCAGGTCGCCGTGTTGGTTGCGCAGCTCGCGTTCCAATTTCAGATACAGCATCCGGCCCAGCTTGCCGTCGCGTTCGGTCGCCTCCCTGATCCGCCATCGGCTGCTGATCACATCTCCCGGCCGCATCGGCTCGCCGAAGGTGAATTCGACTCCGCCATTGAGCATTCGCTGTCCTGGCTCTCCAGGCCGGGGGAGTGCGTAGGCGGCCGGACCCGCGTCAGCCGGTTCAACAGGCCAGGCGAAGGGATTGAAGTCATCAGGTGCGATGATGCCGCCCCAGCGGGTGGTACGCGCGTAGTCCTCGTCCCAGAAAAGCCGCGGCGGCCGCTGCGGCCAGTGCGTCGCGATCGCCCACCGCCGAATATCGGACCGATCGATGGGAAACGATGCCACATCCTGGTCGTGCCAGACGCCGACCACGGCGGCGAGCCGTTCGGTGATGAGGGCTTCGGTCACGCGCCACTCCCGTTGCGGCGGACGTCTTTGAAGGGCACGCCACGGTCGGCGGCGTGCTCACGAGGGAACTCCAGCACTCGTTCGGCGATGATGTTCCTGGCGATTTCGGTGGTGCCTCCGCCGATATTGACCGTTTGGCGGGAAAGGAACTTCTCGCCGATCGAGGTGAACGGCGAGTCGGCGCCGCCGACGACGCTTTCAGACCCGAGTAACGCAACGGCGGTATCGAGGACGAGATTCTCGCATTCGGCGTAGTACAGCCGCGTCATGGACCCGGAGGCCGGCGGCATACGTCCGCTGGCAACGCCGCGGAACACGTGCTCGCCCAATGCCTTTTCGACGATTCGGTGCGTCAACGCGCGTCCGGCGAGTCGGCGCGCCCATCGATCACCTGATTGTCCGGTGGCTTCGACCAGCTTGAGGAGGTCGATCGGCCCACCGCGACCGGATTCAGCCGCTCCGCAGTTGGCGTATTCAGAACCCTTGGCCACCGCGCGGCGTTCGTGGAACAGCTGTCGTGATGCCACAGCCCACCCACCTCCGACCTCGCCGACGACGTGCTCGTCCCCGAGTTCGACGTCGTCGAGGAACTCCTCGCAGAATTCCGCGGAGCCGTTCACCTGCCGAATTCGGCGCAGCGACAAGCCGGGCGCGTCCAGCGGCACCAGGAACATCGTCAGGCCCTCGTGCTTTGGCACGCTCCAGTCGGTGCGGGCCAGGCAGAGGCCGAAGTCCGCGGCGAAAGCGCTGCTGCTCCAGGTCTTGGCGCCGTTGAGTACCCACGTGTCGGCACGGCGTTCGGCGCGGGTGATGACGCCGGCGAGATCGGACCCACCGCTGGGTTCGGACAGCAGTTGGCACAACACCTCGTCACCGCGAAGGGCGGCGGCGATATGGGTGCGCTTCTGTTCTTCGCTTCCGACGTCCAGGAGTGTGGGACCGCATATCGTCAAGCTCGGGATATTGAGTGCGAGCGGCATTTCGTAGGGCTCGGCGACCTCGTTGAACGCGATCTGATACGCGTAGTCCAGCCCCAATCCGCCGTACTCGCTGGGGTAGCAGATTCCCGCGAAACCGCCGTCAAAGAGCCGACGTTGCAATTCCCTGGCGCGCTGCCATGTGGCTTCATCCGCGCGGTCGGCGAACGGTGTGTCGGCTCCGAGCATCGGCATGTTGGCAGCAAGCCACGACTCCGCCCGCTTGCGGAATGCGGCGACGGTTTCGGTCATTGACGTTCCTCCCGAGCCTGCGCAAGCGCGAACAGTCGCTCCCAGTGTTCCTCGGTGCTACCGAACAGGGCGCGATCGACTTCGACACGCCGGAGAAACACGTGCAGGTCGTGCTCCCACGTCACGCCGATGCCGCCGTGAAGCTGGACGCAGTCCTGAAGGATGTTGACCGAGTACTCGCCGACGTACGCTTTCGCCGCGCTTACCGACAGTGCGGCAGCTTCGGCTCGTGCCCCGACGTCGCGCGTTGCCTGCGTCACTATGGCGCGGCATGCCTCCAAGTGTGTCTTCATGTCCGCGAAGCGATGCTTGAGCGCCTGGTACGACGCCAGCGGCCGACCGAAGCTATGTCGATCGACAGCCCAAGCAACTGTCATGTCGAAGACGGTGTCCAGAGCGCCGACCATCTCCGCACACTGCAGCAGCTGCACGATCAATGTCTGACGGGCCACCAGTTCCGCTGTCTCAGAGGAGGTTCCGACAGCAGCGTGAGAGCCGACCTCGACGCCGTCGAACTCGACCGCGGCGTAGTCGCGAACGAGGTCCACTCCCGCCAGCTGACGCACCGAGACGCCCGGCGAATCCGACGGCACCAGAAACTGTCGGCAGCCGTCGTCCGCATGCGCGGTCACCAGGAACACGTCGGCGGTGCTACCCGCCTCCACGCGGTCTTTGATCCCGTCGATCCGGAACCCTGCCGGCGTCGTCGTGGCCCGGGTGGTCGGGGCGTCCCCGAATCGCGCTCCTGGTTCGTCGACCGCCCATGCGCCGATGCAGGTGCCGGCCACGAGCGCGTCGAGAATGTCGGCATGCGCGGTCGCGGTGCTCGACGCGGCCAGCGCTGCGGCGACTGCACTGACCGGAAGAAGCGGTCCCGGAGCAGCACTGCGGCCGAACAGCTCGGCTATCATCGCCAGCTCGGATATTCCATCGCCGGACACCGACCCGCCGCCCAGTTGCTCGGGTACGAGCAGAGCGGCCCAGCCGAGCTCGGCTCCTCGCCGCCACCAGTCGCGTTCGAACGGGATGCCGAGTTCGTGCAACTCGCGGACCCGCGTCAACGGCGCCTCCCGATCGAGGAAGGCTTTCGTGGTGGACACGAACAACTCGACTTCGGCATCGCCGGCCACAGCTGTGGACACTCCTTGTCCCTCCCGTCACGCCGACAACCCGGCCGCGGCCGTTCATCACAACAGCTAGACAGTATCTGTCATAGTGTTTCGAGCATAGTGTGATGGGAGACTCGTGATCCAGATAGGCCGTCAGTGGCATGTCAACCACGTTGTCGACGACTATCGCCTCGTCACGGATTGGTACCGCGACGTTTTCGGGGCGGTCGACATCTTTGCCGACGACTGGCTCGAACCGGAGAAGCGGTGGGCGTCGATGGTGACGATCGCCGACCTCGCCGTCGACGTCATGGCGCCGGCCGCCGAGGGCGCCGATCTCCCGCTGGGCAAGTTCCCCAACCGCTTCGGACCTCACCTGCACGCCGCCGCGTACTTCGTGAACAGCCCGCCCGTTGACGTCTACGACGCGCTGACCGCGGCCGGAGTCCGGTGCTTCGGGCTCGCGGGCTCCGGCCGGGAAGCGTTGGCGGCAAAGCCGATGAGCCCCGTATTCACACATCCCAAGGACACAGCCGGTCAGCTTGAATTCATGCCGTTCACCGAGTCCAAGCCCGGACCGCTGGGAGTGCCTGGCAAGTGGGACGACCCGAGATTTCGTGCCGGCTGGTCGAATGAGCCGTGGCGGGACCACCCGCTTGCCCTCACCGGATGGAGGGTCGGCGTGGTGGTCCGCGAGCTTGATCCCGCGACGGACGTGTACACGGCGCTCGGTGCACACGTGACCGAGGACGAGCGATCCACCGCCGCGCACCGCCGCCTGCTCACGTTCGGAACGAACACGCTGGTGGAGCTGATCGCGCCGCACTCTGAGGACACCGTTGCTGGGCGGGACCTCGCGGCGAATGGCGAAATCATGCACGCGTGTGTCTTCGAGACGGCCGACCTCGCCGCAGCGGAGTCGCATCTTGTGGAACACGGGGTCGGGATCGCCGAACGAGACGGTCAGCGACTGACCGCCGATCCGAAGACCTGTCACGGTGCCGTCATCGAATTCGTCGGCTGTGCCTAAGTTTTCCGCCGAGTTGAGGCCGCTGTGTCGGGTGGTCTACGAGATCGGCGAGCCCATCTCGGTGTCCTCTGGTCCCACGGGCAGCCGCATTGTCGGCGAGATCACCAGCGCCCGATTCGAGGGTGAGCGCCTGCGCGCTTCGCTCAAGGGGATGGCTGCCGCCGACTGGGCCTTCGTCGAACCAAGCGGACGCGTCCTCGTCGACGCGCGCCTGACCCTTCAAACCGATGACGGCGCCGTCATTCTCGTCAACTACACCGGGAGGATGGATGCACGTACCGGAGTCGTCTATTCGTCGATGTACTTCGAGACCGGTGATGACCGCTACGCGTGGTTGACTCGCGTTCTGGGCGTCGCCAAGGGAAATGCTGGGGCTAGCACGGTGGAGTACGACGTTTTCGAGGTGGCGTGAGCACAGTCGTCCTCGGCTGAGGCGGCATGTCAGCGAAGCGTCATCTCGACGCTGGTGTAGCCGCGTACCGTCGCGGTGAGCACACGTTCGTGCGCACCGATCGCGTAGTCGGGGAATTTCCTTGCCACGTATTCGAAAACCATCTGTGCTTCACGACGTGCCAGCCACTGGCCCAGACAGATGTGGATTCCCCACCCGAAGTAGACGTCGGTGCCCCGCGGCCTCTCAAGGATGAAGCGATCGGGGTCGGTGTATCGACGCTCGTCCCGGTTGGCGCTGCCCAGCAGCAGTAGTACCCAATCGCCGGCCTCCATCGTCACACCGTGCAGTTGCACCGGCCTGGTGAGAGTGCGCGCCACCCAATGACTGGGGGTGTCGTAGCGCAGAGCCTCGTTCACCGCGGCCGGAACGAGGCTGGGATCGTTGACGATGCGCCGCCACTGATCGGGGTGGTCATGCATGGCTACGAGGCCGTTCGAAATCAGCTTCTGCGTGGTCTCGGAACCGGCTGCCGACAACAGGTTGCAGAACATGAGCACCTCGTGCGGCGTGAGCGCGCGATCCGCGGAGATCTCGGGATCATGAAACGTCGCCTGCAGCACGATGCTGATCAGATCATCGCCAGGATCGGTGCGTCGGGCCTCGATGAGGTCGCCAATGTAGGAGCTGATCTTGCGGTTGGCCTCGATCGCGCTGCGCGGCATCATGACCTCGCCCTCATGGCGGGTGAGGAACTCCTCCCACCACACTCGCAGTTGCTCGCGGTCCGCGTGCGGGACGCCGAGCAGGTCGCCGATGACGTCCGTGGGCACCGAGAAGGCGAACGCCTCCATAGCGTCGACGGTGGTCCCCGGCGTCAACCGATCCAAGTGGTGGTTCACCACCGATTGCAGCGAGTTCTCCAGTGCCGCAACGGCGCGCGGCGTGAAAAAACCCTTGAGCACCCCGCGGATGCGGTCGTGCCGGGGTGGGTCCATCGAGATCACCGAATACTTGCGGCCGTCGTTATCCGGGTTCTCCGGCGCAGGGCCGAGTTTGGACGAGTAGGTCTCCCAATCGCGCAGCGCGGTGGCGACATCATCGAAGCGGGACAGGACCCACCATCGGTCCTCGGGATCCCGATACACCGGCGCTTCCGAACGCAATCGGCGGTACACGGGGTAGGGATCGTCGAAGATCGCCTTGGAGAAGGGTGAGTACATCAATTCGTCGGTTGAGGACACCATGGATCAGTCGCCTGTCATTCGTTGGACGCGTTCGATGAGTTCCAAAAGATTGCCGTCCGGATCTGTAAGCATCACGCCGCGGTTTCCGCCGTCGAAGGCAACGGATCGATCTGCCAGCAGGTGGCCGCCGTGCTGAACAACGTCCCCGGTCACTGCATCGACGTCGTCCACCCGGAAAGACAGGTGCGTGAACCCGAGCGCGTTCATGGCGCGTGGTTCGGCGCGGCCCGTGGTACCGGGCTCGGCATACCCGAGCAGTTCTAGTCGAAAGCCGTCGCGCTGCAGATAGACCAGATCGAGCACCAGGCCGGTGACGTCGAGCAGCCGGGCCGTTGCGGAATCGCTAACGTGCATCTCACCCACCTTCTCGAAACCTAATGCTGCGCAGTAGAACTCCGTGGAGTAGGCGATGTCACGCACGCACAGGCCCACGTGGGTGAGCCGGATCCCCTTGTTCATCGCACGATGTCGTCGAGTATCGAGTTGTGCTCGCCGAGCAGTGGAGCGCGGGTGGGCGCCGGGGCCGGGCTGGCGCTGAACAGGTAGGGCACCCCTGGGTACACCACGGTGCGATCGAGTTCGGGATGTTCCACCGGTACATGCATGCCGCGCGCAACGGTGTGCTGGTCGTCGAAGGCCTCATGCGGCAGCAAAATCGCGCCCGCGGCGAAGCCTCGTCGCTGGCTCTCGACGAAGAACTCCTTGGCGGACAGTCGTGAGGCGATCAAGGTGATGGCTTCGCGCGCTGCGCTGAGAATCGCCGTCGTCTCGTCGTCCTCGCCGATTGCGGCGAGATCGACGGGCCGATCACGCGACGCGGCCAGCTCCAGGAAGAACGTTTCGGGGAGCTCCTCGGTCAGCGCAAGATCGTTGAGCCAGTTGACAAGTCCCGCGAACTCCTCAGGCTTGCGTGGCAGGACCCCGGTTGTTGCGTAGGAACCATCGGCGCACCGGACTTGCACGGGGGCGCTCGGGGTCGGATAGGCGTGCCGGCCCGTCTGTCGAACACACACCGCTTGGTTTACCAGCCAGTGGTAGGTGGTCTGCTCGCACGTCACGTTGCAGGCGGCCGTGACGTTGACGTCGACGAGCTGACCGACGCCGGTGTGATCGCGGTGGGAGAGAGCAATCAGTGCACCGATGGCGCCGTACATTCCCCCGATGTTCGCGGACTGGTCGCCGGAACCCCGCATCGGAGGGATCGCATGATCGTCGTACCCGCAGTTCCACATCGGCCCACCACCGGCCAGGACGGTCAGGTCCATCACGGGGTCCTCGGCGCGCGCACTCCCGATGCCGAACGGGGTGACCGACACCCAGATCAGCTGCGGGTGTTGGGCGGCGATATCGGGGTAGGCGAGCGTTCCGTCCGCCAGCAGGTCACCTCCCGCGAACACGATGTCGGCACTCGCGAGCAGGCGCCTCAGTGCGTCCCTTCCGGACGCCGAATCGAGATCTACTGTGACGCTGCGCTTTCCCGCGTTAGCACCCCACCAGCGTAGGCTACGGTCGACGCCGGGCTCGTCGTCGACGAACGGTGGCCGTCGCCGGTGCGGCGAACCGGTGGTGGGTTCGACGACGATCACTTCGGCGCCGAGCTCAGCCAGTATGCGGCCCGCGATCGGGGTGTATTGGTCGCTGATCTCGATGACACGAAGATCAGCCAGCGCGCTCAGATCACACCTCTTCCGGCCCAGTCCTGGAGGGTCTGATCGTCGTGGCCGAGAAGGCCTCCGAAGATCTCGCGATTGTGCTGACCGAGTTTGGGCGCGCTTCGGTCGATGCTCCATGGAGTCGCCGAGAACGTCATAGGGAGCCCCTCCACCCGGACCTTGCCGATGTCGGGATGGGACACGGTGGGAAACAGGCCAATTCGTGCGAGATCCGGATCGCCGTCGATTCGCTCCGGTGGACTCTTCACAATACTGGCCGGAATACCGGCGCCGATGAGGTCGTCGGCGAGGCTACCGGCCACCCTCGTCGAGGTGGCGGCGCCGATGATCGCGTCGAGTTCGTCGGCCGCCGCCAGTCGTTGCGCGAGGGTGGCAAACCTGTCGGCGGTCAACGCCGGCTCGTCCAGCACCTTCGCAAGCAGGGCAACCTCTCGGTCGTCACGGCACGCAACCGCGATCCACCGATCGTCTCCGAGACACGGATAGACGCCGTGGGGCGCGCACTCGCCGAAGTCGGCGCGGTTTCCGCCCGGCCCCGTGGGGCGTCCATTCACGGTCCAATCCAGGATCTCGGTCGGCAGCATCGCAATTCCGGCGGGCACCGTGGCCAAGTCGACGTGCTGACCCTCGCCCGTGCGTTCACGATGGTGCAGTGCGGCAAGGATTGCCACCGCCATATAGAACGCGGACCCATGATCCATGTACGAGAACCCCCAGCCGGCCGGCTCGGCGTCGGGCAGTCCGGACGTGGCGGTCAGTCCACTGACCGCCTGCACGATCGGGCCCCAGGTCTTGAAGTCGCGATACGGTCCGGTGTGGCCAAATCCACAGTTGGACACATAGACGATGTCGGGCTTGATGCTCTTGAGGTCCTCGTATCCGAAGCCGCGTTTGTCCATCACGCCTGCGGCGAAGTTCTCGCACACGACATCGCTGACGGCGACGAGTTCGCGGAGCAACCGCACGCCTTCGTCAGTGCGTAGGTTGATGGTGACGCCCTGTTTGCCGACGTTGTGGTTGTTGAATCCGGCGCCCAGATCGACCCCGCGGCGGTCGTCCACGTACGGACCCACCCCGCGCAGTGCATCCCACATGCCGCGGGTCACCGGATCCTCGACGCGGATGACCTGGGCTCCGAACGCGGCCAGCATCTTGGTCGCGCCTGCGCCCGCCAATTGTCCACTGAGATCGCACACCCGAAGGTGTGACAACGCACTTGCCACGGCCGCTACCATATCGCAAATAAACACTTTGTGTTCTTTTGTACAGCTATGATCGTGGTCGGGGATGGCGCCCGGAGCCGTGGGACGTGTGGAGTGAACGGAGTGGATGATCGATGAGCGGACCGATGTCCGGAGTGCGTGTCCTCGAAGTGGCTCAGTGGACCTTCGTACCTGCAGCAGGCGCGGTGCTGGCGGACTGGGGGGCAGACGTCATCAAGATCGAGCACCCTCAGACGGGTGACTCGCAGCGCGGTCTCCGACAACTGGGACACATCACTGTCGAGGGCGACCGCAACCCCGTGATGGAGCACGCAAATCGCGGCAAACGGTCAGTGGCTCTGGACATGTCGACACCCGATGGCCATGCGCTACTGATGGACATCGCACGCTCCAGCGACGTGTTCCTGACCAACTTCCTGCCGGATGCGCGTAAGAAGCTACGGATCGACGTCGACGATGTGCGAGCGGAGAACCCCGACATCATCTATGCCCGCGGGAGTGCCTATGGGCCATTGGGTCCGGACGCTGGCAAAGGTGGCTACGACATGACCGGTTTCTGGAGCCGCGCCGCCGGAGCGCTCGGGTCGACACCGTGCGATCTGGATGGTGTGGTGCCCCAGCCGGGTCCGGCATACGGCGATTCGATCGGCGGGATGACCATCGCCGGTGGAATCGCGGCAGCGCTGTTCGAACGCGAGCGCACGGGAATGGCTCGGGTGGTGGATATCTCGCTGTTGGGTGTGGGTGTGTGGGCATCGGGCGTCGCGATCAACGCGGCACTGGCGAGCGGAACACCGTGGCAGACCAATCCGGGCGGCGCGAACGTCGCACCGAACAATCCACTGGTCGGGTTCTACCGGACATCGGACGGCAGGTTCCTCGGAGTGTCCATGCTGCAAGGGTTCCGCTACTTCGCCGAGTTCTGTCGTCGGGTCGGTGTGCCCGAACTCGCCACCGACGAACGATTTGCCAGTCACGCCTTGCTTGCCGCCAATGCCCCTGCCGCGATCGAGGTTTTGCGTGCGACTCTCGGCGCCCAACCGCTGGAGCACTGGCGGACAGTCCTCGACGGTTTCGACGGGCAGTGGGCGCCGGTCCAGAACACCGCCGAGGTGGCGATCGACCCGCAGGTCCGCGCCAACGGCAATGTCGTCGCGGTGCAACAGGATGGGCAGACATTTGATCTGGTGGCGAGTCCGGTGCTCTACGACGAGACGCCGTTGTCGCTGAATCCGATGCCCGAATTCGCCGCCCACACAGAGGAGCTCATTCTCGAACTGGGCGGCGACTGGGACCGGGTCACGGCACTCAAGGAGAGCGGCGCGATCGCGTGATCACGCAGCGAGGACGGCGGCGACGCACGAGCCACCGCCTCCCACCGCCTGAACCAAACCGATGCGCGGACTGCGCACCTGCCTGGGCTCCGCCTCACCGCGAAGTTGGATGACCACCTCAGCGGTTTGTGCCAGGCCGGTGGCGCCGATTGGGTGGCCACGTGCGATACAGCCGCCGTCGGTGTTCACCGGGAGTGCACCGTCGTAGGCGAGGCCGCCGGCCTCAGCCAGCTTGACGATCTCGGATGAGTCAGCCAGTCCCATCGCCACCAGAGCCGTGATCTCTTCGCTGGCGCACATATCGTGCAACGACACCACGTCTATGTCGGGAGGCGTCACGCCGGCGAAGGCGTACGCACGTTGAGCGGTGAGGGTCAACTGGGACGGTGGCCCCACGACGGGTCCGACCAGCGGCCACGCTGAATCTGCTGGCCAGCTTGTCTGTTCGATCGACAGCACCGACACCGACCGGGGGCGTGGTTCCGCAGTGACGACCACTGCCGCACCTCCGTCGACGGAGGCGTGGCACATCATCTTCGTCAGAGGCTCGGCCACCAGGCGGGCGGCGAGCACGTCGGAGACGGTGACCGGTTCGACGCTCCGCCTGGCCGCCAGCGGATTCAGTCGCGCATGGTTGTGCGATTTGGCCGCCACCGCCGCGATGACATCGGGTCCGCAGCCGGAGTCGTACAGCCAGCGTGCCGCTTCGATCGCGTAGTGGGTTTGCGGGGGGAAGCGATCCCAGAAGCCGACCGCCGCGGGAACGACACCGCCCGGTTCCAGCGCTGTGGTTTTCTCATAGCCGATCGCCAGGGCTGTCCGGCAGCGTCCGGACGCGACTGCCCACACAGCTTGGCGAAGTGCGACAAGGCCTCCCGCCGAGGCACTTTCGGTGGCGGTGACGGGAATTCCCGTGCGCCCCAGAGCAAGGGCGACCTTCAAACCTGTCTGGGGTGGGGCCAGCGCCGACGCGGTGAACACCTCGCCGACCTCGTCGTAGTCGATATTCGCGTCCGCCAGTGCCTTTCGCGCCGCAGCAAAACCGAGTTCCGACAGCGGGACCTCGCCGTGCCTGCCGAACTCGGTGACCCCGACTCCGGTGAGATATGCCATGTTCATTGCGCATCCGCGGAGAAGATGTCGACCGCCTGCTCGTCGAGGGTCCGCACGACGATCTCACCGACGGTGCCCGGAGCCGGTCGGTCACCTTCGACCAGCACCTGCAGGCGTCCCTCCACGGTATCGACCCACGCGACGCTGTAGCCGTCGCTCCCAAAGTCGGAAAACGGTGACTTCGACGGAATGAACGTCGATGACCACACGGTGGCGGCGCGGTCAGGTGGTGGTGATGTCGGCATGCGATGTCCTTGTGTAGTCGGCGGTCGAACTCCCGAGTGCAGGCGGCGGTGCGAGGGGCACCGGGCCCTCGCCGACAAACTGCCAGGGCAGCCCGACCAGCTGGCCGGTGCCGAGATCGGGGTCAGGATGGGCGATTTCGGGGAAGAATCGGCGAGATGCCAGGTGCGGATCGTTGATCAGTTCGCCGGCGCGGCGGATCACAGCGGCTTCAACGCCTGCACCTTGCAGTTTGAACGCCGCGTCGTCGGCCCGGTTCGTAGCGATGAGCATCGCCACGAACTCGGCCCGCTCTGTGTCGCACTGTTCACCGCTCAGCTCGACTGCGACCCATCGATCGTCGGTGGCGCGGTAGACACCGCGGGCTACGGCGCCGCCAGTCGGCGGGTGTTCGGTCGCCGCTGCCACGAACTCGGAGACGGTCGACGTCACCACCTCGGCCATCGAGAGATCGACGACCGCTCCGCTGGTTCGACACGGCCCGATCGCCCAAGCAGCAATCACCACGGCGCCGACCACCGATGACAGGGGGTCCGCGAGGACGGTGCCCAAACGCGCGGGAGTCCCGTCGGTTGTTGTGGTCAGGCCTGCGAGCCCGCCGTAGGACTGAACGTTGTTGGCATACACGCGGTATCCCGCCATTGGGCCGTCCGAGCCGAAGCCGGAGACTCGCAGGGTCAGCCGCCCGGATTCGGCGAGCTCACCCGGATCAACCGCGAGCCGCTGCAGACGAGACGAGCCCACGTTCTCGATCAGCACGTCCGAATCGGCGAGGATGGCGGCCACGTCTTCGCAGGCGTGCGCCGGATCGAGCAGAACGCTGTGCTTGGAATGGTTGGCCACGGCATAGTAGGCCCCCCGCTCGGGTCCTGCGACACCGTCAGCGAATGGCCCGCTGCGGCGGTATATGTCGAGTCGCTCGGGGTCCTCGATTCGAACGACCGTGGCACCCATGGCACCGAGCAGAGCACCCACGATCGGGCCCGCCAGAACATGGGTCAGTTCGGCGATGCGCAGGCCGGTGAGCCCCTGCCGCCGCGCCCGCGCGGTTGGAGCTCCCCGACTGATGGACCACGGCGGACCGGGAACCACTGTGTCGGTTCCGGCGAGTCGGACGGATTGCAGCGACCCTCGGTACGCGAACTGTGGCGATGCGAGAAGTTCGGATGGGTGATTGACCGGAGTGGACGGGACGCCATGGGCTTGCAGTAGGTCTGCACAGTCGGCCTTGTGCCTTGTGGACGTCCACTCGGTCACCCGGGCGTTGATGGTGTCGGCGTTCTCGATGCGGGCGGGCCGCTCGTCCAGCCCGGCAGCCCACTCCGGCTCGCCGAGCGCGGTACGGAGGCCCTTCCATTGATGGTTCTCTACTGCAGTGATACGGACGAGGCCGTCACGGCAGGGGAATACACCGGACGGCGCAAGATAGCGTCCGCTGCCCGCCCGGCCAGGGCATCGGTATAGGACGTGCGCGCATTCGGGCAGAGCCGCCGTGAAGATGACCGCCTCTTGAGCTGACACGTCGACCACGACTGCGCCGCCGTCGCGGTTGCGGCGGTCCAACCCGTGCAGGGCCGCCAGTGCCGTCACCGCGCCCGCAGCCTTCGATGCGACGTAACCGGGCGCCGGCACCGGGACGCCATCGGCGTCCTCGATGGTGGCCAGCAGGCCGCCGCTGGCCTGCATGGTGATCTCGCCCCCCGGCCTGTGGCTCAGCGGGCCGGTCGCGCCGAAGGGTGACACCGTGACGAGCACAACCCCGTCGCGGGGGGCTACAGCCGAGGTGGCGCCGTCTGTGATGACGATGTCGTAGTCGGCGGGGTCCGCGTCGATCCCGTCGGCCAGGACGTTCTTTCCGCGGTCCAGTACAAGGTCTACGGCCGCCGCCGTCCCGTTGGCCGTGGTGATGAGCGGCCCAGCTCGGCAGTTGGCCGTCGGTGCGGTTCGGGTGACATCGGCGCCGAGGAATGTGAGCAAGGCAGCTGCCGCAGATCCGGTCACGTCGTCGCCGATCTGCAGCACACGGATTCCCGAGAGAAATCCCGAGGACAGCACAGCGTCGGTCAACTCGCGTCAGCTCCTGCCCTCGTGGGTCGTCGTAACGCAACAATTGAACATTATCCGTTCGATTGTTGTCCAACCCCGCCACGGGAAGGCAAACTTCACACATTCACACACAATGTTCTATTGTTCAGGAATGGCGACGACCACAGCCCTGTCCGAAGCCCGTTTCGACGACGCTTCGTTTTACCTCGGCGACCCCAACGCGACGTTCCGCCATCTGCGTGAGACCGACCCGGTGCACTGGTATGAGCAGGGCAAGTTCTGGGTCGTCACCAAATACGACGACATCAAGACGATCTCCGCACGGCCGGAGAAGTTCAAGTCCGAACGCATCGCGATCATGATGGACCTGATCGCGCATCGCGAGGGTCGTGACCCGCAAGGGTACGGGGGTCGCGGGATCCTCTTCATGGACCCGCCGGAACATCGTGCGCACCGCAAGGCGATCGGCGTGCGCTTCACCCCGGCGGCCGTGGCCAAGATAGAGACACGAGTTCGCGAGGTGATCGCCTCGATCTTCGACGACCTGCCCGATGGAGAGTTCGACTGGATCGAGCGGGTCGCTGAACCGTTCCCCGTGTACGTCTTCGCCCACCTCCTCGGCGTTCCGGAGGAGGACTGGACGAAGGTGGCGGGCTGGGCCACCACGATCGCCAAGGTCGGCAGTGGTGTGGCCGACGACAAAGACATGGAGACCATCTTCGGCGAGGTGGCGCCCTACCTGATGGCGCTCGTCGCCGAGCGCGCGAGCGCGCCCACCGACGACCTGCTGACGATGCTGTCGCAGGTGCGCATCGACGGTGAGCCGTTCAACGAGATCCAGGTGATGACGTATGCGCTCACTCTGCTCGCTGCTGGCAGCGAAACCACCCAGAGCCTGATCGCCGGCATCGCAGCCTGTTTCGACATGCACCCCGACCAAGCCCAGCAAGCGCTCGCCGATCCCGAGGTGGGCAATAACGCGGTGGAGGAGGTGTTGCGTTGGTGGACGCCCGTGATGAGCATGGCGCGTCAAGCCGCTCACGACGTCGAGGTCCGTGGAGTCACGATTCGGGAGGGCGACGGGCTGCTGCTGGCCTACGCATCCGCCAATCGCGACGTCGAGCACTGGGGACCGACCGCTGAGCAGTTCGATGTCCATCGCGCCGACGCCGCGGGGCACCTCGGCTTCGGGGTCGGGGAGCACTTCTGCATGGGTGCCGCACTGGCTCGGCGTGAAGCGCGCGTCGTTCTCGACGAGTTGATCAAGCGGACGAAGGGGCTCCGCGTTACCGGTGAGGGTGTACTGCGGCCGTCGTCTCTCGTTCACACCTACGATCGCCTGCCGGTCACCCTCGACTATCGCTGATCTCCGGCGGCGCACACGTGCTGGCCGGAAGGCACCCGCGACGATGACGGTACGCAGCGAGCGCGGCACCATCGAGTTCTTCGACGACGCCAACGTCCAGGATCCCTACCCGCTGTACGACCGGCTGCGGGCGACGGGGCCAGTGCACCGCATCGGAGATTCGTCCTTCCACGTCGTCTGTGGCTGGGACGAAGTCAATGAGGTCATCGCACGGCCCGAGATCTTCTCGTCGAATCTCACTGCCGCCATGACGTACTCGGCAGAGGGCGGGGTCGGCGCGTTGGAGATGGAGGGGCTGGGCGGTGCGTCGCACGTCTTGGCGACGGCCGACGACCCGGCGCACGCGCTGCACCGCAAGATGCTCGTTCCGCAGCTCGCAGCCAAGCGCATCAATGCGGCTGAGGACTTCGTCGGCGAGACTGCCGACGGGCTGCTGACCGACGGTGTCGAGGGCGGTCGCATCGAATGGATGAGCGCGGTCGCAAATCGACTCCCGATGATGGTGGTGGCGCGCATCATCGGCTTGCCTTCCGAGGATGTCGACATGCTCATAGCGTCCGGATACGCTACCACGCAACTGCTTGATGGACTGGTCTCCGCAGAGCAACTGAACGCAGCAGCTATGGCCGCAGTGGAACTCAGCGGCTACATCAGCGAGCACTTCGACTGCGCCGCAGCAGATCCCGGTGACAACCTGCTCGGCGATCTCGCGACGGCATGCGCGTCAGGACGGCTCGATGACACGGCTGCGCGCGTGATCATGCTGACCCTATTCAGTGCAGGCGGCGAATCGACTGCCTCCCTCCTCGGCACAGCGATGTGGCTGCTGTCTACCCGCCCGGAACTGCAGCGCAGGCTGAGGGGGGAGCCCGAACTGCTGCCCGCCTTCATCGAGGAGGTGCTGCGGTTCGAACCGCCGTTCCGTGGGCACTACCGACACGTCGTCTCCGACGCCACTCTCGGGGGAGTGGCGCTGCCGGCCGGGTCGCGACTACTTTTGCTGTGGGGTGCCGTCAATCGCGATCCGAGCCAGTTCGATCACCCGAACGAGTTCCGACTGGACCGCCCACGTAGCAAGAGCCACATGACTTTTGGCAAGGGCGCGCATTTCTGCGTAGGTGCCGCGCTCGCTCGGCTGGAGGCGACCACAGTGTTGCGGACGACGTTGGAGCGCACCGACTGGATCAGGGCTGTAGAGGTGGGTCGTTGGCTGCCCAGCATCTTGGTTCGACGGCTCGACCATCTCGAACTCGAGTTGACGTGACCGGCTCGGGGCGTGACCTCGAAGCGCTGATCGTGTACTCCCAACTGGAACAGGCCAAGGCGCGCTACTGCCGGTTGATGGACACGAAGGCGTGGTCAGCTCTCAGCGACCTGTTGGCCAAGGACGTCGCGTTCGATCTCGCCGGAGACGATCCGTCGTCGACGCCGATCACAGGCCGCGACGACGTCCTGGCGGCCGTCGGTTCGGCGGTGGCCGAGGCGATCACGGTGCACCAGGTGCACTCACCGGAGTTCGAGATCGTGTCCCCTGACGAGGTGCGGGCGATCTGGGCGGTGCAGGAGAGAGTGGTCTGGGAGAACGGGGCGTCGTTGACGGCGTTCGGCCACTACCACGACAGGTGGGTGCGCGCCGACGGTGCCTGGCGCATCGCCGAACTGCGCCTTACCCACCTCATGATGGAGTTCGGTGCGGCCAATACCCACTGACGCGCTTCGTCAACGCGTGCGAATCCACTCCGTGACGACGGCCCGGTGCTGGGCGCGCGAACCGAGCGTCGCCACTCTGGTCGCTGCGCGGCGAAGATGCACGTGGGCATCGTGCTCCCAGGTGTAGGCGATTCCGCCGAAAACTTGAGTGGCCCCTTCAGGTACGCGACGTAACGAATCGATGGCCCAGAACGCGGCAAGTGACACCAGGGCATCGCGGTCGGGATGTTCCAGTTCGCATGCGTCGGCGGCTCGGTTCACCAAAGCGCGAGCAACCTCGATCGCACAGCGTTGGTCAACGAGGCGGTGCTTGATGGCCTGCCGTGCTCCGATCGGTTGTCCGAATGTGACGCGCATCTTGGCGTATTCGACCGCAGCATCGTTGGCCGCGGACGCGATTCCGATCAACTCCGCCACGGTCGCAAGACGCGCTCTGCTCATCGCGTCGTGATGGCGGCGGACCGCATCAGTGCCGGACGCCAAAGGGCGTAACGGCGCCCCGTCCAGCGTGACGGTTGCCGTAGGGCTGTGATCGAGTGGTCGCTCGGGTTCTGTGCGCACGCCGGGACCCTTGGCGTCGACGACCCCGAGTACGGACTCAACACCGCGTCGGGCGATCACCAGCAGTCTGTCCGCCACGCCCGCGAAGGAGACGAGAGACCACCGGCCGGTCACCTCGTCGCCGCTGAGCACGGCTTCGGCATCGCCGAGGATGACGGCGACACCACTCGTACACCGTTCCTCGCACCAGTTCGCCGCCGCGGAATCCGCCAGTGGCACGGGAAGCGCAGCCGCTCCGGAGGCCTCCGCGAGGACGCACAGTTCGCGCAAGCCGCCCCCGCCGCCACCCCGAGATTCGTCGACCAGGACGTCTGCCCAACCCAGTTCGACGACCGCCTTCCACAGGTCGTCGTCGAAGGCCGGGCCCGGCAAATCGAGCAGCGCGCGAGTGTGGCTCGGCGACCACATCCGGGTAAGGATGTCGTCTGCGGTGTTGCGCAGTTCGGCGAGTTCTACTGCGGCATCAGCGATGTCGTGCAGCGACGGTTCGACTTCACGGGTCACGAGGCAGCCCCAACAGTCTTTCGGCGACCACGTTGCGCTGGATCTCGGACGTGCCGGCTCCGAACGTCGCGGCGCGCATCAGCAGGTAACTCTTGGCTACGTTTCCCTTCTTCGCAGCCGACGGTGAACCGCGTTCGAGAACACCGGCGGCTCCGGCCAAGTCGAGGCCAAAAGTGGCCATGGCCTGATCGACCTCCGAGGTCAATAGCTTCGCCATCGATGCCTCAGGTCCGGGGCTGACGCCGCGAACTCCTGCGGCTGTCGCCTGGGCCGCGATCTGCCGCAGCGCCTCCACCTGGGCGGTGAAGCGCACCAGGTGATCGGCGATGTAGTCGTCATCGAATCCGTTGTCGCTGAGGTCGTCACCTCCACGCGCCATGTCGAGGAGAATGCGCAGGCGACGTTCGATTCGGTGCGTGCGGCTTTGGCCGACGCGTTCGTAGCCGAGCGTCGATTTGGCGACTCGCCAGCCGTCGTGCAGCGGTCCCAGCACGTTGCGGATCGGAACTCGTACGGCGTCGAAGAACACCTCGCTGAATTCGGCGTCGCCCGAGATCTGGCGAATCGGGCGCACGTCGATGCCCTCGGTGCCGAGATCGGCGAGCACGTAGCTGATCCCTTTGCGCGGTTCGGCATCCGGATCGGTGCGTGCGAGCAGATAGATTCGGTTGGCGTAGTGCGCCTTCGATGTCCACACCTTCTGGCCGGTGATGACCAGCTCATCGCCGTCGATGACGGCCTGTGTCTTGAGAGAGGCCAGATCGCTGCCCGCACCAGGTTCACTGAACCCCTGGCACCACACGTCCTCGGCGGACAGAATGCGTGGTAGGTAGTACGCGCGCTGCTCGTCGGTGCCCCACTGGATGATCGTCGGCCCGAGCTGGTTGATGGCGCTGCGGTTGATGGGCTCGGGGGTGCCGGCGGCCGCCATCTCCGCGTTGAACATCAGCTGCTGCACCGGCGTTGCACTACGACCGCCGAACTCCGTCGGCCACGAGATGGCGGCGAGCCCGGCCTCATGAAGTTTTCTCTGCCACAACCGCATTCGATCGAGGCGATCAGTCTCGGTACCGCCGACGGCACGGACGTCCGGCGTCAGCGCCGCTGCGAGGAAGGCCCTGACCTCATCGTGAAAGTCGCGGTCCGCCGCCGACAGCGGCACGCCGAAATCGCGCTCGGTCACGGTCGCCCTCGCACCGTGCAGGCGTCTGCGAGCCACCCCGCGATCATCCCGTAGACGGCTTCGACCGCTCCTGCGGCCGCAGACGCGTCGGCCTCGGTCGGGCCGAGGGGGTCGTAATCCACGTCGAATGTGATCGCTGCACCCGACTCCGCAGGTGTAACGCTGACGAGCGCCTCGAACCGAGAGACCGGGAGGGGAACGTCGGCGATCGAGTAGCCGAGTCGCATTCCGTCGTGGTCGAGCAGCGTCAGTGTCTCAACCGCGGGAACGTCGCCGCCGCCGTAGATCGATCTGCTCATCCCGATGCCCTCGCCGGCGATCTCGACACGCTCTGCGACCGGTATCCAACTGACATCGGCGAAGTCGGCAAGAAGCGCCCAGACGGTGGCGGCGGGTGCGTTGACCTCTTTGACGATCGCGATGCGAGGCATGGCCAGACATTAGCAGCTTGATGAACAACTGATCGGATAGTGTTCTGATGTACAGCACCGTGTACGACGGAAGGCCAGCAGGATGAGTGAGACGCCGCAGAGTGGCGACGACTTCGAGGTCGACGAGGATTGGGTGCGCTACGAGGTGGTGGAGCCGCACATCGCGGTGATCACGATCAACCGGCCCGATCGCCGGAACGCGATCCTCTCCCCGGATATGCACGTCCTGTTCAAGGAGCGACTCGATCGTGCCGAAGCCGATGACGACGTCAAGGTCGTGATCCTCACCGCCGAGGGTAAAGACTTCTCCAGCGGCGACGACGTGCGCAGGCTGCCCGTCGAACAGGCGGGGCTGACCAAGGGCAAAAGGCTCCCGCAGACGGCGCGGCTGGGCAACGCCCGCCGGCTCCACCGGCATCTGACGAACTGGCTGGAATTCCCCAAGACCGTCATCGCCGCCTGCCAGGGTGCCACCCTCGGAGCGGGAATGAATCTGGCCCTGGCGGCCGACATCCTCGTCGTATCCGAGGACATGTACCTGGCTCGGCCGCAGGCGCGAATCGGGTTCGCCGGCTTCTCCACGGCGATGCCCCTGGCCTTGCTCAAGCTGGGTCCCAACCGCGGTTACGAGGCCATGATCACCGGCCGGAAGGTGCGCGCGGCCGAGCTCAAGGAGTGGGGTGTCGCCGCGTCGATCGTGCCCGCCGACGGGTTGCGTGACGAAGCGCTTCGGTACGCGCGCGCGATCGCGCACCACTCCGCCGACGGTCTGATGGTCGGTAAGCACGCGCTGATCACGTTCTGGAACGCGGTGGGGATGGCACAGTTCGCGGATTGGGTCCCGATGGGGCACAGCGTGTTCAGCAACCTGTCGTGGCGAGAGGGTGAGTTCAACTTCATGAAAGAGCGGACATCGCGCGGCGGCCGCGAGGCGATGGCCGAACTCGAACGGCGCTATGCCGAATGGGGCTTCGAGTAGTAATCAGATATACAAATAGTGTGTAGGTGTTCTGTATGCTGAGGCGAAGCCACCGGTAGAGGAGTGATGATGGGTGTACTCGACGGGCGAAAGGCCCTGGTGACGGGTGCGGGTCGGGGTATCGGTGCTGCCGTCGCCGAGGGTCTCGCGGCCGAAGGTGCGACGGTGATGGTGTCCGACGCCGGCGTCGCCGTTGACGGCAGCGGGCACGACGCAGGTCCTGCCGAGACGGTTGCCGCCGCCATCAACGAGCGCGGCGGCAAGGCGTTCTCCGATGCGACCGACATCACCGACTTCGCCGCCTGCGAAGACTTGATCACTCGCACGGCCGCCACCCTGGGTGGCTTCGACATCATGGTGAACGCTGCGGGCATCCTGCGCGACGGCATGGTCTTCAAGATGAGCGAGCAGGACTTCGACACGGTCGTGGCCGTTCATCTCAAGGGAACGTTCAACCTGACGCGGCACGCAGCCGCCTGGTGGCGCGAGAATCGGGGTGGTCAGTACCGCCTGATCAACTTCACGTCGATGTCGGGTCTGCAAGGCGCGCCGAGTCAGCCAAACTACGCCGCCGCCAAGATGGGAATCGTCGGGCTGACGTTCTCCTGCGCGAATGCGCTGAAGGGCTACGGAGTGCGCTCCAACGCCATCGCCCCCATCGCCGGCACGCGAATGACCCAGGGCATCAAAGGCGGTGGCAGCATGGACTACTCGCCGGAGAACAAACGGCTTGCACCCGAAAACGTCGTGCCGCCAGTGGTGTACCTCGCCAGCGAGCAGTCGGAGTGGCTCAATCGCCGGGTGATCTTCGCAGGAAACGGACGCATCAGCCTCATGTCCAACCCGGTCGTCGAACGCGAGATCGTCTCGTCGTCGGGAACCTGGGACATCCCGACCGCATTCACCGAGATAGAGACGTCCTTCAAGGAAGCGGTGCTCTACCCCAACATCTTTGACAAGCCACCCGCCAGCTGAAGCACCGGAAGGGGTGCGAGATGACCGCCATGGAGGAGAAAGCCGAACCGATCGAATCGGCAACCGGAAAGGTGCCGCCCCGCTACGCGTGCGGCGAGACCTTTGTGCCGAAGAGTCGCTACATCGATCCCGAGTTCCTGCAGCTCGAACTCGACCGGCTGTTCACCCAGGTGTGGCAACCGGCCTGCCGAGAAGAGGAGATCCCCGAGCCGGGAAGCTACTACGAGTACATCATCGGCAGGCAGTCCATCATGGTGGTCCGCCAAAAAGACCGCACGATCAAGGCTTTCTACAACGCGTGCACGCACCGTGGCATGAAGGTGATACGCGGCGCGGGGTGCGCGGTCGACGGTGATCTGCGCTGCGCGTTCCATGGATGGCGATTCGCCTTCGACGGCCGGTCGTCGTTCGTCCCGTCTCGCGACGAGTTCCTGAACCGTCCGAGGGAACAGTGGTCGCTGCGTGAGGTCGCGGTGGGCACATGGGGCGGATGGGTTTTCATCAGCATGGCCGACGATCCGCCGGAGCTGCTGCAATGGCTGGATCCCCTGCCTACGGCCCTGGAACCGTTCCGGTTGCAGGACATGCGGTTCCGGTGGCGTAAGCGCACCAGGCTAGCCGCGAACTACAAGACGGTCATCGACGCGTTCATCGAGGGTTACCACACCCCCGGAACGCACCCGCAGACGTTGCGGGCTGCGCAGGGCCCACGGCCCTCCGCCGAACCGGCGCCGCCGCAGGAGTTCGTCTATGCGCCATATACGCCGACAATCCCCTACCGGAACCACTCCCGCTTCGTGTACACCGCCCGTCCGGACAGCGGCGATCGCGACAGTGCCAGGAAGCAACAGGCCGCCCGGCCCGAAGTTTTCGCGAACTCGATGCAGTACAACTACCTCGAGGTCGGTTCGCTGGTCACCGAGCGGGACTACCGTGCAGCGCAGCAGCTGGCCACCCTGGAGCCCGGCGACGTACCACCGTTCGTCCTCTACCACCAGATGTGCGAGGAACTGGCGCTCGCCGAGGGCGTCGACTTCCCGAAAATGTCGATGGAACAGTACTTCGCGGGAAACGGTGATTGGCACGTCTTCCCGACCCTGGTGATCCTGGTGGAAAAGTCGTGCGTGCTGGGATACCGCATGCTGCCCGACGCCGAGGACCCCAACCGCTGTGTGTTCGAGATGTTCTCGCTGGAGCACTTCGCGCCAGGCGAAGTGCCTGAAACCAGCTGGCTGGAAGTGGAGCGCTGGCAGGACCACGACGGTTGGGGCGAACTGCCCACCCAGGACCTCAAGAACATCGACGCAATTCACGCCGGAATGCACTCCCGAGGATTCGAGGGGCTCTGGTTGAACACCGCGCAGGAGATGTCGATCCGCAACGAGCATGCGATCGCCGACCGTTTCATCTTCGGGGTCGACGACGAGAATCAGGGCGATGTCTGATGGCGCGGGCGGCCGACCGCTGCCGGCGCTGACCGCAACCAATCGACCGTATTGGACTGCGGGCGCCGATGGCGTATGGCGACTGCAGCGCTGTCCTGACTGCCGGCGGTTGATCCATCCACCCGCGCTGCGTTGCCAATTCGACCACGCCGCGCCGGAGTGGGAGGCGTTGTCCGGTCGCGGCACCGTGGAGTCGTGGACAGTGAACCACCACCCCTTCTACCCCGGAATGCCGACCCCGTACATCATCGCCTTCGTGAACCCCGTCGAGGATCCACGAGTCCGAGTACTCACGAACCTGGTTGATGTCGAACCGGACCAGATCCACGTCGGCATGCTCGTGCGCGTGACGTTCGCGGCAGGCTCCGACGACATCGACGACGACGTGTACCTACCGCTGTTCACCGCGGAGCGTTGATGGCCGGTCGCCTCACCGACGACGTAATCATCAGCGGTATCGGCCAATCGGACATCGGACGGCGGCTGGGCCGCGACCCGCTGCAACTCACCGTCGACGCCTGTGTCGCCGCGGTCGAGGACGCCGGTCTCACGCTCGCTGATATCGATGGGCTGACAACCTATCCCGGCGCCTCCATGGCCGGCAGGGGATTCTCCGGTGCCGGATTGCGGGAACTGCACGACGCTTTGGGTATCCGGCCCGACTGGGTGGCCGGCGGCGTGGAGTACCCGGGTCAGCTGGGTGCGGTGGTCGACGCCATGCTCGCCGTCGCCGGCGGTATGGCCAACCACGTGCTGTGCTGGCGCAGCATCTGGGAGGGCACCGCGCAGGGCAGTGACCGGCGTCGAGGCTACGGCGTGCCGACCGGTTCACGAGCAACCGGACAGTTGAGCTGGCAACTGCCGTTCGGAGCGTCGGCGGCGAATCTTGCTGCGCTTCAAATCCGCTCGCGTATGGAGCGTTTCGGTCTGACCAGGCAGCAACTCGGTCAGATCGCGATCGTTCAACGTGCACATGCTGCGTTGAATCCGAAGGCGGTGTACACCGACCCGATCGATATGGCGGAGTACATGAACGCGCGCATGGTGTCGGATCCGCTGTGCATGTACGACTGCGACATTGCCTGTGACGGCGCGACGGCGTTCGTCGTGTCACGTGCCGAGCATGCGGCCGCGCTGGACCACCCTGGCATCGTCGTGGAGTCACTCGACTGTGCGCACCACGATCGGTTCCTGTGGGAGGGTGGGCAGGACATCGCGCGGCTGAACTCGCGGTGGTCGACCATCTGGGAGCGAACGGACTTCACTGCAGACGATGTCGACTACGCTTCCATGTACGACGGCTTCAGCGTCTTCGTGCTGTGTTTCCTCGAGGATTTCGGCTTCTGCGAGTTCGGTGAATCGGGGGAGTGGGTATCTGACCCTACGAGATTTTCGCTGGGCGGTGAGCTGCCGATCAACACCGCTGGCGGCCAGTTGTCAGGTGGCAGGCTGCACGGCTTTGGCCACCTGCACGAGGCCTGTGTACAGGTGCGGGGTGACGGAGGTGCACGCCAGGTTGCCGACGCTGCGCTCGCGGCCTGTGGCGTCGGCGGCGCCAACAGCGGCACAACAATGATGCTGCTGCGCCGCAGCTGATTTCAGCTCACGCGATGAACGTGCGCTTCGTGTCGAGGTACTCCATCATGCCGGCCAGGCCGTTCTCGGCGCCGAGCCCGGACTGCTTGACGCCGCCGAACGGGGCGTGGGGCTGCAGTGTCCCGGGTGTGAGGTGGCGCTAGGCGGACACCGTTCGAGGAAAGTTGAGCATCCGTCGCGCGTTCGTCTCCACGATCATCGAGCATTCGTCGTCGGGCACATCGGCGAGAACCTCGGCGGCGCGCTTCCGCGAATTAGGCCAAGTCGAATCGGAGTGCGGGAAGTCGGTCTCGATCATGATGCGGTCTACCCCGATCGTGTACCGATTCGCTAACCCGTGCTCGTCGTCGATGAAGCACCCGTAGAAGTGCCGGCGAAACAATTCCGACGGCCGCGCGTCGAAATCGATCAGCTGATAGTAGCGGTGGCGCTCCCAGACGTAGTCCGAGCGTTCGAGGATGTAGGGCACCCAGCCGATTCCGCCCTCTGCAAGTGAGAATTGCAGATCAGGGAACTTCTGCAGCTTGCCCGAGAACAGCAGATCAACTGTGGACCACATCAGGTTGGTCGCAAAGAGGGTGATCGCCACGGCAAACGGCGAGTCGGGCATCGGCCGCTCACCATTGACCGCCTCGAGCGTCGAGTACTTTGCCATCGACGAGAAGGAAAAGCCGGGGACGTAACCACCGGATCCGAAGTGCATAGAGACCGGGATCCCGCTCTCCGAGCACACCTGCCATAGGCGATCCCAGTGATCGGAGTGAAACGACGGAAGCCCAAGTGGAACTGGGCTATCGGGGAACGACACCGTCCGCGCTCCCATTGCCACAGTGCGTTCGACCTCGGCCACACACGCGTCGATGTCCCAGATGGGTAGCAGTGCCAACGGAATATAGCGATCGGGGGCCGTTGCACACCATTCCTCTATGTAAAAATCGTTCCACGCCTGCACGCACAGCAAGGCGAGTTCCTTGTCCTGCGCGCGTTGGAAGGTTCCGCCCGCAAAGCCGGGAAAAGAGGGGAAGCACAACGCCGCCTCGGTGCCGTCGAGGTCCATGTCGGCGATACGAGCGGCCGGGTCATAGCAGCCGGGGATCATGTCCTCGTACCGAACCGGATCCATCCCCCAGTCCTGCTTCGGTTTACCCGCGACGGCATTCAATCCGATGGTCGGGTAGACCACGTCCTCGTAGGACCAGAGGTGCTTGCCATCGAGTTCGATGATGCGCGGACCGGACTCGCGGTACTTGGCGGGAAGTCTGTCTGACCAGACTCTGGGGTGCTCCACAAGGTGATCGTCGACCGAGACGATCTGGTGCTCATCTTGCAGTGGCATGTCGGTTTCCTCGAATCTGGAATCGTCCGTGAGCCGCGGCCGAACGTCAGCTTAACAAGAGAAGACAGATAAACACATGATGACTATGTGTTTATCTATTCTGTCGCGTCTGGGCCTGGCAGGTTTCGATGGACCTTGCCGGGATAGCCGAAGAAGTCTTCAAAGTTCGCGTCGTTGATGGGCTGCGCAGCGTTGCGCCGAGCCGCGGCGCGTAAATCGCGAAGACGAAGCTCTGCGCGCTCGAGCTCTGCCGGCGAGCCTGTTTCGGCGAGTTGAGCAACCTCGTGCGCTGCGGCGTTGATCTCAAGGCGTAGGCGTTCACCGACCTCACCAAAAGTGAGAAGGTCGTGATCGTCTTGGTTCAGCCTTTCCCGATCGCCTGTCGTGCCATTGTGGGGCGATTCGGTTCCAGACATTGGCTCTCCTGTCATCGATCTCGCACCCCGTCCGCGAACAGCTAGCCATCAGGAACATGGAGGCCCTCGAACGACTGAATCCACCCCCCTTTTTTGACTTCTCAATGGCCGTCTTCACCCAACGGTGAGTCGCTCAGTCGATCTTGGCGCGCCACAGCGGCTGGCCGTCAAGCGCCTGACAGAACAGGTAGCGGCCGTCAAGGCCTTGAGCGACAGAATTCTCCAGCCCCTGACACAGAGAGTTCTCCGCTTTGACGCCCTTCATGGGCAGGGACCGGAAGTACCGGGGTTCGTAGCGTCGCGGGGAACCGCAGAACACCAATCGACCCCATGAAGTTGTGCCGAAGACGTAGTACTGGGTGTCGCTGCACGGCGCACCCAGGGTGACGCCGCCTTTGATCCCCGGGGTGCAGAAGGCGTCGTTGCAGTCCTGCGCTTGCGCCTCTCCTGCGGGCCCGGCCACGATTGCTGCGCTGATCATCGCGACGACCACCGCAACAGTCGTGCCCGGCCACTGCATGCGTATCAGCGTAACGGATGCACGCTATTTTGTGACAAATATGCATATTCTGTTCTACTGTTGCCACCATGGTAACCGGGCCTCCACGAGGGCTCCATGCCCGTCTCCGACCGTTCTCTGCAGGCGGGGGCGTCCGGGCGGTGACGGTCATCAGCATGTGCCTGATAGCGCCATGGAACGCTCCGCTCGCCCACGGCGTGAATCCCGAGTTGGCGCTGAACGGTTCCTATGCCGCTGTGTCCGTGGGCAACTGGGCCAAAACCAATGAGGTCTACATCGACGAACAGGTCGTCCGCAGCATTTGGACGATCGTGTCGTCCTGCTCTGACCCTGACAATTGCGTCGGCCACGTGCACAGCGATCAAGGCTGGGACGCCGAAATCAGCATGAAGGCAAACATGTGGAGTGTGCGCCGCGACATCCCGAATTGGATTCCATGCCCAGACGGAACTGCATATCCGGGCCGGCAACTATTTCGCTTCGCACCGGCCGGTCCAGGCGGGCGTCGGGTGGTCGGATCGCCCGTCCTGGCTGGGGAAGACGTGACGGCTGGACCCGCCGGTGCGTGCGGCGTTGGGCAACCGCTGGTCATCCGGATGCCGTTCAGACTGGACAAGATCAGCTGAGCGTCAACCTAATTCGGCATCAGATCTCGCCACGTTTTCGGAGACCCGGCAGTCACCAAGTCGGATTGCTCATGAGTTTGACCATCGGGTGTCACGTAGCGCCCGGATGCCGGATCGTATTGCGCAAAGGCCACCGGGCCTGACGCTGCGGCTTGCAGTATCGCGTTCGTTGCTGGAGCTGCGGGTTGCGCCGACGGCATCGATGGCCCCGGCGAGGAAGGAGCCGGCACCGGACCAGGCGTGGAGGTCGAAGCGCCAGGCGGGGGAGATGTCACAGCGCCAGGCGGCGGCGGTGTGCCCTCGATGGGGCCGTAGAGACCGTCTCCCGGCAGAATGCGGTCGTCCGGCGGGATTCCCTGCGCGATGGCGCTTGGGTCGATCGGGTTCGGCCCGAGGGCATGCTGACGTAGGGCAAGTGGCTGATAAGCCTGGTCGCTTCGGCAAATTTCGACGGTCGGCGCCCGTTTCCCCGGGTTTTCGAGACAGGGTGTGTTCCTGGCTCCGCGGACGGCGATCGGCGAATCTTGAGGAAGCTTGCAGAACAGGTTGTCGGGCGTGTCGATGTCGGTCAGGTCGGCCGGAGAACGCCATTGCGACGCCGGCAAGAAGCCGACGGTGCAGGCGGGCGGATCTCCGCTGGTGGCGGTGAAGTCGCCGAGAGGCCAGCCGGTCGGATTGTTCCATGGAAGTGCAAAGCCTTGCAGCGCGGCGATATACGGAGGAAAAAGAACCAGCAATTGCTCGACGCCCGGCCGGTAGGTAACGGCAATCTGACCGACGGTGGTCAGATTGGCCAGCAGTAGCGGGAGCGTGGGTCTGACATCACTGAGCAGACGCGCCGCCTCGTCAGCGGCTCCGGGGCCGACTTCCAGGATGTCCTGCACGGCGGCGTCGTTCTCGTCGATCTGGCGGGTGATTCCGGCGAGATTGCTCGCCCATTGACGCAGGGAATCCGTTGTCTGCCGTTGGGCATCGAGCAGCGGGACACTCTCGTCGGTCAGCGCGCTGGCCGCCTCGCCATTGGCCCTCAACGCCTGACTGAGCGTGGAGGATGAGTCGACAAGTGACCCGAGGTCGAAGTCGGCTCCGTCGAGAGCCTGGGAGGTCTCGTCGAGCAGGTCGACAATCCGCTCCTTGGGAATGCTGCCCAGCAGCGCACTCATCTGGTCGAGCATCGGCCCGACCTTCTGCGGAACATTGACGTCAACGGCTCGTATGACCGATCCCTCGCCGAGGTACGGGCCTGTGTCGGTATGCGGTCGGAGATCGACGTACTGTTCGCCCACCGCTGACACGCTTCGTATCTCGGCGGTTAGGTCGGCGGGGACCCTGGGGGAGGTCTGCAGACTAAGCGTCGCTCGCGGGCCCCCGGGGGTCAGCTCCAGCTCGGTCACCTTGCCGACTTGCACGCCACGCACCGTCACATTGCTGAAGCGATAGAGGCCACCGCCCTCGGGAAGTTCCATCGTCACCGTGTACCGGCCGATTCCCAAGAGTGTGGGCGCCTGAATATAGCCGACAACCATAGCGGTTATGCCCAGGACCGACGCGATGGAGAACAGGACCAGCTGGACTCGGACCAGACGGGTTAGCATCAGCGTGCGCCCGGGTAGGGGCCCGCAAAGATCTGACCCTGCGGTGCTGCACCATTGTCTGACCGCCATTGAGTCGGCGGCGCGATCGGCAGGATCGGGCCCGAGAGCCCCGGCGGAGGTTCCGCACCGGGGTCGGGTTGCGTTGAGGGCGTCGGCGAAGTTGCCGGGGCCGGCGGGATTACTGTGCTGCCGAGTGGATCGTAGGTGTAGTTCTCGAACCACGGGTCGCCTGGAGCGGGCACCAGCCGGGCATGAGGTTCAGCGAATCTGGTACCGAGTGCCAATGTGCGTTTGATGCGGGGGTACGTCAGATCCAACGTGACGAACAAGTTCATGAAGTCGCCCTTCATTCCACGGTCGATGACGTTCTGGGTGAAAGGGAATGTCGTCAGGTAGGCGAGCACCGTGGCGAGGTCCGGCCCGAGATCGGCAACTGAATGCAGGACCGGTTCCAGATTCTGCAGATTCCGGATCAGGTCATCCTGCGTATCGTTGATCACTCCGGTGGCGGTGTCGCTGAAGGTGCGAAGCCGGTCCAAAGCTGCAGTGATCCGCGGCCTTTCGCGCACCAGGACGTCGAGGGCAGCGGGGATCTTACGAATCGCCGCGTCGATGACGTCCGAACTCTGGGACAGAGTGCCGCTGAGATCGTTGAGTTCTTCCAGGGTGACAACGACATCTTCACGCTGGTCTGCCAGCACACCGGCGATCTCGTCCAAGCGAGTGAGCAGATTGCGGACCTGTTCCTCGCGTCCGGACAGAGCAGCGCTCGATTCGTCGATGATGTCGCTGAGTTGGCCGAGGCCGCCCCCGTTGACAATGGTGGACAGCGAGGACAGGGTGCGCTCAGTCGACGGAAAGGTCGACGACTTGTTCAGCGGTAGGGTCGCGTTGGGGGCCAGGCGACCGCGGGGCGGCTCGCCAAGGGGCGGGTTCAGCGCCAAGTGCATCGATCCCAGCAGGCTGGTCTGACCGATGGTGGCCACGGCGTTCTCAGGCACCACGACGTCGGGCTCGACCGACACTTCCACTGTGGCGTGCCAATTGTCGACGTCGAGCTTGTCGACACTGCCGACTGTCACGTCCGAGATGAGAACGGGTGAATTGGGCTCCAGAGTACCGACATTCGCGATCTCGACGATGTAGGTCACCGCGCCGGCGTCTCGACCTACCGTCCCGGGCAGGGGCAGCGAGTTGAGCCCCTGAAAGGCGCAGCCGCCGGAGACACTGACGACAATCGCGCAGACTGCAGCGCGACAGAGAGTCATAGAACTCATGGGGTCGGCACCACCGGGGCTGTCGAGGGGGTGGGCGGGAGCGGCACTTCGGCGGCGCCCTGTGGTTCAGAGTGCGGCAGTATGAGGGTGTCGACAGTCGCCGGCGGGGCAGGGGGAGGACCGGGTGGGGGACCGTACCCCGGAGGGGGCGGCACGTCCCCGCTGCCCGTGTACGCCGATACAGCAGGGGGAACGTCAGGCGGCCCTGGCGCGGTGCCTCCGCCTCCAGGCGCCAGGCGGGGATCCGAGTACACCAGGTTCTGGGGTTGTGCGACCGCGCTGAGTAGGGGGTTGAACGGGATTGGCAGATAGTTGAAGTTCGCCAGCCGCAAAGCCGGGCCGAGGTACTCGGCACACAAGCGTGCGGTCTCAGGTGCCGTGGCATTCTCCACGGCACCGATCCCAGAGCAGAGAAATTGGACAGGATTCGAGAAGTTCTGGAAGACGAAAGAGCCGACGAAGGTACCGGCGTCCGGGTTGTACATGTTGTAGGTGTTGGCCAGCGCTGTGGGCGCTGCGTGCAGGATGTTCTCAACCGACTTTCGCTGTTCCACAAGCACTTTGGTGAGATCGGCGAGGCGTTCGACCTGTTCGCTGGTCTGAGCGCGGCTCCCCGCAATGAACCTTCTCGCGTCATCGATGGCGCCGGAGAGTGTCGTCAGGGCGGTATCGAGGTCGCTCCTGCTGTCGTTGACGACGGAGGAAAGTGCCGCGAAGCGGTTTTGGAACTGAACGATCTGAATGTTGCTGTTCTTCAACGCCGAGACGAAGCGCTGCAGATTGGTGACTATATCGACGAGATCACCGCTTCCCTCGGCAAAGATTCGGCCCGCCGCGGATAGCTGAGCGAGGGTCTCGCGAAGTTTGGCACCGTTGCCGTCCATCGCATTTGCAGCGCTGTCGATGAAGCGAGCGACCGAGGTGCGGTCGTCGGGCGAGGTTGGGCCCAGGTCTTCGGAGATCCGCGCCAGTTGTTCTTTGACCTCGTCCCATTCCACCGGGATGGCCGTGCGGTCCTGGGGAATGACACCACCGTCGGGCATTGTCGGGCCGTCTGCGTCGTAGGCCGGTGCCAGCTGAACGTAGCGAGCTGCAACGAGATTGGGGGCAACGATGATTGCCCGGGCATCTGCAGGTATCGGCACGCCTCGGTCGATGCTCATAGCGATCTTGGCTTGCGTTCCCTCCGACTCGATCGAGGAGATCGTGCCCACCTCGACCCCGAGGACTCGAACTTGATCGCCGGGATAAATAGCTGTGGCGGAGGAAAAGTACGCATAGATCGTCGAAGGTGCGAAGAACGTCTGCCGCACCAGAAAGGCCGAGGAAGCAACCATCAGCACGACGAAGATGGCTGCGACACCGGCCATCAAGCGTCTACGGGTTGCCGTCATCGGGGAGATCTCCTGGTTGTGGAATGCCGTTGACTGGGAAGGGAAGCTCTGCGCGGGGACCGGCGTTGTCCGGTGGCTGGCCGGCGTTGACTCCCCTTCGGAACCCGAAGGCGTAGTCGAGGAAGGGTTGGAGGAACTGCGAGGGGATCAGGTTGGCGACGAACGCGTTGTAATACGCGCCGGAGGCGATCGTTTCGCCCTGCGTACGCTGAAACTTCTCGAGTCCGGGCAGCGCTGCCGCAATGTTGTCGCGATTCTTCTGCAGCATGGCGTTGACCGAGTTCAGTTTGGTCAGCATCGGCGCCAGCTCGGCTTCGTTGTCGTCGACTAGTCCGGAGATTTGTTGTGACACTGCGGATGTATTCGCCAGAAGGTTGGCGATGGCCACCCGTCGATCCACGAGCACCGCCATCAAATCGTTGGCGTTGAGGATCAGGGAGTTCACCTGCGCACTACGGTCCGAAAGCACCCGTGTGACCTCGGCCGAGTTCGCCAGCAGCTGGCCGATGTCGTCGTTGCGCGCGTTGAGCATGCGCGACACGCGTGTCAACCCCTCGAATGTGGGTCCCAGCTGCGGCGCGATCTGGTCAAGTGTTTGGGCAAGGACGTCCAGGGACTGGTTGACGTCGGCGGTGTTGGTCCCGGCGATCTGTGTCGACAGGTCCCCGATTGCGTCGTTGAGGGAGTAGGGCGATGAAGTGCGTGTCAGCGGGATTTCTGTCGATGGGTCCAACACGCCCGGCCCGTTCGATTCCACTGTCAGGGTGCGCTCACCGAGCAGAGAACCCGTGCGGATGTGGGCGGTGGAGTCGCGACCGAAAGTCACCGTGGCATCAGCGGTGAAGTGAACTCTGACCCGGTCCCGGTCGAGGGCAACGCTCGTGACGTGACCGACTTTCATGCCGGAGACGACGACGTCGTTGCCGGCCTGCAAGCCACCCGCCTCGGCAAAGAGGGCCTGATAGCGCACGTCGGTGGCGAGGGACAGCAGCCTTTCCGGTTGCAGGCCGACCACAATGACGAGAACGACGACCACGACGCCGATGACACCGGCTCGGATCAGCTGTCTTCCTTTGTATTTGAGCATCAGGAATCTGCACACCTTCCGGCGCCTTGGTTCTTGACCCACGGGAACACTGCGGTCTGCCCTTGCAGATCGCTTACTCGCAGGGTGATCCCACATAAGTAGTAATTGATCCAGCTGCCGTAGGCGCCGAGTCTGACCAGCTTCTTGAAGTTGCCCGGCGCCTTTTGCAGCGCGATGTCGATCTTGTCTTTGTCGGCGTCGAGAGGCACCGAGATGCGACTCAGTTGGTCGACCGTGTCAGCGAGCGGTGGCCTTCCGTTGGTGAGCAAGTCCGTCAGCGACGCCGTGCCCTTCTCCAGCGATTCGATCGAGGCGCCGATCGGATCACGGTCGGTGGCAAGGCCGGCGACGAGAGCGTCGAGACGCTCGATCGTTTCGGAGAACTGGCGACCGTCTTTGGCCAGAACAGCAGTAAGGGCGCGAAGATTTTCGATGACCTGCTGAATCACGTCGCTGTGATCGGCAAGTGTCGAGGTGAACGTCGAGGTTCTGGACAGCAGCGACTCCATCACACCACCCTGTCCCTGAAGTGCCTGCAGCAGAGACGAAGTGAGTACGTTGACATCTTCGGCGTCGAGTCCCTGGGTGAGCGGTCGCAGTCCCCCCAGGAGCAGGTCGAGGTCGAGGGCGGGCGCCGTGCGGTCGGCAGGTATTTGGGTGCCGACCGGCAGGCGCTGTGTCGAGCCTGGTGAATCGACCAATTCGAGGTAGCGATCGCCGACGAGATTGAGGTAGCGGACTTCAGCCCTCGTGCCATCGGTCAATACGACCTTCCGGTCCGCGTCGAACGACACCAGGACAGTTTTGTCTTGGCGCAACGTGATGTCTGCGACGGTGCCGACCCGGACACCGGCGACGCGGACCGAGTCGCCCGGACTGAGGCGCGCCACGTCGTCGAACACGGCCGAGTAGGAGTTGGTTTCTCCGCCACGGTAATCGGCGAACATCAACACCAAGAACGCAGTGAGTAGGCTCATCACGGAGGCGAAGGTTAAAAACTTGAAGGCAGGCCTGCGCATGATCAACCCGGCATTCCGATCTGGGAGGAGTTGCGCGGCGGTCCGTCGATAGGCCCGAACAGCAGTTGTTTGAGTCCATCTGAGTTCAACACAATGCCGTCGTTGCCGTATCGCCAACGGTTCCCACCGATGTCGGTGACCAAGAACGGTGAGATCTGCTGCGGTTCCAATTCGGGCATACCGACCTTGTCGCAGTTAGAGCCTCCGCTGGCGGCTACCTTGGGAAGGTCACCGGGATAGCGGTAACGTTCAATGCCCCAGGTGAATCCGATCGACACCATGATTCCCGGTTCTGGTAGGGGAACTCCCTGAGTGAACGGAACCAATCCCTTCAAGGTGCAGTCGACATTCTGGCGGTACTCGTAGAGCAGGTCGGTTGTCGGGGCGAGGATTTCCAGCAGATCGTCCAGTGGGCCACGATTTTCGGCTAGAACCGCATTTCCGATCTCGCCGAAGCCGATGGTGCTGACCAAGAGTGCGTCGAGATTTGACTGCTGAGCGACCAGCGTCTCGCTGATCCGAGTCGAACGCTCTAACACCTCAAGGAAATCAGGTGCGGCGTCGGCGTATGCAGAAACCACGGCCGGGAGCGTCTCGAGATCCCGGCGCAGGTTGGGAACGCTGGGCCCGAAGCGGGTGAGAAAGGCATCAAGGTCGGCAAGCATCTGGTTGATCTTTTGTCCTCTGCCATCCAACGCGCGGGACAGTTGACCAAGTGTTTCGTTGAGCTTGACGGGATCGATGGTGTCGAGAAGAGTGGTCAATCGTTCGAAAACGGTGTTGATCTCCACGGTGACGTGATCGCCTTCGAGCACCTGACCGGCAGACAGTGCCGACGACGCCGGCTGTGATGGTGGGATCAAATCCACAAATTTCGCGCCGAAGACCGTCGACGAGGTGATGTCGACGCCGACGTTGGCCGGGATCATTGCCATCTGGTCGGGGTTCAACTCGAGATGCAGCGCCGAACGTCCGTCCGGCAGAAGTTCGATCGATCCGACTTTCCCGACGGTAATGCCCTGCATTTTGACCTTGGCGTCGGGATTCATCACGAGACCTGCGCGTTGGGACAGGACGGTGACTGCGGCGGTCCTGGTGAGGTCTCCGCGAAACAGCGTCACCGACAGCCCAGCTGCAAGGAATACCACCGTGATCAGAGAAAGCCCAGCTAGGACCCGGACGCGATTGCTGCTCAACGTGTCCTCCTAGCCTGAGAGGTTGAAGTTGCCGTTGGAGCCGTAGATCGATAGTGACACCAGCAGTGTCACTGATACGACGACGACCAGGGAGGTGCGTACCGCGTTGCCCACTGCTGCGCCCACTCCGGAGGGGCCGCCGGAGGCGAAGTAGCCGAAGTAGGTGTGTACCAACAGGATCGCGATCGCCATCAGCACGGCCTGCAGGAACGACCACAACAGGTCGATCGGGTTGAGGAAGGTGTCGAAGTAATGGTCATACAGTCCGCCGGACTGGCCGAACAGCACCACGGTGGTGAACTGTGAGGCCAGAAACGACAGGATCACCGCGATCGAATACAGCGGCGTGATCGCCACCATGCCCGCCACGATGCGCGTGGAGACGAGGTATTCGACCGGCCGGATCCCCATCGATTCCAGCGCGTCGATCTCCTCGTTGATCCGCATCGCCCCCAGCTGCGCGGTCACCCCGGCCCCGAACGTGGCGGCCAACCCGATCCCGGCCACCACCGGCGCAGCGATACGCACGTTGATGAACGCGGCCAAAAACCCGGTCAACGCCTCGATACCGATGTTGCCCAGCGAGCTGTAGCCCTGGATGGCCAGCGTGCCACCGGCGGCCAGGGTCAAAAACCCGACGATCACCACGGTGCCGCCGATCATCGCCAACGTGCCCGCACCCATGGAGATCTCGGCGATCAGCCGGATGATCTCCTTACGGAAATGCAGCGCGGCATGCGGAACCCCGCCCAGTGCCCGCCCGTAGAACAGCACATGATCACCCAGGCGACCCAGCAACGACACCGGCCGGCCCAGGTAGTCGACCAGCCGCGGGAACCGCGACCGGATCACCGTAGAAGTACCCATGACCCCGCTATCCCGTCGTCATCCGGATACCGATAGCGGTCACGACCACGTTGATGACGAACAACGCCATGAACGCATACACCACCGTCTCGTTGACCGCATTGCCCACGGCTTTGGCGCCGCCGCCGGTGATCGTCAAACCGCGATAACAGGCCACCAAACCGGCGATCAGCCCGAACAATGCGGCCTTGACACACGAGATGATGACCTCGGGCACCCCGGTCAACAGCGTGATCCCCGCGGCGAACGCACCCGGATTCACGTCCTGGACGAAGACCGAGAAAAAATAGCCACCCAGGATTCCGATGATCACCACCAGGCTGTTGAGCAACAACGCCACCAGCCCGGCGGCCAGCATCCGCGGTGTCACCAGCCGCTCCACCGGGTTGATGCCCAACACCTCCATCGCGTCGATCTCCTCGCGGATGGTGCGCGACCCCAGATCAGCACACATCGCCGTCGCGCCGGCACCGGCCACGATGAGCACCGTCACCAACGGACCCACCTGAGTCACCGCACCAAAGGCCGCACCCGCACCCGACAGATCAGCCGCACCCAGCTCACGCAGCAGAATGTTCAACGTGAACGACACCAACACCGTGAACGGAATCGCCACCAACAGCGTCGGCGCCATCGACACCTTCGCCACAAACCAGCACTGCTCCAAAAACTCCCGCCACTGAAACGGCCGCCGGAACACATACAACACCGCATCCAACGACATCGAGAAAAACCCACCCACCGCCTGCATCGCACCCGACAACCCATTCGGAAGCGAAATACCCGTCGACCACCGCTCAACCGAGGCTAACTCGGCCGTACCGCGTCGCGCGTCGTCGTTCACCTCACGCGACCTTCAAGCGCCTGACGATGCTTGTCAGCAAAGTGTGGACCTTTCCGATGGAGCGTGAAGGCGTCGGGAAGCGGCAGGAGTCCCGGTTCGGATTGGATGGAGCACCTTCCGTGATCTGGATCACCTACGCGTCACTGAACAATATAGCAACGTGTGTTCCATTGACAACGTCACCGGGTGCAGTCTGTTCCGTGCGTCGAACATTGCCGGATGTGGCTGAAAGCTGCGGTCGATCGGCGAACTGACCGCCGTGTCCACGGGTATTGCCCTTATCGGGAAAAGAAGAGTTTTCGCTCGTGATGTCTGCGTTCGACGGGCGGCTCTGCTATACGCAAAGGCAAATTATGTCTCAGTGTCAAATTGTGCCTTACGCGCGGTCGCCCTGCTGCGACTCCTCTGCAGGATCCCCGGCAGAGGACGCCGGATCGTTGAGTATCGGCACGTCGTGGTGACGACTCAAATACTGCTCCGGGCGTCCGCCCAACCGTCGCAATTGAGAATGGTTGCGGCGGAGATGCGCTCGGTGCGGGCCTGGGTTCGCGGACGACGACGCCTCCCGTGGCCGTTACGCGACGGCAACGGTTCAAATGCCGCCATGCCGCTGCCGGAACCGCCGTTGCGGCCCCGGCGTGTGCGGCCGGATCGGCATTGTGACGCAGACGAGAAGCCGTGGTTAAAGAGGCCCAGCTGTCGGAGCACCGCCCTAGTCCGACAGCTGAGCTATGGTGTGTCGCCAGTACGACACGGCGCCGGGGTTGCGGGCTGCCGGTGCGCCCTCGCCGACCGCCGAAATGAGTGCGGCAGAAGCCTCGCCGAGGCCGATTCCAGTCTGCTGAACCGCTGTCGCCAGTAGATCGAAGGCATTTCTCTCGGCACAGCCGGTCAATCCCATCAATACGCCGATGGCGATGTCGATCTCTCTTCGTGACGAATGTTCACCGACAGGGCAACCGTGTCGCATGGCGGGCGTTCCTTCCTTGCTCCGTGCCTCAGTGGTGGCTGTGTACCTGTGTCCAACTTGGCAATGGGTCGGGGTACGACGTCCACGTGGATTCACCCGCAGCCATCTCGTCGTCGGTGAGCAGCGCGGACTCAAGGAGCGAGGCCATCATGGTCCGGTCCAGCCGTACGCCGATGAAGACGATTTCCTGTCCTGGCTCGATGTCGGTGTTCGACCAGTATTGCGCTGGTTCGATAGTCAGGTTTGGACCGGCTTGCGACCAGATCGCGGCGATGGATGGTCGGCTTGCGATCCAGCAGAACCCCTTGCTGCGCAACAATCCTCGCACTTGCTCGAGTGCGTCTGAGAGTCGCTCCGGATGAAACGGCCGGTCGGACCTGAACGTCATGCTGCTGATGCCGTACTCTTCGGTCTCCGGTGTATGCCCGTTGGCGATCTCCTCATCCCATCCTGGTGCCTGGGCGGCAAGATCGGGATCGAAGAGTCCGGTTGACAGCACGGTGTCGAGCGGTACGACGCCCTGGGTGGTCCGCTGCAGGAGTGCTCTCGGATTTAGCCGGCGCACAACGGTTTCGACCATCGCGACGGTGTTTTCGCTGACGAGATCGGTCTTGTTGAGCAGAATGACATCAGCGAATTCGACCTGATCGACCAACAGGTCGGAGATGTTGCGCGCATCGCCTTCGGCTACAGCCATGTCGCGTTTCGCAAGCGCTTCCCCACGCGCCAATTCGGGCAAGAACGTGCAAACGTCCACGACAGTGACGAGGGTGTCAAGGCGTGCCAGACTGCCCAAAGCAAATCCGTCCTCGAACTCCCAGCTGAAGGTCGCTGCTACCGGCATCGGTTCCGAGATACCAGTCGATTCGATGACGATCTGATCGAATCGGCGCTGGCGGGCAAGGTCGGCGACGGCTGTGATCAAGTCCTCGCGCAGTGTGCAGCAGATGCAGCCGTTGGTGAGTTCAACGAGCTTCTCCTGTGTGCGATCCAGGTGGCCCTGCCCTGCGATCAAGGCGGCATCGATGTTCACCTCACTCATGTCATTCACGATGACGGCAACTCGGCGCCCCTCTCGGTTGGCCAGGATGTGATTGAGCAGAGTTGTCTTGCCGGCCCCTAGAAAGCCGGATAGCACGGTGACGGGGATGAGGTCGGCGGCGAGCGAGTCCATGAATGAAAATGATAATTATTTTCAATAATTTTGGCGAGTGGGCGACGGTGGTCTGCGCCTGGTGTCGCAGGCTCGTCTGGCGTCACCCGAAGGTCACGTCACCATTCGTCGTGCGATCTGCTTCTGTCGCAGCGCAATCCGACTTCGAAAGTTGGCACTGTTGATCGTGTTGTGGGCAAAGTACGGGAGTCTTTCCGCGATGTCATCGAAGTCGACGACCTCGGCGGTCGGACCGTCGGCTCCGGTGAGCCCGCGTGACGTTCGTTGCCAACGGAACTGGAGGTAACCGCGTCGACGTCCCAGGGTCTCGACCCAATTCGTGATGCCCGGACTCTCGTGGGCTACGACGATCCGGATCATCCCGTCGGGGTCCACCTGCGCTTGCGTGCCATTGAGTGACGTCTGGTGATTGATGTAGTCCAGCGAGATGTACCACATGCTGCCCAGTTGGAAGCCGAAGTATGGGGCCTCAGAAGCCGGCACCGTGATCACCATGGCCTGGTCCGGGGCAAGATCGAAATGTCCCACCGAGGAGTACTGGGTCGCCAGGCCGCCAGGCGTTACTCGCGGCGCGGTCAAAGTGTTCACCGGGACGTTGAGGTAGAACCACTGCGGGAACGCGAGCCATGTCTTGATTCGTCTGGTGAGGTACTTGCCCGCGGCGGCGTAGCGGGTTGCGATCAGCTCCGGGGTAAGTGCGCGACGCGGCGTGACGGTGCTGTCCGGACAAGCAATCGCGATCGTGCCACGTTGAGCTGACCAGTCGTTGTAGACCTCGCGGACCACTAGCTGCGCGTCGCTGTCCGGGGTGAATCGCCATTCGAAACGGCCGTCAGCGTCGAGGTCGAGTTCGCGGTCGTCGAATGCGAATTGGCTGGCCGGCACATTGTCGTCGGTGTACTCGCCCCCGAGCGTTTGAAAGCTGAGGTCCGTCGTCGTGCCACGGCGTCCCGTCAGCACATAGTCGTGTCCGCCCCGGAGCCAGGTGCCGAAGTACAGCGTGTCGGGATTGTCGAGGGCCATCTTCGTGAAAGGCCCTGTGCCGGAATGTAGGAACGGGTGGTCGCGGTCGGAGTCGAAGGCGAGGCGGGTGCAGGCTGCGATGCAGCCGGCGAGGTACTGCAGGCCCTCCAGCAAATCCGATTCGTTCTGTACGTGCGGAGCCTTCCGGACCAATTGCTCGGCCGCGGCGATCTGATCCAGAAACTCGCCGACGTACATTGCGCACCTCATCTGTCGGTCCAATAATGGAACGCGCTGATCGATATTTCGAATGATCGTGCATCCGATCGATGTCGGTGTCAATTGGCGCTGGAACCCGGCTATCGGGCTGAGTCCCTCTAAGCTGGGACGATGCGTACCGAGTTTCACGAACAACTGGACTCGCTGATCGAGACGCTGAGTCAGATGTGTGGACTCGCTGGATTGGCGATGGAGCGTGCCACGCACGGCCTTCTGCAAGCGGACCTGGTCATGGCCGAACAGGTCATTACCGACCATGAACACCTCACCCGGATGCAGGCGGCCGCCGAACAGTCGGCGTTTGTGCTCCTGGCGCTGCAGGCGCCGGTCGCCGGCGATCTGCGCGTCGTGGTCGGTTCCATGCAGAATGTCGCCGATGCCGAACGGATGGGGGCGCTCGCGCTCCACGTGGCGAAGATCGCGCGCCGACGCCACCCCGCCCACGCTGTGCCTGAGGAAGTCAACGGTTTCTTCGCCGAGATGGGACGCGTCGCCGTCGAACTCGGCAATAGCGCCAAGGAGGTCGTGCTTTCTCGGGATCCTGAGGCGGCCGCCAAGATTCGGCGTGACGACGATGTGATGGATGAGCTACACCGCCACCTGTTTTCCGTGCTGATGGACAAGAAGTGGGTCCACGGAGTGGAGTCGGCTGTCGACATCACGCTGCTGGGGCGCTTTTACGAACGATTCGCCGACCACGCCGTGGAAATCGGACGGCGCGTCGTCTTCGAAGTCACCGGCCAAACGCCTCCACAGTGAGCGACGGCGGCTAACCGAGACGCGTGACGAGCCCTCGATCACCGTCGACCCGCACCCAGTCGCCCGTGCGCAGTACCTGAGTTCCCACCAACGTGTTGACGACACAGGGCAGGCCATACTCCCGCGCCACCACAGCGCCATGGGAAACCGAGCTACCGATGTCGGTGACCAGCGCAGCGATCACGGTGAAGTAGGGCGTCCACCCGACGTCGGTGACCGGTGCGACAAGGATTTCTCCGGGCTGAACGCCACGAGCGTCGTGTACGGACTTGGCCACGCGCACAATACCTTCCACAGAACCACGACCGGCTGGTCGGCCGATGATGGAGTCGGCGTCGGCGACCTGCGGGGGCGCAATCGCCGGGCTGGGCCGGCCCACCGAAACGTCGTCGAATTCGAGTGCATCCTGAAACGCCAGGGCCTCTCGACGTGCCCGCGCCTTCTGTACGAGCTCGGTGATGTCGCCGTCGCCAACGACGTCGCGAAGCTCGCCGCGGTCGAAGAAGAAGACCAGGTCAGCATCCGGCAACCGGTTGGTGCGGGCCAACACTTCACCCAGATGGCGGTAGCCGCGCTTGAGTGCATGAGCCATGAGCGCCATTTTGGCCTTTGTCTCCTCGCGTCCCCGCGCGCCGCCCTGGGCAAGACGAGCGAGGAAACTGATGGCCCGCGGTGTTGACTCGCCGTCGGAACGACGAGCGTGCTCTGGTGCCGGACCGGCGGCGGTTCGCGTCGCTCGAAGCATGACCTGCATCATGGAGCCGAGCCCGGCGGGATCGTCTGCCCACGACGGGTCACGCATACACAGCTCACGGTATCCCCGGTGGCCGTGACGATGTAGAAACTCTCGCAACGCTGTTCCGCTGCGACTGTCAGCGCGGCGCAGGTCGGTGACGGCCTTCTCCGGCGTGTCGGCCAGAAACTGCCCGGACGCTTCGCGGTCTGCGGCGAGCGTCCTTACCACCGCCTGCAAGTGGTCCAGCATCATTGCACTCTCGACGTCGCTCGCCCCGGCCATCAACCGCATCGCATCCGCGCGCCCGTCCTCTTCGGTGCGTCCCGATGTGATCGCCTGCTTGATCAACGTGCTTTCCAGGATGTTGGCCGCCACCGCTGCGCGTGACGACGAGCGCACATGAACGAGCGTGACGTCGCAGTACAGATCGACCCCGGACTCCAGCTGTCGCAACACCAAGGGTGCATCGTCACTGTGCGGAACCGGGAAGTCGGCGATCCTGCTCCCGAGCCGACGGATTGCAGGGCCGACTGACAACGAATAGGACACCAAGCGGACGGTATTGACCAGTTTGCGGGTAAACCTCTGTGGTGGGCCAGGTTTGAGCTCGTCGACCACGCGGCCGCAGATGGACATCGAGAACTGCTCACGGGAGTTGCCGAGGATTCCGGCACTCAATGCGGTTCCCTCGGTCATGTTCAAGAACATGTGACCGTAGAAGTAGCCAACCTGCAGCCAGGCCTTCTCGTATCGCGGTTGAGCTCGTGCCACCACTTGGGTCATCTGCATCGCGTAGTCGATGGCGAACCCCGAAACCGACGCGGTCAGCGGGCAGAACGCACCGGGCATCATCTCGCCGATGTTGCAGCGGGTGTAGACGTGATCGGGCCCGGCGACCGGCGAGTCCATCTCGTTGAGATCCCCGGGCAGCGTGGTGATCGGCCGCGCCTGCAGCCACCATAGCTTTCCGGATCGGTCGATGGCCCATTCGAGATCCATCGGCTTGTCCCAGTGCTGCGCGGCCCGCAATGCGCCGGCGCGGATCTCGGCGATGTCGCCGTCCGACAACACCGGAGCAGTACTGATATCTGCGACGACGGTTCCGCCGGCGGAGTCGAGGACGATGTGGTCCGGGGAAGCTGATCCGTCGACGAGCGATTCGCCGAGCCCGGCGATGGCGTCGATCACCATCAGGTCGCGTCGCCCTGTGGCGGGGTCGGCGGTGAACACCACGCCCGCCGCGCGTGCGTCCACCATGTGCTGTACAACCAGATGCATTATGGCCGTCGACTCTCCGCTGTACGAGGAGGCGCGTTCCGAGCTTACCGATGCAATGCAATGCGCAACAGCCGAGACGAGGCTGTCCAGGGAGTCAACCCCCAGCACGGTGTCGTACTGCCCGGCGAAGGAGTGCTCGTCACCGTCTTCGCCGACGGCTGAGGAGCGCACCGCCACCGGGGTCATGCCGTTGGCGGCCATCGCGTTGAACTTGGCGAAGGCGCCGTCGAGAGCGCCGTGCCTGCCGGGGTCGACGATGACGAAGCCCGTCGGCACAGCCAGTCCGATGCGTTGCAGCTCGGCCAGGCCGGCGGCCTTGCCTCCGAAGCGATCATCGGTGATGTCGTCGAAATCTATTGTCTGCGCTTTCATGTGGTGATCGATTCCCGCTACCCGACCACGTCGGTCCAGTCGCGGAACCCCGACGGGAAGTGTGGACCTATCACTGCGTGCTCGAACAGTCCCGCACCCTGACGGGTCGTGCCGTCAGGTTCTGTGCATACCGCCTCGCCGACGTGGTCGATGAGGCTGAACGGTGCCCGAGCCATCACGGCCGGGTCGGTGAGGTCGAAGCTGACGCGTTCTGTGAACGGCCCGCCCTTCCAGGTGCCGTGGGCCCAAGAGGTGTCGCCACCGTAACCCGATCCGAAAGCAATGGGGGCGAACAGTTTCGACGTGACATCGAGATGGATGTGGTCGCCGACCCGGTTCATGAACTCGACGTGCGCGCCGTGAGGGATCCGGGTTCCGGGCGTGTAATGGATCGTGGCCCGCACCCCGTCGAGTTGTTCGACTCTGCCGTCGCTCCATCGCCGCGTGCAATCGTAAAGACTTCGGCGACCGTCAGGATCCTCCTGCAGGATCAGGAACAGCTGAAAGTCGTCGAAGGCCAAGGGTAGGTACAGCCACCACATGCCTTGGAATGCGGTGTCGGGACGGCCTGCGGGCTCCGGCTCGCCGACAGGCCGGATGCCCCAGGACCGGTCACGGGAGCCGACGGTCCCGGCGGGTTCGACTGCAATCCGGTCGCCATCCACCTCGATCCAGCCCTCCCAAGTGCCGACCTGCGCAAACCTGCACGCCTGCAAGGTAACCCGACGCTCGGTGAGCATTTCGTGGGGATGTTCGAGTGCGGCCGGGAACAGTCCGCGCCAGGTCAGATCCGCTGAAACGCCCTCAGTTTCGTCCACAGTCAGATGGAGCTCGTGAAGCGGTTCGACGACGTCGAGACGGTAGCCATTGACATTCTGGTTCAGCCGGTCGTCGTCGATCGCATCGCTGAAATGCACCGCCGTCTGGGTGTCGCCTCTACGGACGAGGAAGTATGCATCTTTGACGCCGAGCCTCGGGTAATAGCCGATACCTGTCAGGGCCATGAAGGCGCCGCCCCGGTCGAGCACGTTGAAGTACGACCGATCGTAGAAGTTGCGATCAGAGGTGGCAGGGGAGGCGACGGGAGCTGCCACCTGATGGATCGGGTACTCATCGAGCGGGCTGAGATTCATGGGTCTCCATCAAATACGATACGGGTTGTATCGGAATATACTCGGAACATGACAGCAGATGGAGCTGATGATGGCAAGGCGCGCGCCCGCGCTGCGGCCGGCCGGCCTCGCGACGGACGGATCGACTCCGCCATCATCGCGGCCACCCGCGAGTTGATTCTCGAAACGGGCTATCCCGCGTTGTCGCTTTCGGCGATCGCCGCGCGTGCCGGCACCACGACAGCGGCCATCTATAGGCGATGGTCGGGCAAAGTTCACCTAGTCCACGAAGCGGTGTTGACCGATGGTGAGATGCCGCAACTCGACACCATGGGCGATGTCCGCCAGAACATCGCAGCGCTGGTGGAGAACATCCGCACCATGTTCGACAGGCCGGAAGTGCGAGTGGCGTTGCCAGGCTTGATCGCAGACACCATCGCCGATCCCGAGCTACACAGCATGATGATCAGTCGTCTGGCACGTGATCTGTCCGCGTTCGAGGCCCGGTTCGGTCAGCAGCGCCGCGGCGGGGACGAGTTGCCGTTGCTCGCCGAAGTCGTCGCGGGCAGTGCGATCTTCCGAATCCTGATCCGACGTGACGCTGCTCTGGACGACGAATGGGTGGAGGCGATGACCGACATGATCGCCGAGCCCTGGACACTGGATCGGTAGGGCAGTCAAGTGGTTTCGTTCAAGCGTGATAGCGACCTGCCAGATCCGGCTACTCCATGACATCGCGCGCAGGCTAGCAACGCGGACCCGGGGAACAGCGTCCTCTCGGCCATCGCAGAAGTCTCGTCAACCGCGACATTCACCAGCCAGTCGTCTTGCCGGCGTGGGTCGCGCGCGTGAGGTTCGCCGCGGGATTCAGTACGATCCCGAGCCGCCGGTGTGAGGTTCGCCGTCAGGCGGCTTGGTTGTCCGGTGGTGCGGGTCCGCCGGGTTGGCCGGGGTCGTCGGCGGGGGTAACACCATCCCCCTCGGCGCCTGAGTGGCCTTGGTCGACCTGCTCCTCGGTGGATCCCGC
>NZ_LQPC01000036.1 GCF_002101705.1 Mycolicibacterium iranicum | reverse complement strand
GAGACTGGCCGCAGCGGCCCGCCGTCAGCGGACCGTGATGGCGTTCGCCGCGCGCGCTGATCAAGTCCTCGGCCACGGCCATCCCGCACCGGGCCGGGTGCGGGCGCGGAAGTGGCGACGCGAGGACGGCGGCCAGTACCCCGCAGAGATTGACGCGATGTGTGGACCGGGCTGGCAGCACGCCCCCGGTGAACTCGCAGAGCTGAGCCGCTACGCCCGCGAGGTCGGATGGCCGGGCTACGAATGGCGCTATGACCCGATGCGCAAACGGGTCACCGGAACCACGGCCACGCCGTGAGGGGGACGCACTGATGGAACATCAACGGTCCTGGGGACCATCGCACAACCCGGACCTACCGGGCGGCATCCAGCTCGGTAAGACCGGCGGCTACTGGTGGGCCATCGCGGCGGGCGCGGTCCTGACGATTCCGCTGCTGATCCGCACCACCACCGGTCAGAGCGCCGATGGCCAATCGGCCTGGCTGGTCATCGCCGTGATGGCCGCGGCCGCGGTCGCTGTCGGCGCAGGCGAAGCCCGCCGAGGACTGCGGTTCGCCTCCGGGCGCTGGGTGCTGTTCACGGTGGCCACCGTCGCGGTCCTCGCCTCAGCCTGGGGGATTCCCGCGGCGGCCTACCTGATCGGCTTCTACGGGTGGCCCCGCTATGCGGCGCACCGCCACCGCAGCAAAACCGCCACCAACGGCGCCGGCGGGCGGGCACGTTCTCAAAAGCGGTCAATATCAACGATTTTCAATCGGAAGGGACGAAGCATGGAGCAAGCCAGCGAACTGCTGCCAACGCATCCGGGCGGCTACTTCGGCACCAATGACCGCGGGCTGACGGTCACGGCATCACCGCGTGGTGCTGCCCTGGTGATCGGCCCGCCCGGCTCGGGTAAGACCCAAGGCGTGGTCATGCCGTCCGTGGCGTTCGCGCCCGCCGCGTGCGTCAGCACGTCGATGAAGGCCGAAATCCTGGCGGCCACGATGGCCGCCCGCCAGCAGCGCGGGCGGTGCTGGCTGTTCGATCCCGGAGGCGGGCCGCCACCGGCCGGGGTGATTGCCCTGCGGTGGAATCCGCTGTGCGACGTGACCGACTGGGACGCCGCCCGCTCGGTGGCCGCCCGCCTGACTGGTCCGGCACGCGGCGGCGCGGGCGCATCGCATGACGGAGACCACTGGGTGGACCGCGCCGAGACGTGGTTGTCGGTGCTCTTGTACGCCGCGAAGCTGTCCCAGCCCGGCGGCGACATCGCCGCCCTGGCCCGCTGGTGCATGTCGCCCACTGCGACCGGCCCCGAGGCCGAAGCCGTGCTCATCGTCGCCCAGGAGGACGGCATCGACGGCGCGGACATCGCCGCCACACTGCTGGATTCGATGCTCGCTGTCCCCGACAAGGAACGCGAGTCGATCGCCTCCACCCTGGCCCGAATCATGAACATTTACACGTCCTCGTCGGCGCTGCGGGCTGGAGTCGATCCCAATTTCGACGTGCACGCCTTCGTCCGCAGCACCGATACCGTCTACATCACCGCCCCCGTGGACCGGCAGCGCGATTACGCGCCGCTCATCGCCGGATTCTTGGAGTCGATCCGCCTGGCGCAGTATCACCGCCGCCAGGCCGTCGACCTCGGCACCGAAACCCAAGACGGGCCAGTCACTTTCGTCCTTGACGAGGCGGCAAATACCGCCCCGGTTCCGCTGCCCAACATCGTCTCGGAGGCGGGCGGCCAAGGCCTGCACCTGGTCGTGGCCTTCCAGGACCTCTCACAAGCACGGGCCCGTTGGGGCCGCGCCGCCGAGGGGTTTCTCACCCTGTTTCCCGAAAAGCTGATCTTGTCGGGAATGGCCGACCGCGACACGGCCGAGATGCTGTCCCGAATGTCCGGCGAGTATGACCGCATGACGATCGGGGTCAGCGCTCCCGGTCGCACCCGTAGCCGCCGCGGCGGCACCAGCCGATCCGAACCCGGCTACTCCTACAACAGTCACCGAACCGCGGTGCTCAGCGTCGCTGACATCACCGGCATCCCGCCAGGCCGCGGGCTGTACTGGTCGCCACAGGGTTGGGAACTACTCACCATCAGCCCGTGGTGGCAGCAGCGCAGTACCTACGGTCTTTAGGCTCCCGCCCGACCCCTGCGGGCTCGGTTGGGTCCGAAATGTCCTACCGCACAAGGAGAATCCGCACCATGCAGGCCCAAGCCCTGGAAACTCCCGACGACTATCACGACCTCATCGTGCACCTACTGCACAGCGGCGGGCCGCTGTGGGTACCGGGAGCCAAACCGCACGCGCGGAATCAGGCCGTCATGTTCGAGCCCGACGACTTGCCGACCACGCTGCGCCCGCACCCGACGAACCCGAAGCAGACACCCGTGCTGCGGGGCCAGATCGTTGGCGTAGCTTCGCGGCCGTACTGGTACGTGGCGCTCGCCCACCTGGCGCACGCCCGCGGCTGCGAACGGTGCGAGCCCGTATGGCGGGCCGCCGCCGAGCAGTGGGCCGACGTGCCCAACGACGGGGCACTCTTCGCGGCTATCGACGTGGGCAAGCCCGACGAGCCGCCGGGGGCGCTGCTGGTGCACATCGATGACATACCGGCCGACTTGGACGACGCGTGAGCGTCCTGGGCTATGCGCGCGTATCTACCGCGCACCAAACCACCGATATGCAAGTGCAGGCGTTGAACGCTGCTGGCGCAGAACGAGTGTGGACAGAAACCATGTCGGGAGGCCGCGACGACCGCCCCGAGCTGGCCGCGCTCCTAGACTACGCGCGCGCCGGTGACGTGCTCATGGTGTGGCGGCTCGACCGGCTCGGCCGGTCGCTGCCTCACCTGCTGAGTGTGGTCGAGGACCTGGACGCCCGCGGCGTCGAGCTGCGGTCCCTCACGGAGTCGATCGACACCACGACCGCGGGCGGCCGTCTGGTGTTCCACGTCTTCGCCGCAGTCGCCCAGTTCGAGCGCGCATTAGCGGCCGAGCGGTCGGCCGCCGGGGTGGCGGCCGCCAGGGCGGCCGGGCGTGTGCCGGGCCGCCCCAAGCTCGCCGCGTCGACCATCGAGGCGGTGCGCACGCTCGATCAGGCAGGCACTCCGCGCGCGAATATCGCTCGCTCTCTTGGTATCTCGCGATCCAGCGTCTACCGGGCCTTGGTGCCGTAGTTTTGGCCGGCCTTTTTCCTTCGGCCCTCCCCCGATCTTGGATTCTGCCGCGGGCGGGTGTGCTGTCAAGGCTCGGCCTCCGGCCGACCGCCGCGGCGGCTCCGGCCTTGACAGCACACCCGCGCAAGCGCGGACACTGCCTATATCGGGGAAGGGCAGCAGGTGAGCAGTACCGCGCCGCTCAACGGCGCGCTGGAGCGGTTCGGAGTGAGCTACGACGCGTAGGGCAGCGGCACCGCGCCGGGCATCGTTTCGGCGGGCCAGCGCCGCGGCCGGAAAATGCCTTCCGGCGGGCCGAGAGTGGACACCACCTCATCCCAGTCGCGGACCTGGGGGTTATCGCCCACCTGTTTCACCAGGTCGCACGCGATCATCAGGAACCGCACGTGTCGGTTGTTGGTGATCTCCGGTTCGGCGTCCTGATCCCAACTCCAATGCTGGTCCCACTCCTGGCCGGTGGCCTGGCAGATTCCTTCGGCCATCGCCCGAATTGCGCGCGCGACGAGGGGCTCCGCGGCCGCGGGCGGGTATTGGTGCTCGATGACGAGCCGGTCCCACCCGGTGACCTCGATGTCCTCGCCAACCTCGACGTTATCGGGGTGGTGAGTGCGGCTCATTTCGCAGATCAGCCCGCTTGGCGGCGGCTGAGCGGGCGTCCACCCGCCGTCCGCCATGTAGGCCCGGATGGAGCCGTGACCGGCCTCCTGGCTATAGACGAGGTACCAATGCCCGGCTTGCAGCTGCGGTTGTGACACGATATACCCTCCTAGCTGGGAAAATGTCGTGCTGTGGACGTTAGCCACCACCGCTGACAATCTCCACCACCAGAGGCCATTTCGGCATGAAAAAACCCGCCCCCAGTAGGGACGGGTGGTATGGCGTAATTATGCAACGCGGGTTGCGTCCACGCAATTCCCCCTCCCTTGTCGGGGTTGTCACCACGGCGGCGGCTTCTGCACACCGGCCGCCGGGTCGGGCAACTGGCACGCCTGGAAGTCAGCCGCGGTGAGCTGGTACCACCAGTGATTACCAACGCCGTCCGCTGGCGAGCCGCGCAGCTTGCCCGCAGTGTGACTGCGCGAAGGGTTGACCGTCCCGACCGGCACCCGATCGCGTGCGGTCTGCACCGGAAACTTCAGGTCGCTGTCATTGCTGATCACCACGGCCGCGTCGATGCGTTGTTCGAGCACGTCGAGCAGCAGATGTGCCGCCACGTTGACATCTGAGCCCTTCTCCTCGCGTCGAGCCACTGACACCATGAACACCGCGGCGGGGTCGTCCTGGCCGCCGCTGTCTTTGACCATCACCGGCCCGCCGGGGTGCGTCAGGACCGGGCGGCCATTGCGGTCCGGAGTGGCCAGCGGCCCCACCGAGACCCGATGCACGTAGTTGCCCAGTTCGATGCGGTCGGCTGTCTGGGAGCGGCGCAGCGCCCGCAAGTATGCGTCTTGCTCACGGTTGCCCACTGGGTTATCCGCCCCGGAGATGACCGCCGTGCAGTAGACGACGCGCTCAATGGTCGCGCCGGTCCACGTCGAATGATTGGACACGAGCCGCGCGGCCAGGGCGCGCACGTCGAGCCAGCGCCAGCCCGCCACGCCTTTCCCGCACAGACCGCGGCCGCCGTAGTAGAGATTGAAACCGTCGATGTACACACCTACTCGCATGGTCAGGGACGCTAGCGGGACGGGGTGCACGGACGCACGCACACGCGTGACCAGCGCAAAGCGTCAGCCCGGCTCGAAGTGGGAGCGGAAGCCTTCGAGCCAATCCGCGCGAGCCGGGCCGGTGAGATCAACCGGTGCCCACAGTTCGGCATCAGCGGGGCTGTCCGCGTCGCCGCTGGACACGCGCTCCTGAGCTTCCAGGTAACCAGCCACGTGCATGTCATCAGCCTGCGAGAACACGGCTTGAATCTCGGCCCGGTTCGCCTCAAAGTCGCGGTAGGCCGCGCGGCGCTGCTCGTCGGTGTCGTAATCGTCGCCGTAGCGATCTAGCCACGCTTGCCAGTGCTCGGCCGCGCTCATCTGGCTTCCGCTCCGCGGTCCCTCATCGCCCATATAAGCAGGATATCAGTATCTCAGTAGATCAGTAACTACGTTGAACGGCGTTCCCAGGTGCGGCAGCAGCATCCAGACCCAACCGAGCCCGGAGGGCTCGGGCGGGAGCCCATCGTGTGCCAAATCCCCTGTATCCGGCCCGACGATTCAGGCACACGGTTTTGACACACCCAGCGGCGAGCATTCCTGCACGTCGACTCCGCAAGGCCGCAGGTGTCGCAATACCGACCGATTTAGACACACACCGCACCAAGGGTCAGGCAACCGCGGCGGCCGGATTGAGCGGAGCGCCCGCCAGCCGCGACGCGTACAGCAGGTCCGCGCACCCCTCAGCCGAGGCGTACTCACGTGCACACCACACCACTTCGGCGGCGCGGGCCGTGCGAAATACCCGCTCCAAGGTTGTCGACTCACCGCCGAGGGGTGTGCCAGCTCGGGTCATCTCATAGTTGACGCAGGCCATGGCGAACGCCTGCCGCACGTCGGCCCAGTCCGAGGCAGTGACCGGATTGCCCCGGTCGAACGCCTCCATGACGCGCTCACAAGCCGGGTCAGTGAGATGCCCAGCGTTGGCCGCCATCAGCATGTGCCGTACTGCCACCTGCAACCGCTGCTGCTCGCTGAACATGCTGGCTTGCTGCCACTCCCAGGGCATTACGGCCGCGCAGCGGTGCTGTCCTTCATCACCGACCGCCGCGGCCGCGCCGATCGTTCGAGGGTCCACGCTGACCGCGCGTGCGCCGACTGTTGCGGCCCAGTCCATCACCCTGGCCATCGGCACCGACGCGGCGAAGGCCAGCACGCGGCCGCCCGGTGCGGCACTGTCGCGCAGTTCGGCGTGACGTGCCAACACGTTCAGCGGATCAGCACCCCCCGCGGCCGCGGCATCGTCCCAGAGCTGACGCCCCACTACCGGGTCCGTCACGGCCAGGCGCACATCATCAGGCACCCGAACACCCCGCGGGATATACGACGGTCCCTCGCTGGTGGCCAGCCACGCTGTGACTCCCCCGGTGCGCTCGGCAATCACCGTCACCGCCCAGACAAATCCTTGTGATGACCCGTATCCGGCGTGGCGGGTCTGAGCGATCACCGTCTCCAGGATGGATCGCGCGGCGTCGGCGGCCTGGCCGAAAAGCACGTCGCCGGTCGCGCCGTCGACTCCGACGGTTCGTACTTGCGACATCGGCATCATGACCGGCGCTGCATTGGCGCCAGGCCCACCCGGTGATGCGCCGCCGAGATGGGCGGTTGCCGCTGGCCCCTGCTGCGGGGTGCCCGGTATCCCCGGACCCGCGCTGGCCGCTGCTGCGGCCGGTGACGGGGCGGGCGGCAATCCGCCGGCCACCGGGGCGGCCGGTGCCGACGTGGGCGGCAGCATGGCCAGTGGTGCAGACCCAGCGGGCGCGGCGGTTCCCACCGGGCCAGGCGGAGGCGGGGACGCCGGTTGCGGTGCATTGGTGGCGCTCTGTGCGATCTGTGGCCCGACATTGCCCGCGGTGTTCAGCGCGTTGGCAGTGGCCGCCACCGCGCCCGTGCCCATCCGTGCAGAGGTCTCCGCGATCCCCGCGCCGGTCGAGGCTCCACTGAGCGCCCGACCCACGCTCGACGTGGCGGTCCCGTTCCCCGCGCCCGAGCTGGCACCACTTCCCGGCTGGGCGGCCGGTGTACCCGTACCCGACACCCCGGATGGCGACCCCGACGACGCGGGCGCACCCGAGGACGCAGGCGACCCCGCCGACGAGGACATCGGCCGCATAGCCGACCCAAACACAGACGCCGGGCTCCCCGCACCCGACGAGCTGCCCCCGCCGGTCGAAGGCGCAGACGCAGCGGGTGGCACCCCGGACGTCCCGGCTCTACCTGGCTCACCGTGGGAACCCGCCGTGTCCGCGTCCCTCGCCTTAACCTCTTCGGGGAATCGGTTGGAGTCTTGCGCCGCTCTGGACAGCGTTGGCTCATCCGCTTGGCGCGTACCTGGCATCCGGTCGCTGAGCGGTTCGGTGCCCTCTTTGAATGTGTCGTAGTTGGCCGACTGGATACCACTGCCGCCAGGGGTCGATGGTGCGGGCATCGCGGGTGCAGAGGGCAACTCAGCTCCATTGCCCCAATTCAGTGGGCTAGCTTCGCCCGTGCCGGTCGCCTCTGTGCCGCCCAGTTTTGTATTGAGCGCGGCGATTTCGGCTGCGCCGGTCGCGGCCTCGCCGGTGACTTCGGTCTGTGCTTGAGTGATCGCGGCAGTGATCCGGCCTTCGAGTTCGGCTGTGAGCTGGCTGGCGCGTATCCCGTCCAGCGCCGCCGTGGCGGCGTCAATCTGCGGCTCAAGCTCGTTCTTGGCGGCGGTGATCGCCGTTTCCGCGGCGTCCACACTTTCCGCCATTCGCAGCTTTATTGCCCAGATACGCGTAGCCACCCTCTCGGCCACGGTGCTGGCGTCGCTATACGTCCGGTATCGGCTCTCCAGCGTCGCGGTGCTGACCCGGACCAGTCTCGTGGCGGCCTCGATGAACGCCCCCGCCTGGTCGGTGGTCGCGACAAGGCGCAGAATGTCCTGCTGCGCACCATCTTCCTGAAAGAGTCGGATGGCCTCGCTCTTGATTGCGGAAGCGAAGCCGTGCCAAGCCGATTCGGATTGCAGCGGCCACAGAGTCCCTAGAATCACGTCCGCATGCGGCGAGGTTGGCCGCGGGATATCGCCGCCACCAACCACACTCACCGCGGGGCCAACCTTTCACACAGAACGTCCAGCGCGTTCGCAACGCTCTTGACGACCGCATATCCGTTGCCGCTGGCCTCGTCAAATCCCTTTGTGGTTGTGGATAGGGCCTGAAGTGCGCCGACCGCGGCGGCCGCGGTCTGGTCGAGCATCGGCGTGGTCCCGTTGGGAGTTCCTGCCGCGAGTCTGTCGGCGGCTTGGCCGTACAAGTCACCGGCCTTGATAACTCCCGCCTTCCACGCAGGGTTGTCCTGGACAGCGGGGTCCACGATCGTCATTCCGGGCGGGATGACGGACTGAGCCTCCGACGCGCCGCGGATCAGCGTCCCGGCTGAAACCCATGCCTGGCAGGTGGTGCGGTCAGCGGTGGCCGCTGGGACCGGGGTGGGGCTGTTGGGGGTCGGCGGTTGGGCGGTGACGGTAACTGTGGATGCGGTGGCAGCAGTTGCGGCGCTGTCGCGGCCGGTGTTGTTCGCGGTGATGATGCTGGCGAGGGTGGCGGCTACGGCCGCGCTGATGACGGCCGCGGTGGCGGTGGCCGCCCATCGGCGGCGGGGCCGCGGTGCGGGCGGATACGGTGCCTGCGGCGGCCAGGCGGGATAGGTCGGCGGCGGGGCGGGGTCAGTCATGCTGCGTCAGACCGTCCAGACCTTGCCGGTGGCTGAGCCGGGCGCGACGGTTGGCATGGGGAATTGACTGGCCGCGGTGATGTTGTCAGCGTTCTCCTGGTCTTGCTGTACAAGCTCAGGCGGCGACTCTGACAGGGCCGCAGTCTGTTTCGTTACGGCAGCCACATCGGCGGTGTCCGCGGCGGCGAGTGATGCCTGAATGGTGGTGGCCGACAGCCGCGGCGGCCGCGTCTACGGGTGATCCTGCGGCCGCGGGTGGCGGTGACGCGATGGTGACGGGTGCTCTGGCGGCCTGTGTGGCCGTGGAGTCGGTCGCTGCGGCCGCCAAGTTCTCGGGGCGAATCTTCATCCGGTCAGTGGTCATGGCTTGGTTTCCCCCTCGTGCCAGTACTCCGGTAAGTGCTCTTGAATGATGATCGTGTCTGCTCCCGTGACGATTGGCTGTCCGGCGTCGATCGCGGAGCGCACCCGCTCGACGGAGTAATACAGCTTGTATGTCGAATCATCGGCGGCAGACCATGTTTCACCGATGCGGCCGCGATACCAGCCGCGCCAGTTTTCGGTGTCACCCCCAGCGGCCAACCCTGCTCGGTAGGACGCTTCGACGGCGTCGAGGGCGCGCGCTTCCAGTACAGCGTCCAGGCGGGCGGCGTTCGGCCTATCGCCCTCAGGAATCGTCATGTCGCTAAGCCATCGCTTGGTGCGGAACTGGTGGCGCTGGAGGGCTCGCGCGTCATCGCGCCAGGCAGACAGCGCCCGCCGCCAGTCACCTCCTGCGGCGTGGGGTTCCCAGACCGAGGCCGGGGCGGTGGCCACCTCGTAGATGGCCAGGGCGTCGGCGTCGAGCAGCGCCGGGTCTGTCGGTCGAGGGAATCCGGCGGCGTAGTGCGATTCCGGGCTTAGTGTGTCGCGCCAGTCGGGGTCCAGTAGTCCTAAACGGGCGTTCATCAGCACAAGGCCCCACACTGAGCCGGTGGTCCGGTAGTGCTGCCATGAAGCCCGCCACTGCTGCTGGTTGGCCCGCAGCTCCACGACCTGCGCCTGATAGCGCCGCCAGAGACCGTCAAAGGTGCCGCGCAGCTCGTTGGCCGAGTTGTCGCCGTCGAAGTCGTCGGGAGTTCCCATCGGCTCGTCTCTATCTGCCTACTGGCAACGCAAGGGCGGAGGAGCCCGGAAACCGTCAGGAGTGGGCCGGTCCTCGCCGAGAGGCGGCGACGCGTGTTCGGCCGCGGCTTCAAGCGCCTTGCTCACACCCCCGTACGGTCCGCAGTCGATCGGGGTGGGCTGCGGCGCGGGGTCGGCGGCCGCGACCGGTGCGCAGACGAGCCCCGTCGCGACGGCCAGCGCAGCGGCCGCGACGCGTGATGAAGTCCTCATAGCGTTGATTGTCCCTCCGTTGTGCGACATCTGGTCTAATCGCGATTTGCCGCGATGGCCTGGGTGACTTCCTCGGCTAGCTCCTCATCACTGAGCAGGCGATCAACGAGCGCGGCCAACACTTCCTGTCCCGTGACGCGGGCCAGCCCTAGCCGCTCGGCCACCGTGCTTTGCCATCCGTCGAGTGCTCGGTGAGCAGTCGGGGTGAGGTCGACGGTGCGGCGCACGTTCTTTTGCCGCACCGCTGCCCCACCAGACGGCCGCGCGGGCGGCGCGGGGTTGTCCTTCGCGGGCGGTTCCTCGGCAGCCGACGATTTGGCCGGCGTTTTCTGCCGCAGCCGTTCGGCGTTGGCCTTGATCTTGTCCGCAGCGGTCGCCACCTTCTCGTCCCTCCTGGTCAGAGCATCTATCAGTAACTCAGTATATCCGTATTTACTCGGTGGTGACGCCGAGTAGTTCGGCGGCGATGTCGCCGTAGGCGGTGGCGGCTGCGTGGGTGATCGGCAGGCCGAATGCTTGGGCGTAGCGCTCCAAGCGGCCCACGGTCGGCCCCAGGACGCGCACGCCGTCGCTGCCCAGCATTTGCCGGTAGACGTCGGTGCTGGCGGCGTTGGGCACGGTGCGGGTAAGCACCACGGCGAGCTGTGGCGGGTCGTCGGCAGCCAGGGCGGCCGCGTCGTCAACCAGCTCGCGGATGGCGGGCACCCGCGCGTACTCCATCCCTGTGGGTGCCATCGGGACCAGGACGTGGGTGGCCAGTCGGATGGCCGAGGCGACGACGCCCCGGCGTTCCTTCATCGGTGGTGTGTCGATCACTACGGCGTCGTAGCGGTCGCCTGCGACACCGGGCAGCTTGCGGTGCAGATCGGTGACCGGCATACCGATTACCGGGATGTTCCACTCCCCTGCTTCCGACCAGGACAGCAGCGATTCGTTTTCGCCGTCCGCGTCGACCCCGAGCACGGAAAGGCCAGATTCGGCCAGGGCGTGCAGGATGAACGCCGCAGTGGTGGTTTTGGTGGACCCGCCTTTGAGGTTGGCCACCACGATCGTCAGAACTGGCGACATCAGACTTTACTCCGCTTTCAGTAGATACGGACTTACGGAGACACGCAGATCAGTAACTCCGTACATGATGGCACGCGAGCGGTCGGACCGCACGCTGATACGCGAATGCGTATCTACTGATGTACTGACTTACGGACTCTAGGTTAAGACGAATCTTGATTCCGTCGGCGTGTCTGCAATCAGATTTTGGCGCTACTGGGGCAGTGTCATCCGACATGGGACAGCCACACAAGGGCGATCGCCTGCTTTTGCAGTCACCGCGCGATACACCGCCGGAACTTCGTGCGGCAGTGCACCGATGCGCCACGGCGGCGGGACTGTCCATTTCCCAGTACCTCGCTGATGTGCTGGCCGTCCACGTGGGTCGCCGCGACCTTGTTCGAGACCTTGGACAACGCGAGGGCCTAGAGCTGGACACCAGCCCAGCCGCCAGTACTCGGCCGATGCCGAGGTCACCCGTTCTACAAACGCGGCCGCCGCGGCCCGTATGGGAGGCGGTGCACGCACTCGCGTCGGCTCACAGCGTGACGGCCGCCCAGTACCTCGCTGACGTGGCAGCGGTCCAGGTTGGCCGCCCCGATCTGGTTCGACGCTGCGATAAGGGGGAGGGGTTGCCGCTGGCGATGTAGACACCGCGGCCCTGGTGTAAGTCCGGGGCGGACGCAACAAGTCAATAGCGGTGCGGATCACCTGCTGATACGACGAAGGCCCCCGAAGGGGCCTCGTCTGAGGTTTCGACCTGAGGGCCAACTCAGGTCTGGGTCCGCACCCGGTGCCCCTGAAAGGGACGTGTCTTGCTGGACTCGTCTCACGGTAGCGCACACCCTGAATCAGATACACAGCAACGCGCTATCTGTGATCCAAAACGTGACTATTTCTCCGCCCAACGGGCGGATTCTTCAGCGCGGCCAGGAACGGCGTTCACCGCCGCGGCCGCGCCGTCGTCGGTGGCCCGCGCGAAGCGCGCCACCGTGTGGCGCGGCTGGGTGGTGCAGGCTGGCGCGGCTGCGCCGCGCGCGCCGATGTGGACTAGCCGTGCGGGCTGGCTGTCGGCGTTGAGCCAGTGGGCGAATGGCGCGGGTTTCGCGACGGCCAAGGAGTCGGCCGGGGTGAAGATGGAAGCTCCCACGGTGCTGGCGGTGGCGGCGGTGATGGCCGAGTACGCCGACCATGCGACGGGCCGCCATGTGGCCATCACGCGCGCGACGATCGCGGAGCGGGTGGGTTGTGACGTGCGGACGGTTACGGCGGCCTGGCGGCTGTTGCGGACCGCGGGGTGGGCTGTCGAGGCGCAGCGGGGCCACGGTTCGCCGGGCACTCCGCGGGTTGGCCGGCGGCCTTCGGTGTATCACTTGGTGCCGCGTAAGGCTGTGGCGCCTGTGCACGGTTTCCACCTACCGCCATCCCTACGGGATAGGCGGTTATCTCTCGTTGGTAATGACTCACCAAGCACGCCCAGGCGTGCCGAAAAATGCTCAGCCTCATTGAGCAAACGCCACCCGCGGCGCGCCGAGGCGCGCCCGCTGGCGGTGCAGCGATTGGCGGCTGAGCTGGTGGCCCGATCGCATGGCCTGGACCGCGGCCATATCGGGGCGGTGTGCGATGCGATCACGGCCGCGGGGATTGATCCTGTGGTGTGGTCTGCGCGGTCCATTACCGAGGCGTTGAACGCCGATATGCGGGCGCGCGGGTGGTCGTGGCCGGATCGTGTGGAGCGTCCTGGCGCGTTCTTGGCGCACCGCCTGCGGCGGCTTGAGTGGCGGCCCGAGGGGCCGCCGAAAAGCGGCGGCGTTGCCGCCGCAAGCCGGGACGAGGGGAGGGGGTTGGCTGGCGACGTACGCCCGCCGATGACTGGCGCACAGCGGGAGCGGATCGCGGCGGCGCGGGCGGAAATTCGGGCGGTATTGGCGGCCCGCAGGGGCGGCGGTGAGCGTGAGCGCCAGGGCGATGACGAGCGCCGGTTACGGGGTGCGTTTGGCCCGTCGTTGACGGGTGCGCGGGGCGGTGAAACCCAACTGTTTGAGTTGGGCGGCGGTGAAGAATCCGCGGGCTCTGATGGTGCGGTATTCGGTGGCGTAGGCCCGGAGTTCGGCGTCGGCTTCGGCGCGCAGCTGCGCTGCGCGGTCGCGGTGGTTGGTGAGTCGGTCGAGGGCGGCGGTGGCCTCGGTGCGTAGTTCTGACAGTGCCGCTTCGATGCGTTCCCGGTCCGGCTCGGTCATGGCTGCCGATGGTAGCCGCCGGTCCCGGGGGGTGGGCGGCGGCGCACTGCGTGCTTGCCGGATGCACACCTGCGGTGTGCGGGAGCGGCGCAGCGCTCCCAGGCGGAACGGCCCGCGGGCGGCCCTGCCGGGGGTGTCTCGCACTCGCTGGCGCTCGCGCATTCGCCGCCCCCCGTCCGTGCCGCTTTGTGCGGGCCGTTCCTTCCACTCCGTGAGAGGGGACGGACTCACCCTGTCAACAACTCTCAGGGCCGTCCCCTCTCACTACGTAGCAAGGTATGCAAAACCTATATCGGCTGCGCCTCATAGCTTTCGCCCTTGCCCGCTTCGCGGGGGCGGCATAAATGCCGCTGCACGACGGTGGTCGTGTGTACGCTGATCAGCGTGGAAGCGGTCGCAGATTCGCCGCCCTTGACAGGGCGGACGACTGCGCTGGTGTGGGGGCCGGTGGCCGCCCACTGGCGCGGGGGAGAGGGCGGCACCGCTGGCGCGGTGCTCGCCGCGGCGTTGGCGGCGCTCGATGCGCCGGGTTTTCGGCGGCCGATTCCGTCGCCGTCACCAGCTGAGGTCGCCGCGCTGGCGCGCGCCGGTACGGCGCTGAATGAAGCGGTGCGGCAGCGGTACATGCGGGGTCCGGCTGCGGGGTCGGTCGCCGCGGCGGCGGGGAAGGTGGCGGCGGCCGCGGAGCGGCTTGGACACGACCAGCCGCGCGGGGCCAAGGAGCCGGTGTTGTGTGTGGGCAAGCGGGATCGGCTGGTGTTCTTGAGGCTGGACCCGCGGTTGCACGCCGCCATGCGGGACGCGGCGCGGCTGAACGGCATGGGCTTCGGGGCGTGGGTGCGGGACAGTGTGGCGGCCGCGGTTGAGGAGCACCAGGCGCGGCGGCCGACCGGGGAAACCGGCGAGGCGCGCACCGTTGCCGGCCGAATTGCTGGGCTGCTGGTGCAGGCCGGTGACGTGGCCGCCGACCGCGCCGAGGCGGCCGCGGTGGCGGCCGCTGATGACGCCCTGGCCGCCGCGGCGGCGCGGTTGAGTCGGTGGGGGTCGCGGCGGTGATCATCAAGCGCACCCGCGGGGTGCATGCCGGTAAGGCGCTGGCCTATGACTACGGGCCGGGGCGGGCAATGGAGCACCACAGTCCCCGCCGTGTCGCGGGCACGGTGGCGGGCCGGGACTGGCGGGCGCGTGCCCGGACGATGCAGGCCAAGATTCGCGATGACGGCGACAACGTGTCAGGCAAGCGGGGCCGGGTGATCCGGCTGGCGGTGGCCGCCGCGCCCGAGGATCGGGTGTTGTCGGATCGGGATTGGTCGACGATCGCGCGGCGGGTGGTGGGGGAGTTCACCGGCAACGCCGAAGGCTATGCGTGGGAAGCGGTGCGCCACGATCCGCGCCACATTCACATCACCTTGTTGCAGCGCGGCCATGACGGCCGCCTGCTGTCCGAGAGCCACGACTACCGCCGATTCGGGCGGATCAGTGACGGCATCGAACGGGACTACGAGCTGACCCGGTTGGAGCGCGGCGCGAAGCGGAACCGTGCGGCTGCCCGCACTCCTAAGCGGGCCGCGCCCGATCGTCAGCCACCGCGGCGGCGTGAGACACGCGCGCCAACCCGCGCCAGTGCCGCGCCAAGCCGTGAGGAGCGGATGGCGGCAGCGCTCGAGGAAGCCCAGCACCGCGAGCAAGCCCGCCAGCAGCGGCGGGCGCGCGACGCTCGAGAACGCGGGGGGCGTGAACGGTGATCCCTTCACGGTGTCGCGCCCGCCGTTTAGCGTCACGTCACACCTACATCGATGATGAAAGGACGCCACCCACATGGACGAAGAACTGACGTTCACGGTTCCGGTTCCGCGCGACCGGAACGGGCGCGTCCTGCTGTCAGACGCCCAGTGGAGTGCGCGGCTTGACGAGGCGACGGAACAGGCCACTCAGGATCGCGGTGGGGTTGAGGGCTGGACCGGCACCCGAGTGATGGGCAGTGACGAGCACGGCAACGCTGTTGTTTCTATGCGCCGACGCCGACCAGGGGAGCGGCCGCTACCGGCCGGTCCTATTGGTCCGCGCTTGCCAGGCGGTCGATCTGAGACCGAGCGGGCACCGAAAGAGCAGCAGCCGACCGTGCAGCAGCGTGACCAACGGTCCGCCGCGGCCCGCGCCGAAGCCGCCCGCCGCCAGGAGCAGCGCCAGCAGGCCCGCGAGCAGCAGCGGGGCGGGCAAGGGCGCGACCGATGAGCACCGAGACCGACGACACCATTACCGACACTGACCGGCTGTGGATCGCGCTGGCGGTGGCCGTTCTGGCTGTCGCGGCTTGGGCGAACCGTTCTGCGGTCCTGGCCGCCGCGGTCCCGTACGGGCTGGCTGAACCCAACCGAACCCCTTTTCACGGCGACCCGTTCAACCCGGAAGCCGTCACGGGCTGGCGGCCCGCGCAGGGTTGGCATCTCACTACCGCCGGGTGGATCGCCGCCGCGATCCTCGCGGCCGGGGTGGTCGGCCTCGCCGTGTGTGTGATCGTCGCAGCGGCCTGGGTGCGCTGGTGGCGCAGAGGCGGGGTCGACGCGGTGCCGATCATCCCTGCCAGCGCCGCGGCCGCGGTCTTGGGCGCTGCGACCTTCGGTCTCGTGCTGATCCTTGCCTCCCGGCTGTGGCTAGCGGGAGTCATCGCCGCGGCGGTGGCCGTGCTCGCGTGGCCGAGACTGGCCGCAGCGGCCCGCCGTCAGCGGACCGTGATGGCGTTCGCCGCGCGCGCTGATCAAGTCCTCGGCCACG